>CAVVCP010000003.1:0-748326 GCA_963746695.1 uncultured Solirubrobacterales bacterium | reverse complement strand
AGAGCCGGCGGCGCGGGCACCGATGGCTCGGGCTGTAAGCTTCGCGTCTAATGATGCGATCGTCGCTCAGCACCGCCGCCGTTCGTGGTCTGTCGACGTCCATCGTCGCCGTCATTACCAGCTAGACCCGCACTCGGTTTCGAGCCTGCGGGTCAGACCGGTTCTCGGGAACCGAGCTGGCAGACGTGCGTCGCTCGGTTTCTCAGGCCTCAATCGGAGAAACCCATGCCCACCGCACCGCCACCACAGCCACCGCCCCGATCCGCTCACGGCCAGGTCGAGCTCACGCTTACGCTCGAGCTCGACGCCGACAGCCCGACCGCGCTACTGCGCACACTTGTCCTGCTTCACCGGCGACGCTGCCGCGTGACCGAGGCTGAATATCGATCACGCATCGACGGATCCGACTACCTGGACTTACGGGTGCAGGCACCTCCGGCCCACGTGCACTGCGTGCCGGCCTGGCTCTCGGCGTTATTGGAGGTCCGGTGCGTGACCGAGCAGTGTCACGCGGCGCCCAACTCCTGAGCTCAGGCTCTCACCAACGGTCCGGTCGCTTCGTCCGTTATGATCCTTCCTCGCGAGGTTCCACGAACAGGTAGAACTCTCACCTGCTCCGAGTCGGCCGCAGGTACGCATCCAGGTGATCGTGATCTCGTTCACAGCTGCCCGACGGGAGAGGTGAGGAACGACGGTGGCCACGGCGGGCAGCCGCCGGCGCCACGCAGGCCGACGTTGACCGCGGTGAACCGGTTGCCCTTGAACAGCAGGTCGGTGACTCGACCGCCCGGACCGCTGAGCTCGAGCATCCTCCCCTCGTCAGCGCATCGGACTGAGCTCCAGCCGTGCAGGTGCTCGGCGAGCGTTCGATAGCCGACGCGAAGCTGCACGCCATCGAGCAGGGCGCTGGCGTCGTGGGAAACGAGCTCCTGGACCTGGCGGTCCTCAACACCGACATCGAGCTCGGTGACGCCGAGCGCGTACTCGTCGTCCCCGCCCGAGCCCAGCAGCCACGGGCCCAGCGTCTGTTGCAATGCTGCGCGCGACTCGCCGAGCGAGATCGGGCCGATTCCGGTCAGCGGGCGGACGGCCACCACAGCCGACGCCGGCTGTTGGAGGGTGAGGTCGTAGGTCGTGCCGCGCCCGAGCCCGGCGAGCTGCTTCGGCACGCGTCGCAGGACGCCGCTCTCTGATTTCGCGCCGTTCGGGATCCAGATCGTCACGCCGAACAGCACGCGGCCGACGGGCCGGCCCCGCCGCCGCCGCCGACCGCGCACCGTGATCAGCTCGACAGGCGTGCGGTCCGCCTCAGAGCGCCGGCCGCCCAGCAGAATCGTTTCGGCGCGACCCCAGGTCGTCGCGAAGACCGTCACGGTCGGCGTGCCGGTCGGCGCCAGCGTCTGCAACATACGGCGGCCGATCAGCGCCACCTGCGGCGGCGCAAGCCCGCCGCCGCTGCCGGCCGGATCGTTCACGGTCGCGATCGGCTGGGCTCCAGAGCTCCCGATCGTCACTGTCAGACAGCTGCCGGCGACCACCATGAGCGGTCCCAGCCGACGCGCGAAAGCGGTCCACAACACCGCGCTGATTGTTGCAGCGCCGCCCGAGGATGACCACCCACGATAAAGACAGGCATTGACTTCCTGGGGTCGGTGAGCGTGCGCGGTATCAGACGAATTCAGCGCGGTACTCGTGCAGGAACTCGGCGACGGGGTGCGGAGGCCGGCCGGTGATCTGCTGGAAGGTGTCGGTCGTGTAGTCGTTCTCGCCTGCGAGGATCGCCCACTCGCGCGTGATGAGCAGCTCAGCCGTCCCCGCCGGAACCCCAGCGCCGGTGAGGCGGTCGCGGAACTGTCGCTCGGCCGCGACGCAGAAGGTGACGGGCTCGCCGAGTTCCGCTGAAAGCAGCTCGAGCGCCTCCGGCCACGACATGGGGACGGGTCCGGTCAGGTCGTGGTGCGCGCCCCATAGAGCCGGGTCGGTGAGCACACGCAGCCCGGCCTCGGCCGCGTCGCGATGGTCGATCAGGGATCGAGGAGATTCGGGCGGCGGCGTTGATAGCGATCCGCTGGATGACGCCCTCGATCCCCACTGATCCCATCGCGACGAACACCGTGCGGATCCCGTCGAATGCCTCGGTGAGGTCGCGCGGGTCGTCCAGGCGCGTGAGGTCGGATGTGGAGCGCGTCGGGTTCGCCCAAGGCGCGGCGGGCCTTGTCGGGATCGCGAACGAGCGCGACGACCGGATCGCCGCGTGCGAGTAGGCCCCGGACGCGGCGGACTAACGCCGCCTGGCGGTCGTGACGTACCGCGCGAGCTCCAGAGTGTCGATCTGCTCCTACGAGATCTCGACGCTGAACGGGCGGATCTCGGTGGTTGTGTCGATCGTGGTGCTGATGTCGGCTCCTTTCAGCGCAGCGACTTGAACGCCGCGCGCATCTCCTTGCTGAAGAGCTCGGGCTCCTCCCACGCGGCGAAGTGGCCACCCTTGTCGACCTCGTTGAAGTAGACGACGTTCGGGTACGACGCCTCGACCCAGCTGCGCGGCGTCCGCCAGATCTCGCCCGGGAACGTCGTGAAGCCGAACGGGATCGACGACGCCGGCAGAGGCTTCTGGCCGGCAGCAGGCGCGTCTGGCCCGTAGGCCTCCCAGTACGACCGCGCTGCCGAAGCGCCGGTGCCGGTCAGCCAGTAGGTCGTGACGTTGTCGAGGATGTGGTCGCGGGTGAGGTTGCCCGACGGCTTGTCGTCGGTGAAGGCGCGCGCGATCTTGTAGTAGGCGTCCGTGTCGTGGTCCACCATCCACGCCGCGAGTGCGACGGGGGAGTCCAGCAGCGCGTAGCCGATGGTCTGGGGCCTGGTGGACTGCTCCACGAAGTAACCGTTGCCGCTCGTCGGAACGTCTTGATCGCGGCGAGCGCCGCCTTTTCCTGCTCGGTGTCCGCCGGCAGGGCCGCGGGGTCGTTCAGCGCAGGCACGAGCAGGTTCGTGTGGACGCCGATCAGGCCCTCGGGCGCCTGGCGGCTCATCGCGTCGGTGACGCCGGCGCCCACGTCGCCGCCCTGGGCCACATAGCTGGTATAGCCGAGACGGCGCATCAGCTCGGTCCACGCCCGTGCGGTCCGGAACAGGTCCCAGCCGACCTCGGCCGGCTCGACCGAGAAGCCGTAACCGGGCACGGACGGCAGCACGAGGTCGAACGCGTCCTCCGCGCGCCCGCCATGCTCGGTCGGGTCGGTCAGCGGGCCGACGGTGTCGAGCATCTCGATCACCGAGCCGGGCCAGCCGTGAGTCATGATCAGCGGCAACGCCTCCTCGTGCCGCGACTTCACGTGGATGAAGTGGACGTCCACCCCGTCGATCTCGGTCTTGAACTGCGGCAGCGCGTTCAGCCGCGCCTCGCACCGGCGCCAGTCGTACTCGTTCACCCAGTACTCGCGCGAGCGCCCGAATCGTCGCCAGTTGCACGCCCTGCGAGCGATCCTCGACGAGCTCCTTAGTCGGCCACCGCACCGCTGCGATGCGGCGGCGCAGGTCCTCCAAGGCTTCTTCCGGGAATTCAACGTGGAACGAGCGAATCGCCGTGGCGTCTGACTGCTCGGTCGTGGCAGACATGTGGATCTCCTCGGTTTGGTAGCGCCGCCCAGCCTGATCGTCTCATCCATGTGTCGCGCCCGTCAATCCCCCAGTCTGCACCGGGGTCCGCCCCCAGACGGGGAGGCGATCGCACCAGGAGCGGACACGTCCGCCGAGCGACTTCGGGCCTAGTCGGCCTCTCGCGGGTCCATCGGGCGGGTGTTCAACGGCCGAACGGAACCCTCGACTGAGTAGACGGTCGACTCGCTTGGCCTCGCGAGGAGGCCATCGAGACTGAGCTGAAAGTCGGCGAACGCTTCAGAGCGATAGTGGGCCTCCAGCGCCTCCTGGGTTTCCCACTCACTCACCAGAACGAACCGGCTCGGATCCGTCAGCGTCGCGAGCTCAGCCCGCCGTCCGCTGATCCCGAACATGCTGGTCTTAGTCCGTACCTCGCCGCGCGGGACGTCAGGCGATCGCCACCCCGCCCGTAGCGGCATCGGTGAGCCGTTCGTAGAGGCGCTGACATTCGGATCCGATTGGCCGAGGCTTGTCAACGGGAGGGACAATTGAACGGACGTGTTCGATGAGGACACGCATCTTCTCTGGCGCCTCGCGTCCTTGCCGATAGAGCGCCTGCGACGCTAAGACCACTAAGCCGGCCAGGGCTCCGTCCAAACATTGCGCGACTGCCGCGGCTTTGCGCCAGGCCAGAAAGGCCAGCTCTGGCACATCGTTTTGTCCGAACCCTCCGAGCGAGAGCAGCGTGGGCTGTGCGGCGGCCCGGGCGTCTTCAGCCCACCCGTTGATCGCCATGTGCAGCGGCTTGACCGACCATTCGTCACCCCCGACCAGTGGCGCGACCGTCGGATGCTGGAAGAGATGGTCGCTCAATCGTTGGCTGAGCTGACACAGATCGGCATGGGCAAACGCGACAGCATCGATTGCCGGCGCGGCCTGGGCATTGTGGAAGCCCCCTGTCGAGTACACCGCCCCTTCCGGATGGCGGTCGCTCGGGGGAAGGAAGACGGGGTTGTCAGTCACCGAGGACAGCGACACGTTGGCCGCGTTCTCGGCTGAAAGATTGAGCTCGGCGGCTCGCCCCCAAGATGCGCGGAAGGATGCGAAGCGACACCGAGGCCTGATGACTTTGCGGCGCGTGGGACCGGTCGCCGAGCAGGGTGCGTAGTGAACCGAGCGCGGCCGCTTCGTGCTCGTCGCCCCAGAGCCCTTCCAGATCTGGGGCGTAGTGCTCTGGCGGGGTGTCTGTGATGTCGGCCACCAGCGCGAAGACCTGCTCAGCGACGGCCAGGCGGGCGCGGCCGGCCAGGGCCGTATCAGCGATCAGCGCGGCGGCACACGGGGAGCCATTTATCAACGCCATGCGCTCTTTCGCGAACAGCTCGACGCGGTCGCTCAGCCCGTAGAACAGAGTGCCAAGGGGCAAGACTTCGCCCGCGCCCCCGTTCGACTGCGCCGGCACGACAGGCAACGGGCCGCCATCGAGCATGCCCGCGACCGCGATCGCGACGTCTGACCGCACCGCCGCGTGTCCACCCAGAAAATTCGCCAGGCGCGCCAGCACGATCGCTCTGGTCACCCGAGCCGGCAGCGGGTCGCCGTACGACATCGCCGTCCACAGCCGAGACGGACGGCTGGCCCGCGCGTCCGGACCCAGAGCCACCGTCGCTCGATCACCAGGAGCCGACGTCACGCCATAGATCAACGCCTGCGGATCGGCACGCACCCTGGACTCCACGAACGCGTCAAACGACGCTGCACAGCGATCCATGGTCTCGAGCGCCGTCTCGGCCAGAGCAACCCGCTCCCCTCGCCACGCCACGCGCGAGACCGCCTCGAGCGTGATGTCGAAGCGATCAGCGAGAACCAGGACGCCGGGATCAGCCATCGCGCGACCACCCTATACCGAGACCTCGCACGAACCGCCAACCGCGGCGGAGACTCCCGCTCCGGCGCGGTGCGGGCGCCGGTTTCCGAGCCGTCGAGCAAGCCGGGCACTCGGCTCGCCCGGCACCCAACCGGTACCGCGCTGCGGTAAGGCCTGAGAACGACTCGGGCAGGCCTGCGATGGATTTGACCTCCCGCATGTATCTAACGCGAAAACCGAATAAAGGAGCTTGTGATGACCAGCAGTAGTACGACAATCGCCAACAGCTCAGTTCTGGTTACTGGGGCCAATCGTGGTCTCGGGCGCGCGCTCGTTGAAGAGGCGCTTAGGCGGGGCGCGAAGCGGGTGTATGCCGGGACTCGGGGGCCGTATACCCACCCTGACCACCGTGTCAGGCCGTTGGCGCTTGACATCACTGACCCGGCGCAGATCCAGGCCGCGGTTGAGGAGGTCGGGTCGCTCGACGTCCTGATCAACAACGCCGGCGTGTCGCTGCCCGATGACCTCGGCGGCCGTGACCCACTCGAGCACCACCTCGCGGTCAACCTGTACGGCACCTGGGACGTGACCCACGCATTCGTGCCGGCGCTGGTGCGCTCGCACGGAACGATCGTCAACGTCGTCTCGCTGGCGGCGTTCGCCGCTGTGCCGGTGCTGCCGGCCTATTCAGTGTCGAAGGCCGCGTTGTTCGCGCTCACGCAGTCGCAGCGCGCGCTGCTGGCCGCGGACGGAGTCTCGGTTCACGCCGTCATGGCGGGCCCAATCGACACCGACATGGTCCGTAGTCTCGAGATTCCGAAGACTGCCCCGGAGCTCGTCGCTCGCGCCGTGCTTGACGGCGTCGAGCGCGGCGAGGAGGAGATCTTCCCTGACCCGATGTCCGCGACCCTGGCCGCCGGCTGGTCCGCCGGGGACGCCAAGGCGCTCGAACGGCAGAACGCGGCGCTGGTCCAGCCACAGCCGATCGCCGCCTAGCCAACGTGGGGCCGGACGGCACCGTCCGGCCCCGCCCGCCTCTCTAACGCGGCGACATCCGGATATGAGTCCGCCGGCACACCTTCACCCACCGAACGCCTGAGGAGCAAGACATGACGGTTCACGCAATAGGAACCCGCGCCCAATGGGACGCCGCCCGCGCCGACCTGCTCGAGCGCGAGAAGGAGCACACGCGCCTCGGCGACGAGCTCGCCCGCTATCGCCGGGAACTGCCCTGGGTAGCGGTCGAGAAGCAATACACGCTGCAGACCGGGGACGGACCGAAGACATTGGCGGAGCTGTTCGCCGGCCGCTCGCAGCTGCTGATCTACCACTTCATGTTCGGCCAAAGCTACGAGCAAGCCTGCCCAACGAACTCATCGATCGCCGACGCCATCAACGGCCTGCTACCGCATCTGCAGGCACGCGACGTAACGCTGATGCTCGTATCGGGCGCGCCGATCGAGAAGCTGCTCGGCTTCCGAGAGCGTATGGGCTGGGATGTGAACTGGGCCTCCAGTTACGGGAGCGATTTCGACCTTGAGCTCGGCTTCTCCAGCAGCGAGGAGGAGACCCGCGCGTGGGTCGAATCGCCGCAGTCGGCCGGCCTGCCGCCGATCGCGCATCGCAACGCCCGCGCTAGCGGCACCAGCCTTGTCGGCTATCTGACCGAAGGCTTCGGCTTCAACGCCTTCGTGCTCGAGGACGGAACGGTCTACCAGACATACTCGACCACCGGCCGCGGCGTCGAGTTCCTGATGACCTACTACGGTGTCCTCGACCGCACGGCACACGGACGCGACGAGGCGGAGGGGTTCCAGCTGTGGATCCAGCGCCGCGACGAGTACGACAGCGAGCAACGAGCGGCCGCTTAATCACTTACGCCTCGGGCCTGATGTCGCGACTGCTGCGCGCAGCGGACGACTCCGTCGCGTTCGAGGCGGCCTATTTCGACGGTCGTCATCCCGAGCAGATCCGCGAGTACGGCTTCGGTGTGCTCGCCAAGCTGAGGTGCGCGCCGGACCGCGGTCCTGGGGATCGCTGAGAAGTCGAGCGGGGTCCCGGGCATCAGGTAGCGGCCGACGCCGGGGTGCTCGACCTCCTCCCACATCTCATTGTCGGCCGAGCAGCGTGGGTCCTCGTGCACCAGCTGCGAGAAGGTTTGGTAGCCACCCCACGACACGCCGGTCCGCGCGAACGCGGCCCGGATCTCGCTGAGCGTGCGCGCTTCGAACCATGGTTTCAGGACCGCGGCCAGCAAGTCGCGGGCCTGGAACCGATCGGACACGGATTGCAGATCGATGTCCATCCCGCGCTCGAGTGCGGTGACCGCTCGGGAGACGCCGGTGACCTCGACCAGCGCGTTCCACTGGCGGGTGGTGAGCGCAACCACCATCACCCGCCGTCCGTCGCTCGTCGGGAAGTCGTGCCCGAACGCGCCGTACAGATAGTTGCCGTCCCTGGGCGGGTCATGACTCTCGAGCTGAGCCTCGGCGACGCGCCCGAGGTGACCGACCATCGCGAACGCGACATCCGAGAGGGCGATTCGCACCAGCTGGCCCTCGCCGGTCCGCATGCGGTGGCGATCGGCGGCCAGTAACCCGGTCGCAGCGAGTCCGCCCATGATTGCGTCCCACGCCGGAAGCACGCTGTTCAGCGGCTCTGAGTAGTCCCGAGGACCCGTGGCCCAGGGAAACCCGGTGGCCGGGTTGACCGTGTAGTCGACCTCCGAGGTCCCGTCGCGGTTACCCGCCAGCGCCACCATCACCAGATCCGACCGGCCGCTCGACAATGACTCATACGACAGCCAACCGCGCGCGGGAAAGTTCGTCAGGAACGTCCCCGCGGCGGCGATGCAGGCCTCGACCAGCTCGCGGCCGCGCTCGGAGTGAATATCGACCTCTAGCGACCGCTTGCCCTTGTTCAGCCCCGCCCAGAACAGGCTGTCGCCGCCCGAGGCGAGCGGCCAGCGACCGTAATCGAGGCCACCACCGATCTGATCAAACCGGATCACATCGGCGCCGAGCTGCGCCAGCGTCATTCCCCCCAACGGTGCGGCAACGAACGCCGACCCCTCGACGATCGTCAACCCCGACAGGATTCCCTGCTCGTTCATGGCATCAGACCCGTGAGTCGCCAGTCGAGCACCGGGCGCGGTTCATCGTCGCCCTCCGCCTGCGCAGAGACGACGATCCGCGCATGCACGAGGCCCCCATCGTCCAGAGGCTCGAGTTCCTCCAGCGCGATCTCGCTGCGCAACAGGTCGCCCTCGAACGTCGGGCCCAGGTGATCACACGAGCGCCACGCCAGGATCGTGGCCAGATCCGGCAACACCCGGGTCAGGTGCGAGGCCGCGACCCCGATGACATGCCCGCCGTACACCAGCCGCTGGCCGTGCGCCCCGGCGGTGGCGTCGGTGTGCGTCATTGCCACATTGAGGCTAAGCCGAGCCAGCTCCGGCGCCGACGTCACCGTCTCGCCGGCCTCCAGCGACCAGGACTCTCCCCCACGCAGATCCCCGAACAACGTTCCAAGCGGCTCGCGCCGCAGGCCCTCCAGTCGCCAGTGGGCCGGGATCAGGTCGTGGACGTCGCGCTCAGCGGCGCGATCAGCCACCCCTTGCACATCATCACCGGCCTCGCCCGGATCGTCCGAGCGCGCGGGTAACAGCGGGCATCGGTAATAGTCGAGCACCACCTGACCGTCCGCGTCCACCGACGTGACGTGCAGCAGCACCATCCCGCGCGGCCGCCTGCCCGACGAGCTCGCGCGCCGCTTGGCCACCACCGTTGTCGTCGTCCTGAGCGTGACCCCGAGATGCACCGCACGGGCGGCCAGCCCCCGGTAGAACAGATTCCCCAACACGCGGCCGCTCGGCCCGGTCGACTGCCCAATCGCCACATCACACACCAGCATCGGATGCGCCAGCATCGACTGCGCGCCCGTCACCTCCCGGCACAGCGGCTCGTCCAGCGACAGCCGAAGGCGATCCCCCACGATCGCCTGATGAAGTGCGGCGTGCGCGGCCGTGAGCGTCAACCCGGGTGCGTGGAACACGTCGCCGACCGCGAGATCCTCGTAGTACGGAGGACCATCAAGCGACCGCGCCGGCGATTCCGGGCGGCGCGGAAGCGCCAGCAGCCGATGGGCTTGCGCGCGCATCGCCTCATCCACCATTGCGCCGTCCACCCGCACCGCAGCGTCACCACTGCCGGCACTCGCCGCGAGCGCATCGGTCACCGAGCCCGCCCAACGGACCTCGCGCTCGGTCGCAGCAAATGCGCGGTTCAGGACCTCTACCTGCTCGGGATGGATCGCCCATTTACCGTCAAACCCCAGCTCCCGAGCGGCCCGCGCGGCCCGCGCCAGCCACAACGGCTCCCCCAACCGCAGAAACGGCCCGTCGATCGCCTGCAGCCCGGCCGCCCGCGCCGCCGACAGCACCGCCTCCTGGTAATACAACCAGCGGTCGACATCTCGCTCGGCCCCGCGCCGCCCGAGCGCCGTAGCCAGATCCGCGTAGCCGAGGATCAACGCCTCGAGCTGCGGCGTCGACCCGGCGATCGCGGCCGCCGCCTCGATCCCCTCCGGCGTCTCGATCAAAGCCTGCAAGCCGATCCCATCGCCAAGCAGCGCGGCGACCCCCGCCAGCACATCCGGACCATCGACCTTCGGGACAACCACCGTCACACCACCACACCCACCGAGCCCCCGGACGAGCTCCAGATCGACCGCCAACTCAGACGACCCCGGCGCGTTTACCCGCACCGCGACCGACCGCTCCAGCCACTCCGGCCGTCCAAGCGTCCGCGCGATCGCCTCCCGAGCCTCCTGCTTGGCGGTCGGCGCGACCGCATCCTCGAGATCAAACACCACCTCGTCGGCCGGCACCCCGAGCGCCTTCTCGTGCATTCGCACCGCGTGACCAGGCACCGACAAACACGAACGACGCAGGCGCGTGTGGGCGCGTTCAACAACGGGGCTCACGAGCATCGACGATATCCATCCTGCGGCCCAAAGCGGCGCCGGCGATCTCGCGGTACCACGCGACCGCCTCAGGGATTGCGCCGGGCGTCGCTCGCGGCTGTGCTCGGCTCCCAATCGGCGGGCCGGCCGAGCACGGCGCTCTTGAGCACCTTCAGCGGGAGCAGCGCGCAGCGCAAGCGCAGTGGTGGGATCTCGGCCCCGAGCAGTCGCAGGATGAACGACTGGTCGAGCGCGAGGATCTCGGACGTGCGTCTGTGGCGGATCTCGTCCGAGGCCATCGACGCTGCCGCTTGGCAGATCGCGCAGCCGTGGCCCTCGAAGCGCACGTCGAGGATCTGACCGTCCGGTTGCACCGCGAGCTTGACGGTCAGGTCGTCACCACACAACGGGTTGAGCTCGCGAAACTGGAGGTCGACGCGACCCAGCGGCGGGGCTGGCGGGCTCCAGTTGTGCGGCGAGGACGCGTGCTCCAGGATCCGCTCGCGGTACAGCTCCTCGATGCTGCGGGCGCTCGCCACGCTCTCAGCGTACGCCGGCCCGCTCCGCGAGCTCGCGGGCGCCCGCCCGGTTGGCAGCGGCGAGCTCCGCCACGTCGGCCGTGCGCAGCTCGGCGCCGTCGACCACGGCACGCCCGCCGACGAGCAGAAGCTCGAGCGGTGCGGGCGGGCCGAACACGAGCGCGCATACGGGGTCAGCGATGTCGGCATGTCCGAGGCCGTCGAGCCGCCACAGCGCGAGGTCGCCGAGCTTGCCGACCTCGAGCGACCCGATCGCGTCCGACCGGCCCAGACAGCGGGCGCCGCCGATCGTCGCCATCCACAGCGCCTGCCGGGCCGTGAGAGCCTGCGGACCCCGGCGGGCACGGGCGAACAGCAGAGCCTGATGAAGCTCCTCGGCGAGGCCACCGTGCTCGTTGGAAGCGGCCCCGTCCACGCCGAGCCCGACCGGCGCCCCCGCCGCGAGCAGCTCCGGGATCGGCGCGATCCCGGCGCCCAGCCGCGCATTCGAGCTCGGACAGTGCGCGACACCGGTGCCGGTGGCGGCGTACTTGGCGATGTCGCCGTCGGAGAGGTGCACGCAATGCGCGAGCCAGACGTCGTCGCCGAGCCAGCCGAGCGATTCGACGTAGTCGACCGGACGCGTGCCGAAGTGGGCGAGGCAGAACTCCTCCTCGTCGCTGGTCTCGGCGAGGTGGGTGTGGAGGCGCACGCCAAGCGCTCGCGCCAGCTGCGCGCAGTCGCGCATCAGCTCGCCCGTGACCGAAAACGGCGAGCACGGCGCGAGCGCCACTTGGAGCAGCGAGTCAAAGCTCGCGTCGTGGTATGCGGCGACCGCCGCCTCGCACTCGGAGAGGATCCGGTCGGCATCCTCGACGACCTCGTCGGGCGGAAGTCCCCCGGACGAACGCCCCAGGTTCATCGAGCCGCGGGTGGCGCAGAATCGGAGCCCGATGCGCCGGGCCGCCTCGATCTCGGCGGCGAGCAGATCGCCGCCGGACGCCGGAAACACGTAGTGGTGGTCCATGGCCGTCGTGCAACCGGACAGGGCGAGGGCGGCGAGTCCGGTGCTCGCGGCGACGTACTCCAGGTCGGCGTCGAGGTGCGCCCACACGGGGTAGAGCGCGGTCAGCCACTCGAACAGCGTGCCGTCGGGGGCGTAGCCGCGCGTGAGCCACTGGTACAGGTGATGGTGGGTGTTGACGAAACCAGGCGTCGCCAGGCAGCCGCGGCCGTCGACTCGCCGTGCCCCGTCGATCGGCGGTGCGGGGCCCGCGCCGATCGCGGCGATCCGCCCCGCGGTCACGACGATGTGTCCGGTCGAGTGCTCGGTGCCGGCCGCGTCGACCGTAGCGACCGCGCAGCCGTCGATCGCCACCGTGTCAGCGGTCATCAGCTGCCGCGATAGGTTGAGAACGCGAACGGGCTGAGCAGCAGCGGCACGTGATGATGTGCCGCTGCGTCGAGGACCGTAAAGGTCACGGTCACCTCGGGGTAGAACGTGGCGACGCCTGCGGCGGCGAAGTAGCCGCCGGTGTCGAAGTGGAGGCGGTGAATCCCCGCTCCTGGATCTCCGAGCGCGCTGATCCGCCCGTCGGCGTTGGTGCGTCCGTGTGCGGCGGTGCGCCACTCGCCGTCGACCTGTTCGTCCAGGCGCACCGCGACGCCCTCGGCCGGCTGGCCGGTCGTGGCGTCAAGCACGTGCGTCGACAGGCTCATCGCGCCTCGAGCAGCTTGCCCAGTCGCAGCCGGTTGATCTTGGCCAGCTCTTCGAGTACGACGCCGCGCTCGGTCTCCGGGTCGTTGTCGAGCCGGGCCCGGCAGACGGCGAGGAGCTCGGCGGCGCTGCGGCCGGACGCGCACACGAGGTAGACGTGGCCGAACCGCTGCTCGTAGGAGGCGTTGGCGGCGGCGAGCTCGCCGAGCACGTCCGCGCCGGCAGTGGCGACGCCCGCCTGCTCGCCCCGTGACCAGGCAGCGGAACGCCCGTCAGCGCCGTGCGCGGGAGCGGCGTCGCCGATGCGCGGGTGGCCGGCGAGCGCCTGCTCGAGCCCGCGGGCGTCGAGCTCGGCGGTCGCGCGGTCCGAGACCGCATACAGCGCGGCCTCGGACCGGTACGGGCGTCCGGCCACCATCTTCTCCACCCATGCCTCCGCGGCGCAGCAGCTCCGCAGCCGGTCGCGCAGCCCGTCGTCGGGCGCAGCGTCGAAGGCGGCCACTCCGCCTCCCGGCGCGGGATCCCTTTGGCTTGGCGACACCGTCGTCCACCGTCAATGGGCACCGCCGCCGGGCTCATCCATTTCCGGGAGCACCACGGCTCCCTCGTCGACGGCGAGCTGCACCGCGGACTCGCTCTGGTCGCCCTGACCCCAATGGTTGAACACGAGGTTGAGGACGAACACCACGATCACCGTCGCGGTGATGCTCGATCCGAAGATCACCTGGAAGTTCTTCGGGAAGTTGTCGTAGAAGTGCGGGTCGAACGCGGGTATCAAGCCGATCGCGAGCGAGACGGCGACGATCAGCAGGTTGTGATTGTTGCGGAAGCTGACCTTGTGCAGCGTCTGGATCCCGACCGCCGTCACCATCGAGAACATGATCGTGGCGGCGCCACCGATCACCGGCCCGGGCAGGTCGGCGACGATCTGTCCCACCTTCGGGATCAGGCCCAGGAGCAGCAGGAAGACGCCACAGGTGGTCACCACCCAGCGGCTGCGGACCCCGGTGAGGCCGACGAGACCGACGTTCTCGGCAAACGCCGTGTCCGGGAAGGAGTTGGTGAACGACGCGATGAACGCCGACAGCGCGTCGGTCCGCCAGTCCGCGAGCGATGTCATTGGGGGTCAGATCCCGGTCCACCATCTCGCCGACCGCGAGCATGTCCGCGGTCGACTCGGTGAACGTGACCACCATCACGATGCACATCGTGATGATCGCCGCGGCCGCGAACTTCGGAGCGCCGAAGCGGAAGATCTCGGGTCCGCCGAACCAGGCGGCATGGGCAACGTTGCTGAAGTCAGTCTGGCCGATGAGCGCCGCCACGATCGTGCCGATCACGATGCTGAGCAGCACCGCGATCTGCGAGACGAAGCCGCGGAACAGGCGGCTGATCAGGATGATCGACAGGACGACGATGCCGGCGAGCACGACGTGCGAGACCTGGGCGACGTTCGCCCCGTCGACCACCGTGGGGGCGATCAGCGAGATATCCGCGCCGCCGAGCGACAGACCGATGATGCAGATGACCGTGCCGGCCACCAGCGGCGGGAAGAAGCGGATGATCATCGAGAAGGGCTTGGCGAGAATCACCCCGAGCACGCCGGAGACCATCATCGCGCCGTAGACGTAGGGCAGGCCCTTCACGCCGCCGTACTGGTTCGCGATGATGATCATCGGGTTCAGGACCGTGAAGGTCGCACCGGCGACCACCGGCAGCCTGACCCCGAGTATGTTCGAGATGCCCGCCGACTGGATGATCGTCGCGATCCCCGACACGAGCAGGTCGGCGCTGACCAGGGCCGCGATCTGAGACGAGTTCAGCCCGACTGCCGGTCCGACGATCAGCGGAACCGCGACCGCCCCCGCGTACATGATGCACAGGTGCTGCAGGCCGAAGACCAGCAGCTTGTGCAGTGGAGGGACGCGGTCCACGGGATGTGGGCCGGTCGACGGCGCGGCGCTGTCGGGCCGCGTGAGCGTCTCGTGTGACGACATTGGAATTCTCCCTCTCCGTCAGAGGTGATCGGTGACCCAGGAAAGCGACCGAAGGTCCATTCGGTCTTCCGTCTAGCGGATTTCTATTTCCGCGTGGCAGATAAGGTATTGCTAACGTGCGCCCCTGTCAAGCGGTCTTTCCTCACCGGCACAGCGGGAAGCGACACCCGCGCGCCTGGCGACGCGCACGCGGAGCGGCTCGCACGCGCCGCCGGACAACGCGCACGCGGACAACCCGCGCGCGCCGGACGACGCGCACGCGCAGCGGCCCGCACTCAGCCCCGCCCGCGGGCGCCGGCGCCGGGCGGACCCGCGGGTCAGCCCGCGAGTGCGGTCTCGGTGGCGCCTACGGGCGCCGGAACGGCGAGCGCGGCGCCGATGTTCTCTGCAGCCTTGCGGAGGATCGGCGCGGCCTTTTCGATCACGTCGTCGGACATCCGCGTCAACGGCCCGGACATCGAGAGCCCCACTGGCCGGGGTGCGGCCGGCACGGCGAGCCCGATGCAGCGCACGCCTAGTTCCTGCTCGCCGTCGTCGAGCGCGTATCCCCGCTCGCGCACCCGTTCCAGGTCGGCGAACAGCAGCTTGGGGGTCGTGAGCGTGTGCTCGGTGCGTCGCGGCATCCCGGTGCGCTTGAGCAGCTCGCGCACCTCGTCCTCGGGCTTGGTGGCAAGGATCGCCTTTCCGACGGCGGTCGCGTGCGGCTTGACCCGGCGGCCGACCTCGGTGAACATCCGCATGAAGTTCTGCGAGGGCTGGACCTGGGCCACGTACACGATCTCCTCGCCGTCGAGCACAGCGAGATTGACCGACTCGCCGAGCGCATCGACAACATCGGACATGTACGGGTGAGCCAGCGTCTCGAGTCGCTTGGTGCTCGTGTCGACCAGGCGCATCAGCCGAGGGCCGAGCGAGTACTGCCGCGACGGTTCCTGGCGCACGTAGCCAAGGTCGACGAGCGTGCGGACCAGACGGTGGATGGTGGCCGGCGGCAGTTGTGCCTTGGTGGCCAGCTGCGACAGCCCGATCTCGCCGCCAGCGTCCGCCATGGTCTCGAGGATCGCGAAAGCACGAGCGAGCGACTGCACCCCGCCGTTCGATTGGGGCTCGGAAGAGCCATCCGTAGCTATTTGCGCCCTCCGTGGGCCCCGTGTACGGCTGTCGGTCACTTGTCCACCTAACGATATCAGGGTTCCGTATCACGGTAATGGGATTGTCAAGTCATCCCGTCCGGTTTGATGCGCACGCCGTCGACCCAGACGCCGGCCACATCGGAGCTGACCCCCATCGCGAACGCCCGCGCCAACGCCTGCTCCGGACCGTCCGCGTAACGGAGCCCGACGTCCAGCGGGCTGCCCGGCGGCGGGCGCAGCCAGAGCGCGTCGAATCGCTTGCCGGCGCTGAGGTCGCCGAGGAGTCCCTCGAGGCCGAGCGCCGCCGCGCCGGCTGTCGTGGCCAGGTAGAGCAGATGGGTTGAGGTCAGCGGCACTCCGTCGGGCCACGCAGCCGCTGCATGAAGTAGGACTGCAGCCCCTCCTTGAACAGCGAATAGCCGGTGCCGGCGCCGACATCGCTGCCGAGTGCCACCGGCACGCGATGCGCGAGGTGACGGTTCAGCGGGAACAGCCCGCTCCCGAGGGCGGCGTTGCTCGTAGGGCAGTGCGCGACCGCGGCGCCGCCGGTGGCTAGCCGCTCCAGCTCCGCGTCGGTGGGATGGACGTTGTGCGCCAGCACGGTCCGCGGCCCGATCAGGCCGTGCCGGTCGTAGCTGCCGACGTAGCTGCAGTCGAACAGGTCTCGCACGGTGGCGATCTCGGCCGTGTTCTCGTTGACATGCGAGGTGAACCAGCTGCCGGGGACCGCCGCGTGGAGCGCCGCGCACGACGCGAGCAGGTCGTCGGTGCACGACAGCGCGAACCGCGGGATCACCGCGTAGCGACTCCGCCCCTGTCCGTGCCAGCGGTTCGCGAGCGCCAGCCCCTCGTCATAGGCGCGCTGCGCGGTGGTGTGCAGCTCCGGACGGAGCAGCCGGTCGCTTACCACCAACCCGCTGGTGATCCGCAGGCCGCGCCGGGACGCGGTCGTAAACAACGCGTCGACCGCCGGCGCAAAGTGGGCGCCGAACACGAGCGCGGTGGTCGTGCCGGCGTCGGCGAGCCCGGACACGAACTCACCAGCGACCTCCTGCGCATAGCCGAGGTCGGCGAAACGCGCCTCCTCGGGGAGCGCGCTCCGGTCCAGCCAATCGAGCAGCGGCATGCCGAGGTCGCCGATGATCCGCGCTTGGGGAAAGTGCACGTGCGTGTCGACGAAGCCCGGCAGCAGCAGGCCGTCGGGGAGCTCGGATACTGGCTCGGAGGCATGCCGGGCTCGCACCTCGGCGAACGGGCCGCGGTCGGCGATCTGGCCGTCGGCGGTGACGAGCAGCCCGGCGTCGGCCTCGGCCCGCAGAACCCCACCGCGGAACGGGTCCTCGGGCGCCTCGAGGACCTGGGCACGATAGATCGTCACGACCGCGCGCCGCTGCCCTCGGGCTCGAGCTCGACCTCGGGCGTGGTCTCGCGCTCGGGCTCAGCCTCGCGCTCGAACGTCCGCAGCAGATCCGCGGCGACGCTGACCGCGATCGTCGCGGGCTCCTTGCCGCTGATGTCGGACAGCCCGATCGGCGTCCTGATCCGGGCGATCGTCTGAGCGTCGTGGCCCCCCTCGTCGGCGAGCCTGCGGCGGAAGCGCGCCCACTTCCCAGATGAGCCGATCAGTCCGATCGACCCCAGGTCCTCACGCCGCAGGGCCGCGTCACACAGCGCCACGTCCTCGGCATGGTCGTGGGTCATGATCAGCACGTGGGTGCCGGATGGCAGCTCGCCGAACACGGACTCCGGCAGCACCGGGATCCGGTGGAGATGCACAGTGGCCGTCGCGTCGGCGAGCACGGCGAGCCGGGATTCGCTGAGCATGTCGGGCCGCGTGTCGATCAGGTGCAGCTCGATATCGTGCCGGGCGAGGATGCGGGCGAGCTCCAGCCCGACGTGCCCGGTACCGAAGATCGCCACCGCGGGGACGGTCCGCAGCGGCTCGAGCAGGACGGTCACCTTGCCGCCGCAGCATTGCGCGCCGTGCTCGGACGGGGCGCGCTCCGACAGCTCGCAAGTCATCAGCTCGGGCACCGCCGCCGGGTTCGCCAGCTGCGCGCGCGCTCGCTCGATCGCGACCGCCTCGACGTTCCCGCCGCCGATCGAGCCCCACGCGCCGGTCGCGCTCACCACCATCTTCGCGCCCGCCCGGCGCGGCGCGTGGCCGCGAACCGTGGCGAGGGTTACGAGTACGGCGGGCTCGCGGGCCGCTCGGAGGCGAACGACCGCGTCCAGCCAGAGCCCATCAGGCATGCACCACCGCGTGTTGCAAGATCTCGGACGACTTGTGCACCGGGGGTGCGGCCGGGTCGTGATCCGGCGGCACCCGACCGGGGTAGCCCTCGATAACGTCACCGCGCGTGTCGCCGGCGGCCTGGTCACGCGCCTGCTCGACCGCCCAGAACACCGCCTCGGGCGTAGCCGGGCTGGCCAGGTTCACGCTCGTGCCCGCCTCCCCGAAGGCCGCGGCCGCCTGGCGCAGCGCCTCACGGACCGAGAACGCCAGCATCAACGGCGGCTCCCCGACCGCCTTGGAGCCGTACACGGCACCCGCCTCGGTGGCGTCGCGCAGGAGCGTGACGTTGAACGTCTCGGGCATCTCGGAGAAGCTCGGCAGCTTGTAGGTGCTTGCCGACTGCGTCAAGAAGCGGCCGCGACTCGGACCGTCGCTGGTGTCCCAACGCAGGTCCTCGAGCGTGAGCCAGCCGGCGCCCTGCACGAAGCCGCCTTCGATCTGGCCGATGTCGATCAGCGGCGAGAGACTGTCGCCGACGTCGTGCACGATGTCGACGCGCAGCGTGCGATACGCCCCGGTGAAGCCGTCGACCTCGACCTCGGTCGCGGCTGCCCCGTAGGCGAAGTACTTGAACGGGCTGCCCTGCATGACCGTCGAGTCCCAGTGCAGTCCCTCGGTGCGGTAGAACCCTGAGGCCGAGAGCTGGACGCGCTGGAAATACGCCGTGCGCACGAGCTCGTCCCAACCGACGTGGGTCTCCTCGGAGGCCGACAGCGGCCGCGCAATGCCGTCGACGATCCGGACGTCCTGGGCGTTGACCCCGAGCATGCCCCCCGCGACCGACAGCAGCCGATCGCGGATCTGCTCGCAGGCGTTCTTGACCGCACCGCCGTTCAGGTCCGCACCGGAGCTGGCCGCGGTCGCCGAGGTGTTGGGCACCTTGTCGGTGCGGGTCGGGGCGAGCCGCACCCGTTCAAGTGGAATGCCCAGCGTGGTCGCGGCGACCTGCAGCATCTTCGTGTGCAAGCCCTGGCCCATCTCGGTGCCGCCGTGGTTGATCAGCACCGATCCGTCCTTGTAGACGAGCACGAGCGCCCCGGCCTGGTTGAAGGCGGTGAGGTTGAACGAGATCCCGAACTTCACCGGGGTCATCGCGAGGCCGCGCTTGACGTGCTCATGGGTCGCGTTGAACTCCTCGACCTCGCGGAGCCGTTCGCGGAGATCGCCGGCCGCGATCGTCTGTCCCCACACCGCCTCCAGCCGCTCCGGATGGCGGACCGGCTGTCCGTACGGGGTGCTCTGGCCCGCCCGGTAGAAGTTGCGGTGGCGCAGTTCGATCGGGTCGATGCCGAGCAGCGGCGCGCAGCGGCCGAGGATGTCCTCGAGGACGATCATTCCCTGGGGGCCGCCAAAGCCGCGGAACGCCGTGTTCGACGCCTTGTGCGTCTTGGCGATCCGCCCGTTGATCCGAGCGTGGGGGATCCAGTAGGCGTTGTCGATATGGCATAGCGCCCGCGCCAGCACGGGCTCGGACAGGTCCAGGCTCCAGCCGCCGTCGGCGGTGAGCGTCGCCTCGAGCGCGAGCAGGTGCCCGTCCGCGTCGAAGCCGACACGCCAGTCGGCGTGAAAGCCGTGGCGCTTGCCGGACATCGTCAGATCCTGGGTGCGGTTGAGCCGCAGGCGCACCGGGCGGCCGGTGAGGATCGCGCCGAGCGACGCGATCGCCGCGAAGCCGTGGGGCTGCATCTCCTTGCCGCCGAACGCGCCGCCCATCCGCAGGCACTGCACGGTGATCTCGGAGTTGCGCCGGCCGAGGACGTGGGCGACGATCTCCTGCGTCTCCGAGGGATGCTGAGTGCTCGACTGGATGAACACCTGTCCCGCCTCGTCGACGTGGGCGAGCGCGCAGTGCGTCTCCAGGTAGAAATGTTCCTGCCCGGAGAACTCGAATTCGCCGCTGAACACCCGGTCGGCCTCGGCCATCGCGGTGTCGACGTCGCCGCGCGCCACCTGTGGCTGCGCGCCCTGGAAGCTACGGGCGGCGATCGCCTCGGTGACCGTGATGTAGGAGGGCAGCGGCTCGGCCTCGACCTCGACGGCCTCGGCGCCGAGTCGGGCCGCCTCGAGCGTTTCGCCCAGCACCCAGCAGACGGCATGGCCGTAGAACATGATCTCCGGCGGGAACAGCGGCTCGTCGTGCTTGACCCCGGCATCGTTGACGCCGGGCACGTCCGCGGCCGTCAGCACCCGCACCACGCCGGGCACGGCGAGCGCCGGCTCGATGTTCAGGGTGGTGATCCGCGCGTGCGCGTACGACGTCTGAACGGGATAGGCGTGCAACAGGTCCTTGGTGCGATAGATCAGGTCGTCGGTGTAGAGCGCCGCGCCGGTCACGTGCAGTACCGCGCTCTCATGCGGGACGGCGATCCCGACCGCCGGGCTCTCGGGCCGCGTGGCAAGGTCACTCATTGATCTCTCCCGTTTCTGGGGATGACTGAGGTCATGCCGGGACCCGCTCGATGCCGATCTCCGGGTTGTCCGCGTGCAGCTTCAGCAGGCTCGATCGGAGCATCGCCGCGCGGTACCTGGTGCTGGCGCGATGATCGTTTATCGGGGTGCCCTCGGCGCCGAGGATCTCGGCGGCCGCGGCCACCGTCTCATGGGACCAGGCCTTGCCGATCAATGCTGTCTCGGTGGCGGTGGGGCGCAACGGGGTCGCGGCCACGCCGCCGAGGCCGATCCGGGCGCGCCTGACGATTCCGGCGTCGTCGTGGTCGATCGCGAACCCCATCGCGACGCTCGAGATGTCGTCGAACCGCCGCTTGGCGATCTTGTGGAACGCCGTCAGGCGTGCGAGCGGCAGCGGAATGCGGATGGCGCGGATCAGCTCCCGGTCCTGCCGCACGCTGGTCCGGTAACCGGTGAAGTAGTCGGCGAGATCGACCTCCCGCTCGCCCTCGACGTTGGCCAGCACGAGGCGCGCTCCGAGTGCCAGCAGGACGGGTGGGCTGTCGCCGATCGGCGAGCTGGTACCGAGGTTGCCGCCGAGCGTCGCGCCGTTCCGGATCAGCCGCGAGGCGAACTGCGGAAACATCTCCGCGAGCAGCGGCACGCGACCGTCGAGGAGTCGCTCGATCTCTGTGAGCGAGAGCGCGGCGCCGATTTCGATCCAGTCGGAGTCGACCGACAGGTTCCGCAGCTCCTCGAGGCGATCGATCGCCAGCACCGCCTCGACACGCTTGCCGCGCAGGTTGACCTCGACGCCGTGGTCGGTGCACCCAGCGATCACGGTGGTCTCCGGCCGCTCGTGGAGGATCTCCACCGCCTCGGCGAGCGTCGCGGGCCGGGTGAAGGTGAGACCGTTCTGGCTCAACCGCGTCGCCACCGGCGCCGGCACCGGCTGCGCCGACCGGGCGGCGAGCGCGTCCGAGTCCGCCGGCTCGCCGAGCGCGTAGGCAGCGTCTCTGATTGGCCGGTACCCGGTGCACCGGCACAGATTGCCGCTGAGCGCGTGCAGGTCAAAGCCGTTGGCCCCATGCTCGGCGTCGCTGTGGCCGTTGGCCGGCGCGCGGTCGGGGCGGTAGTACTCGCCCGCCATGCTGCAGATGAACCCGGGCGTGCAGTAGCCGCATTGCGAGCCGCCGCGCACCGCCATCTCATGCTGAACCGGGTGCAGCGCGTCAGCGTCTCCCAGCCCCTCGGCGGTGATCACCTCTTGGCCATCGAGCGCGGCGATCGGCACCAGGCAGGCGTTGATCGCCACCCATTCGGTCGGTGCGGCCACGCCGGGCCGCGCGATCAGGACCGAGCAGGCACCGCACTCACCCTCGGCGCAGCCCTCCTTGCAGCCGGTGAGACCTTGCTCGCGCAGGAAGTCCAGGGCGGTAGTCCAGACCGGGACATCGCCCAGCGCCGTGTTGCGCCCGTTGATCATGACCTCGGCAGCGCCCATCACTTGAGTCCTCTCGAATCACTCTCCACGGCCCGACCGACGTCGTCGGGGAGCGTCGTATTACCTGCAAACGCCCTCTGCGAGCCCTGGCTGATTGTACACCTCATCACCGGCATTGGCAACAAAATCGGAAATCTTTTTCTGCTTTGCGGAATCATGCCGGACATCAGACGAACGGGCGGCTGAGCGGAGCGTGGCGATTGACGTCCTTGTAGAGCAGGTACCTGAACGGCTCCGGCCCCGCCGCGACACACGCCTGAGGACAGAAGGCGCGCAGCCACATGAAGTCGCCGGCCTCCACCTCGACCCAGTCTTGGTTGAGCAGATACACCGCCTTGCCCTGGAGCACGTACAGGCCGTGCTCCATCACGTGCGTCTCGGCGAACGGGATCGAAGCGCCAGGCGCGCAGGGTCACGATCGTGACGTGCATGTCGTGCCGCAAGTCGGCCGGGTCGACGAACCTCGTCGTCGCCCAGGCGCCGTCGGTGTCGGGCATCGCCACCGGCTCGATTTCGCGCTCATGCGCGATCACCGGGTCCGGAGCGTCGAGGCCCGACGACGCGCTGGTAGGCCTTGCGGATCCAGTGAAAGGAGGCGGGCCGGTCCTCGCGGTTGTGCAGCGTCCACGTGCTGTCCGGCGGTAGGTAGGCGTAGCCACCCGCGTCCAGGGCGTGCGCGACGCCCGCGAGCGTGAGCTCAACCGTCCCGTCGACGACGAACAGTCCCGCCTCCGCATTCGGATCCGATTCCGGCCGGTCCGAGCCGCCGCCCGGGGCGACCTCGACGATGTACTGCGAGAACGTCTCCGCGAACCCCGACAGCGGTCGGGCGATCACCCACAGCCGCGTGTCCTCCCAGAACGGCAGGTAGCTGGTGACGATGTCGCGCATCGTGCGCCTGCCCAGCAGCGCGTAGGCCTCGGTGAACCGCGTGCGATCGGTCGCCAGCTCGGTCTGTCCGGGCAGCCCCCCGCGGGGCACGTAGTAGCTCGTCACTCTCGCCGTCCTCTCTCGATTAGTCTGCCGTGGCGGGCGGCACTCGACGAGTCGACTCGCTCGCCCCGGAGCCAGGTCTGGCGGACCACTCCGGCCAGCCGGCGCCCGGCGTAGGCGGACACCGGGTTGCGCTGGCGCAGCTGCGATGGATCGACGACGAACTCCGCCTCCGGGTCGAACACCACGAGGTCGGCATCGGCGCCGACCGCGATCCGGCCCTTGTGGGTCAGCCCGACGCGATCGGCGGGAGCGGTCGCCATCCAGCGCACCACGTCGGCGAGGCCGTGGCCCCGGGTTCGCGCCGCGGTCCACACGACCGGGAGCCCGAGCTCCAGCGACGCGATCCCGCCCCACGCCGCAGCGAAGTCGCCGGTGTCCAGGCGCTTGAGGTCCGCGGTGCACGGGGAGTGATCGGACACGATCATGTCGATCTCGCCGCCGGCCAGTCCCTCCCACAGCCGCTCGCAGTTGGCGGCATCGCGGATCGGCGGCGCGCACTTGAACTGCGTCGCGCCGTCGGCGATCGCCTCGGCGACGATCGCGAGATAGTGGGGGCAGGTCTCGACCGTGACATCGACCCCGTCGGCGCGGGCGGCGCGCAGTTGCGCCAACGCGGTCGCCGTCGTCAGGTGCACGACGTGGACCCGGGGGCGGGCGGGTCCGAGTCGCGCGGCCTCGGCGAGGAGACGCTCGATCGCCCGCTCCTCGGCCGCTGCCGGGCGCGAGCTCAGGTACGTCGCATACGACGATCCGCCGGGCGCCGGCGCCGCGGCGATCAGCTCGGCGTCCTCGGCATGAGCGATGAACAGCGCGCCGATCCGGGCGGTCTCGGCCACCGCCTCCGCCAGGCCGGCGGGATCCAGCGGCGGGAACTCGGGCACGCCCGAGTCGACCATGAAGCACTTGAAGCCGAACACACCCGCTGCGTGCAGCCCTTCGAGCTCTCCGACGTTGCCCGGAACCGCGCCGCCCCAGAACCCGACGTCGACATGCGCCTGGGCGGACGCGCAGTCGCGCTTGACCGCCAGGGCGTCGACAGTCGTGGTCGGCGGGATGCTGTTGAGCGGCATATCGATCACCGTCGTCACGCCGCCGGCCGCGGCGGCGCGGGTGCCGGTGTCAAAACCCTCCCACTCGGTTCGTCCCGGTTCGTTGATGTGCACGTGCGTGTCGACGAGACCGGGCAGCAGCACCTCGCCGTCGGCCAGCCGGACGGTCTCGCGGGCAGCGACCGACTCGGCCCGCCCACCCTCGAGCACGGCCGCGATGCGTCCGTCGCGCACGGCGACGACGCACGGGCGCTCGGCGCCGTCGACGATCGCGCGCGCGGCGACGAAGGCCCGGTCGAACACGGGCTCAGCCATCGGGCAACCGATCCGCCAGGCGTGCGCCGATCCGTCGCAGCAGTGCGGCGGCCTCGTCGAACGCTTGCTGTGGCGTGGCAGCCTCGTCGAGCAGCGTGTACACGCCGTCGAACCCGGCGGCCTGCAGCCGCGGTGCGTCGAGCAGACAGCGACCTGCCACGGCGATGACCGGCACCCCCGCAGCGCGGCCGGCGGCGGCGACGGCGGCAGGCGCCTTGCCGCGCAGCGTCTGCTCGTCCAGCGACCCCTCGCCGGTGACGACGAGGTCGGCAACGGCGAGCGCGTCATGGAACCCGAGCTGGTCGAGCATCAGCTGGGCGCCGGGACGCAGCTCTCCGCCGAGGATCGCGACCGTTGCGAACCCGACCCCGCCGGCCGCGCCCGCGCCCGGATCGGCGCGGTGGTCGTGGCCGGTCGCCGCGGCGACGACGTCGGCCCAGTGCGCGAGCGCCGCGTCGAGCTGGCGCACCTGGTCGGAGTCGGCGCCTTTCTGCGGGCCGTAGACGGCAGCGGCGCCCTCCGGTCCGGTCAGGGGGTTGTCGACGTCGCTGGCGACCTCGATGTGCGCCGCGGCCAGCCCCGGATGCAGTCCGCTGAGGTCGAGCGAGGCCGCCGTCGCGGCCCCCGCCCCGCCGGGTCCGACCTCTGCGCCGGATGCGTCGCGCACCCGGGCGCCGAGCGCCTGGACCAGGCCGAGCCCGCCGTCGGTCGACGCGCTGCCGCCGATCCCCACGAGCACGCGGGTGCAGCCCGCGTCGAGCGCGTGCGCGATCAGCTCGCCGACGCCCCGGCTCGTCGCGGTGAGTGGGGCGAGCGCGCCCCGCAGTCCTGCCAGCCCGGCCACCTCGGCCAGCTCCACGACCGCGGCCTCGCCGCGTCGCACATAGCGCGTCGGCGCGGTCTGCCCGGTGGCGCCGGTCGCCTCCAGCGCGATGCGCTCATACCCGACCGCTTCAAACGCGGCGAGGGAGCCATCGCCGCCGTCGGCGACCGGCACCGCCACCACGTCGGCGGCCGGCCGCCGGCTCCGGATGCCCTCGGCGAGCGACGCAGCCACCTCGGGCCCGCTCAGCGTTCCCTTGAACTTGTCCGGAGCGAGCAGCACCCGCGCCATCAGTCGAGGTTCGCATACGCCGCGGTGGGCGCGTCGGCTCCTGTTATCGCCAGCTCCTCGAACTCGGTGACGTTGTCGAGCTCGGTCCCCATCGACACGTTCGTGACCCGTTCGAGAATCGCCTCGACGATGACCGGCACCCGGAACTCCTCCATCAGCTCCTTGGCTTGCTCGAGCGCGGGCAGGATCTCGTCGGGCTCGAACACGCGCAACGCCTTGCAGCCCAGGCCTTCGGCGACCTTGACGTGGTCGACGCCGTAGCCGCCTAACCCCGGGGTGTTCACGTTCTCGAACGACAGCTGCACGCAGTAGTCCATCTCGAACCCGCGCTGCGATTGGCGGATCAGTCCGAGGTACGCGTTGTTGACGACAACGTGGATGTAAGGAATCCTGAACTGCGCGCCGACGGCGAGTTCCTCGATCATGAACTGGAAGTCGTAGTCGCCTGATAGCGCCACGACGGTCGCGTCCGGGTCCGCGGTGGCGACGCCGAGCGCGGCGGGCACGGTCCAGCCGAGCGGGCCGGCCTGTCCGGCGTTGATCCAGTGCCGCGGGCGGTGGACGTGCAGCAGCTGAGCGGCCTGGATCTGGGACAGCCCGATCGTGCTCACGTAACGCACGTCCTCGCCGAACGCGCGGTTCATCTCCTGGTAGACGCGCTGCGGCTTGATCGGAACGTTGTCGAAGTTCGTCTTGCGCAGCATCGTTCGCTTGCGCTCGTCGCACTCGTCCGCCCACTCCGAGCGGTCCGCGAGGGCACGTTCGCGGGCCGCTTCCACGAACAGCTCGAGCGCCGCGCCGGCGTCGGAGGCGATCCCGTAGTCGGGCGCGAACACCCGGCCGATCTGGGTCGGCTCGATGTCGACGTGGACGAACGTGCGGCCCGCGGTGTAAGTGGCGAGGCCGCCGGTGTGCCGGTTGGCCCAGCGGTTGCCGATTCCGAGCACGAAGTCGGCGGCGAGCATCGAGGCGTTGCCGTAGCGGCGCGAGGTCTGCAGACCGACCATCCCGGCGTTGAGCCGATGGTCCTCGGGGATCACGCCCCAGGCCATCAGCGTCGGCACCACCGGCACCCCGGTCAGCTCGGCGAACTCGACAAGCAGCTCCGCGGCGTCGGCGTTGATGACCCCGCCGCCGGCGACGATCAACGGCCGCTGCGCCACTTGCAGCATGTCGAGCGCCCGCTCGATCTGGGCGCGCGTAGCCCGGGGCTTGAACACCTCGAGCGGCGCGTAGGTGGCCGGATCGAACTCGATCTCTGCCTGCTGGACGTCGATCGGCAGGTCGATGAGCACCGGCCCGGGGCGTCCGGACCGCATCAGGTGAAACGCCTGCTGGAAGACACCCGGCACCTGCGCCGGCTCCAGGACCGTCACCGCCATCTTGGTGAGTGGCTTGGCCACGGCCGCGATGTCGACGGCCTGGAAGTCCTCCTTATGCAGCTTGGCCACCGGCGCCTGACCGGTGATGCACAGGATCGGGATCGAGTCCGCGGAGGCCGAGTACAGCCCGGTGATCATGTCGGTGCCCGCCGGCCCGCTCGTGCCGATGCACACCCCGATGTTGCCGGCCGCGGCGCGGGTGTAGCCCTCGGCCATGTGCGAGGCGCCCTCCACATGGCGGGCGAGCGTGTGGTGCAGTCCGCCGTCGAGCTGCATCGCCTTGTAGAACGGGTTGATCGCCGCGCCGGGCAATCCGAACAGATGGGTAGCGCCTTCCGCCTTCAAGATGTTCACTGCGGCCTGCGCCGCGGTCATGCGTGCCATGTCGTCACTGCTCCGTTTCAGTCGGGTACGTCATGTCTCGGGGCCTGCTGCCGTCCGGCGAGTCGCTCGACGCCGCGCAGCAGCGCCGAGTGGTCGAGGTCGCCGTCGCCGCAGGCGCGCGCCGAGGCCATCAGCTGCGCGACGATCGCGCCGACCGGAAGCGCGACGCCGGCCTCGCGCGCCGCGGAGGTGACGATCCCCATGTCCTTGTGGTGCAGGTCGATCCGGAAGCCCGGCGCGAACGAGCGACTCAACATGTTTCCGCGCTTCTGCTGGAGCACCATCGAGCCGGCTAGCCCACCACCGAGGACGTCCATCGCGGCTTCGGTGTCGACTCCATATGCCTCGAGGAACACGAGCGCCTCAGCAAGCACCTGGATGTTGGTGCCGACGATCAGCTGGTTGGCTGCCTTGACCGTCTGGCCCGCTCCGTTGGGGCCAACATGCACGATCGTCTTGCCGACCGCATCGAAGATCGGCTCGGCAGCCGCGAAGTCCTGGGCCGCGCCGCCGACCATGATCGACAGCGCGGCGTTCTTGGCGCCCGCCTCGCCGCCGGAGACGGGCGCGTCGAGCATCCGGAAGCCGCGCTCGCTCGCGATCTGCGCCAGCTCGGCCGTGACGTCCGGCCGGATGCTCGAGAAGTCGATCACGAGCGTGTCGGGAGCGGCGCTCTCGAACACGCCCCCCGGTCCGGTGAGCACCTCCTGGACATCGGGGGAGTCGGGCACCATGATCGCCACGACGTCGGCGCCCTTCACCGCGTCGGCGATCGAGGACGCCTTGCGGCCGCCCGCCTCGACCAGCGGGCCGGAGGTGTCGCGGCGCTTGTTGTAGCCGCTGACCTGGTGGCCGGCCTCCTGCAGGTGGACCGCCATCGGGCTGCCCATGATCCCCAAGCCGATGAAACCAATCGTGCTCATGCTCGTCCTCGCTTTCGGGTCAATCCGTGAGCGGCGCGCCGCTCCGTCGGCAGCCACTGCAGGCTCGTCTCGGTGTCGGTGGTCGGCTTGTACTCCAGGCCCACCCAGCCCGCGTACCCGCGGTCGGCCAGGTCGCGGAGGTGGCGGTCGAGATCCAGCTGGCCGCTGCCGGGCTCGCCCCGACCGGGATAGTCAGCGATCTGCACGTGGCTGGTGACGTCGGCGTGCCGCGCGATCGCAGCGTCGACATCGTCGCCGTTATTGGCCAGGTGGAACAGATCGCAGAGGAACCCGACGTTCTCGTGTCCGGCCGCCCGGACCGCGTCGACCACCGTCACGGCATCGTCGGCCGTGCGCAGCGGGTAGGGCTTGGGGCCGCTGACCGGCTCGACGAGCACGGTGGCGCGAATCCGGGCGGCCGCGTCGGCGGCGCGTCCGAGGTTGTCGCGGGCGAGCTCGTCCTGCTGCTCCGCCGTGACGCCGTCGATCCGGTTGCCGTACAGCGCGTTGAACGCCATCACGTCGAGCTGCTCACCGATGGCGACCGCGACATCGAGGTTGTCACGGAACTGCGCCGAGCGGTCCGGGATCGATAGCACCCCGGCGTCGGGCCCGGCGAGGTCGCCCGCGAAGAAGTTCAGGCCGATGAGCCGCACCCCGGCGTCGCGAATCGCGCGCACGAACGCGTCGACCTCGGCGTCGGCGGGCACCGGCTGCTCCGGCCACGGCCACCAGAACTCGATCGCGTCAAAGCCGGCGGCTCGAGCAGCCGCGGGGCGCTCCAGCAAGGGCCGCTCGGTGAACAGCATCGAGCAGTTGACCAGATAGTCCAGTCCGTGATCGCCCATGAAACTCTCTCCGCTCAGGCGAACGCCGGGACGGCGAGCCAGGCGTCGCCCGGGTCGGGGGCGTCGTCGCGCGCCACCGTCGCCTCGATCAGGCCGTACGGGCGGTCGGCGGCGATGAACACCTCGCCGTCGTTGCTCAGGCCGAACGGCTCGAGGTCGACGAGGAAGTGGTGCTTGTTCGGAGCGGAGAACCGAATCTCGACGACGTCGTCGTGGCTCTCGAGGACGCGCGTGCCCATCAGGTACAGCGTCTCCTGCAGCGCGCGGCTGTACGTCGTGGCGAACTCCTCCAGCAACGTCGCCCGGATCGAGTCGTAGCTGCCATTCCAGTCGACGTCAGTGTTCGCGTAGCGCCAGCGGGCGACGAGCGAGGTGGCCATGATGCGGTCGTCGGCCTCCTGAAGCGTCGTGTACTCGTCCTTGAGGTAGCCCTTGAACTCCGATCCGGTTGACTTCAGCACGACCACGTCGGCCAGGCCCGAGACCACCGACACGTGCTCCGCGTCACCGCGGTCGCTGACCGTGACCACGGTCGTCCGCGTTCCGTCGCCGCGCCGCACGAACGCGTGGTCGTGCCCGTTCGGACCCGTCGCGATGCGATCCCAGGGGTACTGCTCCACCCGGATCTGCGCACTGTCGGCCTTGGGCGCCGCTTCGAGGAAGCGCCGGCCCAGAGCGATCGCATAGTCCTCCGGCGAGCTGACGCCGTGCCGCTTGGCGAATGCGAACGCGGTGTTCTTCTGGGTGTCGGTCGGCAACACGTCGGCCTGATCCCCACTCACGTGCGCATCGGCGAAGTCGCCGCGCAGCGAGGTCGACACGTTGAGGTCGACAAGCTCGTGCCGAGGGGTGTCGCGATAGACGCGCACGACGCGGTTCTCCGCCTTGCCGTACTGATTTGCTCCGAGCGAGATGCCCATGTGGGAGGCTCCTTGTCGCGGTTCGATCCGAGTTGGCGTGCGTTCCGCGTGACGGAAACTCACTACCGTACAATGGAAAGCCTACCGGAACTCCGGGCGCGCTGTCAACGGCTCGGGCGCGCCAACTCTGCGAGACGGCAGTGGGCCGGCAGAAAACTTTCTCATCGCGGGTTGACGCGAGCAGCCTACGGGTTTATGTTCCGCTCTACAGAAAACCTATATCGCTAAGCGGAAGAACGTCTCAGAGGCTGCCAGCCTATAGCAGGCCGAAGCTGGCTCCTCTGCGCAGGAAGGACGACGATTATCTTGGTGCCTCAATTCGCGGTCAAGGTCAACCTTTCGTGCGGCGCCACCGCTCGCGCGCGCACCAGGGAAACGCGCTGACATGCCCCCAATGTTCCTGAACGGCGGTGGCATGCGGGGCGGTCCCGTACACCATCACATCGAGGGCGTCCCGCTGCTCGGGGAGCGGCGCACCGCCCCCAAATACCGGTTCTACTCGGTCCGCGACGAGTTCCCCGCGCTGGTTCCGACCGTCGCAGGGGGCGCCGCGATCATCGGTGAGCTCTACGACGTTCCGCTCGACATGCTGCACCATTCGCTCCTGCCGGCCGAGCCGCCCGAGCTTGAGCTGGGGACGATCGAGCTCGAGGATGGGTTCGTGAGCTTCGCCATGCTGCTGCGACCAGAGGTCCTTGACCGGGGCGAGGGTCTCATCGAGATCACCAAGTACCAGGGCTGGCGGGCCTACCGGGACCCGGGGCAGGGCTAAGCGCTCGATTTAGAGTCGCGGGCTAGCGTGCACGAGGCGCGCGTGGCCGACCGACTCATCCACCCTCAAACCGCGAGGCAGCCGGCTTAGCCATGGTCAGCGTCGCCACCGACGACCGTCGCCCGCTGGCGTTGCAGTGGCCATGCGCGCGCATGATGCTGATGACCGCGGCAGGGTTCACGGGCTTCTTCGTGACCCTGCCGTCGCTGCCGGCCTACCTGGTGTCGGCCGGCAACTCCACCGCCTCGGCCGGCGCGACGACGACCGTGATGCTGGCCGCCACCGTCATGTTTCAGCCCGTGGTACCCGCGCTGCTGCGCCGCCTGTCCACACCCGCCACGATGGCCATCGGCCTCCTCGTGCTGGGGCTGCCGGCCCCGCTACTGATCTGGGCGAGCTCCGGCGCCGGGCTGTACCTCATATGCGTGCTGCGCGGCGTGGGGTTTGCCGTATTCACGGTCGCGGGGGCGTTTATGGCCAGCGAGGTCGCGCCGCCCGGCCGCCAGGGCGAGACGACAGGGCTGTACGGGCTGGCAGCGGGGATTCCCAACGTGATCATGATTCCCCTGGCCGTACTGTTGCTGCACGCATTCGGCTTCTGGCCGATTGCGGCCATCGCCGGCCTACCCGCTGTCGGCGCGGCGCTGGCCTTGGGCAGTGGCTGGCGGCGGGTCGCCCCCGAGCCGACCCAGGCGGTGCCGAGGGGCTCGACCCAGCGGGCCATCGCCCGCTCCCTGCTGCCCGCCGTCGTGCTCTACGCGATCACGGTCGCCGCCGGCGCGGTGGTGACGATCTTGCCCATCGTGCGCTCGGAGCTCGTGGCAACCGTTGGTCTTCTGGTGTTCGCGGTCGCCGCCGCCCTGGCTCGGTGGCAGGCCGGGAGGCTGGTCGACCGGCCAGGGCGAACGTGGCTCTTGGCCGGGGCCTGCGCAATCGCCATCGCCGCTCTGCTCGCGCTTGCCGCCGGCCTGAGCGGGCCCTCCGATGGGGTCGTGCTGGCGGCTTGCGCAACGCTCGGGGTGGGCTATGGGTCGATTCAGTGCCTCACCCTGGTCTACTCCTTCGCCCGCACCACCTCGAGCGAGCGGCCGGTCGCCAGCGCCGTGTGGAACGGCGCCTTCGACGCCGGGACGGCAACCGGCGCGGTCCTGATCGGCGCGCTGAGCGCGACGGGGATCGGGTGGTGGGGCACGTTCGCGGTGCTGGCCGTGCTGGTGGCGGCGGTGATGCCCGCGGCGGTTTCCTCAACCCGGTAAGCGGATGCGGATCAAGCCTGGCCGTGTCGCTGGCGAACGCCTCTGTTTCACCGTCACGTTCCCGCGGGAACGTCCGCGATCATGCGGGATATTCGTCCTTCCGGTAGTTGAGCGGCTCCTCCTGCCCTTTCTTCGGCGTCCGGTCGAGGAGGAAGCTCATGTACGGCGCGACAAACGGATCAGGCGCCGACACCGTGTAGGTGTGGTAGACGGTCCCGTTTTCCTGCGCGAACACGATGTAGCTCGGGTTCTCGCGGAGCCCGTCCTTGAGTTCAGCGCCGACCTGTGAGGCCCAGAACGCAAGCCACGCGGGCGGGTTCTCGACCATCTGCCGCACCTGGGGGATCTGCTCCGCCTGCTCCTCGGTCAGCGCCAGTCCGAAGTCCCAGGGAAAGTCGGTCTGATGGGTTGAGACGTATGGGAACGCCCAGCCCATCCGCTCCTTGTAGGCGGTGAGCCGGTCGATCGGCGCGCGCGAGAAGCAAAGCATGGTCACGTCGCGCTTGTTGAGATGAAGGAGCGTCGTGGCGTCGAAACCGTCGGCCAGGTTCGTGCAGCCGGGACAAGCCCCGATGGTGTAGTCGGGCCCGTACATGACGTTGTAGGCCAGCAGCTGCGACCGGCCGTCGAACAGTTCGGCGAGGGTCTTCTTGCCCTCCTGCGTGTCGAACACATACTCCTTGTCCACCGCGACCCAGGGCAGCTCGCGGCGCTTGCGATTGATCTCCTCCTCGCGCGCGGCTTGCGCTGCTTCGAGCTTCGCGAGCTCGTCGCGAGCGGCCTGCCATTCCTCGCGGGTTCCGACCTGATGCTCCGGCATGGATTACCTCCTGGGGCTGTCGCCATCACCTAAGCAGACCGCGACGGCCGGCGAAACTCATCGCCGCCCTCGTGAACAGCCCATTAAGCATGCAATCGCGACGCTGCGCGATCAGATCCCCGGACGTTAGGGTCCTCAATGGGACCAATGAGAGTGGGGCTAAGCCTGTTTGTCGCGGGCCTGATTGCGGTGCTGGCCGCGATCGTCGGTGTTGCGATCGTCGGGCACGTCAGTCTCGACTCGAACGGCGGGTTGAAGCCGTACGGCCTGCGGGAGACGCTTCCTCAGATGGTGGCGTCATTCGGGCCCAACGCCCATGTCGTCGAGATCATCGTCGACTCCTCCGGCATCTATTACCAGGTGATCGGTGCGGATCGCCGGCTCCACGTCCGTGATTACGCAATAGTCGAGTCAGAGATCGACGCCGCAACCGAAGGCTACAACCGCAAGACCAGCAACTTCGTCCGCGCTCCGACGGCGGCGGAGTCGCGCAGCGCGGTGCTGACGCTGCGGCAGCTCGATCCCGGCGTCGTGGACCGCCTCTACAGCAAGGTCGGGTTTCCGAGGGTGGGATCGAGCGCAACGCTGACCGGGCGCTCATGGTTCCTCGCCTCGGGCGCCCAGCCGGAGCATCGGTTCGTCGCGGCATACAGCGGCGCCGGGGTGCAACGAACCCAGGCGGCCGCGCCACCGGATCCCAAGACCGCGACGATCCCGTCCCCCCCGCCGGCCACGACTCCGACATCATCCAAGGGGACGAAGGCCACCACCACGACGGTGTTCAGCTTCACGACCACGCTCTCGTCTGGCTCCACGAAGCCGGACAACCTCAACCGCGCGACCCAGCGTCTCGTGACCTGTATCGCACACGCTCAGGGCGACGTGAACAAGATCGCCGTGTGTCAGCGCAAGTTCGTCCCGTAGGCGTCCACCTCTAACGCGCTGACCGGCGGCGCTGAGGTTGTTTCACCGTCACGTCTCCGCGGAAACGTGAACGCTGGACATCAGCCGTCCTGGATGACCGTCTCGAAACGCGCGAGGTAAACCGGCCAGCCGCGTTCGCCGCCGATTGCTTCACGTACGCCCTCCCAGCCGTCACCGTGGCGGTCGAGGTAGCGGTGCTCGAGCTCGACGCGGGTGCGCTCTGCCGACTCGGCAATGAACCGCACCTCGACCTCGCTCGTCTTGTCGTGGTCGGGCTCGTACTGGAATTGGGGGCTGAGGTCCCAGCTGAACACCAGCCGGTTCGGCGGCTCGAACGCGAGCACGCGTGCCCAATGGAACTCGCTTCCGTCGACGCCGCGGTCGAAGATGTGGCCGCCCACGCGTGGTTCGAACACGGTCTCGGCGAGCTCGACCCCGAGCACGTTGTGCTCGCGCGGCTTGATCCGATCGAAGTCCTCGGTGAACACGCGGAACGCTCGCTCGATCGGGACCTCGACCACGATCGCTCGGTGAACGCTCGTCGCCGTGGCCTGGGTATGGGTGCTCATTCGTCCTCCTCGGTTGATTGCTCAGCGACCGTCTTGTAGGCGGCCAGGGCCTTGTCCCAAAAGCGCTCGAGGTCCGCCCGGAGCGCGGCGAGCCCGTCCGGGTCGACGCGGTAGATGCGGCGAGTGCCGACAGGTCGGTCCACCACGAGGCCGGCGTCCTTCAGCACCCGGAGGTGCTGTGAGACGGCCGGACGGCTTATCGGAAGCTCGCCGGCGAGCTCGCCAACCGCGCGCGGACGATCCACCAGCAGCTCGAAGATCGCCTTTCGAGTCGGATCACCGAGTGCCGTCCAGGTATCCGCTTGGTAAGCCTCCACTAACGGTAAGCATACGCTGACGCTCTTGTGGCTGTCAACGGTCCTCACCTGGGAAGCCCGCGGAGGCGATTGTGCTCCGCATCGAGGTCGTAGGCAGCCGGCGTGGGGCCGGCGGGGGTGTTGTAAGCTCAGGCGTGCGGCTTTCCGGGCGAGTAGGAGGACCGGTGTGCGATGTCGAGGCGCTCGTTCATAGGGCGTGCGGCTATGGGTGGTAGGTACCGGCAACTGCTGACCGTCCTGGTCGCTTGCGCCGCCCTGCTCGCCGGCGTGGCGTTATCCACGGCCGCGGCCTTCGGAAACTCGGCCGCCCGCGGCAACGCGGGCGCATCTGCACTCACGCTGCCGACGGTTTCCACGGCCCTCCCCCTGCTGCCGACCGTGTCGGTCCCGTCGGTGACCGTTCCCTCGGTCACCGTGCCGTCGATAACCGTCGGGCCGATCACGACGCCGACGATCAGCACGCCGACTATCAGCACGCCGAGCATCAGCACGCCCACGCATCAGCACGCCGACGGTCACGGTCCCACCGATCCAGACCCCACCCGTCAACGCACCGCCGGTGGCGTCGCACACCGTCTCGACGCCGAGCGTACTGCCGTCGACGTCCAACGCTGCCGGCGCGGTGACATCCGCTCTCAACGCTCCGTCGGTGACCGCCGGCTCGGCGTCCGGCATATCACGCGCATCGCGCCCGTCAAGGACCGGAGCAGGCTCGACCCGCCGGGCCGCCGGCCGGCAGCAGACCGCAACCGGGCACGCTCGAGCCGGGACTTCGCCGAAGTCGAGCGCCCAGCCGGCCACCGCGGCCGGAGCCCTCTTCGCCAGCGGGCAGACCTCAGCGACCGACCCCGGCCATCGCACATCGACCACGCCGCCGCGGCCCACCACCACAACCGGGCCGATCGGTCGGTTCGTCAACGCGCTGCCCACCGCGGTGCTGTGGGCTCTACTCGCGTTCGCGGTCATCGCCGCGGCGATGGCGCTGAACGCCTACCTCCAGAGCCGACGCGCGAGGTCATTGGCCGGCCAGCGTGAGGCGCTCCTTTCAGACGTCGGCGTGCTCCAGGCCGCGCTCCTCCCGAGCGTCCCCGGAAGCCTCGGGGAGCTCGATGTCTCGGTGGCGTACCGGCCCGCGCAGGGGCTGGCGGCCGGGGGCGACTTCTTCGACGTGTTCTCGGTCGCGCCTGAGCGGACGGGCATCATCATCGGCGACGTGTCAGGCCATGGGCGTGAGTCGCTGATCCACGCGGCGCTCGTCCGCTACACGCTGCGGGCGCTGATGGGAGAGGGTCATCCGCTGCCCGAGGTGCTCGCGCGCGCCGACCGGTATCTCCGCGGCGAACTCGGTGACGGATTTGCGACGGTCATCATCTGCTGCTACGACCACACGACCGCGGAGCTGACGTGGGCGAAGGCCGGGCACGAGCCGCCGATCATCGCGGGCCAGCCCGAGCCTGAGGAGGAGCCGGCGACCCCGCTTGGTCTCGGGCTCGGAGACAGCTGGCCGCAGTTCTCGCGATCGCTGGCCCCCGGCGAGCGAGTATGCCTGTTCACCGACGGGCTCACCGAAGCTCGCCGCCAGGGCGACTACCTCGGACGTGGACACCTGCAGTCGCTGGTCGAGCAGGGGCTGAGCGCGCAAGCGCTCCTCGATCGGATCCAGACGGACGCCGACGACTGCACGGACGACCTGGCCGCCGTCGTCCTGAGCCGCGCGACCGCCGTCGCCGACCCGCAGACGAACGACGCGCAGACGAACGACGCGCAGCCGACCGACGTGCGGCAAGCCGCGACCGTCTAGCTCACCCCTACCTACACCGAGCCGCAGGGGGTCCTACACGAGCCGCCGTAGGAGTCCTACGGCCCTCGAAATAGGACGGCGCCGCGGCGAGGTATGCCCGGTTACCCGATGTGCGCGCGCCCGGGCTCCCGGATGCTGCTGGGCATGAGAACTGCACTCCATCACCCACGGTTTGGCCGTCTGCTCGCCGCGCTTGCGGCTTCCCAGCTCGGCGACTGGCTCTACAACATCGCCCTGCTCGTCTACGTTCAGGAGCGCACCCACTCTGCGGTCTGGCTGGGCCTGACGACCGCGGCGCGGATCGCGCCGATGGTTATCGGCGGTCCGTTCGGCGGAGTCCTCGCCGATCGCGCCAACCGCCGCACGCTGATGATCGCCGCCGACGTCGTCCGCGCCGCGTTGATGGGACTGCTGACGATCGCCGCAATCGCGAGTGCGCCGGTCGTGGTGATACCGCTGCTGGCGGCCGCCGCGACGATGGCGTCGGTCGTGTACCCGCCGTGCGTGGCCGCGGTCACCCCGCGGCTCGTGCCCGAGGATGTGCTTGGCCAGGCGAACGCCGCTCGCGCAGCGATCGTGCCGGCCGCCGTCTTCATCGGCCCGGCCCTCGGGGGACTGCTGATGTTGCTGGGCCCGCCGAGCCTGGCCTTCGCCGTCAACGCGCTCACGTTCGTGGTGTCGGCGATGCTTGTGCTGTCGATTCGTGGCGCCGCGGAGTTCGAGCGCCCGCGCCGGGACGCCCAGTCAGCCGCGGGGATCCTGGCCGATCTGCGGACGGGATTGCTCGCGCTGCGCGACGCGCCTGCGGCCGGGCGGCTGGTCAGCGCAGACATCGCGGCGAGCTTCGTCTACGGCTCCCAGACGGTGCTGCTGGTCCTCGTCGCCCACCGGCTCGGGCTCGGCACGGATGGGTACGGGTACCTGCTGGCGGCCCAGGGCGCCGGCGGCATCGTCGGCGCCGCGATCGCCGGGCGGATCGCCTCGAGGGCGCCACGCCCCGCCGTGCAGGTGATCGCGCTGGGGATGGTCGCAGCCCCGCTTCCGCTGCTGGCGATCACCGGCAGCCTGGCGGTCGCGCTGATCCTCGGGGTCATCGCGGGCGCGGGCGCGCTGATCGCCGAGGTCGTGGCCGACACCGGCCTGCAGCTGACGATCGACGACGAGCGGCTCGGATCGGCATACGGCTTCGTGTTCGCGGCATCCGTCGGCGGCATCGCGGCGGGGGCGCTGATCGCGCCGCTCCTGGTTTCGATCGGCGGACTCGCCGGCGCCCTGACGATGATCGCCGCCGCCGTCGCCGTGCTCGCAGCGCGCATCGGGCTAACCCGCCGGCCGCTGGCCGTTGCCCTCCCCGTCCAGCAGGCCTAGCCGCTGCGCCAGCCCGGCGGCCTCGACCCTGGAGCGGGCGTCGAGCTTGGCCAGGATCCGGGAGACGTGCACGGTGACAGTCTTCTGGCTGATGTAGAGAGCGCCGGCGATCTCGCGGTTGGTCGAGCCCTGCGCCACCAGGGTCAGGACGTCGAGCTCGCGGGCGGTCAGACCGATCCGGTCGGCCGCGGTCGGCTCGGATCCCGGCGACCCCGCCGACCCCGCCGACCCCGGCGACCCCGGCGACCGAAGGGCCGGGTCAGGCGGCGGCTCGTCGAGCGCGATGCGGGCGCGGCGCGCGAGCCCGTCCACCTCGGCGAGCAGGGGCATCGCGCCGAGCGCGACGGCATCGGCGTGCGCCCGGGACAGTGTCGCCGGCACGTCCCCCCGCGGTCCCCCGCGCTCGAGGATCGACGCGGCATGCCGCCAGCGGGCGTAGGCCGCCATGAACACGTTGCCGAGACTCGTCCCACCGCTCGATCATCGGCGGCCAGGTGTCCTCGGTCATCGCGCCGCGCGCGCGGGCGAGCTCCGCCTCGGCGCCGGCAACATGAACCGGCGCCTCCCAGCCGGCATCCCGGCGCAGTAGGTCGCAGCCGAGCTCGTAGATCGTCTCGGCCCGGCGGACGGCCTCGGCCTCGGCCGCGCCGTCGCCGGTGGCGCGCGCCCGTGCGGCCAGGTCGGCCTCGGCGCGAACGCCGACCGCAACCACCGGGGCGAGGTACTGGGGCGCGAGCTCGTCGGTCGGCTCGAGCCGCGCGAGCTCCGTGCCGACCGCCTCCCGCGCGCGCTCGGGCTGGCCGCTCCACAGCGCCCACTCGGCGCGTGCCACGGTGACTGGCGCCGTCCACATCGATCCGACCGCCTGCCTGAGCGCCCGATCAGCCTTCTCGAGCGCCTCCTCGGCGCCGGCGGCGTCGCCGCGCAGCGCCCGTAGCAGGGCGTCGGCGACGAGCGTTGAGGACACGCCGACACCCCAGCCCTCCGTCGCCGCAAGCGCCTCGGGCAGGATCTCGTCCGCTTCGGACCATCGCCCGACCCTGATCAGACGGACCACGAGCTCTGAGATCAGCGACGGGAGCCCGGCCGGGATGCCCTCACGCCGGGCCATCGCCACGCCCTCGCGCGAGACCTCCACGGCCTCCTGGAGACGTCCCATGCGATCGAGGATCTCGGGAAGGTTGATGTAGACGCGGATCAGCTCCTCGGGGTCGGAGATCTCCTCGGCGAGCGTGCGCGCCTCCAGCAGCCGCGCGAGCCCTCCCTCGTCATCGCCGGACATCGCCAGCGAACCGCCGAGCGTGTTGAGGATGGCGCACTCCGAGTGCCGTGATCCCGCTTCCCGCGCGAGCGCCAGCGCCACTTCGCACCGCTCCTGCGCCTCGACGCCCCGGCCCATCAGCATCAACAGATGGGCCTCGGCGCTCAGTACCCGGGCGCGGTCGGCGGGCGGCGCGCCGGCGGGCATCAGCTCGACCGCCTGCCCGAGCTCGTCCAGCGCGTCCTGTGAGAGGCCGCTGAGGACCAGGAAGCGACCGATGCGCTCGTGGAGGCCCGCGGCCAACGCCGGGTCCTGGTCGGCGTCGACCAGCGCGAGCGCGCTACGCCCGAGTGCGACAGCGCGCCCGCCGTCGCCCGAGAGCAGCGCCGCCTCCGCCGCCCGCCGCAGCAGCTCAACGCGGCTCGGGCTCGCCTCACGCAGTTGTTCGGGCACGGCGTGCCACAGCTCGGCCGCCCGCTCGAAGTGCGCGTTGGCCTCGGCGAATGCCGCCATACGCTCGGCCTCGGCTCCCGCCTGCGCGGACGCCGCGAACGCGGCGGGCAGGTCGTGCGCCGCCGACCAGTGGAATGCCAGCTCCGCGGCAACCCCGCGGCCCGACACCGACAGCGACGGATCTTCGCTGAGCGCGCGGCCGAGCGAGGCGTGAATCGGGCCGCGCTCCCCCGGCAGCAGGTCGTCGGCGATCGCCTCACGCAGGAGCGCGTGCCGGAACCGGTACGCGTCGCTGCCGGGCTCCTGAACGAGCACGTGGTGCGCGACGGCCTCGCGAACGCCGGCGAGCAACGCGTCGGGCTCGAGCGGCGTGGCCGCCACCAGCAGCCCGTGGCGAACGCTCGGACCCGCCGCAGCTGCGACCCGCAGCACGGTCTGCGCGTCGGCGCTCAGCAGCTCGATCCGCAGCATCAGCGCCTCGCGGACGTCGTCGGGCAGGCGGCCGTCGCCGTGGCCGCCGCCGGCCGCGAGCAGCTCCTCGGTGAAGAACGGGTTGCCCTCCGCGCGAGCGTAGAGGTCGTCGATCAGCCGCGCCGGCGGCGCATGCCCGAGGATGCCGGTGAGCTGCTCGGTCAGCTCGTCGCGAGTGAACCGCTCGAGCGTGAGGCGCGTCGTGCGCGCGCGGTCGGCCTCGGCCAGGAACGCCCGCAGCGGGTGTCGACGGTGGAGCTCGTCGGTCCGGTAGGTGACGATCACCATCAACCGTTCGCGGCGCCGATTGCGGATCAGGAAGCTGAGAAAGTCGCGGGTCGAGGGATCGGCCCAGTGGGCGTCCTCGACGGTCAGCACCAGCGGCTGGTCCGCCCCGAGACCGGCCAGCAACGCCAGCAGCAGCTCGAACAGCCGCCCCTGGGCGTGCGAGGTGGCCGCGAGCGCAGTGTCCTCGCCCTCGAGCTGGGGCAGCAGCGGTGCGAGCTCCTTCGCCCCACGCCCGAGCATCTGCTCCAATTGGTGAGGGTCGACGCCTCGGAGCGCCGCCACGAGCGGGGCGTACGGAAGCTCGCCGCCCCCGAGATCCACGCAATCCCCGGACAGGATCCGGGCGCCGCCGGCCGCGGCTCGTCCGGCGAACTCGGCGACCAGCCGGCTCTTCCCGACTCCCGACTCACCGCCGACGAGGACGAACGCGGGCTCGCCTCCGGCCGCCGCCGCCGCAAGCTCGGCCAGCCGCACCAACTCACGCGCCCGCCCGACGAAACTGGGGCTGGCCACCTGGGAGGACACCTCAGAAGGATCGCATGTGACGCCCGCGCAAAGACGGCGCGGGCTTCGCAGGGCGGGCGGGCCAGATGCTTGCGTGAGGCTTACACATCCCTCACTGCTTTCTCACTCCGCCCGCCGAAGCTTCACCGTCCGACCATTCGAACAGGGGCTTCAGAGATGCAGACAGTGACCGCAGAACCTGCGCCGGCCGCCGCGAGAGCGTGGCCCGCTCACCCCGGAACGCCAGGTGAACTCGACGTCGAGATCGTCGTACCTACGTTCAACGAAGAGCGGGCGCTCGCGACGTCGGTCCACCGGCTGCATCACTTCCTCGACGTCCACCTGCCGTTCTCGTGGCTGATCACGATCGCCGACAACGCGAGCACCGATCTCACCCCGGAGATCGCCGCGGCCCTCGCATCCGAGCTCGACGACGTTCGCGTCGTGCGGCTCGAGCAGAAGGGACGCGGCCGGGCGTTGCGCACGGCGTGGTCGCTGCAGTCGCGCGCGCGTCGTCGCCTACATGGACGTCGACCTGTCCACGGACCTCCACGCGCTGCTGCCGCTGCTCGCGCCGCTGCTGTCGGGTCACAGTGAGGTTGCCATCGGCTCGCGGCTGGCACGCGGATCTCGGGTGACGCGCGGCCCGAAGCGAGAGCTGATCTCGCGCGCGTACAACCGCATCCTGCATCTGGCGCTCCGGGCGCGGTTCAGCGATGCGCAATGCGGCTTCAAGGCGGTCCGCGCCGATGTGCTGCCAGTGCTCCTCGACGCCGTTCGCGATCAAGCGTGGTTCTTCGACACCGAGCTCCTGGTCGCGGCCCAGCGCCGCGGCATGCGCATCCACGAGGTTCCGGTCGACTGGGTCGACGATCCCGACTCGCGCGTCGACATCGTCTCGACGGCACTCGCCGACCTGCGTGGGATCGCGCGCCTGGTGATGGCCGCGCCGGTCGCGCGCTTCGCCGCGATCGGCGCGGCCTCGACGCTCGCCTACGCGCTGCTGTTCTTGCTCCTCGCGGACCCGCTCGGCTCGACGGTCGCGAGCGCCACCGCGCTCGCGTTCACCGCGGTCGGCAACACCGCCGCCAACCGGCGCCTCACGTTTGGGATCCGCGGCCGGGATGGCCTCGCGCGGCAGCACGCCGCCGGGTTCTTCGTGTTCCTGCTCGCGCTCGCGCTGACGAGCGGCGCGCTGACCGTCCTGCACGACCTCGACCGGCACGCTCCGCGGCTGCTCGAGGCGGCGGTCCTGGTGCTCGCAACCCTGGCCGCCACCGTCACCCGCTACGTCGCGCTGTCGTCCTGGGTGTTTCGCAGGCGACCGCGAACCGTTCAGCCGGACGCCGTCCTGTCCCTCGACACCCAAGGAAACTAAATGAGCACGACAACCTTTCCCCGCCGGGCCTGGCCCGCCGGAGACCGGACACCGGGCAGGGTGCGGTCGCTCGTCCGCGGGCGTGCCGAGGACCCATCGTGGGCGCGTCCCGCGCTCATCGGCCTGCTCGCCGCGACCGCCATCGCATACGTGTGGAACCTGACGGCCTCCGGCGACGCCAACAGCTTCTATGCCGCGGCCGTGCAGGCGGGGACGAAGAGCTGGAAGGCGTTCTTCTTCGGCTCGATCGACTCCTCGAACTTCATCACGGTGGACAAGCCGCCGGCATCGCTGTGGGTGATGGCGCTGTCGGGCCGGATCTTCGGGTTCTCGAGCGCGAGCATGCTCGTGCCCCAGGTCCTCGAGGGCGTCCTCGCCGTCGGTCTGCTGACCGCGTCGGTCAAGCGCTGGTTCGGCGCGGGCGCAGGGCTGTTTGCCGGCGCGGCGCTCGCGGTCACCCCAGTCGCGGCGCTGATGTTCCGTTTCAACAACCCGGACGCACTGCTCGTGTGTCTGCTCGTCGCGTCGGCGTACTGTCTGGTGCGGGCGCTCGAGCGCGGTTCGTCGCGCTGGCTGATCGGAGTCGGGACGCTGATCGGCTTCGCCTTCCTGGCGAAGATGATGCAGGCGTTCCTCGTCGTGCCAGGTTTCGCGCTCGTCTACGCGATCGCCGCGCCTACGACGGTGCGTCGGCGGATCGCGCAGCTGCTTGCCGCCGGCGCCGCGATGATCGCGAGCGCGGGCTGGTGGGTCGCGATCGTCGCCCTGTGGCCCGCATCGTCGCGGCCGATGATCGACGGCTCGTCGGACAACAGCATCCTCAACCTGATCGTCGGCTACAACGGCTTGGGGCGTCTCACCGGCGGCGGTGGTGGCCCGGGCGGCGGTGGTGGCGGCGGGGGCAACTTCAGCGGCGAGACCGGCGTTCTGCGGCTGTTCAACGACCTGATGGGCGGGCAGGCGTCGTGGCTGCTGCCGGCGGCGCTGCTCGCGCTGGTGGCCGGGCTGGCGTGGCGCTGGCGCGCGCCCCGCACGGACCGCACCCGTGCCGCACTGATGTTGTGGGGCAGCTGGCTCGTCGTCAGCGGCCTCGTGTTCAGCCTCAGCGGCGGCGTCATTCACACGTACTACACCGTGGCGCTCGCGCCGGCGATTGCCGCGCTCGCGGCGATCGGCGCCGCGGTCGCGTGGCGCAGGCGAGAGCAGTTCGGTGCCCGGGCGCTTCTCGCGCTCGGGGTCGTCGCGACCGCCGCCTGGTCGATCGTGCTGCTCGGCCGCACGCCCTCGTGGGAGCCGTGGCTCGCGCCGCTGGTCGCGGTCGCGGCCGGCGTCGCGGCGCTCGGGCTCCTGATGCCGGCACGAGTGACACGGCGCCTGACCGCGGCCACGGCGGTCGTCGCGCTCGTGGCCTGCCTTGCCGGGCCGGTGGCTTACTCCGCGCAGACGATCGGGACGGCCCACACCGGATCGACGCCGTCGGCGGGACCCGCGAGCTCGACTGGCGGCGGCCCTGGCGGCGGGTTCGCGCGCGCCGGCTCAGGATCCGCCGGCTCAGGATCCGCCGGCTCAGGATCCGCCGGCTCAGGATCCGCCGGCGCGGGACCCGGGAGCGAAACGACCAGCAGCGCGCTCGTCGCCGCGTTGAAGTCAGGCGCGTCCGGATATCGCTGGGCGGCGGCGACGTCGGGATCGCAGAGCGCCGCCACGCTCGAGCTCGCCACCGGCGGCGTTCCGGTGATGGCCATCGGCGGATTCAACAACCAGGGCGGGAACCTGTCGCTCGCCCAGTTCGAGGCGTACGTAAAGGCCGGCGACATCCACTACTACATCGCCTCCGCGGGTGGAATGGGCGGCTTCGCGGGCCAGGCCGGCGGGTCTGGTCTCCCGAGCCGATTCGCAGCCGGGGCCGGCAGCCGCGGCGGGTCGCCCGGCGCCCCCGCCGGCTTCCCGGGCCGCGCCGGCAGCACCGGCGGCCCCGGCAGCCCGGCAGCACCGGCAGCGCCAGCGGCACGCGCGGCCCCGGCGGCCCCGGCGGCCCCGGCGCGCGGCAGTACCACGAGCGCGATCACGAGCTGGGTCAAGGCGCACTACCGCGCCGAGACGATCGGCGGTCAGACGGTGTACGACCTCACCCAGCCCCTGAGCTCATAAGACGACGCGATCCCGGCGGCGGGGCTCAGGCCCAGCCGCCGGCGTCGCGCGCGGTGAACGCGCCACCCTGAAGCTCGTGGAGGTCGCCGCCGACCTCGCCGGCGTATCGCTCGGCGTCGTCCCGCGGCTCGTAGCCGAGCTCGAACGCGGACGTCAGATCCCAGAACCGCTGCGTGTTCGCCGAGGCGCCGTAGACCACGCGAAAGCCCACCGCGGGCGCCGACAGGCAGGCGGTGAACAGCCGCACGGCGTCGCCATGGCTCAGCCACGTCGCGAACTCACGGAGCTGCCGCGGCCGCTCGGCAAAGCTGCCGATGCGCACGCAGACGACGTCCAGGCCGAACTTGTCCACGTACAGCCGGCCGAGCGCCTCGCCATAGACCTTCGTGACGCCGTACAGACTGTCGGGTCGCGTCGGCTCGTCCCCTCTGAGGGTCCGATCGACCGGGTAGAAGCCGGTGGCGTGGTTCGAGCTCGCGAAAACCATTCGTGACACGCCACAGAGCCGCGCCGCCTCGAACACGTTGAACGTGCCGACGAGGTTCGGGCCGACCAGCTCGTCGAACCTCACCTCGGTCGGCACCGCGCCGAGGTGAACCACGGCATCGACTCCGCGAGCCGCGAGCATCAGCGCGTCGCGGTCGATGAGGTCGGCCTGAACGAACCGCTCGCCCGCAGCCGGCTCGAGCTCGCGGACGTCCGTGAGCACGAGCTCGTCGACGAGCGGCCCCAGGCCATCGCGCAGGCACGACCCGATCGCGCCGGCCGCGCCGGTGATCAGCACGCGTCGTGGCATCCGTGCGGCCAGGCGGTCGCTAGCCACAGCCACCCGCCCGCCGGCTCGAGAAGTCATCTCGCACAGTCGCGGCATCTTGCCACGCCGCGGCCTCGAAGCCCCCGGCCCGCCTTCGGTTGACGCCCGCCACACCCAGCCCGTATGGTTGTTAGGTAGTTACTTGACGTCCACAAGGACCGGAGAGGGGCACCATGACCGACGTACTCGAGGCCGCGGGGCTGACGCCGCGCAAGATCCATGGCTACGGCTGGAAGCCGTCGCTTCCGGACATCCGCGACCACATCGCCGATGCCTCGGGGCTCCCCGTGCTCGAGGAGGTCGATCCGCGCGCCGACCTACCTGGCGTGTTCGACCAGGGCCAGCTCGGCAGCTGCACGGCCAACGCCGTCGCCGGGGCCGTCGAGTACGACGCCAAGCTGAACGGCTCGGACCCGGGCTTCCTCTCCCGGCTGTGGATCTATTACTACGAGCGGAAGGTCGAGGGCTCCCCGGCGGATCAGGACACCGGTGCGTACGGTCGCGACGGATTCAAGGTCTGCCACAAGCTGGGCGTGCCCCTCGAGCAGGACTGGCCGTACGACATCGCCAAGTTCTCGGCCGAGCCGCCGGCGAGCCTGTCCGGCGAGGCCGGGCAGCACCGCATCTCCAACTACCGTGCGGTCCCGCGAAACCTCGACTCGATGAAGGCGGTCCTATCCAACCGGCAGACGATCGCGTTCGGGTTCTCGGTATTCGAGTCGTTCGAGTCCCAGCAGGTCGCTCAGACCGGCATCGTGCCGCTGCCCAGTCGCGACGAGAAGCAGCTCGGCGGCCACGAGGTCCTGCTTGTCGGATATCTCAAGGACCAGACGAACTACGGGCTCGTCCGCAACTCATGGGGCCCGGGCTGGGGCCTTAAGGGGTACTTCCTGATGCCGTGGGCGTACCTCCTCGACGCGAACCTGGCCAGCGACTTCCGCACGATCCGCCGCCCCGCGGGGAAGTGACCGCCCCCGAAGCCGCGAGGAGACTCAGGAGCCGACGTCGTTCAGCGTTCCGCACTCGGGGCACTCGATGAACACCCCGAACAGCTGCCCGTCGCTGACGCCCTCCGCGAGCACGATCGCGCAACCGCCGCACAGCAGGCGATCCGGACCGTCGCCGCTGAACGCCAGCTTCCCCTTCGGCGGGGCGTGGATGATCGCACTCGACCGGGGTACTTCGTGGATGACTTTCAGTGTTTGATCGGCCATAAGTGAAACCTATCCGCCGCGGCCCCCGGGAGCAACCTCACGGCTCGTCGAGTCGGGCTGCGATCGCGATCGCAGCCCGCTCCTGGGCTGCGTAGGTCGCGCGCAACTCCGGCACGACGTCCCCCCCGTCGGCGACCACCGGCGGCGGGTCCTCGACGAGCAACCGCCGGACCTCGACTCCGAGCGACTCGCCGCCAACCGCGTCCGCCAGAGCCGCCAGCGCGTCCGCGCGGACCCGAGCGCCCTCGACGAACGACGCGATCACGGTCTCGCGCGCAAGCGGCTCGCGCCCGAACACGCGCGCATGCAGAACCGCCGGATTGACGCGCGTGCGGCTGAATCAGCGCGCGCCGCTCAGCGACCGACAGACCCGCGGCCGCCGCCAGGTGGTCGATTGCCCGCGTGACGCCCTGGGCATCCACGGGAAGCGACGCCTGCAGGTCCGGCGGCAGCCGGGCGATGAGGCTCGCGTGCTCGGCAGCGCCCTCGGACAGCAACGACTCGACGCGATCACGGTGGGTCTGATCCACGTCATTGGACGGTACCTCTACGACTCGACGAGCTCGTCCTCGCCCCTGCCGACTCGTCCATGGAAGACCCCCGCGACTCAAGCCCCAGCCGCGCCTGCCGACCTAGGAAACAAATCAACCGGCCGTTCCCAGGGTCCCTCACATGCCAGACGCATTCGTCGCTCGCCAGCCGATCTTCAACCCCAAGCTCGAGGTTGTGGGGTATGAGCTGCTATTCCGCGGCGAGGGCTATGTCAATGACGTGGCGATGATCGCCAACCCTGAAAGCGCCACAGCGACCGTGGTGCTCAATGCGCTCACCGAACTGGACCTGGGGCGCATCGTCGGCCGCAGGACCGCGTGGGTCAACGTCTCGCGCGAGTTCGTCACCGGAGGCCTCGCCCACGCCCTTCCGTCGGACCTCGTCGGCCTCGAGATCCCCGAGACCGCGCAGTTCGACGAGGAGATGCTGGGCGCGCTGCGCGAGCTCAAGGCCGCCGGCTACAAGCTGGCGCTCGACGACTTCCGGTACCGGCCCGGGTCAGAATCGCTGCTCGAGCTGTTCGACCTCGTAAAGCTGAACATCAACGAGCTCGGGAACGGGCAGCTCACCGATCTCGTCGAGCGCCTGAAGCCGTACGAGGGCAAGCTCGTCGCCGAGAAGCTCGGCACCCAGGAGCAGCACGAGTTCTGCGTCGCGGCCGGGTGTGACCTGTTCCAGGGCTACTTCTTCTGCCGGCCGGCGGTGGCGTGCACGCGGGGCATCGCCGCCAACCGGCTCGCGCTGCTGCAGGTGGCCGCGGCGCTGAACGACCCCGACGTCGAGCTCGAGCAGATCGAGCAGCTGATCGCACACGACGTCGCGCTGAGCTTCCGCCTGCTTCGGTACGTCAACTCGGCATTCTTCGGACTCCGCGGCGACGTCCGCTCGATCGGTCAGGCGCTCGCCCTGCTCGGCCTCGACAACGTCAGACGCTGGTCGACGCTGAGCGTGCTCGCCAGCATCGACGACAAGCCGACGGAGCTGACCGTCACCGCATTGACCCGCGCCCGCTTCTGCGAGCTCGCGGGCGAGCCGCTTGGAATCGCCAGCCCGTCGGAGCTGTTCACGCTCGGCCTGTTCTCGGTGCTCGACGCGATGATGGACGCGCCGATGATCGACGTGATCGCGTCGCTCCCGCTCGCGGCGGAGATGCGCGAGGCCCTCGTCGGCCGCAAGGGCAAGCGAGGGCTGCTGCTCGAGTGCGTGACCGCGCTCGAGACCGGTGAGATCAGCGACATGCCGTCGATCGTCGCGAACGCCGGCGAGCTCTACCTCGACGCGCTGATGTGGTCGAACAGCGCCGCGGAGTCGCTGTTCGAGTCGACCGCCCCGGGCAAGCAAGCCAAGAGCACGCCGCCACCGGTCTCCCAGCCGGCGCCCGCCCCAGTGGCGGCGATCATCACGCCCTCCCCGGAGCCCGCACCCGCCGCCCAGGGCGGGACCTCAGACGAACGCGGATGGTTCGCCCGCGTCCTCGGGCGCTGCTTCGGCTGGATCGGTCGCCGCCGGCTCGGCCAGGAGTCCGCGTGATCCCGGTCCCGGGCGCGTCAGCCCGGGAACGCATCGCGCAGCGCCCGCTCGGTTGACCAGAACGCAAGCTCGTCCCACGGGAGCTCATCGAGCGCGAATGCGCGGACCTCGATCGCCTCGGGCGTGGTCCGGGGCCGGCCGAGCGCCCGCGCGCGGTAGACGATCAGCACCACGCGATCCTCGGCGCGCGAGTAGACGCCGACGAGGTCCTTGACCTCGATCGTCATCCCGAGCTCCTCGTCGGCCTCGCGCCGGGCCGCCTCCTCGACGGACTCGCCGAGATCGACGAACCCGCCGGGGAAAGTCCACAGACCGCGACTGGGATCGAACCCCCGGCGCAGCAGGATCACCCGTCCGCTAGCGTCGACCGGGATCGCGCCGGCGACCGGCTTGGGGTTGTAGTAGGCGGCGTAGCCGCAGTGGGCGCACACGATGCGGCGCGGGAACTCCACCTCGGCCGGACGGCCACACCGGGGGCAGAACTGCGCCTCGTCAAGAGCGGGATTCAGCGACGAGTCCATGCATGCGATGCTACGGCCGTCGTGGTGGTGAGGTTCGGTGAGCGTGAGGTCCCTCACGATGAGCTGACGGCACAGGCCGCCACGATCGCCGCCGCGCTCGGCGACGCCGGGGTCGAGCACTCAGAGCGCGTCGCGATCGTGCTCCGCAACGAGCCCGCGTTCCTCGCGCTCAGCGCCGCGTGCTCGCAGATGGGCGCGGTCGCGGTGCCGGTCAACTGGCATTCACGCGGGCGTGAGCTCGAGCACGTCCTTTCGCACTCGGGCGCGCGAGCGGTGTTCGTCCACTCCGACCTGGTCGCCACCATGGAGGAGGCGCTGCCCGGCGGCGTCCCGCTGATCGAGGTGCCGGTGCCACCCGAGACCGCGGCGCGCTACGGCGAGGCCCCCGTCACCGGCCGCCACCCTCTGCTCGCCGACTGGATCGCCGGAGCGGCGCCCCGAACGGAGGCGGCCGAGAGCGCGCGGATGAGCCTGATCTACACCTCGGGCACCACCGGCCTCGCCAAGGGCGTCCTGCGCGAGGCGATGACCACCGAGCAGTCCCAGCAGGTGGCGGCGACGACGCTGGCGGCGATGGGGCTGCGACCGGGCATGAAAACGCTGGTCACCGCGCCGATGTACCACGCGGCTCCGAACGCGCAGGCCGTGTTCGCACTCGCGCTCGGCATCGAACTGACGATCATGCCGCGTTTCGACGCCGAGGAGTTCCTGGCGCTGATCGAGGCCCAGCGAATCACCCACGCGCAGGTCGTCCCGACGATGTTCGTGCGGCTACTGGAGCTCCCCGACGAGGTCCGCGCGCGGTACGACGTCAGCTCGCTCGAGTGCGTCGTCCATGCGGCGGCGCCGTGCCCGGTTCATGTCAAGCGGCGGATGATCGAGTGGTTCGGACCGGTGATCCTCGAGTACTACGGCGCCACCGAGATCGGGATCGTCGTCGCCTGCGACAGCCACGAATGGCTCGCTCACGAGGGGACCGTCGGCAAGCCGCTCGGGGACGCCGACATCCATGTGTTCGACCCGGCGGGCGAGTTGGTCGCGCCCGGCGAGGCCGGTGAGGTGTACATCCGGCCGCCCGGTTACTGGCCCGGTTTCACCTACCTCGACCAGGAGGACCGTCGGCGCGAGATCGATCGCGACGGCTACATCACGATCGGCGACGTCGGCCGGGTCGACGAGGATGGCTTCCTGCATCTGTCCGACCGCGCGCGCGACATGGTCATCTCCGGCGGGGCGAACATCTATCCGGCCGAGATCGAGGCCTGCCTGCTCGAGCTCGAAGGCGTCCGCGACGTCGCGGTGTTCGGGATCCCGGACGACCACTTCGGCGAGGCCATCGCGGCCCACGTCGACGCCGACCCGTCGGCCGGGCTGACCGACGCGGCCATCCGCGCTTACGTCGGCGAGCGGCTGGCCGGATTCAAGGTGCCGAAGGTCGTCGTGTTCGACGACGACCTGCCGCGCGAGGAGACCGGCAAGATCTTCAAGCGCCGGATCCGCGAGCGCTACTGGCAGGACGCCGGCCGGAACATCTGACGGCGGTGTATGGTCGCGATCTGAGGCCATGAGCCACCCGGAGAACACCTCGCGCGAGTGTCGCGCCGGCAGGGTGAGCGAGTTCGAGCGCGCGTATACCGCCGCCCTGCTGGCCGGAGACGAGATCGCCGCGGAGAGCACGATCAGGGAGGCGATGGACGCGGGGCTGAACTCCGCGGAGATCGACGAGGGGGTGATCGCGCCGGCGCTATGGCTGATGGGCGCGCTGTGGGAGCGCGGCGAGATCTCGGTCGCCGACGAGCACCTCGCCACCGAAATCTCGATGCGCGTGCTCGCTCTGCAGCGCGAGGCCGATCGCGTCGCCAAGCAGCGCCGGCGCCACCGTGTGATGCTCGCGACCCCGGCGGGCGAGCGGCACATCGTCGCCCTGCGGATGGTGAGCAATCTGTTGAGCGGGGCCGGCTACTGGATCGTGATGCTCGGGGCCGACGTCCCTACCTGACGCGCTCGTAGCCAGCGTGCGGCGCCATCAGCCGGACGTGATCTGCATGAGCGTGACGATGCCCGCGGTAACCGCTCAGATCATGGCAGCGATCCAGCAGGTCCAGACGGAGTGTCCCGGGGCGCAGTTCGTGATCGGCGGCCGCGGGCTCAGCAGCCAGATCAGATCGCTGGCCGGCGTCGGGGTCTGCGAGCGGGTGTCCGAGGTCGTCGACGCCGTCGACGCGAGCGTCAAGCACGCCGAGCTCAACTGACGCCCGACCGGCAGCGATGGCAGCCACCAACTGGGCGGGCAACTACACCTACCGGGCCCGCGCCGTCCACGCTCCGTCGACGGTCGAGCAGGTGCAGGAGCTCGTCGCGGCGAAGACGCGCGTCCGCGTCCTCGGGTCGCGTCATTCGTTCAGCGACATCGCCGACTCGGACGAGCTGCTGACGCTCGAGGGCATTCCCGGCGACGTGGTGGTCGATCGCGATGCGATGACCGTCACGTTCGGCGGCGCGGTGCGTTACGGGGACCTGGCGCTCGAGCTCGCGCGCGAGGGCTTGGCGCTGGCGAACCTGGCGTCGCTGCCGCACATCTCGATCGCCGGCGCGGTGTCGACCGCCACGCACGGGTCCGGCGACCGCGTCGGCAACCTCGCCACCGCGGTCGCCGCGCTCGAGATCGTCACCTCCGACGGCAACATCGTGACCGCGGCCCGCGGAGATCCCGACTTCGACGGGCTCGTGGTCGGACTCGGCGCCGTCGGGGCGGTCACGCGGGTCACGCTCGACGTCGAGCCGGCGTACGAGGTCTGCCAGCGGGTGTTCGAGGGACTCCGCTGGGATGACCTGTTCGAGCATTTCGATGCGATCACCTCGACCGGTTACAGCGTCAGCGTGTTCACCCGGTGGAGCGAGACGATCGACCAGGTCTGGATCAAGAGCCGCGCCGGCGAGGAGTCGGAGGCGGCCGCGGGCGTGCTCCTCAGCGCCCGCGCCGCGACCCAGCACCGTCACCCGATCCTTGACCTCGATCCGGTCAACTGCACGCCGCAGCTCGGAATCCCGGGGCCGTGGGCCGAGCGCCTGCCTCATTTCCGGATGGGCTTCACACCGAGTGCCGGAGACGAGCTCCAGTCCGAGTACCTCGTCCCCAGGCGGCACGGCGCGGCCGCGGTGGCGGCTGTGCTCGGCATCTCAGCCGCGATCCGTCCGGCGCTCCAGGTCAGCGAGATCCGGACGATCGCGGCCGATCGGCTGTGGATGAGCCCGGAGTACGGCCGGGACACGGTCGCGATCCACTTCACGTGGAGCCCCGAGCCGGACGCCGTGCGCCGCGCGCTCGCGCGGCTCGAGGCGACGCTCGCCCCGTTTGACGCCCGCCCGCACTGGGGCAAGCTGTTCCGCGCCGACGCGACCGCGATCGCTCCTCTGTATGAGCGGCTCGGCGATTTCCGCGCGTTGCTGGAGCGACTCGACCCCCGCGGCGTGTTCCGCAACGACTGGCTCCGCGATCGGGTCCTCGGCGGCGACTAACCCTCGGCCGCGACTGACCCTCGGCGGCGACTAACCCTCGCGTCCGACCAGCGGCGTCAGAACAGCTGACGCCAGGTGAAGTCGGGCGAATAGCCGAGCACGCTCCGTGCCTTCCTGATGTCGAGCAGCGTGTCGGTGCCGTCGACGTAATCGGCCACCGGCACGCCCGGGAAGGCCTCGGCCATCAGGTCGCGGCTGGGCCGCTTCATTACGGTGTCCGCGGCCGCGATGATGAAGCTGTCGGCGCCGGCGATGTCCGCTTCGAGTGCGAGCCGAACGCTCTGAGTCACGTGGCTCTCGTCGACGTAGCCCCACAGGTTCCATTTGCGCAGGTGCGGATCGTCCCAGAACGTGGGGAACCGCTCGTAATCGGCGCGGACCATGATGTTCGAGAACCGAAGGCCGATGATCGGCAGCCCGCTCCAGCGGCTGAACTGGCGCGCCATCTCCTCGCCGAGCACCTTCGACAGCGCGTAGCTCGACTCCGGGAAGACGTGGGACTCGTCGACGGGCGCGTACTCCGGGGGCCGTTCGAAAGGGAGGCCGAGCGTCGTCTCGCTCGACGCCCACACGACACGCCGCAGACCCAGGCGCGCCGCCGCCGCGAACACCGTGTGCGTGCTGGTCACGTTCGTGCGAAAGACCTGATCGGGAGTGGCGTGAGCCGGCGACGGAATCGCCGCGAGGTGCACGACCGCCTCGATCCCGGGCAGCGTCTCCCCTCCGCTCAGCGCCTCGAGCGTCTGACCGAAGTCGGTCACGTCCGCCCGCAGGAATGGAATCGGCGACTCCGGGGAACTGGACTGCGGCGACGGCGCCCGATCGATGTTCAGTACCTCGTGCCCGTGTTCGAACAGGTCCTGGACGACGACACGCCCCGCCTTACCGCTCCCGCCCGTTACCGCGATCTTCGCCACCCGCACAGCTTTAGCAGAGGGGCGACCAGCGCGTCGACTGCTAGTGGAGTGGCACGGTCCGCGCCGGCGCGCGATCGGGCTCGCGGGCGGGCCGGCGGCGCAGCCGGCGTCGCGGGGGGCGATCGTGGTCGCGGACCCGCTGGCGCGACTGCTCAGCATCCGGCAGCGGAATGCCGCCGCGCGGGGGATCGGGCGGCGAGGGCGGCCGCCGCGGACCCCAGCCACCACCGTCGTCGCCGTCAGATGGTCCGGGCGGTGACCCCCACCCCGGGGAGAACATCCTCCGCGCGAGCATGATCGCGGCGATCATCGAGATCACCACGAGCGGCCCGAAGGTCGTCGCGATCCCGTTCGACGTCGACGGATCGACGAGGCTCAACGTCACGATCAGAGCAGGCAGTGGGGACAGCAGAGCCAGGAGCAGCATGAACTGCAGGACACGCACGGTGAGACTCGACCGTCGCTCCGGCATACGCGCTTAAGTCCTAGCCCGGGATCGCCGCTTCGTCGCCAGTTCTGCGCGCGCCGCCGGGTTATCAATGCCAGTCTGAGCACGCGGGCCCCGAGCTTCGATGGTCTTCCGCCCATCGAGGAAAGCGTACCGCCGAGCGTGAGCACGTACGCCGCGCCCGCTTACACTGCCGCCCGTGTCTTCCGCACTCGAGCAGACCGTGCGTGTCCAGCTTCGGTGGCGAGACATCGACATGCTCGGCCACCTGAACCAAGCGGTCTACCACGAGATGCTTGAGGAGGGCCGGATCGCCCTGATGGCCGAGCTCATACGCCGCGCCGGCAACGAGCACGGGCAGGGGGGCTTCGTGCTCGCGCACGTGGATCTCGACCATCGCGCCGAGGTCCGCAAGGATCACGGCGAGGTGGACGTGGTGATGAGGCTGGCGCACGTCGGGACCTCGAGCATCCAGATCGAGCACGACGTGCGGCTGCTCGACGGAACGATCGCGGCGTCAGGGAAGTCGGTGCTCGTCGCCTGGGACCCGGCCACGCGGTCGAAGCGATCGCTGTCGGAAGCCGAGCGCGCCGCGCTTTCCTGACCCCGACGGGCGGAGTTCAGCGGAGCAGCCAGAAGATCTCGGTCTCGAGCTCGCCGGGGTCCTCGCGCCAGTGGCCATAGACCTCCCAGCGGGGCCCGGCTAGCTCACGCCGGTTGGCCTTGGCGAACTCGCGCACAGCGTCGTGCGTGCCGCCGAGACCGGCGTAATCGCCGCGATGGATCGCGGTCGCGACCTCGCCCCCAGGAAGCGCAGACGCGACCACGCGCCCTGCCGGCTCAAACCGCTTCGCGGCGAGTACCCCGATCTCGATAGTGGGTCTGTCGTCCGTGTACAGCATCACGTTCTGCCAGCGCTCGCCGCCGTCGCCGGTCGCGAGATCGGCGCGTTCGCGCACGAACCCGTAGACCTCGTCGAGCAGCTCCCGCCACAGGCGCGGGAACTCGTCCCAGGTTGTCGTCTGGGCAACGACCGCGGTCGGTCGTGCCTCGACGGTCGCAAAGCGCACGGCCGGGGTGGTCGACATGGACGCAATCTAGCCGCCGGCCCGTCAGGATTGGGGCGATGATCGACGGCACGGTCGAGCTTCTCTCCCGGCTGGTCGCGATCGACTCGGTCAACCCGTCGCTGGTCGCCGGGGGCGCCGGCGAGCGCGAGATCGCCGCGTTCGTGGCCGGGTGGGCGCGCGACAGCGGCCTCGAGGTCACGGTGCTCGAAGCGACGCCGGGCCGGCCGAGCGTCGTCGTGCGCGCCCGCGGGTCGGGAACGGGCCGTGACCTGCTCCTGTGCGGCCATCTCGACACGGTCACCGTCGAGGGAATGCGTGACCCGCACGCCGCGCGGATCGACGGCGATCGCCTCTACGGCCGTGGCGCCTTTGACATGAAGTGCGGTGTGGCGGCGGCGCTACTCGCCTGCCGTGAGGCGGCGTCCCGGCACCTCGCCGGCGACGTCCTCGTCGCCGCAGTCGCCGACGAGGAGCACGCGAGCCTCGGCGTCCAGGAGGTTCTCGAGACCGTGTGGGCCGACGCCGCGATCGTCACCGAGCCGACCGACCTCGAGCTGATCGTGACGCACAAGGGGTTCGTCTGGTCAGAGGTCGAAGTCCGCGGTCGCGCCGCGCACGGCTCGCGTCCGGAGCTCGGCGTCGACGCGATCGCCAAGGCCGGACCGATCCTCAGCGCGATCACCGAGCTCGACCGCGCCCTCGAGGCACGGGTGGATCCCGTGCTCGGCCGTGGATCGGTACACGCTTCGACGATCCGCGGCGGCGAGGAGCTGTCGAGCTACCCGGCGTTGTGCACGATCGGCATCGAGCGCCGCACGCTTCCCGGGGAGACGGGTGACCTGGTCGCGTCAGAGCTCGGAGCCCTGCTCGAGGCCTGCCGCGCCCAGGATCCCGACCTGGAGGCTTCCCAGCGCACGCTGCTCGTGCGCGAGCCGTTCCAGGTCGCACCGGACGCGCCGATCGTCGAGCTCACACGGGACGTGGCGGCAGGCCTGCTCGGGGCGCCGCCCGCGATCGGCGGCGCCCCGTTTTGGGCCGACACTGCATTCATCGCCGCCGCCGGCATCCCCACGGTCATGTTCGGCCCCACCGGAGACGGCGCCCACGCCGCCGAGGAGTGGGTCAGCATCTCGTCCACCGAAGCGGTCGCGCGCGTCCTCGCCGCCGTCGCCGAGCGTTTCTGCGTTTGAGGTCGCTCGTCAACACCACCGTCGATCCCGGCAGCGTCGCCGCCCCCTCGGACGAGGCCGCCCCGTTCCACGCCGCGCTGCCCGGCTACCGGCCCACCCCGGTGCACACGCTCCCGGACGTGGCCGCCGAGCTCGGGCTGGCGGCGGTCGCCGTCAAGGACGAGTCCGACCGGCTCGGGCTGCCCGCGTTCAAGGTGCTCGGGGCGTCGTGGGCGGTCGAGCGCGCGCTCCGCGCCGCCCCCGACGCCCACACGCTGGTCGCGGCCAGCGCCGGCAACCACGGCCGCGCGGTGGCGCGCGTGGCCGGGTGGCGCCGGCTTCGATGCCGCGTGTTCCTGCCGGCGCGATCGCGACCTGCCCGCCGCGAGGCGATTGCCTCCGAAGGCGCCGACATCACGGTCATCGACGGCGACTACGAGGATGCGGTCGCGCAGGCCCGTGCCGCCGGCGCGACGGCCGGCCATCTCGAGATCGCCGACGTCGGCGACTCGGGGCCGGCGCACTGGGTCATCGACGGCTATCAGACGTTGTTCGCCGAGACCGCAGGCCACGGCCGCTACGACGCGATCCTGGTCCCGGTCGGGGTCGGGTCGCTGGCCGCGGCGGCCGCACGGTTTGCGGCCGTCACCGGGGCGACGCTCGTTGGCGTCGAGCCCGCCACGGCCGCGTGCCTGACCGCGGCGCTCGCCGCCGGCCGCCCCACCGAGGTCCCGACCCCGGGGACCACGATGGCCGGTCTTGATTGCGCGGTGGTCTCGGCCGCCGCGTGGCCGTCGTTGCGCGACGGCGTCCACGGCACGGTCACGGTCACGGATCCCGAGGCGGCGGACGCGATGCGCGAGCTCGCCGGCGCCGGCCTCGCGATCGGCGAGTGCGGGGCCGCCCCGCTCGCGGCGCTCCGCGCTCTGGCCGGCGACCCCGAGTGCGCGGCTCTCCGCCGTGCCATCGGTCTCGACGCGAACAGCCGGGTGCTGCTGGTCGCCACCGAGGGACGAACCGCCTGAGTGGGGCTCGCCTAGAGCTCGTCGAGAATCGGGAACCGGGCGACCTCGTCGAGGCACGCGCGCACGTACAGCGCCGACTCCGACGTCGCCGGTCATCAGCGTGTAGCGCCCGCGCCCGAGCTCGGCGCGCTGCGCCTCCACCTGGTCGATCGCGTGCATGGCGAAGCGGCGCGCCCGTTCCAGCCATCGGCGATCGCCGGTCAGGTCGTGCAGCACCAAGAACGCGAAGCCGTTGCCGGCGGTGCCGTGGCACAGGCCCGGACCCTTGCGCAGCGGTCCGGCGCGCCAGGTCAGCTCGCCGCCCGCGAGCGCGAGCTCGAGCGGCATCAGGTCGCCGATCGTCGCGACGATCCCGGGCGCCCCGTGGCACCACTGCACGCGGATCCTCGACGCCCGCGACTCGAGCGTCGGCGGCCAGTTCGCCAGGCCATCCTCGAGCAGCGCGGTCCGGGTCAGCAGCCTCGTGACGCGAGTGCGCAGGAGGTCCTCGTCGACGAACCCGCGGAGCGCGTGGACGTTCCCGGCGAACCCGTGGATGGGCCCGAGAGTCGATTGCACGCGACCTTGGAGCTCGTGCCTCCACATGTCCGAGGACCCATCCCAGCGCGCATACAGCAGCTCCGCGCTGTCGCGCCACTCATCCTCCAGCCCGCACGCACGCGCGGCGAGCATCGTGCCCGGGGACCCCCACAACAACTCCCAGGTCGGATGCTCGCGGTTCGACCGCACGAGCTCGCTCAGACGTCGCCGGTCCGCGGTCGGCGAGCCGAGCCTGTCGGCCACCGCCAGCAGGCCGCTCTCCCCTATGAACAGGCTCGGAGGGTGCGCGTCGTCTCCCTCGTCCGGCGCCAGCCGGTAGCGCGCGAGCGCTGAAGCAACCGCGGCGCCCGCGTCAATCGAGGATCCGAGCTTCGCGAGCCCCCAGATCATTCCCGCGGAGCCGAGGTACAGCGAGGCGAACAGTTCGTCCTCGGCGATGTCGTCGAGCGGGTGGCCGGGCCACGCACCGTCGTTCTCGGCCGCCTCGGCGTCGGCCACGATCGACCGGATCGCGTCGAGGGCACGGACGGGATCCCAGTCCCGCCTGGTTACCTCCTCATGCTCCTCGACGCGCCAAAGCACCTCGCCTCACATGATCCCCGCTGCGACCCGCCCGGGGGGCGCTACTGCAGCTTCGAGATGTCGATCGAGTTCGACGGCGCCGCGAGCGTCACGGCCTGGTTGAACTGATCGAACGTGATCTGCCCGCCGTCCGAGCCGCTCTTGTTGAGCTCGATCGGGTACGGCTTGCCGGTCGTCGCAACGTACAGCGTGCCGCCGTTCGTGGTGTCGTTGACCGCGATCACCTTCTGGCCGTGGACCGTCGTCGTCGATCCCTTGGCCAGCTTGCCGTGGCTCGAGAGCAGCTGGTTGAACAGCGTGTGGACGTTCGTGAGCGACGCGATCGACGACAGCTGGCCGGTGGCCGGCGCCTTGAGCCACTTTCCGCTCAACAGCTGGGCCGCGGCGCTGCCGCCGAACTTCTGCCAGAACGCGTTGCTGCCGTTGATGTAAACCTGGTTGCCGACCGCGACGATCTTGAACGCAAGGCCGGACTGGGACATCGTGCCCTTGCCCCCCTTGCCGTTGACGAGGTTCAGGTCGAGCGTGGTCTTGGAGCCTCCGTTGGAGACGGCGCCCGCGACGTGGACCGAGTTCACCCCGTTCACGGCGGTGTTCACCGCGGAGACGATCTGGTCCGGCGACTTCGAGGAAATGCCGTTGTCGGAGCTGCTTGCACTACCGCTGCTCCCACCACACGCGGCAATCGCAAAGGCCAGGATCACCGCCGGGACGGCGCAAGCAGAAAAGCGACGCATTCGGTAGACAACCTAACACGGTCCATCCGGCGCCGCGTGGGTTGGGCCTTAACGAATGCGGACGGATGCGCGCGCGGCGCCCTCGGTCAGCGCCGCCAGCTTGGCCCAGGCGATCTGCGGATGGCTCCGCCCCCCGAACCCGCAGTCGGTGCCGGCGATCACGTTTTCGGCGCCGACCAGCTCGGCGAACCGCCCGATCCGCTGCGCCACGAGTTCGGGGTGCTCGACGACGTCGGTCGAGTGGGTCACGACGCCCGGGATCAGGATCTTGCCCTCGGGCAGACGGACGTCGCGCCACACCTCCCATTCGTGCTCGTGGCGCGCGTTGGCGCCCTCGATCAGGTAGGCCTGCGCGTCGACCTCGAGCAGCACGTCGACGAGATGGACGAGCTCGAGGTCGTGCGCGTGCGGACCGTGCCAGCTTCCCCAGCACATGTGGTAGCGGACCCGGTCCTGCGGGATGTTCGCGAGCGCATGGTTGAGCGCCCGCACGCGCTCGCGACACCGGTCGCGGAACGCCTCGAGGCCCATCTGGATCCCGATCCGGTCCCAGAGCGCCGGCAACCACGCGTCGTCGACCTGGAGCACGAAGCCGGCCTCGACGATCAGCTCGTACTCGACGCGCAGGGCGTCCGCGAGCGCGTACAGGTATTCGCTGTCGTCGTCGTAGTACGCGTTGGCGCGATACACCTCGAGGCTTGCGGGAGCGGTCGAGGTCAGGAACGCGTCCTCGCCGGGGTCGCACGCGCGAAACGTCTCGATTTCGCGCCGCAGCTGCTCATGCCCGGCGTAGGAGATCGGGCCGGTGCACACCCACCGGTTCCGCCGCGGGCTGATCTGCCCGGCAGGGGTGTAGAACAGCGTCCCGCGCTCGGTAGCGTCGCGATAGAACGCGTCGAACTCCTCACGGTCCCTCCCCTGCGCGATCAGCGGCTGCTCGCCGTCGGGCGGCTTGGCCTCGAACCCGGTGAAGCGGTCGTCGGCGAACGACAGCCAATCACCGCCCTTGGTGTACTCGCCCTCGTTGATCAGGTCGAGGCCGAGCTCGCGCTGCTTGGCCACGATCGCCGCGACCGCATCGCTCAGCTCGGCCTCGGTGGCCGGTGCGCTCCCGTCGAGGAACGGCAGGCTGCCGGCGTGTGTCGTCAGAATCCGCGTCGCGCTCCGGTTCATGGACCGACATGATCCTCGAGCGGGACGACGAACTCGGACTGAGAGTCAAGCCCGGGCCGACGACCGGGCGGTCGATCGGCGAGCGATGATTTCCGGAGCGCGGCGCGGTCATGTACGTGAAGCTTCGTCGAGCCCGAAGGAGACGGCACATGACCACACCGGTTACCACCCTCGACCCGCGGTTCAGCTTTCCGGACGCAGTCGCGACCGATTGGGAAGAGACCCGCCGGCGGCTCGAGGCGGCTGAGCTGTTCTGGATCTCGACGGTCCGCGCGGATGGTCGCCCCCACGTGACCCCGCTCGTGGCCGTGTGGCTCGACGACGCCATTCACTTCTGCACCGGAGGGGCCGAGCAGAAGAGCGTCAACCTGACTGCCAACCGGCACGTGATCCTCACGACCGGATGCAACCACTGGGATCGCGGGCTCGACATCGTCGTCGAGGGAGACGCGGCCCCCGTCACCGACGGCGCCGCGCTCGCGCGCCTCGCCGAGGCGTGGGAGACCAAGTGGGACGGTCGCTGGCGCTACGACGTCGGCGACGGGTGCTTCCATCATCCGGGGAGCGCGGAGCGAGTCTTGGTGTTCTCGGTGGCACCGACGAAGGTCTTGGCGTTCGCCAAGGGCGAGTTCAGCCATACGCGCCACCGGTTCTAGCGCTCGCGTACGCTACGGCGCCTGAATCGTCCTGGTTGGCTTGACGCCTCGGACCTGCGCATCGGCCTCGGCTGCATGCGCATGTCGACCGACTCCGACCGCGACGAGGCGCTCGCGCGCGCGACGATCGCGGCTGCGCTCGCAGCGGGCGTCACCGTGTTCGACACCGCGCACGCGTACGGCCACGGCGACGCCGAGCTCGGCCACAACGAGCGCCTGCTCGCCGGCGCGCTCCGCGATCACGGCGCTGCCGCGAGCGTCCGGATCGTCACCAAGGGAGGGATGACCCGCCCGGGTGGCGGGTGGGTGCCCGACGGCCGCGCCAAGGCGCTGAGGCGCGACTGCGAGGCGAGCCTGGCCGCGCTCGGCGGGCTGCCGATCGACCTGTACCTGATCCACGCGCCCGATTCGCGCACGCCGTGGCGAACCTCGGTGCGGGCGCTCGCCCGGCTCCGCGACGAAGGGCTCGTCCGGCACGTTGGCCTCTCGAATGTCAACCGCGGGCAGCTCGACGAGGCCCTTGAGCTCGCCCCGATCGCCGCCGTCGAGGTCGCGCTCGGCCCCCACGACGACCGCGCGCTCCGCGGCGGGATCGTCGAGCGCTGCGACGAGCTCCAGATCACGCTGATCGCCCACTCCCCGCTCGGCGGGGCGCGCCGCGCTGGGGCGCTCGCGCGCCGCGGCCCGTTGGCCGAGATCGCCCACACGCTCGGGGCGACGCCGGCCGAGGTCGCGCTCGCCTGGCTGCTCGATCTGTCGCCGGTCGTGGTCCCGATCCCGGGCGCCCGGCGGCCCCAGACGGCCCGCTCGGCCGCGAGCGCCGCGGCGCTCGCCCTCGACTCGGGGGCGAGGACGGTCCTGCAACGCGCGTTCGGCGGCCTGCGCTCGCCGGGCGCCGAGGCCCAGCCGCCCACCGCTCCACGCGACGGCGACGTGGTGCTCGTGATGGGCATCCCGGGCGCCGGCAAGAGCGTGGTGGCTGACGAGTACGCCGCCCGCGGCTACGTCCGCCTCAACCGCGACGAGCGCGGCGGAAGCCTGCGCGACCTCGCCGAGGCGCTCGACGGCGAGCTCTCCTCGGGCGCCCGGAGGGTCGTCCTCGACAACACTTATCTCACGCGCGCCGCGCGCAGCCACGTGATCGAGACCGCGAACCGCCACGGGCTCCCGGCGCGGTGCGTGTGGCTCGACACGCCGCTGGCCCAGGCCCAGGTCAACCTCGTCGAGCGCATCCTCGAGCTGTTCGGCGCGCTCCCGACCCCGGATGAGCTGCGCCGGCTGGCGCGCCGTCACCCCGGCGTGCTCGCGCCGACCTCGCAGATGCGCGCGTTCCGCGAGCTCGAGCCTCCGGTGGCCGACGAGGGCTTCGCCGGCGTGGAAGCCGTCGACTTCGCCCGCCGTCCACCGGCGGACGGCCGGGCGGGAGCCGGCGTGTTCGTCGCGGCCGCGGCCCTGAGCCGCCCCGGCTGGGAACGCGCGCTCGCGCAGGGCGACCTTCACGCGCCGCACCTGCTGTTCGACTGGAGCCCCGGCGGCGCACCGGAGGCACTCGCGCCCGACCTCGCTCGCCTCGCGGCCGCGATCGACGGACCCGTGCAGAGCGTCGTCTGCCCGCACCCCGGCGGCCCGCCGACATGCTGGTGCCGGCCACCGCTCCCGGGGCTGCCGCTCGCGTTCGCTCGGGCCCATCAGCTCGACCCGGCAAGCTCGATCCTGATCGGCACCGGCCCCGTCCACCGCAACCTCGCGGCAGCGCTCGGCGCGCGCTTCATCGCCGTGTGAATCCGGCCAGGCCGAGTGTGCGCACCGAACCGCCGCCAGCATGCACGACCAAGCCGTTCGGCGCCGAGGCGCCGGGCCTCGGTAGGGCGCGCATGTGGGGCATGCGCCGCCTAACGAGGCCGCGAGGCTGAGCACCGATTGTCAGGTCGTGCACGGTGACTGGTGGCGCGACCGCAGCGCGCGACCGCAGCCCGGACCGCTGCCAAGCTCCGCAGCCTGCGACCCGCGACCGCCACCACGTTCAAAACGCCGGTCAGGCCGGCCGTGAGACCACGAGCCGAAGCCCGGCGTCGAACGCCTCGAGCTCGCGGAGGTGACCGTGACGCCGGTCCCACGCGCCCGTGCTCAGGTCCTCCCCGACCTCTCTGACCACGCGCTCGACGACCTCGTCGGGCATCCGCGCGAAGCCCGAGGTCGAGGCCCGGGCGACGGGGTCGAGCACGCGCTCGGGATGGGCCCAGAACGACATCAGCGTCCAGTCGGGAGTGTCGCGCGGGATCTCGACGATCTCGGTCCCGACAGTGCCCCCGAGCCACTCGGCGATGACATCGATCGGCGGCATGATCCGGTGGTCGAGCGCTGCCACCTCGGGGAGGTAATCGGCCATCAGCCACATCCGGCCGCTGACTTCGGCATCGATCGTCAGGATCGCGACCGGGCCGCGCGCGACACGGCGCAGCTCGCGCACGCCCCGCTCCTGCTGATCGTCCCAGTGGTGCACGGTCAGCACCGCCATCGCCGCATCGACGCTCTGGTCGCGCAGTGGCAGCTCGCCGGCAGTCCCGCGGATCGCGGGCGCGAGCTCGGGCGGCCGCTGTCCGGCCATTACGTCGCTCGGCTCGACCGCGACGACGTGGCGGTCGCGGGGCTCATACGAGCCGGTGCCGGCCCCCACGTTGACGACCGTTCTGGCGTCGCCGAGCGCGGCGTGGATCCGCCGCGCCAGATGCGGGTCCTCCCGCCGGGTCTGGGCATATCCGCGCCCGATCCGTTCGTATCGCACGGCGGTCACAGTAATGCTGCACCACCGACGCGTTCCAGGGTTCGGTAAAGCACCTGCTTATCGCGCGCTGACGGCGTAGGATGCGCCCGTGGGCTTCCTCGGGCGTAGAGGTGGACCGGGCCGGGAGCATCACGCAACTACGACGGCGCTCGTCGTAGAGGCGGCCGCGCCTCCCGAGGGCGGCCCGACCCTCGGGCCCGGCGCGAACGGACCGCTGCGCATCCTCGCCGACCTCGGCTCCGGCCGCAGGCTGCACGACGGCAAGATCCGGATGACCGGCGCGCACTGGCTCGTCCCGGGGATGGAAATCGAAGTGACCTACGATCCGGATCGTCCGGACGGGAGGTTCGAGATCGACTGGGACGCGCTGCCGACCATGGAGGCCCGAGCCGGCTCGGGCGACCCGGCGCTGTCGGATCCGATCGCCGCGCGGCGCAAGGTCGCCCACGCACTCGGACTCACGCGCGCCGACACCGGCAGCGCACGGACCGAGCGATTCGAGCGGGCGCTCGAGCAGGCGGCGACGCAGCCCGCACCGCCCGGAAAGGTGCGCGCCGTGGCCCTGATCGCGACGATCCGGGGCCGGCGGCGGATCGTCGGCGACGCCGACAACGTCTCCAGCCACGACCAGGTCACGTACGCACGCGACAGTGCCGCGGTGCTGGCGGTGCACGTTCCCGGGCGGTCGCCGTATGCCGTCTACGTGTCGCGGTTCAGGTGCCGGGTCGATCTGCTCGAGCCGCTATGGATGCCCTTGCCGGCACTTGTCTCCGCGGGCGGTGCGACCGGCGATCCCGCCGCCATCGAGGTCCTCTGGGACGAGGTCCCCGGGCATGACGCTCAGCTGATGGACCGGGTCGCGGGCTCGCGCGCCGCCCTCAAGGCGCGAACCGCCCGGGTCGATGCGTTCGCCGCACAGGCACTCACGGACCCGTCGCAGATGCAGCAGCTCGCCGCCAACAGCGCCCGGCAGGCGCTCCAGTACGTCCGGGATCCCGCGACGCGCAAGCTGCTGATCGATCAGTACCGCGCCGCCGGGATCGACGTCGGCGAGGACTCGTGACGTTCGCCTGAAACCCTCGTCGGACCCCGCGGAGATCTCTCAACCTGCGCCGGCACGGGGTCGATGCATCCGGTTATGGCGCAGATAGCACTGTCGGGTGTGATCGGGGCACTGTCCTATGCGCTCGACATCGCCGAGGGACAGCCGCCGGGTCACGCGATTCGCTCGTGCCTGATCGGCATGCGGCTGGCCGCGGAGATCGACCTGAGCGCGTCGGATCGCTCCGATCTGTTCTACGCGCTGCTGCTCAAGGACGCCGGCTGCTCGGCCAACGCCAACCGCATGGCGGTCCTGTTCGCCGCGGATGACCGCGCCGCCAAGGCGACCTCAAAGCTCGTCGACTGGACGAACCCGCGCGCGGCGTTCCTGTGGTCGCTGCGGACGGTGGCCCCTCGAACCGGGCTGCGCCGCCGGATCGAGGTACTCAAGGGAATTCGCGACGAGGGCGAGGTCACCCGCAAGTTCATGGAGGCCCGGTGCGACCGCGGCGCCGAGATCGCCCGGATGCTGTTCCTGTCCGAGGAGACCGCCGGTGCGATCCGCAGCCTCGACGAGCACTGGGACGGGCGCGGCATGCCCGACGGGCTATGCGGCGAGGAGATCCCGCTGGCGGCGCGGATCCTCTGCCTGGCCCAGACGGTCGAGGTGTTCCACGCCGCCCGCGGCCTCAAGGCCGCTCGGACGATGGCGCTCCGCCGGCGGGGGCGGTGGTTCGACCCGGCGCTGGTCGATGCGTTTCTGCGCATCTGCGGCGACCGGGACTTCTGGGCCGCGCTCGAGGCGCCCGACGTTTCGGCGTGGGAGCCGCCGGACTTCGCGCTCGCCGGCGACGACGCCCGCCTCGACCGGATCGCCGAGGCGTTCGCGCGAGTGATCGACGCCAAGTCGCCGTTCACCGCCAGCCACTCGCAGCGAGTCGCCGAGATCGCCGACGGGATCGCCGCCGTGCTCGGGTTCACCGCCGAGGAGCGGCGGACGCTGCTGCGGGCCGCGCTGCTCCACGACATCGGCAAGCTCGCGATCTCCAGCCGCATCCTCGACAAGCCCGACAAGCTCACCGACGAGGAGTTCCGCGCGATCCAGACCCATCCGGTGCACACGCTGCGGATCCTCGAGCGAGCGCCCTGCTTTGCCTCGCTCGCCGATCTCGCCGCCAACCACCACGAGAAGCTCGACGGCAGCGGCTACCCCCGCTCGCTCGACGCCCGCCACCTCGACCTGCCGATGCGGGTGCTGGCCGTCGCGGACGTGTACGAGGCGCTGACAGCGGACCGCCCCTACCGCGGTCCGCTGCCCGTCGAGGAGGCGCTCGCGATCATCAACCGGGACGTCCCCCACAAGCTCGACGCTGATGCGCTGGGCGCGCTGGAGGTTCACGTCGGCCGGTCGGACGTGAGCGCCGGCCCCGCCGGGTTGACGCTCAGCGAGGCATAGTCGCCTCGAGCGGCGCCCACGGCACGACCACGGCCTCGGCCTTGCCGAGCCGGACCTGGGTCACGAACTCGTCGGTGCCGTTGCCATTGCGCGCGGTCCGCCGGCTGATCCACAGGCGGAGCGGCTTGCGCCGCTGCGAGCGGTCGCGCAACCGCCGCACCTGAACCTGAGAAGGGGTCATCGTCTCCGTCATGCTGCCTCCAATTCGTATGCCACAGCGTCGTCCTCCCGGAGCTCCACGACCACCTCGGCCGGGCGCGCCGGCGAGCGCAACCACAGAAGCGCGATCAGCGCGCCAACCACGACCGTGCCGGCACCGATCGCCCAGGCCAGGTGAAAGCCTCCGGTGAGCGCCTGCACGTGCTGCTGTCCGAGACCGGTGAGCACCTTCGTCCGCGAGGCCGCGACCGTTCCCAGCGCCGCGATCCCGATCGCCGCCGAGATCTGCAGCGACGCGTTGACGATCCCGGAGGCGAGACCGGCGTCCGCGAGCGGGACCTCGGCCATCGCCATCGTCATCAGCGGTAGGAACGACATCCCGGCGCCGAGGCCGATCAGCGCGAACGGCACGACGATCGTCGGGAAGTAGCTCGCCTGCGCTGGCAGCTCCGCCAGCAGCAGGAGGGCAACGGCGATCGAGGCCAGACCGACGAGCAAGACGCGGAGCGGGCCGAACCGGCCCATCAGCCGGGCGGTCACGCCCAACGACATGACCCCCATGATCAGCGTCAGCGGCAGGAACGCGAGCCCGGTCTCGAGCGCACCGTATCCGTGCACGTGCTGGAGGTAGAGCACCCCGAGCAGGAACGTCGAGAACATGCCCGTGACCAGGAACGCCCGCACGACGCTCGATGCCGCGAGCCCCGGCACGCGCAGGATCCGCAGCGGGAACATCGGGTTCTTCAGGCGCGACTCGACCGCGACGAACGCCGCCATGAGTGCCAGCGACACCGCGCCGAAGCCGAGCGTATGCGGCGAGAGCCAGCCGTATTCGGTGACCTTGACGATCGCGTACACGCCGAGCATCAGCGACACGGTCACGAGCGCCGCGCCGAGGACGTCGACCCCCTGGCCGACGCCGGTGCGCTCGGTCTCGCTGATCAGCACCCTTCCGAGCGCGAACGTCACGATCCCGATCGGCACGTTGATGAAGAAGATCCAGTGCCAGCTCAGTGACTGCGTGAGGACGCCGCCGGCGAGCAGGCCGATCGATCCGCCGCTCGAGACGATGAACGTGTACACGCTCATCGCGATCGCGCGGTCCGACGGCTTCGGAAACTCCGTGATCAGCAGGGCCAGAACCGCCGCCGATGCGAGGGCGCCACCCAGCCCCTGGATGAACCGGGCCACGATCAATACGACCTGATCGTCGGCGATCCCGCACGCCACCGAGGCAAGCGTGAACACGACCAGCCCGATGAGGAACATCCGCTTGCGGCCGAGTAGGTCACCCAGCCGTCCCGCCAGCAGCAGGAAGCTGCCGAACGCGATCAGGTAGGCATCGATCACCCACGCCAGGTTCGCCTGCGAGAAGCCAAGATCGCGCTGCATCGAGGGCAGCGCGACGTTCACAATCGTCGCGTCGAGCACCATCATCAGCTGGCCCATGCACACCACGGCGAGCGCGACCCACCGGCGCCGCTCACTACTAATTAGACTATTGATAGTGATCATCCCCTCTGCAAGGCTCGTCTCTATAGGCTTGATGATCACTGTACCATGGACTATCATCGGCTGCAAGATGATAATCCTGATACCCTGCAAATCGCGATGGCTGTAGACACCTCGCCCGGGACGGTGGTGATGTTGCTGCGGCTGGCGAAGGTCATCCACAAGCGCAGCACCGAGGAGCGTCTCGGGATCAAGCTCAAGCATTTGATGCTGCTCAGCTATCTGCGCGCGGGCGCCCCCGCACTCCAGCAGCAGCTGTGCGAGGCGCTGTGGATGGACCCGAACAACTGCGTGCTACTCCTCAACGAGCTCGAGGACGCGGGCTATATCGAGCGCCGGCGGGACCCCTCCGACCGGCGCCGCCACGTGGTCGACCTCACCGACGAGGGCCGGACCGCGCTCGAGCGCGCCGAGCGCGCCCAGGAGACGATCGGCGACGAGCTCCTGTCGGCGCTCAGCGACGAGGAGCAGGCGACCCTTCGCTCCCTGCTGAGCCGCGTCGTCACCTGAGCTGAGTGACCGGCCAATCGACGCGGGCCGTGCTCGTGACCGGGGCCTCCCGGGGAATCGGCGCCGCCGTCGCCGCCGCCTTCGCCCGGTCGGGCGACCGCGTCGCCGTTCACTACGGCTCGCGTGAAGACCAGGCCCGCGAGGTCCTGGAGTCGCTGCCAGGCGACGGCCACATCGTCGTCGGCGCCGACCTCATGGACGCCGGCGCCGTCCGTCGGATGGTCGACGAGGTCGCCGAGGCGTTTGGCGGGATCGACGTGCTCGTCAACAACGCCGGCATCTTCGAGCCCCACCCGATCACCGACACCTCCTACTGGGAATGGCAGGAGTCCTGGCGGCGGACGCTGGGCGTCAACCTCATCGGCGCCGCCAACGTGACCTGGTGCGCGGTTCAGCACATGGGCGCCGGCGCGCGGATCGTCAACGTCGCCTCGCGCGGCGCCTTTCGCGGCGAGCCCGATCAACCCGGATACGGCGCCAGCAAGGCCGGCCTGATCGCGTTCGGCCAATCGCTGGCCCGCGCCCTCGGGCCGCGCGGCATCGCCGTCACCGCGGTGGCGCCCGGATTCACCGAGACCGAGATGGCCGAGCGGGAGCTCGAGGGAGAGCGGGGCCGGGTCCGCCGCGCCGAGAGCCCCCTCGGGCGCGTGGCCACACCCGCGGAGGTCGCGGCCGCGGTGCTCTACCTCGCCTCGCCGGAGGCCGAGATGGCGAGCGGCACGGTGCTCGACGTCAACGGCGCGTCGTACCTGCGGATGTGACCCCGGCCCGGCCCGGCCCGGCCCGGCCCGGCCCGGCCCGGCCTGGCCCGGCGCGCGCGGGCGACCTCCGCGCGCTAACCATCCCGACGCCGCGCCAGCAGCGCGTTGAGGTCCGCCACCGGTCCCAGGTGCGCGATCTTCTCGGGGTTGACGATCGAGTTCAGACCCTGGATCTGACCGCCGGAGATCTCCAGCGCCCACACGCCGAGCAGGCGATCCTCGCCATCGAGCAGCAGGGCGCCGGCCATCCCGTTGACCTCGACCTCGCGCAACGAGGCGCCGGGGATCCGGGCGGCCAGCTTGACCCAGTTCAGCAGCGCGCGCGCGACGCGGTTGCGGCCCTGGAGCGGACGGGCCAGCGCCGGCACCTTGCCGCCGCCGTCGCCGGTCAGCGTCACGTCGTGGGCCAGCAGCGCCTCGAGCCCGGCGAGATCGCCTTCCGTGGCCGCCGCCAGGAACCGCCGAGCGAGCTCATCGCGCTGCTCGCGCGAGGTCTGAAACCGCGGCCGGCCGGCGTCGACGTGGGCGCGCGCCCGGGTCGCCAACTGGCGCACGTTGTCCTCGCTCTTGCCCACGATCTCGGCGATCTCGCCGTAGCCGTAGTCGAACACGTCGCGCAACAGCAGCACCGCGCGCTGCTCCGGGGACAGCGTCTCGAGCAGGACCAGCATCGCCATCGACAGCGAGTCGGCGATCTCGGCGTGCTGGGCCGGATCGTCGCGGCTGTCGGTGAGGATCGGCTCGGGCAGCCATTCGCCGACGTAGCGCTCGCGCCGCGCGCGAGCCGAGCGCAGCTCGTCGATCGCCAGCCGCGTGGTGATCGTGGCGACGAACGCGCGCGGCGACTCGATCGTCTCGCCGGCCTCGAGCGCCCCGTGGACGCGAAGCAGCGCCTCCTGGACCACATCCTCGGCCTCGGAGACGCTGCCCAGCATCCGGTAGGCGATCGCGAACGACGCCGGCCGCAGCTCGTCGAGCAGCTCCTCGCTCGAGCTGCTCCCGGCAGGCAGATGATCGCCGCCCGAGCTCACGCCGCGAACCCCTCGCGCCAGCTCGGGTGCTCGGGATGCCAGCCGAGCTCGCGCTTGGCCTTGGCGTTCGATGCACCGCGGATCTCGGTCATCATCACGACCGCAGCCTCGCCGGCGACCAGACGTCCGACGAGTCGCGGCACGTGCCACGGCTTCGGCGCCCCGATCGTTTGGGCCAGCGCCGGCAGCCACTCGGCGACCGCGGCCGGGTCGTCGTCGCACACGTTGTAGATCCCGCGCTCGCCGCGGTCGACGGCCGCGACGGTCGCCTCGGCGGCGTCCGCGACGTGCACGAACGACCACACGCCGCCGCCGTCGCCAACCACGGGGTACTTGCGCTTGCGCACCATCTCGAACTGTTCGCCGCCTGGGGCCAGGGACGTCCCGGGACCATAGAACCCCCCGTACCTGAGCACGATCCCCACGGTCCAGTCGGCTTCAGTGACCGCCGTCTCGAGGTGGCGGATCGCCGCCATCGATTCGCGCATCTCATTGGCCGGAGACGGGTCGAGCGGATCGTCCTCGGTCTTGACCGGGCCGCCGGTCCGTGCGTACGGCCATCCCGTATAGCTCTGGGCGACGAACCGCTTGACGCCGACCGCGCGGCCCGCGGACAGCAGGTGATCCGTGCCTTCGGTCCTCAGCCGGTTGGTCATCGCGAAGGTGCGGTCGAAATGCCGCATGTCGAGCTCCGCGATCGAGGTCAGCTCGTGGACGATCACATCGGGTTGCGCGTTCGCGACGGCCTCCGCTACCTGGTCGGGATCGAGCGCGTCGACGACCACCGGGGTCGCGCCGAGGTCCCGCAGCGCGCCCTGCTTGCCCTCACTCCGGGTCGTGCCCACAACCGCGTGGCCGGCCGCGATCAGCCGCGGCACCAGCTGCTTTCCCATCGCTCCGGTGGCGCCTGCAACGAACACTTTCATGTCTGGCTCCTCTGATCGATTTCACCAGCTCAGACGAGGCAGCCGCGCGCCGCTGTGACAGTCTCCCGGACCGAATCGGAGTCGGCGCGCCATTACCTGGGTATCGGTATCTCGGGAGAGCGACATGCGCGACCCAACTTCCTCAGTTGGCGCGCCCAGATGCCGGGCCGGCCCGATCTGGAGGATCCCGAGTATCTCGACACGCCGTTCCTGACCGTCGCGGTGAACCTCTGTACCGCAATCGGCCTGTTCATCGGAATCGCGGCGGCGATTTACATCGCCGCCAATCTTCACCGCGGCTTCGCGAAGTACTGGTCGCTGATCCTGATCCTCGTGATCGACGTCGCGGTCAACGTGGCCGTCCGCGTCGCTCGCGCCCGCAAGATGCGGGAGTTGTATCCGGAGGGACGGCCGCCGTCAGCTCGCCGGGTCCAGCGCGGCCCGCAGCCCCGCTAGGTCCGCTGACCCGAACACCACCCGGTTCCGGGTGGCGACGTAGACGAGGTCGAGGTCGACACCCGCCTTGGCGATCCGGCGGGTCAGGTCCGCGAGCACTCCGGGGCGATCCTCGACGTCGACCACGACGACCTCGCGCTCGCGGCTGACCGCGAGGTGCGAGATCGCCAGCGAGTGACGAGCGGCCTCCGCGTGCGGGACGAGGATGTGCATCTCGGCCCGCTCGCCCGTCCCGATGCAGGTGGCCGCGGCGATGTTCACGCCCGCGTCACTGATCGCGGCAGCGACCGCGGCGAGTGCACCCGGGGTGTTCTCGATGTCGATGACCAGGTCGAATGCCATGACGCTGGGATCGGCAGCCTAACGGCTGGCGGCCCCTGCGAGCCGGCTCACCGGGCCCGGCGCCGGAACAGGATCCCGGACAGCACGATCGACACCACGATGATCCCGGCGCTCCACGCGACCGCGTGCCACGCGCTCGCGCCGACGTGGCCGCCGTTGAGCGCCACGCGAAGCGTGTCGGCGACGGCGGTCGCGGGCTGGTTGCGCGCAATGCCCTGCAGCACCGACGGCATCGTCTGGACCGGGACGAACGCACTGCTCACGTACGGCACGAAGCTCACGAGGAACGCGATTCCCTGGGCCATCTCGGGCGTACGGGCGACGATCCCGATCGCCGCGGCAAGCCAGGACAGCGCGAGCACGAACAGCGCCAGGACCCCGACGGCCAACAGCCACGCGCCCGCGCCCGCGTGTGGCCGGAACCCGATCGCGAAAGCGACGGCGACGACGACGCTTGCGGACATCAGGTTGCGGACGACGCTTGCGACCACGTGCCCGCTGATCAACGCCTCGCCGCGGACGTCCATCGAGCGGAACCGGTCGATGATCCCTGACGCGAGATCGTGGGCGACGGTGATCGCGGTCGTGCTCGCGCCCCATCCGATGCATACGAGCAGCACGCCGGGGACGACGTAGTCCACGTAGCTGGTCCCGGTGTTGATCGCGCCGCCGAACAGGTAGACGAACATCAGCATCATCACTACGGGCAGGACCAGCGCGGTCAGCATCCCCTCGATGTTCCGGAGCGTCATCCGCAGCGCTCGAGTGACCAGCGGTGGGACTGCGTACTCAGACATTCGTGATCTCGCTTTCTCGCGCGTGGGCCGGGGCGTGGTCTGTGGTCAGGGTCATGAAGACGTCGTCGAGCGTCGCCGTCCGAACGTCGAACCGGACGATCCGAACCCGGTCCGGGTCGAGCTCGTCGAACAGCTCGCGGGCCGCCGACGCGGTGCCGTCGGTCGCGACGCCGATCGTCAGCGTCGAGCGATCGGACTGCACCGCTCGAGGTCCGAGGTAGTCGAGCAGCTCATCGAAGTCCGCGGCGTCGGCGAGCTGGAGCTCGAGCCGCGCGCCCCCGACCTGATGTTTGAGCTCGGAAGCGGTTCCGTGAGCCACGATGCGGCCCTTGTCGAGGACCGCGATCGTGTCCGCGAGCTGCTCGGCCTCGTCGAGGTACTGGGTGGTGAGGAACACCGTCACTCCCGCTTGCGCCAGGTCCTTCACGACCTCCCACATCGCCCGCCGGGCGCGGGGATCGAGCCCGGTCGTCGGCTCGTCGAGGAACACCACCTCAGGGTTCGCGACCAGTCCGGCAGCGAGGTCGAGGCGTCTCCGCATCCCCCCCGAGTAGGTGACGACGCGACGGTCGCCGGCGGCGACGAGGTCGAACCGCTCGAGCAGCTCGGTGGCGCGAGCGCGCGCCGCGCTCGGTCGCAGGCCTCGCAGCCGCCCCATCATCTCGAGGTTCTCCCTCCCGGTCTGGATCTCGTCGACCGCGGCGTACTGGCCGGTGAGGCTGATCCGGCGGCGGACCGCATGTCGCTCGGCGACGACGTCGTGTCCGGCAACGCGCGCCGAGCCGCCGTCGGGCGCCACCAGCGTCGCGAGGACCCGCACGGTCGTCGTCTTGCCGGCGCCATTCGGGCCGAGCAGCGCGAACACGGTGCCGGCGGGCACGCGGAGATCGATCCCGTCGAGCACTCGGACCCCCGGGTATGACTTGGTTAGGTTGTCGACCGCGATTGCTGCGTTCTCGTTCATTGCACCTCTCTCTCGAACCGGTAAACTGCGTACCACATACGCTCTATTGCGTAGAGCATACGCAATAAATCTGAGATGTCAACTGACGACGACAACCTCATCCCCCCGAGCATCGAGCTCGCCTGGGGACGCCGGCAGCGAGGCACGCGCGGGCCGAAGCCGGGCCTGACGCTCGATCGGATCGTCGCCGCCGGGATCAAGGTGGCGATGACCGAGGGCATCGGCGCGCTGTCGATGACGCGTGTCGCCGCCGAGCTTGGTGTGGGCACGATGTCGCTCTACCGCTACGTCGCGGCCAAGGACGAGCTGCTGACGCTGATGGTCGACGGCGCGCTCGGCGCACCGCCGCCGGCGCCGCCCGGCGAGGATTGGCGCGCGGGTCTGACCCGGTGGGCGGTCGGGGTGCGCAGCACCTATCAGCGCCACCCGTGGGCGCTCCGGGTACCGATCAGCGCACCGCCGCTCGGTCCGAACAACGTCGCCTGGCTCGAGAACGCGCTCGAGGCGCTCGAGGCCACGCCGCTGTCCGAGCAGGAGAAGCTCTCAACCGTCCTGCTCCTCAGCGGCTTCGTCCGCAACGATGTGACGCTGGACCTCGACCTCGCGGCCGGCTCCGGCGGCGCCGATGTGATGCCGACCTACGCCCAGATGCTCGCGGCACTGATCGAGGGCGGCGATTTTCCCGCGCTGGCCGCCGCAATCGCCTCGGGAGCACTGTCGGACGAGGACGATCCCGACAACGAGTTCGCGTTCGGCCTGGCACGGATCCTCGACGGGGTCGCGGCGCTCATCGCTCGCGGATGAGGCATGATCCGGCCATGACTCGGACTACGACTTGGATCGGATCGATCGCTAGCGCCGCCGCGATCGCCGCCTGCCTCGCGGCGCCCGCCGGCGCCCTCACGACGCCCCACTGGTCGAACTCGCAGTGCGCGCTCCAGCAGTCGCTGTTCAACGTCCGCCATCCGCACCCGAACGGGGTGCTGCTCGCGGGGGGCAACCGGACGCTCAAGGCGCACGGTTGCGCGCAGCGCGTCCCCGGACCCAAGCACTGGTCGCGGACCCAGTGCGAGGACTACCAGGCGACTTTCCTGAAGCTCCACGCATTCCCGACCGGCCGGCAGCTCGCGACCGCCAACAACGCGCTCAAGAACCACGGCTGCTCCCAGCGGGTGAAGGCGCCCCCGGTACAGCAGCAGTAGCGCCGCTAGAAGATGTCCGGGGCGGGCCCCGGGCGAGGCTGGCCGAAGCCGGCGTACGTCTCGTCTGCGGAGGTCGTCGCGTCGGGCACGCCTGCGCCGCGTCGCGCCGCCACCGGTTCGAACGGATACCGCGCGCTTCCCTTCTCCTTGCGGGCGCCCACGGCCAGGATCAGCGCCGGTGCGTCGCCTTCGGCCACGATCGTGTGCGGCGTCCTCGGCGGGCAGTGCACGAAGTCCCAGGCCGCGATCGCCCGCTCCTCACCCTCGACGATCAGCGTGCACCGGCCGCGGAGCACCAGGAAGTCCTCCTGACCGGCCTCGTGGTGGTAGAGCGACATCGGCTTACCCGGCTGGATCCAGTACAGGCCGACCCCGAGGTCGTCGAAGTGGGCCTCACCCTCGCCGCCGAACCGGCACAGGGTCCGCATGTCGTTGTGGAGCCACCGCGCGTCCCGTGCGTTGACCACGAACCACCCGGCGGTGACCGGGACACCTCCTTCGAGCCGCGCCGCGCTCAAGCGGGAACCGCGGGGAGCCGCTCGCCGGTGATCGCCTCGAGCGCCTCTCGGAGCGCGGTGACGCGCTCGGCGCCGAACCGCTCGGCCCATTCCTGCTCAATCTCGTCGATCAGTCCGACGCCGAGCGCCTGGGCGGCGCGCCCGCGCTCGGTCAGCCGGATGATCTTCGCCCGGCCGTCGCTCGGGTCGGGCACCCTCTCGACGTAGCCGCGCTGCTCGAGGTCGCTGGTGACCTCGCCGACCGACTGCTTGGTCATACGGGCGCGCTCGGCGAGGTCGGTGAGCCGGCTCCCTTCGGGGTCGATGTTCCCGAACACGCACCCGTGGGTGATCCGGATGTCGCTGTACGGCGTGTCGGCAACGCGTCGTTCCAGGTCCTCGCAGAAGTCGTCGAAGGCCAGGCTGAGTAGCCGAATCATCAACGGTGGACGTGGGATTTCGTGATCAATTGACATTTCGTCAGGACTCCTGATAAGGTGGCCAGACAGTTCGGAAGCCTTACAAGGTTGCCTGACAAGTTTAGCACCGAAACCGGAGGTATCTGATGTCTAGAAAGTGGTGGACCTTACTGGCGGTGAGCGTCGGCACCTTTATGTTGCTGCTCGACATTACGGTCGTGAACACTGCCCTCCCGTCGATCGAGAAGGACCTGTCGGCGAGCTTCACCGACGTCCAATGGGTGATCGACGCGTATACGCTGGCACTCGCCGCGGTGGTCTTGACCGCGGGGTCGTTGGCAGATCGGCTCGGACGCCGGGCCGTGTTCCTGATCGGGCTCGGGATCTTCTCGGCCGCCTCGCTGGCCGCGGGGATCGCGCCGGACGCGACGTTCTTGAACGTGTCCCGCGCGATCCAGGGCGTTGGCGGCGCCGCGATGTTCGCGGTCTCACTGGCGCTGGTGGCGCAGGAGTTCGCGCCCGGCAAGGAGCGCGCGACGGCGATGGGCGTCTACGGCGCGACGATCGGCGTCGCGGTGGCGGTCGGGCCGCTGGTCGGCGGCGTGATCACCACCGCGTTCGGATGGCGATGGGTGTTCTTCCTCAACGTGCCGATCGGAATCGCGGCGGTCGCAATCACATTCCTGAAGATCCGTGAGTCGCGCGATCCGAACGCGACCCGCATCGACTGGCTCGGGCTCGTCAGCTTCAGCAGCGCGCTGGTGATGCTCGTACTCGCGCTGCTGCGCGGCAACGATGAGGGCTGGGGCAGCCCGTTGATCATCGGCCTGTTCGCCGGGGCCGCGGTCATGCTCGCGGCGTTCATCGCGATCGAGCAGCGGGTCCAGGAGCCGATGCTCCCGCTCGAGCTGTTCCGCCGGCACGCGTTCACCGGCGTCCAACTCGCGGCGGCCGCGGTCTCGGCCTCGCTGTTCGCGCTGTTCCTGTACCTGACGTTGTACCTGCAGAACTACCTCGGCTATTCGCCGCTGCAGGCGGGACTCCGGTACCTGCCGATCACCCTGGTGCCATTCCTGGTCGCACCGCTTGCCGTCGCCTTGATGGGCCGGGTACGAGCGCGCGTCCTGATGGCGGGCAGCCTGGCGCTGATCGGGGTCGGGCTCGTGCTGATGTCGGGATTGACCCCCAGCGACGGTTGGACGGCGCTGCTGCCCGGCTTCATCGTCGCCGGCATCGGGGTCGGCCTGCTGAACCCGGTGATCGCGGACGTCGCCGTGAGCGTCGTCTCCAAGGAGAAGAGCGGGATGGCCGCAGGCATCAACGACACGTTCCGGCAGGTGTCGATCGCGGTCGGCGTGGCGGCGTGGGGAGCGATCTTCCTCGCGCGGGGAGCCGACAAGATCTCCTCGGTCGCAGCCGGCACGCCGGCGGCCACCGGCGGTCGCCCCCGCCAGCTGATCGAGGCGGCCTCGGGCGGACAGCTCCAAGCCGCGCTACGGGCGGTCCCACATGGAGCGCGCGGGCTCGTCGCCAGCGCGACCCGCGAGGGGTTCCTGAGCGGCCTGAACACGATCCTCGTGATCGGCGCCGCGCTGGCGTTCGCCGGGTCGCTGCTCGCACTGTGGCTGGTCCGCGAGCATGAGATCGAGCGCGAGCAGCCCGAGCTGACCGCGGCCGGGACGCATGAGCTCGAGGCGATCGCGGCGTGAGAGGGCTCTAATTGAGTCCGAGCCGGATCGGGTAGGCATGAGTTGGATGTCCGGCTCGCTCGATTCGGTGCTGTCAGGGGTTGACTCGGCCGTAGGTGACGGTGTCGAGGCGGCGGTGCGCGTCAAGCATGCTTGGCGCCTGCGCCGCCTCGGCTGGAGCCATGCCCTCACCCCCGCCGGCGACGGGCCGTGGGCGGCGGGCGATCCGCGGCCGCGCGAAGGGTGCGCGCTCGAGGTGCTGGTCGACGGCGCCGAGGCGTTCCCGTTGATCGCCGAGGCGCTCGAGGGCGCGCGCGACTACGTCCACGTGACCGGCTGGCACATCGCGCCCCACTTCGAGCTCGTCCGGGGGGAGCGCCGCGGTGTGCTCGGCAGGCTCCTGGCCGAGGTCGCGGAGCGGACCGACGTGAGGGTGCTCGTATGGGCGGGCGCGCCGGTTCCGGCGTTCCATCCCACGCGCAAGGAGGTCCGCGACGGCGTCGCGACCCTCACCCGCGGCACGCGGATCCGCTGCGAGACCGATCCGCGCGAGCATCCGTTCCACTGCCACCACGAGAAGACCGTCGTTGTCGACGGCGAGGTCGCGTTCGTCGGCGGTATCGACATGACCGACTACGGCGGCGATCGGTTCGACACCAGTGACCATCCGGCGCGCCGCCGGCTCGGCTGGCACGACGTCGGCACGCGCCTGCGCGGCCCCGCGGTCGCCGACGTCGACGACCACTTCGCGCTGCGCTGGCGCGAACTCACGGGCAATCAGCTGGACCGGCCCGGTGCGCCCGCGCCCGCCGGCGGCCACACCGTCCAGGTCGTGCGGACGATCGCGAACGGGATGTACGATGCGATTCCCGCCGGCGAGTACCGGATCCTCGAGAGCTACGTCCGCGCGATCAGCAGCGCCCGGCGCTTCATCTACCTCGAGAACCAGTTCCTGTGGTCCCCCGAGATCGTGCGACTGCTCGCGGACAAGCTACGGCGGCCTCCGTGCGACGAGTTCCGGATCGTGGTCCTGCTGCCGTCGAAGGCGAACAACGGACACGACGACACGGTCGGTCAGCTCGGCGTCCTCGCCGCGGCCGACGACGGAGCCGGGCGCATGCTCGCGACCACGCTGCGGTCGCTCAGCGGCGAGCGCGACGATCGTCTGTACGTGCACGCCAAGGTCGGGATCGTCGACGATCGCTGGCTGACTGTCGGCTCGGCGAACCTGAACGCGCACTCGCTGCTGAACGACACCGAGATGAACGTCGTCACCGACGATGCCGAGCTCGCCCGGGCCACGCGGCTACGCCTGTGGTCGGAGCACCTGAGCGTCGACGCCGCGACGATCGCTCACGACGATCCGCGCACCATCGTCGACGACCGCTGGCGCCCGATCGCGTTCGAGCAGCTCGACCGCCTCCGCGCCGGCGCGCCGCCGACCCACAGGCTGCTGGCGCTGCCCGGCCTGTCGCGGCGCTCACGGAGGCTGCTCGGCCCGCTCGTCGGGCTCGTCGACGACGGCTGAACGTCAGCGGACCGCGCTCAGGCCCAGGCCGGCTCGCGGCCGTTCTCGCGCACCCACTGCCCGACGAGGCCGCGCACGTGCGCGACGAACCGCTCCTGCTCGTGCGCGGGGTAAGTCGCCCGGACCGTGGCCAGCAGTAGCCGATCGAAGTCGGGTGAGTCCACCCAATCGAGCACGATCTCGTCGACGTGGCCGAGGCGGCTGTCGCAGAAGTCGAGATATCGGTCGGTCTCGAAGTACTCGTCGGCGAGGCGCCGATAGACCGCGAGCTTCTCCGCATAGCCGAGGTCCTCGCGGTCGCCGGTCTCGAAGTAGGTGCGGGTGTCGAGGTCGAGCCGCGGCCGGCGGCCGGTGACCAGGCAGAACGTGCACCACTTGACCAGGGTCTTGATCGCCCACGGGAAGTAGTAGTGCAGGCTCGTCAGCGCGACGTCGGGAGACGCGTTGGCGTAGTCGATCGGGTGGACCTGATCGCCGCGGACCAGGCACTCGCACGAGTTGAACTCCCAGCGGAAGAACGCGTTGATGAGACGGCTGATCGTCAGCACCTCGTCGCCCAGCTCGGGCGAGAGGAAGTCGTGGGCGACGGCATAGCGGTCGTGCATCGGCTTCTCAGGCCGGAACTTCATGACCATCGTCTCGGGGCCGATCGACAGCGAGCGGGCGAACACGTCGAAGTTCTCGACCGACGCCTGCAGATGCATCAGCCGCCGGCCCGACTCGTCGTAGGCGCGCTCGAGCTCGGTCTGGTTGCGGACGCGGTTTACCCCGATCCACTGGCCGCCGTCGTAGGGCTTCATGAACAGCGGATAGCCGATCTTCTCGGCGATCGCGGGCAAGTCGAACGGCTGGTTGTAGCGGGCCGCGGTGTACTGGAAGCGCGAGTTGTCCGGCGGGTCCTTGTGTGGGACCAGCACGGTCGGCGGCACCTTGAGACCGAGCCGGATCATCGCGCAGTAGGCCGCGTGCTTCTCCATCGACTGGAACGTGAACGGGCTGTTCAGCAGGTACACGTCGTTCATCAGCGCGACCTTCTTCAGCCATTCGCGCGGGAGGTAGTACCAGTACGCGAGCCGGTCGATCACGAGCTCGTACCGCGGACGGTCCCGCAGGTCGAACGGCTCCATCGTGATCCGCTCGGTGGCGATCCGGTGGCGGTGCCCCGACGCGTCGGTGATCGGACCCAGCCGCGAGATGAGCGTCTCGAACGCGACCGGCCAGTCGTCCTCGGTGCCGAGCAGCAATCCGATCAGGTGGGTTCTCTCCGCCATCGGTCAGCAGAAGCGTGGCAGATGGTGGGCGAACTGCGCTCGCCAGGATGGCCAATCGTGCGGGATGTCGTGACCCCACAGGTCGAGCTCGCACCGAATGCCCTTGGACTGGAGCAGCCCGGCGAAGCTGCGCGTCGAGTCGAGCGCGCCCGTCGTGTCCTCCCACTGCCCCTGGCCGCACACGAGCAACAGGCTCAACCGGTCGCGGAGCCACTCGAGGTGATCGCCGTCGAGGTGGCCGACGTAGTCCATCGGGTTGTTGAAGTACGCGGCCTCGCCCCGCTCGCCCCACCCGTGCCATGCGGTGGGGTCGTAGTTGCCCGACATCCCGATCGCGAGCGGGAACACGTCGGCGCGCTTGAGCGCGAAGTTGGCGGCGTGGAAGGCGCCGAGGCTCACGCCGCAGGTCATCACCTCGTGCGCGCCACCGCAGTCCCACTGGATGAACGGCACGACCTCGTGGAGGATCCACGACTCGTACACCTCGTGACGGCGGGCTCGCTCCTCGAGCGGGACGTCACGGTTCGACCACGTTTCGCGGTCGAACGAGTCGACGCAGTAGAGCTTGACCCGGCCGGCGTCGATCAGGTCTGCGATCGCCCCGACCATCCCGCGGCGCTCGAACTCGCCGGCGTCCCCGCCCTCGGCCGGGAACGCGAGCAGCGGCCGACCCCAGTGACCGTAGACCGCGACGCCGTTCATCCCGTGGCCCAGAGACCCGCCAGCAGGTGAGTCAGGTGCGGATCGAGCGCGTCGCGCCAGCCCGTGTAGTTGTGCAGGTCGGGGACCTCGTCCAGGTGCGCGTCGTAGCCCTGGGCGGCCAGCGCGCTCGCCATCAGCCGGTTGTTGAACGCGTTCTCCTCCTCGGCGCCGCAGGTCATCGCCACCGGCACCGGCTCGGGGAACGTCACGGTGCGGAGGACGCGGCGGACGAAGCGCACGATGCGACCGTACCTCGGGAAGCCCGACTCGTGGCGATCGAAACGGGGGACGAAGAAGCTGCCCGACTGCAGGAACAGGCCGCCGAACGCGCCCGGCCACGTTCGCTGGGCCTGGAGCATGGCCAGCCCGCCGAGGCTTGCGCCCATCCCGACCGGAAGGCCGGACACGGCGACGTGCTCGCGGATCGCCGGCAGGATCCGGTTGCATAGCGCGCGGCCGTACGCGGCCGACGCCGAGTACCACTCGTTGCGGTCGCCCGGGGCCAGCAACGCGACCCGGAACGGCGGGACCTGACCGCGCTCGATCATCGCGCCCGCGTACCGGGTGAGCGACGACAGCTCGTCGTATTCCGGCCCGTCGTGGGCGACCAGCAGCGGCAGCTCGCCCTCGGCCGGCGACCAGATGCCGATCGTCAGATCGCGGCCGAGCACACGGATGCCGACCTGATCGAGCTCGCCGGCGACCGCGGGCTCCTCGAGCCACGCCGGCGGTCGGTAGCCGGGCGCGAGCAACACCGACTTGTCCCCGAACGCGCCCGGGGCGCGCTCCGGGTTGCCGGGATCGCACACGACGATCGTTTCGCCGTCGTGGTCGGACAGCTCGAGCTGGTACTCGAGCCGCGCGACGCCCGTGGGCGGCAACTCGAGCACCCAGCCGCCGTCGTCCCTGACGAACTCCGGGTCGGCGAGCGGAAGGTCCGAGCGAAACCGGACCGCGGCCAACCGCTGCTCGGGGTCCTCGACGCGCAGGCTGGCGAACACCGGGCCGGAAGGTAGCGATAGTGTCCGCTCGGTGGGCTGCTCCGTCCTGAACGTCGACGATATCGCGGGCTCCTACGAGCCTCGCGGCCCGTTCTAGCTCACGATGCGTAGCGTCATGTACGTGCTGTTCGGGCTATCGCGGTAGTCGCCGAACGGTTGACAGAGCTCGAACCCGGCGCTCGCGTACAGCGCCCGCGCGGGTGCGAACTCCGCCATCGATCCCGTCTCGAGGCTGAGGCTCACGTAGCCGCGATCGCGCGCGACGGCGATCAGATGTTCGACCATCAGCCGCCCGAGCCCGCGGCCGCGGGCGGCCTGCGCGGTGTGCATCGACTTGATCTCGCCGTGGCGCGGGTCGAGCTCCTTGAGCGCCCCGATCGCGAGCAGCCTGCCGTCGACTCGGTAGCTGACGAACGTGATCGCCGGGTCGAGCAGGCCGTCGACGTCGATCGCGTGGGCGTCCTCGGGCGGCGTCGGCGCCCTCGCGAACTCGAGGTGGATCGCGAGCAGCGCTCGCACGTCGGGCGCTCGCGGATCATCGACTGAGATCTCACCCACGTAGTCGACGGCCCCGGTTCAGCTGGTCGAGACCGTGACGCTCGACATCACGACCGCCGGCGTCGGGGACCCGTCGCCCGGAGGGTTCGTCGGCAGCGAGCCGATCTTCTTGACCACGCCGATCCCGGACACCACCTTGCCGAGCAGCGCGTAGTCCGGGGTCAGGCCGGCCGACTGGGTGACGTTCGCGGCGGTCACGATGAAGAACTGGCTGCCCGACGCGCCCGACGGCTCGGCCCCGGTCTTCGCCATCGCGACGTCGCCAAGCACATATTGCGTGCTCTTCGGCGGCGCCTCGACGACGGTGTAACCGGGTCCGCCGGCGCCGGTGCCGGTCGGGTCCCCGCCCTGGATCACGAATCCCGACGCCACCCGGTGGAAGGTCACGCCGTCGAAGAAGCCGCGCTTGACCAGGTAGTAGAACGACGCGGATGTCTTTGGGGACTGCGCCACGTCGAGTGTGAACGCGAACGTGCCGCAGTTGGTCACGATCGTCACCGTGTACGTTCGGTGCGGGTCGAGCTTGAGGTGCGGTGCGGAGAGGTGCGGAGAAGGCTTCGGTGCCGGCACCTTGACCGTGGTGCACGGCGACGCTGACGGCGCCGCCGCCGCGGTGGTCGCGGCGGCGGTGGAGGTCGCGCTGGTCGACGTGCTGGACGAGTTGCTGCTACCGCAGCCGGCAAGCCCGACGACGACAGCGAGGATGAGCCATGCGCGGCGCATGGCTCACAAGCAAACCAGATCGCGTCACTGGGAGCCGCCGTAGCTCTGGATCCTGGTCTGGGTCGAGCCGTTGCCGCCGCCGGCGCCGGCGCTGGAGAAGCTGCCCCGTTCGCTACCGCCGCCGCAAGGCGCTTGGCCGCAGGGGATAGGCGCGCCCGGGCCGAACGTCTGCGTGATCACGCCGGACTGGCTCGTGACGTCGGCGGACTTGACCTCCTGGGTGCTCGGCCACCACGCGACGTACCAGCCGTTCGCCACCGTTGCCTGGACCGCGCTTCCGTCGTCAAGCGTCAACGTGACCCCGGTTACGCCATCGCCGGCACGGCCGTCCGCGAACGAGTACGCCGCGCCACTGCGATACGCCGCGTGCGAACTCGACAGGAAGATGTGCCCGGCGGGCACGTCGATCGGCGCGCTCGACTGGCTGCCGGCGGCCGCGGTGAACGACGGTCCCTCGATGCACGTCACGCTCGCACTGTCGTTGGCGTAGATCGAGAACGTAAATGGCCCGCGGGTGTCGTTGAGCTTCAGCGGCAGCCCCGCGACCGGCGACTGCGACTGGCAATTGACATTTGCGGCTGCGAGCTGCCCGGGCGACGGCGCGGTGGGCTTCGCCGTCCACCCCGCGAACGCATTCGATGCGCCGGCGCTCAGCGAGATGACGACCGCCACCGCGCCGGCAGCGCCCGCCGCACTCGCCACCGCGCCGATCGCCACCGGCGGCCGCAAGCGACGGACCCGCGGTTTGTAGTCGAGACCGGCGAGGCGAGCGATGCTCGCCGCCGGCACCTGGGCTGCGCGCTCGCTGAGCGCCACGCGCAGATCGGATTCGAGTTGCTGGGTCATGTCGAAATGCTCCTCGTGTCATTGGTCGTTCGCAACGCCTGCTCGAGTCGCGCGAGTCCGCGAGAGGACGTGCTTTTCACTGTGCCGAGCGAGCACTTCATGGCGGCCGCCACCTCGGCTTCGGGAAGGTCCAGGAAGTAGCGCAGCACCAGCACCGTGCGCTGGCGCGGCGGCAGCGCCGCCAGCGCGCCGAGCAGCTCGTCGTGCCCGTTCGGCTCGTCCACGTCGGCGAGCCGGTCGGCGACGGGCTCGCCGGCGAGCTCGTGCCGGCGGCGGGATCTGCGGTCGGCGCCCGAAAGCGCGAGGTTGACCAGAATTCGGCGCGCGTACGCGACCGGGCGCGCCATACGGCGGACCCGCGACCAGCGCCTGGCCACCTTCAGCAGCGTCTCCTGAACCAGGTCCTCCGCCTCGTGCAGGTCCCAGACGATCAGGTACGCGGTCCGGGTGAGACCGCCGGCATTCTCGGCTACGAACTTCTCGAACTCGGCTCGCCGGTCTTCCATCTGCCCGGTTAAGGGGTCGGCGGGGGAAAAAGGTTGAGTCGCATCGCCGCGGGCCACCCCGCGGCGCGCCACCGCGGTCCCGCGCCACCCGAGCCCCTGTCTATGGGCGCCTGATCCGCCAGTAGTCCGTGTCGGGATCCGAGCCCTGGTCACGGAACAGCGCGGGCCACCGGAGCGAGACCAGCACGAACCCCACCGGTACCGCGATCAACGCCGCGTAACCGTTGAATTCCGCGACGAACGCCACCGCCCCCAGCAGCGCCAACGGGAACAGCCACGGAAGCATCCACGGCTTCATGGTTGAAGGCTACTCCCGCCTGGCGTGATCGCGCCCGAAAAATTTCGGGCGCGATCACGCTAAGGGTTCGCGGCTTCGTGCCGAAACTAAGGGTGATCGTCGGCGGGCGCCCAGGCTGGAAGGGCCGCGTCGCGGGGTGAGCCTCGGCGCCTCACCATCCCGCCTTCAATCTCCTTCCGTCTAACCCAGCCGGATCGCCCTTTCCAGCGCCAGCGCCAGCAGTGACTGACCGGCGTAGCTCGGATGGATCCCGCAGCCGCCGCCCGACAGCTGCGTGAGCAGCCCGGCCGTGCAGGTGTTGCCGCCGGCGTTCGCGGTTGCGGCCTCGAGCGCGCCGAAGCCATCCGCGACCACGACATGGAACGGCTGGGCCGCGGTGTCGACGGTAGCGTTGAGCAGCGCGATCGGCGCGGTGCCCGCCTGGTTGGAGTAGTCGAGCGAGTAGTAGTTGACGATCGCGACCTGCCCGGTGTAGTGGGCCTTATTGCGGATCGCCGACAGGATCGTCTTGACGTTCTTGCCGACGGTCGCGAGCACCGCTGCCTCCTCGTTCAGGCTGGTGCACTTGTCCGGAGTCGTCTCCTGGCACACGAGGAAGTCGTTCGCGCCGATCATCAGCGACACGAGCCGGACGTTCTTGTGCTTCTTCAGGTAGGAGACGCCGTAGTCCAGCTGGGAGCCGGTGTAGCTGACGTGCAGCGGGTGCAGCGTGCGGTAGCCGACGTTCCCCATGCCCGGCGTGTTCTCGCAGCCGTTGCTCTGGGCGGTCGGGTCGATCAGGCTCGACGACGTCTCGCCCGAGCAGGCCGCGTTGGCGACGGTCAGGTGCAGCTCCGAGCCGAGCACCTCCGGATATCCGGTGAAGCTCGAGGCGTCCGCATAGTTCGGGGCTGGAACCACGGTTGGTTCTCTGTACCCGAACGTGACCGAGTCGCCCAGCGCCAGGTAGCCCGAGCCTCGGGTGACCGGCGAGTGGATCGTGACCTTGGGCGGCTTGGGCTTGTGCTGCTTGGTCTTGGCGAGCGCCGGGCCGCCGATCAGCGCAAGGCCGAGCGCCGCGCAGATCGTCAGCGCGGCGAGTTTGAACGCACGCCGCGTGGTCGCGCGCGTGCCTCCGTGAACACTCTGCATACCGTGTGTTGCTCCTTCCCCACGGGTCTGGCGCGGACCCCGGCCTGGCGCGCGCTGAGTTTGCGGCGCGGAATGCTAGCCGGGTGCGCGGGCGGATGTGTCCCGCATGTGAACTTGCATACTGCGAATGGCGGACCGTCTGAGTTCGCCACCTTGTCTGCGCGGCGCCGACGCACCGGCGATTAGAATGACGCGGTCGCGACCGAGCTTTCGATCAAACGCAGGGACGATGCCCGGGGTGTGGTGCTTGAGCTCGTTGGTGAGCTCGACGTCGTGTCCGCCCCGGAGCTCGAACAGCACCTCGGCGAGGTGCTGGCGGGGCCGCATGCCCAAATCATGCTGGATCTCGATGGGCTCGAGTTCGTCGACAGCGCCGGCATAAGCGTTCTGATCAAGGCCAAGCAGGACGCCGAGGCCGGCGGCCGAACGCTCGTGCTCCGCCGGGCGACCGAGCAGGTCCACCGCGTGTTCGCGATCGTCGGGCTCGCCGACTGGCTCGTCGACGAGGACTGAGGTGAGCAGCTACGTCGAGCGGCTGGTTTCTTCGTCGCTCGCCTGCTGCACCTGGGAGCAGCAGACGGCGGTCGCGTGGGAGCAGCGGGTCGTGCCGGATGCCTGTGTCGACCTGCTGTGGTCGGGCGATCGCCTCTCGATCGCGGGGCCGGACACCCGCGCCCGTGTGGTCGCGCTCGACCCGGGCGCGCGGATCGTCGGCGTTCGCCTCCGCCCCGGCGCGGCCGGCGAAGCGTTCGGGCTCCCGGCCTCGGAGCTCCGCGACGCCGCGCCCGACGCCGCCGACGTGCTCGGTCGCGACCGCGCCGAGGCCCTGCTCGCTTCGCTCCTCGCCGGCGACGACCCGCACGCGCTCCTGCTCGCGGCGGTCTGCGCGCCCGACGGCCGGCGCCCCGACCCGCTCGTCGGCGCGGCGGTCGCCGCGCTCGACCGACCGCAGGCGCGCGTCGCCGCGGTCGCGGCCGAGCTGGGGGTGAGCGCGCGCCAGCTGCAGCGCCGCGTCGCCGACGCGGTCGGCTACGGCCCGAAGATGCTCGCGCGGGTGCTGCGCTTCCGCCGGCTCCAGTCGCTGCCGCCCGTGCCGCTGGTCGAGCTCGCGCTCGAGGCCGGCTACGCTGACCAGGCCCATATGACCGCGGAGGTCACGGAGCTCGCCGGCATCTCGCCTGTCCGATTTCTCAAAGACCGCACGCCTACCGCCGCCTAGTCTGTGGTGTATGCCGGTCGACTTCGCCGCCGCTGAGACATTCGTCTGGTCCGCCGCCCGTCTGGTGGACCGCCACCGCTACGCGATGCTGTTCGCGGGCGGGCCGGCCGAGCCGGTGGCGACGGCGCTGGCCCCGTATCAGAACGCCGACGGCGGCTTCGGCCACGCGCTCGAGCCTGACCTTCGCTGCCCCGGCAGCCAGCCGGCCGCGACGCTGTACGCGCTCGAGATGCTGCACGAGGCCGGGCTGACCGGTACCGACATGGCCCGTCGCGCGCGCGGCTGGATCGCCTCGGTCGCCGGGCCGGACGGCGGGATCCCGTTCGCGCTGCCCGGCTTCGAGCCGTATCCGCACTCTCCGTGGTGGGAGCCCGGTCCCCCGAGCTCGTTCCTCACGATGGCGCTGGCCGCGGCCCTCCACGCGAGCAAGGCCACCGATGACGAGTGGCTGTCCCGCGCCACCGACTGGTCCTGGGGGCAGATCGACGCCACCGCGAAGCCGTCCGCCTACTGGCTCAAGTACGCCTGCGCCTTCCTCGACGCCGTTCCCGACGAGGACCGGGCGCGCGCCGCAATCGCCGCGCTCCATTCCCGGATCGACTCGACGACGCTCGCGCCCGACGCCGGCACCGAGGGCGAGACCCTGCGACCGCTAGACCTCTCCCCGCGCCCCGGCCGTCCGAGCCGCGAGCTGTTCACCCCGGCCCAGATCGAGGCTCACCTCGATGCGGTCGAGGAGGGACAGCAGGAGGACGGCGGGTGGATGTTCGATTGGCTCGCGTGGTCGCCGGCGCAGACCGCCGCGTGGCGCGGGGTCCTGACGATCCAAGCGCTGGTCTGGCTCCGCGACAACCGCGGCCCGGTCTAGCCGGTCGCGCGCGCCGCCCCGGCCTACCCGACTATGCGCCGTCGGACCCCAGCGTCCGATTCAGGAAGTCATGCTCGGCCGCGAGCGCCGCGTCCGCGACGCTCATCGGGAGCGAGACGAAACCGTGCGGCGCCTCCGGCCAGACCCGAAGCTCGGTCGCGTTACCGGCCGCGCGCCACCGCGCCTCCATGAACAGCGTGTCGTCGAGCAGCGGATCCGCGGTCCCGACCGTGAAGATCGCCGGCGGCATGCCCGACAGCTCAGCGAATATCGGCGAGATGTCAGGGTCGCGACGCTGCTCGGGATCGCGACCGGGCAGGAACTGATCGGCAAACCAGGTGATGATCGGCGTCGACAGCACGAGGTTGCGCTCGCCCCACAGGCGCTGGCTCGGCGTCATCGACAGGTCGACGCACGCGTATTGGAGCACCGCGGCGTCGAACCCGTCGGTGATCCCGTGGCGATCGCGGAGCCGCAGGAGCGTCGTCGCCGCAAGCTGGCCGCCGGCGGAGTCGCCCCCGATCGCGCGCGGACCGGCCGCCCCGACGGTCGCGCGGCTCTCATCCCCGAGCAACCACACCGCCGCCGCCTCGCAGTCGTCCGGGCCAGCCGGGTACGGGTTCTCCGGGGCGAGGCGGTAGTCGACGCTGACGACCGTCAGACCGGTGTCGCGGGCCAGTCGCTGGAGGCGAAGGTCCTGCGCGTCGGCGTCCCCGAGCGTCCACCCCCCACCGTGGAGGTGCAGAAACGTCCCCCTCGACGCGCCCTCCGGAGCGATGATCCGGAGCGGGATTGGCCCGGCCGGACCGTCGATCTGGACCACGCGCGCCTCCGGCACGTACACGGGCGCAGGAAAGATCCCGCGGCCTTCCCGCCGCGCGCGACGGCTCTCTTCCGGCGGCACCGTGTTGACCGGGGGGATCGTCGCGAGCAGGCGCTCGAGCTCCGCGTTGAACTCGCGTGTGTCAGCCAGCAGAGTGTCGGAATCGGGCGTGGTCATCGGTGTGCGTCTCCTCGCGGTCGGAGTCTCGGTGTATTCCCGGTCGAGTCGGGAACGGGAGCATGCCAGCCCGCGCGCACCGCTGTGACATCGTGGATCGGTGGCGCGCGTGGTCACGATCGGGGTCTACGGCTGGGAACTCAACCGGTTCCTCGACGCGCTGGCCCGGGCCGATGTGCGCGTGCTGATCGACGTTCGTCAACGCCGCGGCGTCCGCGGCCCCGAGTACGCGTGGGCAAACGCGACCCGGCTCCAGGCTGCCCTTGCCGGCGCCGGGGTCGAGTATCGCCACCGCAAGGACCTCGCGCCGACCACTGAGCTCCGCCAGTTGCAGTACGCCGAGGACGCCCGCAGAGGTGTCGGCAAGCGCTCGCGAGTCGAGCTGGCCGACGAGTACCGGACCCGTTTCACGCGCGAGATCCTCGATTTCGCCCCGATCGAGCAGATCGTGTCCGAGCTGCCGACCGACGGCGCCGCCGCCCTGTTGTGCGTCGAGCGCGATCCCGAGGCGTGTCACCGGTCGATCGTCGCCGAGCGCCTGGCGACCGAGCACGGCGTGTCCGTCGATCACCTACGACCGTGACGGCCGGACTCACCCGCGGACGCACCTCGCCCGCAAACCACGCCACAGATACCCCCAGATTGCGAACACTGTCCTAATCGCAACTTCCTTGACACGGGGGCGAGCTTCCCAATACCGTGGGATCGTTCGCCTGGAGACGGATTGTTCGGAGATCGCACAATCCGTTGGTTGGAGGAACTATTCAAGCCGGATGCCCAGCTGCGGTGCAGACCCGGTGGCGTTGGCTGAGATGCCCGCCGTCGTACAGCCGCAGCTGGGCGCCGCGCTGGCACGACCTCGCGAACCGCCCGACTGGCCGCAGTACAGTCGGCGGATGCTCGAGCTCGACGCCTATCTCGCCCGCATCGGGCTGAGCGGGCGCCCGGATCTGGCCGAGCTTCACCGCGCGCATGTCGCCGCGATCCCGTTCGAGAACCTCGACCCGCGGCGTGGCGTCCCGGTCTCGCTCGAGCCCGAGGACCTCCAGCAAAAGCTCGTGGCCAACCGCCGCGGCGGATATTGCTTCGAGCAGAACCTGCTGCTGAAGGCGGCGCTCGAGGCGCTCGGCGCGGAGGTCGAGATGTTCCTCGCACGAGTACGGATCGGCGCGGTCCCAGGCGGCCCGCGGCCGCGGACCCACCTCGTCCTCGGAGTTCAAATCGACGGCGCACGCTGGCACGCCGACGTCGGCTTCGGTCACGGCACCCTGCTCGAGCCGATCCCGTTCGGCCCCGGCGGCGAGCACGAGCAGTCAGGCTGGCGCTTTCGGCTCGTGCAGGACGGACCGGAGATCGTCCTGCAGTCGGTCGAGGGCGGACACTGGGTCGACCTGTACGGATTCGTCCCCGAGCCCGTTCCCCTGATCGACGTGGTGACGAGCAACTGGTACACGTGCACCTATCCGCGGTCGCCGTTCGTCACCGGGCTGATCGTCAGCGTCCAGCGCCCCGACGGATTGCGTGTGTCGGTCAGCGACTGGAACGGGGACCTGTCACTCAACGAGGAGACGCCGACCCGCGCCACCATCACCGAGATCGAGCCGGACGCGCTCGGTGAGCTGATCGCGTCGCGGTTCGGCCTCGAGGCCGCCCTTGTCTGACCAAGAGCTCACCGTCGCGGTCACCGGGCCGACCGGGACGTTCGGGTTCGGGCTGATCCCACTGCTCCAGGCCGACGAGCGCATCGCTCGCATCGTCGGAATCGCGCGGCGCCCGTTCGACCCGGCCGAGCACGGGTGGAGCAAGATGACCTATCGCCAGGGCGACGTTCGCGATCGCAACCAGCTCCGCGAGGCGTTCGAGACCGCAGACGTCGTCGTCCATCTCGCGTTCATGATCACGGGCACCGCGTCCCGCGAGACGATCCGCGCGATCAACGTCGAGGGCACGATGAACGCATTCGGCGCGGCCGCCGACGCCGGCGCCAAGCGGTTCGTGTACGCCTCGTCGGTCGCCGCCTACGGCTTTCATCCCGACAATCCGATCGGGATGACCGAGGAGTGGCCGACCCGCCCGGCCGCTCGGCTGTTCTACGCGCAGGAGAAGGCCGAGCTCGAGCAGCTGCTGCGAGAGCAGGCCGACGCCAATCCGGCGGTCGCCCTGTATCTGCTCCGACCGCCGATCGTCCTCGGGCCGAACGCAGTCGGCGCCAAGGACGCGCTCCCGGCACCGCTGGCGGCGATCGCGCAGAACGCACTCGACTTCGCGCACCGGCTGCCCTTCCGGGTCCCGGTCCCGACCCCGGACCTGCCCATGCAGTTCATCCACGAACGGGACGTCGGCCAGGCGCTGCTCAGGTGCGCGGTCGCCGACGGGCCGCCCGGCGCCTACAACATCGCCGGCGACGGAATCGTGACCGCGGCCGATGTCGTGCGCGAGCTCGGCTTCACCCCGATCACCGTGCCCGCCGGGATCGCGCAGAGCGCTGCTCGCGCTGCGGCGCAGATTCCACTTCCCTCATTCGCTCCGCCGGCGGCCGAGTGGGTCGAGGCCGCCAGCCACCCGGCGATCATGGACACCGCGAAGGCGAAGCGCGAACTCGGCTGGGAACCGAAGTACACCGGGCTCGAGGCCCTCCGCGCCACGCTCCGCAACGACTCCGGCTAACCCCCGAGCCACGCCGACACGACGACGCCAGCGTCGAGCGGGACGTCGACCGTGACGTAGCCGCTGCCGGCGGCGTGCATGCGCTCGACGTAGCTGACCTGGTCGGGATCGTCCGAGCTCAGGTCCGCGATCACCAGCGCACCCGCCGACAGCCGGGGCTGCAGCAGATCGACGACCGGCTCGTACATGTTGTTCCACCCGTCGAGGAACAGCAGATCGACCTCGCCGACGTCCCGGAGCGTGGTCAGCGCGTCACCCACCCGCAGGTCGACCAGGTCGTCGAGACCGCAGGCGGCCAGGTTCCGCTGCGCCGCGGCGGCCTTCGAAGGCTCGATCTCGGTCGTGATCACTCGCCCAGAACCCACGTCACGCGCGGCCGCCGCGAGGTGGATCGTCGAGAACCCGTGCGAGGCGCCGAACTCGACGATCGTCCGTGGCCGCCGCGCGACCACGAGCACGGACAGCAACTGCCCGACCTCGGGCGTGATCGACAGTGGCGCCCCGCCGTACACCTCCCCGCGCTCCGCGCCCCACACCCGACGCCCGAGCTCTCGCTCACGGTCAAGCACGCGCTCCTTCGCGGGCGGGTCCTCCGCCTCGCCGACGCGCCGGAGCTCGGCGAGTACGCGGGCGACCTCCTGCGTGTGAAGTGTCGGGCTGCTACTGGAAGATCTCAGTCGTGCAATCCCCGCCGGGCAGGTGGATCTCGTGCGGGCGAGCGCCGTCGGCCTGCTCGTCCCAGTCGACGAAGAAGTCCGGATCGAGCGCGTAGGTGCCGTCGGCCTGGCGATCCAGCTTCGTGAGCCAGCCCTTGATCCCCGGATAGAACTGGTTGTCCCAGGTCGAGAACAACGAGTTCGTCACGTACACCCGGTCGCCGTCGAGCGAGTTCTGGATCATCTGCGGGCCGCCGTTGAGCGGGCCCGGCGCCTTCGGATGACCGCCGTCACGGCCGAGCAGTCCGCCCAGCCACACCTGCGACTTCAGCTGCGGATTGGCCGGATCGGAGACGTCGTAGTGACGCACGTCACCGTGGAGCCAGTTCGAGAAGAACAGGTCCTTGTCGTCGAGCGACAGCACGAGGTCGGTGATCAGGCCGGGCACGCCGCCCTCGAGCGGCCAGCCCTCTAGCTCCTCGTTGGCCACGTCGATCGCCTTGGACACACCCCAGCTTCCGTTGTCGCGATTGAAGTGGATGATGTTGCTCGACAGGGTCGCGCCGACGAACCCCTGGGCCGAATCGGGGTCGTGCTGCCAGCGGATCTCGAGCGGGATCCAGCCCTCGTCGCCGAGGTCGATCGTCTGCACCTTCGCGCGCTTCTCGAGGTCCCAGAAGTGCAGCTTCCGCCCGTACTTGCCGGCGGCCACGTCGGCCGGATTGAAGCCGTCCTTGAACGTGTTGGGGGCGCCCCACTCGCTCGTGACCAGCGCGTTCTGACGCGGCTGGTACCAGAAGTCGTACATGAACTCGATGCCGCCCGCGTCGCGCTCCCAGCGCTCGGCGACCGAGAAGTCGCGGGCGTCGAGGACCGCGAACCCGCCCGGCGTGTTGCCGTCTGCGTCCCCGAGCATCGAGATCGTCACGATGTCGCCCGGCATGCAGTGCACGGTGTGCGGCGCGCTCAGCCCAAGCTTCTCTTTGATCTCCTCGCCCTCGATCACGTTCTTGATCGTCGGCTTGCGCGGCTCGGAGATGTCGACGATGTGCAGTCGCGACGAGCGCAGGCCCGGCACGATCATCGTGTCTCGCTTCAGCTGCGAGTGGCAGGCCGACGAGCACGCGTTCCAGCCGAAGTGGTGCAGCTCGTCGCCGACGTTCGGCATCTCCGTCCGGTGGACGATCTGGCCGTAGCTGGATGAGCTCGGGTCAACGTCGACGACCGCGATGAAGTCCGGCCGGTCGATTCCCGTGCCCTCGTACAGCGACGCCACGTACACGAACTGCTCGGGCGGCTGCTCGCGAGCTGCCTGTGGCGAGGCGTAGCCCGGTCCGGCGTGCTCGTGGTCGTCGTGTGCGTGCGCGCTCATGGACGAGCCTCCTTCTGTTCGGTCAGTGCCTTACAACCGCAACCTGGCGAGCCCGTAGCTTACGGGCTCGCGAATCTCAACAATTTTTATAGAGATTACCGGCGATCGTCGGCCGCGTGGTCGCCATTGCCCCACCGCAGAGACACGCGCCCGCCCGCGGCGGGGCCGGACGCCGCGGGCGGGACACGGGGGGCGCGGGCGCTCCGATGTCAGGCCGTGCGGGCGATCACCCAGGTGCGGCTCGGTGCCTGCACGACGGACACGCGCTGTCCCGCGGTGAGCGCCGACATCGTCGAAGCCCGCCGGTTGTCACGCACCTTCGCACTCGACGGGATCGTCACCGTCACGGTCTTGTACGTGGCCTTCTTCGTTCCCTCGCGGATGGTCAACTGCTGCCCGCTGACCGACTGCACGAAGCCGCGGTCGATCGTGACCGTGTCGAATCCGCTCTTGGTGGCCACGACGACGTCCGCGTGTACCGCCCGACGCTCGAGCGCACGGGCGCCCGCGCCGCGCACACGCGCGGGCTTGGCGGTCGTCGAGGACGACGTCGTCGTGCCGCTGCTGGCCGCGCCGGCGGTGGCGATCGCGCTCCCGGCGGCGCCGATCGCCACGCACGCCGCCGCGACCGTGACGAGCTTCAAGTGTTTACGCAGGTATGTCACTTCGGAGCCTCCCGTATTCAGTGGATGTCGACACCCTGGCAGATGCATGCAAGGCAGCGGTCAGGTGAAGGTCAGCTGCGTGTAAAACCTGTGGCTCCGACGCCGGGATGCCCGCCTACGATCTCCCCATGCCGGCAACGATCCTGGTGGTCGAGGACGAGCCGAACATCGGCTCGCTCGTTTGCACCTACCTCCGTCGCGAGGGACACGAGGCGGTGTGGGTCCGAAGCGGCGAGGACGCGCTCGTCGAGTTGCGGCGTCATCCGGTCGCGCTCGTGCTCCTCGACATCCGGTTGCCCGGGATCGACGGCTTCGAGGTCTGCCGCCGGATCGGGGGAGCCGTGCCCGTGATCATGCTGACCGCACGCGACGAGGAGGCCGACCGCGTCGCCGGCCTCGAGCTCGGCGCCGACGACTACGTCACCAAGCCGTTCTCCCCGCGCGAGCTCGTCGCGCGGGTCAAGGCGGTGTTGCGGCGGGCGACGGCGCCGCCGCCACCTCAGGACGTGTCGCAGATCGGGCCGGTCACGGTCGCCCGCGGCGCCCGCGAGGTCCACGTCGACGGCCGCCAGGTAACGCTGACCCAGCGCGAGTTCGACCTGCTCGACTACCTCGTGCGACGCGCGGGTCAGGTGGTGACGCGCGACGAGCTGCTCGAGTCGGTGTGGGGGTTCGTCTCCCCGGGCGAGACGCGAACCGTCGAGGTCCACGTCGCGCAGCTGCGCAAGAAACTCGGTCAACCGGACCTGATCGAGACCGTCCGCGGGCTCGGCTACAAGGCGGCCCGGCCGGCATGAGGCTTCAGCGCCGGGTCCTCGGCTACCTCGCGGCGGCGGCGATCGCCTCGTGCGTGCTCACGGTCGGCGTTGGGGTCGTGCTGGTCCGGCATCAGATCGCCAAGCAGAAGCTTTCCACGCTCGAGGCCCAGGCTGATCTCGTCGCCGCGGTCGGAGGCGCGCCGGCCGCGCTCACGCCCGGCGATCACGTTTACCGGGTTGGAAGCGGCCGGCCGCGCCGGCTGGGACGCCGGGCCCAGGCCCTCGTACTCGGCGCGCTCCCGTCCGCGGGGTCCGGGCAGGGGACGATCGACGTCGCCGGCCGCTCGCTCGTCTACGCGGCGCGGCTGACTCCAACCGGGAAGATCGTGCTGATCCGCCCGGCCAGCATCGCGTTCTCCGAGTGGCGACCCTTCATGGCCAGCCTCGTGCTCGCCGGCCTCGGCGGCATCCTGCTGGCGGCGGTGCTCTCGTTCCTGCTCGCGCGGCGGCTGACCCGCCCGATCGGCGAGCTGTCTGCGGCCACCCGCCGGTTGGCGAAGGGCGAGACCGGCGTGGCGGTGCCGGTTCGCGGAGACGACGAGCTCGCCGACCTCGGAGCGTCGTTCAACGAGATGTCGGACGAGCTGTCCCGCGCCCGCGAAGCGCAGGCGCGCTTCCTGGAGTCGGTCAGCCACGAGCTGAGGACCCCCCTGACCTCGATCCGCGGCTACTCCGAGGCGCTCGAGGAGGGGGCGATCGCGCCGGCCGAATCGGCGCGGGTGATCGGCGCCGAGGCCGATCGTCTCGAGCGGCTGGTGACCGACCTCATCGACCTGGCCCGGTTCGGCCGCGCGGACTTCTCGGTCGCCCGCGAACCGGTCGAGCTGGCCGGCGTTGTCGAGCAATCGGTCGAGCGCCATCTTCCTCGCGCGCGGGGGATGGGAGTGGAGCTGTCCGGTGCGGGGGCGCCCGATACCTGGGTCCTCGGCGACGAGGACCGGATCCTCCAGGCGGTCTCGAACCTGATCGAGAACGCGCTCCGGATCACGCCCTCGGGCGGGTCGGTCAGGGTCGACGCCGGCCGCGGCGAGATCATGGTCCGGGACAGCGGTCCGGGGCTCGACCCCGAGGACATCCCGCGCGCGTTCGAGCGCTTCTACCTGTACGGCCGGTATCGCAGCGAGCGGCCGGTCGGCTCCGGCCTCGGCCTCGCGATCGTGCAGGAGCTCGTATCCGCGATGGGCGGGAGCGTCGAGGCCTCGACGCCGGCCGGCAACGGAGCGACCGGCGGTGCCGAGTTCACGATCCGACTGCCGCCTATGCCGGCACGCTCCGCTCCAACAGGTGTGCTCCGACCTTCCGCTTGACCCGCTGGAGCGCGTTATCGACGGTCTTGCAGTCGCAGCCGATCCGCCGGCCGACCTCTTCGTAGGAGTACCCGTCGAGGTACAGGGCGAGCACGCGCGACTCGAGCTCGGACAGCGCGGTCGAGATGCAGGCCACGAGCGCCCGCAGCTCCTCTGAGCTGATCACCTGGTTGACGGGGTCGTGAACGGGCGACCCGGGGATGATCTCCTCGAGCGTGGCCTCCCCCTCGCCGGCGGCGGTCGGCGAGCTCGAGAACGACACGTACTGGTTCAGCGGCGTGTGCTTGTTGCGCGTGGCGGTCTTGACCGCGGTGATGATCTGCCGCGTTATGCAAAGCTCGGCGAAGTTCCGGAAGCTCGACTCGCGGTCGGTGCGGTAGTCGCGGACCGCCTTGTACAGGCCGACGAGTCCTTCCTGGATCAGATCGTCCGCGTCGCCTCCGGCCAGGAAGTACGACGAGGCCTTCAGGCGAACGAATCCGTAGTAGCGGCGGACGATGCAGTCGTACGCGGCCCCGTTTCCCTGCTTGGCGAGCGCGATCAGATAACCATCCTCAACCTGAAGTTGAGGGTGGGAATACGCGGAAAGCCGTGCCACGAGTCTCCCTTCTCGACCCATGCCAACCAGCGCAGAGGATCGGTCAGAAATCGTGGCGCACTACCTCCCCTGGCGCCTTATGAGCAATAACTTGAGCGCGATCCGAGGTCGGGCGCACCCTCCACAACAGCAAACCTAAAGCTTTAGTCCAGCGTTACTCTCCCGCGCGGCAGATTGACATAGCACCGCTCCGATGTCAAGTTGGCCCGCCCAGCTCTGACTGATCCTCGCTCAGGCCGCGGGCAGCAAGTCAGGCCCGTCGGGGCCGTCCCGGACCTCCCAGCCGTGCGACCTGATCTGGTCGCGCAGCCGGTCGGCCTCGGCGTAATCGCGGTCCGCTCGGGCTCGCTCGCGGGCGTCGCGCAACTCGACCACCTCGGCCGGGGCCTCCGCGGCGCCGACGTCGAGCAGGTTGTCGAGCGCGAGCACGCCGAGCATGTCGCGCAGGTCGGCGTCGCCCGAGCCGGCCGGCGCCCGGTTGGCCTCGCGAACCCATTCGAACACTGCCGCCAGCGCCGCCGGCGTGTTGAAGTCGTCCACGAGCGCGTCGAAGAACCGCTCGTGCAGCGGCGCCGACCACTCCGGAGAAGGCCCTGCTACCAGCCTGCGAGCCGCCTCGGTGATCCGCTCGACCCGCGCACGGGCCTCCGCCAGGCGCTCGTCGTCGAACTCGACCGGCTGGCGGTAGTGACCGCCGCAGAAGTACATGAGCAGCGCGTCGCGCCCGTACGCGTCCAGCGCCTGATGCAGCAGGAAGATGTTGCCGACCGACTTCGACATCTTCGCCCGGTCGAGCCGGATCATGCCGTTGTGGACCCAGAGGCGCGCGAGCTCCTTCCCGTGCGCCGCAAAGGTCTGTGCGGACTCGTTCTCGTGGTGGGGAAAGATCAGATCAGACCCACCCCCATGGATCTCGAAGCCAACCCCGAGGAGCGCCTCGGCCATCGCCGAGCACTCGATGTGCCAGCCGGGCCGGCCCGGCCCCCAGGGCGAGTCCCAGGCGGTGTCCTCGCTCGCCTTCTGAGCCTTCCACAACGCGAAGTCAGCCGGATCGCGCTTGCGCTCGGCGCCCTCGACGCCCTCGCCCTGATCCATCTCGTCGAGGTCGCGATGCGAGAGCTCCCCATATCGCGGGTAGGACCTGACCGCGAAATAGACGTCGCCCTCCACCGGATACGCATGCCCGCGCGCCACCAGCAGCTCGATCAGCTCGATGATCTCCGCGATCGTCTCGCTCGCCAGCGGCTCGTGGTCGGGCCGTCCCAGGCCGAGACGCTCGGTGTCGGCGACGTAGGCGTCGACCATCTCCCGCGCGAGCTGGTCGCTCGCCACCCCGGCGGTCTGCGCGGCGACGTAAATCTTGTCGTTGACGTCCGTTATGTTTGCAACGAATGTGACTTTGTAGCCCTCATGGACGAACAGACGCGCGAGCAACGAGAAGACGACGTATGGGCGGGCGTTTCCCACGTGGATGCGGCCGTACACGGTCGGCCCGCACGCGTAGATGCCGATCACGCCAGCCTCATTCGGCTCAACCGGCCGCAGCTTGCCGCTACGCGTGTCGTGCAGGCGGATCGTCCTTCCCATGGTCCGGCAACCCTAGCGCCAGGTGGCCCGTCCGGCCGGGAGGATCGGTAGGGTGGCCGACGTGGCGGGGAGGCAGTCATCCCACGAGCGCCTGATCGCCGTCGAGCAAGCGTTCCGATCGCTGCCCGACCGCTATCTCGGAGCGGATCCGGGGTTCGACGCCACCTACCACATCACGCTATGTGACCTTGGCCACACGTGGGAGGTCCGCTGCACGAGCCATGCAGCCCGGGTCCGGAAGGGCGGATCTCGCCGCCGGCCCGACGTGACCCTCACCACCGACGCGGGCACGTGGCTGAGCCTGCGCCGCGGCGATTTCTCGGGCGTCGAGGCGTTCCAGCGACGGCTGCTCGGCGTCCGCGGCAACCTCGACCACGCGATCGCGTTCGAGGGGATGTTCAGGCTCGTCGGCGGGCGGCCACCGCTGGTCGAGATCCACGAGATCCCGGTCGGCCGCCACCACATCTCGACGCTGACGATGGGGCGCGGTCCCGACGTGCTCCTCCTCCACGGCCTCGGCGGCACGCGCGCCTCGCTGTTCGAGACCGCGGCGGAGCTGAGCGTCTCCTATCGAGTCCACGCGCCCGACCTCCCCGGCTTCGGCTCGTCATCCAAGCCGTCACTCGGCGGCTATAACGCCGGATGGTTCGCGGAGATCATGCTCGGTCTCATGGATCAGCTCGAGATCCCCAAAGCGCACGTGGTCGGCAACTCGATGGGCGGCCGGGTCGCGATCGAGATGGGCCTGACCGCGCCCGAGCGGATCGGCGCGCTCGGACTGCTGTGCCCCGCGGTCGCGTGGCTCAAGCGCGGGCTACACCCGATCGTCCGCCTGCTCCGCCCCGAGTTCGGACTGCTCCCGCATGCGTTCCGCCGCTCGGTCGTGGCCGCGCAGTTCTGGAGCATGTTCCACGACCGCGACCTGATCGATCCCGCGGTCGCCGACCTCGTGGTCGACGAGTTCCAGCGCATCTACCACAGCGCCGGCGCGCGCTACGCGCTGCTGGCGAGCGCGCGGAACATCTACCTCGAGGCGCCGTTCGGACGCCACGGCTTCTACCGCCGGCTCGCCGAGCTGCAGCCGCCCGCGCTGTTCGTGTGGGGCAGCCACGACCGCCTGGTCCCGCCGGCGTTCTCGCGGCACGTGCACAAGTGGCTGCCGCACGCCGAGCAGGTCACGATCGACGGATGCGGCCACGTGCCGCAGGTCGAGCGCCCGGAGGAGACGAACCGGCTTCTGCTCGACTTCTTCCACCGGATGGAGAGCGCTCGCGCGCTCGGCGACGCGGGTTACCGAGCGGGCACCGAGGCCGCCTGACCTCGAGCCCATGGCCCAGGCAGACACGACCAGATCCGCCCGCCGGAACGGACACGGGCCGAGCGCTCGGGTCGAGCCCCTCGAGCCATCGCCGGCCGGGTCGCCATCGCGACTCGTGAACCGGGCATGGAGCGAGCTCGCCGGCCTCGTTCAGCGCCGGATCCCGCGGGCCGACCTCGACGAGCGCGACCCGGACTACATCCGCGAGCAGCTCCCGAAGTTCTGGCTGCTGTCGAGCATCTGGTTCCGGGGCGAGGTCCGCGGCCTGGGCAACATTCCCGACGAGGGCCCGGTCCTGCTCGTCGGTAATCACTCGGGCGGGAACATGATCCCGGACACGATGGTATTCACGGTCGCGTTCAGCACCTACTTCGGGGTCGAGCGCGCGTTCTACCAGCTCGCACACAACCTCGTCCTGTCGATCCCCGGCCTGAGCTGGCTGCGGAAGTTCGGCACCGTCGCCGCCTCGCCCGGCAACGCGCGCAAGGCGCTGGCCGCAGGCGCCGCGCTGCTCGTCTACCCGGGCGGCGACTACGAGGTCCATCGCCCGAGCTGGCAGGGCAACCAGGTCGACTTCGGCGGGCGCACGGGCTTCCTGCGCCTCGCGCTCGAGCAGGACGTCCCGATCGTCCCGGTCGTCGCGATCGGGGGCCAGGAGACCGCGCTGTTCCTGACCCGCGGCGAGCGGCTGGCGCGGCTGCTCGCACTCGACCGCGTGCTGCGGCTGAAGGTCCTGCCGATCTCATTGTCGCTCCCCTGGATCGTCAACGTCGGCGACTTCGGCCACATCCCGCTGCCGGCGAAGATCACGGTCGAGACGCTGCCGGCGATCGACCTGCGCGCCGAGTTCGGCCCCGATCCCGACGTCGACGAGGTCTACGACCATCTGATGCGCGTGATGCAGGACGCGCTCGACGCGCTCGCCGCCGAGCGGCGGTTCCCGGTGATCGGGTGAGGGTCACCGCCGACATCGCCGTGGCCGCGCCGATCGAATCGGTGTGGTCGATCGTCGCCCAACCCGAGCGAGTCCTCAGCTTCATGTCGGGAATCACCCGCTGGGAGGTCGTCGACGATCTCCGCACCGGCCTTGGCGCTCGCTACCGGATGCTGTTCCGGGTCGGCGCCGCCGAGGTGGGCGGGCTGATCGAGGTGGTCGAGTTCTCCGAGCCGTTCGAGTTCGCGTGGACGTCGGTCACCGGGCTCGACCAGCGCGGGCGCTGGCGCCTGCGCGAGGTCAAGGGCGGGCGCACGCGAGTCGAGCTCCGCCTCGCTTACGGCATCGCCGGCGCCGGCATCGGCGGCTGGCTCGCTGAGCGGATTGCCGCTCCGAGCGTCTCGCGGCACGCGCACGAGAGCCTTCGCCAGCTCGGCTCGGCTCGTCGAGCAGGAGCAGCTGCGAGCTCGAGCGGCACAGCGGCGCGCCGCCGGCGCCGCGAGTTGACCGCGCCTGATCTGGCTTGACAGCGCTTGACGTTCTCTGGTCTCCTTCACGGCGTGAAGCCCCAGTCCGGGCGCGGTCGTAAGACGGGGGTCGCGGTTCTGCTCGCGCTCGTCGCCGGCGCCGCGCTCGGTGCCCAGCTCAGCGACGCCGATGATTTGGTGACCGCAGGCGTCGCGACCCCGCCGCCGCGCAACGGACCGGTCGTCATCCGGGTCGGCGCCGCGCTCAAGGCCAACCCGATCCCACCCGGATTCGTCGGGCTGTCGATCGAGTACACGGCGCTGCTCCCCTATACCGGGACGAATGGGCCGAACCCGGTCCTGGTCCAGTTGATTCGTCAACTCGACCCGGGACAGTCGCCCGTACTGAGGTTCGGAGGCGACACCACCGACTGGTCGTGGGTCCCGGTACCGGGGATGGCCCAGCCGCCCGGTGTCCGCTACGTGATCACGCCGCAGTGGCTCGACGCGACCGCCGGGCTCGTGCACGCCCTCAACGCTCGCGTGATCTTCGGCGTGAACCTCCAGGCCAACCGCCCCGTGGTGGCCGCAACCGAGGCCACGGCGTTCGTCGATGCGGTCGGCCCCACGTCGGTGGAGGCGCTCGAGGTCGGCAACGAGCCCGAGGCATACGGCTTCCGCGGCTGGTACCACACCCCGGCTGGGATCCCGGTGCTGAGCCGCCGGCCGTCCTACAACATCCGGTCCTACGCCCGCGAGTTCAAAAGGTTCGCGCGGGTGTTGCCCAACCTCCCGCTCGCCGGACCGGCGACCGGATCGAACGGATGGATGGCGGGGTTGCCGCGCTTGCTGAGCGCGGCGCCCCGGCTACGCGTGGTGACCGTGCATCGGTACCCCCTCAACCACTGCGCCGCGCCCGGCACCGAGCACCACCCGTCGCTGGCTCGCCTCGTGGCTCCGACCTCGTCGCAAGGCTTGGCGCAGTCCGTGGCCGAGGCGGTCTCAACGGCTCACGCGCACGGTGCGGAGCTCAGGGTCGACGAGCTCAACTCCGCCGCCTGTCGCGGCCAGGCCGGCGTCAGCGACACGTTCGGGTCGGCGCTGTGGGTGCTCGACGCGCTGTTCAACCTGGCCGGCGTCGACGTCGACGGCGTCAACATCCACACGCTCCCAGCGTCGGTCTACCACCCCTTCGCGCTCGAGCACAACGCCGCCGGCGACCAGTGGGTCGTCGATCCCCTGTACTACGGGATGTTGATGTTCGCCCAGGCCGCGCCACCGGGATCACGCCTGCTGTCGATCTCGGGCTCGCTGCCTGAGCGGATCAGGGTGTGGGCGACCCGGGCGCGGAACGGCCAGACCCGGGTCGTGCTCATCAACGACGGCGGCCTTCGAGGCAAGTCCGTCAAGCTCGACATTCCGGGGGCGAATGCGCCGGCCGCGGTAACCTGGCTCCAGGCGCCCTCGATCGCCGCCACCGGCAACATCACGCTCGGAGGACAGTCGTTCGGAGCCAGCACCGAGACCGGCCTCCTCGCGGGTACGCCGCAGCTCACCGAGCTCGCGCCCGCCGATCACAGCTACGCGCTGCGCCTGCCACCCGGGAGCGCGGCGCTGCTGACCCTCCCGGCGGGCTCCGATGACGCCGCGATTACGCCTTCGCGGCGCGCCAGCGGAACGAACGCTCACCGGCCCTGATCTCCGGCGCCTGCATCCCGGCCGCCTCGAGCCGCGTTGGCATCGTCGCCGGATCGATCAGGTTCAGGATGTCGCCGACATGGATCAGCTTGAACATCCAGCCGCGACCGACGCTGTCGGTGCCGGCGAACACGCCCCCTGGTCGCAGCACTCGTGCGATCTCGGCAAACGCCTTGTCTTGCAGCTCGACCGATGGAATGTGGTGCAGCATCGTGAAGCACAGCACCGCGGAGAAGCGCCCGTCGGGGTACGGGAGGCTCGTCGCGTCGCCCTGGGTGACGGTGATCGAGTCGCCGAGCTGCGCGCGGAGCCGGTCGCAGTAGCCCGGGTCGAGCTCGAGCACGCTGAGGTGGTCGATCCGCTGCGTGAGAACTCGAGTGGTGGCGCCGAAGCCCGGCCCGATCTCGAGCACGTCGTCACCGAGCTCGACTCCCTTCAGGCCAAACGGAACCAGCTCGTTCTCCACTCGCCGAGACCACCAGCCCGACGCGCACAGGACGTTGTGGACCTTATTCACCGCTCGACCGTAGCAATCGCCAGGGCCGCGACCCCCTCCTCGCGCCCGACGAACCCCATCCCCTCGCCCCGCGTGGCCTTGACGCTCACGTGCTCGGGCGAGATCCCGAGCGCCTGCGCCAGCGAGGCCCGGATCTGATCGCGGACCGGCGCTACATGCGGCCGCTCGATCACGACCGTCGCGTCGACGTGTACGACCAGGCAGCCGCGCTGGCAGAGCATCGCGACCGTCGTTCGCAGCAAGTCGAGCGAGTCCGCGTCGCGGTAGCGCTCTTCGGTGTCGGGAAAGTGCGCACCGATGTCGCCGAGCGCGGCCGCGCCGAGCAGCGCGTCGATGATCGCATGCGTGAGGACGTCGGCGTCCGAGTGGCCGGCGAGGCCCCGGTCGTGCTCGAGCTCGACCCCGCCGAGCACGAGCCGCCGGCCGTCGGCGAACCGGTGGCAGTCGTAGCCGAGCCCGGTCACGACCGTCAACCCGGCTCCTCGCTCAGCAGCAGCTCGGCCAGCCTGAGGTCGGTCGGCGTCGTGATCTTGAGGTTCCGCGGCCCGGACAGCACGACCTCCACGGTGCCGCCGGCGCGCTCGATCAGCCACGCGTCATCCGTCGCCGCGGCGAGCAGCTCGTCGTCCGCCTCGAACAGCGCGCGCTCGAGCGCGCCACGGCGGAACACCTGCGGCGTCTGGACCGCCCACAGTCGCGCGCGATCGATGGTCCGCTGCACGGTTCGCCGATCAGGGCCCACCTCCTTGATCGTGTCAGACACGGGCGCCGCGGCGATCACCGCGTCGACCCCCGACTGACGGAGCTGAGCCAGCGCACGCTCGAACAGCGCCGCTGGCGCCAGCGGGCGCGCCGCATCGTGGACGACGACCGGATCACCCGCGCCCGAGGCGCGCGAGGCCCGGAGCGCCTCGCGCACAGACTGCGACCGGACAGCGCCCCCGGCGACCGCAACGGTCCCGTCCGGCGCCGCGTCGAGCGCGTCGGGCGGCAGCGCCACCACGATCTGCTCGATCTCGCGGATCGCGCGCAGCGTAGCGACGCTCCACTCGAGCATCGGCCTCCCCGCAAGCGTGACAAGCGCCTTGGGCCGGCTCGACCCAAGACGCTCCCCACGTCCGGCGGCCACGATCAACGCGACCGCCATGCGCTCCTCGGCGCTCGCCTATTTGGCGCCGACCGTGACCTTCCCGTTCTTCTTCCCGCTCTTCCCGTTGTAGGACTCCAGCAGCAGGCCCTGGAGGTACTCCTCGACCTCATCCTCGTCCATCCCGAGGGCGTACATCAGCTCGGACGCCAGGATCTTCTTGGCACGAGTGAACATCTGCTTCTCACCCGTCGACAGGCCCTTCTCGGCTTCGCGAAGCGCGAGGTTGCGCACCACCTCGGCGAGCTCGTAGATGTCGCCGGTCTTGATCTTGTCGCGGTTGTACTTGAAGCGGCGGTTCCAGTTCTTGGGCATCTCGGAGCACTCGTCCTGGAGCACTGCGAGCACCTTCTGGACCGTCTCCTCGTCGATCACGCGACGAAGACCCGCGAGCGCGGCGTTCTCGGTCGGGACCATGACGGTCATGTCGTTGTGCAGGATCTTGATCGTGAGGTACTCACGACGCTCGCCCAGGATTTCCTTGAGCTCCTTGCGGATCACCTTCCCCGCCCCGTGATGGGGATAGACGACGTTGTCACCGATCTCGAACTCGATGTGAGGGAGTTCCACCTCCTCCTCATCGATCTCGAGGTCCTCCAGGGGCTCTTCCATTAGCTCTGTGATGGTGTCCTCCTCTGTTCGGGACGGGCGCTGATCCGAAGACCGGCCCGATCTTCCAACTCCCTGAAACTACGTTTGCAGGTACCGGTCCACGAGGTTGATCTCCTGCTGCCGGCGAAGACCCTCGCGGATGTCCTTCGCACGGATCTCGCCGACTCCGTCGACGGTCTCCAGCTCGCCATCCGTTGCGGCGAGCAACTCCTCGAGTCCTCCGAACTCGCTGACGATCCGTTGCACCACGAGCTTGGGCAGCCGTGGAATCCGCCCGAGGATGCGGAAGCCGCGCGGAGACGTCGGGTAGTCGAGGGTGTTCAGCTTTCGGTCGTAACCGAGCAGCTCGGCGAGCCGCCCGAAGTCCAACAGGTCCTGGTTCGGCAGGCGCACGAGCTGATCGAACGCGGTCGCGAACGTCTCGTCCGTGTCCTCGCTCAGATAGTCGTGAACGAGCGCGGTCTTGTCCGCGGACACGCCCACCATCGTCTCGTCGAGCTGCATCTCGATTAGTCGTCCCTCAGTCCCAAGCTCGACGATATAACGCTCGATCTCGACCGCCATTCGCGTGACGAGTTCGGCCCGCTGCAGAACGGTCAGCACGTCGTGAAGCGTCGCCCCGCCCTCGAACTCGAGCGCGGTCAACCGCGTCGACACCTGATCCAGACGGCTGCGGTACTTGTCGAGCGTAGCCAGCGCCTGGTTGGCCTTGGCGAGCACGACCGGGATGTCCTCGAGGATGTACTTGATTCCGTCCACGTACAGCGAGACGACCTCGCGCCGTTCGGAGATGGCCACGACGAGCGCATCGGTCTGCTTGGACACGCGCTCGGCGGTGCGGTGCCGGGTGCCGGTTTCGAACGTCAGAATCGTCGGATCCGGCGTCAGCTGCACGTTGACCTGGACGATCTTGGTGGCGTTCGAGCTCAGGATGATCGCCCCGTCCATCTTCGCCAGCTCGTAAAGCAGGGCCGGCGAGTAGTCGAGATCGAGCTTGATGCCGCCCGAGAACAGGAACGCAAGCTCGTCGGGGTCGCCGATCACGATCAGCCCGCCGGTTCGGGCATGCAAGATGTTGTCGATCCCCTCGCGCAACGCCGTTCCGGGGGCGACCATCTCGAGTGCCCTGACCAGCCGGGAATCTTGTCGAGATTCGAGCTCCCCTTTGAGCTCTTCCCCGGATCGCGGCGGCATGAAGGTCGATTTTACCGCTTATTGACACCCGACCCCCCGCCTAGTCCCGTTGCATCAGATGCGGCCGTAGCCGGGACCCGGCGTCTCCGGGTCCGATCCGGCGCCATCCACCGAAAATCCGTGCATCGAGGGCCACTAGGCCGCTGCGGCGCTTCGGAGTTCTCCCCCGAACGCGGCTGCGAGAGCCGCCCGCAACGTTCGATGCACACCGGGCTCGAGCACGGGCCGCAACCCGAACTTGGCCGCTTCCGCCAGCCGCCGGTCCCCGTGGGCAACCGTCCGCAGTTCGCCGGTCAGCCCGAGTTCGCCGAAGCACGCGAGCGGTTGCCCGTCGGCTCCGCCCACCGGGACGCCCCGGACCGCGCTCGCCACCGCCAGCGCCACCGCGAGGTCCGCCCCCGGCTCGTCCACCCGGACGCCGCCGACGACGTTCACGAACACGTCCGAGGTGCCGGCGCCGATCCCGGCGTGACGGCCGAGCACGGCGAGCACCAGCGCGAGGCGGTTGCGGTCGATCCCGGAGACCACCCGCCGCGGCGGCACGAGCTCGGAGGTCGACACCAGCGCCTGGACCTCCACGAGCAGCGGGCGCGAGCCCTCGATCGCGCACAGGACGACGCTGCCGGGCGCGCGCGTGGCCTCGCCGACGAACCGCGCCGACGCGTCCAGAACCTCGACCAGGCCGTCGTCGCGCATCTCGAACACGCCGGCCTCGTTGGTGGAGCCGAACCGGTTCTTGATCGCCCGCACGGTCCGGTACGTCCGCTCGCGCTCGCCCTCGAACTGGAGCACGCAGTCGACGAGGTGCTCCAGCACGCGCGGCCCGGCGAGCGCGCCGTCCTTGGTCACGTGCCCGACGAGCAGCACCGCAATCCCCCGCGCCTTCGCCACCCGCATCAGCTCGCCCGCGACCTCCCGGACTTGGGCGACCGACCCGGCGGCGCTCGTGAGCTCCATCGAGTGGAGCGTCTGCACCGAGTCGATCACGCACACCTCGGGCCGCTCGTGCTCGAGCACACCGAGAACCGTCTCGAGATCGGTCTCCGCGATCACCGGGATATCGAGCGCGTCGGCGCACAGGCGCTCGGCACGGAGACGGATCTGCGCCGCCGACTCCTCGGCGGAGACGTACAGCGTGCGGTGGCCGGCCCCGTGCAGGTTCGCGAGCACCATCGTGGTCAGCGTCGACTTGCCGATGCCCGGTGAGCCGCCGATCAGAACCATCGACCCGGGCACGATGCCGCCGCCGAGCACGTTGTCGAGCTCCCCGATCCCGGTCCGGAGCCGCTCGCGCTCGGTCGCGGCGACGTCGCGCAGCGCGATCGGCTTCACGGCCGCCCGGCCCTCTGGTCTCGGGCCACGGCCCCGACCGGCCGGCCGCAGGTCGCGGACCTGCTCGACCATCGAGTTCCATTCGCCGCAACCCGCGCACTGGCCCGCCCAGCGCGGGCTCTCGTGCCCGCACGCGGAGCAGACGTGGATCGAGGTCGGTCGCGGCATGGTGGCGTAGCCGAGGCTACGCCGCGGGCCCGACGGAAAGCGCGGCTGCGCACGGCATACGCCGCGAGCGACGTTACGCCGCGCGCTCCAACCTGAGGCGGCGTATGCCGCAGCTTCCAGGCGGTCGTCCCCCCAGAACAACTCGTCGCCGACCGCCACCGTGGGTACGCCGAACACGCCGCGAGCATGCGCAGCCTCGGTCGCTTCTCGGAGCCGTCGCTTGATCTCCGGATCGCCCATCGCCGCCTCGGCCTCGCTGCGGTCGAGCCCGGCGTGGCGGGCGCTGTCGAGCACGTGCGCCTTGATGCTGAGATCGCGCCCGCGCGTGAACGCGTCGCGGAAGGCGCGGTCGATGACCTCTCGGCCCCGCCCGATTCCGAACGCGTACGTGACGACCCGCATCGCCCCGAGATAGTCGGTCGGCCAAGGGTCGGGCCACATGATCGGCGGCAGGCCGTAACCGCGGGCGCGGCGCTCGATCTCGGCCATGCCCCGCTGGCGCCGGCGGTAGTCGCCGAGCGCCCACGAACTCCGGCCGGCCAGCTTGAACAGCCCTCCGAGCAGGACCGGCTGCCAGCTCACCGGCTCGGGCAGGACCGTGTCGACGCGCGTGGCCGCCAGGTACGCATAGGGCGATCCGACGTCGAAGTAGAACGTCACCGAGCGATCAGAGGCGTTCGCTAAACTGAACAATCTGTTCTCTATGTTAGCCGACGAGCCTTCGATTCGGATACAGGACACGCTCGCCGCGAACCTGCGGCGCCTCCGGATCGCGCGCCACCTGTCGCTGTCGGAGCTCGCGCGCGCCACCGGGATGAGCAAGGCGACACTGTCGGGAGTCGAGGCCGGGCGGTCGAATCCCACGGTCGACACGCTCGCGAGCCTCGCCGGCGCGCTGCGCGTGACGCTCGCCGAGCTGCTCGAGGAGCTCCCGCTCGGCGAGATCCGCGTCGTCCGCGCGACCGGCGCTGAACCCGAGCATGCCGATGGGGTCAGCCGTCGCGGACTCGACGCGATCGCCGGCGGGACCGTCGAGGTCACCGAGCTCGAGTGGGAGCCGCGCCACGTCGACGAGCCTGAGCCGAGGTCCGCCGGCAGCCGCGCCCACGTGTACGTGCTCACGGGCAAGCTGATCGCCGGCCCGGTCGAACGCGTCACCGAGCTCGCCGCCGGGGACTACGCGGCGTTCCCGATCGACGTCCCCCACCTGTTCGAGACGCGCCGGCAACCCGCACGCGCCCTCGTCCTCAGCCAGGTGGCGTGAGATGGCCGCCCGGCTCGCGCTCCCCACGCCGTCGATCGCGATTTGCGAGCCGGCCATCTCGATCCGTGAGCTCGAAGCGTCCGACCGCCGCGCGGTCGCATTCACGTTCGGGCATCTCGGCGAGCGCTCGCGCTACCAGCGCTACCTGAGTCCCAAGCCGTTCCTGAGCGCGCGCGACATGAGCCGCCTCCTCGACGTCGACCACTGGCACCACGACGCGCTGATCGCGTACTCGCCCCCGCCCCGGACCCCGATCGGGATCGCCCGCTACGTCCGCCTCGACGAGTTCGACGCCGCCGAACTGGCGATCGAGGTCGTCGACGGCTGGCAGCGCCGCGGCGTCGGCACTGCGCTGCTGGCGGCACTCCAGCAGCGCGCCCTCCGCGCCGGCATCCGCCACTTCAGCGTGTCGCTACTCCGCGACAACGCCGGCGCCCGCGCGCTCGCGGCACAGCTCGGCCGCCCCGAGGCCGCCACCGCGGCAGGCAGCCTCGTCGAGCTCCGTGTTCGACCTCAACCGGACGAGGCTGCGGACAGCGCGACGGCACAGCACGCTCGCAACAAGCTGCGTAGTCATCATCCCCTTTGGGGTGACTCGCGCCCGATACGGATCGCTAAGCGACGCCGCACTGCCGGCGCAAGTCACCCCAGACGGGGATGGGACGAAGCTACTGGGACTCTGGAGCGTCGTCGGACCCGGCCGGGTCCTCGGACCCCGCCGACTCGCCACCGGCCTCGCCACCGCCGCCTTCGGCGCCGACCCCGACCGGCGTTGGCGCCGGCGCGGGCTCGATAACGGTCAGCTTGACCTCGGCGTCCGAAGCGGTATTCGGCTCACCGTCCTCGCCCAACGGCCAGTCGACCATCACGGTCGATCCCGACGGCACCTGCGAGCGCAGGACGAAGTCCGCGAGCGGATCCTCGACGTAGCGTTGAATCGCCCGCCGCAGTGGCCGGGCGCCCATCGACGGGTCCCAGCCCTTGTCGACGAGCATGTCCTTCGTCGGCTCCGACAGCTCCAGCTGGAGCTCGCGGTCGGCCATCGACTCGCGGATCCTCCGCAGCAGCAGGTCGACGATCTCCTTGATCTCGTCCTTGGTCAGCTTGTGGAAGACGATGACCTCGTCGATGCGGTTCAGGAACTCGGGCCGGAACACCTTCTTGAGCTCGCCCGTGATCCGGGTCTTCATGTCGTCGTAGGTGATGCCGGTTTCGTCGTCGGAGACCGCAAACCCGAGCGGGGTGTTACGCGCGATCTCCGCCGCCCCGATGTTCGAGGTCATGATCACGATGCAGTGGCGGAAATCGACGGTCCGCCCCTGGGCGTCTGTGAGCCGTCCATCCTCCAGGATCTGGAGCAGGATGTTGAACACGTCGGGGTGGGCCTTCTCGATCTCGTCGAGCAGCAGCACGCTGTAGGGCTTGCGCCGCACGGCCTCTGTGAGCTGGCCGCCCTCGTCGTAGCCGATATAGCCCGGAGGCGATCCGACCAGACGTGAGACCGCGTGCTTCTCCATGTACTCGGACATGTCGATCCGGATCATCGTTTCCTCGTCGCCGAACAGGAACTCGGCGAGCGTCCGCGCCAGCTCGGTCTTGCCCACGCCCGACGGGCCCAGGAAGATGAACGAGCCGGTCGGCCGCTTCGGGTCCTTGAGGCCCGCCCGCGAGCGCCGGATCGCCTTGGAGACGACCTCGATCGCCGGGTGCTGGCCGATGACGCGCTTGTGGAGCTCCTCCTCCATCCGCATCAGCTTGGCCGTCTCGGCCTCGGTCAGCTTGAACACCGGGATGCCCGTCCACATCGAGACGATGTCGGCGATCTCTTCCTCGCCGATCGCGGGACGCTCGGTCGACTCGCCGGCCTCCCACTGCTCGGCCAGCTCGCGCTTGCGCTGGGTCAGCCGCCGCTCCTTGTCGCGGAGGTTCGCGGCCTTCTCGAACTCCTGGTTCTCGATCGCCTCCTCCTTGGCGCGCCGGGTCTCCTCGATCTCGTCCTCGAGCTCGCGGTACACGGGCGGGGAGGTCATCGACTTGATCCGCATACGCGAAGCGGCCTCGTCGATCAGGTCGATCGCCTTGTCAGGCAGGAACCGGTCGGAGATGTACCGGTCGGCCAGCTCGGCGGCCGCCTCGAGCGCCTCGTCGGTGATGTTCACCTTGTGGTGCTGCTCGTAGCGGTCGCGCAGGCCCTTGAGGATCTGCACGGTCTCTTCGGTCGAGGGCTGGTCGACGGTGATCTTCTGGAAGCGCCGCTCCAGAGCGGAATCCCGCTCCAGGTACTTGCGGTACTCCTCGAGCGTCGTCGCGCCGATCGTCTGCAGCTCGCCTCGCGCCAGGGCCGGCTTGAGGATCGAGGCCGCGTCGATCGCGCCCTCGGCCGCGCCGGCGCCGACGAGATTGTGGAGCTCGTCGATGAACAGGATGATGTCGCCGCGCTGGGTGATCTCCTTCATCACCTTCTTGAGGCGCTCCTCGAACTCGCCGCGGTACTTGGAGCCCGCGACCAGCGCCGCCAGGTCAAGCGTGTAGATCTGCTTGCCCTTCAGCAGCTCGGGGACCTCGCCGTGCGTGATCCGCTGGGCCAGGCCCTCGACGACGGCGGTCTTGCCAACGCCGGGCTCGCCCACGAGCACAGGGTTGTTCTTGGTCCGGCGCGAGAGGATCTGCATGATCCGCTCGATCTCAGTCTCGCGACCGACGACGGGGTCGAGCTTCGACTCGGCAGCCAGCTTGGTCAGGTTGCGACCGAACTGGTCCAGCAGCTTCGAGGACTTCTTGCTCTCGCCCTGGGCCGCCGCACCACCGGCACCGGCCGCGCCGGCGCCGCGCTGGCGACTCCCGGGCCCGGACAGCATCCGGATGACCTCGTTTCGAATCTTTTCGGAATCTGCGTCGAAATCGAGCAGGATCCGGGCGGCGACGCCCTCGTTCTCGCGGACGAGGCCGAGCAGGATGTGCTCGGTGCCGATGTAGTTGTGGCCGAGGCTGAGTGCCTCGCGCAGCGCGAGCTCGAGCACCTTCTTGGCTCGCGGCGTGAACGGGATCTGCCCTGAGGTGACCTCTTCGCCCGACCCGACGATCCGTACGACCTGAGCGCGCACACGCTCGACAGTGATGTCGAGGGACTCGAGGACGCGCGCAGCCAACCCTTCCTCTTCGCGGAGGAGGCCGAGCAGGATGTGCTCAGTGCCAATGTAGTTGTGCTTGAGCGTCCGCGCTTCTTCCTGAGCCAGGACGACTACCTGGCGGGCTCGCTCTGTGAATCGCTCGAACATGATCCTTCTCTTCTCTGGCGGGTCTCGGTCTGTTCGGTCGGGACGTTTTCCGGGCTCTCCTCGCCTACCTACGCGTTACATGGTAGTTCGCGCTTGCGGGGACACCGACGATCCCGTTCTACCCAACGTAATCGGCGGCTAGCCGCGACTTGATGAGCGAAACGGTCTCGATTTTTCGGGCCATACGCCAGTTTACCAGTGGGTCTTCCCGTGACTCCGGTACTTCTCCCGCGACCGGCGTACTTCACAGGCTGTTCAGATCCCGGCGCCGGAGTCCGGATCCCACTGGTATTCGATCTGTCTGGCGGTCCGCAGGGCCAGTTCGCGGCCCTCGAAACGGTCCACCAGATGCAGCGCCATCGCGATTCCGGAGCTGAGGCCGCCCGCGGTCACGACCTCGCCGGAATCGACCCAGCGGACCCATTCCGCCCCGTCACCTCCGACCCGTTCCGCCAGCGCCGAGACGTCCTCCCAGTGCGTCGTCCACGCCCGCTCCGAGAGCAGGCCGAGCGAGCCCAGGATGAACGCGCCCGTGCACACCGACGCCACCACTCCGGCCTCACGCGCAGACGACGCCACCGCAGCCATCAACCCGCCGTCGGCAATCACGTCGTCGATCACGATTGCTCCCGGAACGATCAGCACGTCCAGAGGACCACAGTCGGCGAGTGTCGCCTGCGGAGTCAGCCGCAGACCGCCGTAAGCCGCCACCGGGTCCGGCTCCACCCCCACCGTCAGCACCTCGAACGGCGGCGCGCCGCCGTCGCGAACGACCAGCCGGGACGCGGTCAGGAACACCTCGTACGGCCCGCCGGCGTCGAGTAAGTCCACCTGTTCGAATAAGAGAATGCCTATCCGCACCTGACGTTTCCCCCGCTAACCAAGGATTTAATCCCGCATCGCGGGAAACAGCACAACCTCCCGGATCGACCGCTTGCCGGTGAGCGCCATCACCAGGCGGTCGATCCCGATCCCGATCCCGCCGGTGGGCGGCATGCCCTGCTCGAGCGCCTCGACGAACGCCTCGTCGTACGGTTGCGCCTCCTCGTCCCCCGCTCCGGCCAGCGCCCGCTGCTCCTCGAATCGCCGGCGCTGCTCGTCCGGATCGTTCAGCTCGGTGAACGCGTTGGCGATCTCCATCCCGCCGACGTACGCTTCGAACCGCTCGACGAGTCCCTCGACGGAGCGGTGGCGCTTGGCGAACGGCGACAGCGCCACCGGGTAGTCCATCAGGAACGTCGGCTCGATCAGAGTCGGCTCGACGTGCTTGGACAGCAGCTCGTCGACCAGTTGCGGCCAGGTGTCGTCCTTAGGGACGGACAGTCCCCGGGCGGTCATAGCGCGTGCGAGGTCTTCCCGTTCCCCGAGCTCCATGATGTCGATCCCCGTCCGGTCCAGGATCGCCTGGGGCAGCCGCTCGCGCCGCCACGGCGGGGACAGATCGATCTCCCCCGAATAACCGGCCTCCGCAGCCACATAGGCGACCAGGCGCTCACACCGCACGGCGATGTCCTCGTAGTCCGCATAGGCCTCGTACCACTCGAGCATCGTGAACTCGGGGTTGTGAGTGGTGTCGACGCCTTCGTTGCGGAAGTCCTTGCCGAGCTCGTACACGCGCTCGAGGCCGCCGACGATCAGCCGCTTCAGGTAGAGCTCGGTAGCGATCCGCAGGTAGAACTCGCGGTCGAGTGCGTTGTGGTGGGTCGTGAACGGCCGCGCGAGCGCGCCGCCGTACAGAGGCTGGAGCACCGGCGTCTCGACCTCGATGAACCCCTCGGCGTCGAGGAAGCGCCGGACCGCGGCGATCACACGCGCACGCGTGATGAACAGCTCGCGCGCCTCCTCGTTGGCGATCAGGTCGAGCTCCCGGCGGCGAAAGCGCGTCTCGACATCGGTCAGCCCGTGGTGCTTCTCGGGCGGGGGCCGGAGCGACTTGGCCAGCAGCGTGAACTCCTGAACCCGGAGCGTCAACTCGCCCCGTCGCGAGATGAACGCGACGCCGTCGATTCCGATCAGGTCCCCGAGGTCGAGCCCGAGCAGCCGTTCCATCCCCTCGGGGCCGAGCTCGTCGACCCTCGCCTGGAGCTGGATCCGGCCGGACCGGTCCACGAGGTCCAGAAACGCCATCTTGCCCTGGCCGCGCCGAGCCGCGAGCCGGCCGGCCACGCGGTGGCGCACGTCGGTCTCAGCGCCGGCCTCGAGGCCGGAGTGCGCCGCCCTGACCGCCTCGATCGGCTCGACCCCGTCGAACTCGTGCGGGAACGGGTCGATCCCGGCGGCGCGTATCGACTCGAGCTTGCGCCGGCGCGCCGCCAGCAGCTCCGCCGAGCCGTCGGCACGCTCGGTCACGGTAGCCCCTTACTTCGTCTCGACGTCGATCTTGGTGATCTTGAGGTGCCGCTCGCCTTTCGGGGTCGTGATCACGACCTCGTCGCCGCGCTTGCGGCCGAGCAGCGCCTTCCCGACCGGCGACTCGTTGGAGAGCTTCATCTCGGCGGGGCTGGCCTCGGCCGAGCCGACGATCGTGTACTTGGTCGACTTCCCGCCATCGTCTTTGACGTGGACGACCGAGCCGACCCGGACCTGGTCGGTGCTGAGGTCGGACTGGTCGATAACCGTCGCCGAACGGAGCTTCTCCTCGAGCGAGGCGATCCGCGCCTCGAGCATCGCCTGCTCGTTCTTGGCGTCGTCGTATTCGGCGTTCTCGGAGATGTCGCCGAACTCGCGTGCCTCTTTGATCCGGGCGGCGACTTCGCGTCGGCGGGTGGTTGTCAGAGTGTCGAGCTCCGCCTTGAGGTTGGCGAGCCCTTCGGGTGTGATGATGACGTCCTTGGGCATGTCGCAGACCTGTATTCGGTGGGGGAACCGCCGCAGACAACGACGGTCCTGGACGAGAAAAAACCCGCCTGCTAAGCGGGGATTTAGTACGCAGTTGGGGTGCGTGGGCGGATGAGTATAGACGGCCGGTTCGGCCAGTTGGGCTCGGTCTACGAGAGGACTCTTAGGGCCGGCGGCCCAATGGGTCATCGTCGCCGCTGCTGACGAATTGATGCGCCCTAGGGGCGATGACCCACGATTTCGTCCGCCTGCTGGAACGTCGGCCGGTTCACCCACTCGATCAGCGGCTGGCTGATCACGCCGATCGGCCGGAACTGGATCGAGTCCGAGCACATCTGGTCGCCGGCGGCGCACACGCTGTCCGCCGGATAGACCTGGTCCGGGGACGCGCTGACCGCCTGGCTGAGCGAGGCCTCGAGCGCTGACCGGCACTGAGCCAGCGAGCCGGCGCCGCAATACGCGCGATTCAGGGGTCCCGCGACCTTGTCGCCGAGGACCGCGCGCAGGTCCTTCTGAACGATGCCGTAGAAGCCGACGTCGAACGAGGAGCCGAGATGGGCGCCCGAGACCCCGTGTCCGGGCTCGTCGTTGATCGGGAAGTCCGTCTCGACCTGGCCGAGCAGGCTCGAGCCCAGCGTCGGCCCGAACTCGGCGTTGACCAGCAGTGGCCACCATGCGTCCATGATCCGGACCGCGTCGCTCTGGTCGTAGTCGCCCGACGCGCCCGGGTTCTGCCGGTTGATCCGGTGTGAGCCGCTGGCCACCCACGCCTGCAGCTCGTTGACGGCATTTGCGAGCGTCGGATCGCTCGGGTGGCCGATGATCTGCAGCGCGTACGGCAGCACCTCGACCCCGCGCAGGTCCTGGGTGCCGGCGGTTCCCATCGCGTTGATCAGGTCGGCCAGCGTCATCTTGTGGCCGCTGGCCGCGAGTTGGGCGTTGATGTTGTTGTCGAGCAGCTGCGATCGGTAGATCGACGAATACTCCTGGCCGGTGGCGGCGTCGTTGTAACCAGGGGCCTGCTTGTTGTTCCAGCTGGTCAGGTAGGGCTGGTTGAGCGCCTGCGGATGCGCGCTCTCTGAGGTCTGCTGCTCGGTCACGCTCGCGGGCGTCATCTGGGCGGCCGGATGGAGGCCCGGCCACGCGTCGCCGGCCCATGACGGGAACAGCGGGTCGGTGTGTGGGGCGCGCACCGGGTTCAGGCCCGAGTTGAAGTACGCGATGTTCTTGTTGTCGGCGTAGAACCAGTTGAACGTGTACTCGACGTTGTAGGCCGCGTTCATGAAGTCCTGCGGGTTCTCCATCTCGGCCGGCTCGTTGAACCTCTCGAACCCGAGCGCGGAGTCGAGCTCGTGCATATAGGTCGAGCGGAGGTTCGTGTAGACGACCGGCCGTCCCTTGATCCTGGCTCGCGCGATCACGATCCCGTATGCGGTGCGCTTGGTCGTGAACGTCACCGAGCCGGCCGGGGTCGAGTCGCCCAGGTTGGGCTGCCAGGACTCGCTGCGCGTCAGCGTCTCCATCTGCACGCATTGCCCGTTCAGCACGTAGTAGTCGGAGTTCATCGCGACCGCGCCCCCGCTCGGGTTGCACAGCGGCGCCGCGAACGTATCGATGATGTTCTGGCCCGCCGAGGTCGCCGACCAGGCGTAGTCGGGCCCGTGACCGAGCTCGACGTACATGTTCACGCCCGGAAACGCGGCTCCCTCCGCGTCGATCCCGGGTCCGTGGATGTCCTCCTCCATCAGGATCTCGGGGCTGAAGTAGCTGACCTGCGGCCCCATGACCGCGAGCGGGTGGCCGCTGGCGCTGTCGGCGCCGCTGACCAGCAACGCGTTCGACATCGACCGCGGGAATCGCGAGCAGCCCGGAGCTGGCGGCCGCGCTCAGGCGCCCCCAAGGCCGGACCGGCCTTCGAGCCGGTCGTCGCCTGGCCGCTCTGCCCGCGGGGACGCGCGCCGGCCGTGACCGGGTTGACGTACGAGACCGAGCCCGAGTCGGGCAGCGCGAGCGTGCCCTGGACCGCCTTGCTCGGCTGCGGGAAGCGTCTGGTACGGGAACGACTTGCCGTGGACGGTCGTCGGCGCCTCGGGGTCCGACGGATCGTCGAAGCTGAGGAACGTGCCGAAGCCGGAGTGGTCGTTGGCAGCTTGGCGGCGCCGGTCACGGCCTTCCCGGCGCGTGAGGTACCCGACGGTCGGACGCGCGCGACGTGGCCGGTCTTCTTCTTCCTTCGGCCTTGGGCTTGTGCTTCTTCTTTTTCTTCGCGGGATGCGGGGTCGGGATCACTTCGGGCGAGCCCGCCACCGTGAACCGCTCGGGCCCGAACTTCTGCTCCATGTTCTCGTACAGGACCGCGTTCGACAGCTGCTGCCCGCCGCCGTTGCCGAAGATCCCACCCACGAGCGTCGCGATCGAGACGAGGTCCTCGACCGTGAACGGCTGGGGTCCCTGGGGCTGTCCGATTGCGGCGTACTCGGCCGGCAGCATCGTGAGCGCGTTCAGCGGGCTCTCGGCTTTCGAGATGTAGGCGTTGATGCCGTCGATGTAGTTGGTCGCGTCGCTCAGGATCTGCGGCCCGTCCGGCGAATTCGCCGCCGCCCAGTTGATCTGGTTGGTCAGGTCCTGCTGCGTGTATGGCTCATTGGCCCATACGCTCTCGTCCATCCCGACGTTCGCGCCACCGGCGAACTGCGCAAGGTCACCCTGGCCCGAATGCCGCAGCGCGTCGATGAAGAACAGCCGGTCCTCGGCGGTCGCGTAGCCGATCCCGAACATCAACTCCGCGCGGGTGTCGCCGTAGATGTGCGGGACGCCGAAGCCTGAGTCGCGCTCGATCGTGACGCCCGGCTCAGGGCTCTCGGTGCTGGCGACATCGCCCGAAGGGACCCCGAACGTCGCGTCCTTGTAGAACTGCGGGATCTGCGCCTCGGTGATCGGGACCGAAGTCGCCAGGCTCGAGTACATCCCCAGCTGGTCGTTCGAGTGCGGGGGGTAGATCCCCGCGGCCTTGAACTCGGCCGCCTGCGCGAGGTCGTCGAACCCGCTCTGCCCGGGAGGGAGGATGTTGCGGAACCCGCCGTAATCGTCGGTGCCGTACGGCTGCACCTGGGCCGCGGCAGCCGGTGCCAGCGCGAGCATGAACGCGCCTGCAACCGCTGCCACCCTGCCGATGCACCGGAACACGGACGGGCAACCTACATACCCGTCGGCCGGCGTGCGCCGGTTCCCTTTCTACAGCGGGAGCTTGTCCGGGAGCGCGGTTCGCAACCCGCTCGCGTCGATTGCGGTCACGGTCACCGTCACCTTCTTGTGCTTCGGATGACGAGCCTCGGTGGCGAGGCTCTTCGTGACGGTGATCGCCGGCGGGCCGATCGTGATCGTGACCTGCCCAACCGCGCCCGCAAACGTGAGCGTCAGCTTGCCGCCGTTGACCTGGGCCTTGAACTTCGCGCCCATGACCGAGATGCCCTTGAGCAGTGTCTTATGCGCCGACGCGAACCCCAGACCCGCAGGCAGCGCGATCCTGACCGAGTGGAGCGCCGGCGCGTTCGATCCGGCGTGCACCGTGAATTTGAGCTTCGCCTTGCGGTTTACGAGGCCGCCGAGCGACGCGCCGGACACGGACGGCGAACCGGCGACGGGGGGTGGCGGCGGCGGTGGAGGGGGTTGGGTGACGTTCCAGCTGAACTGAGTGGCGCCGGTGTTCGCGAACGCGTCCGTGGCGGAGACAGTGACGATCGATCGTGCCCGACCGCCGTCGGCGTCCCCGAGATCACGCCCGGTGGCCGCGTTGATCGACAGCCCGGCCGGCAGCCCCGAGGCGGCGTAGCTGAGCCCGATTCCGCCCGAGTCGGCACCCTGAACCGGGAGCGACACCGGCTGGCCGAGCACCGTCGACTGCGAGCCGGGATTCGTCACCGACACCGAGAAGCGGATCCCGCACAGGTAGGCGGCCAGCGTGCTCCCGATCGGACTGCCGAGCCCGGTCGCCATGTCGTATCCGCCGGTGATCGGGAAGAGATTGTTCGGGTCGTCGACGTCCGGCTCGCCGGGCTGTGTGCCGGTTCCATCGAACGTGTCGTTGTTAGCGAGCGCGGTGTACGGGCTCGCCGCGGTGATGTCGTTGAAGTTGGCCGCGTAGCTGCGGGCGGCGATCTGGTAGAGCGCCGGGTTCGCGAATCCGATGTCCTGGCCGCGGCATGCCGAGGATGCGTTCACCAGCGCCAGATACGCGGCCCATAATGGTGTCGAGGCGCTCGTGCCGCCGACCACGGTCCAGCTGCCGCCTTCGTGGATCACGTAGCCGGTCACCAGGTCGGCGTCGGCCGAGACGTCCGGGTCCTCACGGCAGTCGACGGTCCCGCCACCGCACGGCGTCGCGGACGAGTCGGCGTTGATCACCCCGAGCACCGCCGGAGCACCCGACTGGTAGCTCGGCATCGGCCACAGATCCGAGATGCCGCCGCCGGTGCCTCCGCCGATCTCGTTGTTGGTGCAGTTGCATTCCGGGTTGGCGCCGTCGTTCCAAACGCCCTCTGTCAGGGGCGGCGCCGTATGACGGCAGGCTCGTGCCACCGACACCGGTGGCGAACGGCTGCGCCGAGGGGTCCTCGACCGACAGGGAGAAGTTCCCCGTGCCCATCTGTGAGCACGTCTCGGCGCCGCTGTCGCCGCTCGAGGCGAAGAACGACTGGCCCTGGGTGGCCGCCTCCTCGAGCAGCGTGTTCTCGCCGCGTCTTCACGCTGCCTCCGGTCGCTGCCTCGCAGGTGCCGAACGAGCTCGAGATCTCCTGCGCCCGGTCCTGGGACACGATCGAGCTGAAGATGTCGACGATGCTGCTGCCGTCGTCCCGTCCCGTGTACACGCGGATGCTGGCGTTCGGAGCGAGCCCGATCGCCTGTTCGATGTCGAGCGCCGCCTCGCCGTCGCCATCCGGGGAGCACGGGTTCGTGCACGTCACGGGGGCGCTGTCGATCGCGACATTGGTGATCGGCACGCTCGTCCCGTAACACTGCTGGTACGTGGCGATGTCGGTGGGGTCGTACGGCTCCTCTTCGAACATTGCAATCGTCTGGCCCTGTCCGAGATCGCCGGCCTCATACAACGGCGGGAAGTCGTACGCGGCGGCGGCGTCGTCGGCGGTCTGAGCGAATGCCTGAACGCCGAAGTCGTTGGCGATCTCGTCGTTGAATGACGTCTGCTCGTCGCGTTGCGGCGGCGCACGGCTGTGGGCCGCCGGTGACGATGTGCGGGCGGAGATCCGCCCTGATCGCCACGCGCGCGCTCGGGTGGATCGACGACTGGGTCGGCGGTCCGCTCCCGCCGATCGCCGGTCCTTGCGGCTGCGGCGGGTTGAGGTCGTCGAGACCGACGATCCCCTGGACGTACTGGGCGACGCCTGCGGGCAGTGCCGGCGCCTGGGCGTTCGCGAACGTCGTCCGGCCGGACGCGAGCTTGACCTGTTGCATCGACACCGAGAACGCTTGCTCAATCTGGGCGGCCGTTCCGCTCGCCGGGATCGTCAGGTGGTTGGCGGGGACGTCGCCGACCGTGAGCCCGTTCGCGACCAGCTCGGACTCGACCGCCGATAGCGCGTCCGCCGTGGCGCCGAAGCGGGCCGCGAACTGGGGCACCGTCAGGTATTGGCGGAACTCGGGCGAGCCCGGCGTCGAGACGGCGGTCGCCAGCGCCTGCAAGCCGCTGGCGTCCTGTGGCCGCATCGAGACCGTGATATGCAGCCGGGTCGACGCGGGCAGCGGCGAGGTCGCTGACGACGGCGGGATTGCGGGAGCCGTACCGAGCCGATCGAGCGTCCCGGTGGCGCCTGCCGTTGCGGCCGCCACAGCCACCGCGACACCAAGCGCCGCGACGGTAACCATCACTCGACCGAGCATCGCTCGCATGAACCCAACCCCCATATTCATGTGTCCGTCGCCGCGTCCGCCGCCCGGCATCCGGCGCTCTTACAGCGCGACCCTATCCGAAGCGTCAGACCGCTGTGGGAACCAGCAGATCGCGCGCCGCCGCGAGCGTCGGCGCCGTCTGCAGACCGGCCTGAAGCACCGCCTGCTCGTGGTGCGTGCCGCCAAGCCGCTCGACGTACCAGGGGTAGAACTTGCGCAGGTATCGGGTGGCGCGGTCGGTGCCGAGGTGCTCGACGGCGCAGTCGATCACCCAGTCGAGCTCGTCGAAGATCTCGTCGCGCTCGGGCTCGGCGTCGGCGTCCCGCAACCCGAGCACCTGCTCGAACAGCCACGGGTTCCCGAGCGATCCGCGCGCCAGCAGCACGCCGGCCGCGCCCGTCCGCTCGAACGCCAGCCGTACGTCCTGCGCCGTCTGCAGCCCCCCGGAGACGAGCACCGGCACCGGCAGCTCGTCGACGAGCACTCGCACGAGGTCGTAGTTCGGGGCGCCTTTGTGTCGCTGCGACGCGTGCCGGGGATGAATCGAAATGCCCGCCACACCACCGTCGAACACGAGCCGCCGCGCCACCTCGAGCCCGCTCTGATCGCCGGGCCGCTGCCCGGAACGGAGCTTGACCGTGACTGGCAGCCCGCTTCCCCGCGCGGCGGCGCTCGCCACCGCGACCGCACGCGCCGGGTCGTCGAGCAGCGCCGCGCCGGCGCCGGTCTTGCACACCTTCGGGACCGGGCAGCCCATGTTGATGTCGATCAGGTCCGCGCCGGCGGCGGCCACGCGCTCGGCGGCCGACGCCATCACCTCCGGGTCGTTGCCGAACAGCTGAATGGAGACGGGGTGCTCGTCCGGATGGATCCGCAACAGCTCGCGACAGGTACGCTCGTTCCGGTAGTGAACTGCGTAGCTCGACACCATCTCCGACACCACCAGTCCGGCGCCATGCCGTTTGGCCTGGAGGCGAACGAACCAGTTGCCGATCCCGGCCAGCGGCGCGAGCACCACACGGTTCGGAATCGCCACGCCGCCAAGGCGCCAGGGATCCGTTAGAGACCGAGACATCGAGATTCATGGTACGAATCCAGCGATGAACCTGTTCGACGAGCTGCGCCCATGGACGGAGGTGGTGCTCGAGCAGGTTCCCGGACTCGAGCTGTTCGACGCCCACACCCACCTCGGGCAGAACGATCCGGACGGGATGAAGCAGACCGGCGACGAGCTTGTGGCCTCCCTCCAGCAGGCACACGCCCGCGGATGCTTCGTGTTCCCGTTCCACGAGCCCGACGGCTATCGGGCAGCGAACGACGACGTCCTCGCCGCTGCGCGGAATGCCGACGGACTGCTCGTCCCGTTCTGCCGCGTCAACCCCCACGACCGCCCGGTGCCGGAGGCCGAGCGTTCACTGGCCAACGGAGCCCGGGGAATCAAACTACACCCGCGCGCGGAGGAGTTCACGCTCGACCACCCGAATGTCCGCTCGATCGTCGCGCTCGCCAACGAGCGCGGGCTCCCCGTCCTGATCCACGCCGGCCGCGGGATCCCGGCGCTCGGCCTGCACGCGGTCCAGCTTGCCGAGGAGTTCCCGAACGCCCGGCTGATCCTCGCCCACGCCGGCACCAGCGACCTGTCGTGGATCTGGCGCGTCGCCGCCGACCTCCCGAACCTCCTGTTCGACACCGCCTGGTGGATCCCGGCTGACCTCCAGGCGCTGTTCTCGCTCGTGCCGCCGGGCCAGATCGTGTTCGCGAGCGACGCTCCCTACGGGAACACGTTGATCTCGGCCGCGTTCCAGCTCCGCTGGCCGCTCCAGCTCGGGTTCTCCCCGGACCAGATCCGCTCGATCGCGTCGGGCCAGTCGCTGCGGATCGCCGCCGGTGAGCCGCTCGAGCCGGCCGGCCCGGCAATCGGAGAGCGTGACCGGGCATCGCATCTGCTGCTCGACCGAGTCGAGTTCTTCCTGCTGTTCAGCGCGATGGGGACGATGCGCGGCATCGACCCGACCGAGATGCTCGCACTGGCCCGACTGGCCTGCGACGTCCCCGAGGAGATCGACGACGCGCCGGTGTTCGCGGCGATCCGCTCGCTGCTAGACGGCTACGAGGCCTACGCGGCCGAGCACCCGGACGAGCGCCGGCGGATCACGTTCCTGATCCTCGCCGCCACCGTCGCCAAGACCCCCGACGTCCCCCTCCCCGCGTCGGTCGTCACTCGGGACGATTCCGCTCCCAGATCAGCCGCAGCCCGTTGAGCGTGAGCAGATCGTCGACGACGTCGATCGTCTCGCGGATGAACGGCACGAGCACGCCGGCAAGGCCGCCGGTGGCGATCACGCACGTCGACGGCCCGAGCTCCGCGCGCAGCCGGCGGACGATCCCCTCGACCTGACCGGCGAACCCGAACACGATCCCGCTTCGGATCGCGTCGACGGTCGACTTGCCGATCAGCGAGCGCGGTTCGGCGAGCTCGACCTTCGGGAGCTTGGCGGCGCGGTCGTAAAGAGCGTCGATCGAGATCTCCGCGCCGGGGGTGATGATCCCGCCCAGATACTCGCCGGCTGCCGACACCACGTCGTAGGTGATCGCGGTGCCGAAGTCCACCACCACGCAGATGTCGTGCACGCGGTCGTACGCCGCCACGGCGTTGGCGAGCCGATCCGCGCCGACCTCGTGCGGGTTGTCGTACCGGATCGGCATCCCGGTCCGGATCGACGGGCCGACGACCAGCATCCCGTGCGCGAGGTAGTGCCTGGCCATCTCCGTCCACTGGTGCGACAGCTGGGGCACCGTCGAGGAGACGATCGACTGCTCAACGTCGGTGAACGACAGCCCGCGCAGCCCGAGCAGGTTCGACAGCGCGGCGCCCAGCTCGTCGCCGGTCGACTCGCGCACGGTCGAGAACCGCCAGTGCTGGAACACGGTCGTCTCGCCGTCGCGGAACAGGCCGAAGTGCGTTTGGGTGTTGCCGACATCAACGACCAGCAGCATGCGCGCAGACTAGAGCAGCGGCTCCCCGACCCGCCGGACCTCCTGGCCCTCGCCAAGATCTGCGAGCGCATCCTTCAGCCGGCGTCCATCGGGAAGCGCCAGACCCGGGTCGAGCTCGAGCAGGGGCACGAGCACGAACCGCCTCGAGGTCACCTCCGGGTGCGGAAGCGTCAGCCGCTCTGACGTGTACTCGAGCTCATCCAGCAGCAGCACGTCTACGTCGATCGGGCGCGGGCCGTGGCGCACGCCACCCGGCTCCCGCCCCAGCTCACGCTCGACCATCTTGCACGCGGCCAGCAGCTCGTCCGGACCGTGGTCCGTGTCCACGCGGAGACACGCGTTGTAGAACTCGCGCTGGTCGAGCACCAGGCCGACCGGTTCGGTCTCGTACACCGAGGAGGAGGCCAACACGTTCACGCCGTGCGCCGGTAACGCCGCCACCGCCGCCTCCAGATGCGACCGTCGGTCGCCTACGTTCGACCCGACGCCGAGAAAGCCCGGCGTCATTCGGCCTCGCGCCACACCTCGACCGACACCTCGGTGACCGGCAGGACCATCGGCGGCTCGGGCTTGGCCGCCTTGACCCACACCGCCGTCGCGCCGTACTGCTCGAGCAGCCGGTCGGCAACCGCCGTGCACAGCCGCTCGAGGGTCTTGTAGGAGCGCTGCTGCGCCACCAGGTTCGCGGTGTCGCACACCTGGGCGTAGTCGACGGTGTCCTCGATCCGGTCGGTCACCGTCGCATCGCACTCGCCGACGTCGAGCCGGAGGTCCAGCAGCAGGCGCTGGCCCACCTCGCGCTCGGCCGCGGTCACGCCGACGTGCGTGAATAGCGACAGCCCGCTGACCTCGATCGTGACCTCGGGCTCGGGGTGCCCCTCGCCTTCGTCCTCCTCGTCGTCGTCTACTTCGTCGTACTCGTCGGGATCGTCCATGGCGCGGTGACCGTAGCAGCAGTGACGGCGAGCGCGTCGCGAACCGGGGCCACGTCGTGGACTCTGAACACGCGCGCGCCGCGCTCGTACGCGAGCACGTTGGTGGCCAGCGTGGCGGCGATCCGGTCGTCGACCTCGCGACCGGTGATCTTGCCGAGGAATGACTTGCGCGAGGTCCCGATCACGACCGGCCGCCCAAGCTCGACCAGCTCGCCGAGCCGCCGCAGCAGCTCGAGGTTGTGCGCCACGGTCTTGCCGAACCCGATCCCGGGGTCGAGCATGATCTTCTCCTCGGGAATGCCCTTATCGATCGCGAAGCTCATCCGCTCCTCGAGAAACGCCTTGATGTCGCTCACGACGTCGTCGTAGTGGGGGTCGTCCTGCATCGTGCGGGGGTCGCCGAGCATGTGCATGAGGCAGCACTCCGCGCCCGCGGCAGCGGCGACGTCCGCGATCTCCGGATCGCCGCGGAACGCGGTGACGTCGTTGAGCAGCGTCGCGCCGGCCGCTAGCGCCCTGGCCGCCACACCGCTCTTGGAGGTGTCGATCGAGAGCTGGGCCTTGGACCCGGCGGCCACGAGCCCCTCGATCACCGGCATCACGCGGCGGAGCTCCTCGTCCTCGGGCACGGGTGCCGCGCCCGGCCGGGTCGACTCGCCGCCGATGTCGAGGATCACGGCGCCCTCGGCCTCGAGCTCGAGCCCGTGCGCAATCGCGGCGTCCGCGGCGAGGTAACGGCCACCGTCAGAGAACGAGTCCGGCGTGACGTTGACCACGCCCATGATCCGGAACGGCGCCACGCCGGCGCCGGGCCTCGTCGTACCCACAGCGCCGGCGGCGTCACTCACCGGGCCACCGCCCGTGGACGTCGAAGTGCTCGCGTGCTCGCTCCTCCTCCTCGCGCTCGCGGTTGCTCTGCACGCTCAGCCGGAACATCCAGTTGACCATCCACACGATCAGCGCCGCGATCACCAGCGACACGCCGGCGCCGGCAACGATGTCGTCCTGCCCACCGCCGACGACGATCCCCACGAGCCCGACGACCGCGATCGTCACCGGGACCCATACGCGCGTGATCGACAGCAGGACGCGGCCGGCGGTGCCGGGCTGGTCGTCGGTCGCTGTGCTGTGTTCAGGCATCTTCACTGGATAGTGTCCCGCACCATGCCGAGCTCACCTGTCTCATCACCTCTGCACTCCCCGATCACGCGCCGCTCGCTGCTGGGCGCCGCCGCCGGCAGCGCCGCGCTGCTGGCCACCCGTCGATTGCCGGCGTGGGCCCGCCCCGTGGCGTTCGGCGCCGGCCTGCGCCAGCCCGAGAGTCTGCCGTTCCCGGGCAAGCCCGCCGGGACCCCGAGCATGCCCGAGATCGAGCACATCGTCGTGGTGATGATGGAGAACCACTCATTCGACAACCTGCTGGGGATGGTGCCCCATCAGGTGCCGGGCCGCGGATCGGTCGACGGATTGCGGCTGCGGGGCGGGAGGCCCGTCAATTCCAACCCGGACGCGAACGGCAACCCCGTGGTCGCCCAGCACGCGACCTCGCCCTGCCAGCTCTCGGGCGAGCCGAGCCAGTCATGGAACGCCAGCCATGAGTCGTGGGACAACGGCCTCAACGACGGCTTCGTCAAGGCCAGCGCGCCGGTCGCGATGCGGTTCTGGGACAAGCGCGACCTGCCGTTCACGTACTCGCTCGTCGAGCACTTCCCGATCGGCGAGCGGTACTTCTGCTCGGTGCTCGGCCAGACGTTCCCGAACCGCTGCTACCTGTTCTCCGGCACCTCGTCGGGGACGATCAACGACACGATCGCGCCGGCGCCGCCGCCGAACGGCACGATCTGGGACCGGCTCGACGCCCACAACATCAGTTGGGGGATCTACGACCAACCCCCGAGCTACCCGAGCTTCGAGCTCGTGCCGGGGTCCGACACGCCAGCGCGATCGGCGACGCGTGTGCACACGTTCAGCGAGTTCCTGGCCGACGTGGCCGGCGGGCGGTTGAAGCAGTTCACGTTCCTCGACCCGAACTACGGGACCACCTCGGAGGAGAACCCCCAGGACATCCAGGTCGGCGAGCGCTACCTCGCTCAGGTCGTGAACGCGCTGATCAAGGCCCGCACGTGGAAGAACACCGTACTGATCATCAACTACGACGAACACGGCGGCTACTACGACCACGTGCCCCCGCCGCCGGCGATCGTGCCCGACTCGGTGGCGCCAATGCTCGAGCCCGGCGACGTCCCGGCCACGTTCGACCGCTACGGCTTCCGCGTGCCGCTGATCGTCGTCTCACCGTGGGCCAGGCGCGGGTACGTCTCGCGCGTCGTCCAGGACCACACCTCGGTCCTGGCGTTCATCGAGCGCAAGTGGAACCTGCCGGCGATGACGCTCCGCGACGCCAACGCCCACCCGATGACCGACTACTTCAACTTCCACAAGCCGGCGTTCCTGAAGCCGCCGAAGCTCGCCGCCGCGCCCAAGCTACACCTGGGTCTAGTCGAGTGCCAGGTCGCCGGGCTCCATCCGCCCCTCAGCGGTGGCGGTGCGACTAGACCGCGCCCCGCTCATGCTTAAACCGCCCGCGGAGCCGTGTCGAGGCCGGAGTGAGCAAGGACGCCCGCACGCAGCTGCGGAGCGTCGTTGCACTCTAGCCGTGACTCGCGCGCGATCACTACCGAGGCTACGCGCGCGAAGTGGCGCGGACACGACAGAGGGCAGGACGCGGAACTACTCGGCGGTGCCGCCGGCAAGACCAGGCCGCGGCAACGGCCGCGGGCCCTCTCGCCGTTCGCCCGCCGGCGTGCCGGGGATCGGCACCTCGGGCGGCGGTGGCGCCTCGGCGCCGAAGACCTCTTCCTCGGACCCGCCCGACAGGAGCGCCTCGAACTGCTCCTTCTCGATCGTCTCGCGCTTGATCAGGATCTCTGAGAGCTTCGCGAGCGACTCGCGATGAGAGCTGAGGATGTCCTTGGCCTGGATGTGCGCCTGCTCGACGATCCGCCGGATCTCGTCGTCGATCTCGCGGGCGATCTCGTCCGAGTAGTCGGGCTCGGCGGAGAACTCGCGGCCGAGGAACGGCATGCCGTGGTCGTGCCCGAACACGCGCGGGCCGAGCTTCTCGGACATCCCGAACCGCATGACCATCTGCTTGGACGTCGCCGTGACCTTCTCGAGATCGTTCGAGGCGCCGGTCGTTACCTCGCCGAACACGATCTCCTCGGCGGCGCGACCGCCGAGCGTCATCGCCATCTGGTCCTGCAGCTCCGCGCGCGTGGTCAGGAACTTGTCCTCGGTCGGCAGCGAGATCGTGTAGCCGAGCGCCTGCCCGCGGGAGACCACCGAGATCTTGTGGACAGGATCGGAGTGCGGCAGGTAATGGCCGACGATCGCGTGGCCCATCTCGTGATAGGCGGTGATCCGCCGCTCCTTGTCGGACATCACGCGAGTCTTCTTCTCGGGACCCGCGATCACCCGCATGATCCCTTCCTCGAGCTCGACCTGGGTGATCTCGCGCTTGCCGTTGCGGGCCGCGAGCAGCGCCGCCTCGTTGACGAGGTTCGACAGGTCCGCGCCCGTGAAGCCCGGGGTCTGGCCCGCCAGCGCGTCAACGTCGATCTCCCGCGCCAGCGGCTTGCCGCGCGTGTGCACGTCGAGGATCTTCCTGCGGCCGTTACGGTCCGGGCGGTCGACCACGATCTGGCGGTCGAACCGGCCCGGGCGCAGAAGCGCCGGGTCGAGGATGTCGGGCCGGTTGGTGGCCGCGATCAAGATGATGTTGTCCTTCATCTCGAACCCGTCCATCTCGACCAGCAGCTGGTTCAGGGTCTGCTCGCGCTCGTCGTGACCGCCGCCAAGGCCGGCGCCGCGGTGACGGCCGACGGCGTCGATCTCGTCCATGAAGATGATGCACGGGGAGTTCTGCTTGGCCTGCTCGAACAGGTCACGCACGCGAGAGGCGCCCACGCCCACGAACATCTCGACGAAGTCAGAGCCCGAGATCGAGAAGAACGGGACGCCGGCCTCGCCGGCGACGGCGCGCGCGAGCAGCGTCTTGCCGGTACCGGGCGGCCCGTACAGGAGCACGCCCTTTGGAATCCGCGCCCCTAAAGCTTGGAATTTCTTGGGGTTCTCGAGGAACTCCTTGATCTCGTGCAACTCCTCAACGGCTTCGTCGACCCCCGCGACGTCACGGAACGTGATCTTGGGCGAGTCGACAGACATTCGCTTGGCACGGGATTTGCCGAACGACATGACCTTCGAGCCGCCGCCCTGGACCTGGTTCATCAGGAAGATCCAGAACCCGATGAAGATCACGAACGGCAGGATGTATGTCAGCAGCGACAGCCATCCGTTCGAGGTCTTGCCCTGGATGTCGAAGTCCTGCGGCGACAGGTTCTTGTTCGCCGACCCGATGATCTGCGACACGTAGCCGTCGGGATAGCCCACCGTGTACTTGTTGCCGTTGGTCAGCGTGACGTTGGCGGTGTTGTCCTTCTCATGCAGCGACAGGCTCTGCACCGAGCCGTGGTCGAGCTGATAGATGAGGTCGCCGAACGTCTGCTTCTGCGAGTGGCTCGAGCTGCCGATCAGCTTCTGCGCGAAGAACGCGAGCACGACCACGATCAAAATCGGAAATGCTGCGCTCTTGAAAAACCTGCTCATGTCTAATAAATGCGGTCCAAGCCGCGCCAGGACTCGGGGTCTGGGACTGTCAAGCGTAGCATCTGGTTTGCCGCCGCTGAACAGCGTTGCATGCAGGCGTTCATTGCCCGGAATGGGCCCTCTGGTCGGACCATGCTGCATTTGCCCATTCCGCGTTCATTCCTTCATCGCGGCCACGTAAGGCAAGTTGCGGTAGCGCTCGGCGAAGTCGAGCCCGTACCCGATCGCGAACCGGTTGGGAATCTCGAAGCCCACATATTTCGTATGTAGATCGACCTTTTGGCGATCGGGCTTGATCAACAGAGCGCAAACCTCGAGCGAGCGGGGGCTTCGCCCGGCCAGGTTGCGCAACAAGTACTGGAGCGTCAGCCCCGAATCGACGATGTCCTCGACGATCAGCACGTCCCGGCCCTCGATCACCGCGTCCAGGTCCTTGAGAATCCGCACCACACCCGAGGACTTCGTCGCCGAACCGTAGGACGCGACCGCCATGAAGTCGACCTCGCACGGAACCTCGAGGTGCCGCATCAGGTCCGACAGGAACAGCACCGCTCCCTTGAGCACGCCGACCAGCACCAGGTCCTTTCCCTGGTAATCCCGGGAAACCTCGGCGGCCAGTTCCGCCACACGGCGCTTCAGATCCTCGGCCGGAACGAGGATCTCCCCGATCGCGTCGTCTCCTTCCACGGATTGCATTATGGGCGCGCATCCGCGCGCTTGTGTTTTCGCCTGGATTGTCGTCACGCTTCGCCCGCCCACGAGCAATCAACGGGCGAGGCCCTGGTTGCCTCGCGCGATCGCCTTCAGACCCGCCTGCCGCAGCTGGACCGAGGTCAGGTTCGGCAGCTCAGCCGGACCGCCTCGCGCGTCGCCGCGGTCACCTTGAACCGCTCGGAGGTGGCCACGCCCGCGACCCACGCGATCTCCCCGCCCGACTCGACGACCGGAACCGCGCCCCGCTCGAGCCTCGGCACCCGCCGCGCCGTGAACAGGTCCTGCAGGCTCTTGGTCCCGCCGAGCCCGACCGGCGCCATCCGGTCGCCCGCCCGCCACGATCGGACCACGAGCTCCGACCCCAGCGCGGCCCGGTCGAGCACGCCCGACTCGCGCGCCGGCGGGGCGGGGTCGCAGCGAACCTCGACCGACCCGAACGCCACGCTGCCGGGAATCGGGAGCACGACCGCGCCGGGAGCAGAACCAACCTCCCCGAGCGGCTCGACCCGCAGCACCCCGTACTCGGCGACCACTCGCAACCCGTTTCCGATGTCGAGCATCGCGGTGCCGCGATCGCTGAGCGCGGCGATCTCATCCGCCCGGCTTCCCGCGCCCGGCGCAAAGCCGCCGGCGGCCTCGTCCGCGATCCGCTGGATCACGAGCCGCCGCAGCGCCGGCGCCAGCGACCGCAGCAGCGACAGCGACACCGCCGGCCCGCCGCGCACGACCTCGTCGACGAGCTCGTCGAGGACCTCCCCCTCCTCGCGCAGGATCCGCGCCACCGCGAGCACGTTGTCCTCCGCCGCCGGGTGGATGTCGCGCAGCGCCGGCACCACCGCGGCACGGATGCGATTGCGCGCGTACGCCCCGGACGCGTTCGTCTCGTCCTCGCGCCACTCGAGGCCGCGCTCCACGCAATAGGCCGCCGTCTCCTCGCGCGTGAACGCGAGCAGCGGCCGCACGAGCGAGCCCTCGCGAGGCCGCATGCCGAGCAACGCCCGCCGGCTCGGTGAGGACGCCAGCCGGTACAGGATCGTCTCGACCTGGTCGGTCCGGGTGTGGCCGGCGGCCACGTCGGCGCCGCGGGCAAGCTCGCTCGCCTCGCGGTAGCGCGCCTCGCGCGCCCACGCCTGAACGTTCCCGCTCGCGGCTCGCGTCAGCCGGCGCACCTCGAGCGGCACGCCGAGGCTCGCGCACAACGCGTGGCAATGGCGATCGTCCTCGGCCGCGGATGCCCGAATCCCATAATTCACATGCAGGGCACAGACCGCCTCGACGCCGGCAACGCGCACGGCGACGTCAAGCAGGCACGTCGAATCCCGACCCCCGGAGATCAGCACGACCACGGGGCGGCCGGCGACGAGGAGCCCGTCCTCGCGCACGCGCGCGAGGATGCTGTCACCGTTCACCCCTCCTCCGGCTCCCGGGCGATGAAGATCTCGGTCGAGTCGCTGAACCCCTTCAGCCGCACGTCGGCGATCCGCTCGAACTCGACGTCGCCGCGCGCGTGCTCGACCACCGGCCTGGTCACGAGCACCTCGGCGCCGGCGGCGCGCGCCCCCACCCGTGAGGCGATGTTCACGTCGCGTCCGTAGTAGTCCCCGTCGCGATACAGCGCGTTGCCGTAGTGCACGGCGATCCGCGGCAGCGTCCGCCCGGCCTGGAGCCGCTGGAACGACACCGCCCACTCGGTCAGCGCCGCCGGGTCCGACCCGACGATCATCACTTCGTCGCCGATCGTCTTGATCACGCGCGCGTCGTCGGGGAGCGTGGCCTTCACCGCGTCGACGAACCGCTCGACGGCGTCGACCGCCTCGAGCTCCCCCGCCTCCTCGGTCAGTCGCGTGTAGCCGGTGAGATCCGCGAACGCGATCGCAACCCGGATCCGCCCGAGGTCGACCGTGTCGCCGTCGAGGTCAGACTCCATGTGACCGACGACGTCCTGCTCGACGGAGTGCTGGAGGTAGCGCTGGTGAAGGTGGTTCATTACCGGCGAGGACAGCGGCAGCAGCCGGCGCGTCAGCTCGAGCATCTCATCGGCGGTCTCGAGCCCGGTCGCCCCCGAGCGCATCAGTGGCTCGTGGACGTACATGTGGAACAGCCTCACCTCGGCATCGGCCACCCGCGCCATCGCCTGGCCGTACACGCGCACGAGCTGGAGCAGCGCCACCAGCGGCAGACCGGCCTCGAGCACGGCGGCGACGTACCGGAGCAACCGCAGGTCGTCCTCGGAGATCCGGTCGGTCTGCGCCGGCGTGCCGAGCGCGCCCAGGACCCGGGTGATCAGCGCCGGCTCGAGACCGGTCTCGCGCGAGGCCTGTGCCAGCGTGTAGACGTCCTCACCGCTCTCGAACAGCTCCTCGACGTACCCGTACGCGAGCCGTCCCTCGTCGGTCGCCTGGCGGATGTCCTTGAGGGAGTGCCCGCGGTCCCGCAGACGGGCGACGATCTTGGCGTGACCGACCACGGCCGGCGACCAGTTGCCGTCGTAGCGCGGGAGCAAACCCTCGCGCGCCCAGCGTCGGAGTGTCGTGACGGCGACGCCGACTCGCTCGGCCGCCTCGTCGATCGAGAGTCCGTCGGGAGGCGTCCCATTGTGACTGTTGGCGCTTGCAGTGGACATCGCCGACCGTAGGTTCCTACCCCGGGCGGTCGCTGCGGTTGCGCAGATCTAAATAGTCGGCGGCGGGGCCTCGACGAGCACGAAGCCCCGCCGCCCGCGGACGATACGGCCCGCTGCGTCGGCCGTTGGCGCTCGTCACGTTTCCGGCGGCGCCTCGCGAGGTGCTCCCCAGCTGGCCTGGGCAGCCCGTCACGCTCCGGCCTGTTGCCTGTGCTTGGGTGTCCTAGGTCTACTCGTCCATGCCCGATCTGTCAACAGCACAGATAGGTAATACGTCATAAATAACAATAGGAAACGGATGGCTGCCCCGAACGGACTTCAACCTACTGCCGCTCTCTCAGAGCGCGTGCTGCTCCCGGGCGATCCCGGCCGCGCGCTGATGCTCGCGGAGTCACTCCTCGAGGGTCCGAAGATGTTCAACCACCACCGCGGCCTGTGGGGGTACACGGGGCTCGCGCGCGACGGCCGGCCGGTGACGATCCAGAGCACCGGCATGGGCGGCCCGAGCGCCGCGATCGTCATCCACGAGCTGATCGACCTCGGAGCACGCCGCCTCCTGCGGGTGGGCACCTGCGGTGCGCTCGCCGACGGCCTCGCGCTCGGCGACCTCGTGATCGCGACGGAGTCGATCGCGGCCGACGGCACGAGCCGGGCGCTCGGCGCCGCCGAGCGCGTCCCGGCGAGCCCGGACCTGCTCGCGGTCATGACCGCCACTGCCGAGGTTCCCTTCCCCGATGAAGACCGCGCGGCCCATGCCGTCCACTCGGGCCCGATCGTCACCACCGACCTGTTCTACGACGACCGCGGGCTCGAGCGCGAGTGGAGCGCGGCCGGCGCTCTCGCGGTCGAGATGGAGGCCGCGACTCTGTTCGCACTTGCCGCCGCTCGGGGCGTGCAGGCCGCCGCGCTGCTGGTCGTGTCCGATCTCGTCCTCCCCGCCCGGGTCAGGATCGGCCCGGACGAGCTGCGCGACGCCGAGCGGCGCATGGGCGAGGCCGCGCTCCGCGCGCTCCTCGCCGAGGGTGCCGCCGCTCAGCCCTGAGGCGCCCGCTCGCCGAGCGAAGCCTCGAGGCGCGCCAGCAGCTCTTCGATCGCCGCCAGCCGTTTGTCGAGCGCGCTCCCGGAGCCGAGCGTCTCGATTCGCTGCTCGAGCCGGTCGAGCCCATCCTCAATCGACTCGAGCCGCTGGGAGACACTCCGCAACCGCCGCGTCAGCCGCTCGAGGTCGCCGGCCGAGGGCAGGTTCAGTGCGCTCATCGCGAGCTCCTGGGCTCGAGTGGCTCGCTCGCGGGTCTCGAACGCGGCCGACACCGCCCGGGTCACGACAGGGTTCCCGAGCATCCCCTGGGTGACCTTGCCAATCGTCTCCTCGCCCTGGCGCGTGACTCGGCCGCGCAGGCCCTCGTCCTCGCTCATCTCGGCCCGCCTCTCGTCGTCGGCCCGAACCTCATGAAACCACTCTCATGTTGCTAACGCTAAGCCTCAAGTCGAGGGTTACCTCCGGTCCAGGTGAATGGTCCACCGCTACAGTGGGTAGGGGTTCTTGCCGATTCAAAGCACTGGGTGGCCCGTTCGCGACCAGCGGATGGGCGTCGGTACCCGAACAGTCATCACCACACCTAACGGTTCTGAATTGCAAAGCTCGGCGGCAGCCAGTAGCGTCCTTCCAAGGCTACCTGTGATCGTAGCTGGACAGACATTGCTAGTGGCAGACCGCGGGAGGAGTAGGCCACTGTGTTGAAAAGGCGGAAGCTGAGGGTTGCTGCCGTGATCACGGCTCTCGTGGTCGCGGTGCTTGGCGTTGCCGCCATTCCGGACGCGTCCGCGGACGGCTGCACGGTGACGGTCACCGTCGAGGGCGGCCAGCAGTTCACGCTCCAGAACATCCCGGCGGGCACGCCCGACGCGTCGCTGCCCCTCCCCGTCCAGCTCCCGATCACCAACGTCGTCTTCTCGTGCCCGCAGGTGACCGCGACGACCCCCGCGGCCACAGTTACCACCAGCGCCCCGCCGGCGACGACGACCTCAACCTCGACTTCAACCTCGACGACTCCCGCGTCGACCAAGCCCAAGCCGAAGCCGACGGGCACATCGACGACGACCAAGCCCAGCGGCTCCTCCAAGACGAAGACCTCGGGGCAGCAGGGCCAGGCCAACTCGCAGAAGCCGACGCCGCTCAACCCGGGCACCGCGCAGGCGGGCGCCAACGTCAAGCAGCCGGCCTCCCCGAAGAAGAAGCAGCCGAAGAAGGCGAAGAAGCCCGCGACGCCCCCGCCCCCGGTCACCAAGAGCGGCGTCCCCACCCCGTCGAACCCGACCTTCTCCTACGCGCTTCCCGGACCGGCCCCGATCGGCGTCCCGAACTTCTTCATCGACAGCTTCCAGATCCCGCCGTTCCTCCTCCCGATCTACCAGGCCGCCGGCATCCAGTACGACGTGCCGTGGCAGATCCTCGCCGCGATCAACGAGATCGAGACCGACTACGGGCGGAACCTGTCGGTGTCCACCGCCGGCGCGGTCGGCTGGATGCAGTTCATCCCCTCAACCTGGAAGCGCTACGGGGTCGACGCCAACGGAGACGGCATCGCCGACCCGTACAACCCGGCCGACGCGATCTTCACCGCGGCGCGCTATCTCCACGCGGCCGGCGCATCCTCGAACCTCTCGCAGGCGATCTTCGCGTACAACCACGCCGGCTGGTACGTCCAGTCGGTGCTGCTGCGCGCCCAGCTGATCGGCGGGATGCCGAAGTCGGTGATCGGCGCGCTCACCGGACTCGTCGAGGGCCACTTCCCGGTCGCGGCACCGGCCAAGTACGCCGACGACGCGGTCCTCAAGCTCGCCAAGACGCGCGTCAAGACTGCCAACGCCGCGGTCCCGGTCAAGTCGGACCCGAACACCAGCGGCACCGCGATCTACGCCAAGCAGGGCTCGCCGGTGATCGCGGTCAACGACGGCAAGGTCGTGAAGATCGGCAAGAGCAAGCAGCTCGGCCGCTACGTCGAGCTTCAGGACGCGACCGGCAACACCTACACGTACGCGAACCTCGGCTCGATCCCGACGCTGTACCCGGTCCCGAAGCCGCAGCGGCTGACCGCGAACTCGATCGCCAAGGCACTACTGGCTCCGTCCGCGCCGGCCCCCAAGCAGGCCGCCTCGGCCGGCTCGCAGCAGGCGCCTGCGGTCCCGAGCACCTCCAAGGCCACCAAGGAGGCGAGCAGCAGTCCGATCTCGCTGCCGGTGTCCCCGGCCACGACCACGCCGGCCACCACGACGCCGACGGCCACGTCCACGCCGACCGCTTCGGCGCCGCAGTCCGCCTCGGCGGGTTCGCAGCAGGCCGCCAGCGCGACCTCGGCGCCGGCGGACACGCCCACGATCAGCACGCCGATGGTCAAGGAGCGGCTGTTCGCCAATCCGTCGCGAGCGGCCTCGTATGCCGCCGGCGGCAAGCTCCAGATCACGAGCAGCGGGCCGCAGCTCGCGAGCTTCGGCGACTACTTCTCGGACGTTCTCCACCTCGCCAAGAACCAGTACACGCTCCAGCCGCTGAAGGCCGGCTCGGTCGTCGTCGCGGGCACGATCCTCGGGCGGCTGGGCGCCGGGACTCCCACCGACGCCTCGCACCTCGAGTTCATGGTCCAGCCCGCCGGCAAGGATTCCCCGTACATCGACCCCAAGCCGATCCTCGACGGATGGAAGCTGCTCGAGGCGACCGCCGTCTACCGCGCCGCCGGCGTCGATCCGTTCTTCGGCCGCGATGCCAAGAACCCAACGATCGGCCAGATCCTCCTGATGTCCAAGGAGCAGCTCGAGACCCGCGTCCTTGAGGATCCCAACGTCGCGATCTACGCCTGCGGCCGGCGCGACATCCAGTCGGGCGCGATCGACCGCCGCGTCCTCGCGCGTGATCGAGTTCCTGTCGGCCTCGGGGTTGAAGCCCGACATCTCCGGGCTCAAGTGCGGCGCCACCAGCAACGGCTCGGACGGCGTCGACAGCGCCGGGTCGAGCGGCTCGAGCGTCGACATCTCGGCGATCAACGGCATCCCGATCAAGGGCCATCAGGGCCAGGGCTCGATCACCGACGTCACCGTCCGCCGCCTGCTCACGCTCCAGGGCGCGATGCAGCCGGACGAGATCGTGTCGCTGATGAGCTACAAGGGTCAGCCGACCGCGCTGTCCCTACCCGATCACTCGAACCGCATCCAGGTCGCGTTCACCCCGCTCTACGGCATCAACAAGAAGCTCGGCGCCGTCGTCGGCAGCATCCTGCAGCCGAACCAGTGGACGCAGCTGATCAACCACATCAGCCACATCAGCGAGCCGATCGTCCCGATCTCGCCGAGCAAGTACGCGGTCAAGACGCCCGGCCAGTAGCAACCGGGGCCCGCCTGGAGGCGTAGCCTCCCGCGATCCCCTCTCTGTTCCGCTTCAGCCAGTTGGAGATCCCGTGGGAACTCGGTCCCCCGGACGGCCGGTACCTGATCCGGCGCGACGGCGACCCCCCGGACGGCACGCCGTCGCACGTGCTCGTGCTGGCGACCCTTGGAGCCCCAGAACGCCGTAGTTTCGGGCCTTCTCGGCGACAACGTAAGGCTCAACCTGAGCCTGAGCCCATGCTTGTTCCGACCTCGCGGACGACGGTGATCGACGTCGGCGCCCCCATTGACGGCGCCGAGCGTGCCGCCGCCTGGCTGAAAGGGGCCGGGGACGCCGAGCTGGCCGCCGGGCTCGCCGTGCTCAACCGGGCGCTGCATGCCTATCGCATCGCGTCGGCCGATCCACACGCCCATGGCGTCGGCCGCAACGATGCGCTCGTAGCCCGGATCGGCTACGGCGCCGGCGAGCAGGTCGCCGATGGGCTATGGACCGACGCGCGCGAGCTGACCGACGCCGACCGGCGCCGGCGGCGGCGAATCCCGGCCGCCCAGGCGCGGCTCGCGGCGCTGTTGACCGGCCGCCAGTCAGCGCTCGTATCCGAAGAGCTGGCCCTGCGCGCCCGGCTCGACCTCAACCACGCGCGCGGGCGCGTGGCCGCGCTCCAGGTCCTGGTCGCACTCGACGCGGCGATCGCTGAGCTCGCGCAGGACCCGGCCGCCCCGGCCCTCGCGGACCGCATCGAGGAACTCCGCGGGCTCCGCGACGGCGTGGCCGCCGCGGCGCGCAAGGCCGCATCGGGGCCGCTCGGCGCGCCCGAGCGGCAGGCGACCGAGTTCGCGCTCGGGAGGATCGAGGCGGCGGTCAGGGCGCGGGCGGCGGCCCTGCCGGGATAGCGTGCCCGAGCGCGCCCACCACGGCCTCGAGCTCGTCCACGACATCTCCGCCGAGCCGGACCACCGCGTGCCGGTCGAACGGCGTCCGGCTCTGGGTGACGATCGCGATCTGGCCACCGCTCGACAGCGTCGTCTCGGGGAGCTGCGCCACCGGATAGACCTCGAGCGACGAGCCGATGCACAACATCAGGTCGGCGCCGGCCGCGAGCGTTTCGGCCCGTGTGAGCGCGTCGACCGGGAGGTACTCGCCGAACAGCACCACGTCCGGCTTCAGCGGCGCGCCGCACTCGCACCTGGGCACCCCGTCCGGCCCCCCTTCACAGAGCGCGCGCACGGCTTCCAGTTCGTACCGTAGACCGCAGACAAGACAGGACGAGTGGGCGATCGATCCGTGCACTTCGACCAGGTTCCGCGTCCCGGCCCGCTCGTGCAGCCGGTCGATGTTCTGGGTGATCACCGCGTCGAGCAACCCCGCGCGCTCGAGCTCGACGAGCGCCGCATGCGCCCGGTTCGGTCGCTTGTCACCGAGCGTCTGGAAGCGCTGCCCGTAGAAGCTCCAGAACCGCTGCGGGTCGCGGTGGAAAGCATCGATGTGGGCGACCTCCATCGGATCGACGTTCGCCCACAGCCCCGTCCCCGGGGACCGGAAGTCGGGAATCCCCGACGGCACCGAGATCCCCGCGCCGGTCAGCGCCACGACCGATCCCGCCGCCTCGATCAGCCGCGCGAGCCGCGCCGCGGCGGTGTCCGTCGCGTTCACTTGCCGCTGAACCGCGGACTGCGCTTCTGCAGGAACGCCGAGATCCCCTCGCGCGCGTCATCGGAGGCGAACGCGGTCAGGAACCCCTCCTTCTCGCGCTCGATGCCGGCGTCGATGTCGCCGGCGGCAGACACCCGCTTGATCTGCTCCACCGCCACCGGCGGTTGCGCCGACAGCTTGCGCGCCCACGCGAGCGCGGCGTCGAACAGCTCCTCGTCGGGGACCACGCGGTTGGCCAGGCCGAGCGCGTACGCCTCCTCGGCACTGATCGGATCCCCGCGCAGGTTCAGCTCGAGCGCCCGGCCCTCGCCGACGAGCCGCGGCAGGCGCTGCGTGCCGCCGAACCCGGGGATGATCCCGAGGTTGATCTCGGGCTGGCCGAACATCGCGGACTCGGCCGCGATTCGGAGGTCGCAGGCCATCGCAAGCTCACAGCCGCCGCCGAGCGCGATCGCGTTGACGGCCGCGATCGTCACGATCCGAGCGGTCTCGAACTCCCGGAACAGCCCGTGCACGTCGTCGAGCAGCGCTTTGCCGGAGGCCTCGTCCATCGTCGTGAACGCCTTGATATCCGCGCCGGCGCAGAACAGCATCGGGTTGGCGGACGCGATCACGAGCGCGCGCGCCGAGCCGGCACCGGCGACCGTGTCCCACAGCCGGCGCAGTGCGTGCACGACATCCGGGGAGATCGAGTTCGCCGGCGGCCGGTCGAGCCAGGCGATCGCGACCTCACCGCGGGTCTCGAGCTTCACCGGGCTGTCCTCCCACCCCTGATCGGCCCGCGGGTACGGGAAGAAGCCCTGGCCGGCCTTCGCGCCGAGGCGGCCTTGGGCCACCAGCCGCCGGAGGACCGTCGGAGGCTCGAACGCCTCGCCCCACGCGGTGGCGGCGCGTTCGAGCCGCGACAGCACCTCGTCGAGCCCGAGCTGATCGGCGCGAGCGAACGGCGGCGGGATGATGCCGGCGCCGGCCATCATCGCGAGGTCGATGTCCTTCATCGACGCAACCCCCTCCTCGAGCACGAGGCAGCTCTCCACCAGCGCCTTGAGCGTGAACCGGTCGACGATCGCGGTGGCGTCGACCCCGGCGTGGCCGCCGGCTTCGTCCCGGTCAGTGCCCGTGCTCATAGAAACCCTTTCCGGTCTTGGCGCCGAGGTCGCCGGCATCGACCAGCTCGCGCATCCGCTCGTGCACGTAGAACCGGTCCCCGTAGGAGTCGCGTAGGTGCTCGGCGACATGCAGGACGGTGTCGAGCCCGAGCAGGTCGCTGAGATAGAACGGCCCGACGGGCGCGGCCTTCGACTCCGCGACGAGCTTGTCGAGCTCAGTGACCTCGATCCCGGTCTCCTCCTGCACTCGCCACAGCTCCGACACGCTCGAGTTCAGGATCCGGTTGACCACGAATCCCGGCGCCTCGCCGCAGCGAATCGCGGTCTTGCGGATCGTCTGGGCGAAGTTCACCGCGGCCTGGGCGGTTTCCGGCGAGGTGTCCTCGCCCTCGACCACCTCGATCAGCCGCATCACCGACGCCGGGTAAAAGAAGTGAAAGCCGACCACCTTGTCCGGGCGCATCGTCGCCTGCGCCATCTCGGTCACCGACAGCGACGAGGTGTTCGACGCCAGGATCGCGTGGCCCGGCGTCACCTCGTCGAGCTCGGAGAAAACCGCCTGCTTGATCTCGATCCGTTCGGGCACGGCCTCGATCACGAAGTCGATGTCGCCGAACGACTCGTAGCCGGTGGCGCCCGAGATCAACCCGAGCTTTCGCTCGAACTCATCCGCGTCGAGCTTCCCGGCGTCGACGCGTGCTTGCCATAGAGACCGGGCCTTGTCGAGGCCCTGCTCGACGAATTTTTGGTCGACGTCCTTGAGCACGACGGGAATGTCGGCGTTCGCGATCACGTGCGCGATCTCGCCGCCCATCGTGCCCGCGCCGACCACCGCCGCCTTGAACACGAACATGGCCCGAACGCTACCCAACCGTCAGCTTCGTGGGAGTACGCTCCATACGAGGTGCCGGAGACCCTCCCCGACAACATCGAGCCGTACACCGGGATTTCGTCCAAGGCCTACGAGCATCCGGCCGACCGCGCCGCAACCGCCGCGCTCAAGGCCGTCCCGATGCTCGACACGGTCGTGCGGAAGCTGATCGAGTGGCGCTACGAGCGCGCGCTGCGTCAGTTCTTCCTCGCCAACTCCGTCCGGGTCTCAGAGCAGCAGCTGCCTGAGTTGTGGACCTCCCACAAGGGCGTGTGTCGGATTCTTGACATGCCCGAGGTCTACGACCTGTACGTGACCTCGCCGGTGATGGGCGTTGCCCAGGCGATCGGCTCGACCAAGCCGCTGATCGTGGTCGACTCGATCTGGCTACAGCGAATCGGCCCGGGCGAGCAGCGCGCGCTGATCGCCCACGAGCTCGGGCACATCCTCTCCGACCACATGGTCTACATGACCGCGCTCAACATCTTGCTGAGCGCCGGCGGCAACCTCCCGTTCTTCCTCGGGATGCCGTTCCGGGCGGTCACGGCCGTCCTGCTCGAGTGGTTCCGGGCCGCCGAGCTCAGCTGCGATCGCGCCGCGGCACTGGCGGTGCGCGACCCGCAGATCGTCTGCCGCCTGCTGATGGTGCTCTCCGGTGCGCTGCCGGCCTCTGACCTCAACCTGGATGCGTTCATGGCTCAGGCGATGGACTACCAGGCCTGGGATGACCCCAGCGACCGCGTCCGTCGGTTCTTCAACGAGCTCGGAAAGACCCATCCAGACTCCGTTCGGCGCGTGTCCGAGGTGCTGAAGTGGGTCCAGAGCGGCGAGTACGATCGGATCATCCGCGGCGAGTACCGCACCCGCGAGCAGGACGCGAACGCCAACGTCCGCGACGAGGCCGGCGACGCAGTCGAGTTCTACGCCGAGCGCTTCCGCACGATGTTCCGCGAGATCGGCGACAACCTGAACAAGGCCGGCTCCCAGGTCGGGGGGATGGCCGAGCAGCTCGCCGACTGGCTCCGTTCGCGCGGCGGCGGGCCTGGCGAAGACTGAAGCGCCGGTCCGGAGCGCGACAGCTGGGCACGAGGCTGCGGCGCCCGTCCAGCGACCCTCGCGCCCCAACTCAGCACGGGCACACCAACGGCACGGAAACGCAAGGGTCGCTGGACGGGCGTGCAGCGAAGAAGCCTGCACGGGCCGCGCGACGGGCGTGCTGTCGAAGCAACCTGTTGACAAAGCGACAGTCTCCGATATATCGTTATACATCGTTCAGAGACTTCCAGGAGGAACCATGAGTCACGATGAATGGGCAGCGCCGTGGCCGTTGCTGGGCCGCATCGCCGCGATGAAGGCAGCCACTCGCGGCCGCCATGGCCGCTACGGCAATATCGATGACCTCGAGCGGCTCGCCGCCCTGCGCCACATGCGCGGCGGCCCGTTCGGGGGACCACCGCCCGGTGGACCGTTCGGCGGCGGCGGCCGCGGCCGCCGGCGGCGCGGCGATGTCAGGGCAGCGGTGCTGCTCCTGCTCGCCGAGGAGCCCCGCAACGGCTACCAGCTGATGCAGACGATCGAGGAGCGGAGCCGCGGAACGTGGCGCCCGAGCCCCGGCTCGATGTATCCGACGCTCGCCCAGCTCGAGGACGAGGGCCTGATCCGCGGGATCGAGCGGGACGGGACCAAGCTGTTCGAGCTGACCGACCAGGGCCGGGAGCACGTCGAGCAGCACGCAGGCGGCACGGCGCCGTGGGAGGAGAACGAAGATGCCGACGGTCGCTCGATTCCTGAGATCGCCTCGTTGGTCGTTCAGATCGGCAAGGCCGCGTGGCAGGTGGCGCACGAGGGCGACGAGCGCCAGGTCGAAAAGGCGTGCGAGACGCTGGCCGAGACCCGCCGGGCGCTGTACCGGATCCTGGCCGAAGACAGTGACGCGACCGCGTAACGTGTGTGAGTGAGATGAGTGGCGGGAACGGCACTAGGGATATCGCGAGCCCGCTCGCGATCGAGGTCCGCGGCCTCGTGAAGAACTACGAGGAGATCGAGGCCGTCAAGGGCGTCGAGTTCGAGGTCGCCACCGGCGAGGTGTTCGGCTTCCTCGGACCGAACGGCGCCGGCAAGACGACCACGATCAACATGCTCTGCACGCTGGTCAGGCCGACCGCCGGATCGGCGGCAGTCGCCGGCCACGACGTGGTCCACGAGCGCGACGACGTCCGCCGCAACATCGGGCTCGTGTTCCAGGACCCTACGCTCGACGGCTATCTCACCGCCGAGCAGAACCTGCGCCTGCACGCCGAGCTCTACGGCGTCGAGTCGGCGCTGGTCAAGCCGCGCATGCAGCAGGTGATGACGATGGTCGGGCTGTGGGACCGCAAGGACTCGGTGGTCGGGACGTTCTCCGGCGGAATGCGCCGGCGGCTCGAGATCGCCCGCGGCCTCATGCACTCCCCCCGCGTGTTGTTCCTCGACGAGCCGACAATCGGCCTCGACCCGCAGACCCGCCGGTCGATCTGGGAGTACATCGGCGAGCTCAAGGAGCGCGAGGAGATCACGATCTTCATGACCACCCACTACATGGACGAGGCGGAGTGGTGCGACCGGATCGCGATCATGGACCATGGCGAGATCGTCGCGCTCGACGACCCTGAGACGCTCAAGGCCGGCGTCGGCACCGATCGCGTCACGATCCACACCGACGACAACGAGGCCGCGATCGAGGCGCTCGCCGATCGCTTCGGCGTCGAAGCCCGGATCTCCGAGGGCGCGGTGAGCTTCGGCGTGCCGGAGGGGGAGCAGTTCGTGCCACGGCTGTTCGCGGAATGGGATCCCGCTCTGCCCCCGATCAAGGCGGTCAACGTCTCCCGGCCCACCCTCGACGACGTGTTCATGTCCTACACGGGCTCGACGATCCGCGACGCCGAGGAGGACCAGGGCAAGGATCGGAACCGCAGGATGATGCAGATGATGCACGGAGCTAGGCGATGAGCACGACGACCGACCCGCGCCAGTCCGCGACCACGGTCGAGGCGCCCGCGACTCCAGTCGTCCGGGTCACGGTTCCCAAGCGCAGCCTCGCGTCCGAGCTGCGCGCGATCAAGATCGTCTGGCGCCGGGAGATCATCCGCTTCCGCAGCGATCGGCTGCGGATGGTCACCACGCTTGTCCAGCCGCTGCTGTTCCTGTTCGTGCTCGGATCCGGCCTCCAGCAGCTGTCCGCGGCAAGCACCCACGGGGTCAACCTGAAGACCTTCATCTACCCCGGGATCCTGTGCATCTCGGTGATGTTCACCGCGATGTTCTCGGCCGCGTCGATCGTCTGGGACCGCGAGTTCGGGTTCCTGCGCGAGATGATGGTCGCGCCGATCCGGCGCAGCTCGATCGTGATCGGCAAGGTCATCGGCGGCGCCACCGTGGCGAGCTTCCAGGGCGTGATCGTGATCGCGCTGGCGGGGTTCGTCGGCGTGCCCTACGCCCCGCTGATGATCCTCGGCATCTTCATCCTGCAGCTGCTGCTGGCCTTTGCGATCACCGCCTTCGGGGTGATGATCGCCGTCCGGATCAAGCAGATGCAGTCGTTCATGGGCGTGATGCAGATGATCGTGATGCCGATGTTCTTCATCTCGGGCGCGCTGTTTCCGGTCGCCAACCTTCCGGGCTGGCTGACCGTGCTGAATCGCCTCGACCCGCTCACGTACGCCGTCGACCCGATGCGCCGGCTCGTGTTCAACAACCTGACGATCTCCCCGCAGGCGCGCGCAGTCCTCGATCCCGGCGTCACCTGGTTCGGCTGGCACGTGCCGGCACTGCTCGAGGCCGGGATGATCGTCGCGCTCGGACTGGTGATGCTCGGAATCGCGATCTGGGAGTTCAGCACCACCGAATAAGACGGGCCTTAGTTCTTCACAGGTCGTTCACATCTGCACCTGACCGACCTGAGAGGCTGCGCCCGCCGTGGGATCTGAACTCATCCTGATCCTGGTGGTGATCGCAGGGTTCTCCTTCGACTTCACCAACGGGTTTCACGACACCGCGAACGCGATGGCGACCTCGATCGCCACCGGCGCGCTGAAGCCGAAGGTCGCCGTCGTTCTGTCCGCCTGCCTGAACTTCGCGGGCGCGTTCATCTCGATCTCCGTCGCGGCGACGATCGCGAAGGGGATCGTCAATCCGGAGGTGCTCGCCGGCGGCAACGGGCTCGTCCTCGTCCTCGCCGCGCTGATCGGCGCGATGACCTGGAACCTGATCACGTGGTACTTCACGATCCCGTCGAGCTCGAGCCACGCGCTCATCGGCGGTGTGATCGGCGCGACTATCGCTGCCACCGCGTCGCACGAGGTCAACTGGCACAACCTGGTCCAGACCGTGATCGTGCCGGCCATCCTGTCCCCGTTCATTTGCGGAGGAGTTGCCGTACTCGGCACCTACATGGCCTACCGGCTGATACGCCGGCTGGGCCAGAAGGAGGCCAGGACCGGGTATCGATACGGACAGATTTGCTCGGCATCGCTGGTGTCGCTCGCGCACGGCACGAACGACGCCCAGAAGACGATGGGCGTGATCTCGCTCGCGCTGATCGCCCACGGCGACATCAGCGCGGCTCATTTCTCGGTTCCGTTCTGGGTGAAGTTCGGCTGCGCGCTCTCGATCGCGCTCGGCACCGCGAGTGGCGGCTGGCGGATCATCAACACGATGGGCAACCGGATCACGACCGTCGAGTCCCCGCAGGGATTCGCGGCCGAGTCGTCTAGCGCCGCCGTGATCCTCGCCTCCTCCTATTACGGCTACCCGCTGTCGACGACCCAGGTCGTGTCGGGCGGCGTGCTCGGCGCCGGACTCGGCAGGCCGGGCAGCACTGTTCACTGGAACGTGATCGGACAGATGCTGTCCGCGTGGGTCCTGACGATGCCGGGGGCTGGAGTTCTCGGCGGCCTGGCGTGGGGAATCGCCGACCTCTTCGGGGCGCACTCGAACGTCGGCGCGATCGTGATCGTTGCGCTCGCGGCGGCCGGCGCGTTCGGGCTGTGGACCCTCGCGCAGCGGAACAAGATCACGCCCGACGAGCTCGACCGCACGAACGTGAGCGTGGTCGAGGAAGCGGAGATGTCCGGCGTTCCACCAGCCGTCGCGGTGACCTGAGCCATGGCGTTACTCGCATCCTCCTACATCAACTGGAGCGCGCTGTGGAAGATCATCCTGGCGGCGCTCGTCGGCGGCGCCGGCGTGGTGATCGTGTTCGGGTTCCTGCTCGTCGGCGTCAAGATCGCCAACAACGCCAAGGGCGGTGGACGCGAGTGGGCCGGCTACGCGCTCGCGGGTGTGTGCGGTCTCTTCTGCGTCGCAGTGATCGCCGCCGGGCTCTACGCGATCCTCAACAAGCCGAAGTCGAAGCCCGCTCCGAAGAAGACGGCTGCGGCATTGATTGCGCCATCCGCCAGATCGAGCTTGTAGCCTCGCCGGAGTGAAGACCCCGAGTTCGGCGGGGACGGGCCCCGGCGATCAGCCGGCGATCTGCCTGCACAACGCCGATCCGCACGAGGTCGCGGAACACCTCGAGGAGGGACGATTCTTCTGGCTCGACCTCGAGGATCCGCCCGACGAGAAGCTGCAAAAGCTCGCTGAGAAGCTCGGGCTGCACCCGCTCACGGTCGACGACGCCCGCACGTTCGACCAGCGCCCCAAGCTCGACGAGTACGACGGCTATCTGTTCCTCGTCGCGTACGGCGTCGATCCGGACGCCGTTTCCGGCGAGCAGCTTCTGCTCGAGGTGCATCTGATCATCTCCGGCGACTTCGTGATCACGATCCACCGCCGCCCGATCGCGGCGCTCCACGACCTGCGTGAGCGTGTCCCCAAGCACCCGAAGCGGAGTGAGCAGTTCCTCGTCTACAAGATCCTCGACGCGATCACCTACGACCTTCTTCCCCGTCCTGACGCGGATCGACGACGACATCGACGAGATCGAGCAGGACGTGATCGAGCAGCCGACCCAGGCGATCCTCCAGCGCATCTTCTCGCTGAAGCGCGACTTGGTCGCGATGCGGCGCGTGATCTCCCCGGAGCGGGATGTGTTCGCGCGGGACGGCGAGCGGATCGCCGACTTGCGCGGACTCGAGGCCGACGACCGCCTCTATTTCCGCGATCTGTACGACGGCCTCGTCCGAATCTCGGAGCTGGTCGACTCCTACCGGGACCTGCTGAGCGGCACCACCGACATGTACCTCTCGACGATCGCCAACCGCCAGGGCGAGGTCAACAAGCAGCTGACGATGATCGCGACGATCTTCCTGCCGCTGACGTTCCTGACCGGCTTCTTCGGTCAGAACTTCTCGTTCTTGACGAACCACATCCTCAACACGGAGTGGTCGTTCGTCGTCTTCGGGCTCGGATTGTTGCTCGTCTCGATCATCGTGTTCGTCATCTATTTCCGGCGAAAGCGCTGGATGTAGGTGGAAACCCGGCGCTGCTGCCGCCCCCGCGCTAGCGGAGGCGACAGCCACGTCCGGGGCGCACTCCCGTGCCGGTTACGCCTTGGCGGGGGCGGGTTCTTCGACCCGGCGCGGGAGGAGCGTCTCGCGCGCGATCACCAGCCGCTGAATCTGGGCGGTGCCCTCGTAGAGCTGGAGGATCTTGGCGTCGCGCATCAACTTCTCGACCTTGTATTCCTTGATGAAGCCGTAGCCGCCGTAGACCTGGACGGCGTCGGTCGTGACCTCCATCGCGATGTCCGCGGCGAACCGCTTGGCGTGCGAGGACTCGAGCGTGTTGCGCTTGCCCTGGTCGAGCAGCACCGCTGAGTTCCACGTCGCCAGCCGCGCGAGGTGGACCTTGGTGGCCATGTCGGCGATCAGGAACTGGATCGCCTGGTGCATCGCGATCGGCACGCCGAACTGGACGCGCTCCTTGGAGTAGTCGATCGCGAACTCCATCGCCGCACGCGCCACCCCGGTCGCCATCGCGGCGACGCCGGGGCGCGTCCGATCAAGCGTCATCATCGCGATCTTGAAGCCCTTGTTCTCCTCGCCGACGAGATGGTCGAGCGGGATCTCGACGTCGTTGAAGGACACCGTGGCGGTGTTCGAGGCTCGCTGACCCATCTTGTCCTCGTGCTTGTCGACGACCACGCCGGCGTCGCGCGGCACCACGAAGCACGAGATCCCGCGGTGGCCGGCCTCCTTGTCGGTCTTCGCGTACACCGTGTACCAGTTCGCGTACTCGCCGTTGGTGATGAAGCACTTGGAGCCGTTGATGACCCACTTGTCGCCCTTGCGCACCGCGTTGGTCTTCATCGCGGACACGTCGGAGCCGGCGTCGGGCTCGGTCAGGCAGAACGAGGCCAGCAGCGGCGCCTCGGACAGCCGCCCGAGGTACTCCTTCTTGATCTCGTCGGAGGCGGCCAGGAGCACCGGCGCGGTGGCGAGGCCGTTGCACGTCAGCGAGGTGCCGATTCCCGAACAACCCCAGGAGATCTCCTCCTCGATGATGCAGCCGTCGAGGTAGCCCAGGCCTGGTCCGCCGTACTCCACCGGGAAGTGGTTGTTCATCAGGCCGAGTCCCCAGGCCTTCTCGATGATCTCCTGCGGCCACGTTCCGTCCTTGTCGTACTCCCAAGCGACCGGACGGATCTCCTTCTCGGCAAAGTCGTGCGCCATCTCGCGCATGCTCTGCTGCTCGTCGGTGAGCGTGAAATCAACCACGGTGGGTTTCTCCTTGAAAGCCGGCGCCTGCGACCCGGTGCGGAGCCGCAGCGCAACTAATAGATTGACTAGTCAGTCAATGCGTTGAATGGTACCCAATCAACGGACGGACCGAACCTCATTTCGCGAACGGACCCGCGCCCCCGGATACCGGCATGCGCGAGACTTGAACCGGTGCATTCCACGTTCAACGTCGTGATCTGGGTCGTGTGCGTGCTCGCCGTGCTGATCGCGCTCGGGGCGCTGATCTTCAGCCGCAAGACCTGGGAGGACTTCGGCAAGGGCCATTTCGTGTTAGATCGCGACTCGCACGACTCGGAGGCACGGCCGGCATCGGGTGCGGGCGCGGCGGTCGCCGAGCGAGACATGGAGATCCGTCAGCTGCTCGAGGCGCGCAACGAGCGCCGAGCCCGTCGTGGCGAGCCGCCGGTCGACGTCGAGCAGGAGCTCTCACGCCTCACGGCGACGGCGCCGCCGGCAATCGACCCGGCGCTGCGCGAGGAGATCCGCCAGCTCGTCGTCGCCCGCAACCACCGCCGGGTCCGCGCCGGCAAGCCCCCGCTCGACGTCGAGGCCGAGATCCAGCGCGAGATCTCCGAGCTCAGCGGGCTGTGATGTACCCTCCGACCGATGGCTGATCCGCGGCGCTACGAGATCGAAGAGCTGGTGAACCGGCCGGGCACCTACTTCAATCCGCAGACGGAGGTCCTGGTCGTCGTCGACGACTCACCCGAGCTCGACGCGGAGATCTTCAACATGGAGGAGTTCGAGGGAGCCGACTGGGTCCTGATCTCCGACGAGGTGCCCGTCGACGAGGACGGACGGGACCGGCTGCTCGAGACGTTCCAGACGCGCCACGCCGGCGCTGACCTCACGGCGGACCCCGACGAGGAGCCCGAGGAGTTCGAGGAAGAGCAGGAGGAGCTGGGCCGCGAGTAGACGGTCCGGCTGCTATCCGCCGCTGCTGAGCAGCGACGCGCACTTCTGCATCTTGGACACGTCGCCGCCGGCCGATTGGATGCACTTGCTGTAGCTGCCGACGCTCGACGCTGACCCGGTGCTCGTGCTCCCGCCACCGGAGCTCGCGCCGCCACTACTACTGCTGCCGCCTCCGAGGCTCCCGGCGCCACCGAGCGCCCCCGCGGCCGCGCCCTGCAGCGTCTGCATGAACGAGTTCACCTTGCTCTGGAACTCGCTGAACGGGCGTATGGCCTTGGGCGCGATGATCGTCTGAGGCTGGTTCAGATCCGCGTACTGCATGGTGAGCCCGAGGTCGGCCGACGTGACCCCGCCGAGTTCGGTCGACGTCTGGCCGGTCACCGGCAGCGTCAGGTTGATCGTGAGCCGGCGGATCGTCTTGTCGCTGGTCCCGGTCCAGATGTCAACGCTCGGATTCTTGATCTCGGCGGCGATCTTGCTCCGGTCGGCGGCGGGAATCCCGGCCTTCAGCGCGGTCGCGCCCGAGACGCCGAGTGTTGAGGCCTTCGCGAGAACCGTGTTCAGGTCGCTGAGGAGCGCGTTGACGTTGACGCCGGCGTGGATGTGGGTCGTCTGCGCGCCGCCCACGTTCTCGGTCCCGACGACCGTCGGGTTGGTCAGCCAGTGGAGCGGCTGAATGCCGAGCTTGCCGAGCGTCCCGGATTTCGAGCTCGCCCCGGGCGTCGCCGTCAGCTGGGCGAAACTTGACTCGAGCTTCTGGAAGGTCGCCTGCGGCATCTGGTAGCTCGTCCCCTGGAGCGTCACGTAGCCGGCCGTGCCGGTCGAGATGATCCCCAGCGACAAGCTCCGTCCGAGGGCGCTCGCGCTCACCGTGAAGTTGGACTCGGGCAGCTTGCCGGCGCCGCGCGTCTGGAACGGGCCACCGAAGCTCAGCGTGATCGGGCCGCTCAGCGTGCTCGACCCGGACGGGTCGACGGTGAGCGTCAGATCGAGGTTCCCGCTCGTGACCTTGTGGGTCCCGGTGAACGTCTGGCTGAGCAGCGTATTCGGGTTCGAGGAACCACTGCTCGCGCTACCGCAGGCTGCGACGGCGATGCTCGCCAGCACGACCATGACCAACCCCGTGAATGCGTGTCTGCGGTGATGCATCGCGTCCCTTTCCTTCTCAGCCCCCGAGCGAATGTAGCAGCCGAGTATTGCCCTCGCGCCGGTTCGCGAGCGCTAGTGGGGCTCCCGTGAACGTCGCCGTGTTGTGCGGCTGCAAACCTTCGCCTGGCTTTGTCCTCGGATGCTCGCGTAGCGCTGCTACGCGTCGCATCCTGCGTCCTCGCCATGCTCGGTTTTCGCTCGCCCAACCCGCCGACCGTTCCCGGTCACCCCACTAGACTCGCGCGATCATGACCCCGCGCACGATCCTCTACACGGGCAAGGGCGGAGTCGGCAAGACGTCGGTTGCCGCGTCCACCGCGCGCGCCTGCGCCGCCTCCGGTCTGCGCACGCTCGTGATCTCGACCGACCCCGCCCACAGCCTGTCGGAGTCGCTCGGCGCGGATCTCGGGCTCGAGCCGAGCCCCGCCGGCGACCGATTGTGGGGCCAGGAGGTCAACGCCCAGGAGGAGATGGAGCGCCACTGGTCCGGCGTCCAGGACTGGCTCGCCGACGTGTTCGTCGAGCGTGGCATCGACCGCATCTCGGCGCAGGAGCTGACCGTTCCGCCCGGCATGGACGAGTTGTTCTCGCTGCTGCGCCTGCAGGCGGCCCACCGGTCGCCGGACTGGGACGCGATCGTCGTCGACTGCGCGCCGACCGGCGAGACGCTCCGCCTGCTCTCGTTCCCGGACGTCGCGCGGTGGTGGATCGAGAAGGTGTTTCCGTTCGAGCGGCAGATCCTCGCCGCGGCGCGCCCGCTCGCGCGATCGCTGCTCGACATCCAGCTGCCGAGCCAGGCCGTGTTCGCCGACATCCAGCGCCTGTCCAAGAACCTGATCGAGATGAACGAGATCCTCCGCGACCGCGAGCGCTGCACGGTCCGCCTCGTGATGAACCCGGACAAGATGGTGATCGGCGAGGCGATGCGGACGTTCACGTACCTGAACCTGTACGGCTATCTGACCGATGCCGTGATCGTCAACCGCATCTTCCCCTCCGACGTGGGCGACTACTTCGCCGGCTGGCGGCGCGTGCAGGAAGAGCATCTCGAGCTCGTCCAGTCCGCATTCGCCCCCGTGCCGGTCCTGTGCGCGCCCTACTTCGACACCGAGGTGATCGGCGCCGAGATGCTCGACCGCCTCGCGGACGCGCTGTTCGGCGCCGCCGGCCACGATCCCGCCGCGGTCCTCCACGACACGCTCAGCCAGGAGCTGCTCGTGTCCGAGGACGGCGCCCAGCTGCGCCTGCTGCTTCCGTTCGCGCGCAAGGGCGACATCTCGCTGAAGAAGATCGGGCTCGAGCTGATCGTCGGCGTCGACGGCCAGCGCCGCACGATCATCCTGCCCTCGGCGCTCGCCGCCTTCGCCCCGACCGCCGCCACGTTCGAAGACGGCAAGCTCGAGGTGACATTCCAGGGAGCGAGAGATGCCAAGCCCGCCTGAGTCCGGCTCGCCCGAGGAGGCCCTCCGCCGGCTCGAGCAGCGCCTCGACCGCGCGTCGGAGGCGGCCGAGCGGCTGATGGCGCAAGCGGCGGCCGAGGCAGCGGCCCGCGCCACCGAAGCCGTGATCGCGGGCGCCGGCGCGGACGATCCCCCCCACGCGGGCGATCCGGGCGGCGCGGGCGATCCGGGCGGCGCGGGCGATCCGGCCGGCACGGGCGATCCCGACGCGCCGGCAAGCCCCCGCGCGGGCGATCCCGCCACCTCACCACCACCCGCCGGCTGGCAGATCCCCGACGACGACTCCACCCCACCCATGCCCGATCTCGACCCGCTCGTGGCGCTGGTCCAGGCCATGCGCGACCTCATCCCGCCCGAGCTCCAACATCGCCTCATCGCCGCCCTGCGCGAACTGCTGCTCGCGCTGCGGGCGCTGATCGACTGGTACCTCGAACGGCTCGAGCGCCGGCGCGAGCAGGGCGTCGAGGTCCAGGACATCCCGATCCTGTAGTCCACTCCCGTAGTTGGGCGCTGCCACCGCCCGTACAATCGCGCTGTGGCAGGCTTGCGGGCATGAGCGAAAGGCCCACCGCCGCCGGCGCGGCGCAACGCGTGGGGTCTGGGACGGGTCGGCTCGTGCGCGCGTGGAGAGCGCTGCCCCATGAGTCGCGGCTCGCGGGGTTCGCTTCGATCGCCCTGTTCCTGACGCTGTTCCTCCCCTGGTATCAGGTGACGCTGATCGCGCCGGCAAAGACCGCGACGCTCCAGTCCGCGAGCGCATCGATCACCGGCTGGGGCGCGTTCTCGTTCGTCGAGGCCGCCGTGCTGATCGTCGCCGCCGGAGTGCTCGTGCTGCTGTTCCAGCGCGCCGAAGGGCGGGCCTTCCACCTGCCCGGTGGCGACGGCGGCGTGATCACGGCCGCCGGGCTGTGGACGTGCCTGCTGATCGTGTGGCGGATCTTCGACAAGCAGGGCGCGACCACCAACGGGCCCGCGGCGACGACGTCCGGGATCGAGTGGGGAATATTCGTCGCGCTCGGTGCCGCGGCGTTCCTCGCCTACAGCGGCTCGAGGATTCGCGCGGCCCATCGCCCCGAGCCGCCGCTCCCGGGCGAGGACACGGCGCCGGCCGGGTCGAGTGCCGCCGCCACCCTGCCCGGGACCTCGCGGCCGCCCGAAGCGCGGCGGCGCCGTGAGGAGCGTCGGCCGCGACCGTCCGACGAACGGAGGCCGCGACCGGCTGAGGAGCAGAGGCACCCCGAACCCCGGACCGCGACGTCCGGACCAGCGACGGCAGCGCCCGAAGCCCGAGAGCCCGCCAAGACCCGTAAGCCGCCGCCACCGCGCCGACGACCCCGCCCGCCCGTGGCCGAGCCCCCGCCGGTGGCGCAGGCCCAGCCCGCTGCGAAGCCCCAGCCCGTGGTCGAGCCATCTGCCGAGGTCGCCGCGGCACGTCCGCGCCCGCGCCGGCGTGCGTCTGCGGCCGAGCTGTTCGAGCGTGTCGTGCCGGACGACCCGCCGGCGGTGCCGTTCGGGCGAGTCAAGCCCGCGGATGTGGACGAGACGCTCAGAATGCGGTCCACGCCTCCCGACGAGTCCGAACCCGAGACGCCACCGGACGAGCAGCTCACGATCCGGCTCGGCAACGACGACGAAACGCTCCGCCTCGATCGCGACAGCTAGTCGGACGCCCGCCGATGCGCGAGTGCCTGCGCGACCCTGACCAGAACCCTCGGCGGCTCGTACACGACGTGTTCGCGCGTCAGTCGCAGGACATCGAACCGAGCGTCGCGATAGACCAGATCCTTCTCCCGGTCGTTCTGAAAGGCGCCCGGGCCGCCGTGAAACGTCGGGGTGTCAAGCTCGACGATCAGCCGCTCGCGGCGCCACACGAAGTCCGCCTCGTACCGGCCGAACGGGACATTCGTTTCGGGGCGGGGCAGCCCTGATTCTCGAATCAGCCTCAAGAACGCCTTCTCTGCTCGCGACCGGGTGATCGCCATCGCGGTCTCGTCCCCGAGGAGCGCCGCCAGCCGGGCGGCGCCTCGACACGGCCGGTTGCGCGCGACCACGCGCTCGAGCTCGCGGCGGGCGAGCAGCCGCTTCGCGATTCCCTCGTCGATCACGTCGACGAGTTCGCCGGGCGCCACCGCGGCCACCTCGAGCACCGCGCGGGCCGGAGAGCTCACCCACAGGCCCTCGTGGTGGCGGACCTCGCGGCGGTCGATCGCCTGAATCCTGTGGACCACCAGTCCATCGCGCGTGCGGCAACCGCGTCCCGGGACCGAAACCTCGACCGGCGCCGGCGCGGCCTTGCGAAACCCCCAGACGTAGGCCGCCGAACGGTGGCTGAGGAACGCGCCCTCGCCGCAGACGAGGAGAGCTGCCTGCTCGCGCGCAAGCGGCGGCAGCTCACCGCACCCGAACGAGTAGACGCCGTGGAACTCCGGGTGCAGCCGGCCGCTGTTCACGCGGTGCGCGATCGCGTCCTTGCCCATCCCGCACCCGGCCAGCTGAGCGGCAGTGACCATCGTGCGCTGCCTCGCCGCGATCCGCGCGGCCGCTTGATCTCGCGAGCGGCTCATCCCGAGTATCTCGCCACTCGGCTACCTTCGGGCGCCCAGTGCGACGTAACTCGCGCCATGGCCGACTGAATCGCCGTTCATCCTCGGCGGGGCGGCGAGTGGCGAGTTATTCGGGGTGCGATCAGGGCTCACGAGCGCCAGTGTGCACCCCGAAAACCCCGCCCCGACCCCCCGGCACAGATTTGTTGCGAAGCCGTATCTGTATTTTGACCCTGACGCCCCATGACCGACCAAGCCACCGACCCCGCCACCGCCATCGATCCCGCCACCGCGACCGCCACCGACCCCGCGACCGCGACCGCCACCGACCCCGCCACCGCCGCCGACCTCGCCGCCGGCCTCAGAAGAGTCGGCTACCTCCCCGGCAACAGCACCGCTCTCGTCGCCTTCCTCGCCACCAAGCTCGGCAAGCCCGTGCTTGTCGAGGGCCCGGCCGGCGTCGGCAAGACCGAGCTCGCCAAAGCGCTGGCCAAGTATCTGGACCGAAGCCTGGTCAGGCTCCAGTGCTACGAGGGGCTCGACGAGGCCAAGGCGCTGTATGAGTGGAACTACCGCAAGCAGCTGCTCCGGATCCAGACCGAGGCCGACAGCACCGGCTGGCAGGACGTGCAGGACGACATCTTCGGCGAGGAGTTCCTCCTCCCCAGGCCGCTCCTCACCGCGATCGCAAGCCCCGAGCCCGTCGTCCTCCTGATCGACGAGATCGACAAGACCGACCAGGAGTTCGAGGCGATGCTGCTCGAGCTCCTCTCAGACTTCCAGATCTCCATCCCCGAGCTTGGCCGGATCGAGGCTAAGACCCGGCCGGTCGTCCTCCTGACCTCGAACAACACGAGAGAGCTGACCGAGGCCCTCAAGCGCCGCTGCCTGTACCTGTGGCTCGACTACCCCGACCTCGAGCACGAGCTCGAGATCGTCCGCCTCCACGCTCCGGACCTCGACCAGACCGTCGCCCGAAAGCTCACCGAGATCATCCACCAGATCCGCCAGCTCGACCTGAAGAAGCCGCCGAGCATCGCCGAGTCGATCGACTGGGCGCGCACGCTGCTGCTGCTGGGCGCCAGCGACATCGATCACGACACGTTCATCGAGACCATGAGCGTGATCGTCAAGCACCGCACCGATCTCGACACGGTGGCGGCCCGCGTCGGCGTAACCCTCGAGCAGCAGCCGCCGCAGGACGACGCCCGCCCGAGTGCGGCCTAAACCTGGCGTGCCCGCTAAGAGCGCGATCTACGGCGGCATCCCCGACGACGCCCCCGGCGCCCTCGACGGCCACCTGCTCGCGTTCGCCGAGGACCTCCGAATCGAAGGGGTCGCGATCGGCACCTCCGAGATCCTCGACGCGTTCGAGGCGCTGAGCCTCGTCAAATGGACCGACCAGGACGACTTCAAGGAGGCGCTGGCGACCACCCTGGCCAAGTCCAACGACGACCGAAGAGTGTTCGAGCTTGTGTTCGACCGCTTCTTCTTCCGCGCCACCGAGGCGCAGGCGGCCCGCAAGGGCGTCACAGAAGCCCAAGCAGGAGGTCAGCCCCCCGGAGACATCAACCTCGACACGCTCCGCCAGCAGATCGCGGCTGCGCTCAGAGACGGCTCGGACGCCGCGCTCCGGGACCTGGCCCGGCTCGCAATCGCCGCATTCGGCCGGGGCGAGGGTAGTGGCGTCCTCGGCGTCGACGTGCAGCGAATCAGACGCGCCCTCGGCCTCAGAACCGAGCCCCAGACCGACCTCCCAACAGACGACCCGCGCCACGACGGCCTCCCCCGCGATCAGCTCCGCAAGTTCGAGCAGCACCTCAGACGCGAGCTCGAGCGCAACCTGATCGAGCGCACCGCGAGCCTCCCGCCCAAGCGCCCCCTCAACGAACTCGACCGCACCCTCCCGTCAGGCCCGATCCAGGACCTCGCCGCCGTCCACCGAGTCGTCGCCCAGCTCAAGCGAAGGCTCGCCACCCAGGGCCACGAGCTCAAGGGCCACAACCGCCACGCCCACGTCGACTTCCGGAGAACCATGCGGGCCTCGCTCCAGTCCGGCGGCGTCCCGATCGACCTGAAATATCGCCCCAAAAGACCGAGAAGACCCGAGATCTTCGTGCTCTGCGACGTCTCCACCAGCGTCACCAGCGCAAGCACCTTCTTCCTGTCCGTCCTCCACGCCCTCCACGACGCGTTTCGCAAGCTCCGGAGCTTCGTGTTCATCGAGCGGATCTCGGAGGTGACCGAGGTGTTCGAGCGGGAGCGCGACTTCCGTGCCGCCAGCGTGGCGATCTCGAGGGACGCCGGCGTCGCCGACGTGTCCGGCTACACCGACTACGGCCGTGTCTGGCTGGAATTTCTAAATCTGATCGAGGACGAGCTCCATCCCCGCGCCACCGTGATCGTGCTCGGCGACGCCCGCACCAACGGCCGCCCCCCGCGGGACGACATCTTCGCCGCGATCACCGCCAAGGCCGGCCGCACGTTCTGGCTGAACCCCGAGCCGCGCCTGTACTGGAACTACGGCGACAGCGTGATCGCCGCATACGAGAAGCACTGCGTGGCGTTCGAGTGCTGGCGCACAGACCAGCTCGAGGAGTTCGTCAAGGCGCTGACCCGCCCAGAAGTCGCGTAAGCGCCCGCGACCGGCCCACGCGACCCGGCCCCACGCGACCCCGGGCCCATGCGACCCCCGGGCCCACGCGACCCCGGCGTCACACCACCCGCGCGAAACCCGGGCGCCCGAATCAGACCGGCTGAGCCACCGCCTCCAGGAACAGGTTCGCCAGCCCAGCGGCGTCGGTCTCGCGAGCCTCGGCCAGCGACATCCCCGATCCGTCGAACAGACCGTCCGCCTCCCACCGCTCGGGATCCAGCGACACCGCGTACGGGTTGATCTTGACGTCCTCCGCCGGCGCCGCATCGCCGAGGTTCTGAGCCGCCCGGGAGAACGCGAGCACCGCGAACGCCTCCATCATGTCGGCGGTGGCGGCGAGCCGGGCGCGAACCCCATCGTCGTCGAACCCGCCGGCCATGTCCACGTGGCGCTGGAACATCCCCGGGAACGCCTGCGTGGGCACGATCGCCCGGCGCCACTCCCGGTATTCCAAGACGTTCCACTCGCGGTACATCGCCTCGAGCCGTCGGGTGATCGCCCAGATCCGCTCGAGGTCCGGACGCACCGACGCCATGAAATCCACGTCGGCGTACTTGTCGTGGAAGAACAGCAGACACTCGGTGCCCCAGTACAGGATGTTGTTCGCGCAGATCTTGACCGTCATCACCATCGCGTTGTGCCAGAACTCGTACTGACCCTCGTACTGGGTCAGGTTCACCCGGTACGTGCTCAGGTACAGCTCGTCGAACGCGCGAGCCCGGTCAACCACGTCCTCACCGTCTAGGAACCGACACACGAGATCGGTGGTCAGAGTGTTCGAGATCGCGATGAAATCCGACCCCGGCGAGTAGAACGGATCCAGGAACGCGCCTGCCTCGCCGACCAGCGACCAGTGACCCTCACCGGAGTAGCACTGCTTGCAGCCGTACGAGAAGTCCGACACCTTCAGGAAGTCCTCGACCTGATCGAGGCGACCGTCCAGAGACTCAGCCAGCTGCGGCTCATACCGCCGGATCCAGTCCAGGGCCCCGTCCAGGGTCTTCATCTCCTCGTACGGATGGAACCGTGGATCGGCGACGATCCCGATCGAGATCGGCCCCGACGACAGCGGGATCATCCACACCCAGTAGCCCTGACCGCACAGGTGGTTGGTCGAGAACTTGCGCAGCCCCTTCTCGGACATCCGCCCGAAGAACTCCTCGTCGTCGGGGTCGGCCCAGTCCTCGATGTCGAGCCCTCCGTCGAGCCGGAACCACGCCGAGTTCACGACGTGCCCGTTCTCTTCCAACAAATCCAGCTTCCGCTTCAGCAGGAACGACCGCCCGGCTGCATCCACGACCCAGCGCGCCCGCACGACCCGGTCTTCACCGTCATGGGTCACGTGAATCGTGTGCCCGCCGGCATCAACCTCCACGTCCTGGACACGGCAGTTACCAAACAGATCGACTCCAGCCGCATGGCACCGGTCGCCGAGGTAGTTCTCGAACCGGCCACGGTCGAGCTGGTAACTCGGCTCGGGGAGCGGCTTGTTGATCCCGCGCTCGATCCGCTCGGCGATTGAAGTGTTGCCGGCGGCCGGGAACCACCACCGCAGGCCGAACTTGTGGAGCTCGTCGTTGTCCATGTGCTCGCGCGCGCCGATCACGTCGGCGAAGTAGTGCGCGGACACCTCGACGGTCGACTCCCCCACCTTGAACGCCGCCTCGGGCGCGGGGCCCTTGCGCTTCTCGGCGATGAAGATGCTCGTCTCGGGACGGGCCTGCTGGAGCTGAAGCCCGAGAGTCAACCCGGCCAGGCCGCCGCCGAGGATCGCCACGTCGTAGCTGTCAGCCGGCTGCCTATCAGTGCCCACGTTGCTCTCCTTGTTGCGAAGTATTCAGGTCCACTCTCGAACTAAGCCGCCACCACGGCTCCGCGCGCCTCGAGGTCCATCTCCTCGATCCCCGGCAGCATCTCGCGCGCCTGCACGAGGCTGATCCCGTCATCGGAGTACAGGCCGTCGGCCTCCCACTGCTCGGGATGCAGGCTGATCGCCAGCCAGTTGATCCCCCGGTTCTCGTCGGGCTGCTCTGGGAGGTTCCGGGCCGCCCGGTGGAAGATCCAAACCGCGAGCGCATTGAGGTACCGAAGGTTCCGCCGTGCGATCTCGAACGTCTCGTCGCCCTCGGCCGGACGCGCCATCTCGGCCTGCGCCTGGATGTACGGCGCGAGCTGGTTGCACAGGACCGACACGCCCTCGAACGGCGTCTGCTCGATCGCGTTCCAGTCGCGGAACAGCTGTTGCATCCTCGGGACCATCTGGATTGCCTCGTGCACGATCCCCTCGAGGCGCTTGATGTCCTCGGGCTTGCGCATCCGTTGGTGACACCACGCGTTCCCGATGCCGACGAAGTACGTCGAGGAGTCATACACGAACTTCAGGACCATCACCTGCGGGTTGCCGAACAGCTGATAGTTGTCGCGGTACAGATGAGCGGTGGTGTTGAACAGGTTGAGATAGAAGTCGTTGTAGAACTCCGCGAGCTCGGTCACGTCCTCGCCGTCCAAGTCGCGCTCGATCAGCTCGCAGCTGAACGTGTTCGAGAAGCCGATGAAGTCCGACCCCGGCGAGTACAACGCGTCGAGGAACCCTCCAGCCTCGCCGACGAGCGTCCAGCGGTCGGGCGAGAAGAAGCGGCTCGACCCGTACGAGAAGTCCTGGACACGGAGGAAGTCGAGCACGTCCTCGCGCCGGCCGTCGATCTCGGCGTGCAGCTGCGGCTCGTTGCGCTTCATCCAGTCCATGAATCCCTCGAAGCTGTTGATCTCCTCCCATGGGTGGAAGCGCGGATCGGCGCACACCCCGATCGAGATCGGCCCCGATTCGAGCTGAATCAGCCACAGCCAGTACCCGGGCTGAATCAAGTGCGAGGTGGAGTGGATCCGCAGCCCCTTCTCGGGCATCCGGCCCAGCCACTCCTCATCATCGGTCCAGTCCTCGAAGTCGAGCCCGCCGGCGAGCCGGATCCACGCCGCGTTGGCGCGATGGCCGGTATCGACGCCGGCGCCCAAATCCAATTTGCGGCGGAGGATGTTTGCCCGGCCGGAAGCATCGACGATCCAGCGAGCGGTGGCGATGACCTCCTCGTCCTCCTGGGACATGAGGATCGTGTGCCTGTCCTCGCCGAGCGAGACGTCCTGGACGCGCCAGCCGCGGAACGCGTCCGCCCCTATCTTCTTGGCCCGCCGGAACAGCTCGTTCTCGAACCGACCCCGGTCGATCTGATGTGTGAACGCGTCCAGGTGCCCGGGCGTGCAGAACTCGACGCGCTTGGTGATGTCCGAGTTGTCGCCGGCGGGGAGGAAGAACCGCAGCCCGAGCTTGCGCTGCTGGTACTTCTCGAGGTGGTCGCGCATTCCGATCATCTCGCGGAAGTAGTAGGCGCCGATCTCGACGCTCGACTCGCCGACCTTGAAGGCCGCCTCAGGCGCGGGCTCGGCGCGCTTGTCGGTGACCAGCACGCGGGTTTCGGGACGCTCACGCTTCAGCTGAATTGCGATCGTCAGCCCGGCGAGGCCGCCGCCGAGGACCGCCACGTCGTAATGGCCGTGCGGTGCGTCGATCGCCATCGTCTCGAGCATCGACGCCGAACGGTCGTCTGCCATCAGCTCCTCCTCAATTGGTCCAAGTCACAATTCGCGGCCGCGCGTGCGATGAGACGAGTACCGCTAGTCAACGCGGCCCCCCGCAGCCATCGACGACAGGTCGTTGCCCGACATCGACCCATGCGCCGACCCCTCACGGTCGGCCTCTCTGAGCCCCGGTTACAACCCCCTCGTCGATCCACGTCCAATCGCATGATGACGGAACCCCGATCACCCTGCAACTCGTCCAGGTTCGCCGTTCATGAGCCGTTCATGGGCCCCGCTCCGCGGGGCGTCCGTGGGGCCGTGAGGGCCCGTCCGGACCTAGACGCTAGAACAGCTGGTTCTCGCCGCCGAACACCGCGCTCACCGACCCGGCCGTGAAGATCTGGCGGATCGTGTCGGCGAGCAGCCCGGCGCACGAGAGCACCACGACGTTGTCGGGCGCCCCCGATCGGAGCGGGATCGTGTCGGTGACCACCACCTGCTCGAACGCGGAGTTCGCCAGCCGCTCATAGGCCTGGCCGGAGAACACCGGGTGGGTGCAGGCCGCGTACACGCGTGCCGCGCCCTCGTCGAGCACGGTCTGGCCGGCCGCTGTCAGCGTGCCGGCGGTGTCGATGATGTCGTCGAGGATCACGGCCGTCTTGCCGCGCACGTCGCCGATCACGTACCCGACCTCGGCGACCTGCTGCGCCGGCCGCTCCTTCGTCATCAGCGCGAGCTCGGCGCCGAGCATGTCGGCGAACTTGTGGTTGAGCTTCACGCGCCCGACGTCGGGGGCCACCACGACCAGGTCGTCGAGTTCGAGGCCCGAGAAGTACTCGGCGATCAAGAGCAGCGCGGTCATGTGGTCGACCGGCTTGCGGAAGAAGCCCTGGACCTGGCCGGCGTGGAGGTCGATCGTCAGCACCCGATCGACGCCCGCGGTCTCGAGCAGCTGCGCGACCAGCCGGGCGGTGATCGGCTCGCGCAGCGCCGACTTCTTGTCCTGGCGGGAGTATCCGTACCACGGCATCACCGCGATCACCCGGTGCGCCGAGGCGCCGACCGCAGCGTCGATCATCACCAGCAGCTCCATCAGCGCGTCGTTGGCGGTGACCCCGGTCTCCGGGTTCGAGCAGGTCGGCTGCACGATGAACACGTCGGCGCCGCGGACCGACTCGTCGAAGCGGCAGTAGACCTCGCCGGCGGAGAACGTCTTCAGCGTGATGTGGCCGAGCTCGATCGCCAGCTTGTGGGCGATCGACGCCGCCAGCTCCGGATTAGCACGCCCGGAGAACAGCATCAGCTTCTTGCCGGTGACGATCGGCAGGCTTCCAGATGCGCCCCGCGCCTCGCTCGTGTCCATAGCCGGCGTGAGTCTATACAGGCGGGCAACTGCCTCTGTAAGGATTTTGCGCCTTGACGAGTCGTCGGGATCCCGCTTACGCTGCTGCCCGCATGAAGTCAGGCGGGACCTAGCAAAATGGCACGCGATCCTTCGCTCGGGGGCAGCCGGCTGTTCGAGGGGCTCAGCGATGAGCAGCTCGAGGTCGTCGCCGCCCGCATGCGGCCGCACCAGTTCGCGCCTGGCGAGCAGCTTTGCGCCGCCGGCGACGCGAGCGACCGGATCTGGCTGATCACGGGCGGCCTGGTCATCTGGACCGCCGGTACGACGGCCGGCGGTGGCGAGATCGAGCTGCGGATGCGTAAGGGCGACGTGATCGGCGCCCAGGACGCGATTACCGGCACCGAGCGCACCGCGACGGTGTCGGCGAGCACGATCACCGACACGCTCGAGCTCGACGCGACCGACCTGCTCGAGCTCGCCGACCGCTTTCCGCGGATCCTCATCAACGTGATCCAGACCCAGCGCGAGCGCCTGTTCCGGGCGAGCGCGCACAGCGCCGCGCTGTTCAGCGCGAGCGTCCGCTCGAGCTCGACCCGCGGTGAGGAGATCGGGGTGATCGCCGGCCCCTCGCTCAAGGGCGTCGTCGGTCGCCTGGTCGCCGCCGCCCGCATTGCCAGTCCGCGCCCGGTGAGCGTGCTCGACCGCTCGCTGTCGCTCGCCGGAGCGCTGACCGCCTCCGACGAGGCCGCCAGCGAGAACGACACCGTGCTGATCCCGAGTGACTTCGACCCCGACACGGTCGGCGTGCTGCTCGACCAGGCCGACCGGGTGGTCGCGCTGGTCGGCAACGCCGAGGAGGCAGGCCGCCTCGGGAACGTCGCGGCCGCGTCCGCCGGCCGACAACTCGAGATCGTGGTCGTCTCCGACGAAGCGCGCCAGGCCAGCCAGATGTGGCACCCCGCCGCGCTGAAGTTGGTAATCCGCGACTGCCCCCGCCAGCCCGACTTCCCGATCGCCGACGCCGACCTCGCCTGGATCGCCCGACACCTGACCCGGACCAAGCTCGGGGTCGCGCTCGGCGCGGGCGGGGCCAAGGGGTACGCGCACGTCGGTTTCCTCCAGGCGCTCGAGGAAGCCGGCTACACGGTCGACTACGTCGGCGGCAGCAGCATCGGCGGGTTCGTGGCCAGCCAGGTGGCGCTTGGCTACAACGCCGCCGAGGTCGACACCCGCTTCCGCAACGCCTTCAGCGCCGAGAACGTCGGCCAGCTGTTCAAATCCCCGCTCGTCGGATCGGTGGGCCTCGAGACCTTGACCGGGATGCTCAAGGAGGCGACCAAGGGCGCGTTCTTCTCGCACACTCAGGTCCCGCTCGTGGTGATGGCCGTCGACCTCACCGCTCGGGCGCCGGTGGCGCAGCGGCAGGGACCGCTCTGGGAGGCGCTGCTCTCAGCGCTCTCGGTGGCCGGTGTGTTCCCGACGCAGGAGCGGAACGGCCATCGGCTGATCGACGCGATCGCGCTCGTCCCGGTCCCGACCGCGGCCGTGCTCGAGGACGGCGCCGACATCGTCGTGTCGGTCAACCTGCTCGGCACCGAGTCGCTTGAGCGCTGGCCGGGCGTCCCCGACGAACCCGAAGGCGAGCCGGCCAAACCAAGACGGCGCGGACCGCTCGACACGATCCTCGAGGCGATGGATCTGAGCCAGCTCGACACCAGCGCGCGCCACGCGGCGCTGGCCGACGTCGTGATCACGCCGAAGTTCGGCCCGGCGGAATGGCGCGACTTTCACCTCGCAGACCTGTTCCTGGAGGCGGGCCGGACCGCCGCACGCGAGCAGATGGCCGCGCTACGCGCGCTCTCGCGCCCGCTTGATCTCGCCGCCGCGCGTCGCGAGGCGAGCATCGTCTGATCGGCTAAGTGGTCTTCGTCGTAAGTTCGGTCGCACCGAGAGGCGTCACTGGTGGATGCTGCGCGAGGACGCAGGATCCGATGCGTAGCAGCGCTACGTGAGGATCCGAGGACAAAGCGCAGCGCCACCAGGGGCGCCTCGAATGCGGCCGTACTTACGGCGGGGGCCACTAAGGGTCCGCGTGACCGACGAGGGTCACACGGGCGTCGCGATCGCCTCCATGAACAGGTTCTCCATTCCGGCCGCCGGCGACTCGCGAGCCTCGGTCACGGTGAGACCCTCGCCGTCCAGCAACCCGTCGGCCTCCCAGCGCTCGGGGTCGAGGCTGACCGCGTAGGGGTTGATCTTCCGGTCCTCGGCCGGCGCGGCGTCTCCGAGGTTCTGCGCGGCGCGGTTGAAGGCGAGCACCGCGTACGCCTCCAGCAGGTCGGCGTTGGCGGCCATCCTTGCCTTCAGAGCCTCGTCGTCGAACCCGGCAACCATGTCCCGGTGACGATCGAACATGGCCGGGAAGGCGGCCGATGGAACGATCGCCCGGCGCCACTCGCGCCGCTCGAGCTCGTTCCATTCGCGGTACATCGCCTCGAGCCGTCGTGATGATCGCCCACATCCGCTCCATGTCCGGACGGACCGCCGCCATGAGCGCGAGGTCGGTGAGCTTACGGTGGAAGAACAGCAGCCCGAGACAGCCCCAGTAGTAGATGTTGTTCCCGCTGATCTTCACGTTCATGACCGCGGGGTTGTCCCAGAACACGTACTGCCCTTCGTACTGGGTGAGGTGGACCCGGTAGGCGTTCAGGTAGAAGTCGTCGTGGGCCTCGGCGCGCTGCACGACGTCCTCCCCATCCAGCTCGCGCGAGATCAGGTCCGTGGTGAGCGTGTTGGACAACGCGATGAAGTCGGAGCCGGGTGAGTAGAACGGGTCGAGGAACGCGCCCGCCTCACCGACCAGGCACCAGCGGTCGTTGCCCGAGAAGACCTGCTTGGCGCCGTACGAGAAGTCCTCGACCTTGAGGAAGTCCTCGACCTGGTCGCGTCGGGCGTCGATGGTGTCGCCGAGCTGCGGCTCGTGCCCCCGGATCCAGTCGATCGCCTTGTCCAGTGTGTTCATCTCGTCCATCGCGTGGAAGCTCGGGTCCGCGACGATCCCGATCGAGATCGGTCCCGAGGAGAGCGGGATCATCCACATCCAGTAGCCCTTGCCGCACAGGTGGTTGGTGCTGAACTGGCGCAGGCCGCGCTCGGACATGCGCCCGAAGAACTCTTCGTCGTCGGGATCGGCCCACTCCTCGATGTCGAGGCCGCCGGCCATCCTGAACCAGACCGAGTTGACCATGTGCCCGTTCTCCTCGAGCAGCCCGAGCTTTCGCTTGAGGATCCACGAACGGCCACTGGCGTCGACGAGCCAGCGCGCCTGGACCGTCGACTCCTCCCCTCCGGCCCGGGGAGCGATCGTCACCCGATGGGGGTCGCCGATCTCGACGTCCGTCACGCGGGTGGCCCCGAACAGGTCGATCCCGGCCTCCAGGTTCTCGTCCCCGAGGTAGTTCTCGAACCGGCCGCGGTCGAACTGCCAGCTCGGGATCGGGGCATGCGCCGCGGGCCCGCGCTCGATGCGCTCGGCCAGGCTGCTGTTGTCGCCGGCGGGGAACCAGAAGCGCAACCCGCACTTGCGGATCTGATCCTTCTCCATGTGTTCCATCAGGCCGAGAACGTCGCCGAAGTAGTTGCAGGCGATCTCCTGGGTGGACTCTCCGACCTTGAATGCGGCCTCGGGGGCCGCGCCAAGGCGCTTCTCGGCAATGAAGATGCTCGTGTCGGGACGCGACTGCTTGAGCTGCAGTGCCAGCGTCAACCCGGCGAGCCCCCCACCGAGTATCGCCACGTCGTAGGCCTCGCGGGGATGCCTATCGTCAGTCACGATTCCTCCTGTCACGCGTCAGCGGCGGCCCGCCCGGCTGCGACCCGCTCGGGCCGATCTTATCCGCGTCGGGCACGCCGGTAGGGGGTGTCTAGGACGAGGCCGGGCCGCCGGGCGCTGCGCCTGCGTTCGAGGGCTCTGTGCCGGCGCCCTGGCCCTTGGCCAGCTCGAGCACCTCGTCAACCGTCCACTGGTCGTAGGCATGGGCGCCGTACTTGCTGGCGATGACGTGGCCGTCGGGGGCGATCAGGAAGTCGCCAGGCAGCCCGAGCGAGCCGTTCTTCGGCGCCATCGGCGGGAGCTTCTCCTTGCCCTTGAACGCGGCGCCGATCGTGCGACCCAGGCCGCGGATGACCCCCGGCCACGCGCCCGGGTTGAGCACGGCGCGCGGAGATTTCTCGACGCCGAACTCGGCGTACAGCTTCTTGTCGGGATCGGCAATCACCGCCACCGGCAGCTCCGCCTGGTACTTGCGCAGCTCCTCGTCGGTGGAGTGGAACACCACCACCTCCTTGATGCCCGCGGCCGCAAGCTCGTCCTTGCGCATTCACCACCGAGCGGAGATGGAGGTTGCAGATCGGGCAGCCGGCAAACCGGCGCAGCTCGAGGTGGACCAGCTGCCCCGGGTCGGGGACGCTGACCGGTTCGCCTGAGATCGCTACCAGTTGCAGCGGTGGGACCGTGTCGCCGGGGTCCAGCCGCCGGGCAGAAGTCGGATCGGCCATTGAAGACCCTCCATCGGTTGGGAGCAGATACAGGCTCGCCAGGTTTGTGAGGTTTGGACGGCTTTTGCGCAATCCCACCTCCCCGGTCACGCGCGCGGCGATCGTACACGAGGCAACAGCCGTCGGCCGATCGACTCGAGGCGTCCGCCGCAGGCGAGCGTCGTTCAGCCGACGGCGATCCGGCATAACCCCACCGCAGTAGTTTTGCAAGTTTTCGGTCACGCCTTTTTCACAAGCACGTCCTTGCTCTATCGCTGCCGCGCCGATAACGGGCGCGGGCCGGGCGCTAACGCAATATCTCAACGGAGGGCTAGATGGGAAGTAAATGCCATGAAGGGCGCGGCGGCTTGCTGGGGATCGTGGCGCTAGCCGCGGCCGCGTTGCTCATACCGTGCGCGGCGGAGCGCCGCCCCAAGTCGGGCACCAGCAGAAGGGCAGCGCAGGCCGTGTGTTCGACCGCGACCAACGACCCTCAGGGCAACTGCGGTGATCGGGTTCACAAGCGCGCGGCGAACGGCATCTGACGCAGACCGCGAGGTCGTTCCGACGGGCGGCAAGGGGATCGCCAGCCAGCCGCCGTTCGGCTTCCCGATCGTCGACTCGTCGGGCTCGGTCAACCTCACGGCCGAACGGCAAACTGCTGTTCGTGGTCAACGCGGGACGAACAGCGTCACCTCGTTCCGAGTCACGGGCTCGGGCCCGAACCGGGTGTCGGTCGTATCCACGCACGGGAAGCTCCCGATCAGCCTGGCCTGAGCGGCAACACGCTCTACGTGGTCAACGAGATCAGCAAGAACATCTACGGCTGGAACTTCACGTCGAACGGGACGCTGCATCCGGTCGCCGCCTCGAACCGGAAGCTCACCGCGGTGACGCCCGCGGGCAAGAAGGACAAGGTCGGCGTCGCGGCTGGGATCGGCTTCGCCCCGACGGCGCCGTCGTGGTCGTCACACAGCGCGGCCTTCCGCGCACCTATGGCGAGATCAACACGTTCGTGATCGGCCAGGGCGGCGGGGCCGCGCCCGCGCAGGCTTTCGCGACTAAGGGCGTGGCGAATCCGTTCGGGTTCTCGGCCTGGAGCAAGTACCTGCTTGTCAGCAACGCCGGCTTTGTTGCCACACCGTCGGGCGCGATGCCGAATCCGGCGGACTTCACGCAGTTCACCGGTACGGTCGCCACCTACAAGGTGTCGTGACAGCGGCAAGGTGAAGTTCGTCAGCAACACCTCGTCGGGCGGCCGGGCCGCCTGCTGGCTGATCATCACCAAGAACGGCAAGACCGCGATCACGACGAACACACTCTCGTCGGGGACGCCCCCGACGGGCGGGCCCACGAGCGGCACGGGCGCGGTCGCGACGCTGTCGATCGCCCCGAACGGCAAGCTCCACCTCCTCAAGCAGGCCAACACCAGTCCCGGCTTCCCCGGTGACGAGGCGTTGAGCAACGACAACAAGTACCTCTACGTGGACGACCCGAGCATCATCGTGCCCGGTGGGAGCCACATCGAGGCCTACAAGCTAGGCGCGGGTGGGACCATGACCCCCATCCAGACGCTGCCCAGCTCTACGCCCAGCACGTACCCGCCGAACCTCTCCGGCATCGCGGCTTGGTGAGCATCAAGCTCGGCCGATAGGCATGCGATTCGGGGGCTGAGGTGCTCGCACCTCAGCCCCCTGATCCTTTTCGCTCGCAGGGGTTGCCAGCAACGATCGCAACCGGTTAAAGTGCCGCGCAGGGCGAGGTTGGCGCGTACGTCAGCCAGCGTCGCACAACCTGCAAAGGGGGAAATTCGTTTCGTGGCCTTGCTCAGCGGGAGCCACTCGGGGCATGCAAGTGGGACCGGGAGAACCTGTCTGAAGGTTTGCGGGATCGTCGATCCGCTCCGAGCTCGACCTGCTCGCGAGCGCAGCAGTGTCGACTTCGTCGGCCTTTGGTGGGGGGTGCCGGGCGGGCCCGCACGACCTCGACCGCGACCGTTGGCGCGAGCTCGCCGGCGCGGCCACCGCCGCCCAGGGCCCGACGCCGGTGCTGGTCACGTTCACCAAGGACGCCGAGGAGCTCCGCGCGCGCGCTCGAGGGCTCGGGCGTGCGGTGGATCCAGCTCCACGGCTACCCGACCCCGGGGTTCGATTCGCAAGGTCAAGGCGATCGCGCCGGACGTCCGCGTGATCAAGGTTCTGCACGTACGGGGCGGCGAGTGCGTCGAGGCCCCCCTGCTCGCGTCGTACGAGAAGGCCGGCGTCGACGTATTCCTGTTCGACGTCGTCACCGAAGACGGCCGCGTCGGCAGCACCGGACAGGCGATCGACCCCGCCGTGGTGGCCCCGCTCGCCGACAAGCTGACGCCGGCCGTTCCTGCTCGCAGGCGGGATCTCGGCCGCCAACCGCGGGGACTACGCGTCGCTCGCCGCCCATCCCCGCTTCCTCGGCATCGATGTCGATACCAACGCGCGCGCCGCAGATGGGAAGATCTCCTCTGAGAACGTCGAGGCGATCAGCCGGGTCTGGAAACAGCCGGCCGGGAACGGTGACGAAGATGGCTAGCGAATTCACGAAAGCCCTGCTCTCGGCGCGGCTTCCGATCATCATGGAGGTCAAGCGAAACGACGGCGAGGGCGCCGAGCTGATGGGCGAGCGGACGATCCCCGAGATCGTCGGTCAGTACGTGGCCGCCGGCGCGCCGTGCATCTCGGTCGTGACCGGCCGCTGGTTCGGCGGCAACGACGACATGCTGACAGAGGTGGCGGGCCTAACCGACCTGCCGCTGCTCAAGAAGGACTTCATCACGCGCGAGAAGCAGATCGTCGCCGCCAAGGAGCTAGGCGCCTCGGCGATCCTGCTCACCGCCAAGATCCTGCCCTCGAAGACGTTCCAGCACCTGATCGAGCTCTCGCTCGGTCACGGGCTCACGCCTTTTGTGGAGGTCGTCGACCAAGCTGAGCTCGACAGCGTGATCCACCCCGAGGACTGCATCATCGCGGTCAACAACAAGGACATCAACACCCGCGAGCGCGAGCCCGGTGACATCGACACCAGCCGCGCGCTGCTCGAGGCGACGATCCAGGCCGGCACCCCGTGCCCGGTCAGCGCCAGCGCGATCCTCGACCCGCGGATCGCCGCCGAGCTGGTCGACTCCGGCTTCAAGGGCCTTCTGATCGGGACCGGGCTGCTCCGCGCGGACAGCATCCAGGGCTGGGTCGACGAGTTCGAGCGCCACCGCGCCGAGCTGGAGGCCCCCGTCACGCCGAGGTCGGCATGAGCCAGACTGCCACGCGATCGATCGCCGACCACTTCGCCGATCAGGCGCAGCGCCAGTCGGACGCCCCGGCGCTGATTTGGGACGGACAGCCGATCTCCTACGCCGAGCTCCAAGCGCTCGCCGACGCCTCCTTCGCCGAGCTCGAGGGCGCGCGGCTCCCCGCGGACCGCCCCGTCGGGATCCGCGCGAAGAAGTCGCCCGAGGCGGTCGCGCTGATCCTCGCCTGCCTGCGGGCGCGGCGTGCGTTCCTGCTGCCCTCGATCGAGCTCGCGGCCGAGACGCTGGCCCAGCTGTTCGCCCAGGCCGGGTGCAGCCAGGTCCTCTCCCCCCACGGACCGCGCAGCGAGAGCGCCGCCAGCCTGCGTGCGCTGGTCGACGATGCTCGCGCTCAGGACGACGCTCCGCCGTCCGAATGGCCGCCCGCGGGCGGGACCGACGACATCACGTTCATGCTCACGACCTCGGGATCGACGGGCCTGCCCAAGGTCGTCCCGCTGAACGCGGCCGGCGTCGACGCGTTCACCGACTGGGCCGCAGCGCAGTTCGAAATTCGCCCGGGCACGGTGGTCGCGAACTACGCCCCGCTCAACTTCGACCTGTGCCTGCTCGACATCTGGACCACGCTCAAGCACGGTGGCTGCGTGGCGGTCGTCGATCAGGACCGTGCCACGCAGGGCGCCTACCTCGCCGACCTCGTGAACGACAACCAGGTCAACGTGCTTCAGGCGGTGCCGATGCTCTACCGCCTGCTGATCGACGTCAACCGCGAGGACGGCCGCACGTTCCCGAGCGTCCGCCACGTGATCACGACCGGTGACAAGATCCCGCCGAGCTCGCTGGCCGAGCTCCCGAAGCTTTTCCCCGGCGCAAGGTTCTACAACGTGTATGGCTGCACCGAGACGAACGACAGCCTCGTCCATGAGTTCCTCGGGCTCGCCGACGGCAACGTCCCGAGCAACATCCCGGTTGGCCAGCCGATCCCCGGCGTGATCGCCAGGGTCCAGACCGAGGACGGCACGCCGCTCGAGGGCACCGGCACCGGTGAGCTGATGGTATGGACGCCGTTTCAGACCCGGGGCTACCTGAAATCGTCGCTGAATGAGGGGAGGTTCGTCGCCGTCGAGGACGACAACGGCCGCACCTACTACAAGAGCGGCGACATCGTCCGCCGCCACGACGACGGGACGCTCACGCTGGAGGGCCGTGCGGACTTCTACGTCAAGGTCCGCGGCGTCCGGGTGTCGACGCAGGTCGTCGAGCAGGCGATCCAGGAGCATCCCGCGGTGATCGAGGTGGCGGTGATCGCCGTCCCAGACGAGCTCGCCGGCGCCCGCCTCCACGCCACGGTGCGCCGCGAGGCCGACGCGAAGCTCAATAGCCTGCAGCTCCGCCAGCACTGCTCGACCAGGCTGGCCCGCACCGAGATGCCCTCGACAATTCAGATCGTGACCGACCCACTGCCCAAAACATCAACCGGAAAGGTCGACCGCAAGGCGGTGGCCGCCGAGCTAGAGAGGAGCCGTGCCAATGGATGAGACCACCGCGAAGATCAAGGCGTTCATCGTCGAGGAGTTCATGCCGGACGTTCCGGTCGAGGATCTCGAGGACGATTACGACCTGCTGACCGGCGGGGTCGTGGACAGCCTCGGCCTGCTCAAGGTGGTGGCCTGGCTCGAGGACGAGTTCGACATCGGCGTCGACGACTCCGAGCTTGGCCCCGATAGCTTCCGCACGGTCGCCGCGATCAAGGCGTACGTGGACCAGGCGCGCGACGGGGCGCATGCCGAGTAAGACCCCGTCAGAAGCGCTGGCGGCGCTGGTCACCCAGCGCTACCCGATCTCGGAGGAGATCTGGGGAGACTTCTGGGACCGGCTGGCCGGCAAGAGCCTGCACCCGGGCGAGGCGCTCGCGGTGCTGGCGTCGCTGACCACCCGGATCCCGGATGGGGCGTCGGTGAGCACGATGCTCGCGTCGCTGCGCGCGCGCAACCCGCAGCCCAAGGCGCCCGACCGGACCACGGTGAACATCGTCGGGACAGGCGGCGGACCGAGCACGTTCAACCTGTCCACCGCCTCGGCGTTCGTCGCCGCGGCAATGGGCACGCGCGTGATCAAGACCGGGTCGCGCGCGTACGCCAGCCGAACCGGGTCGGTCGATCTGCTCGACCGCCTGGGGATCCGGCAGACCAACAGCTACGAGCAGACCGAAGAGATGCTGGACTCGTTCGGCATCGCCTGCGCCGGCCCGTTCGTGTATCCGAAGGAGCTACGCGCACTGGCCCGCCAGATCCTCCCGTTCGACATGAAGACCGTGGGACGGTTCTTCAACCTGATCGGACCGTTCCTGGCCGCGGTCCCGGTCTCGATGCAGATCACCGGCGTGTCGGATCACAGCGTGCTTCCGACTTTCCGCCAGCTCGTATCCGAGGATCCGACCAAGCGCTATTGGGTGTGCTGGAACGACCTCGGAGCCGACGAGCTCCTCAGTGTCGTCGACTGCCACGTCTACGACAGCCGCAGCGGCGAGGAGTTCGTCGTGGCGCTAGCGCACATCATCGGCGCCGGCGCCGGGGTGTTCGACGACCTGCTTCCCGTCAGCGACCTCGATTCGACCGTCCCGCATTTCCTACGGCTTATCAGCGGCGACGGTCCCCCTGGCGCACTCGAGAGCATCAGGCTCAACGCGGCGGCCCTGGCGATGAACGGCGGCGTCGTTGATGACTGGCGCGAGGGTCTGACCCTCGCAGCTCAAACCATGGCCGACGGCGAGCCCGCCCGGCTGATCGAGCGGATGCGCGAGCACGGCCAGGTCACCGCCAAGGCATGAGCTTCTTCGCCGACCGCCAACCCGGACGGCCCGGCCTGGCGCTGTTCCTGAACGCCGGCGACCCGCCGCTGGACACCTTCCGCGAGCTCGTGCTGATGCTCGACGAGGCCAAGGTCGACTGCCTCGAGCTCGCGATCCCGTTTCCGAACTCCGCCAGCGACGGGCCGGTGATCCGCGCATCGGCCAGCCGCGCGCTCGAGGACGGGGTCGACCGCGAGACCGTGCTCGAGTTCATCCGTACCGTCCGCCCGGAGCTCTCGCATCTGAAGATCGCGCTGCTCGCGGATTGGAGCTACTCGATCAAGGGCACGCCGATCCGCGAGTTCCTCGAGATGGTGCAGTCGGCCGGCGCCGATGGGCTGCTGGTCCATGGTCTGCCGCCGCGCCTGCGGGCCGACTACTACGAGGCCGCGAAGGCGGTGGGCCAGCCGATCGTCACCACCTGCTACGCGACCTCAGAGCCCGCCGTCCTGAGCGAGGCCGCCGAGCACGGGTCGGCCTACATCTACCTGGTCGCGGCCTATGGGCGCAGCGGCACGGTCGGGCCGCCCGACCTGGGGACGCTGACGCCGATTCTCGAGACCCTGCGCGAGCAGACCGACGTGCCGGTCGCGGTCGGCTTCGGAGTCAAGGACAGGAGCCACATCGACGGGCTCGGGGCCGTCGGCGCCGACGCCGCCATCGTTGGCAGCACGTGCGTGGCGCGCGTGACGGACGCCCGCGCGGCCGGACGCGACGTGGTGGAGGATTTCCGCGGATTACTGGTCGATCTCGGCCAAGTCCCGGAATAGCTGCAAACGACAACTCAAATCAACAGCGAGGGGCATACATGATCATTCGTGATCTCGAGGACGTGAAGACGGTTGAGTGGGGCAACGGGCTCAGCCGCCGGTTCCTGCTCGAAGCCGACGGCATGGGCTACACCGTGACCGACACGATCGTGAACAAGGGCACCAAGACGCTGATCGAGTACGCAAATCACCTCGAGGCGTGCTACTGCATCGAGGGACGCGGCAAGGTGATCGAGATGGACGGGACGGAGCACGACATCTTCCCGGGGCGGATCTACGCACTCGACCATCACGACACTCACTGGCTCCTCGGCGGCGAGGACGAGGACCTGCGGCTCGTGTGCATGTTCACTCCCGCGCTGACCGGCGACGAGGCGCATCGGATCAGCGAGTCCGGCATCCACCCGTCGGTGTACGGGGAAGTCGCAGGCGGGAGCTAGACGATGGCGTTGACCGCCCCAACCGGTGAATGGACCGACGAGCAGAAGACGCTCAGGAAGTCACTGAACCAATACTTCGACGCGCTGAACGAGGGTCACCTCGAGGACGACGCGGCGAACCGGTTCAACCGCGACAAGTGGGATCTGCTCCGCGAGTCCGGCGTGCTGAGGATTCCGTTCGATACCGAGTGGGGCGGTCTGGGCCATGACGTGCTGACCCTCGTCTACGTGCTCGAGAACCTCGGGTACGGCTGCCGCGACACCGGACTTCTGTTCGGTGCCGCCACTCAGGTCGTGAGTGCGGCGATCCCGCTTCAGAAGTTCGGGTCGAGCGAGCTCAAGGAGCGCTATCTCACCCGGCTGATCGACGGCGAGATCCTGAGCGCGCACGCGATCTCCGAGCCGTCGGCGGGCTCCGACGCGACCGCGATGATCACGACCGCCGCCGAGGACGGGGACGACTACGTCCTCGACGGCAAGAAGATCTGGATCACCAGCGGGCCTCTGGCCGACATCATCACCGTCTACGCCAAGACCGGCACCGAGGGCGGCGCCGCTGGCATCACCGCGTTCATGGTGCCGACCGACACGCCCGGCTTCCACGTCGGCGAGCCGATCGAGAAGCTCGGGCTCAACACTTGCCCGTTCTGCGAGCTCGAGTTCTCGAGTTGCCGGGTGCCGAAGGACAACATGCTCGGCAAGCCCGGAGCGGGCTTCTTCATCCTCGAGCATGTCATGAACTACGAGATCCTGTGCATCTTCATGATGATGGTCGGCGAGATGAACGAGCGGATGGACCGGTGCATCAAGTACGCCAAGGAGCGTCAGGCATTCGGCCGCCCGATCGGCGCCAACCAGTACATCGCCGGCAAGATCGTCGACATGAAGATCGGCCTGGAGAACTCGCGCAAGCACTTGTACGACACCGCCCGGCGCTTCAACCGGGGCCGCAGCGTCACCACCGAGATCTCGATGGCCAAGCTGATCACGAGCGAGGCGAACGTGGCCTCGGCGCTGTCGGCGATCCAGATCTTCGGCGCCCGTGGCTACACCCGCGAGTACGGCCTCGAGAAGGGCCTCCGCGACGCGATCGGCGCTCCGATCTACTCCGGCACGAACGAGACCCAGCGGGTCCGGATCGCGTCGATGCTCGGGCTGTAAGCCCGAGTCACCACCGCTGGAATCGCATAGATACACCGCTTCGGTTGGAAACGAACCAATCGGCGAACCTCCCGGAGGAAGATTGCGGTGTTTTACGGAGGTAGTTCGATGGCACGTGCCGGATGTGCACGACTCGCCAATGGGCTACTTTTCCGCGCGACCGGGCTGCGGCGGGGCTGCGCCGGCCTGGTGAAAACTCCATAGAGCGAGCCTAAGGGGGCTTAGATGCCGGGACAGGAGGAAGTGTCGGGTAGCCGACTGGCGAGGCGGCTCGTCATCTTCTACGCGATCATCGCCGCGATTGGGGTGGTGGTCGTGGTATTCGTGGTCAGTAAGGGGGGCAACGAGAAGGCCCAGCCGGCGATCGCCGGCGGCTACACGCTGTCGGCGGCGAGCCCGTGCATCGGCCCGGTGCCCAAGCCAGCGGGCGGTATCCCGCTGCCGCCCACCGCGCCGACGCAGGTAGCGGCGGCAGGCCCGTCGTTCAACGTCCTCCAGTCCGGGCAGTTCGTCAACTTCACCAACAACCAGAACACGCTCGGCGGCCAGCTCAGACTCAATGAGCAGACGCTCCCCGGCAACAGCCATCGCCTGACGGGGTCGGTGGACTGCGTATCCGGAGGCAAGTCGCTGAATCTCGACGCGATCGCGACCCCGGGAGCCAAGGCGTCGATCGTCGGAACCCTCGGCGGACTCCCGTTCGCCGCCACGTACAGCAGCGCCCCGCCCCCTCCGGGTGCGGCCGCGCCGCGGACGCCGAAGAACATCCAGGGCACGTACGCGCTCTCGCCGGCCTCGACCTGCTTCGGAAGCTCGTTCTCGATTCACGGCACCGGCGCCGTCGCCCAGCTCTACTCTTCGAGCGACAAGCTGCTCGGGCCCCTCACCTACTCGAGCAAGACCGCCGGCGTGTTCGGCGACGTCAAGTGCGTCAAGGGCGGCGCCGCCCGCCTGACCGCGTCCGCCAACGACCTGCTGCTCCAGAAGGTCACGGTGATCCCGCTCAACGTGGCCACGCCGGTCCCGTCGAAGACCCCGCAGGCCAAGCCGGCGCTCACCACTCCGAGCGGTCTATCGCCGGCCGGCGAGAAGTTCACCGCGACCAAGCAGCGGTCTGACTTCAACAAGCTCGTCGCGTCCGTGTTCCTCGCGATCGCGATCGTGCTGATCGTCTGCCGGATCTTCGGCTACGTGGCGACGAAGGTCGGTCAGCCTCGCGTGATGGGCGAGGTGATCGCCGGCCTGTGCCTCGGCCCGTCGCTGCTCGGCGCGATCTCGCCGAACCTCCAGGCGACGTTCTTCCCGACCGACGTCTTGCCCGCGCTCGGGGTCGTGGCCAACCTCGGGCTGATCTTCTACATGTTCCTGGTCGGGCTCGAGGTCGACCGCGGCTCGCTGAAGGGCAAGGTTGCCAAGGCGGCGGCGATCTCGAACGCGAGCGTCGCCCTCCCGTTGATGCTCGGCATCGCGGTCGCGCTGCCGCTTTACAAGCTCGTCGGGCCGGACAAGAAGTTCGTCGCGTTCGCGCTGTTCATGGGCGTGTCGATGTCGATCACCGCGTTCCCGGTGCTGGCGAGGATCCTGGCCGAGCGTCGGATGATCAAGCGCCCGGTGGGCTCGCTGACGATCGCGTGCGCCGCGGTCGACGACGTGACCGCGTGGTTCCTGATCGCGCTCGCCCTCACGATCGCGGCGTCGGGGACGTTCGGGGACGTCGTCAAGACGATCGCCGAGGCGGCGGTCTACGTGCTGGTCATGGTGCTGATCGTCAGGCGCATCATCGCCCGGATGGCGACCGCGTACGACCAAGTCGGACGGATGCCGGGCGCGTGGTTCGCCGCGATCATCATCGGCGTGCTGCTGTCCGCGTACGTCACCGAGGAGATCAACATCGCGTTCATCTTCGGCGGTTTCGTATTCGGCATGATCATGCCGCGGCACGCGCGGCTCAACGAGGAGGTCACCCGCCGGATCGACGACTTCGTGGTGACGCTCCTGCTGCCGGTGTTCTTCGTCTACACCGGCCTGCGCACGAACGTCGGCCTGCTCGACCGGCCGGAGCTGTGGCTGCTCACGCTGCTGCTGATCGCGGTCGCGATCCTCGGCAAGCTTGCCGGAGCCGCCATCGCGGCCCGCGTCGCGGGCTACGACTGGAAGGCCTCGGCGGTGATCGGGACACTGATGAACACGCGCGGACTCACCGAGCTGATCGTGCTCAACCTGGCTCTGGACGCCGGCGCGATCTCGCCCACGCTGTTCGCGATGCTCGTGATCATGGCGGTCGTCACCACGCTGATGGCGGGGCCGCTGCTGAAGCTGCTCGATCCGAAGAACCAGTACGGCACTGCCGTCGAGGACGAGTTCGCCGACGCCGCGCTCGCCGCGGTCCAGGCGCACCCCGAGTTGCCGGTACCGGACCGCTCGATCCTGGTGGCTCCGGAGACCGACGCCGCCATCGGTCAGCTCGTCGCGCTGGCCGAGCCCCTGGCCCGCTCGGGGCAGATGCGCGAGATGATCATCGCCCGTCTGGTCCGGCCGCCACGCGGCGCCGGCGCCGGCGTGCGCGGCGGCCTGCAGTCCGAGAACCTCGCCTTGGAGAAGGCGTCGCGTGAGATCAACGAACTACGCGAGCAGTTGGCCGCCGACGGCGTGGTGGCGCGGGGCGTGGCGATGACCTCGACGAACCCGGGGTCCGATCTCGCCCATATCGTCGAGCGCGAACCGGTGGACCTCGTGCTCACCGAGGGCCGACGGCGGCTGATCGGGGAGGGAGTGCCGCTGGGAGACGTCACCGAGCTCCTCGAGCACGCTGCGTCCGATGTCGCGGTGCTGGTCGCCAAGGAGGGAGATGTGATCGAGCTCGGACCCGACAAGCCGGTGGTCGTGCCGTTCGGCGGCGCCGAGCATGATTGGGCCGCACTCGAGTTGGGGTCGTGGCTGGCCGCGGCCTCGGGCGCGCCGCTGAAGCTGCTCGGCGCGGCCGGGCAGACCGACGAGGGCAAGTCCGTGACGCGGATGCTCGCCGATGCCGGTCTTCTGGTGCAGCAAGCGACCGGAATCTCCACCGAGCCGCTGGTCGTCGCCGGTGGACGCGACGGGATCCTCGAGGCGGCGGAAGGAGCCGGGTTGCTCGTACTCGGCCTCTCGGATCGGTGGCGCCGCGAGGGTCTCGGGACGACTCGCTCGGCGATCGCCGGCGCCGCTTCGGCACCGGTGCTGTTCGTACGGCGAGGCACCCGCCCCGGACTGTTCGCGCCCAAGGAGAACGTCACCCAGTTCCGGTGGTCGATGGTCACCGGGCCGGGGGCGCTCGGGTCTTCGCCGCGGGGCGTCTCCGGCGCGACGCCGACGACCGAGGGTTCCTCGCCCGACGAGCCGCCGGTCTCGGTCTCCTGACTGACAGATAAAGGGGCTAGAAAGCGCCGGTCCGGGTTCGCCCGGGCCGGCGCGGAGCGTTCGGCGTCACTGTGGGAGCGGAAGGACGGCGGTAACGCAGGTCGGGCCGCCGTCCGCCGAGGCCACGTTGAGACGGCCGCCGGCCAGCAGCGCGCGCTCGCGCATCCCGGTCAGGCCGAAGCCGGCGCGCACGCCGGCGGGGTCGAACCCACGGCCGTCATCCTCCACCACGACCTCGACGCGGTCGTCGTGCTCTCCCACCCGTAGGGTCACCCCGTCGGCTCGAGCGTGCTTGACCGCGTTCGAGAGTGCCTCCTGAACGATCCGGTAGATCGCGGTCTCGGTGTCACGTGCGAGCCGTCGCCCGGACTCGAGGTCGACCTCGACGTCCACCACGAACCCCCCGATCGCCGCCTGGCGCTTGGCCAGCGACTCGATCGCCGGGCCGAGCCCGAGATCGTCGAGCGCGGCGGGGCGTAGCTCCGCGATCAGGTCGCGGAGTTTGCGCACCTCATCGCCGAGATGGGCGTCCGCGGTGTCGGCGGCGCGCCGCAGGGCGCTCGGATCGTCGCGCGCGAGCCCCGCCGACAGGACCATCCGCACGCCGGTCAGCCCTTGGAGCGTCTCGTCGTGCAGCTCGCGGGCCCAGCGGCCGCGTGCCTGATCGGCGGCTTCGAGGCTGAGGCGGAGGCGAGCCGCGGCGACCGACCGCGCGGTCGCGACCGCGGTCGCGGCACTCGCCGCCACCGACATCAGCAGCTGCTCGTCCTCGTCGTCGAACGCATCCTCGCCGGCGTGGTTGATGCCGGCCAGGACGCCGAGCGGCTCGCCGCGGAACACGAGTGGGACGAGGATCGCTTCGGTCGCGTCGGGCGCGAGCTGCCTGAGCTGCGAGGGATCCGCGTTCGCGCCGACGCGCCTCGGGTGCCCAGTCAGCAGAACCTGGCCGGCCAGGGAGCCGTCGAGCGGCAGCCGCGGCTGCGACTCGGATCGCTTCGCGCTCCCGCTCACCGCCGCGAGCTCGCCTCCGTCGGGCAGGTAGATCACGAGCGTGCGCGCGGACACGATCTCCCGTCCGTGGGCGAGGATCAGCGACAGCACCCGCTCGAGGTCGGTCTCGCCGCCGACCGCGCGCGCGATCTCCGCGAACGCCTCGAGCCGGCCGACGCTCCGTGCCAGGTCACGGTTGGACCCCGCCAGCTGGTCGGCGTAAAGCGCCAGGTCGCGCTGGGCGTCCTGCCGCTCGGCGATGTCCTTCCGCAGGCGGTCCGAGAACCCGCCGACGACTAGGCCGGTGACCAGGAACGCCGCCCCCCGGGAGACGTAGCCGAGCGCGTCGACGTGCACATCGTTGATCACGCTCCACGCCGGCACGAGCGCGAACGCGAACGCGGCGGCGATCAACCCCGCCCGCGTCCCGAACTCGATCGCCAGCACCGCGATCGGCACGATGTAGAAGTTGGCGAGCAGCGCGTCGGGATCGTTGACCGCGAGCCGCGCGAAGAACGCGATCGCGAACAGCACGACTGCCGCCGTGACGATCGCCGCGCGCCGGCGCGGCGAGGCGCGCGTCGGCGTGGTTGCCCTCAGGCGTTCGACCACGCGGCGCCGGGCGGCCTCGAGTTCGATCTGCTTGGCCCGGCTGGCGGCGGTGCTCATCGGTGGATGACGCCGTGCTCGAGCGCGTAGCGAACGAGCTCCGGCCGCCCGGTCAATCCGAGCTTGGCCTGCAGGTTGGCGCGGTGGGTCTCCACCGTACGCGGGCTGATGTACATCTGGCCGGCGATCTCGCTGTTCGTGTACCCCAGCGCGACGAGTCGCAGTACCTCGAGCTCGCGCTCGGTCAGCGCCGCGCTGTCGGCGCTCGTCAGCGCCCAGCCTCCGATCGCCGGATCGAGGTACCGACCGCCCTTGGCGACCGTGCGGATCGCGCGTACCAGGTCCGTGCGCGAGGCCTCCTTGAGCACATAGCCCGACGCGCCCGCATTCCACGCCGGGGCGACGAACGCCGGGTCGTCGTCCATCGTCAGGATCACGACCGCAGTCGACGGCGAAGCGGATCGGAGCTCGAACATCGCGCTGAGGCTGAGGTCGCGCCCCATGTGCAGGTCGAGCAGCACCACCGCGGGCGTGCACTCGCGGAGCAGCGCAGACGTCTCCGCGAGCTCGCTCGTCTCACCGACGACCGCCAGGTCGTCCTCGGCCTCGAGCAGCAACCGCAGCCCCTGCCGAACGACCGCATGGTCGTCTGCGATCACGATCGTGATGGGCGAGCTCGGCACCGGTGCTGGACTCGGTCAGGGCGCCTTGGCCAGGTAGGTCTGGCCGGCGCGCACGATCACGTTCTTGTGCAACCGGAAGTCGCGCACCACCACCACGCCCGTGCGCACCACTGTCAACGTTCCGTCGCAGCGGTCCCGCACGCCCCAGTCGGTGCCGCGGACGGTCGCCGCGGAGAACCGGCCTGTCGTCCGGAAGCGCCCCTTGGCGCTGCCCCGTAGGAGTCCGAGGATCCGCTGGCTCAGCGCGGCGGAGTGCGCCGCCGGCGCGCCGCACACCGAGCGTCCCACGTTGTCGCGGAGGACGAGACTGACCAGCGCCCCGCCCGCGCGCGTCTGTTCCACCTGAAACGTGCCGCGGAAGAACTGACCGTTCTGGAAGTGCGTCGGCGCCGGCGTCGCCGAGGTCAACGCGACTCTGCCGGCGTCGGTGTCGACCACGGTTCCGACTGGGACAACGCGTGTTTTGGTCAACGCCGTGAATCCACCCTGGCCGCCGGGAACGCGAATCAGCACTCTGCCGCTGACCGGCTTCAGCACGACCGTTTGCGCGAATCTCGGCACGGGCGCCGCGACGGAGCTCGCGCCCGCCCCACCCGAGGTGTGGGCGCTCGCGCACGCAGCGCCAACCAGGCCGGCGATGCCCACCGCCACGATGATTCCTCGTCGTCCTTGTACCAAGTTTGTCGGTCCCCACCGGGACGGTAGAGCGCCCCGCGGTTATTAGTCAACCCCGGGGCGAGGCGGCCTTGTCGCACGGTTGCTTTGCGCGTAGACTTTTCGGGGCGTTTTGGCGTGCCCGCCGGGGGACACGCGCGCAAGGGGCGAAAATGGGGCCAATCCGCGAAGGGTGATGGTGAAATGAAACGGACGCGGCGATTCAAGGTCGGGAGCGGCCGGAACTTGAAGGTGCTGCTGCTCGGGCTCGTGGCGCTCGGGGCGACCGGGCTCACGCTGGGTGCGTATGCGGGACGGCTCCTGCGCACGCTTGACCTGAACACCGTCAACACACGCTTCTCGGTCCGCGGCGCCGAGAAAGCCCCTAAGAACATCGTCGTCGTGGGCGTCGACTCGTCGACTTTCCAGGACGTCAAGAAGCAATGGCCGTTTCCCCGCGCCGTTGAGGCGCAGGTGCTCGACCACATCTCCGCGCAGCACCCTGCCGCGATTGCTTTCGACATCGTGTTCTCGGATCCCAGCTCGCTCGGCCAGAAGGACGACATCGCGTTACTGACCGCGATCAGCAACACGAGCAAGCCGACGGTGTTCTCCTTCCAGGAAGCGGACGCAAAAGGCGACGTCCCGTTCCTCGGCCAGGGCCAGAAGCAGTCGGTCCTGCGTCAGGCCGGCGTCGAGCCGGGCATGACGTTGTTCCCGTTCGATCCGGGTGGCTACATCCGGCGGACGTCGTACTCGATCGACAAGGTCACCACGTTCCCGATTGCCACGGCGCAGGTGGCGACCGGGAAGCGGGTCCGCCCGTTCACCGGGACCAAGTGGATCGACTACCTCGGGCCCGCGGGCACTTTCCAGAACATCTCGTACGGGAACGTCTACCTCAACCAGATCCCGAAGAACTTCTTCAAGGGGAAGATCGTCGTGATCGGCCCGACCGCGCCATCGCTCCAGGACCTTCACCCGACTCCGACGGACGGGCAGATGCCGGGCGCCGAGGTGCAGGCCAACGCGATCGATACCGTCCTGCGCGGGTTCCCTCTTTCGGCGGCGCCCGGCTGGGTCAACGTGCTCCTGATCGTGCTGTTCGGCGTAGCCGTGCCGCTGGTCAGCCTCCGGGCCCGTCCGGTGGTCACGATTGGGGTGGCCGTCGCGCTCGGCCTGGTGTTCGCGGTTGTCGTCCAGCTGTTGTTCAACGGCGGCACGATCGTGTCGTTCGTCTATCCCATCGGGGCGCTGATCCTGTCGAGCGTCGGCGCGCTGGCGGTCCAGCTGATCACCGAGGCGTTCGAGCGCATCCGAACCGTCGACCTGTTTGCGCGGTTCGTGCCCGAGGATGTCGTCGACGAGGTCCTTAAGAGCGCCGACGGCCTCCGCCTCGGCGGCGTCCAGCGCAAGGGCACGATCATGTTCACGGACCTGCGCGGGTTCACCTCGTTCTCGGAGTCGCTCACGCCGCCACAGGTGATCGAGGTCCTGAACCATTACCTGAGCGAGATGTCCGACGCGATCCTCGACAACGGCGGCACGCTCGTCGCGTACATGGGCGACGGGATTTTCGCCGTGTTCGGCGCGCCGCTCGAGCAGCCCGACCACGCCGACCGCGCGCTGCGGGCCGCCCGGGAGATGCTCGAGACCCGGCTGCCGCGCTTCAACGAATGGATCCGCTCGGAAGGGCTCGGCGATGGCTTCCGCATGGGGATCGGGCTCAACAGCGGAAACGTCATGTCGGGCCACGTCGGATCTGAGCGTCGCGTTGAGTACGCCGCGGTCGGCGACACGACGAACACGGCATCCCGGATCGAAGGGCTCACGAAGGGCACGCCGCACCAGCTGCTGCTGTCCGACGCCACCCGCGAGGCGCTTCAGGTGCCGGCCGACGATCTGGTGTTCGTCGACGAGGTCGACATCCGCGGCCGGGTCGCACGGATGAAGCTCTGGGGCCTCAACGAGACCCCGGCGCCCGCGGCGCCGCAGACTGAGGCGACTGCGGAGATGCCTGCATAGCTGTTCGCTATACGTACGTTTGTCGAGCCGGACTGGACGCCGGTAACGAATTGGCGCGTGCGTCCGAAATCAGATGCACATGGAGAACTTCACGCTCACGCATCGGGAGGTCGACGACCGGACCTGCGTCGTGGCCGTCGGGGGCGATCTGGACCTCACCTCCGCCCCGCGTCTGAAGCTCGCGCTGGTCGAGCTGCTGGGCAAGGGCTACGGCCGGTACGTACTCGATCTCTCCCAGCTCACCCACATGGACTCGATGGGCCTCGGTGTGCTCGTCGGCTTCCACAAGCGGCTCGACGACGACGCCCGGCTCGCGCTCGCGTGCGTCCCGGCCAAGCACCGCAAGCTGCTCGAGCTCACCGGTCTCGACACCCGCTTTGACAGCTTCGCGACGATCGACGAGGCAGTCAGCCCCGGTTCGGCGAGCGCGCTGCCGTTTTGCACCGACGCCGCGATGGCCCTCGGCCTGGCGTCGACCGCGCTCCCGTTCGCGACCTCACGGCGGGCCGAGGCCCTCCGCTGGCTGCGGATCCTTCGCCTGCACGGCGAGGCGGCGCGGGTGCTGTGTGCGCTCGGTGTCGGCGAGACCCCGCTGCCGGACGGCGACCCCAACGACGACCTGCTCCCCGCGGCCGCTCGCGCCGACCGCGATCCGGTCACGAGCGTTAGTGAGCTCGCCGTGCGCGTTGCCCGCAAGCGCGCCGCCGCATCAGTCGGCACCGGCGACATCCTGGTCGCGGTGATGCGCTTCTACGGATCGGACTTCGACGCGGTGCTGACGGCCCACGGCACCGACCGCGACGAGGTCTTCGGCCGGCTCGACGCCGCCGCCTGACCCCGTCCGCAGCGCCTCGCTAGGACGCCGGGGGCCCCGTCAGGAGGGCGGCGGCCCGGTCGGAATCTGGAACACGCCCGACGGGCTCGGTGCCCGTCGGAGCTCCTCGGGGATCTCGATCACCGCTGCCGAGAACTTCCGTGCCAGCGGCGGCGGTCCGCCTTCCTCCAGCGACGGAGTGAACGCGGTCACTGCCAGCGGTACGTACTCGGGCGACACCGACCAGTCTGGTCGAGCGGAACTCGCCCGCGTTCTCGATCCAGCTGAGCGACAGCAGCGGCAGGATCACGACCTTCGTCCAGATCGCGATCACCCACGTGATCCAGTACTCGAGGATCGGCTCCCAGTCCGACGCGAAGTGAATGCCCTTGAGCGCTCTTCGCAGCCAGATAGACGAGGATGAACTCTCCGACGGCCAGCACGAACGTCAACCACGGCGGCTGCCAGCGGATGATGAACGGATAGAACGCGGTGTCGAGCGCGACGCCGATCACGAAGTACAGGCCGATCAGCACGATCCAGCTCGGGTTCTGGGTGATCAGCGAGACGATCGTCCAGATGATCGCCGGGATGATCAGGATCGCCCACCTGGTCTGGACCCGGCCGAGGACGGTTGGACACATGGCGGTCTCCCCTCTACGCGAGCTGCTGGGTCGGGGCCACGGTCCGGAGCGCCTGCGCGACCTCGCGCCCCATCGAGAACTGCAGCGCCAGTCGTGACGGGAACGACCGCTTGCTGCAGCTTCTCGGCGCGGGCGCAGTCGGCGACGAACCGCCGCGCGATGAACTTCAGGCCCGCGATCGTGTCGCCATGCGGGATCACGTTGTTGGCGATCAGTCCCATGCAGCACAGCCGCGACTCGGGCAGGTCGAGGCCCGGGCACGCCGCAGTTGGTCTGCAGCCGGATCCTGCCCGTTGACGACGGGCACCTTGTAGAACTCGACGAGCCGGCGGATCAATGGCAGGGTCAGCACCGACTTGTTGAAGCCCGTGCCGGCGGTGACACCGGTGACGTCGAGCCACCCGGGATCCTCGCCGTGCATGCTCTTGACGTACACGCGCAGGCCGGCCCGGCCGGGTTCGATCTTGTCGATCTCGCCGACGAGCGCGTCGAACCGGCCCTCCTTCTGGCCCTCCTGGATCCGCGTGGAGCCACTGCTTGCGGTCGGGCCGGGTGCCGCGCAGCACCTGGCCGAGGAACTCGATCCGCTGGTCGAACGGCAGCCGCGTGTACGCGTCGATCCCGATCGACTCGAACAGGCACCGGGGCACGTTCAGGTCCTGGGTCTCGGGCTGCGGGCTGCGGGTCAGCGCCAGCACCGAGCCGCCCGCGTCGAGGATGTTCGCCCACTCGTTGACCGACGCGATCCCGGCGCCGAGCACGATGTAGCGGCCGCCGGTCGCGTACTGCTTGGGCTCGTACGCCTGCACGATCCGGTCGGCCACCGCCGGGTCCTTGCGCGCCTTCGCGAGCACCGGCGGGAACGACAGCGGCCCGTGACCCGGGGCCAGCATCACGTGCTTGGCCCGGCCGATGAAGTTCGCCTGCTCGTCGTACATGACGAAATGCGGCATCGGCTCCATCTGCCGCTGCAGCCATCCGACTTTCACTGGGACTCGCGCCTGCTCCCAGCCCGTGCGTCTGCGTCGACGACCGCGGCCTCGGTGAGGATCTCGGGAACGCCTGGGTTGTACTTGCGCCGGGTCGTGCGCCACAGCGGCTTGAGTGACTTGTGTGACCAAGCGTCGAGCTGGGCGAACGTCGGCCAGTCCGGCGCCAGGAAGTGCGACTCGGACTCCGAGCGCAGAACGGTCTGGCCGAGGTTGTAAGCGAACTGCTGGTAGGTGCCGACGGGGTTGTCGCTCGGTCCGAACACCGACATCTGCTCGTTCTCGAAGCCGAGATACCGGGCGGTCGTGTGGACCAGGAGCGAGCCGAAGCCGTCGCCGACCGTGGCGATAACTGAGTCTCTTGGTGCTGTCGCTGGCATGGTCGGGCACCCTATATGGAACCCCGCGATCTGCGCAAGGGCAGAGACCGCCTGTTTCCAGCACGTTCATCATGGTGCACCGTTATGCGAGGTGGCGTTGCGCGACTCCTGCGCGGACGATATGCTCGCGCCCGTGGCGGGCGAGCTGAACTTGGAAGTCATCGAGGGGCCCGATGCGGGCAAGCAGATCTCGGTTGATCGCGCAATCGTGATCGGCCGCGACGCGGGCTCCGACCTCGTGCTCGAGGACGGCGAGGTCTCGGGCCAGCACGCTCGTATCACTCCGTCCCCGGACGGCTCCGCGACGGTCGAGGACCTCGAATCCACCAACGGCACGTTCGTCAATCAGAACGAGCTGATGGGCCCCGCCCGGCTCGACCCCGGCGACGAGCTGCTGATCGGCGTCAGCGTGATCCAGCTGCGCACCCGGCAGGACATCGCGTCCCGAGCCTCGGCGGTGATCCAGATCCCGCCGGCGATGGCGATGGCTCCCCGCGAGCCGACCTACGTCAATCCCGAGGTCCGCCGCGTCGACGACGGCGCCGGCCGCTACGCCGGCAAGGACGATGTCGCCCACCCGACGGTCGACAAGTACCTCGACGTGAAGGTACGCCGCCGCGCCCAGCTCGCCCCGCTCGCGCTGCTCACCCTCGTGGCGATAGCGCTGATCCTCTACTTCTCTCTAGGGAAGTAACCGCTCACGGCGGAGGCTGCGGCGCCCGGTCCGGGGCGCTCGCGCCCGAAAGCCGGCGCCTGCAATCGCGGCCCGGAATAACCCCGCGCCCCGGACCGCGCGAGCAGCCGCAGCTAGGTGTGCTGGGAGAAGTAGATGACCAGTGCGATCGCGACGACGATGACCGTCCCGAACGACAGCGCCACCGGGACCCACGAGCGCGACGCCAGCCCTGGCTGCTTACGGCTGGGCTGCGGCGGGCGGAACTCGCCGACGGCCTGAGTGGGTGCCGCGGGGGCAGCTGGTGCCGCGGGCGCGGCTGCGGCTGCGGCCGCCGCCGGGGGTGCCGTGTCGGTGATCGCCCGGCTCACACGTGTGACGTTCCGCGGCACGGGGATGTCACTGCTCGAATCCGAGACCGGCAGCACGCCCTCGACGACGATTACCGTAGTGCCGACCTTGATCTCCGCGCCGCCGCCGAGCAGCGTCGGCTCCTCGATCCGGGTGCCGTCGACGAACGTACCGTTGGTCGAGCCGAGGTCCTCCACCTGAAGGCGGTTGGCGTGACGCCGCACGACGGCGTGGCGCTTGGACATCTCGTCGTCGTCGAGCGCCAGGTCGGTGTCCTCGCGGCCGATCACGAGCTCCTCCTCGTCAACGTCCACGGTCAGACCAGCGTTGGGCCCACTCACTACACGCAGCCTTGCCATAGCGGGGGGCAGACTACCGATGGCGGCGAAATGCTGCAAGCTGCCCGAGTCCGCGCGATGACCGCGGAGTGAGCGCGGTACAGTCCGCGCATGAGTAGGGCCGTGGCGCGGTTGGAGGTGGTGGCTGGGCGGGCCGTCGGTATGTCGATCCTGCTCGACGATGAGCTGCTGATCGGACGCCACGCCGAAGGCGCCGGACGGCTCGCCGACGACGACGAGATCTCGCGCTCGCACGCGCGGATCAGCTTGGACCGGAGCGGCTTCTGCGCGATCGAGGATCTCGGGTCGACCAACGGGACGTTCGTCAACGGCCTGCGCATCACCGGTCCCCAGACGTTGTCGGTGGGAGACACGATCGAGGTCGGCGGCACCACGCTTGTGGTCCGCGAGCTTCCGATCCCCGCCGCGGAGCGCTCACTGAAGGCGGTGCCGCCGCAGCCGACGGTCTCACCCGGGCCCGGGCGAGTTCCGGCGCCCGCACCGGCAAGCCAGGCGACCCCGCTCGCCGCGTCCGGACGCCCGGACCGCGCCACAGGCACTGACCGGCCCGCACCTCCGGGTCCCGGCGGACCAGCCGCTGCGGAGACCGAGACCAAGCTCGGCGCCGGCCCCGCCAGCCTCTCGCTCAAGCTTCACATCGACTTCGCCGCGCGCACGGCCACCGTCGCGATCGACGACGGCTCGGAGCCGCTGCAGCTCGAGTTCGACGGCGACGCCTGGCGGCCCGCGACGTCCGCCTGATCGCCTCCCCCGGTCAGCTGCCCGGCGGCGCCTGGAGCAGGCGGTAACCGCCACCGTGGAACACCAGCGGCGTGCCGTCCTCCTTGGTCGCGATCTCGAGCACCTCGCCGATGAAGATCAGGTGGTCTCCAGCCTCGTGGGTCGCGTGCAGACGGCAGTCCATGTAAGCCGCCGAGCCCTCCAGGATCGGCGAGCCGCTGGGCCCGAAGCGGTGCGGCACCTCCCTGAAGGCGTCGATCCCGCGCGGCCGGTCGCGCGAGGCGAAGTAACGTGACATCGGCTCCTGTTCCTGGGCCAGGATGTTGACCGCGAACACACCGTTGCGGCTGATGTGCTCGGCGCCCTCTGAGGGGCTGATCACGCACACCAGGATCAGCGGTGGGTCGAGCGAGACTGACGAGAACGCGTTCGCGGTCATGCCGTAGGCGTGCTCCTCACCGCGGGTGGTCACGACGGTCACGCCGGTCGCAAACGCGCCCACGGTGGCGCGGAACTCCTTGCTTGAGAAGGTCAGCACGGTCAGATCGACCTCGCCGTCAGCCCGCGGACCGGCCGAGGCGGTCGCGGATGATCTGGTCGAAGTCCCGCGTCGTCCCGAGCGATTGGGAGACGACGTTACGGTACGCGTCGCCGTCCATGACCACGAGCTTCGTCGCCTTCGTCGCGCGGGCGCTCGTGCCGCGAGGCCTGTCGAACAGGATCGCCATCTCGCCGTAGAGATCGCCCGGGCCGAGCGTTGAGACCGTCTCGGTCGAACCGCCGTCCTCGCGTGTCACCTCGAGCTCGCCGTCGACCACGATGAAGAACTTGTCGGCAGGCCCTCCCTGGCGCGCCACCACCGCGTCGGGCTCGACGTCGATCAGCTGAAGCGTCGCCGAGATCGTCTGCGCGGTCTGAGTCGGGAGACCGCCGAACACGCTGTATGAGCGCTCGCGGTGGAACTCGGCACCGAACACGCCCTCCGGCGATGCGCTCGAGCTCTTTTTGTTGTCGATGAACTGGATCTCGGTCGGACTGATGCGGAAGAACGAGATGCTCATCGTCGCGCCCGGCGACAGCGTCGGGAACTTCTGGCCGAACAGGTCCGCCACCCGCGCGATCTGCTCGCCGCTGAGCAGCACGGAGCATTCCCCGACCCCCTGGACGCCGCGGGTCTGGTTCAGGTCGGTGGTGTACTCGTCGATCGTGAACGCCACCATCGGGTTCTGGTCGATGTGTCGCGCGCTCTCGGTCGAGCTGCGCGACCAGAAGTACAGCGACGCGCCTTCGTTGACGTACAGGAACGTGGCCGCGTGCGGCACGCCGGTTGGCGATGCGGTCGCCAATGTGACCGTGCTCTGCTCGTTCAGGTACTCCAGGACAGGACCGGGAAGCTCCTGTTCGGTGGTGCTCATCCAGAAAATCTCCTTGTCCGAATTCGGTTTGGCGATCCTAAGGGTTTGGTCCCGAATAAGCCAGCCAAGTGCCCGGGGCGGCTGGCGCGCAGTGGCTCACGTTCCGATCAGCAACGCGGTTAGGAATAGTGCGAGAAAGTGGAATGCCTGATCGAGCGTCAAACCCAGAGCGGGGTTGGCGTCGAGGTCGGCCTTCTTGAACACGCGCGCGTAGCTCGTCAGCAGCCGTCCGTCGTCCTGGATCATGTGCGGGATCGCGATCAGCGCCGCCAGCCCGATCACTCCCCAGTTCAGGCTGTCCCATAGCCAGATCAGCGCGGGGACGAACGCGAGCGTGTACGTGGTGATGTGCGACAGCAGCGCGCGGCGCCTCACCCCGGGGCTCGAAAGGCCACCCCGCTTGTTCATCGCCTGCCACTCGGTCTGGAACAGGTAGTCCCCGACCTCGTGGGACACGAAGAACACCGCGAACACCTCGACCCAGGGCATCCGATGGAACTTATCTCACTGACAGATGACCAAACGCTTACGTCGAGCTCGGCTCACCGGCCGGCGAGCTCGCGATCGCGCGCTGGCGCGCCCAGCTCGATCTGCTGCTCGGCGCGGATGATGTGCATGACGGCGTTGATCAGCGCCAGATGGGTGAACGCTTGCGGGAAGTTGCCGAGGTGGCGGCCACTCGCCGCGTCGATCTCCTCGGCGTACAACGCGAGCGGACTCGCAAACGACAGCAGCTTCTCGCACAGGCCCCGGGCCCGGGCGATCTCGCCGATCTCCGCCAGCGCGGACACGAGCCAGAACGAGCAGATCGTGAATGTGCCCTCCTCGCTCGCGAAGCCGTCGTCGGTCTGCCCCACGCGATAGCGCAGCACGAGGCCGTTCTCGGTCAGCTCGTCGGCGATCGCGAGCACGGTCGCGCGGATCCGCGGATCGTCGGGCGGAAGGAACCGGACCAGCGGCATCATCAACTGCGACGCGTCGAGCGCGTCGGTCTCGTAGTGCTGGACGAATACGCCGCGCCCGTCGACCCCGTTCGCGCAGATGTCGGCGTGGATCTCGGCGGCGGCCTCCTCCCACTTCGCTGCCATCCGCTCATCGCTGCGGATTCGCGCCAGCCGCGCGCCGCGATCGGCGGCGACCCAGCACATCAGCTTCGAGGAGGTGAAGTGCTTGGGATCGCCCCGTACCTCCCAGATGCCCCGGTCGGCCTCGCGCCACCGGGAGAGGGCCGACTCCACCTGCCGCTTGATGATCGGCCACAGGCGGTCGGGCAGCTGGTCGCGGGAGCGGGTGTGGAGGTAGATCGAATCGAGCACCGCGCCCCAGACGTCGTGTTGGGCCTGGTTATACGCGCCGTTGCCGATCCGTACTGGCCGCGACTGCTCATACCCGGACAGGTGCGTCAGCTCCTGCTCCTCGAGCCGGCTCTCGCCGCCGATCCCGTACATGATCTGGAGCTGTCCCTCCTCGGCCTCGGCCATGTCGGCGACGAAGTAGAAGAAGTCGTTGGCCTCCTCGTCGAAGCCGAGCGAGTACAGCGCCCACAGCGTGAACGTCGAGTCGCGGATCCAGCTGTAGCGGTAATCCCAGTTGCGATCGCCGCCCGGGGCCTCGGGCAGCGAGGTGGTCGACGCCGCGATCATCGCCCCCGAGGGGGCGTAGGTGAGACCCTTGAGCGTGAGCGCGCTGCGCTGGAGATGCGTCCGCCAGCGGTGGTCGGGGAAGCTGCCGTGCTTGAGCCACTCCTGCCAGAACCGGCCGGTGCGGGCCAGCCACTCGGCCGCCTCTTCGTAGCTCGACGGCATCCCGTGCTCGGACCATCCGAGGGCCACGAACGCGACGTCGCCCTCCCGCATCGTCGTCCGGGCCCGCGCTCGCGGTCCCTCGAAGCCGAGTCGCAGGTCGGTGATCAGCCGCAGCGACAGGTCCATGCCCTCCGAGCGCGCGACTGCCTCGTTGTATCCCGAACCGGTGTAGTCCCAGTCGACCGCCAGCCCGCCGTAGTCGAACGCCGGCTCACACTCGAGCTTTATCTCGGCCGTGCCCTGGACGCACTCGATCAGGCGCAGCAGTACATGATCGGCATCGTGGTCGGTCGGGGACCGGCGGTGGCTGCGGGACCGCTCGGTGTCGTGATGCCACGGTCCGATGCTGAGCGCATCGCGGACGATGACCCAGCCCATTCGGGTCTCCCAGCTCGTTTCGAGCACCATCGTCCCCGGGATGTAGCGCCGGCCGGCCGGCACATTCACATCCGCCGGCCCCACCCGGAAGCCGCCGGCGTCGCGATCGAGGACCGCCGCGAACACGCTCGGCGAGTCCATCCGCGGCAGGCACATCCACTCGATGTTGCCATTGGGCGCGACCAGCGCGGTCGTCTCGCAGTCGGATAGAAACGCGTAGTCGCCTATCGGCGGAAACGCGCTCATCCGCATCCCTTGATCGGTCTGAGCCCCCGACATCCCTAACCTCGATTCTGCTGCGGTCCCGAAGACGTGTCAAGGTATGCTCGCCCGCCAGCGCGGACCCGGAGCGAGAAGTGGCAGACCCGATACAGCTCTCTTCGATTGACGTGATCGCATCGGCGCTCGAGCCGGTGACCCCGGCACTGGGCAGGATGAGCTCGCCCGATGGCGCGGTCACGCTGATGTTGAGCGACATCGCCGACGCGACCGCCGCCGCTGACGAGCTCGGTGCGGAGCGCTGGGAGCAGCTGATCAGCGATCACCACCTGCTCGTCGAGCAGCTCGTCGCCCGCCACGACGGCCAGGTCGTCCGGTTCCAGGGCGACGGCTTTCTCGCCTCGTTCGGGAGCGCCCACGCGGGACTGCACGCGGGGGTCGACCTGCAGCGGACGTTCACCGGCTCTCCCGGCGAGCACCAGTCTCTGTCGATCCGGGTCGGGCTTCATTCGGGGTTCATCCTCGGCAACCCGGAGCAGATGATGGGTCGCAACGTCGTGCTCGCGGCGCGGATCGCGGCTCAGGCCAAGGGCGGCGAGATCTTGGTCTCCTCGGCCGCCAAGGAGTACACCGCCACCGACCCGAGCTTCCGGTTCGAGGAGCATGGCGAGTACCACTTCAAGGGGCTCTTGGGCGAGCACCAGCTGTTCTCGGTTCTCTGGCGCTAGCGGCGAACCGAGCGCCGGTCAGGCCGCGGCCGCGAGCATGCGGGCATACTCACCCGCTGTCTGAGGCCGCTTCGCCGCGTCCTTCTCGAGCGCGCTCAACAGGGTCCGCACGAACTCCTCGGACATGTCCGGACGAGCGGTGCGGGGATCCGGCGGCGGGTCCTGTAGATGTGCCCACAGGATCCGCATGCCCTGCACCTCCGCGAACGGCGGGTGGCCGCACATGCACTCATACATCACGCAGCCGAGCGCGTAGATGTCGGTGGCGGCGGTGACCGGCTCGCCGCGGATCTGCTCCGGGGCCATGTAGTCCATCGAGCCGAGCGCCTGGCCCGGCAGCGTCAGCAGGCTCCCCTGAGTGTCCTTGGCCAGGCCGAAGTCGGTGATGTAGCCCCGGCCGCTCTCGTCAAGGAGGATGTTGGCGGGCTTGACGTCGCGGTGAACCATCCCCGCGCCCCACAGGGCCTCGAGCCCGGCGGCCACATCGGTGCACACCTGCACGGCGGTCTGGATGTCGAGCGGACCGTCGCGCTTGAGCTTGTCGTCGAGCGACATGCCTTCGATATATCTCTGCGCCATGAACGGGAGGCCGTCGACCTCACCGGTGTCGAGCACCGGGACCACGTTCGGGTGCTTGACGGTCTGGGCGATCCTGGCCTCGCGGTAGAACCGCCGCCGGAACGTCTCATCGCGGGCGTAGTCGTCCTTGACCAGCTTGAGCGCCACGCGGCCGCCATCCGGCCCGGTCGCGGTATAGACCTTGCCCATCCCCCCCTCTCCAAGCAGGTCGTCCACGCTGTAGTCGCCGATTTGACTGCCGATTCGGGGGTCGCTCACGCTCATCGCTCACTAATGATCGGTCCGGGGAGGCTGCGGGCGTCCCATCATAAAGCTCCGTCGGCAGATCGTCTCCGGAGTCGGCGAATCCCGCCCGCATGAGGCGAGTCGCGCTGTTCGGCCTCCGCTTGACAGCGCGCGGTTGACGCGTGCAACGACAGTAGAATGCTGCTGCTTTGCTAGAGGAGGGCACGATCGTTTCCGGGTATCGCATCGACGGGCTACTCGGAGAGGGAGGCATGGGCGCGGTCTATGAGGCGACCCAGCTTTCGCTCAACCGCGTCGTCGCGCTCAAGCTGCTGGCCCCGAACCTCAGTGACGACCCGGGTTTCCGGGCTCGCTTCGAGCGCGAGGGGCAGGTCCAGGCCGCGCTGGACCACGACCACATCGTCGCGGTCTACGAGGCTGGGCAGAGCGAATTCGGCCTGTTCCTGGCCATGCGGCTGATCGCCGGGCCGACGCTCAAGCAGCTGATCCTCGACGACGAGCTCGATCCTCGCCGCACCGTACGGCTGCTCACCCAGGTCGCCCTCGCGCTCGACACAGCCCATGAGGCCGGGCTGATCCATCGCGACATCAAGCCTCAGAACATCCTGATCGGCCGAGGCGACCACGCGTACCTCGCCGACTTCGGGCTGATCAAGGCCCCGGACGAGGCCCGGCTCACCGGAACCGGCCAGTTCATCGGCACGATCGACTACGTGGCGCCCGAGCAGATCCAGGGCGATCCGGCCACCCCGGCCAGCGACTGCTACGCGCTCGCCGGGGTCCTGTACGAGTGCCTGACCGGAGAGGTGCCATTCCCCAAGCCCTCCGAAGCCGCCACCCTGCACGCCCACGTGATGTCGCCGCCGCCGGTGCTCAGCGAGATCCGCCCCGATCTGCCGCCCGCGCTCGACGGAGTGATCGCGCAGGGGATGGCCAAGGACCCCTGGTCGCGACCGTCGCTGGCGGCCGAGCTGATCCAATCGGCGTCCCGCGCGCTGTCCTCGAGCGCGTCGAACCTCGCCATGCCGGCCCAGACCGATCGCCGAGACGGCGCGGACGACCGCGCGCGACGCGTTCAGACGACCAAGGTCCCCGCGGTCGACCCGGGCCGCTCGCAGACCAGCCATCCCCGGGCCCCCGCCGCCGACGACCGCGCCGCCCGGACCGACCTGACCCGGCCGGTCAGCCGGCCCGTGATTACCCCGGAGCCACCATCGGAACGGGAGACGGAGCCGGAGCCCGAGACCGACGTGGCCGCATCCGCGACCGAGACCGAGACCGAGCTGGCCGCATCCGCGACCGCGACCGTGCCCACGCCGGCGGCTGACACGGCGCCCGTTCGGGCCAACGCGCGCGCCGGCGAGCTACCGGCGCAGCTGGTTGCGCTGATCGCGGCGCTCGTGATCCTGGCGTTCGTAGCCGGATTCGTACTCGGCGACATCGTCCACTGAGCACGTCGACGGCGCGTACGCCATGCCGTCCAGCCGACGGTCCCCGTCTACGCCGCCCCGGACATTCGAGCAGCGTCCATCTGGCCGCTCCGGATATGTCTTGCGAGATTTGGGCAGCCTGCGTTAGACTGTAAGGGCGGGCGAGTCTACACTGCCAGGGGGTAGAACGGATGGGGCAGGAATTAGGTGGAGTTTTGGCGACGCTCGATCGCGTGAACGAGCCACGAACAGCGTCTCAGGTACTGGGACGAACACTAAGAGGACGCTACCGCGTCCTAGAGCCCATCTCGGCGGGGGCCATGGGGCAGGTCTACCGCGCGATCGACACCGAGACCGACACGGAGGTCGCGCTCAAGCAGTGCACGAACCCGCACCACGACCAGCGGTTCGAGGCCGAGGCGAGGCTGCTCTCGAGCCTTCAGCATCCACGCGTCGTGCGGGTCACCGACCACTTCGCCTCGCCGTCCGGCCAGTACCTGGTGATGGACCTGGTTCGCGGAATCGATCTCGGCGTGCTGCTCAAGCAGCGGGGCCAGCCGGGTCTGCCCGCTGACCAGGCGATCGAGTACGTCCGGCAGACGTGCGAGGCGCTCCAGTACGTGCACGACCAGCAGATCGTCCACCGCGACGTCAAGCCCCAGAACCTGATCCTGAGCGAGAGCGGAGTCGTGCTCGTCGACTTCGGGATCGCGCGCCTGCTCGACGAGGTCGAGGAGCAGGGCACCGTCGGAATCGGGACGCCCCGCTTCATGGCCCCCGAGGTGTTCGCCGGCGGCAACGTGTCGGCGCGCACCGACGTGTTCAGCGTCGCCGCCACCCTGTGGACGCTGCTCACGGGCCGGCCGCCCGTGTACGCCGACCCGACCAAGCTGTCGACGGTCGTCGCGGACGTCACGCCCGAGCTCGAGCGCACGATCACCGCCGGCCTCGAGATGATCCCCGAGCGACGTGTCGCGTCGGTCGCCGCGTTCGCCAAGGCGCTCGGTGCTCCGCTGCGGACCGAGACCGGCGTCTCGCTCGCCGTCTCGATCGACGACCCCGACGCCTCGCGCGGCCTGATGGAGGCCGTCGTGCACACCGCGGCGGGCGTGTTCGGCGCGGCCGCCGCTTCGATCTGCCTGACCGACGAGACCACGAGCGAGCTCGTGTACCAGTCGGCCTGGGGCGCCGGCGCGCGCGAGATCGTCGGCGTGCGGCTCCCGCCGGGCGCGGGCATCGCCGGCGTGGTCGTCGGGTCCGGCGCCGCCGAGGCGGTCCCCGACTGCCGCACCGACCCCCGCTTCGCCGCCCGGATCGCCGAGGGCACCGGCTACGTGCCGTACACCATGCTGGTCGTCCCGCTCGAGCGCGCCGGACGGCCGATCGGGGCGCTCACGATCCTCGATCGACGCGACGGGCGCGCGTACCGCAACGACGACCTCGAGCCCGCCGCGCTGTTCGCGGACCTCGCGGTCAAGGCGCTCGATGTCACGCCGAACTCGTTCACGAGCCTCGGCATGACCTCGCTGGGCTAGGGCCCGAGCTCTACTGCAGCCGCGCGGTGCCGCCGACTCGGTTCGCTTGCGCCTTACCAGAAGTTGCGCTAACGTCGCGGCCGCTCGGGGCCGAGGCTGAGCGAAAATGGATAATCGCGGGCCACCTTACGGGGGGGACGACATGACAGGGCGGAATGGTTGCGGGATCCGGCGGATGGCCGGGCTGGTTGGGGCGGTCGTGGCGCTTCTGCTGATCGCGGCGCCGGTGGCGCTGGCGAGCAACGACACGATCACCGCTCAGGCGACCGTTCAGTTCTCGGGCGCGGTCGACAACCCGGCGTCCTGCACCGGCGCCACAGCCGCGACCATCGACTGGGGCGACGGCACCACGCCGACGGCCGGGACCATCAACCGCAGCACGAACGTCGTGAGCGGCACGCACACCTACGCCACCAACACCGGAGCCCCTACGACGGCACGGTCACCCTCACCGGCGGGAGCGGCGGAACCGCCTGCGGTCCCTCGCCCGGCACCGAGGACTTCTTCACGGCCAACGTCAGCATGGCGCCACCGATGTTCACGCAGTGCCCGCCCGTCGACATGAACAACGGCTGCCAGTTCCTGATCACGATCAACAGCGGCACCGAAACGGTCACGCAGGATCCCAACGAGGGCCCCTACGAGGGCGCGGACGACTCGTTGATCGGCGTCCAGAACAACTCGTCTTCGCCGGTTTCCGCGCTTCCGCTCTCGGTCCCCGGCTCAGAGCTGTTCGGCTTTGACCAAGACGGAATCTGCAATCCCGGCGCCGCTCCCCTTCCCGCCGGCTGCGTCCCCCAGGCGGGAGCGCCGGCCGGCACGGTGTGCGGAGACCAGAACAACAACTGCTCGTTCCCGGCGCCCGCGGGAGAGCCCGCCGGCTACACCGAGCCAGGTGCGCCGGGCTCCGGATTCCCGCAGAACGGCTACGAGGGTCCGACGAGCTGGTTCTCGAACGTCTCGGCCGACTCGTCCTCGGGAGTCGTCCACTTCTCGCCGGCGATCCCACCAGGAGGATCGACGCTACTTCAGCCTCGAGGAGCCGCCGACCAACACGAACATCGGCGTCGGCGGCACGGCCCCGCTGTCCAGCGGGATGTCACCGCCGACGGTCAGCAGCACCGGCGCGTCGTTCTCGGCCCTGGTGAACCCGAACGGGCAGGCGACAACCGCGTTCTTCCAGTACGGGCTCGACCAGAAGTACAGCAAGCTCGGAGGCTCGGGGCCGACCTACACGAACTCCACGCCCGTGCAGGCGCTGGCCGGAGACTTCAACGACCACTTCGTGACCTCGTCGGTGTCGGGGCTCGTCCCCAACGCGCTCTATCACGTCCGGCTCGTCGCGACCAACGGCAGCGGCACCACGTTCGGGACTGACATGACGTTCACCACGAAGCACGGCGCGACGCCCCCTGCCCCCACGTTGGGTAAGACGTTCAACCTCGCGCCGGTCAGCGGGCTCGTGCTGATCAAGGTCCACGGCAAGTTCATTCCGCTGACCGAGCTCACGCAGATCCCCAAGAACACGGTGATCAACGCGCTTCACGGCACGCTGTCGCTGATCACCGCCGCTCCCGGCGGCTCTCACCCCGCCCACGATGCCGCCGCCAAGGGCAAAGGCAAGGGGAAGGGCAAGAGCAAGACCGTCAAGACCCAGAAGGGCACGTTCGGCGGCGCGATCTTCAAGCTCGCCCAGGCCACCGGCGGAGCGAGCAAGGGCCTCGCCACCCTCACGCTCGTCGAAGGCGCGTTCAAGGGCGCCCCGAGCTACGCGCTCTGCAAGAAGGGCGGCAAGAAGAAGGCGGGCGACGCCTCCGCCGCCGCGGCCTCGAGCAAGGTCCTCCAGCTGCTGCACGCCAGCGCCAAGGGCAAGTTCAAGACCACCGGCAAGTACGCCGCCGCGACCGTCCGAGGCACCAAGTGGACGATCGCCGACCGCTGCGACGGCACCGTCACCCACGACGTCACCGACTCGGTCGCGGTCACCGACTTCGTCCGCCACAAGACGATCATCCTCCACGCCGGACAGACCTACGTGGCCAAGAAGCCGTAAACGGAGCTGATCGCAGGAGTTCGTAGTGCTGAGAATCAAGCGACCGGGGGGTCACGCGATTTGGCGGGCAGCGTTGCCGGCGCTCACGGCGCTGCTGGTGGCGCTGGTCGTCGTCCCGGCGGCATCCGCGGCGCCGACGCCGTTCACCGACATCCATTCGGCGGGGCCGCTCAGCGACATCTACATCGGCAACGACCTGAGCTGCCAGGTGCGGAGCGGCGGGTTCTCGTCCACCGAGTTCTTCCCGAACGCGGCCGGCCCCGGCGACTGCGGGACGTTCCTCTTCATCAATAGCGACAACGTCTCGGGTGGACTGTTCGGACCCGACTTCGCCAATCATGCGGAGCACGGAGACGTCCTTCCAACAAGGCGAAATGCCGTACACGACCTCTGCCGGTAATCAGACGCTCACCGGCTCGGGCACTGCGGCGAACCCATACCGGATCACCACCACCGTAACGATCACATCGCCGACGGGCAATGAGCCTGCCGTTTTGCAGATCACCGAGGTCGACAGCTACATCGTCGGCCAAGACTTCTACGAGACGAACGTGACGGTCACGAACATCGGGAGTGTCTTCCTCGACAACGGCTTCGAGCTGTACCACGCCGCGGACTGCCAGCTGCGAGGTTCGAACGCCGGATTCGGCGCCCCCGAGCCGAACGCGAATTCGCCCACCACCGCCGCCTGCACGCCGAACTTGCTCGGCAATCCGCCATCAGCGCTCGAGGAGTTCGCGCCGATCACTCAAGGCAGCGCCTGGGTCGAGACAGCCGTACCGACGATCTGGTCGGACCTCAACGGCTCGGTAGTCAGCGGTGTGGTCCTTCCCAATCAATGCGACTGTAGGACCAACGAGAACAACGCGAACGGTGATCGGTTGGAGCGTCCCTGGTCCTGTGAACCCGGGCGACTCGCATACGCTCTCGTTCCAGACTCAGATCGTCGACACGGTCCCCACTGGCGGACTCTCGCTTGCAGGGACCGCTGGCACGCCGCTGAGCGCCACTGTCGCCACGATCACCGACCCGAACCTGAGCGCCACCGCGAGCGCGTACACCGCGACGGTCAACTGGGGCGACGGCACCAACTCCTCGGGGACGATCAGCGGCACGAGCGGCAGCTTCACGGTGACCGGGAGCCACGCCTACGCGGCCGTCGGGTCGTACCCGGTCGCAGTCACGATCACGTCGCGCCCGGCAGCCAGGGCAGCTCTACCGTGAACGACACCGCCGTGATCACCGCGGCTCCGTCTTCGGTGGTGACGGGTACGCCTTCGGTGAGTGCGACGGGCGCTGGGTTCTCGGGTTCGGTGGATCCGGACGGGCTGGTGACGACGGCTTCGTTCCAGTATGGCCTGGATCCGAAGTACACCGGCGGTGGCGCGATCGTGTACACGAACTCGACGCCCGCGCAGACCGTCGGCTCTGACTTCTCGAATCATGCGGTGACGGCGTCGGTCTCGGGGCTGGTTGCGAACGCGGTCTACCACGTCAGGCTCGCGGCCACTAACAGCGCCGGGACGACGTTCGGGCCTGACGTCACGTTCACGACCAGCCACGGAGCGACGCCCGGCTCACCGACGCTGGGCAAGACGTTCAACCTCGCGCCGGTCAGCGGCACGGTGCTGATCAAGATCAACGGCGTGTTCGTCCCGCTGACCGAGCTGACCCAGATCCCGAAGAACACGGTCATCGACGCGCTCCACGGCGCGCTGTCGTTGACCACCGCCGCCACCGGCGGGTCGCACCCGGCCCACGACGCCGCCAAGGGCAAGAAGCCCAAGCCGAAGCCCAAGACCCAGAAGGGCACGTTCGGCGGCGCGGTGTTCAAGCTCAGCCAGGCGACCCGCGGCGCCGGCAAAGGCCTCGTCACCCTCACGCTCGTCGAGGGCGCCGGGTTCAAGGGCGCGCCGACCTACGCGACCTGCAAGAAGCCCAAGAAGAAAGCCGGCGACGCCTCAGCCGCCGCGGCCTCGAGCAAGGCTCTCCAGCTGCTCCACGCCAGCGCCAAAGGCAAGTTCAAGACCAGCGGCCGCTACGCCGCGGCCACCGTCCGCGGCACCAAATGGACGATCACCGACCGCTGCGACGGCACCCTCACCCACGACATCACCGACTCCGTCGCCGTCACCGACTTCGTCCACCACAAGACAATCATCCTGCACGCCGGCCAGAGCTACCTGGCCAAGAAACCGTAGGTGGGACAGGCGTGAGGCGGGGTGTTGTCATGGTGGTGGTGGCGGCGTTTCTGACTCTTGCCGTGCAGGCGCAGGCGGCGACGTTCACCGTGGGAACGACTGCGGACACGACCGGCACCTGCGCGAATCCTGCGGCCGGTACGTGTTCCCTGCGCCAACTGCTCACTACAGAGAACGCCCGTCCCGCAAACAGCCCTGCGGACACGATCATCGTCCCCGCCGGGTCTTATTCGCTCAGCAACGGCGAGCTTCTCGTCGAGCAGAACCTGATCATCACTGGGGCGGGAGCTCGCACGACCACGATCGAGCAACAGTCGGGGTCGGGCACTCGCGTGTTCGACATCCATCCGAACGGCTTCACGCCAACGGTGACGATCTCCGGACTCGAGATGTTGTTCGGCGGGACGACCTCGAGTTCGACGAACGGCAATGTGGGCGGCAACGTCCTCAACGAGGGCACGCTGACGTTGAGCGAGGACTTCATTCATAACGGCGAGACCACCGGCGGGTCGGGCGCCGGCGTAGCCAACGTGGGCGGCACCCTGACCGTCACGCATTCGCTCCTAGAGGACAACCTCAGCTTCGCCTCGAGCGGCGGCGGAACAGCCGGGGGCATCGACAACTTCGCAAACCGCGACACGACAGCGCGGCTCATGGTCGACAACTCGACCTTTGTCAACAACACCGCGGCCGGCGGTGTCGGCGCAATCTGGAGCCGGTGCACAGCCTGCACCGCCAGCTCGACCACCGTAACGAATTCGACGATCGCGTCCAACGACGGCGGTACGGCGACCCCCAACGCCGGCGGGTTGGTTGCCGGGGCTGGGAGCACGATCTCGTTGACGAACTCGATCGTGGCCTCAAACACCGTGTCGAGCGAGGCGACGCTCTCCAACTGCGCCGGAGCAGGAACGATCACGTCGCTCGGTCATAACCTCGAGACCGCGTCAGACTGTGGCTTCAGGTCCGCGGGCGACCTCCAGAACACGGACCCCAAGTTCTTCACCGGCGGCGTCAGCGACAACGGCGGTAACACCGACAGCATTGAGCTCGACGTGACGAGCCCCGCGGTCGACGCGATTCCAGCCAACGCGGCTGGGTGCACTGGCACCGATCAGCGCGATATTCAGAGGCCCCAGGGGACGGGCTGCGACATCGGAGCATTCGAAGTCCTGCAGCCGGTCGAGGGTCATCAGTTCACAGTGGTGATCCGCCAGATCGATGGCAGCTCTGGAACGATCAACTGGGGCGATGGCAGCTCGTCCGCCGCCGTGGTCGATTCGCTCGGGCAGGCCAGCGGATCACACACGTACGCACACGCGGGAATCTACGCCGGTGTATTGACCTGGACGAACAGCGACCACGGAACGTCTCAGGCCCAATTCCAGGTCAAGGTGGCGGATGCTCCGCTCGCCGCCGCGGGGACGCTGGTGTCAGCGGTGGCGGGCAAGGCGTTCAACGGCCAGGTCGCAAGTCTCACTGACGGCAACCCGGAGGCCACCGTCTCCGACTATGCCGTGACGATCAACTGGGGTGACGGCACCCCGAGCTCCGCCGGCACGGTCACGACGGGTCCGGGCGGATTCGTGATCAGCGGGACGCATACGTACGCGAGCGTCGGCACGTATGCCACCACGATCTCGGTCGCCGACAGCGGCGGGTCGAACGCTGTCGCCCACGGGACCGCCACAGCCGGATTGGCTCCGTCTTCGGTGGTGACGGGTACGCCTTCGGTGAGTGCGACGGGTGCTGGGTTCTCGGGTTCGGTGGATCCGGACGGGCTCGTGACGACGGCTTCGTTCCAGTATGGCCTGGATCCGAAGTACACCGGCGGTGGCGCGATCGTGTACACGAACTCGACGCCCGCGCAGACCGTCGGCTCTGACTTCTCGAATCATGCGGTGACGGCGTCGGTCTCGGGGCTGGTTGCGAACGCGGTCTACCACGTCAGGCTCGCGGCCACTAACAGCGCCGGGACGACGTTCGGGCCTGACATCACGTTCACGACCAGCCACGGAGCGACGCCCGGCTCACCGACGCTGGGCAAGACGTTCAACCTCGCGCCGGTCAGCGGCACGGTGCTGATCAAGATCAACGGCGTGTTCGTCCCGCTGACCGAGCTGACCCAGATCCCGAAGAACACGGTCATCGACGCGCTCCACGGCGCGCTGTCGTTGACCACCGCCGCCACCGGCGGGTCGCACCCGGCCCACGACGCCGCCAAGGGCAAGAAGCCCAAGCCGAAGCCCAAGACCCAGAAGGGCACGTTCGGCGGCGCGGTGTTCAAGCTCAGCCAGGCGACCCGCGGCGCCGGCAAAGGCCTCGTCACCCTCACGCTCGTCGAGGGCGCCGGGTTCAAGGGCGCGCCGACCTACGCGACCTGCAAGAAGCCCAAGAAGAAAGCCGGCGACGCCTCAGCCGCCGCGGCCTCGAGCAAGGCTCTCCAGCTGCTCCACGCCAGCGCCAAAGGTAAGTTCAAGACCAGCGGCCGCTACGCCGCGGCCACCGTCCGCGGCACCAAATGGACGATCACCGACCGCTGCGACGGCACCCTCACCCACGACATCACCGACTCCGTCGCCGTCACCGACTTCGTCCACCACAAGACAATCATCCTGCACGCCGGCCAGAGCTACCTGGCCAAGGCGCGCAAGTAGGCGCTCATTAGGGATTGATAGGAATTGTTGACTTGACCCGGAAGTACGGGTACCGTCGTTTGTGAGAAAACCAAGGTGGCGCTTGGCCGGGGCGACCAGGAACTGGGGCATGGCTCCAGGGGGCACAAGGGAGACAGCCAATGACGCACGCATGCACTCGCTCAATCAGGCAGAGCGTCTGCTCGGTAGCCGTGGCGGTGGCGCTGACGCTCGCCTTTGCGTCATCAGCCTTCGCGCAAGCCGACATCCAGTCGACCGGACCGCTCACCGACATCACGGTCGGGGACGACCTCACCTGCGAAGTGACGGCATACGGCTTCCCGCAGTTCTTCGGTGGCGGCATCGGCGAACCAGGCAGCTGTGGATGGACGCTCGCCTCGGGCGGGACCCTCTACGGGTACTCGAGCGACGGCAACGACTGGGCATCGGTTAACCAGGCCACGTTGAGCGGCGCCGGCACCCCGTCGAACCCTTATGTGATCACGACCACGGTCGCCGCGACGTCCAACGGGAATGCCATCGGCATCCAACTGGCCGAGCGCGACACGTATGTCGTCGGTGATGAGTCCTACCGCACGGACCTGACTGTCCAGAACACCACCGGCGCTCCATTCTCGGGCACGCTCTACCACGTGTCGGATTGCACGCTGCAGGGCGATGACGACGGCTTCGGCTTCGAGGATCCGACGAGCGGGACGGTGGCCTGCGCGCAGAACGCCAACAACTCGCCGCCGGGTCCGCTCGCGGCGTTCGTCCCACTTACCCCCGGCAGCCACTACCTGGAGGGCGACTACGGCGACGTCGACTTCACTGTGCCCAACAATCAGGTCGACTATGCCAGCAGCTGTGATTGCACGAACAGCGACGACAACGGCATGGGTGTCAACTGGGACATCCAGTCCTTGCCAAATGGAGGGACCGCGACGTTCTCCCTTCTCACCGATATCTCCGCGACGGGCACCATCGCGCTCCCCCTCACGGCCTCGGGTGGCCAGTCGCTGACCGGCGCGGCCGGCACGCCACTCAGCGCAACCGTGGCGTCGGTAAGCGACCCGAACTCGAGCGACGCGCCGAATAACCTGTCGGCGACGATCAACTGGGGCGACGGCAGTACGTCCGCCGGCGCGATCAGCGGCGGCAACGGCAGCTTCGCCGTCGCCGGAACCCACACCTACGCTAGCGGGGGCTCCTACACGATCACGGTGACGGTTACCCGAGCCGGCAACAGCGCCACCGCCACGGACTCGGCCGTAATCACCTCCACTCCGACGCCCGGCACAACCGCAGCGCCGACGGTCGGCATTACGGCCGCAGGATTCAGTGGCTCGGTGGTGCCAGGCGGGTTGGCAACGACCGCATCCTTCCAGTATGGCCTTGATCCGAAGTACACCGGGGGCGGCCCCATCGTGTACACCAACTCGACGCCGGCACAGCCGGTCGGCGCCGACTTCTCGAGCCATTCAGTGTCCGCGTCGGTCTCGGGACTGGTCCCCAACGCTCTCTACCACGTCAGGCTAATAGCTTCCAACAGCGCCGGCACCACGTTTGGAGCCGATACGACGTTCACGACCAATCCGGCGCCGCCGCCGACTCAGCCAACTTTGGGCCAGACGTTCAATATTGCCCCGGTGAGTGGTGTCGTCCTGGTCAAAATCAACGGTGTGTTCGTCCCCTTGACTCAGTTGCGGCAGATTCCTCAGAACGTCCTGATCAACGCGCTGCATGGGACGCTCCAACTGATCACGGCCGCCGGTGGTGGACCCTCGGGTGCCCACGATGCCGCCGCCAAGCACAAGCCAAAGATCAAGACCCAGAAGGGCAGCTTCGGGGGCGCGATATTCAAGCTCAACCAGACTAAGAGCGGAGCCGGCAAGGGACTGGTCACCCTCACGCTCGTCGAGAGCGCGTTCAAGGGCGCACCGAGCTACGCGCTCTGCAAGAAGGGCGGCAAGAAGAAGGCGGGCGACGCCTCTGCCGCCGCGGCCTCGAGCAAGGTCCTCCAGCTGCTGCACGCCAGCGCCAAGGGCAAGTTCAAGACCACCGGCAAGTACAGCGCCGCGACCGTCCGAGGCACCAAGTGGACGATCGCGGACCGCTGCGACGGCACCGTCACCCACGACGTCACCGACTCGGTCGCGGTCACCGACTTCGTCCGCCACAAGACGATCATCCTGCACGCCGGCCAGAGTTATCTCGCGCTGGCGTCGCCAAAGAAGCATGCGTGAAAGCCGGTCATCCAATTGGCTTAGAACACGCTCAGGTATCGGGAGGGATTGTTGACTTTGCCTGTTTCAGCAGTTAGCTTGGCTACCTAACTGGCCAGGGAGTCGATCTGCCCGAGGGGTGACGTTCGGGCACGGTCGCTTGAGGGGCGACCGGGAAGGGGACCGCGTGGTTGTCGATGCAGGATTCGTGCTGACGGGCCGTCGCCCGCGAACGCGCCGGTCACGTCTGCGACTTGTTGTGCTCGCCGCGATCGCCACCGTGCTCGTGATGGGCATCTTCGTCGGTGCAGCTCAGGCATTGCCGGTTGCGAACCTCGCGGTCGACAACAGCTCGCCGACGACGGCGGCCGGAGGCCGGACCGACTACGTGATCACGTTCAACACGTCCCAGAGCGGCGGCCTGAGCGCGGGGAACACGATCACCCTCACGTTTCCGTCGGGGTCGAGCACCGTCACGATCGCCAACGGGACGGTGACCGACGTGACCGCCGCCAACACCGTGGTGGGCGGCTGTGGCGAGAACACCCCGACCATCGAGACATGCTCGATCAACTCCGGCAAGACCGTCGCGGCCGGCGACCAGCTCCGCATCGAGCTCGACGGCGCCACCAACACCATCACCGTCTCCCCCAGCAACACGTTGACGGTCTCCACCACCTCGGACCCACCAACGCCACCGCCGCCTACGCCACGATCACCCCAGCCGCGATCACCGGCCTGTCGGTCGATAACACCTCGCCGACGACCGCGGCCGCCGGCCGGACCGTTTACGTGGCCACGTTCTCCACCAGCACCACCGGCGGCGCGATGTCCGGTACCGCCCGCAGCCAGATCACCCTCACGTTTCCGTCGGGGTCGAGCACCGTCACGATCGCCAACGGGACCGTGACCGACGTGACCGCCGCCAACACCGTGGTGGGCGGCTGTGGCGAGAACACCCCGACCATCGAGACATGCTCGATCAACTCCGGCAAGACCGTCGCCGCCGGCGACCAGCTCCGCATCGAGCTCGACGGCGCCACCAACACCACCACCGTCTCCCCCAGCAACACGTTGACGGTCTCCACCACCTCGGACTCCACCAACGCCACCGCCGCCTACGCCACGATCACCCCAGCCGCGATCACCGGCCTGTCGGTCGATAACACCTCGCCGACGACCGCGGCCGCCGGCCGGACCGTTTACGTGGCCACGTTCTCCACCAGCACCACCGGCGGCGCGATGTCCGGTACCGCCCGCAGCCAGATCACCCTCACGTTTCCGTCGGGGTCGAGCACCGTCACGATCGCCAACGGGACGGTGACCGACGTGACCGCCGCCAACACCGTGGTGGGCGGCTGTGGCGAGAACACCCCGACCATCGAGACATGCTCGATCAACTCCGGCAAGACCGTCGCCGCCGGCGACCAGCTCCGCATCGAGCTCGACGGCGCCACCAACACCACCACCGTCTCCCCCAGCAACACGTTGACGGTCTCCACCACCTCGGACACCACCAACGCCACCGCCGCCTACGCCACGATCACCCCAGCTGGGGTGTCCCAGCCAACGGTACGGCTTAGCAATCTCAGCCCAAGCGCGAGCGCGAACTACGTGATCGCGTTCGCGACCTCCACCCCGGGCGGGGGCATGCTGGGGACCGCGCGCAGCCAGATCACCCTCACGTTCCCGTCCGGGTCGAGCACCGTCACGATCCGTAACGGCACCGTGACCGACGCTTCGACCGGCATCGTCGTCGGCGGCTGCGGTGAGAACACCCCAACCATCGAGACATGCTCGATCAACTCCGGCAAGACCGTCGCCGCCGGCGACCAGCTCCGCATCGAGCTCGACGGCGTCACCAACCCGTCCAACGTTTCCACCTCCTCGACGTTGTCGGTTCAGACGACGTCGGACACGACGAGGGTTACGTCGGGGCCGTATCAGGGAGGCGGCCCGCAGCCGCCTGCGGTCACCAGCATCAGCCCCACCTCGGGCTCGGCCGCCGGCGGGACCACCGTCACGATCAACGGCAGCAACTTCACAAACGCCACCGCGGTCGCGTTCGGGCCGAACACCGCGACGAGCTTCTCTGTCATCAGCGATACCCAGATCACTGCGATTTCACCGGCCGGGTCGGGAGCTGTCGACGTGACCGTGACCTCGCTCGCCGGCACCAGCGCCACGGGCGCAGCCAGACCGGTTCACCTACAACGCCCCGCCACCGCCGCCGCCACCGAGTTCACCGCCGGGGGTCTCCGGCGGCGCGCCGACGAGCAAGAGCAGCAGCGGCGCCGCGGTCTCGGGCTCGGTCAACCCGGAGAGCCTGACCACGACCGCGTTCTTCCAGTACGGGCTCGACCCCGCCTACCGCGGCCCGGGCGCCTCCACGACTCTCTACGACCAGTCGACGCCGGTGCAGCAGGTGGGCGCCGACTCGACGACTCACACGGTAACCGCCCCGCTCTCCGGGCTGGTTCCGGGAGCGCTGTACCACGTCCGGCTCGTCGCCACCAACAGCGCGGGAACCACTTTCGGGGTGGACCAGACGTTCACGACCGCCGCGGCCCCCGCCCCGCCACCGCCGGTCCTCGGCCAGACCGAGACCGCCCAGCCGGTCACGGGCACCGTTTTCATCCGGCTGCCGTCGGGCGCGTTCGTCAAGCTCACCGGCGCGCAGCAGATCCCCTCGGGCGCCCAGATCGACGCGCTCCACGGCTCGCTCCAGATCACCACCGCCGCGGCGCAGAAGGGCAAGACCCAGCAGGGTGTGTTCGGCGGCGCGGTCTTCAAGCTCACCCAGGCGCGCGCCGGCGCGACCAAGGGCCTCGCCACACTCACTCTGCTCGAGGCCGCGTTCAAGGGCGCGCCCACGTACGCGACGTGCAAGAAGGCCAAGGCCGGCGACGCCTCGGCCGCCGCGGCCTCGAGCAAGGTCCTCCAGTTGCTCCACGCCAGTGCCAAGGGCAAGTTCAAGACCAGTGGGCGCTACGCCGCCGCCACTGTCCGGGGCACCAAGTGGACGATCGCCGACCGCTGCGACGGGACCCTCACCCACGACGTCACCGACTCGGTCGCGGTCACCGACTTCGTCCGCCACAAGACGATCATCCTGCACGCCGGCCAGAGCTACCTCGCCAAGGCGACAAAGCACGCCAAATAGCCCGCCCGCGTGCATTCTGAAAACCGGAGCATTCCGAGCGCAAGCGGCAGCCGGAATCTCCCGTTCATGTGAGAGAAGGCTCACCAATGGACCGGGGACAGCCGAAAAACACTCGACGCATGCGTCGTGCGCTCCGCGCGCCTCTGCTCGCTGCGCTCTTGATCCTCCTCTCGGCGACCGCCGCGCAGGCGGCGAACACGATCGTCGTCAATACGCCCGCTGACGCGGCGCCGAACGCTAATGAATGCTCGGGCGACTCGGGAGCGACGGATTGCTCGCTGCGCCAGGCGGTCGACAAGGCGGCGTCAGGGGACACCATCCAACTCCCCGCCGGGTTGTACGGCGTCACGCTCGGCTCCGACATAGACATCAGCAAGTCGCTGACAATCGAAGGCGACACCACCTCCGACACGGTGATCGACGGCTCCAGGAACACCAACGACAACTCCGTCGGGATCCACCGAATCCTCCGGGTCGACGATGCGACCGTCACGATCGAGGACCTCACGCTGACGGGCGGCGACGACGGAGTCGACGAGGCCTCCAGTGCGTGCAACCCCTGCTTCACGCTGAACGCTGAACGGTGGCGGCGCCGTGTTCGACAACGGCAGCCTGATCCTCGACAACGTGGCGTTCGAGAACGACCTGGCCCCGGTCGGTGGCGCCGTCAGCACGAGCGGCAACAGCGGGACGCTGACGATGACCGACGTCTCGTTCACGGGCGGCGGCGGCAGCATCGGAGGCGCCCTGTTCACCCATGGTGGCACCGTGAACGGCGACGGGGTCACCTTCGAGAGCAATGGCAACGGCGCGTTCGACGGCGGGGCCGCGTATCTCGCCGGCGGCACCGTCACCCTGATCAACACGACCATCGTCAACAACGGCTGGGCCTCGAGCTTCGGCGGGGGGATCGACAACGCCGGTGCGAACCTGACGCTCAGCAACGACACCTTCTCGGGCAACCTCCGCGGCGCGATCGAGACCGACAACGGAAGAACCACCACGGTGGCCAACACGATCATCGGCGCCGGCTTTTCCGACGGCGTCGACTTTGCCTGCGTCGCTGCCGGCAAGGGCAACGACGCCGGCTCCACCACTTCGGCCGCGATCACGAACGACCTCGGCAACAACATCGACGAGGACGGCTCGTGCAACCTGACCAAGAGCACCGACTTCTCGGACGTCGATGCGCACCTCGCCCCGATCGCGGACAACGGCGGTCCGACGCGCACGCAGGCGCTGCTCCACGGAAGCCCGGCGATCGGTGACGCGAACACGACCGGCTGCCCGCCCACCGACCAGCGCGGCACCTCCCGTCCGTCGACGGGCTGCGACGTCGGCGCGTTCCAGGCGGTGCTGCTCGGGCCGCCCACGGCGTCCACCGGCGACGCGGAGAACATCACGGATTCGAGCGCGGACCTGTCGGCGACGATCAACCTTCACGGCGAGGCCGGCGGGTTCCATTTCGTCTACGGCACCTCGCCCGGCGACCTGTCGAACAGCACCGACGTGGCCGCGGCCGGCGTCGTCTCGAGCGACACGGGCGAGACCGAGACGCTCTCGGGCCTGACCCCCGACACGACGTACTACTACCTGGCCGCGGGCGACAACGCGACCTCCTCGACCCTCGGGAGCAACGTCCAGTCGTTCAAGACCCTGCCCGGACCGCCGGTCATCCAGAACGTCAGCGTCGACTCGATCACCGACACGACCGCAACCGTCCACTTCTCGATCAACCCCCAGGGATCGGACACGACGTATTTCGTCGAGTACGGGCCCGACCCGAACGACTACGCTCAGCAGACGCAGCCCGTCGATGTCGGCTCCGCGCCGGGCTTCATCGATAAGACGGTCGACCTCACCGGGCTCGACCCGGGCGGCACGGTCCATTTCGACGATCGTCGCGAGCAACGACATCCAGCAGAATGTCGACAGCGGCGACAACTCCTTCAACACCCTCCAACAGGTGACGGGCGTCGCCGGCCTCGCAGTGACGGTCACGGACAGCGGCGACACCTTCCTCTGCCCAAGCTCCGACGACACGACAGTCGATTGGGGAGATGGCAGCACCGACACCGGTTCACAGATCCAGTGCTCCGACGACGGCGAGGACGGCACCGACTACCAATTGAGCGACAGCCACATCTACGCCTCCCCCGGCGACTACCGCGATCGCGATCACGTACTCCGACCTCGGCACTGAGACCGACGTCATAGCCGACATCTCCGCTAATGCGGGCGGTCTGACGAACACGGCCCCACCGGTGATCAGCGGGACCGCTCAGGACGGCGAGACGCTGACCACGGACAACGGCGGCTGGGACGGGAACCCTGAGGCGTACGACTACCAGTGGCTTGACTGCGACACAAACGGCAACAACTGCGAAGAGACCGGCGACGACGCCAACAGTTACACGCTCACTGACGATGACGTCGGCCAGACGATCCGCGTGATCGTCACCGCGAGCAACGACGGCGGGCGGGCCGAGTCCGAATCGGACCCGACGGCGGTCGTGACCGCGCCCGACTCGCCGCCCACCGACAACACGCCCACCCGTGATCACCGGCGTCGCTCAGCAGGGCAAGACGCTGACCACGACGAACGGCGACTGGGACGGCAACCCGACGTTCGCCTATCAGTGGCAGGACTGCAACGCGAACGGCCAGAACTGCGCGAACACCGGCACTGGTGCGACCACGTACGCGCTCACCGCAAGCGACGTTGGTGACACGGTCCGGGTCATCGTGACCGCGACCAACGACGCCGGATCTACGCAGGCCACGTCGAACCTGACCGCGACCGTCGCCGCGCCGCCGAGTTCGCCGCCCCCGAGTTCACCACCGCCTCCATCACCGCGGACGACGAGCCCGTCACCGCCTACGGTCGGCGGCGCCACCGCCCCGACGGTGAGCATCACGAGCGCCGGCTTCTCGGGGTCGGTGACTCCGAACGGCCTTCTCACGCAGGCGTACTTCGAGTACGGCCTGGACCCGAAGTATTCCGGCGGCGGCCCGGTCGTCTACGCCCAGACGACGCCGGCGCAGTCGGTGGGGTCGGACTTCTCGACCCACGGAGTCGGCCCGGTCGCGGTCGCCGGTCTCCTCCCCAACGCGCTGTACCACGTGCGGCTGGTCGCGACCAACAGCGACGGCACGACGCTCGGACCCGACGTCACGTTCACCACCGACGCGGCGCCAGCGCCCGGCGCCCCGACCGTCGGCAAGACCGTGAACGTAACCCCGGTCAGCGGCTTCGTGCTGATCAAGATCAACGGCAAGTTCGTGCCGCTCACGGGCCTGGAACAGATTCCCTCGGGCTCGCAGATCGACGCGCGCCACGGCTCACTCGAGCTGATCACCTCAACCGGACAGCAGGGCAAGACCCAGCACGGCGCCTTCGGTGGGGCGATCTTCAGGCTCACCCAGGAGCGCTCGGGCCCGAGCAAGGGCCTGGTCACGCTGACGCTGCTCGAGGGAGCGTTCAAGGGAGCGCCCTCGTATGCGATCTGCAAGAAGCACAAGGCGGGCGACGCCTCGACCGCCGCGGTCTCGAGCAAGGTGCTGCAGTTGCTTCACGCGAGCGCGCACGGTAAGTTCCGCACGAGCGGGCGCTACAGCGCCGCGACCGTACGGGGCACGATCTGGACGGTGGCGGACAGGTGCGACGGAACGCTCACCCACGACGTCACCGACTCCGTGGCGGTCAAGGACTTCGTGCACCACAAGACGATCATCCTCCACGCAGGCCAGAGCTACCTTGCACGTCCCCCGCGATAGCGAACCCCGAGAAGCAGCGCCCGGCCTGCGATGACGCTCGGGCGCAGCGGCATCGTCCTACGGGTGTTCGCTGCGCTGCTGGGCTGCCTCGTGCTCGCCGGCACCGGGTTCGCCACGCGCGCGCAGGCGGCGACTTACACGGTGGCGGTGTTCGGCGACCCTACGGGGACGTGTCCTCTGACCGCCAACAAGTGCTCGCTGCGACAGCTCGTCAACGATGAGAACGCGCTGAATCCGGCGCCGAACCCGGCCGACACGATCGTGCTCCCCGCCGGGGATTACCAGCTCACCCAAGGTCCGCTTGTCGTCAACCCGAGCCTCACGATCGCGGGCGCGGGCGCCCAGACCACCCAGATCGATCAGGAGACCACCCAGTCCACCGCGCGCGTGTTCGACATCGTCGGGAACCCAAAGTTGAACCCGACGCCAGCCGTGACGATCTCGGGCGTGACACTGGCATTCGGGAAGGCGGACTCGAGCAACGGCGAGTTCGGCGGCGACATTCGCAACCGCGCGATCCTCACGCTGAGCGAGGACCTGATCGAGGACGGCCAGGCGATGGGCTCGGGCGGGGGAATCTCGAACGACGGCGGCACACTGACGATCACCCATTCGCTGGTCACGCAGAACAGCAGCTTGACCGTCCCGGGCGCCGGCCCGCCCATCGGAGGCTTCGGGGGCGGCGTCGAGAACTACGGCGACAGCACCGTCGGCGCCGGCACGCTGACCATCGACAACTCGACGATCGCCGGCAACTCCGCGGCCGAGCTCGGCGGCGGGGTCATGAGTCGCTGCGCGACCCAGTGCTCTTCGACCGCAGCCAACAACACGACGACGATCACGAACTCGACGATCGCCGACAACAACGGCGGCTCGGCCGGAGTCACCGGTGGCGGTGTGCTGGCCTCAAACGGCACGATCTCGATCGGGAACTCGATCGTCGCGTCGAACGTCGTCACTAACGCAAACGGGGCGCAAACCGCGTCCAACTGCGGCGCTGGGGCAGCCGGCGTCCCGAACCCGGGCACCCTGAGCTCGCTCGGCTACAACATCGAGACCGCGACCGATTGCGGCTTCAAGTCGACGGGGGACCAGCAGAGCACCGACCCGCAATTCCTGACCGGCGGTCTGGCGTTCACCGGGGGCAACACCGAGACGTTTGCGTTGAAGGCCACGAGTCCGGCCGTCGACGCGATCCCGACCTCGGTCGCCGGCTGCTCGGGCACCGACCAGCGCGACATCTCCCGTCCGCAGGGCACGGGCTGCGACATCGGCGCATTCGAGCTGTTCCAGCCCGTCGAGGGCCTGCCGTCCACCTGGGTCGTCAGCCAGATCGAAGCCGACGCCACCTCGGTGACGATCAACTGGGGCGACGGCACACCGACCTCCGCGGGCAAGATCAACTCGCTCGGCCAGGTGACCGCCACGCACACATACGCGGACGAGGGCGTCTATCACGGGGTCATCAGCTACAAGAACAGCGACGGCGCCAACCTCACGACCCCGTTCGACGTCAAGGTCGCCGACGCGGCGCTGACCGCGAGCCCGGTCAACTTCACGGCGCTAGCGGGGACGCAGTTCAGCGGCTCGGTGGCGACGTTCACCGACGCCAATCCCGGTGGAACGGCCTCGGATTTCAACGCGACGATCAACTGGGGCGACGGTACTCGGGCAACGACAGGAACCGTGGCCGCGGCGCAGGGTGGCGGCTTCGTCGTCACCGGGACACACACGTACGCGAGCACCGGCAGTTACACCACGACCGTCTCGATCAGTGACATCGGCGGGTCCCGCGCGAGCGCGCAGGGGACCGCCAGCGTGCTCCCGCCGGCCCCCGCGGTTACGCAGGTCAATCCGTCCTCCGGCCCGACCGCGGGCGGAACCTCGGTGACGATCACCGGGACCAACTTCACGGGCGCCACCGGCGTCGCCTTCGGCTCGACAGCCGCGACGAGCGTAGCCGTCAACAGCGCGACCCAGATCACTGCCACCGCGCCCGCCGGAACCGCCGGCACCGTCGACGTGACCGTGACCACGCCGAGCGGCACAAGCCCGACGGGCGCCGCCGACCAGTACACCTACGTCTCGCGGCCGATCATTACGAGTATCAGCCCGACCGCGGGCCCGACGGCGGGCGGTACGATCGTCACGATCACCGGGACCAACCTCCAGGGCGCGAGCGCCGTCAACTTCGGCGGGACCGCCGCCACGGCGTTCACGGTCAACAGCGGCACCAAGATCACCGCGACCGCCCCCGCCGGCACCGCCGGCACGGTCGACGTCACCGTGACCACGGTCGGAGGCACGAGCGCCACGAGCGGCGCCGACCGATACACCTATGACGCCGCGCCGACCGTGACGAGCATCAGCCCGACCGCTGGGCCGACGAGCAGCGGCACCGTCGTCACGATCACCGGAACCAACTTCGTCAACGGCGCTTCGGTCAACTTCGGCTCAAACGCCGCGACCAACTCACGGTCAACAACGCCACCACCATCACGGCCACCGCCCCCGCCGGAACCGCCGGCACCGTCGACGTCACTGTGACGACCCCGGGCGGGACCAGCGCCACCAGCAGCAACGACAAGTACACCTACGTCGCCGCCCCGACCGTCACGAGCATCAGCCCGACCTCCGGCCCGACGGCCGGCGGCACGACCGTCACGATCACCGGCACCAACCTCCAGGGCGCGAGCGCCGTCAACTTCGGCGGACCGCAGCCACGGCGTTCACGGTCAACAACGGCACCAGCATCACCGCCACCGCGCCCGCCGGAACCCCCGGCACCGTCGACGTCACCGTCGACCACGGTCGGCGGCACCAGCGCCACCAGCAACAACGACCAATACACCTACGTCCCGCGGCCGACCGTCACGAGCATCAGTCCGACCGCGGGCCCGACGGCGGGCGGCACCGTCGTCACGATCACCGGCACCAATTTCCAGGGCGCGAGCGCTCGTCAACTTCGGCGCGACCGCAGCCACGGCGTTCACGGTCAACAGCGCCACCAAGATCACCGCCACCGCCCCCGCCGGCACCGCCGGCACGGTCGACGTCACCGTCACGACCCCAGGCGGCACCAGCGCCACCGGCAACAACGACAAGTACACCTACGTCGCCGCCCCGACCGTCACAGGCGTCAACCCGTCGACTGGGCCCGCGACCGGCGGCACCACTGTCGCGATCAGCGGCACCAACCTCAGCGGCGCGACCACAGTCAAGTTCGGCGGCAACGCGGCCACCGTCACCGCCGACACCGCAACCAGCATCACCGCCACCGCCCCCGCCGGCACCACCGGCACCGTGCACGTCACCGTCACCACGGCGGGCGGCCCGAGCGCCACCAGCGCCGCTGACCAATACACGTACGTCGGCGGCCCGACGGTCACGAGCATCAGCCCGTCGGCCGGCCCGTCGAGTGGGGGGACCAGCGTCACGATCAATGGCACGCTCCTGTCGAGCCCGACGGTGGTCGACTTCGGTAGCACGCCGGCGACCAACATCACCGCCACCGCCACCAAGATCACCGCCACCGCGCCGCCCGGCACCGGCACCGTCCACGTCACCGTGATCACGATCGGCGGCACGAGCGGGACCGGCGCCGGCGACCAGTACACCTACGAGCAGCCGCCGACCGCCTCGATCACCTCGCCGGCCGACAACCAGACGTTCGCCTTCAACCAGGCGGTCGCGAGCACGTTCTCCTGCGGTGAGGGCAGTGGCGGCCCGGGCCTCCAGTCCTGCACGGACTCGAATGGGGCGAGCGGCGGCACCGGCACGCTCGGCACGACAACAGCCGGTGCGCACACCTACTCGGTCACCGCCACGAGCTCCGACGGCCAGACCGCGACGGCGACGATCCACTACACGGTCTCGGCCGCCTCACCGCCGGCGGTGACCGGCGGCGCCCCGACGAGTGAGACGAGCAGCGGCGCCTCCCTATCAGGTCTGGTGAACCCACAGGGCATGCCGACCCAGGCGTTCTTCCAGTACGGACTGGACCTCTCAGAGCGCGGTCCCGGGGCGTCGACCACGCTGTACGACCAGTCGACGCCGCCTCAACAGGTCGGCACCGACTCGTCCGATCACACGGTGCAGGCGCCCCTCGGCGGCCTGATCCCGGGCGCTCTCTACCACGTACGGCTCGTGGCCACCAACGGCGCCGGCACGACGTTCGGCGCCGACGAGACATTCACGACCCCGGCGGCCGCCGCGCCGCCGCCACCGGTGCTGGGCCAGTCCGAGAACGTCTCGCCGGTCACCGGAACGGTGTTCATCAAGTCGCCGTCGGGGACGTTCGTGCCACTCACCGGAGCGACCCAGATCCGGACCGGCACCGTGGTCGACGCGCTGCACGGTTCGCTCGAGCTCGTGGCATCCGTCGGGAAGCACAAGACCGAGCACGGCACGTTCGGCGGCGCGGTCTTCCGGCTGGGGCAAGCCGGCCGAGGCGCGCTCAAGGGCCTCACCACGCTCACGCTGATCGAGAACGCGTTCGCCGGCGGACCGTCCTACGGGGTCTGCAAGAAGCACAAGGCCGCCGACGCCTCGGCCGCCGCGGCATCGAGCAAGGTGCTGCAGCTGCTGCACGCGAGCGCACACGGGAAGTTCCGGACGACCGGCAAGTACAGCGCAGCGACGGTGCGTGGCACGAAGTGGACCGTCGCCGACCGGTGCGACGGGACGCTCACCCACGACATCACCGACTCGGTCGTGGTCAACGACTTCGTCCACCACCGCCAGCTCATCCTGCGCGCCGGCCAGAGCTACCTCGCATTGGCGCCCGGGCTGCGCAAGCAGGGCTAGGCGATCGCATCGGCTCGCGTCGCATCGCGCGACGGATCCGATGGCGGATCCGTCAGGATGCGCAGTTGGTGGGCGGCACCTGAGAGGACGACTGCACCGTGCTCCGCTTATTCGGAATCGTGACCTCGATCGGGTTGGCGGACTCGATGAACCCCAGCACGCTCGCTCCCGGGCTGTATCTGGCGCTGGGTGAGCGGCCCCGGAGCAACCTGATCCAGTTCACGCTCGCGGTGTTCGCCGTCAACTTCGTCGGCGGCACCGTGATCGCACTCGGGCCCGGGCAGGTGATCCTCCACCTCGTTCCGCACCCTCACCCGACCGCGAGGTACATCCTCGAGACGATCGCGGGCGTCGTCATGCTGATCGCCGCGGTCGTGCTGTGGATCAAGCGCAAGAGCCTTCGCCAGCGTGCGCTTCCGTCCCCCTCATCGGAGGGGAAGTCGGCGATCCTGCTCGGCCTCACGATCAGCGCAGTGGAGCTGCCCACCGCGTTCCCGTACTTCGCGGCGATCGCCGCGATCGTTGGCTCCGGCCTCGGCCCCGTGCGCCAGCTGCTCGCGCTCGGCCTCTACAACATCGCGTTCGTGCTGCCGCTGATCCTGATGATCCTGTTGCTCGAGTTCGCCGGCGAGAAGGCCAAGCGGACGATCGAATCGGTGCGCGACTGGCTGCAGCGGCACTGGCCGACGCTCGTCGCCGTCCTCGCGCTCGTCGCCGGAGTGTTCGTGACGCTGCTCGGCGTGACCGGCCTCGCCCTCGGCCAGCACAACACCGTCGGGAGCCTGTCGCGACGGTTCCGGCGCCCGTTCACGCACTAAGGCGACAGCCGCAGCCCCGCCCCGACGATCCCGGGACGAGCGCAGTAGCATTCACCGGGCAATTTGACAACCAGGGGTGCTGGCGGGAATAGCCGGCTGAGATAGCGCCCTCCGCATTGAATGCGACCTGGCGCTGACCCTTCGAACCTGTGGGGTAATGCCCGCGAAGGGAGCGACAACTGAGATGGTCGAGGCTCCCCCCGAGGAGCCTCGCGAGCTTAAGACCGCGGACGCGGTCCGCGTCGAGCTCGCGAGCCGGACGTTCCAGACCAAACGCGGGCCTGTTCAGGCCCTCGCGGGGATGTCGCTGCGCGCATCCGAACACGAGGTCGTCGCGGTCGTCGGCCCCAGCGGATGCGGCAAGACGACGTTGCTCGAGCTGATCTGTGGGCTCCAGGCGCCCGACGCGGGCACCGTGCAGGCGGGTCCGACCGCACTCATGCCCCAGCGCGATCTGCTGCTGCCGTGGCTGAGCGCGATCGACAACGCGGGGCTCGCGCTGCGGGCGCGCGGCGCCTCGCGCGAGGAGGCTCGCAAGGCGGCCGCGCCGTGGCTCGAGCGCTTCGGTCTCTCGCAGTTCGAGCGCACCCGGCCGGCGGAGCTGTCGGGTGGGATGCGCCAGCGCGTGTCGTTCCTGCGCACGCTGCTTGCCGGCAAGCCCGTGCTCGCGCTCGACGAGCCGTTCGCCGCGCTTGACGCGATCACCCGCCAGGAGATGCAGGGCTGGCTCGCCCGTGTGCTCACAAGCGAGCCCCGGACGGTCATCCTGGTCACCCACGACGTGGAGGAGGCCGTGATGCTCGGCGAGCGCGTCGTGGTGATGTCGCCGCGCCCGGGTCACGCCGTGAGCGAGATCGAGGTCACGCTGCCACGACCCCGCAAACGCACCGACGCCGCGGTCGTAGAACTGCGCGAACGCGCCCTGGCCGCCCTGGGGGTGGACACGTGAGGCGACTGCGGCAAGCGCTGCCGGCTGCCCTCCTGCTCGCGGCGCTGATCGGGATCTGGGAGATCTACGTCGACCTCCACGACGCATCGTTCTCGCTCGTCCTGCCCGCTCCCCACCAGGTCGCCAAGTCGCTCTACACCGACCGCGCGCTGCTGTGGAGCAATTTCCTGGTCACCGCCAAAGAGGTGCTGCTCGGGATCGTGGTCGCGACCATCGTGGGCTTTGTGCTCGCGGTGGCGATCCACTTCTCGCCGACGATCCGCCGCGCCGTCTATCCCCTCCTGGTCGCGTCGCAGGCGGTACCGGTCGTCATTCTCGCCCCGCTGCTCATCCTCTGGCTCGGCTTCGGGCTGCTGCCGAAGCTCGTCGTAATCGCGCTCGTCTCGTTCTTCTCGATCGTGGTCACCACCTCCGCCGGGCTGGCGGCGGTCGACCCCGACCTGCTGAAGCTGATGCGTACCTTCGACGCTTCTCGCCTGCGCACGTTCCGGCACGTCGAGCTGCCCGCGGCCCTTCCGGGCGTGTTCACCGGAGTCAAGATCGCGGCCGCGGTCTCGGTGATCGGCGCCGTGTTCGCCGAGTGGAGCGGATCGAACTCGGGTCTCGGCTACGTGATCCTGCAATCCCTGCCTCAGCTACTGGCCGCGCGCGGCGTGGCCGCCGTCGTGCTCCTCTCCCTGTTCGCGATCGCATTGTTCGCATTGCTGACGCTGGCCGAGCGCCTACTGCTGCCCTGGGCCTACCAACCGCGTGAGGAGCATCTCTGGTGAAGCGCATGATCGCCCTGATCTTGGCCGTCCTCGTCGTGGCGGCATCTCTGGCCGGATGCGGGGAGAAGCAGGAGAACGTGACTGGGGCTGCGGGCAGCACGCAGCAGCTGACCGTGATGCTCGACTGGTTCCCGAACGCCGACCATGTCGGGATCTACCAGGCGCTCGCCGAGGGAGACTTCACCAAGGCCAGCCTCGACGTGCACGTCCAGGTGCCATCGGACCCGGCCGCCCCGCTCAAGCTGCTGGCGGCGGGGAAGGTCGACGTCGCGATCTCTTACGAGCCCGAGCTCCTGCTGGCCCGCAACCAGGGCCTGCCGCTGGTGTCGGTGGCGGCGATCGTCCAGGAGCCGCTCACCTCGATCGTGTCGGTGGGCTCCAAGCACATCACGCGCCCGGGGCAGTTGCGCGGCAAGAAGGTCGGCGACGCCGGCATCCCCTACCAGCACGCATATCTGCAGACGATCCTCGCTCACGCCGGCGTCCCCGCCGCCTCGGTCAAGGAGATCAACGTCGGCGCCAACCTCGTCCCGGCGATGCTGTCGGGCCGTGTCGACGCGACCCTGGGCTCGTTCTGGAACTACGAGGCGATCCAGCTCGCCCAGCTCCACAAGCACCCGAACGTGATCCACATGCAGCAGGTGGGCGTCCCCACCTACGACGAGCTCGTCGTGGTCGTTCGCAAGAACACGATCGTCAACCGGCCCGACCTGATCCGCCGGTTCGTGCAGGCGCTCGCGCGCGGCTACGAGTCGGCCCGGCGGGACCCGCAGGGGGCGGTCGCGAACCTGGTCCACGCGAGCTCGGGCCTCGATCCGAAGCTCCAGCTCGCGAGCGTCCGCGCGACGCTGCCGGCATTCTTCCCGAGCAATTCCAGCAACCCGTGGGGCTGGCAGGACCCGTCGCAGTGGAATGCCTATGGGCAGTGGATGCTGAGCCACCACCTGATCTCGGACCCGAACGCGGTGATCGACGCGTCGACGAACGAGCTCCTTGCCGGGCAGGGTCTGTAGGCGACTGGCGCATCTTTGCCCGGGACCGATGATTTTCGGTCGGGACGGGCGTCTATGTCTCCAAGAGCAGTGAGAGCTCGCTCATCGATTCCCGTTCCGATGCCCGATCACATACGATGACCCTCGTGCAGGAATCCCAACTCGCGGTCGCTGAGGGCGGGCTCGAGCGACGACTCGAGCAGCATCGGCGCGAGCTGACGGGTTACTGCTACAGGATGCTCGGCTCGCCGTTCGAGGCCGAGGATGCCGTGCAGGACACGTTCCTGCGGGCGTGGCGGGGCTACGACCGGTTCGAGGGCCGCGCGGCGCTGCGCTCGTGGCTCTACCGGATTGCGACGAACGTGTGCATGGACATGCTGAACAGCCGCTCCAAGCGAGCCCGACCGATGGACTTCGGACCGGCGTGTGAGCCCGTGGAGTCCAACCTGAACACGCTCCCCGAGGTGACCTGGATCGAGCCGATCCCGACCAGCCTCGTCACCGCCGAGACCGATCCGGCCGAGCTGGTGGCCCAGCGGGACACGATCCGCCTGGCGTTCGTGGCCGCGCTCCAGCATCTGCCGGCGCGCCAGCGAGCGGTCCTGATCCTGTGCGAGGTCCTGCGCTGGAAGGCCAGCGAGGTCGCCGAACTGCTCGACACGAGCGTGGCCTCGGTCAACAGCGCGCTCCAGCGCGCACGGGCGACGCTCGAGGAGCGCGACATCGAGGCCACCGACGCCGCGGCGCCGATGGACACCGAGCAGCGGGAGCTACTCGCGCGCTACGTCGACGCGTTCCAGCGCTACGACGTCGACGCGCTGACCTCGCTGATCCGCGAGGACGCGACCCAGTCGATGCCGCCCTACGACATGTGGCTGGCCGGCCGCGAGGACGTGCTCGCCTGGTGGTTCGGCCCGGGCATCGCGTGCCAGGGCTCGCGCGTGGTTCCGGTGGAGACGGCCAACGGCCAGATCGCGTTCGGGCAGTACAAGCCGAGCGAATCGGGCAGCGGCTACGACCCGTGGGCGCTCCAGGTCCTCGAGATCGCTGATGGCAAGTTCGTCGAGTTCACCTTCTTCCTCTCGACCGAGCGGCTGTTCCCGCTGTTCGGGCTTCCGCCCCGGCTCGACTCCTAGAACGCCGGCGTTCCGCGGGCGGCCGGCACGCGGCTCCTCAGAGCGCCAGCACGTCGTCCAGGCCCATGAACGCGATCAGGCCACGGAGCTCGTCAGAGGCGTGCCGGACCTCGACCCGGCATCGGTGCCGGCGCGCGGCCAGCTGAAGCCGGGCGAGCGCATCGACCGCCACCGCGTCCGCGCACACCCCCGCGACGTCGCACACGGCGAGCGCCGCGCCGCTCTCCTCGAGCAGCGTGCACAGGCGTTCGTACAGCGCCGGCAAGTCGCCGCGCGCGAGCGGTCCTGTGATCGCGAACGTGATCGTGCTCGGCTGCGACGCGGCCATTCGGTGCAACGACCGAAAATCGGGCCAGAACTCATCGGCCCGGGCCAGAACTTCGGGCCAGAACTCATCGGCCTGCGGGTTTATTTGCGCCGGATCGCGGCCTGAACGCGTTCGTCATCGGGCCGCCGCGGTTCCGTCGTGGCGATCCAGTCCTCGAGCGTGGCGATGAACCGCTCGGGCTCGTCGAGGTGCGGGAAATGGCCCGCGCGCTCGAACAGCTCGAACCGGCTGCCGGGAACGAGCTCGTGCGCGGTCCGGCCGTGCTCGGCCGGGATGATCCGGTCCCGCGCCCCCCACACGATCAGCAGCGGCAGCTCGGCCGCGAGGTACAGCCGGTCGGTGGCCTGCACCCGCTGCCCACCGACGTCCACGCTCGCGCGGAGCGTGTGGACGAACGCGGCGCGGCTCTGGGAATCCCCGAGCGAAGCGTGCCCGCGGGCCATCTCGATCGCGTCGTTTCCGAGCGGCACGCGCATTCGTCCGAGCGCCCGGCCCACGGCACGTCCCGCTGCGAGCACCTGACGGCCGGCGAGCACGGGCAGCACGAATTCCGAGCCCGGCAGCGTCGCCGCGCGGAGAAATCCGTGCACCTGGCGCCCGAGTCCGCCGCTCGCGACCAGCGCCAGCCGCTCGGTGCGTTCGGGGAACTGGTAGGCGAACTGCATCGCGACCCCGCCACCCAGGGAATGGCCGACGACCGTCACCGGCCCAAGCCCGAGCGCCAGCACCAGGTCGCGAATCCCCGACGCGAACGCACCCATCGAGTAGTCGCCGCGGGGCTTGGCGCTCTGTCCGTGTCCGAGCAGGTCCGGCGCGAGCACCGTGTAGTCGCGGGCCAGGCGCGGTCCGACTAACTCCCAGACCGCCGAGGACGCGGTGATCCCGTGGATCAGCACGAGCGGCGGGCCGCTGCCCGCGAGGCGGTAGGCCACCCGGTGGCCATGGATAGTCGTCTCTTGTAGCTCGAAGCTCATGGTTGCGACCCCTCATCCATACCCGGCCGACGACAAACTACACGTGCGTCGGTAAGCACACTAGCGGCTCTAAGCGGCGATTCGCGTCGCCGCCGACCCGCCCCCCAGCCGGAGCGCGTGCAGCCCCGCCAGCCCGGCCCACGGCGCGTACGGGGCGAAGAACTCGGCGACCTCCTCCTCGGTGGCGCGCGCCCACGGATCCCCGCCTCCCCGGAGCCGTCCCACGAGCTTCAGGTACCCCACGTCCCCGCATGGAAGCTGATCCAGGCGTCCCTGCCCGGTCAAAGCCAGCATCTGGATCGTCCAGCTGCCGATGCCCCGGATCGCCCGCAGACGGCGCCACCCGCGCTCGTGGTCGGGGTCGAGCAGGTCGACGCGCCCGCTCGCCACCTCGCGGGCGGCGCGAATCAGCGCCACCGCCCGCCCACCGGACAGGTCCATCGACTGGAGCAAGGCCGGCGCCTGGGCCGCGATGACCGCTGCCGTCGGCGCATCGCGCATGCCACTGACCGAGCACCGGCGCCCGAGCCTGGCGATCAGCCGCCGCTCGATCGCCGCCGCCCGACTGAACTCGATCAGCTGTTCGCAGATCGCCCACGCCAGCGCCTCGAACGGGTCGGGCTTGCCGCCGGCCCGCAGCCCCGGCGCGGACCGGACCGACCGCCCGATCAGCGGATCGAATCGGAACCGGTCGTAGAACGGCTTGATGTCCTGGTCGATCCCGAGCGCCAGCCGCATCCGCTCGATCCCCCACTCCGCGGCGTCCTGGGAGACCGCGCGGGCCCCAAACACGACCCGGTCGGGCGTGGGCTGAGCCACCCGCACCAGCACAGGAAGCTCCTCCAGATGCAGCAACCGGTGCAGCACGCCGCCCCGCACCCGGACAAGGCCGTCGAGCCCGTTCCGGTGCGGCAGCACGAACGGCCACCGCGGACGAACCTCGACGCGGACCTCCACCCCGGGGCCGCCGGGCGCGCTCAATCCCCTTGCTTGCCGATCACGTGCACGTCGACGAGGAACGACCGCGAGCCCACGATCGGCAACATGTCCACCGCGCGGCGCGCGCCCGACTTGCCGTTGCGCGCCACCTTGCGGGCGGTACGGCGCTTGATCAGCGCGATCGTCGCGGCGCCGGCGACGAACCCGGTGGCGGCCGCAGCGGCCGCCTGGACGGCGGGCAGCGACGCCGGGCCCGTCCGCTCGATCGTGCGGACCTCGGCGATCACGGGCAGCCCGTCGACGATCTCCTCTTCGGGCTCGACCGCATTCGGATCGCCGTCGGGCTCGGGCGCGGGCGGGGGCTCCACGCCGCCAGCTGCCACGTCCACCGGGGCGTGTTCGTCCGCGAAAGGCTCAGTCATGCCCGGGACATGGTGACAGCGCCGGCGGTCAACTTCAAAGCGGCTTCTCGAACACCCGGTACGTGCGGACGATCCGCCCGCCCATACGCTCCATCGCCCGGTTCATCGATCGGTTGGTCTCGAGGATCCAACCGGTCTCGCCCTTCTTCTGGTTCGTGCGCTCCGCGGCGTCGTAGTGCATCTCGTACAGCTTGGCCCCGATCCCGGTGTGTTGATACTCCTGCTTGACCCCGAGCGCGAACACCCGCACGCGATCGATCTTGCCCTTGTAGTAGAGCGCCTTGGCCCAGCCGAACGGGAGCAGACGGCCGTTCATATGGATCAGGACCTGGTTGTAGTCCGGGCAGCGTCAGCGCCGCCGCCACCGGCTCGCCGTCCTTCTCGGCGATGAACGCCCAGTTCTCGTCGAGCACCGGCTTGAGGTCCTTGGCGTAGTGGCGGACCTCCTCCTCGGTCAGCGGCGTGAAGCCCCAGTTCCGCTCCCACGCGGCGTTGTAGACCTCGAGGAAGCGGCCGATCTCGGCCTCCATGTCCTTCTTGCGCATCGGGCGCACGGTGATCCCGTACTTGCGCTGGACGTCGGCGGCGGCGCGCCAGATCACCGGGTTCACCGCGGACCGCTCGGACACCTCGAGCGTCCACATGTAGAGGTCCATCGCCTTGGTCAGACCGGCGCCCTCGATCAGCCGCGGGTAATACGGGTGGTGCCAGTTGGTCAGGACCGTCGGGAGCAGGTCATAGCCGTCGACGAGCACGCCGCACTCGTCGTTGGTGGTGAAGTCCATCGGGCCGACCATCCGGTCGCGGCCTCGGGCCCGGAGCCACTCCTCCGCCGCTGACAGCAGCGCGTTCGCGGCCTCGTGGTCGTTCTCGCACTCGAAGAAGCCGAACATGCCCCAGTCGTGATGCTGGTACTCGTTGAAGTGGCGGTCGATGTGCGCGGTGATCCGCCCGACCGGCTTGTCGTCTCGCCACGCCAGGAAGAACTCGACGTCGGCGTGCTCGAAGAACGGGTTGCGGTTGCGGTCGAAGAACCGCTTGCGGTCGAACAGCAGCGGCGGCACCCAGTTGGGCTCGTTACGATAGAGCCGCCACGGCAGCTTGATGAACGTGTTCAGCTCGCGCTTGCTCGAGACAGGGCGAATCTCCAAGGCCCGACGAGCCGGCAGGGTCACGTCTAGCGCCATCTAGCCGGAACGTTATATGTCCACCTCGATCGATGTCTTCGCCAAAGCCCGGGAGCACGAGCGGCTCGAGCAGCTCAAGGCCGCCCGGGAGCTCGACCTTGTCCCGTATTTCCGTGTGCTGGAGGGACCCACCCTCCCCGTCGTGGAGATGGAGGGCAAGCGGCGGATCATGCTCGGCTCCAACAACTACCTCGGGCTGACCGGGGACGAGCGGGTCAAGCAGGGCGCGCTCGACGCCCTGAACCGGTACGGCACCGGCCTCACCGGGTCGCGCTTCCTGAACGGCACCACCCGGCTGCACCTCGAGCTCGAGCAGGAGCTCGCCGACTGGTTCGGGACCGAAGCCGCGCTCGTGTTCACGACCGGGCACCAGGCCAACGTCGGCGCGCTCGGGACCATCCTCGGCCCGGGCGACACGGTCGTGGTCGACTCGGGCGACCACGCCTCAATCCTCGACGGCTGCATCCTCTCGCGGGCCAAGCTGCGGCCGTTCCGCCACAACCGGATGAACAAGCTCGAGCAGACCCTCGAGAAGGCCGCGGCCGACGGCGGCGGGATCCTGGTCGTCGTCGATGGCGTGTTCTCGATGGAAGGCGACGTCGCGCCCCTGCCCGAGATCGCCGAACTGAGCCACCGCTACGGGGCCCGCCTGATGGTCGACGAAGCGCACGCGCTCGGGGTCCTCGGCGCGCGCGGCGCCGGTGCATCGGAGCTGTTCGGAGTCGAGGACCAGGTCGATCTGCGGATGGCGACGTTCTCCAAGTCGCTCGCCTCGTGCGGCGGAGTGATCGCCGGACCGGCCGACGTGATCGAGTTCCTGCGCGTCTCGTCGCGGCCTTTCATGTTCACCGCGTCGGCCGTGCCCGCCGCGCTCGGGGCGGCCCTGGCCGCCGTCAGGATCTGCCGCTCCGACGAAGGACGCGAGCTGTTCGCGCGCGTACTGGAGAACGCCCGTTACTTGCACCGGGGCCTCGACGAGCTCGGGTTCCAGGTCGTCCAGCCGACCCGCCTGGCGGACGGCACCGAGATCGTCACGACGGTTGTACCGGTCGTGGTCGGCGACGATTGGAAGGCCGCGTTCCTGTGGAAGGCGCTGTACGACGCGGGCGTCTACGTCAACGTCGCCCTTCACCCGGCGGTGCCGCCGGCCGGCGCGCTGCTGCGCACGAGCGTGATGGCCACCCATGATCGCGACACGCTCGATCAAGCGCTCGAGATCTTCGCCAAGGCCAAGCGGACGTTCGAGAGCGACCACGGCCCGCTGCCCCTGCCCGGCCGGCACTAGCTACCCAGCGGTCGTCCCCGTACTCGCGACGCGGTCCCCGGGGCGCCTCGCCGGCCGCCGGGGGCGCATGCATCCCAGACGCTCCGGCGCGTCCATCCCTCACCCTGCGGGGGCCCTCACGGCGCCAGCCTTGTCCACACTCGCACAAGGACTTTACCTCGATAAAAAACACGCTCTAAGCGCATGCCCGGCAGATGTGACGTTGCTGTTACCGGCGCGAATGCCGTAGCTTCTCCATACTGAAACGGCCGAGCAGATAGGCGGCCGCTAAGGTAGGGAAGGCCGAAGTTGGGGGTGAAATGCTCCGCACGTCTTGGCGTGCGGGAATAGAGGCTGAGCAGGTTTGGGACCCGTGGGAGGGGGTTCGTGCGGACCCCTGCCAATTTGTAAACAAGTCCGCCGCGTCGGACCGAATGGGAGGAAGCGAAGCACCAAATGAGTGAGACCGCAACGATGACACCGGCGCCGCAACGACTGCGAGCACTGGAACGGGCCAACGCGGTCAGGCTCGCCCGCGCGGAGCTGAAGCGAAGGATCGCTGAGGGAGAGAGTTCCGCCGCGGACATCATCTTGGACCCGCCCGACGAGGCTCACAGCTGGGCGATCGGAGAGTTGCTGATGAGCCAGCGCCGTTGGGGCACGACCAAGTGCAGGAAGTTCCTCTCGCGTCATCACATCACAGAGACGAAGACCATCGGCGCGCTGACCGAGCGCCAGCGCCATTTGCTCGCCGATCAGCTCGAGTCCTGCAACGCTCGAGCGCTAGAGCTCCTCGGCGTCTAGACCGGCCGTGAAGGTTCCGCGCGACCGCTCGCGGGCGGTGGCGCGGGACCAGGTCTTCTCGGACGACCGGCCCCGGCAGCCCGCTAGATCTGGATCCCGACCGGCACCGGGCTCGCGCCGGCGAAGAAGAAGAACCAGATCACGAACGCCGCCAGCGTCAGCCCCGCGCTCACGACGAGGACTCGCTCGAGCACGAAGTGGCCGGTGTCCTCCAGGCCCCTGGCGCGCCGATTCGCCGCGTATACCTCACTCAGCTTGGCCAGGAGCGCGGCGAGCAGCCCGATCGTCGCCACCACGCCGAGGAAGCTCGCCCCGAGCGCGGTCCCGAGCGAGGACGTCGCACCCTGGATCTGAGATCCGACCCATAGCCACAGCAGCGGCGTCCCGATCCACAAGACGAGGCTGCCGATGACCATGATCAGCAACACCAGGGTCGCGCCGACACCGGTCCTCAGTAGATCGCGCACTTAGTGGCCGAGGGTAGCCCGCCTCGCCGGGCTGCCGCGACACCCCTCGAGAGGGCGCGCGGCGGTGGCTAACGGGCAGCCTGAGGAGAGCTTGACCTCCCACCAACCCATCAGCATTCCGATCAACCCGAGCCGCGGCTTCACGTACCACACGCCACAGCCGGGCTCGCCGATCTCCCGCTGCGAGATCCGCACGAACCGGTAGCGGCCAGGCTCGAGCAGCATCTTCTCGAGCCTCGAGCGGCTCGCCGCTTGGAGGTCGGCTCGCTCTGAGATCGTCGCGCGGGCGCTGTGGACGCGAGCCGCCAGCTCGTCCCGGACCCGCTCGAGCTCGCCCAGATCGAGCAGCCGCGGCGTCCGGCACGATTGCGCGGGCCTCTCGTCGAGCCCTCCCATCGGATAGGCGGTGACGAACGCCTCGGCCAGCTCGCGCTCGAGCTTGTCGATCTGCGCCCGCAGCGCGCGTCGCCCCGCGCGCTCGTCCTGCTCTCCGAGCGTCAGTGTCGCCAGAGTCGACTCCGGCGCGGCGCTCAAGTCGTGTTCTAGGAGCTCCAACGCTGCCTCCTTTCGGGAGCCAGGGGCAGCTTACCAGCAGCGTCTCGCGCTCTCAGGAGGCTTCCAGGATGTCGACGGCCGTCCACAGCGCCTCCTCGACGTGGATCGCCGGTACGCCGTCGACGGCTACCGCGAACAGCACGATCCGCCGCGTTCGCGGGCCGGGGCCGTGGCCCGGAGCCGGTTCGCCGAACAACGTCGCGTGGACGGCGGCGCGATCCGCGACCACGAGCTGCTCGGCCGGCAAGGCGACGCCGCGGTCCGAGTCGCCCCCGAGCCGGTCCCCGGGCACCGAGGTCCGGATCCCCAGGGTCTCCGCGTCGGTCACGCTCGCGTCGAGCGCCCACACCGGCACTCCGGTCTCGACCACCGCGATCAGCAGCGCATCCGCCACCGCGTCCCGGGACTCGAACCGGCCCTGGAGCAGCCGCCGCACCGCCGCCTCCTCGCTGGGGATCCTCGCCGCATCGGGATCGACCCCGGCCTGGCGGAAGAACGTCCGGTAGGCATGCGGAATCGGCTGCGTGCGCATCGCCACCACGCCGGCGCCCCGGTAGCGGTCAGACAGCTCCCGCAGCCGCTGGACGACCTCGGGAGGGCTGCGGCGTACGCGCCCATCGACCCCGGTCCAGTACAGCCGCAGCCCCGGAAACTCCGCCTGCAGCTTCGGCTCGACCGGGCCGCTCACGGAGCTCACGACGCTGTCACCCGTGACGGAGCAGCGCCTGCACCTGCGCCGCGAGGGCGGTCGGCGAGAGCCAGTGTTCGCCGATCAATCGCTGAGCCACGGTTCCGCCGCGATAGGAGAGCTCGAGCAGCGGACACGCGGTGACGCCGTACAGGCCCCCGACTCCGCCGTCGGCGTCGTAGGCCACCGGAATCGTCCAATGATGCGCGCGTACGGTCTTGGCGACGCTCGCGTGGCCCGCGCTGACCGCCACCGCGGCGTACGACGCCCCTCGCGTTCCCGGTTCCCCGGCCAGCGTCTGCATCGTGTCCACCTCGCGCTCGCACGCTCGCGAGCCGGTCACGAAGAAGTCGAGCACGAGCGGTCCACGCTTCGCCAGCAGGCACACGTTCAGTGCGCGCGGGTCGTGACGCGCGAGCGTGCACGGCGGAGCGAGGTTCGGATCGCCGTTCAGCGTCGACGCCGCCAGCGGCGCCGAGAAGTAGCGAAGCTGGCCGCCCGCGGGGACGCCTGGGGTGCCGGAGCCGGGGTTGTGTGAGGTCAGCGCGTAGAACAGGAACCCAGCCACGAGCACCACCGCGAGCGCCCCGACCATCCAGCCGTAGCGGCGGTTGTCGATCAGCGCCTTGGCGGGCGAAGGGGGTTGCCAGTCCGCCGGCGGCTCGTCGCCGGGGGCCGGTCCGGACCCGCTCACGCCACCCGTGCTCGCCGGCGCCGCGGCAACCCGCCGGCGACTCGCCGACCAAGCTCGCGAATGCTCTGCACCACGTCCCGCCGCTCGGACAACGCGAGAACTGACGGCAGCACGAGCAGGACGCCGCCGAGCGACACCGTCAGGTCGATGAGCGTCACCAGCCCGAAGTCGCGCAGCATCGTGATGCTCGACAGCGTGAGCACACCGAAACCGGCGATCGCGGTGATCCCCGACGCGAGCACGGCCGATCCCGTGAACCGGTACGTCCTCGCCAGCGCCTCCGCCGGCGAGCGGCCGGCGTGGCGCTCCTGCCGGAACCGCTCGGACAGGAGCACGCTGAACTCGGTGGAGATCGCGATCACCAGCGCACCGAGCGTGGCCGACATCGGGTTGAGCGGGATCCGGGTCGCGAACAGGATCAGCGACGACCACCCGGTGGCCAGCGCGATCGGCACCAGCGGGACGAGCGCCCGGCGCACCGAGCGCAGGACCACGAGCAGTACGAGCCCGACCGCGAACAGCCCAGCTAGCAGCATCAACATCCGGCGGCCCGACGACGACAGCGCCGCGTCCGCCTGCGCGGCGAGCACGGGTAGGCCGGCGAGCTCCGCGCTCACGCCCGAGGGCGGATGCAGATGCGCGCGCATGTAGTCGATCACGCGCTGCTGACGTGACAGCGGCATCAGCCGGATTCCGAACGCCAGTGTCGCCTCGCGGTGATTGCTGGTGATCACCGCCTGGGAGAAGTACGGCGGCACCGCGCTGAGCAGGCTCGAGATCAACCCGGTCGACAGCGAGCTGCCGCACGAGCCGGCCGACTGAGCGCCCGAGCAGAACAGGTCGGGCAGCGAAAGCGCCGGACACAGCGTCGCCTTCGAGCAGCCCTTGGTCTCGACGTAGCCGAAGTGCGCGAGCAGCGCGTCCTCGTACTTCAGCATCCAGCCGATCGTCGTAGGGGTCGCCACGTTGCTCGAATGGACGACGACGTCGATCTCGCCCGAGACGCCGGTAACGCGTTCGAGCGTTCGCAGGTTCCGCAGCGCCGGCATGTTCGACGGCACGAGCTTCGTCACGTCCGACTGGACCGGCGTCTGCGTGTCGGCGACCCAGCCGATCGCGGCCAGCAGCAGGCCCACGAGCAGGACGCGGCCCGGCCGGCGGACGGCACCCGCGACCGCGGCTCTCGCGATGCCGCCGACCCGCCGCGAGACCCCGGCCCGGTCCCGCGCGTCGCCGAGGATCTCCCCGGCGCCCCGCGCCGAGGCACCAACGATGCCGAAAGACGGCGGGGTCCAGCGGCGAGCCGATCGCCGGCGGCCGGCGAGGACCATCGCGGCCGACCCCGCGGTGAGCGCGCACGCGAGCGCGATTCCGATTCCGACGATCAGCAGCAGGCCGAAACCGCGGACCATCGGGACCGGCGACAGCAACAGCGCCAGGAAGCCGGCCGCCGTGGCCAGCGCGGCGGTCGCGATCGTCGGTACAGCGGCCATCGTCGCCTGAGCGACGTCGCCGGACACCTCATCGGTGCGCGCCTGGAACTGGATCGCGTAGTCGACCGCCAGCCCGATCAGGATCGGCAGCACCGCGATCGACGCCATCGTCAGCGAGCCGCCGAGCAGCGACACCAGCCCGAACGTGATCCCGGCTGCCGCCAGCGCGATCCCGAGCGGGAGTAGCCGGGGACGCGATCGAAACACCAGCAGCAGCACCACGCCCATCACGAACAGCGCGGCGGCGAGCAGTCCCGCGATCGACCCGGTGATCGTCGAGGCGAGATCGTCGGTCACCACCGGCACGCCGGACACCGTGTAGGTGCCGTGGTAGGCCGAGCGGAACATCGGCATGTTCACCGCCTGACGGATCCACGTGATCGCCTGCGCCTGCTGCGACGCTGTCAGCGACGCCTTCAGCCGCACCTGGATCAGCGCCGAGTTCCGCGTCGGGAACAGGTACGCGAACCGCGACTTCGGCTGGTTCACCCCGCGCGTCTGATCGAACACGATCTCCGGGATGAACTGGGGATCGTCGATCTTCGGCTGGCCGCTGATGCCGGAGTTCAGGTACATCTGCAGGAGCTGAGTGGTCTCCTGCTGGGTCGCGAGCTGACCCGCCGCGTTCTCGAGCGCGGTCGACTTGCTCTTCGACAGATGGTGGGCCAGCGCCAGGCTGTACGCGCTCTGCCTGGCCGTCTGGATCGTTTGTTGCGCCGCACTCGTGATCGACGCGATCTCGGTGTTGACCGCCGCCACCGCCCGGTTCAGGAACGTGCCGGGCCCATACACCACCTGTGCCGGCTTGGCCTTCATCAGCTTCGCGCACGGGCTGCCCCATCCGCCATACGGCGTCTGCGATCCCGCCGGCGCGGGCGTGAACGCCTCGAGCTGCTGGTTGGCGACCAACACCTGACCCGCCAGGCACGCCTCGAGTTGGCTGACCGTGGCCAGGTCCTTGGTCTCGACGAGATCGGTCAGGGGCTCGCGGATCAGGATCACCACGGGATCGCCGCCGAAGTGCTTGTTGTCGTCGAGGCTTGCCTGGAACGTGGGCGACGAGCGGTTTACGAACGTGTCGCTGTTCGTGTTCGGCGTCAGCCGCAGCGCCATCGCGCCGCCGCCCAGCGCGAGCGCGAGCACGATGCCGAGAGTCACGGCCGGTTTGCTCACCGCCGCCCCCACGAGCCGCCCCAACGCCTTCGCCATCATCGACGAACCCTCAGTCCATCGCCAGCGGGCCCTGCGACTCCCCGGACAGGAACTGGCGGATGAACGGATTCTCCGAGTTGAGCATGTCCTCGGCCGGTCCGGCCTCGACGATCCGGCCCTTCCACAGCACGTTGATGTAATCCGCGACGCGGCGCGCGCTCATGATGTCGTGGGTGATCACGCAGAAGGTCGGGAGATGCTCCCTCCCCTTGGCCTTCGCCTCTTCCATCATGTCGCGGTGGATCTCGAGGATCAGCTCGCCGAGCAGCGCGGTCCGCACCGGATCTAGCCCCGAGTCGGGCTCGTCGAACAGCAGGATGTCGGGCTCGAGCACGAGCGCGCGCGCGAACCCGGCGCGCTTGCGCATCCCGCCCGAGAGCTCGTTGGGCGCCTTCGTGCGCGCGTCGCCGAGGCCGACCTCCTTGAGCCGGCGCATGACGATGTCCTCGATCTCGTCCTCGCCCTTCTCGGTGTGCTGGCGCAGCGGGAACGCGACGTTGTCATAGAGGTTCATCGAGCCGAACAGCGCGCCGTCCTGGAACAGCAGGCCGAACTTCTTGCGCATCTCGAACAGCTGATCGTCGGGCATGTTCGGAACCGACTCGCCGTGGACCAGGATGTCGCCCTCGTCGGGGTACAGCAGCCCGACCATGTGCTTGATGCAGACAGACTTGCCGGTGCCGGACGGGCCGAGGATCATCGACACCATCCCCTCGGGCAGGCCCATGTTCAGACCGCGCAGGATCTGCGTCCGCCCGAACGCCTTGTAGGTGTCGATGAACTCGACGGCGTCGGGCCGGCCCGACGGGTACACCTTGTACGTGTGCCACTTGTACTCGTCCTCGGACGCGCCCGGGGGCGGGCTCGGACGCGGTGGCTGCTCGTCGACGACCGACACGCGCGAGCCGCGCGCGGGCTGATGCTCGCCGGCGTCGGACTCGTCCTCGCCACCGTAGGACCCGTCCGCGCGCGCGATCGGAGCCGGCTCGTCCTCGCCGCCGTGCGCGGCGTCCTCAGCGTCCCAGTCTTCGTCGTCAAACGCCATGTCAGCCTCCGATTGGTGCTCGCGGGTTCGCGCCCCAGAAGAGCTGCGTGCCGAGCATTCCGATGAGATGTACGCCCACGAGGTTCAGGACCATCGACTTCGCCGTGGCGGTGCCGACACCCACCGGCCCACCACTCGCGTTGTACCCGTAATAGCAGCCGACTAGCACGATGAGCGTCGCCATCGCCATCGCCTTTATCAAGCTGAATAAGAGGTCAGGCGGGTTCTGGAACTCCCAGAAGATCAGGAAGTACCCCCCGGACGAGACGTCGCCGATCTGCTGCACGACCGCGATGTAGCTGGCCACGAACCCGGCGCCGATCGAGATCACGTACACGAACGGCAGCACGAGCCACGACGCCAGCAGCCTCGTCCCGCACAGGAACGTCATGCCGCTGATGCCCATCACCTCGAGCGCGTCGATCTCGTCGGAGATCCGCATCGAGCCGAGCTCGGCGACGATTCCGGTGCCGACCTTCGCCGCCATCATGTAGCCGAACGCCAGCGGCGCGAGCTCGCGCAGGTCGCACCATGCCGAGAACACGCCCGAGAACGCCGGCGCTCCCTGAGAGCGCAGCAGGTACGCACCCTCGATCCCGCACGACAGACCGACGATGAACACCAGCGTGCAGATCACGAACGCCGAGCCGACGATCAGGATCCCGGCCTGGCGGAGCGCCTCGCCGAAGAACTTGAACACGCGCAGCCGGAAAACCTCGCCGACGACCTGCGTCGTGAACTTGGCGATCTCGCCAAACGCCTCGATCCAGCCCTTGGGTGTGATGATCAGGTCGTTCATCGTGGGATCGTCGTGATCTCCGGATGGGTCGCGAGCAGCGTCTGGGTGAACGCGTAGTTGAACGCGAAGATGCCCAGGAACGAGATCACCACCGCTTGGTTGACGGCGCGACCGACTCCCTCGGCCCCGCCCGAGGCGGTCATCCCCTTGTAACAGCAGACGACGGCGATGATCGCTCCGAACAGCGTGGTCTTGACCACCGATCCCCACAGGTCGGTGGTCTCCGCGTTGTTGAAGAACGTCGAGAAGAACGGGCCGAGCGAGGCGTGGTTGACCAGCGTCGCGAGGATCCCGCCGAAGATCCCGAAGATCAGCGCGTAGATATCGAACAGGCCCGTGAGCAGCATCAGCGCGAGGAATCGCGGCACGACCAGGTTCTTGATCGGATCGACGCCGAGCACCTGCAGCGCGTCCAGCTCCTCGCGGATCTTCCGGGCGCCGAGATCCGCGGTGATCGCAGTCCCGGCCACGCCGGCAAGCACGATCGCGTCGACGAACGGCGCGAACTCGCGGATCGAGGCGAGCACGAAGAAGCCGCCGAGCCGGTCGAGCGCTCCGAACAGCACCAGGAAGTTCGCGGCCTGCAGACCGGGCGCCTCGTACCCGAACGCGATCGTCGAGATCAGCAGCGGGAACCAGCAGAGCCTGAGGGCGAACATGAACTGCCCGACGAACTCGGGGCCGTACGGATACGGCGGGCGCACGGCCGAGACCAGCGTCTTGCCGGTCAAGATCATCATGTTGCCGACCTCTTCGAGCAAGCCCTTGATGGGCGTGTACCCACGATCGGCGACCGCTCTGATCAAATCTGCTCCAGCCTCCCGGGTCTTCAGTGCCGCCAAGCGGCTGACGCCACAGCCTAGGGACCTATGCCCGGAAATACCAAATCCGAACCGTCGCCACCCGGGGACGCGCCTAACCGCGCTTAACGCCAGATCAACGTGACCGTGCCCAGGCCGGGCAGGCCCCAGTTGACGAACCGGCCGTGCCACTGCACCGCGAGCCGAGCCCGTCGCGGACGGCTGTTGTAGGCGACCAGCACCTTCGAGCCGTCGGGGTTGATGAACGCGACGTCGTCGACGCCGGGCGTGACGCCCAAGCTGTCGGACACCAGGCGGGTCGAGTCGATGCGCACCGCGCCCGGCTGCACGTACTTGCTGGTCTGCCCGAACTGGTAGTAGTTCAGCCCGAAGCTCGGGGTGTGCGTCTGCGTGTTGACGGTCGCGACGCCGGTGCAGCCCGGGCAGCCCATGGCGGTCTCGTACGGGCCACCCGAGGTATCGAGCGCGAGGTTCCACAGTTGCACGCCGCTCGCCCAGTTGCGGGTGGCGTCGATCGGGACCTCGGCGGTCGCATACGGGATGATCCCCGGCGAGCACTCGCTGAGGATGATCGGCTCCGACGGATACTCGTCGTGGAGGCTGGTCATCTGCCCCATTCCCTGGTAGCAGTGGAAGGCGATCCCGCCGAGCGTCGACGCCGCCGAGCCGGAAAGCAGCGCCTGCGCGTCGGCCAGTTCGGTGTCGTCGTCGCCGTAGATCGTCGGATGCAGGCCGGCGGCGCCGAGCGCCGGCGCGAGATATTGCGGCAGGAACGTGGCGTCGTCTGACGGCGTGAGCGCCGAGCCCGGCCACGTGGAGCTCGAGTTCGGCTCGTTCATCGGCGTGATCGCGTCGATCGGCACGCCCTGGCCCTGATAGCCCTCGATGAACTTGACGAAGTACTGCGCGAGCGCCTGGTAGTACTGCGGCTGCACCGAGCCGGCGAGCGCGACGTTGTCGAACGTGCCGTTGGTCTTCATCCAAGGCGGCGCCGACCATGGATTCGCGAGCGTGAGCATGCCGGGGTTGACCGCGAGCGCCTCCCGGAGCGCGGGGATGACGTAGGCCTCGTCGTGCTCGATCGAGAAGTCGGCCATCGCCGGATCGGTCCGCCCCGTCGGCAGGTCGTCGTAGCTGTACGGCGCCGGCGAGACCGTGTAGTCCGACGCCCCGATCGGGATGCGCAGGAAGTTCAGGTCGATCCCGGCGGGCCCGAACAGCAGGTTCATCGTGGCCGCCCGCCACTCGGGCGTGAGCTCGTCGTAGAGCAGCCACGCCGAGCTGTCGGTCATCGCGGCGCCAAAGCCCGTGATCTGCTGGTAGCGGACATTCGGGTTGACCCGGATGACCACGCTGCCACGCGCGGGCCTGGCCGTGAACCTCTGCGGCGCCTTGACCGTGAGCGCGTCACGCAGGCTCACCGTGGTCTGGACGACCGTAACCGGTTCGCCCGCCGCCCAGGCCGGTGCGCATAGCCCCAGCGGGAGCATGAGCGTCGCGACCGTGACTGCCGTCAGTCGATTGCGCATGCCCCGATCATCGTCCGCACGGCGCTAATCCTGACTGCTTGCGTACCGGCTCGGCGCACAACTTCTATTGCTATGTTCGGCGCGCCGTGACCTCCAGGAGCATCAGTGGTCTCTTTCGTAAGTGCGGCGGCACCGAGAGTGGTCACCGGTGGATGCCTGGCGCGGACGCAGGACCGAAGGTGTGGCCCAGCCACATCGAGGTCCGAGGACAAAGCCAGGCGCCGCCGGGGGCCGCTCGAATGTCGTCGTACTTGCGAAAGGGGCCACTTAGCCCGATCTGCGCCGTGCTGGCGGCGCTCATCCTCACCGGTTGCGGGAGCGGAGCGCGCCAGGACGCGAGCGAGCCGAGCGGCAACTTCCCCGTCGCCGTGTCAGCCGCCACGTTCCCCTCCTCGCAGCGCCTGTCCGAGCACAGCCACCTCGTGCTCGCCGTCCGCAACACGGGCACCAAGACGATCCCGAACATCGCCGTGACGATCTGCAACGTCACCTGCGCCTACCCCGCGCCATCAGGCGAGGGCACAGACGCCGCGGCGTTCGCGCAGGACCTGCAACAGACCGGGCTCGCGAATCCCTCGCGTCCGGTGTGGGTCGTCGACCGGCCCCCGGGGGCGTGCAACGTGGGCTGCCAGCCCGGGTCGGCAGCCGGTAGCGGCAGCCCCGGCGGCGGCGTCACCGCGTATTCGAACACCTGGGCGCTCGGCACCCTCGCCCCGGGCAAAACCGCCAAGTTCGACTGGTCGGTCACCGCCGTGGCGCCCGGCCGTCACGTGGTGGCGTGGGAGGTGGCCGCCGGCCTCAACGGCAAGGCCAAGGCCGTGACCGGCAACGGCTCCCTCCCCCACGGTACGTTCACGGTCCTGATCCACAACGCCCCGTCCGAGTCGTACGTGAACAACAACGGTCAGATCGTCACCACGTCGTCGCCAGCGCCATAGCTCGATGGGCCGCCTGCGGCAGCGGCCGTGGCCCGGCGATAACGCTTTACGCGAGGCTGCGGCGCACGGCCTGCGGCACTCGCGTGCCAGGCCGTCCGCCCTCGCGAGAGCCCACACCAGCGCGGTGCCGCCGGACGGGCGTGCAGCCGAAGCCGCCGCCGGGACGGGCGTGCGGCCGAGCTACTGGTTGCTCGACGCGGCCCAGATGTTGACGCCGCCGTCGCCGGCGTGGTGGTCGATCTCCTCGAGCTCAGCCGGGTCGAAGTCCGGCCGCTCGAGCGCCGCCACGTTCTGCTCGAGCTGCGCGACGCTGCTCGCGCCGAGCAGCGCGCTCGTTATCCGCGGATCGCGCAGCACCCACGCGATCGCCATCTGCGCCAGCGACTGCCCGCGCCGCTGCGCGACCTCGTTCAGCGCCCGCACGCGCGCGAGGTTCTCGTTCGAGAGCATGCCCTCGTCGAAGTAGTTTCCGATACGCGCGCGCGAGTCCTCGGGCACGCCGTCGAGGTAGCGGTCGGTCAACAGCCCCTGCGCGAGCGGAGAGAACACGATCGCGCCGACCCCCTCGCGTTCGAGGACGTCGAGCAGCTCTTCCTCGACCCACCGGTTGAGCAGCGAGTACGACGGTTGGTGGATCAGCAGCGGCGTTCCGAGCTCGCGGAGGATCAGAGCCGCCTCCTCGGTCCGGCGCGGACCGTAGGACGAGATGCCGACGTAGCGCGCCTTGCCCTGCCGCACGGCGGTGTCGAGCGCGCCCATCGTCTCCTCGAGCGGCGTGTCGGGATCGAACCGGTGCGAGTAGAAGATGTCCACGTAGTCGAGCCGCATCCGCGCCAGGCTCTGCTCGAGGCTGCCCAGCACGTACTTGCGCGACCCCCACTCGCCGTACGGACCGGGCCACATGTCGTAGCCGGCCTTGGTCGAGATCACGATCTCGTCGCGATACGGCTTCAGGTCCTCCTCGAAGATGCGCCCGAAGTTGATCTCGGCGCTTCCGTACGGTGGCCCATAGTTGTTGGCCAGGTCGAAGTGCGTGATCCCGAGGTCGAACGCGCGGCGGATGATCGCCCGGGAGTTCGCAAGCGGCCGGTCGTCGCCGAAGTTCTGCCACAGTCCGAGCGAGATCGGCGGCAGTTGCAGCCCGCTGCGGCCGCAGCGGCGATAGGCGGTGCGCTCGTACCGGCCCTCGTCGGGGACGTACGCTTGCCAGCCGAGCTCTCGATTGAATGGCATGGACGCGAGTATTTCACGCCCGCGTTTGTCCATCTGGGTCGACCGATTTGGACATCCGGATAATGACGAGCCCCGGGGTCGGCCGTTACGCTCTTTGACCGTATGCCTCGGCCTCATCGAGGTGGGGTTTTGTACGCGCCCGCGCCGCCGTGGCGCCCACATGGAAGGAAACCGATAACGCATGCCTCGAATCCGCCAGCAGAACGTCTTCGCCGCGCAGTGGACTCCCAACGGGGGCGCACTCGGAGCGCCCGACCTCACGCTCTCCGACAACCAGGTGTTCGGCGCGAATGTGTTCAGCCGCGCCGTCCAGCGCCAGCGCCTCTCCTCTGACGTCTTCAAGCGCCTACAGCAGACGCTCGCCCGCGGCGAGGCGCTCGACACGTCGCTCGCCGACGCGGTCGCGCTCGCGATGAAGGAATGGGCGATGGAGCGGGGTGCGACCCATTACACGCACTGGTTCCAGCCGCTGACCGGCTCGACCGCGGAGAAGCACGACAGCTTCTACGCCCCAACCGACGAGGGCACCGCGATCGCCGACTTCTCGGGCAAGGAGCTGATCCAGGGCGAGCCCGACGCCTCGTCGTTCCCCACGGGCGGGATCCGCGCCACGTTCGAGGCGCGCGGCTACACCGCCTGGGACCCGACCTCGCCGGCGTTCATCCTCGAGAACCCGAACGGCACGCTGCTGTGCATCCCAACCGCGTTCGCGTCGTGGACGGGTGAGGCGCTCGACCACAAGATTCCGCTGCTGCGCTCGATGGACGCGCTGTCGAAGTCCGCGATCCGCGCGCTCAAGCTGTTCGGCGACGTCGATGCGAACCGGGTGTTCACGACGATCGGCCCCGAGCAGGAGTACTTCCTGATCGACGAGCAGTACTACTTCGAGCGGCCCGACCTGATCACGACCGGCCGCACGCTGTTCGGCGCCAAGCCACCGAAGGGCCACGAGCTCGACGACCACTACTTCGGGTCGATCCCCGAGCGGATCCTCGCGTACATGCTCGAGACAGAGCGCGAGCTGGCCAAGCTGGGTGTGCCGGTCAAGACCCGCCACAACGAGGTGGCGCCCAACCAGTACGAGATCGCGCCGATCTTCGAGAACTCGAACGTCGGCTCGGACCATCAGCAGCTGACGATGCAGATCATGCAGAACGTCGCGCGGCGCTACGGGCTCGTATGTCTGCTCCACGAGAAGCCGTTCGCGGGGGTCAACGGCTCGGGCAAGCACAACAACTGGTCGATGGGCACCGACACCGGCAAGAACCTGCTCGAGCCCGGCGACACACCGCACCGGAACCTCGAGTTCCTGTTCTTCTGCGCGGCGGTGATACAGGCCGTCAACAAGTATCAGGGCCTGCTGCGCGCGTCGATCGCCTCGCCCGGTCAGGATCATCGCCTCGGCGCGAACGAGGCGCCGCCGGCGATCATCTCGATCTTCCTCGGCGCCGAGCTAGAGAACGTATTCGGCGCACTCGAGCGCGGCGAGACGTCGGAGACCCGGGCGCAGTCGTTCCTCGGGCTCGGCACGCCGGTGCTCCCGCAGCTGCCCAAGCACGGCGGCGACCGCAACCGCACGAGCCCGTTCGCGTTCACCGGCAACAAGTTCGAGTTCCGCGCGCTCGGCTCGAGTCAGTCGCCCGCGCTCCCGAACACCGTGCTCAACACGATCGTCGCGGAGGCGATCGACGAGCTCGCCGACGAGCTCGAGGCGGCGCTCAAGGGTGGCCCGCCGGCCGGCGATCCGCTGCGCGACGCCGTGCTCGAGGACGCGCTACGGCCGATCCTCCAGCACAGCTACGCCGAGAATAAGCGGATCATCTTCGGCGGGGACAACTACGACGAGGAGTGGCACGCCGAGGCCGAGCGCCGGGGGTTGTTGAACCTGCGAGCGACTCCGGACGCGCTGCCGTACCTCGTTTCGGACGAGACGGTGGCGGTGTTCGAGAAGCACAACGTGCTGTCTCGGCGTGAGCTCGAGTCCCGCCACGAGGTGTCCCTCGAGCAGTACGTGACCAAGCTCAACATCGAGGCCGAGACAGCGGCGTCGCTCGCGCGCACGATGCTGGTGCCGGCGGCGGCGCGCCATCTGGCGCTGCTGCTCGAGGCCCAGCTCGGAGAGCTCGCCACCGAGACCTCCGACCTGATCGCCGAGTTCACCGAAGCGATCAAGAAGCTCGAGGCGGCGAACCGCGCCGAGAACCAGCCGGCGGAGCTCGAGGAGCACGCCACGTTCATGCGGGACTCGGTCGTCCCGGCGATGACCGAGGTCCGCGCCGCCGCGGACACGCTCGAGAAGGTGGTGGCCGACGATCTCTGGCCACTACCGAAGTACTCCGAGATCCTCTTCATCAAGTAGCCGCTCGGGTGTCTCATTGAGTGACGGGCGGCGTCGCCCGTCACTCAAGCCTCCCCCATCGCATGCCGAGGCAGCGTGTACGACATGTGGTACACGTCTCCTCCAGCCGGCAACGCAACTTGTACACGCGGCCTGGGTTCTACGCTACGGTGGCATTGGTGGCAGGCCGTATGACTGAACACCGCAGGCGCTTTGTGGCCGCGCTCGTCGGGCTCCTGCTGGTGGGACTTGCATTCGCCCCGGGCGGGCGTGCGGCCGCGGCGAAGCAGCGCTCGGCACACGTCATCCACAAGGCGTCCGACTCAATGGCCGGCCGCGGGATGTGGATCTGGTACATCTCTCGCTCGGCCGGCGGCACGCTCGCGTCGATCATTTCAACCGCGGATCACTACGGCGTCAGCACGCTGATCATCAAGAGCGGCGACGGCTCGAGCATGTGGTCGCAGTTCAACCCGAGTGTTGTCTCGACGCTCCATGCCAACCACCTGCGCGTGTGCGCGTGGCAGTACGTGTATGGCGTCCACCCGATCTCGGAGGCTGATGTCGGAGCGCAGGCGGTGAAGGACGGCGCCGACTGCCTGGTGATCGACGCCGAGAGTGAATACGAGGGCAAGTACGTCCAAGCGCAGAGTTACATAACACGTTTGCGCCAGCTCATCGGCCAGAGCTATCCGGTCGTGCTGGCTGGGTTCCCCTACGTCGACTACCACCCCGGGTTTCCATATTCAGTTTTCCTCGGTCCGGGTGGCGCCCAGTACAACTCGCCGCAGATGTATTGGATGGACATCGGCACGAGCGTCAACGCGGTGTACGCGCACACCTACGCGTACAACAGCGTGTACGAGCGCGAGATCGATCCCCTCGGGCAGGTCTACCAGAACCCGCCGATGGGCCAGATCATCCGCTTCCGGCAGCTCTCGCGGACGTACGGCGCCGCCGGCGTCAGCTGGTGGAACTGGCAGCAGGCGAGCACCTCCGGCTGGAAGGCGATCTCGATCGGCGCCGGCAACCTGACCGGAATCACGCCGACCGCGAGCAGCCCGATCCTCAAGCTGGGCTCGCTCGGGGACCTCGTGGTGTGGGCGCAGGAGCACCTGGCGACCGCGGGCTACACGATCCCGATCGACGGCGACTACGGTCCTACGACGCAATCGGCCATCGAGACGTTCCAGGCCGCCGAGGGACTGACCGCCGACGGCATCGTCGGACCGGCCACGTGGGCGGCGCTGCTTCACTTCTCCCCCGCGCCGGTGACGTGGACGCACACCGGCGCGGTCGTCGCCTCGGCCGCGGCGGTGCGCAGCTCGCGCAGCGGCCGCCGTCCGTTGCTGATGCAGGTTCCGAAGTCCGCTCACGCGCGCGCCACGCGCGACGAGATCGCCGGTTCCGGCGGCGCACACTAGCGACGCGATTGCTGCTCAGATGACGCTGTGCTCGCGCGCGTAGGCGACGAGCGCCGCCCGCGTCGTGCGTCCCGTCTTCTGCTGGATGTGCGCGCGGTGTGACTCGACCGTGCGCACGCTCAGATACAGTCGCGCGGCGATCTCGCTGTTGGTGTGTCCGAGCGCGATCAGCCGCAACACCTCGATCTCGCGCACCGACAGATCGTCGGGAGGCCCGCCCGAGACCTGCGGTTCGGCCGCGAGGCGCGCCCCGAGCTCCGGGTTGAGATACGTGCGACCTTCCGCAGCGAGGCGCACCGCTTGTACGAGCTCGCTGTCGGCGGCTTCCTTGAGCACGTAGCCGATCGCGCCGGCACGAAGCGCCTCGCGCGCGAACGCGGGGTCGTTCTGCATGGTGAGCACGACGATCTGCGTGTCGGGCGCGCTCTGGCGCAGGCGCGGGATCGCGGGCAGGCTCGACTCCCCGGGCATGTTCAGGTCGAGGATCAGCACGCGGGGGTGATAAGCGGCCACGCGGCGCTCGGTCGTGGCCACGTCCCCGGCCTCGGCGACCACATCGAATCCCTCCTCTGCCTGGAGCAACAGCCGCAACCCGGCGCGGACCACCTGGTGATCGTCGGCCAGGACGATCGTGATCGGACCGCGCCGCGATGCCTCGTCCATCGCTCCGGACAATACTCGCGCCACCGACAACTGGCGGTCCAGGCACGCCAGGATTTCTGCGCAAACGCGACGGTTCCCTGAAAAAAAGGGTAGGTGGTGACATGCGTCTGCTCAGTACGCAAAGCTTTGCCGTCACTCGTCCAGTTCAACAGGGAGAAGCGATGCCCCCAGCCCGCAAGTCAGCCACCCGCAAACCCGCCGCCCGCGCGAGCCGAGCCACCCAAGGTGTGCGCGCGCGCGCCGCTTCAACGAAGCAGGCGACGCGGCGGGAGGTGGAGCAGTCGATCGCCCGGTTCGAGAAGCGGCTCGACGACGCCAACGATGCGCTCAAGGCGCTCGGCGGTCACCTCGGTCGCGGGTCGCAGCGCAGCTACAAGGAAGTGACCGCTGCGCTGGCCGCGCTCCGTCGCGAAGCTGCGAAGACCAACAAGCAGGCGCTCAAGGACTTCGACAGCGTGAAGTCCGCGCTGACACAGAAGCTCCCGGCGAAGGCGTCGTCCACGGCGAGGAAGTCGTCAACGGCAACGAAGTCGTCGTCAACGGCAGCGAAGTCGTCGTCCACGGCCAAGAAGGCCACGACCGGATCCAAGCGCACCAGCTCGCGCTCGACGGGCGCCCGCAAGGCCGCCAGCCGCTCCACCGCATCGCGCTCGACCTCGTCACGTTCGGCGGGAACGCGTTCGAAATCAACGCGCGCGAAGAAGGCCAGCTAGCTCATGCGCTCGAGCCTTGCGCTCAAGGCTCGAGCGTCACCCCAGCTTCGATCTGCGTCGGCTCCTGGGCGTCGAGCTCCACGGCGCCACGCACACGCACGCCCTCGCCGAACGTGACGTCACCGTGCACGACGAGCCGTTCCGCCTCCCGCAATGACGGGGGACCGTCGGGGAACCGTCGCTCGAAGTCGTCGAGCAGCTTGTAGAAGTCGGGGTCGAGCTCGACGTACGGCAGGTTCCCGACTCGCTCGGGCACAGCCGACACGACGAGGTCATCCGACAGCGTGTACACGTCCGAGCGCAGCACAAGCAGGTCGTCGGTCGTCTTCACCGGCACGAACCGCGAGCGGGGCACGCACAGCAGCTCGGCGCCCTTGAAGCTGCCGATCGCCGCGCCCATCGCGCTCTCGAGCTGGAGTACCGGGGGCGAGTTCGAGTCGCGCGGATCGACGGTCTTCCGGTTGATGATCAGTGGCAGCTCGAGCACACCGTCACTGGTGTCGAGCTTTTCCTTCAGCACGCGCAGATCGACCCAGAGGCTGTTCGTGTTGTAGTACCGCCACCGGCGGTAGTCACGAAACGACTCCTCGTCCTCAGGAGGAGTCTGCGCGGTCTCGCGCAGCACCAGCTGCCCGTCCGCTCGGCGGCGCGCGATGTGTCCGCCCTTCCGATCCGCCTCGGTTCCCTCGACGACCTCCATCAGGAACGGAATCTCGCCGCGCTCCATGTGGGCGGCGATCCGGGCGTCGGTCATCGCCCCGAGGTTGTCGGCGTTGGAGATCATCGCGTAGTGAAAGCCGTGCTCGAGCAACGCGTCGAGCATCCCCGAGCTGCGCAGCGAGCCGTACACGTCACCATGCCCGGGTGGGCACCACTCGAGCGACGGCTCGGGCGGCCAGCTGACCGGAGCGAGTGACTCGGCGTCGAGCTTCGGCTCCATGCTCTGGAGGAAGTGGACCGGCAGACCGGTGTCGAGGTCGGGATGGGACTCGAGCGCCTGCAACGTGTCCTCACGCGTGGCCTGGCTGTTCATCAGCACGAGCGGCAGGCGGGCGCCATACCGCTCTCGCAGCGCGAGCGTGTTGCCGATGATGATGTCCAGGAACGACCGTCCTTCGCGCGCTTCCACGAGCGACTTCGGGCTGCGCAGGCCCATCGTCGTCGCCAGCCCACCGTTGAGCTTGATCACCGCCACCCGATCGAGCGCGTCGCCGTCGCCCTCCGGCAAGTCCTCCAGCGCGTCTACGTCGCCGGCCGGCTCGAGCTCGGCGCTCGGCAGCATCGCCGACTCGCCGCCCACAAGCCGCTCATAGGCGTTGGCGAAGCTGCGGATCGCCTCGTCGGGCTGATGCGCGGCGCGCATCTTTGCCTCGGCTGCTTTCAGCCCGTCCTCACCCATGACTCCTCACTAACGATCCTCCGGCCGTGCGAGCCGGATGCGGTCACTCCTGGTCGGTGGCGACGATCAGCACGTTGCAACGCGCCCGGTGCGAGACCTTGTTCGGCACGTTGCCGAGCACGAATCGCCTGGCGCTGTGCATTCCGCGGTTGCCGACGACGATCAGGGTCGCGCCGACCTGCTCGGCGACTTCGATGAGCGCGTCGGCCGGGTCGCGGTCCTTCACCGCGTGTGTATGCACCTCGAGGTCACTCAGGCGCACGGCGCTGCCGGCCTCGCTCAGGACACCCTCGACCTGCGCGTCCGGCAACGGCTGCCAGACCTTGGCGGCGCCCTCGGCGGCACCCTCGATGTGCGCGCCGCGCAACGGCTCGAATGCGGACACCACGTGAAGCTCGGCGTCGAGCAACTTGGCCACTCGGACCGCTTCGGCCACCGCGCGCTTGGCGCTGTCCGACCCGTCGGTGCCCACTACGATCGTGTCTGCCATCTGCCAGTCCTCCTCAGCCGCCTAACCCCGGCGGCACCCTACCGCAGTTTCCCCCGCGGCGGAGGACGAAGTTGCCGGCTCGGTCACGGTTGACCGTAGTAGGCCTCCGGGCCGTGCTTGCGCTCGTGGTGCTTGTCGCGGAGCGCCGACTGCAGTGGCGGAGCGTTCGGGTCGAGCAACGTGGTCAGCAGCGCCATCCTCGCCACCTCCTCCAGCGTGACCGCGACGTCGACCGCCGCGGCCGGGCTCGCCGCCCAGCAGAACGGCGCGTGCCCGCGCACCAGCGCGCAGGGCAGCTCCAGCGGGCCGCGCTCTGAGATGAGCTCGATGAGTGTCGTCCCCGTCTCCCCCTCATAGTCGGACGCGATCTCGTCGTCGGTGAGGGCGCGCGTCACCGGGATCGGGAATGCGCACAGATCCGCATGCGTCGTTCCGAGCAACGGGATCTCGCGCTGCGCCTGCGCCCACGCCACTCCCCAGGTGGAGTGAGTGTGCACGACCCCGCCGATGTCCTCGAACGCGCGGTACAGGGCGACGTGCGTGGGCGTGTCGGTCGACGGCCTCCGCTCGCCCGCGACGACGTTACCGTCGAGATCGACCACGACCATGTCCGCCTCGGTCATCTCCTCGTACGCGACGCCGCTCGGCTTGATCACCACGAGGCCCTCGTCGCGATCGATCCCGCTCGCGTTGCCCCAGGTGAGCGCTGCCAGGCCATGCGCGGCGAGCGCGCGATTGGCGGCGACGACGTCTGCGGCGAGGCGCTCGAGCACCGCGCTCAGAGTTCGACGTACTCGATCTCGAGCAGCTCCGCGAGCCGCCGCCACCGTGCCCGGTGGTCCCCGAGATTAATCACGAAGTGGTGCGGTCCGGCGAGCGAGAGCCAGCGGTTCATGAACTCCTCCATACCCGCATCCGGGCGGAAATGAAAGTAATGCATCTCGACCTTCGGCAGCTCGGGCGTGTCGAGCACCTCCCCGCGACCGACCAGCAGGCGGTAGTAATCGCCCTCGATCGGGATCAGCGCGGCGGTGGTGGCCGGGCCCGGCTGTGCGGAGAACACGGGCGTCGGCGGGTTGTCGAGCCGGCCGATGCCGAGCTCGCGATCGATCAGTTTCACCGGTCGGTCGCTGCGGGCGATCTTCCAGTTGCCCTCGCCCATGTGGCTGATCAGCACGGAGTCAAGCTCCCAGTCCATCGCGTACATCTCGCTGAAGTGGGCGTCGCCGATCATCGTCTGGGCCGCGCACATCAGCGTGGTGGTGTTCGTGTCGCCCTCGGCGGCGAACCCGTAGCCGTCGGCCATCAGGTCGGACGCCGCCAGCAACGGCAACTGCTTGAACCGGCCGTCGCCGCCGATCGAGTCGAAGTGGAACGAGAAGCCGGCGTACCCCTTCTCCTCGAGCAGGCCCCGGATCGCCACCTCGAATCGCGCGGCGTATGCGTGGCGCTCGCGCGGCAGGTCGCTCGCGACCTCGAACACCTCCGCGTGACGCGCGAGGACCGCGTCGACCTCGGCGTCGGTTACCGCGTCGATTCTCTTCACCATCGGGCCGAGGTCCTCGCTCACGATCGTGGGGCCGATGCGCCGGAGCAGCGACGGCGGGTCGTACAGGATGTCCCCCATGCCGTTCATCGGGTAGCCGAGCAGGCCGATCCGTGTGCGCCGGAGCGCAGTCACCGCCTGTGCGGCGCGCGCCCAGTCCTCGAACGCGCGCTCGAACCCGGCCGACCGCCACTCACCGGTGACGACCGAGAACGGCAGGCCGGCGCGGACGATCGCGTTGGCCTGGTCCTGCGCGCCGTGGATGCCCTGGTTATAGGTCAGGTCGGCCATGTCCCAGCTCGGGGTGATCGAGCGCTCGGGCTGGATGTTCGCGAGCATCAGCGGTACCCGCACATCGCTGAGCGCACGGACGGTGCGCATCGCCGGACCGTACGTGAGCATCACGATCGCGATGCCGTCGACGTCCGCGTCGACCAGCTCGCGGGTGATCGACTCGACGTCCTCGCGGTTGCGCGCCGGACGCGTGAACCGCACATCGGCGACCCCGGCCAGCTGCTTGGCGACCGCGGAGGCGTACTGTCCCTGGCGCTCGGTGATCCCCGGGAGCATGTCGTCGTAGAGCTCCTGCATGATCCCGAGCAAGCCGATGCGGGGTAGCCGGTTCACGCGCCTCTCCCTTCGGTGCGAATCCGTTTCAGGTCATGCAGCAGCCGCACCTCTGAGCGCCCGAGGTATTCGTACAGCCGGCGATAGATCTCGTACACGCGGTCATACGTCTTCTTGGCCTCGAGATCGGGCTTGTACGTGCGCACCTTCTTGGGGCGGGTCGCCTCGACGGCGCTCCCGATGTCTTCGTACACGCCGGCCGCGACCGCGCCGAACAACGCGGCGCCGCGAGCGGGGATCTCGTTGACTTCCGGCACGTGCACCTCGCGTCCGCTGGTGTCGGCGAGCAGCTGCATCATCAGCGGGCTGCGCTCGGCGATCCCGCCGCAGGCCACGACCTGCGAGAGCACGAGTCCGTGCTCCTCGAAGTTGTCCATGATCCGTCGGCTGCCGAACGCGATCGCCTCGAGCAGCGCGCGGTAGATCTGCTCGCGCGTGGTGTGCAGCCCCAGTCCGAAGATCGCACCCGTGAGGTCGGCGTCGGCGAGGATCGAACGGTTGCCGTTCCACCAATCGAGCGCGACCAGCCCGGTCTCGCCCGGAGCGAGCTTCGCCGCCGCCTTCTCGAGCTTGCCGTAGCTGTCGGAATCCATGACCACGTCGTCGACGAACCACGCGAGCATGTCGCCGACCGCCGCTTGGCCGGCCTCGTAGCCGTACAGGCCCGGGAGGATCCCGTCCTTGACCACGCCGGTGATACCGGGCAGCCGGGTCTCCTCGGGGTGGACGATCATGTCGCAGATCGAGGTCCCGATCACGATCACGAACGTGCCCGGCTCCTCCACCCCCACGCCCGGAACCGACACCCAGGCGTCGACGTTCCCGACCGCAACCGCCACCGACTCGCTCAGTCCGGTGCGTTTCGCCACCTCGGGCCGGAGCGTGCCCGCCTTTGTGCCCAGCGGGGCGAACGTATCACCGAGTTTCTCACCGGGGCGGTCGAAGCCGGGATAGGCGGCCTCGAAGTACTCGGTCGGGGGGAGTCCGTCGGCCGGCGACCACATCGCCTTGAACCCGGCGGTCGCGGTTTGCCGGCACTCGACGCCGGTGATCCACCACACGATCCAGTCGGTCGCCTCGATGAAGCCGGCGCATTCGTCGTAGATCTCGCGATCCTCGAGCCACACCTCGATCAGCTTCGGGAAGTACCACTCTGACGAGATCCGCCCGCCGTAGCGCTCGAGGAACGCGTCGCCCCGCTCGACTGCGATCTCGTTCAGGCGATCGGCGATCGGCTGCGCGGAGTGATGCTTCCACAGCTTCGGCCAGGCGTGGCGGCGCTCGCGCCACTTGTCGATCGTGCACAGCGGCACCCCGTCGCTCGTGACCGGCAGCACCGTGCACGAGGTGAAGTCGACCCCGAGGCCGACAATCGCGTCAGCGTCGACGGCCGCCTGCTTCAGCACGTCGGGCACCGCCTTCTCGACCACCGTCACCCAGTCGTCGGGGTCCTGCAGCGCCCAGTCGGGCGGTAGCTCCTCGCCGGTCGAGGGGAGCGTCTGGTCGATGACCGCGCTCGGATAGCGCACGACGCTGGTGGCCAGCACGTCGCCGGTGCTCACGTCGACCAGCGCAGCGCGGCCGGACTCAGTCCCGAAGTCGATGCCGACCGCGTACGGTCCGCTCACGCCGCGGTTCCGCCGGCCGGCGCGGACCCTGCCGACGCGCCGTTGCCGGTCGCCGCGGCCAGTCTCGCCCGCCGGTACTCCTCGACCACGATCTCGTTGAGCTCCTCGACGCTGGTCTCGGCCGTCGGCTTGTCCAGCGAGATCACGCCGTCCTGGATCAGGCTGACGCGGTCGCAGGCCTGGAACACGTGCACGTAGTTGTGGAGGATCATGATGATCGAGACCTTGCCTTCGGCTTTCAGCCGCGCGATCAGATCGAGGATCAGCGCCCCCTCCTTGGCCCCCATCGCCGCCAGCGGCTCGTCGAGCAGGATTACGTCCGCGTCGCCGGAGATCGTCCGCGCCACCGCGATCGCCTGGCGCTGCCCGCCCGACAGGCGCGCCACGGGCACGTCGAGCCGCGGGATGTGTATCCCGGTCTCGTCGAGCGCTGCGCGCGCCCGCTTTCGCATCTCGCGGTTGGACAGAAACGGGATCGGCTTCTTGACCAGCTCGCGCCGCAGGAACAGGTTGTTGTACACCGTCAGCTGATCGATCAGCGCAAGGTCCTGGTAGACCGTGTCGATCCCGTGGGCGCGCGCGTCGAGCACGCTCTTGGGCGCGTACGGCTCTCCCTTGAGCCACATCGTCCCCGCGTCCTGCTTCTGGAAGCCGCTGAGGATCTTGATCAGCGTCGACTTGCCGGCGCCGTTGTCGCCGAGCAGCGCCAGCACCTCGCCCTTGCGCAGGTGCAGGTTGATGTCGCGCAGCGCGCTGATCGGTCCAAAACTCTTCTTGACGTGCTCGACCCGCAGCACGTCGTCCTCGGCCGTCTGCGGGCCGACGATCCGCTCCTCGGGAATGGAGGCGTCAGCCATGGCCCGACCCCGTCCGCACCCGAGAGACGTAGGTGTTGAACGCCATCGCGATCAGGATCGCGAGGCCGAGATAGAAGTAGAAGTAGTTTGCGCTGACGCCCTTGAGGTTCAGGCCATCCTGGAGGACCCCGAGGAAAATCGCCCCGATGAACGCTCCGATCACGGTGCCCGATCCGCCCTGGAGCAGCGTGCCCCCGATCACCGCGGCCGAGATCGCCTGGAACAGGATCACATTGGCGCCGGATGGATCGGGCGTCGTCGTCGCGGCACGGACGGCCTCGAGGATCCCGACGAATCCGGCGAGGCCCGCGCACAACACGAAGTTGCGAGTCAGCACGACCTTGGTCCGGACGCCGGCCTCGGACGCGCCCAGCCGGTTCCCGCCGACCGCGACCGTGTAGATCCCCCATCGGGTAAACGACAGGACCAGCTGGAGGATGAGCGCAATCCCGATCGCCCAGAACAGCTCCGAGTACGTGCCGCCTCCGAAGATCTGCGCGAACGTTCCCACCTTGACCACCGACGTCCCCGGGGTGGTGACCTGTGTCGCGTGGGAGATGATCAGCGTCAGGCCCGACAGCGTGAACAGCGTGCCCAGCGTGGTCACGAACGACGAGATCCCGACGACCGAGACCACAAGCCCGTTGAACAGGCCGACCAGCATCGCCGCGATCAGCGCGCCGATCATCGCCGGGACCAGCGGAAGCCCGACGTTCACGTTCAGCTTGTAGAACACGAACGGCGCGAACAGGTACACCGCGCCGACCGACAGGTCGATCTCGGCGTTGATCATCACGAACACCTCGCCGGCCGCCAGGATCGCGAACGGGGCGAAGTACGGGAGTAGCGCCTTGAGGCCGGAACCCGTCAGGAAGTGCGGAACGCTGGCCGCGAAGTAGACGAACGTGACCAGCGTAATCACGATGATGCTGCCCTCGCGCAGCGTCAGGAATCGCTGGCCCCAGCTCAGCGCGCCACCCCGGCGGGCCCAGCCTTTGGCCGGGCCCTGGGGTGGAGCTTCCGCGGGCGGTGTGCTGTCAGCGACCGCCATCGGGAGCTACGACTTCGTCACTCCTGCCGAACTGCTGGTGCCCTCGTACCGGCTCTTCGTGCTGTTGTAGGGCCCGACCGTCGTCTTGTCGAGGAACTTCAGGCCGGTGTTGACGTCGGCGATGCCGCTCAGGCTCTGCGACGCCTTGTACATGTACAGCTGGAGGATCGGCAGGAAACCCTGCAGGTAGGGCTGCTGATCGATCGTGAACTGCATGGCGCCCGACGCCACCGTCTGCTGCGTGATCGGGGTGAGGTCATAGCCACCACCCTTGACCTTGCCGACCAGTCCGTGCTTCTGGATCGTCTGGCCGATGCTCTGGGTGCTGCCCCCATCAACCGCGAAGAATCCCTTGTAGCTGGGATGTCCGGTGATGTACGCGTCGATCGTCGACAGCTCCTGGGTGAGCGCCGCCCCGGTGGCGACGACATGCGGGGTGATGCTCGAGTGAGCCTTGAGCGTGGCCTGCGCGCCGTCGATCCGCGGCTGGATGTTCAGCGATCCCGGCGTGGCGATGAACAGCGCGATGTCGCCCGACGGCACGAGGTCGACGATGTGCTGGCCCATCTCCTGCCCGGATACGAACAGGTCCTGGCCGATGTACGACAGCCGCGGATTGCCGGCGGCGTCCGCGTTGTACGCGACTACCGGGATGCCGGCGGCCAACGCCTTCTCCACCGGCTGGTTGAACGCGGTCAGGCTGATCAGCGCGATCCCGATCCCGTCGACGCCGGCGCTGACCGCGGTGTTGAAGTCGGTGACCATCTGACCGACGACGCTGTTATCCGACCCGGTCCACTGGTAGGAGCACCCGAGCAGCTTGCACGCGTCGGCCGCGCCGTTCTGGGTCGGCGTGAAGAACGGGTTCGTGGTGACGTGGTTGACGAGCGTGAACTTGTAGCTCGCGCTCACGCCGAAGATGCTGGATGCGGCGCTACTACTGCTGCTCGTCGCTGCCGTGCTCGACGAGACGCCCGTGACCGAACTCGAGCTCTTGCTCGAGCCGCACGCCTCAAGCGCAGCCGCGGCGAGTCCGGCGGCGGCGCCTGTGAGCGCGGTCCGTCGCGTCAGCTGACGCCACTTCTTGACGGGGGTTTCCTCCTGCTTGCGCTCGTCCCACTCGAGCCGCTCGACAACGTCCCCCAACATATCTTCTTGTGACACCTACACTGCTCCTCTCGTCCGCGCAAACACGACCTGAGTTGCTTACGCTCTCAGACGCGGCTGTCGAAATCCACTCGCTGTCTCAAGACTTAACCGCACACTCACAAGGTCACAGCTAGCGACCTGTACCTGTATGCCGCGGCTCTCGCCGGGACTCTCGCGTCTTCGCCGACGGCGTTCGCGGCATGCTTCCACGTCGCGACTTGCGTCGGCTCGACCCACGCTCCTAGCCCTCCTCTCGCGTTGATGCGGCGGCCATGTTAGCGATCACAAGACCTGGGTGTCAATGGGTTCGAGGTGGCGCGCTCGTGCTGGCGCGGACGATCAGCTCGGGCGGGACGAGCGAGCCCGACCGGGGCGGCTCCCCGGTCTCGATCGTGCGGAGCAGCAGTCGCAGGCTCCGGGTTCCCATCTCGTTGAAGTCCTGGCGCACCGTCGTCAGCGGCGGGAGGAAGTACGACGCCTCGGGGATGTCGTCGAATCCGACGACGCTGAGCTCGCCCGGGACCGCGCGGCCGGCCTCGTGCATCGCGCGCAGGAGGCCGAGCGCCATCTGGTCGTTGGCGACGAACACCGCGGTCACCGCCAGATCGCGGCTGAGGCGCCGGCCGAGCTCGTAGCCCGCGCTCGGGCTCCAGTCGCCGACAAGCGGCTCGGGCCGCTCGGCGCCGGCGGCCTCGAGTGTCGTGCGCCAGCCCGCCTGGCGCTGCTGGGACTCGATGAAGTTCGACGGGCCGCTGATGTGCCAGACGGTCTCGTGCCCGAGCTCGAGCAGATGCCTGGTGGCGCTCACGGCACCCGCGATCTGATCTACCGCGACCACCGCGACGCCCTGCTCGGGGCCGGCCTCGACCGCCACCAGCGGCACGTCGGCGTGGGTGTGCAGGAGGGCATCGCCGGCCTCCCGCTGTGGCGCGATCACGAGGATGCCGTCGACGCCTTGCCGGCGCAGCCGCTCGACCGCGTCGGACACCGACGGGCGGTTCAGCGCCTTCAGGCTGGCGACGATGATGAAGTAGCCGGCCTCGTGGGCGGCCTTCTCGATCCCGAACAGCGTCGAGGCGGGCCCGTACAGCGTCGTGTCGAAGCTGACCACGCCCAGCGTGTTCGAGCGGCCGGTGACCAGCGCGCGCGCCACCGAGTTCGGCCGGTAGCCGAGCTCCTCCATCGCCGCGAGCACCCGGCTGCGCGTCTCGGGGCGGACGTGCGGACTTCCGTTGATCACCCGCGAGACCGTCTGATGCGAGACCCCGGCGAGCCGCCCGACGTCGGACATCACGGGCGCCCGCGGCCGGCGCCGGGTGATCACCTCGTCGACCGGCTCCATCGAGGTAATGTCGTCGCCTGGCTCCATCGAGCTCCTGTCGTCAGCCTGGCTCCATCGAGCTCACGTGCTCGGGCCCGATGAAGCTTTGCCCGGATCCGTCGAGCGTCCTTCAACCCCCGGATCGCCTCTCGGCGCGGAAATGTTAGCGCTAACGAGCGGTTCCCGAATAAGATCGCCGCGCACGCCTCGACCTCGAAGGAGCGGTGAATGAAGACGAGCTTGGGCATCTGGGCATTCGGACCAATGATCACGCGGTTCGTCCCGGGCGGCTACCAGCCGACCCACGGCTACGAGCCGGAGCCGGTCGCCGACAAGGTGCACCGGGCCGTGGACGGCCTCGGCGACCTGATCGACGGCTACGAGTTCCACTACCCGGCCGAGCTCTCGCCTTCGAACCTCGACGAGGTCCGGGCCGCGCTCGGGCCCGATCACGACATCTACTGCATCGCGGGCGGCCTTCACCTCGATCCGCGGTTCGGCCGCGGCGGCCTGGTGAACCCCGATCCGGCGCTGCGCGCAGAGGCGCAGTCGATCGTGCGCGACGCAGCGGCGTTCGCCGGCTCGCTCGGCGCGCACCTGATCATCTGGCCCGGTGGCGAGGGCTACAACTACCCGTTCCAGAGCGCGTACGCGGACGCGTGGCGCTGGCTGATCGAGGGCATGGCCGAGGCCGCCACCGTGTGCCGGGATCACGGCGTGAAGCTGCTGCTCGAGCACAAGAACTCCGAGCCCGCGATGAAGATCCTGATGCGCAACATCGGGATGACGCTGTTCGTGGTCCGGAAGCTGCAGGATTTGGGGCTGGACAACGTGCAGGTGAACATGGACTGGCAGCACCTGATCATGAACGGCGAGCACCTGCCCGAGTACGCGGCGCTGCTCGCCTCCGAGGGGCTGCTCGGCCACCAGCACGGCAACTCGGGCTGGGGCACGTTCGACGACGACAACATGGTCGGCGCCACCGCGTTCATGGAGACGCTCGAGCTGGCGTTGGAGCTCCGGCGGTGCGGCTATGGCTCCGGGGGCGAACGGCTGGGATTCGATCTGTATCCGTACACCGAGGACCAGGTCGGCGCGGTGCGCCGCTCGGTCCTGCAGTGGCGGTTCATCGACTCGGTGGCGGCGCGGATCGACGACGCCGCGCTGCGCGAGGCCCAGCAGGCCAAGGACGCGGTGCGGGCGTACGAGATCGTCTACGCGGCTCTCGGTGCATGAGCGTTGCGCCGCCCGTCTCGCGCGGAGGATCGCGTGGAGCCGCAGTCGCCTCTTGTTCGCGGTCGCTCGTCGAGACGCTCTCCGGTGACGCGGACCGTGACGAACCCTTTGGCGAGCGTCTCCGCGTCGCGCTCACGGTCGGTCTCGAACGCGATCTTGCCCTTGTGGAACGGCCAGCTGTCGAGCTCGACGATCACTTTTTCGGCCGGGAACAGAGCGTCCACGAGATAGCCTGCGATCGGCGCGCCCATCACCGGCGCCGGCAAGCCGTGGTCCGCGCAGAAGGCGGGAAAGTCGTCTTCCCAGTGCGAGCGGGTCGGGGTGCCGTCCAGGCCGATGAGCGTGGCGATGCGTGTCGCGCCCGGGAGGGTCGGATGGAGCCCGAGCGTGTCCGCGAGCTGGTCCTCGGTCAGCCACTGCGAGTTCAGGGCGTTGTTGACCATGCGCTTGAGCGCCCGGTCGGTCTGGCGCGGCGAGACGTCGAGCACGGTCCGCGCCGGGCTGGTGGCGCGGATCCCCATGTGCGTCGTGACGTCTCGCCGGTGCAGCGTGGTCGATCGGTGGACGCGGATTCCCTTGGGCCGGCTATTGCGGACCACGGTGATCTCAAACGGCGTGTCCCAGTGGCGCCAGAACCCCCAGAGCGTCATCGCGGAGCCATGCGAGAGCACGGCTCCCGGCCCGCCCGCCAGCACAGCGGCGCTGGCTCGCTCGTGCGGCGTCACGGGCGGACGGCCAACGGCATAGACACCCGGGTAGACGCGGAACAACTGGCCGGCCTTGACGCGGCGGGCGATCGCGTCGTCATCCAGCCCGAGGTCGAGCAACTGCCGGCGAGTGATGTTGCCGTTCTGCCTCGCCGCCACTGCCGCGACCGCCCGATCGACCGCTTGGCGGATATCTCGCGTCATGCGCGAGTTATCCGCCAAGCGCCCGGGATCGGGGGGTCGGATCGCGGACATTTCACACGACGAGAGCCGCCGGGACACCGCGATCCACCCCCCCGATCATGACCGTGCTCTTCGGCATCGACGTCGGAACCAGCGCCACCAAGGGCCTGGCGATCACCCCGGACGGCCACGTCCTCGCCACCGAGGAGGCGGCCTACCCGCTCTCGACCCCGAAAGCCGGCTGGTCTGAGCAGAACCCGGAGGACTGGTGGCGCGCGACCGAGTCGGTCCTCGAACGCCTCGAAAAGCAAGCCGGCGCCCCCGCCGGCATCGGCCTATCCGGCCAGATGCACGGCCTCATCGCGCTCGACGACAACGACGACGTCATCCGCCCCGCGATCCTCTGGAACGACCAGCGAACGCAAGCCGAGTGCACCGAGATCGAGGACACGATCGGGCTCGACAAGCTGATCGCGCTCACCGGCAACCGCGCGCTGACCGGCTTCACCGCGCCGAAGATCCTCTGGATGAAGCACCACGAACCCGAGAACTACGAACGCATCGCCAGCATCCTCCTGCCCAAGGACTACGTGCGCCTCCGGCTGACCGGCGAGCACGCCACCGACGTCTCGGACGCGTCCGGGATGCTGCTGCTCGACGTCGCGCACCGCAGATGGAGCGAAGAGGTCCTGCAGGCGCTCGAGATCGACCCGGCCTGGCTGCCAAAAGCCCTCGAGAGCCCGACGCTCTCGGGCACCACAAAAACCGGCATCCCCGTCGCTGCCGGCGCCGGCGACCAGGCCGCCGGCGCGCTCGGCGTCGGCGTCGACCGTCCCGGACCGGTGTCGGTGGCGCTCGGGACGAGCGGCGTCGTGTTCGCCGCGCTCGACGAGTTCGCCGCGGACCCCCAGGCCCGCGTCCACGCGTTCTGCCACGCGGTGCCCGACAAATGGCACGCGATGGGCGTGATGCTGTCCGCCGCCGGCTCGCTCTCCTGGCTCCGCAACGCCACGGACCCCGACGCCACATACGACGCAACTCCTAAAAGAAGCCGAAAAATGGCCGCCCGGCACCGAGGGCCTCATCTTCCTGCCCTACCTCGCCGGCGAGCGGACCCCGCACGCGGATCCGGACGCCACCGGCGCGTTCGTCGGCCTGACCCTCCGCCACGACCGCGGCGCCCTGACCCGCGCCGTCCTCGAGGGCGTGGCGTTCGCCCTCAGAGATTCACTCGACCTCACCGAAGAGCTCGGCGGCAGGCCGAAAACCGGGCGCGTCTCCGGTGGCGGCGCCCGCGGCGCGCTGTGGACCCAGATCATCGCGTCCGTGCTCGAACTGCCGCTCGAGCCGGTGGCGGTCGATGAGGGCGCGGCGTTCGGCGCGGCGATCCTCGGCGGTGTCGCCGCGGACGTGTGGCCGGACGTCCACACCGCGCGTCGAGGCCACCGTGAAGCCCGGCAAACCGATCGAACCGAACCACGAGTGGGTGGAGCCCTACAAGGACCTGCGCCAGCGATTCCAGCAGCTTTACCCGGCGCTGAAAGCGCTCAGGTGAGCGGCCCGATCGCCTCGACGACCGCAGCCAGCACCGCCCCCGACCGCACCAGCTCCTCCACCTCGGCCAGCTCCGGCGACATCCACCGATCCGGTCCCGGTCCGGGTACCCGCGCGCGCAGCACACCCAAAGCCGCGGCGGTTCCCGGCGCGGGCGAAAGCGGAGCTCGCAGGTCGAGCCCGCGCGCCGCGCACGTCAGCTCGACCGCGACGATCCGCGCCAAGTTCGCCACCGACAGCCGGAGCTTCCGCGCCGCTCCCCAGCCCATCGACACGTGGTCCTCCTGCATCGCGCTCGTCGGCAGCGAGTCGACGCTCGCCGGCGTGGCCAGCCGCCGGTTCTCCGCCACCAGCGCGGCTTGCGTGTACCCGGCGATCATCAACCCCGAGTCGACCCCCGGGCTCGCGGCCAGGAACGGCGGCAGCCCGTGCGACCGCGTGGCATCCAGGAGCCGGTCGGTCCGCCGCTCGGCGATCGCGCCCACCTGGGCGGCCGCGATCGCCAGGAAGTCGCACGCCATCCCCACGGGCGCCCCGTGGAAGTTCCCGCACGATTCGACCCGCCCGTCCGCCAAGACCATCGGGTTGTCGATCGCGGATCGGAGCTCCACCGAAGCCACACCCTGAGCGAACGCCACCGCGTCGCGAGCGGCTCCAAGCACCTGGGGCGCGCACCGGAGCGAGTAGGCATCCTGGACGCGAGGATCGCCGTACCGGTGACTCGCGACGATCTCAGACCCGGCCAACAACACCCGCAAATTCGACGCGCTCGCGACCTGCCCCGGCTGCGGCCGCAACGCGATCAGGTCCTCGGCGAACACCCGGTCGGTCCCGAGCAGCGCCTCGACGGACATCGCCGCGGCGACGTCGGCGACCCGCAGCAGCGCCTCCAGGTCAGACAACGCGAGCACCAGCATGCCGAGCATCCCATCGGTGCCGTTGATCAGCGCGAGCCCCTCCTTCGCGGTCAGCTCGATCGGCTCGATCCCGGCCGCCGCGAGCGCATCTGCCGCCGGGGAGACCTCGCCAGATGAATCCACCACCGAGCCCTCGCCGATCAGCACCAAGGCGCAGTGCGCCAGCGGCGCGAGGTCGCCGCTCGCCCCGAGCGACCCGTACTCCGGGACCACCGGAGTCAGGCCGGCCTCAAGCAGGGACAGGATCCGCTCGACGACGACCGGCCGCGCCCCCGAGCACCCCATCGCCAGGGACCGCGCGCGCAGCAGCATCATCGCGCGCACGACCTCGCGCTCGACCGGAGGGCCCATACCGGCCGCGTGCGAGCGCACGAGCGCCCGCTGCAGCTCAGCCCGCGCCTCCGCGGGAATGCGGACCATCGCCAACGACCCGAACCCGGTCGAAATCCCGTACGCCGGCTCCTCAGACGCCGCCCGCGAGACGACGACCGCGGCGCTCCGCTCCATCGCCGCGCGGGCCTCCTCACCCAGGACCACAGAGGCATCGTGACGCGCAACCGCAACGACATCGGCAGCCGACACCCCGACGGCGCCAAGCGAGAGAACCGAACTCACGAGCCCGTCACCCTGGCCCCGTCCCCGGGTCGGACCTCAACCGCCTCCTCGGGGACAGAGGCATCAGATGGCAGGAGCCCGAGGACGTGCCCACCGAAGCCGCCGCCCATGATCCGCGCCCCGAGCGCGCCGGCTCGCTTCAGCCGCGCCACCGCCTCCTCGACCGCCGGCGTCGACACCTCGTAGCAGTCGCGCAGGCTCGCGTGCGAGGCGTCGATCAGCCGGCCGAGCTCGGCCATGTCGCCCCGCGATACCGCCGTCACCGCCGCCTCGACCCGCTCGTTCTCGGTGACCACGTGCGTAACGCGCCTGCGCAACACGGGTGGCAGCTCAGCCGCGTCAGACAAAGCCACGTCCCGCAGGCTCGACACGCCGAGCTCCTCGCACGCCCGGGCGCACTCCGCGCGCCGCTCGTTGTAGCCCGAAGAGGCGGTCGCGTGGTGCTCGCCCGATTCGAGCGTGACGAGCCGGCAACCGTCGAGCTCGAGCGCCACCGGCCGCACGTCGAGCGAGCGGAAGTCGATCCGCAGCGCGCGGTCGGTCTCGCCGAACAGCGAGGAGATCTGGTCGAGCAGGCCGGTCTGAGCGCCGACCCAGTCGTTCTCGATCCGCGAGCACATCCGGGCCAGGTCGAGACGATCGAACTCGGAAGCCTCAGCAATCCCGCTCACGCTCAGCAAGGCCAGCACCAGCGCGACCTCGAGCGCCGCCGAGGACGACAGGCCGGCCCCGCGCGGCACGGTGCCGCTGATCTCCAACGACGCGCCGGCCAGCGCCACCCCGGCGTCCAACAGCTCGCCGGCGGCGCCGCGCACGAACGCCCGCCACCCGTCCGCCCGCTCGATCGGATCGAGCGAGAAGCTGTCGTGCTTGCGGAGGTCGACCGCCACCGCGTCGATCCGCGGCACATCGAGTGATGTGGCGCGAACCGTCACTCCCTCGCTGATCGCGAACGGAAGCGCGAGCCCCTGGTTGTAATCGGTGTGCTCGCCGATCAGGTTTGCCCGACCGGGCGCGAATGCGACGGCTTGACTGGCCAAAGTTCGATTAGTGTCCTCGCTATGCGGGTCAAGTGGGGAATCGTGTCAACCGCGCACATCAACCGCCTGTTCCTCGCCGGCGCGCGCGAATCCGACAGCGTCGAGATTGTCGCGGTGGCGAGCCGCGATCAGGCACGGGCCGACGAATACGCGCGCGAGAACGGAATCGAGCGCGCATACGGCAGCTACGAGGCCATCCTCGAAGACCCCGAGGTCGAGGCGGTCTACATATCGCTCCCGAACTCGTTACATGTCGACTGGACCGTGCGCGCGCTCGAGGCCGGCAAGCACGTCCTGTGCGAGAAGCCCCTCAGTCGTCGCGCCGACGACGTGGAGAGGGCGTTCGACGTGGCCGAGCGCAACGACAGGCTGCTGATGGAGGCGTTCATGTATCGCCACAACCCCCAGACGCAGCGGCTCAAACAGCTCGTCAGCGAGCAGGCCGCCGGCCGCGTCCGGATGATCCGCGCCGTGTTCGGGTTCGTCACCAACGACCCGGCCAACGTCCGCCTCAGCTCAAAGCTCGACGGCGGAGCCTTGATGGACGTCGGCTGCTACTGCGTCAGCGGCTCCCGCCTGATCGCGGGCGAGCCCGAGCGGGTGACCGGCGAGCAGGCCCTCGGCGGCCAAGACGATGGTGTCGACGTCGCGTTCGCCGGCACGATGCGGTTCGCCAACGACGTCATCGGCCACTTCGACGCCGGCCTCGCGCTCGCCAGCCAGGACCTGCTCGAGGTCGTCGGCGACGAAGGCACCATCAGGCTCACCGACCCCTGGCACTGCCGCCGCCCCGGGATCGACCTCATCCGCCCAGACGCCACCGAACGCATCGCGATCGAGCCGCGGAACTCGTACCGCCTCGAGGCCGAGAACATGTCCTCGGCGATCCGCGGCGAGTCGCCACTCCTGCTCGATCGGGCCGACGCGATCGGCCAGGCGAAAACGATCGAAGCCCTGTATCAGGCTGCCGACACGGGCCAGAGCGTGTGCCTATGCTCCTGACATGTCTCCCCGCGCTTCAGCGGCACTGGGTGAGATCATCCGCCGGCAGCGGGAGGTGGCCGAGCTGTCGATGCGCCAGTTCGCCGAGCTGGCGGGGATCTCGAACCCGTATCTGTCGCAGATCGAACGCGGCCTGCGGGCGCCGTCGCAGCACGTCGTCGACGGCATCGCGCAGGCCCTCCACGTGTCGGCCGACGCGCTTTACGAGCAGGCCGGCATGACGCCCCCGGGCGAGGAGCCCGAGGACAATGCCGTGCTCGACGCGATCGCCGCCGACCACCGGCTGACCGCACGCCAGCGCAAGGCGCTGGCCGAGATCTACGAGTCGTTCGTCGCGTCCTCCCCCACGGCCAAGCGGTCCTCCTCGTGACCGGAACAACCGACACGAGCGCCAGGACCGCGATCGTCACCGGAGCGGCCAGCGGAATCGGCCGCGCGGTCGCCGACCGCCTGACCGCCGACGGCATGAACGTGCTCGCGGTCGACCTGAAGCCGGACCCCGACGGCCCTGGAATCCCGTTCCAGGCCGATCTGACCGACACCCAAGCGAACGAAGCCGCCGTGAACGAAGCGCTGAACCGATTCGGGCGGATCGACGTGGTCGTCGCCAACGCCGGCATCCAGCACGTCGCCCCGATCGAGGAGTTTCCGGTCGAGCGGTGGCAGACGATCGTGTCGCTGCTACTCACGAGCCCGTTCCTGCTCGCGAAGTATTCGTGGCCCGCGCTGAAAGACTCAGGCGCCGGCCGGTTCGTCGCGATCGCGTCCGTGCACGGCCTGGTCGCCTCCCCGTTCAAGGCCGCCTACGTATCGGCCAAGCACGGCGTCCTCGGCCTGGTCAAGACGCTCGCGCTCGAGGGCGCCGGCGACGGCATCACCGCCACCGCGGTATGCCCCGGCTACGTCCGCACGCCGCTGGTCGAGAAGCAGATCGCCGACCAGGCCAAGGCGCACAACCTCCCCGAGGAAGAGGTGATCGAGCAGGTGATCCTCGCGCCGCACGCGGTCAAGCAGCTGATCGAGCCCTCCGAGGTCGCCGACGTCGTCGCGTTCCTGATCGGCCCCGCCGGCAAGGCCTTCACAGGCGTCCCGGTCACGCTAGACCAGGGCTGGACCGCGCGCTAACCCGGGCTCACCCAGACTGCGCGGCCGCTTCGCGCAGCGGCCGCAGCAGCGCCTCCACCTTCACCAGCTGATCGAGCATCGCGCCGGCGGCCTGTTCCATCACGTCGTTGGCGCGGACGGCCCCATCCTCGATGAACTGCTGGTAGAACGGGATGTTGACCTGCTCGATCAAGGGGTACAGCTTGACCGCGGTCACGACCTGCTGGAGCTGCTCGACCGAGCGGGTGCCCGCCGCGACGCCACCGTAGGAGACGAACCCGACCGGCTTGTAGCGCCACTCGTGGTGCAGGTAGTCGATCGCGTTCTTCAGCGACGCTGGATAGCCGTGGTTGTACTCGGGGGTGACGAACACGAACGCGTCGGCGGCCTCCACCTTCTCGCTCCACTCATGCGTGTGTGGATTGACGTACTGGCGCAGCCGAGGATGGTTGGGCTCGTCGAGCAGCGGCAACCTGAACTCGACGAGGTCGACCACGTCGATCTCGAACGCACCGTGATCGGTGGCGCGCTCGATGAACCACTGCGCCACCGGCCAGCCGCCGCGGCCTGGCCTCGTCGAGGCGATGATGATCGTCAGCTGCGGCATGACTGTGGGCGGGCAGCGTACCCGCTCCTCAGCGGAAACGCACGAGCACGATGTCGCCGCTCGCGGTCGACGGGCCGTCGCTGATCGTCACCGCGGCCCCGAGCTGGTTCCCGCGCGCGTGTGCGAGCATCGACTTCCCCGCCGAGGTGAGCGAGAAGATCAGGTAGCCGACTCCGCGCGCGCCCAGCAGCTCAGAACCGGTGGTGGCGATCACGGTCTTGCCGACGGAAATGGAAGTCTTCGTGTGGCACGGGGTCGACGCCAGGCACTCGGCGAGGATCCCGCCCACACCGTTTGAGGACACGAACTCGGTCAAGCCGAGCAGCTGTAGCGACGGCGACTGGCTGGCCGTGCGCGCCGGAGCGGCGCCGTGCGTGGAGAACTGAACCAGCGTGATCAGTCGGTTCAACGTGAGCTTCGAGACGTCCTGACCCGTCAGCCGCACCAGCAGCCGGCCCCCGCGCGCGTGGGCGAGCATCGAACGACCGGCGCCGGTCAGCGAGAAGTAGATGATCCCGCCACCCTGCGCCGGGATCTGCTCGGCGCCGGTCTGCGCGAGCACGGTGCGGCCCGAGGTGATCTTCAGCGAGATGTGACACGTGCTGCCGTTGTCGCACACCGCCGGCAGGCCGCCGGTGCCGCTCGATGACACGAACGCCGTGCGGCCGGCGATCCCGATGTGAGGCACCGCCGTTGCCGTCGCCGATGTCGCGAGCACGTGTCCCTTGGAGTCGAGCGCCTGGACGGCGAAGTACGGCGCCCCGGTCGCCGCGGTGATCGCGGTCTCGAACCCTCGCTTGGACGAGCTCACGAGCGGAACCATCGAGCCCGGGGTCGTTCCCGCCAGCACCTGCCACGACGACACCGTGGTCGCGCCGTTCCAGCTCGCGAACACCTGAGTGGTCCCGTCGTTGTTGTTCGAGACCGCGATGCTCGGCTGCGTGTTCGGCTGACCCGTCCACGCGAACTTGTACGCGCGATAGCTCGACGTGTTCGACGTGAACCGCGCGTCGAACAGCAGCCTCCCGGACGAGCTGAACTCCGAGAAGTAGGGCTGCTGGCCCCAGCCGACGAACAGATCGCCGCCGGGGACGACCTGTGCGCCGCCCTCGAAGTCGGCGCTGATCGCGGGCGAGTGCTCGTACTGCCGGACCAGCGACACGGTCATGTTGCTCGTATTGACCGACAGCTCGACCGCCCGCGACTGGGTGTGGATCCGCGGCGGACCGGCGCCGTCGTCGAACAGCGTCAGCATCCCGTTCGGCTGCACCACGACATCGTGCTGGAACGCGGTCTGCGTGCCCGGCCCCATCTTGAAGTTGTTCTTGTTGCTGCCAAGCGTCCACATCACTGCGCCGGTCTGGTGGTTGATCTTGTAGATCGCCCACGTGTTGCGCAGCGACACGATCAGGTTGCCGTCGGTGTCGACCGCGATCGAGTTCGCGTGGTAGGGGTCGTAGACGACGCCCTTGGAGCCGAACTTGAAGAACGACTCGCTGATCGGGATGTGGTCGAGCGCGTGCCACTCGAACAGCACCAGCCCGGTCTTGATGTCGATCTCCTGGATCACCGCGTCCATCAGCGGCCGCTTCATCGTGCTGTAGTGGACCGGCGACACCGCGACGATGTACGCGTCCCCCTGGGGCGTCACCAGGAACTCGTGCAGGTCGGCGCCCTGCAGCCCGTTGCCGGCCTGCACCGTCGCGATCTGCTGGTACTGGCTGTTGTAGATCACGCCTTCGCCGCGGCCCGAGCCGTTGTTGGTGAAGCCCTGCCACCAGGTCAGGACCGGCTGACCGTTGTACTGCTGAACCCGGAAGTCGGTCGCGAGCTCGTTGGCGGGCAGCGGCTGGAACCAGATCATGTTGCCCGAGGAATCGAGCACCATCGGACCGTTCTGAAGCGGGCCGTATTGCGGGGTCAGGAAGATGTCGCCGCCATAGGTCGACGACGAGCGCCGGTTGATCGTGATCGACGCCGGCTCCAGGTCCGGGCGCGAGTGGAAGTGCTGGACGCCGTTCGACCCGGCGGGGACCATCGGCAGCGTCATCGGGTTGATCGTGCCGAACGGCACCACGACCCCGAAATGAAACGCGCCGTTCGTGCCCCCGATCACGTTCAGACCCGTGGTCACGGTCACGGTCTCCCCCGGCGAGAACGGCTGGCTCGGGATGAAGCTCCCGCCCTGCCCGTCGGAGTCCGCCTCGATCGTGCCGCCGTGAGCGCCGCTGCTGGACCCGACGACCGAGACATGCCCGATCTGGCTCGCCGGGATGCCCCGGAACGTGATCTGGGTCCCAGGCTCCGCCGTACGTCGTACTCGGGCTCGGAAACACGGCCACGGCCGGCGCCTGTGCCAGCGCCGTTCCCGCGCCCACAAGCAGCACGAACGCCGCCGCCACGGTGACGGCCAGTCCCCGGGCGACCCCAGACCAGCTAGACCTCAATTGTCTCGGAACCTCCTGCAACCACAGATCAAACCCGCGACGGACTCGAACGTTGCGCCGCGCAGACTAGCTTGCACTCCGTACGGCTCCCTTCGGCCGGACGCCGGGCAGACTAGCTTGCGCTCCGTACGGCTCCCGTCAGCCAGACGCCGCGCGCCGTTCTAGCCACGTATCTTTCCGTCGCGATGCGATTTGCCTCCATCCTGCAAGACGGCGCCCCGCTCGCGGTCGCGATCGAGGGCGACCGGGCGGTGCCCATACGAGGCGTCACCGAGCTCGGCCCGGCGACCCCGCTGTCGCTGCTCCGCGACCCGCCGCTCGACCGCGACTCGAGCCTCCCCGCGCAAAACCTCACGCGGCGCCCGGTGGTCCCCCGCCCCGGCAAGGTCATCTGCGTCGGGCTCAACTACGCCGCCCACATAGCGGAGACCAAGCGCGAGCACTCCGACTACCCGGTGCTGTTCACGAAGTTCGCGACGACGCTGACCGGCCCGGGCGATCCGATCCCGCTCCCGCCGGAGAGCGACGCGGCCGACTACGAGGGCGAGATCGTGGTCGTGATCGGTGAGCGCGCCCGGCGCGTGCCGCGCGAGCGCGCGCTCGACCACGTCGCCGGATACACGATCGCCAACGACGTCACGATGCGTGACTATCAGTACAAGACCCATCAGTGGCTCCAGGGCAAGGCGTGGGACGCCTCGACGCCGGTCGGCCCCGATCTCGTCACGCTCGACGAAATCGACGGCCCGCTGACCCTGCGAGACGTTCGTCAACGGGGAGAAGGTCCAGGAGGCCACGACCGATCTGCTGATCTTCGACGTGGCCACGCTGGTCAGCACGATCTCGGTATTCGCTGCGCTCGAGCCCGGCGACCTGATCCTGACCGGTACCCCCGGCGGCGTCGGCTACCGCCGCGAGCCGCCGCTGCTGCTCAAGGATGGCGACGTGGTCGTGGTCGAGGTCGACGGCGTCGGCCGGCTCGAGAACCGCTGCGTCGCCGAGCAGACCTAGGCCTACGCGAGCGCGGCGCGCACCGCCGCCGCGAACTCGTCGACATCCTGCTCGGTGATGTCCCACGAGCACATCCACCGGACCTCGCCGGCCTGCTCGTCCCACACGTAGAACGGGAAGTCGCGCTGGAGCGACTCGGTCACCGCCGGCGGCAGCGTCGCGAACACCGCGTTGGTCTCGACGGGCCGAGTGATCGTGAGACCGTCGACGCCCCGGAGCGCGCCCGCCAACCGCAAAGCCATCGCGTTGGCGTTGCCGGCGCAGCGCAGCCACAGATCGTCGGTCAGGAGTGCGTCGAACTGGGCGGCGAGGAAGCGCATCTTCGACGCGAGCTGCATCGACTGCTTGCGGATGTACAGGAAGTCGTGCGCGAGCTGGGGGTTCAGCAGCACGACGGCCTCGGCGCCGAGCAGCCCGTTCTTGGTGCCGCCGAACGACAGCACGTCCGCCCCGGCCGCAACCTCGGCGAGCGAACCCCCGAGCGCCGCCGCCGCGTTCGACAGACGCGCCCCGTCGACATGCAGCACAAGATCGTGCTCGTGCGCCAGATCCGCGAGCGCCCGCGTCTCCGCGGGCGAATACAGCGTCCCGAGCTCGGTGCACTGCGAGATCGACACCGCGCGGGGCTGTACCGCGTGCTCGTCGCCGACCCGCGCGATCCGGCGCTCGACCGCCTCAGGCGTCAGCTTGCCATCGACGCCCGGCGCGAGCAGCAGCTTGAGCCCGGCGATCGCCTCGGGCGCGCCGCACTCGTCGACGTTCAGGTGCGCGGTCTCGGCGCAGATCACGCCCTCGAACCGCCGGCACGCCGCGCGCAGCGAAACCACGTTTGCGCCCGTGCCGTTGAACACGAAGAACGCGCTCGCGTGCTCGCCGAAGGTATGCGCCACGCGGGCCTCCACGCCCAGCGTGTAGTCGTCGTGGCCGTATCCGAACGTGTGGCCGACGTTCACCCGCGCGATCGCCGCGAGGACGTCGGGATGGATCGTGGCCGAGTTGTCTGAGGCGAAGCCGCGCGCCGAGTTCACGCGGCGAGCTTAGCCTTCAGCGACGAATAGAAGATCGACAGCGGGAACTCGTCATCGCGGACGAGGTCGATATACGGCCGCGGGTCCTCGACGTCGGTGAAGTCACGGGCCGATGCGGTCCACTGTCGATCCCGCCGCCGGCGGGACGTTCGCGGCGACCAGATCGTGCGCGGCCACCCAGTGCTGGAGCTTGGTCCGATCGATGCCGCGCTTGTACAGCTCCTCGACCTCGTTCCGCAGCCCGGCGACCCCGTCACTGACCCGCTCCCACTCGATCGTCAGCTGGTTGTCGGTCCAGTGGAGGTAGCCGTTGCGGTGAAGGTAGGAGAACAGCAGCTGCCCGCCGAGCCCGTCGTAGTTACGGATCCGGGCGCCGGTGATCGGAAACCGAAGCAGCCGGTCGAGCAGGATCGAGTACTGGACGTAGCGGGCGAACGCGACGCCCTCGCGCTCGAGCTCGACCGCCTGGCCGAACGCGGTCAGGTCACACCGCAGCTCCTCGAGCGAGTACATCCAGTACGGCGCTCGCTGGCGGATCATGAACGGGTCGAACGGCAGGTCGCCGTGGCTGTGGGCGCGGTCGTGAATCAGATCCCACAGGATGTAGGCCTGCTGCGACATGCCGGGGCTGGCCAGCATGCACGCCGCGTCGGGCGGCAGGTTCAGCCGGAGAAGATCGGATGCGGCGCCGGCCAGGCGCCGCAGCCGAGCGGCCTCACGGTCACAGAAGATCGCCCCGAAGTTGCTGACCGGCCGTCCGGCCACCGACACGGTCTCGGGGAACAGCACCGCGCACTCGCTGTCGTACCCGCGCGTCGCGTCGACGAGCTCGACCGGCACGAACTTCGGATTGTCGTAGCGCGTGCGCTCGAGTTCGGCGATCCAGTCCGGCCACGGGACGCGGACGATCAGCGCCTCGAAGCAGGTGTCGCGCGAGCCGTTCTGCTTGTACATCGGGAACAGCACGAGGTGCTCGAGCCCGTCGGTGCGCGACAGCTCGGGCCGGAACAGCTCGAGCGAGCGGGTGAAGTCGGGCTTGCCGAAGTCCCAAGCGCGCAGCTCCTGCGACCGCCGCGGCCAGGTACTCGGCGTCGTGCGGGAAGCGCGGCGCAAGCTGCTCGATGGCCTGAGCCATCGCCTCGACGTGGCCGCGGGCCGTGTCCGGGTCGCCGGTCAGTGAGCCGTCGGGCGCCTGCAGCAGCGCCAGCGCGTTGGTCTCGTCGCGCAGCCGCGCCCACGCCGGGTCGTGCTCGGGTCCGTGTCCGTCGCGGTCGGCGCGCACCGGCCAGACCCCGCCGTCGGGACGCGCCGCCCAGTAACAGAGGTTCAGCCACAGCGTGCGGTGATCGAGCTCGTCGATGCAGTCGTCGCCGAACAGGTCGGAGTCGGCGAGCACGACCACTCGGCCCTCGCCGTGCCTGGAGGCCACGATCAGGGGCGCGCCCGGGACGGACGCCGTCGCATGCGTGCGCGCGAGCACCACGCCACCGTTGCTCGAGGAGATCGTCGTCGCCCGGTACAGGCACAGCTCGTTGACGCGCGCGAGCAGGTCGCCGCCGCGTCCCCGCCCACCCTGCTGCAGGTCCGCGAGAACCCAGCTCGGGGCATTGCGGTAGTGCTCGTAGTCCTGCACGGTGTTGTTCTCGAGGCGCAGGCCGAACCGCTCGAGCAGCTCGTTGAGGTTGTTGCCGTACTTGTCCTGCTCGGTCTCTCCGAGCACGATCAGTCCGCCGCCGCGCGCGACGAACGCCTCGATCGCGTCGAGCTCGTCGGGTCCCAGACGCGGCGATCCGGTGCCCGTGGTCCGCTCCCACGTCGGCTCGGACGGGTGCGCGATCACGAGCACGTCGGCGCCGGCCAGCGTCGCGTCGCTCAGCGACTCCCCGGCGTTGACCTCGACCACGAAGTCGCGGTCGGCCAATGCGGTCGCCGCGCGGGCGTACGAGGAGTCGCCGGGGTGAGCCGGCTGCATCTGGCGCGCGAGCTCGGGGCGGATCGTCCACGCCTCGCTGTGCGCCTCGTCGAAGATGACACGGGCGAGCGTTCCGGATTCGGTCATGACCCAGAGGCTACCCGGGCCTCCGGCGGTTGTCGATGCCGAAATGGATGTAATCTCTGCAATAGATCGCCATATGGACGCCCAAGATCGTCAAATTCTTGCGTTACTGGTCGAAGACGGCCGGCGCACGTACGACGACATCGGACGGCACGTGTCGCTGTCGGCGCCGGCGGTCAAACGGCGCGTCGATCGGCTCCGCTCCCGCGGGGCCCTGCGCGGGTTCACGGCGGTCGTCGACCACAACGCGCTCGGCGACCACACCGAGGCGCTGATCGAGCTGTTCTACGCCCCCGGGACGCTGCTCGACGCGGTCACCGAGACGCTCCGTCGCCACCCCGAGGTCGTCGAGGCGTGGAGCGTTACCGGCGAGGCCGACGCGATCGCCCGCGTACGCACGCAGAACAACGCCGACCTCGAGCGGCTGATCATGGATCTGCAGCGCGACGGGCTGGTCGAACGGACGCGATCGCAGGTAGTGATGTCGCGGTTGGTCTCGCGCGCGATGTAGGGGCCGCTTCGCGGCATCCATGGGACCGTGCGGGCCCGTCCGGACCATCCGGAGGCGCGCGGCCCCGGTCCGGACGGGGGACACGGACCCACGGACGCCGAGCGCAGCGAGGCCCAAACCCCACTGCACGCCAACCGCCACCGCAAGCCCGTCACCCCTGCCACCGTTAACCTTGACAGAGTCATGTCAAGGTTTGGTACAGTCCCCCCAATGCGCGACTTCATGGCGGCAACCCGCGACCGCATCATCGTCTACGACGGCGGGATGGGCGCGACGCTCGAGCAGTACGACCTGAGCCTCGAGGACGACTACAGGCTGTCCGGACGGTGCCACGAGGTGCTGGTCCTCAACCGCCCGGACGTGATCGAGGGCGTCCACACCGAGATGCTCGACGCCGGCGCCGAGGTGCTCGAGACCGACACGTTCCAGGCCTCGCGGCTGAAGCTGTCCGAGTGGGGCCTCGACGAGCACACGTTCGAGATCAACCAGAAGGCGGCCGAGATCGCGCGCAAGGCCGCCGGCGAGCGGCGGTTCGTCGCCGGCTCGATCGGCCCCACCGGGTTCCTGCCGGCGAGCGACGACCCGTCGCTCGGCCAGATCCAGTTTCCCCAGCTTGTCGAGGTGTTCGAGGAGCAGTCCCGCGCGCTGCTCGCCGGTGGTGTCGACCTGCTGATCATCGAGACCGCGCAGGACATCCTCGAGGTCAAGGCGGCGATCTTCGGCGCGCGCGAGGCGTTCAAGCAGGCCGGCCGCACGGTCCCGATCCAGTGCAGCGTCTCGCTCCTTCCCCAGGGCGGGAAGATGCTGCTGGGCACGGACATCAGCGCGGTGCTGGCGACGCTCGAGGCGCTCGACGTCGACGTGATCGGGCTCAACTGCTCGACCGGCCCCGAGGACATGCGCGACGCGATCCGCTTCCTCGGCGAGAACTGCCCGGTCCCGGTGCACTGCATCCCGAACGCCGGCCTCCCGCTCCAGGGCCCGAACGGCGAGACGATCTTCCCCGAGGAGCCCGAGCCGCTCGCGAACGTGCTCGGCGAGTTCATCGAGCGCTACGGCGTGACGATCGTCGGCGGCTGCTGCGGCACGACGCCCGACCACATCGCCGCGATCGCCGAGCGCGCGCGCGCGAGCAAGCCCGGACGGCGACCCGACCGCCGCCCGCCGCTGGTGTCGAGCATGATCGCGGCGACCCCGATCGTCCAGGACCCGCGCCCCACGCTGATCGGCGAGCGGGTCAACTCCCAGGGCTCGCGCAAGGCGAAGGAACTACTGCTCGCCAACGATTACGACGGACTGCTCACGGTGGCCGAGGATCAGGTCACCGGCGGTGCCCACGTGCTCGACGTCTGCGTCGCGCTCACCGAGCGCCAGGACGAGGCCGAGCAGATGCGTCAGGTCGTCAAGCGGATCTCGCTCAGCCAGCCGGCGCCGATCCAGATTGACTCGACCGAGCCGGACGTGATCGAGACCGCGCTCCAGCAGATCCCGGGCCGCGCGATCGTCAACTCGGTCAACCTCGAGGCCGGGCGCGCGAAGCTCGACAAGGTCGTGCCGCTGGCCAAGGCGCACGGCGCCGGGCTGATCGCGCTGACGATCGACGAGGTCGGGATGGCCAAGACCGCAGAGCGCAAGCTCGAGGTCGCACAGCGGATCACCCAGCTGTGCTGCGAGGAGCACGGCCTCGACCCCGAGGTCCTGATCTTCGACTGTCTGACGTTCACGCTGACCACCGGCGACGAGGAGTGGCGGCCGAGCGCGGTCGAGACGATCGAGGGGATCCGCCGGATCAAGGCCGAGATCCCCGGCGTGAAGACCTCGCTCGGGGTCTCGAACGTCTCGTTCGGGGTCGGCCTGCCGGCGCGGAGCGTGCTCAACAGCGTGTTCCTCCACCACTGCGTCGAGGCCGGCCTCGACCTGGCGATGGTCAATCCGAACCACATCACCCCGTACGGGGAGATCTCCGAGAACGAGCGCGAGCTCGCCGACGATCTGGTCTTGAACCGGCGCGAGGACGCGCTCGAGCGCTACATCGCCCACTTCGAGTCCAAGGGCCCGGCGGAGGCCGAAGAGAAGGCTGATCCGACCGACGGGATGGAGCCCGAGGAGGCCCTTCACTACCAGATCCTGCGCCGCAAGAAGGAGGGCGTCGAGGACTGGATCGACCGCAGCGTCGACAAGATCGGCGCGGTGCCGACGCTGAACGACGTGCTGCTGCCGGCGATGAAGGAGGTCGGCGACAAGTTCGGCGCCGGCGAGCTGATCCTCCCGTTCGTGCTCCAGTCGGCCGAGGTAATGAAACGTGCGGTCGCTCAGCTCGAGAAGTACCTCGACAAGATCGAGGGCTACACCAAGGGCACGGTCGTGCTCGCCACGGTGTTCGGCGACGTCCACGACATCGGCAAGTCGCTCGTCAACACGATCCTCACCAACAACGGCTACACGGTCGTCGACCTCGGCAAGCAGGTCCCGATCCAGACGATCATCGACGCCGCGGTAGAGCACAAGGCGACAGCGATCGGGTTGAGCGCGCTGCTGGTCTCGACCTCCAAGCAGATGCCCGCGTGCGTCCAGGAGCTCCACTCCCAAGGCCTCGAGTTCCCGCTCTTGATCGGTGGCGCCGCGATCAATCGCAACTTCGGCCTGCGGATCCTGTACCCGAATGGCAAAGAGTCAGACGAGATCTACGGGGGCGGCGTGTTCTATTGCCGGGACGCGTTCGAGGGGCTCTCGAAGATGGATCAGCTCGTCGACGGCGAGGCGCGCACGGCGCTGATCGCCAAGACACGCGACGCGGCGCGCAAGTTCCGCGAGCAACCCGAGGCAACCGACGACGACGCGCCGCCGGTCACCGACGCCTCCGTCCGGAGCGCTGCCGCCACCGACAGCCCGATTCCGACCCCGCCGTTCTGGGGCGTGCGCGAGCTCGAGGTGCCGATGGACGACGTCTACCGCCACCTCGACACCCACGTGCTGTTCAAGCTCCACTGGGGTGGGCGCGGCGTCAAGGGCGAGGCCTGGAAGCAACTCGTGGGCGAGGACTTCAAGCCTCGCCTCGAGCGCATGTGGCGCGAGCAGACCTACCTGCATCCTCGCGCGCTGGTGGGCTATTTCCCCTGCAACTCCGACGGTAACGAGCTGATCGTGTGGGATCCCGAGGACTTCGATCCCGCCCACCCCCGCGAGCTCGAGCGCCTGGTGTTCCCGCGCCAGCCCCGGCACGACCGGATCTGCCTGGCCGACTTCTACCGGCCTGTGGGGTCCGGCGAGGTCGACGTGGTCGCCCTCCAGGCGGTCACGGCCGGCAGCGAGGTGACCGAGCTGATGGCGAAGCTCGAGGCCGACGGCGAGTTCGCCGAGCAACTGTTCGTCCACGGCCTCGGGGTTCAGACCGCCGAGGGGATGGCCGAATGGATGCACTCCCGCATCCGCGACGACCTCGGCATCGAGCCTACGCAGGGGCGGCGGTACTCGTGGGGCTACCCCGCCTGCCCGGAGCAGTCAGAGCACGAGAAGGTGTTCAGGCTCCTCGACGCGCCGCAGATCGGGTTGCATCTGTCGGGCGGCTTCGCGGTCGAGCCCGAGCAGTCGACGCTCGCGATCGTCGCCCACCACCCCGACGCCGTCTACTTCGGGATGAAGTCGGGCTCGCTGCCGAAGACCGCCAAGCAGGCTGCCGACGACCTGATCGCCGGCACCGACAAGGACCCGACGCTGCTCGACGAGCTGACCGACGCCGACCCGGGCCAGGAGGGCGCCGGCGACGGCGAGCCGGCGATGGCCGGGGCCTGACGGGCTCTACGGCCGGCTGACGGGTTCTACGGCCGCGCGCGGACGCGCGCCGGCTTCGGTGCCACGAGAGCTGGAGCGCGCGGGCAGCTTGACCGGCGTGGTGTGCATCGCCCGCAGCCGGACCTCGCGCCAGGACATGCCCTCCTTGAGCAGCGCCGGCATGCCCATGATGATCGCGGTCGTGACCTCGACCGCCTGCAGGATCACGCCGAAGGCGACGCCGGCCCCGAGGCCGATGTGCCAGCCGGTGTGGAGCACGGCAGCGCACGCCGCCTGGAACACGCCGAGGTTCGCCGGCGTGGCCGGCAGGACCGCGGTGATGTTGACCGCGAACAGGACCGCGGCCGCGGCGCCGATGCCGGCGCCGTGCTTGTCGAGCCCGAGGGCCACCAGCAGCACCCAGCACGACAGGCACTGAAGCGCCCACGCCGACAACTGGGCTACCGCCGCGGTCGTCCCCAGGCGCGGTCGCCGGAACACGATCAGCCCGGCCCGCACCCGGGCCATCGCCTCGCGGACCTGCGCGGCGAACGCATACACGCGCGACGAGCGCGATTTGCCCGTGTCCCGCAGCAGCAGCGGCGTCAGCAGCACCGCGATCAGCAGGGTCAGCGGCGCGATCGCGGCGACGAGCAGCGCATTCTGGTGCCCGTTGAAGAAGTCGACCGAGGAGAACATGACCGCGCCGAGGATGACCAGCGCGACGATGTTCAGCAGCGTCTGGGACACGACCGTGCCGAGCACGATCGGCAGGTTCTCGCGTGGTCGGCCGGTGCGCCGGGCGACGACCAGCGCACGCGAGGGCTCACCTAGTCGCGCCGGCAGGGTCGAGGACATCAGCACTCCGATGAACGTGCCTTGCGCGGCGTCCGAAAATCGCACGCGGATCCGCGGCAGCGCCGCCCGCAGGATCGCGGTCCACGAGACCGCGCGCAGCACCATCGAGCCGCACATGATCGCCAGGCCGAGCAGCACGAGCGTCGGGCTGGCCGTGATCAGCGCGGCGGCGATGTTCGTCAGGCCGATCTTCTGGAGCGCCAGGAACGCGAGCACGGCGCCACCGAGCGACACCGCCGCCAGCCCGATGCGACGCGCGTGCGCGAGCGCCTTGCTGTGCTTTTGCGGCCCGGTGAGCGGAGGTTCGAGGCTCGCGAGCCGCTGCGCCGGAACGCGCGGCTTGAGATCGGCGGCGCGCGCTCCCACCCGCACCGCGACCCGCTGCAGCTTGGTCGCCGGCTCGGGGATCGCGATCGCGGCCTCGTAGGCCTCCATGACCCGCGCGGACACGCGCGGCCAGGCGAACCGCTCGGCGCCGAGGGCGGCGGAGCGGGCCATCTCGGCGCGCCGGACCGGCTCGTCGTAAAGATCGCGCAGAGCCTCGGCCAGCGTCTGAGCGTCGCCGCGCGGGACGAGGACCCCGTCGACGCCGTCGCGCACGACGTCGCGATAGCCGGCGATGTCCGAGGCGATCACGGGCGTGCCGGCTGCGAAGGCCTCGGTCAGGACCATGCCGAAGCTCTCTCCACCGAGCGACGGGGCGCACAGCACGTCGCTGGCCTCGAGCTCGACGCGCTTGGTCTCGTCGTCGACCTTGCCGAGCACGCGTACGTCGCGCATGTCGAGCATCAGCGGCGAGAGCTCCTCGAGCGAGGGGCCGATCACGGTCAGCTCGGTCGGGATGTGCTCGCGCAGCGCCTCGAACGCGCGCAGCAGCAGCGGCAGGCCCTTGCGCTCGACCGCCTGACCGACGAACACGATCCTGAGCTTGTCGGTTTGCGGCGCCAGCGCGCCGAGCGCCGCGCGCTCGGAGTCGACGTGGACCCCGTTCGGGATCACGAGATAGTGGCCGCCGAAGAAACGGCGCGCGGTCCAGGCGGCGGCCTCGGAGACCGCGATCCGGACGTGCAGCCGGTTGAGCATTCGCCGCGCGCCGAGCACGTTCGCGATCCCGTTCGAGACGCGGTTCTCGTTGTAGGTGTGGAAGGTCCCGACGATCGGCACGTCGGTCCAGTCGGTGATGCACCACGGCGCCACCGGCGCCAGCGGCTCGTGGACGTGGACGACGTCGTAGTCGCCGGTGCGCAGCTCGCGCTGGGCCGTGGCCAGCGCGTGTGGCGTGATCGAGACGTTCGAGACCGCCTGGTTGGCCTTCAGCGACAGGGTTCGGCCGAGCGGGACCAGGTAATCGGGCGGCTCGAGGTCCTGCGGCCGGGCACCCCGGTGCAGGACCGACGAAAACCGGCCCGGCGGGTCGTACGGCGCCAGCACGCGGACATGATGCCCGTCCGCGATGAACCGCTCCGCGAGCGCTTCGATATGCCTCGTGACGCCCCCTGGATACGTCCACGAGTACGGCGACAGGATCGCTACTCGCATCTGGTGCAATGGTAATGGTTGGAGCGACGGGACATGGGGCGCTTCTCAGGGGTTAGACCGGGAGCCGTGCGTATCATCATCTACACCAGTGCCGGTTAGACATTTCGTCAAATACACCTTTCTCAAAGTGGATCCTGCTTGGCGCCGACTCGGTCGCGAGCTCCGCGCCGCGGACAAGCGCGAATTCATCGCCGCATGCGAGGACTTCGCCGACGGCCACCTCCTGCGGGCGTTCTCGCTGGTCGGGACGCGCGGCGACGCCGACCTGATGCTGCTCAGCCAGGCCCAGAACCTGGAGCGGATCCATGAGTTCCACGTGGTGCTGGCCCAGAGCGGGTTGATGAAGTGGTGCGAGGTCCCGTATTCGTTTCTGGCGATGACCAAGCCCTCGGAATACTCCGAGGAGTCCCGCCTCGAGGTCCGCCCGGCCCACGGCAAGTACCTGTTCGTGTACCCGTTCGTCAAGACCCGCGCCTGGTATGCGCTGCCAGCCGATGAACGCTGGCGGATCATGCAGGAGCACATCAAGCTCGGGCGCGAGTACCCGTCGGTCGACCTCAACACGAGCTACTCGTTCGGGCTCGACGACCAGGAGTTCGTGGTCGCGTTCGAGACCGACAATCCGGCCGATTTTCTCGACTTGGTGCAGCGCCTGCGGACGACCGAGTCGAGCTCGTACACGCTCCGGGACACGCCGACGTTCACCTGCATCTCGTGCTCGGTCGAGCGCGCGCTCGCCGCGCTCGACGGCGCCACGCTCGGCCGTGAGCGCGACGAGCTCGAGTCGCTGATCCCGGAGGCCGCCCAGGCTTGACCGGCGACCCGGCCGCGCTCGCGCAGGACTTCAACGAGGTCCGCGACCTGACCGTGATCGGCGCCGGCCCGGTTGGGATGTGCACAGCGTTCTGGGCCGGGATGCGCGAGGCGTCAGCGCGGGTGATCGACTCGCTACCCGAGCTCGGCGGCCAGCTGACCACGCTTTACCCCGAGAAGTGGATCTTCGACGTGCCCGGCCATCCGAAGGTGCTCGCCCGAGAGCTCGTCGAGCTGTTGCGGATCCAGTCGCTGGAGCAGTTCGACGTCCCGGTGCATCTGACGACGACCGCTGCGACGATCTCGTGGGAAGGCGCCGGTGAAGACCGGGTGGTCGTATTGCACACCGACCGCGGTGATCTGCGCTCTCGCACGGTGATCGTCGCCGGCGGGCACGGCGCGTTCGAGCCCAAGAAGCTGCCCGGCTACGACATGACGCCGTGGGAGGGTCGCGGCGTCCACTACATCGTCGGCTCCAAGGACGTGTTCGAGGGCAAGCGCGTGATGATCGTCGGTGGCGGCGACTCCGCGATCGACTGGGTCATCAACCTCCTCGACGTGGCGGATTCGGTGGCGCTGGTCCACCGCCGCGAGGGTTTCCGTGCCCACGAGCTGACCGTGGGCCAGGTGCTCGAGGCCGCCGACCGCGGGGACGTCGCGATCCACGTGCCGTTCCAGATTCGCGAGGTGTCGGGCAACGGCCACGTCGAGCGGGTGCGGCTGTTCAATTCGGAGGACGAGGCGGACGAGCTCGAGGTCGAGGTCGACGCGATCCTGTTGCAGCTCGGGTTCAAGACCGCGCTCGGGCCGTTGAAGGATTGGGGGTTCGAGGTCGTCAAGGGCGCGATCGTCGTCGACCAGCTGATGAAGACGTCTCTGGAGCGCGTGTGGGCATGCGGGGACATCACGACGTTCGACGGGAAGCTCAAGCTGATCGCCACCGGGTTCGCGGAGTCGGCGATCGCGGTGGCGCAGGCGGTGCACGAGATCCGGCCCGAGGTTCGGATCCAGCCCGCGTACTCGACCAACACCGGCGTCCCCGGGGCCGTTGCCGGCCAGCCGTAAACAATCGCGGTCGTCGTCGAACGCTGCCGCGGTCGCCGCGTTGCGGCGCGCCGATCCGGTGCTGCGACGAGTGATCGACGAGGTCGGGGCCGACGGGCTGGACGACTTTCGCGGCGACCTCCCGAGCGACAGCTACGCGACGCTGATTCGCGCGATCGCGGGCCAGCAGCTATCGAATGCGGCCGCGGCCGCGATCTACAACCGGTTGCTCGCCCGGTACGGAGGACGGCCGCCGGCACCGGCCGAGATCCTTGCCGAAGACCCAGAGGAGCTGCGAGTCGCCGGCGGCCTCAGCCACGCGAAGGTCCGCTATCTCCGGTCGCTCGCCGAGCACGTTCTCGACGGCTCGCTCGACCTCGACAGCCTCGACGATCTCGCTGACGACGAGGTGATCGCCGCCCTCGTGGCGGTGAAGGGAATCGGCCTGTGGAGCGCGCAGATGTTCCTGATCATCCACCTGCGCCGGCCCGACGTGCTGCCGGTCGGCGACCTCGGGATCCGGAAAGCGGTAATGAACCTCTACGGGCTGCCGGCGCTCCCCGGGCCGGCCGAGCTGGTCGCGATAGGCGAGCCGTGGCGACCGTATCGGACGCTCGCGAGCCTCTACCTGTGGCGGTCGATCTACGCGAGACCTGTGTGAGCGCCTAGACCGCGGAGACTTCTTCTTCTTCGGCGACCCGGAACGACGAGCCGCAGCCGCAGGCCGCGATCACGTTCGGGTTCTCGACCTTGAATCCGGCGCCCTGAAGGCCGTCGACGAAGTCGATCACCGAGCCCTTGACGTAGGGAAGGCTGGGCCGGTCGACCAGCAGCCGGATTCCCTTGTCCTCGAACACGGTGTCGTCGTCGCGCTGCTCGTCGAACGCCAGCGCGTACTGGAAGCCCGAGCAGCCGCCGCCCCGCACGCCTACCCGCAGTCCCGCGGTCTCGGCGACCGTGCTCTGCGTGTCAAGGAACTCGCGGACCTTCTCGGCACCCTTGTCGGTCAATGTGATCATGGACTCTGTTATCGGCTCCATGCTTCATTCAGTATAGCGATGGCATCTCCTCGCTACGCTAAGGGCATGGCAGCCACCGACGCATCGGCCACACCTGAGGAGCTCAAGGCCAGGATAGAGGCCGGCATCCCGGGAGCGACCGCGGCCGTGACCGGAGACGGCCACCACTTCAACGCGATTGTGTCGGCGCCGGCGTTCCAGGGCCTGTCCCGGATCGCTCAGCACCGGCTGGTGTACGACGTGTTCGGGGCGGAGGTCGGAGACCGCATCCACGCCCTGTCAATTCAAACGAAAGCCTCGGAAACGGAGAAGAGCGCATGAGCGACGAGCAGACGATCCAGATCCGCGAAGCGATCCAGAGCGCGATCTCTGAGAACCCCGTGATCCTGTTCATGAAGGGAACTCCCGACCAGCCGATGTGCGGATTCTCCGCTCGCACGGTGGCGATCCTGCAGTCGGTCGGGACGCCGTTCGCGGCCGTCAACATCCTTCCCGATCCGCGGATCCGCCAGGAGCTCTCGGGCCTCTCGAACTGGCCCACGATCCCGCAGCTGTTCGTCGACGGCGAGTTCGTCGGCGGTTGCGACATCGTCACCGAGATGTACGAGTCCGGTGAGCTGCAGACGACGCTCGGGGTCGAGGACGCCGGCGACGACGGTCAGGCCGTGCCTGAGCCCGAGCTCCAGGAGTCGGCCCCGCTGACGATCGAAAACCGCCTCTAGGGCTTCTCCACGTCGAGCGCCACGCTGGTCTGGCCCGTGATCAGCAGCGACGGGTCGCGGAACACATGGCGCTTGACGCCATGGGGCAGGTTCGCGACCAGCCCGTCGTAGCTCGGGATCGCCGCGATCGCCTGGCGCAACTCGGCGAGCGAGGAGATCGCCGAGCTCGACCCGCCCGGCGGTGACGCTTCGCTACCGCTCCCGCTTCCGGACAGGGCCACGACCAGCGACGAGCTCAGGCCGCCCGTGGATGCCGCCGCCGGCGTCGCCGGCCCGTGGATCGTCACGACGATCGGCCCGCGCGCGCCCGACGGGATGCGCAACCGGAACGACACCGTCCGGAGCCTCCCGCGGTAGACCCGCACGAGCAGCCGGACCTTGACCGTATGGCCCGCCGCGACCCGGCGCGGAGCGTGCGCGGAGACGATCGTCGCCTCGTCGAGGCCTCGCGCGGCACTGATATCGGCCACCACGCGCGCCACGTGCAGCGCCGCGAAGTCGACCTGCTCCACGTCCCCGAACGCGCTCGTCACGTCCGCCGAGGCCGCGCTGGCCAGCTCCGGCGGCTCCACGCCGGCGTCGCCGGGCACCCCGGTGCCGACGTACCGGTTGCAGAACCCGAGCGGCTTGCTGCTCTCGCGCACGTAGATGCGCAGGCACATCCGACCCGACTCGCTGGCCGGCGGCCCGTCGTAGATCTCGGTCGCCGCCTGCGCCACCTCGAGCGGCGCGATCGAGTCGACCAGCGAGGTGCCGAGCGGCAGGCCGATGGCGGTCTCGTCCGCGACCTGCGTGTCGAACGACATCGAGGTGTTCGTATCGAGGTCGTGGGCGGTCACGTCGACCGGAACCGTCGGCGGCGGGGCACCGACCTCGCCGATCACCGCATTGGGGGTGTCGGACGACACGATGCCCTCGGTGTGACCGGGCACCGCCAGCTTGTAGCTCGGAGCGATCGACGGGTCGGGGTTGTTCACGACGAAGTAGACGTAGGCGTCTTGGAGCAGCAGCGACCGCCGGCCGGCGCCGTCGAGCTCGTGCCCGAATGCGTACACGGTCGGGCCGTCGACGTAGGTGACGGTTCCGACCGCGCCCATCGGGACTGCACCCGACGAGTAGCTCGCGCTCACCGAAGCGCCGGGAACGAGCGGCTGTACTCCGAACGCCGCCGGCTGACCCGCCGGCGCAGCCAGGACGAGCCGCCCGGCGCGCGCGCCCGCGCGCTGGAGCAGGCCGAACACGGCCGGCGACAGGCCGCCCACGGTCAGCGGTCCTAGCAGCGGCCGGGGCCGCGCGGCCAGCCGTGGCGCGTCCGGCGGCGGCTGCACGGGCTCGCCGAGCATCTGCTCGATCGGGGTCACGAGCACCACGTTGTTGCCGTACTGCCCGATCCCCTCGGAGATCGCGCCGGCGTTCTCGAGCGTGCCGAACGAATCCGGGCAGTAGACAGGCGAGCCCGAGTACCCCTCGGCGACGCCCGTGGTGTCGACGACTGGTCCGGACACCTGCACGAGGATCCTCGCGCCCTCGCCCGGCGCCTCCACCACGTCGATGACGTCAACGTTGAACGAGGAGATCGCCGTCCCCTGCACGACGGTCTCGCCAGTGCACTGCATTCCGGGCTGGACCTGCGAGAGCGGCATGATCGGGCCGCCGGCGGCAAACGCGGCGTTCGCCGGGACGCACAGCGCCGCGAGCACGAGCGGGATCAGAAGTCGTAGATGAATCGAGGCCCCTTTCAGGCGCCCTTCCGTGGGCCCGAACTGGCCGCGACAGCATACCCCGCGGGCGTCGGGATAGCATCGGCGCATGGCCGCCGCGACCCGCGCGTCACCCGCGAGCGTCGTCGCGCTGCGCTTCGACGGGGCCGCGCTGTGGGCGATCGACCAGACCGCCCTCCCGTTCACCGAGCGAGAGCTCGAACTCCGGACCGCCGAGGACGTGGCCGCGGCAATCCGCCGCCTGGCGATCCGGGGCGCGCCGCTGATCGGTGTCGCCGCGGCTTACGGCGTCGTCGCCGAGCTTTCTCGCGAGCCCTCGGCCGAAGCCCTCGAGCGAGCCTGCGCGATCCTTCGCGACGCTCGCCCAACGGCGGTGAACCTGCGCGCGGCGGTCGATCGCGTGCACGATGCGGCGGTTGGGGCAAGCACCGACCGATATGGCGCCGCGCTGCGCGAGGCGCGCGCGATCGAGGCGGAGGAGGAAGCCGCCAGCGCTGCGATCGCGGCCCACGGGGCCGAGCTCTTGGCCAGCGCCCGCCGGATCCTGACCCACTGCAACACCGGCGCGCTCGCGGCGCCCGGCCGCGGTACGGCGCTCGCGGTGATTGCCGAGCTCGCCGACCGTGGGCTGCTCGACCACGTCCTCGCCACCGAATCACGACCATTGCTGCAGGGAGCTCGGCTGACGGCGTACGAGCTCGGACGCCTGAACATCCGGCACGAGCTGATCGTCGACAGCGCCGCGGCCGGGCTGATCGCGTCCGGCGCAGTCGGCGCGGTGATCGTCGGCTGCGACCGCGTGGCTGCCAACGGCGACGTCGCGAACAAGGTCGGCACCTACGGGCTGGCGCTCGCCGCGCACGCCGCCGGCATCCCGTTCGTGGTCGCCGGGCCCACCTCCACGGTCGACCTCGCCACCCCGACCGGCCGGGAGATCACGATCGAGGAACGCGACCCTGAGGAGGTCAGGGTCGCAAGCGGGCACCGCCTCACGCTTCCCGACACGCACTGCCGCAACCCCGCGTTCGACATTACCCCGGCGCGGCTGATCACCGCGCTCGTCACCGAGCGCGGGGTGATCCGCTCTCCCGACGTGCGGTCGGTCGCGGCGCTCGCTCCCAGATGAGGGTCGCGCGGTCGTTCGCCCCCGGCGACGTCCGGCTCGAGGAGGCGCCCGAGCCCGAGCCCGGCCCCGGCGAGGTCGTGTGCGATGTGCTCGCCTGCGGCGTGTGCGGGTCCGACGTGACCGACTGGTACATCGCGTCCCGGTTGCCCGCGGTGCTCGGCCATGAGGTGATCGGAGCGGTGCGCGCGCTCGGCGCCGGCGTCACTTCACCCGCCGTCGGGGCGCGCGTCGCGATTCATCATCACGCGCCCTGCGGCGAGTGCCGGCGCTGCCGGCGCGGTCACGAGACGCTGTGCGAGCGGTTTCGGGCCACCCGACTGGACCCCGGCGGGTTTGCCGAACGCGTGCGAGTCATGCCGGAACTGGTCGCTGAGCTGCTCGAGCTCCCGGACGGACTCGAGCCGGTCACCGCGACGTTCATCGAGCCGCTCGCCTGCGTGCTCCGTGCCCAGGACCGGGCAGGGCTCCGCGCGGGAGACTCGCTGCTGGTCGTCGGCGCCGGCGTCAACGGCCTGCTCCAGATCGCCGCCGCCCGCGCGCGCGGCGTCGAAGTCGTTTGGGTGCGTGAACCGCAACAAAGGCGGCTCGAGCTCGCCGAGGCCTGGGGCGCCGAGCACCACGGCAACGAGCTCGTCGACGTCGCGATTGTGTGTACGCCCAAGCCGGACGCGATCGCTGCCGCCGCGGTGGCGGTGGCGCCCGGCGGCACGCTCTGCTTCTACGCCCCGCCCTCCCCCGACGCGCCGCCGGAACTCGACGCCACCGCGCTTTACCTGCGCGAGATCACGGTCACCGCCAGCTACTCGGCCGGACCCGGCGACATGCGGGCCGCACTCGAGCTGATCGCCGGCGGCCGGATCGAGCCACGCGCACTGGTGTCGCACCGCCTGCCGCTGGAGGAGACCGGGCGCGCGCTCGACCTGCAGCGCCGGGCGGGCGGGCTGAAGATCGTGGTCGAGCCGTGAGGGCGGCGGTCCTGTTCGGTCCGGAGGACCTCCGCGTCGAACAGGTTCCCGAGCCCGAAGGGGACGCGATCGTCGAGGTGGAGGCGGCGACCACATGCGGGACCGACGTCAAGATGTGGCGTCACGGTCACCGCGTGCTCGGACCCTATCCGTGTGCGTTCGGCCACGAGACGGCCGGCGTCCGCGCCGACACCGGCGAGCGGGTGCTCGTGTCCGACTCGGTCGCGTGCGGCGCCTGCGGCCCCTGCCGATCCGGACGCGCGCAGATCTGCCGAGCGCCGACCTGGGTGCTCGGCGGCTTCGCCGAGCGGATCGGAGCCCCCGAAGCGGCCCTTCACCACATCCCGGACGGGCTCCCCGCGCCGGCCGCGGCAATGGCCGAGCCGTTCGCCGCCGCCGTGCATGCAGTTGCCCGCGGCACCGATGCCTCCGACGTAGGCGTGCTCGGAGGCGGACCGATGGGGCTCATGCTGGCTGCGCTGCTGGTGACGGAGGGGCGCTCGGTGACGCTCGCGGATCCACACCCGGAACGCCGCGCGCAGGCGGCCCGGATCGGCGCCACCGCGCACGAGACGCTCGCCAGCCACGAGCTCGTGTTCGAAGCCGTCGGTCGCACCGACACCTGGCGCGCCGCCGCCGCGGCAGCCGCACCCGGCGCGGTCGTGGTCCTCGTCGGCGGCTGTCCGAGCGGGACCGAGGTCAGCCTGCCTACCGGCCCGCTCCACTACGAGGAGCTCGAGCTCCGGGGCTCGTTCCACCACTCCCCCGACGAGGTCGACACCGCGCTCGGATTGCTCGCCCGTAACGAGGTCCTGTGGCGCACGCTGCTCGGGCCGACGATCTCGCTCGAGCAGCTTCCGGCCGTGCTGGCGACGCCTACCGGGGGCCCGGCGAAGAAATGGGTGGTGGATCCTCGGATGTCCGCCTGAACTCCAGGTGCTCGACGATCCGGCGCGAGTCGCAGATGACCTCGCCGTCGATCACCAACACGGGCACGCGCCGCTGACCCGTGAGAGCCTCGACCTCAGGCCGTTGCGAGCGGCGCTGCGGGACTACGACCTGCTCGAATTCGATCCCGTCGCGCGCGAGCGCCCGCGCCACCTTGCCGCAGGGGCACAACCAGTTCGTCGGCGTGGTGCAGCGGTAGAGCGTCGCCATTACATCCAGCCCGTGTAGACGGCGCGTTCGACTGTCAGCGACCGAGTTGCCGCCGCCGGCGACGCCCGAACGCGAGCGCACCGAGCGCCGCGATGCCGCCGCCGAGCACGAACCCCGCGACCCCGGCCCCGATCAGCACCTCTTTCTGGTGGCGGCGGATCTGGCCGCGCCAGTCGGTGAGCTCGGTCACCTCGGCGCGGAGCTTGTCCAGCGAGCCCCCGAGCTCGTGGCGGTTCTGCTCGATCGAGGCACGAATCTGGTCTGGCGTGCGAGTAGGAGGCATCAGCTGCCGATCTCGGTCCGGGATGCGACCGTCTCGCGGATCCGCTTCGCCTCGTCGATCGCCATCGTCGGGGCCGGCGGCGCCCCGGCCTTCAGCTTGGTCCAGGCGAACAGGAACGAAGCGATCGTCAGCACCGCGAGCACGCCGAAGACGATCAGGAAGCCCTCCCAGATGCTCCCGGCGCCCGGGACGAGCACCGCGTTGAGCGCCCAGGCCAAGGCCTCAAGCCCGATGAAGATCGCGAACACCCCGAACACCGCCCCGGCCAGGACCGCCACCGTCCCCCGCAGCAGGCTCTTGGCCTTGATCGTGACCTCGGCCTTCGCGAGCTCGATCTCCTCCCTGACCAGGTTGCTGACCCGGTCGGAGACCTCCGTCACCGCGTTCACGAGGTTGTCGGGTTTGCCGTTGTTAGCGGGCAAGGCGTCTGAGAATCATCGCGAGCACGAGGCCGCCGGCGAACGCAGCTCCGATGGCCACTTCCGGCCGCTCGTCGGCCAATGCGGCAGCCCGCGCCTGCACGGGCACGGCGTCGGACACTCCGGTGGGGGCGTCCGCTGGGGACTGCGTGGTCGAGGTCTCGGTGCCTTCGGTCACTCGGGCGGGTCCTCGCCGAACACGCGCGTCCAGATCAGCGTGGCCACGCGCGTCGACAGGAGCGCTGCGAGCGCGCCGGTTCCGGCGAGCAGGCCCGACCAAAGCAGTCGCTTCACCAAGGGGCTCTCAGTCATCACGAGAGGATTCAATCAGAGATCGAGGCGGCGCTCGAAGCCGCGGTGGCGGCGACGCTCGAAGCCGCGGAGGCCGGGTCTCGCTCGAGCCCCCCGCAGATCGTCTCGACGATCATGCGCTTGGCGCCCTCGAGCTCGTCCTCGTCGACGGCGTCGCGGTCGAAGATCCAGCGGGTCAGGACCTGTTCGATCGAGCCGTAGAACGCAAGCGCGCCGAACTCGGGCGTGATCTCCTGCCGGAAGATGCCCTCCGCCTGGGCCCGCTCGACGATCCCCGCGATCTGGGCGTAGGCCTCGCGGATCTTGGCCAGGTGGGTCCGGCCGAACGTGTTCGCCGCGCGCGTGACCTCGACCACGATCACCTTCATCAGCTCGGGCTCGTAGCGATACGAGTCGACGATGAACCCGGCGATCGCACGCAGCTTGTCGCGCGGGGAGCGCTCGGACCGATCCGCCTCGGCGATCGCCGCGAGCATCACGTTCCAGCGCTCGAGGAACAGCGTGTCGAGGATCTCGTCCTTGGAAGAGAAGTAGTGATAGACGAGCCCGTACGCGACGCCGGCCTCATCGGCGATGTCCGACACCCGGCAAGTGTGAAAGCCCTGGCGCGCGAATACGCGCATCGCCGCGTCGAGGATCACCCGGCGCTTGTCGGCGGCTGCGCTCTGAGAGGCTGCCATCAGACGTTCCAGCCGTACACGTCCGGCCGGCGATGCCGCAGCGCCGGGATCCTGCGCCTGACGCTGTCGAGCGTCGAGAAGTCGAGATCGGCCACGATCGCGGTCTCGGTGTCGGGGGCGGTCAGGCGAGCACGAGGCCCCACGGGTCGATGATCAGCGAGCGCCCGCCCGCTCGGTGGCCGGGCGGATGGGCCCCGATCTGATTGGGCGCGATCACGAAGCACTGGTTCTCGATCGCGCGGGCGCGCAGCAGCACCTCCCAGTGGTCCCGCGTCGTCGCCAGCGTGAACGCCGCGGGGACGAGGAGCACCTTCGCACCGCGCATTGCGAGCATCCGGTACAGCTCGGGGAAGCGGACGTCGTAGCAGATGGTCATCCCCAGGCGTACGCCGCCGGGCAGCTCCGAGACGACGACCTCGTCGCCCGCGTCCTCGGTCGCGGACTCGGCGTACACGTCCCCGTCGACCTCGACGTCGAACATGTGGAGCTTGCGATACACCGCTCGCACCTCGCCGTCGGCCCCGATGTGGACGCTGGTGTTGGCCGATTTTTCCCGCCCGTCGACGCGCTCGACGATCGATCCCGCGACGAGATCGATCCCGAGCTCGCGCGCGGTCGATTGCGCCCACGAGATGCAGGCCCCGTCGAGCGGCTGCGCGGCGCCCTGCATCTGCTCGTCGGTCCCGAGCACGCTCCATTTCTCGGGGAGCACGACGAGCTCGGCGCCGAGCGCGGCGGCCTCGCGGACGAGGCGGTCGGCTGTCTCGAGGTTGCGGTCGGTGTTCTCGGTGGCGTTAAGCTGAACGGCGCCGACGCGCACGGCGCCTCCCACTTTCGATTGACCAGTCAGTCAGCTAATCGGGAGTGTAACTCACGGTTCCCCGCTGACGGCGCAATTCCGCTAGGAGCAGCTTCGAATGCATCGCACCGAGCAATTCGCGCAGCGGATCGGCGCCCGAGGAGATGATCTGGACCGCCCGGTCAACGTCGACCTTGCCGGCGAGGCGGTCGAGCAGCACCCTGACCTCCTCCTCGACCAGCGGCTCGAGCGCCTCGCGATACCGCAGCGTGTCGTAGACCGTGAACCCGATCGCCTCCTCATAGCCGCTGGCGCGAAACCGGGAGATCGCCTCGATGATCGCGACGTCGTCCTGGTCGTAGCCGCGACTGCTCGGCGCGAGCACGCCGAGTTGCTCGAGGCGGTCGAGCACGTTCTGCGGGAGGTCGTAGGTCTCGCGCACCTTGGTCCGGGAGACGCGCCCGGTCTCGCGGGCCTCGATCGCGCGGTCGAGGATCCGGTCCTCGAGCTCGATCATCCGCATCGCCCGCTCGGGATCTGACCCGATCAGCTCACGGATCACCTTGAGCGGCATGAACCGCTCCTCCTGGAGGCGCTTGATCAGCTGAATCCGCTGCACGAACTTGGGCGGGTAGTACGCCATGTTCCGCGACGTGCGGACGACGTCGTCGTCGTCGTCGGAGCCGAGCAGCCCCTCGCGCAGGTAGTGCTTGATCGTGCCGGCGCTGACGCCCGAGCGCTCGGCGAGCTCGGAGATCCGCAGATAGCCGTTGCCGTCTGCCATTGCGCTCACGCCATGAACGAGCCTTGCACGGTGTCCGCAGCCGGCCCGGCCACCGCTCCGGATTCGAGCAGCGCGTCGATCTCCTCGGCCGGGTAGCCCGCCTCCGCCAGCACGTCGCGGGTGTGCTCGCCGAGGCCGGGGCCCGGCGCGCGCACCGGGTCGGCCGGCGTGCGGCTCAGCTTGACCGGCACGCCGAGCAGCTTGACCGGCCGATCCGCGCCCGGCTGGTCGAGCTCGACGACCATCTCCCGCGCCGCGACCAGGTCCCCGTCGAGCGCTTCGTCGAGACCGAGCACCGGCTCCAGGCAGCATTCGTGCTCGGAGGCGAACTCCTCCCACCGTGCCCGGGTGCGCGCGGCGAACACCTCACACACGGCGCGGTGCGCGTCCGAGCCGGGAGGATCGAACGCGTGCTCGAGCAGGTCTTCGCGACCGACGCCCCGGCAGAACTCGGCCCAGAACTTGGGCTCGAGCGCGCCGAGCGTGACGTAGCCGTCGGCGCACCGGTAAGGCCGGTAACAGGTGATCCCGCCGGCGAGCGTGAGCTCGCCGCGGCGCGGGGTGCTGCCGTCGGCGAGCATCTCGCCGGCCAGCATCGCCAGGAACGACAGAGAGCCGTCGAACATCGAGCAGTCGACGAGCTGCCCCTGGCCCGAACGCGCGCGCTCGTGCAGCGCGATCAGGGTCCCGGCGACCCCCATCAGCGCACCCCCGCCCAGGTCCGCGATCTGGGCCGCGGCGGACACGGGCGGTCCGCCGGCCTCGCCGGTCAGCCCGAGGATCCCGTTCAGGCCGAGGTAGTTGATGTCGTGGCCGGGCCGGTCCCGCTTGGGCCCATCCTGGCCGTAGCCGGTGATTGCGCAGTAGACGAGCCTGGGGTTCTCCTGGCGCAGCCGCTCGTATCCGACGCCGAGGCGGTCCATCACGCCCGGGCGAAACGATTCGAGCACCACGTCGACGTCGCGGACCAGCTTCAACAGCACTTGCTTGCCCTGGTCTGACTTCAGATCGATCCGGATCGAGCGCTTGCCGCGGTTGAGCCCGAGGAACAGGGCGCTCCGCGCGCTCGGCTCGGCTCCCTCGTAGTACGGCGGCGCCCAGCGAACGTAGTCGCCCAGCCCGGTGTCCTCGACCTTGATCACGTCGGCGCCGAAGTCCGCGAGCAGCAGGGAGCAGAACCCGCCGGGAAGCAGCCGCGTCAGGTCGAGCACCTTCAGCCCTTCCAGCGGGAGCGGGCTCATGCGCGCGCCGCCGCCCCTATCCCGAGCAGCGCACGGGCCTCGTCGACCGTCGCCGGCCGCCGCCCGGCATCCTCGGTCATCTGCCGGGCCTTGGCGATCAGCTCACCATTAGAGCGGGCCATCCGGCCGTCGGGCAGATAGAAGTTGTCCTCGAGACCGACGCGGATCGAGCCGCCGAGCGTCAGCGCCGCCGCCACGAGCATCCACTGCTCGCGGCCGATCCCGATCACCCCCCAGTGGTGCCGACGGCCGGCATCGGGGACCTGCGCGAGGTTGTCCGCCATCACGGCCAGGTTGCGGGCGCTGGCCGGGATCCCGCCCACGACCCCCATCACGAAATCGGCGTGCAGCGGCGGCTCGAGCAGCCCCATGTCGACGAGCGGTGCGAGCGACCCCACGTGCCCGACGTCGAAGCACTCGTGCTCGGGCTTGATGTGCAGCCGGCGCATCGCCTCGAGCAGCTCGACTATCTCGTCGAACGGATTCGTGAACACGAACTTGAACACGAAGTCCTTGCGGCTGCGCGAGTACTTGGCGTAGTTCATCGAGCCCATGTTGAGCGCGGCGACCGCCGGCCGGCCGGCCTCGAGGTAGGCGATCCGCTTTTGCACCGGGACGCCGACGGTGCCCGTCGAGAAGTTGATGATCACCGCGTCGCCCACGGCCTCCCGGATCGCGTCCCTGATCGCGACGAAGTCCTCGACCTCGTAGCTCGGCGTCCCGTCCGGTGTGCGCGCGTGGATGTGGATGTGGACGCCGCCCTCGTCGACGATGCGGCGCGCCTCGGCGCCGTACTCCTCGGGCGTGTACGGGATCGCCGGGCACTGCTCGCGGTTCGCGATCGCGCCCGAGATCGCGCACGTGATGATCACGGGGTCCTCGACGCTCATCGTCCGTTCCGAGTCGTGAGGGTGGCGATCATCTCCCGGCACGCGGCCTCGACCGCACCGAGGTGCTGCGGAGTCGCCTGGCACTGCATCTCGTATTCGTCCCTGCCGACGAACGCGTTGACGATCATCACGGTCGCCGACACCGGGAGGCCGGGGACGGGCTCTCGCGGCCAGAAGATCGCCGGCAGACCGCCGGCCCTGCCCACCCGGCCGCTGACGTGGTGCCCGAGCACCTGGCTGATCACCGTGTCGAACTGCGACTTGACCGCGGTGACGTTCGCGGCGGTCACCGGATAGCGGAGGTTCGGATAGCGCGAGACGATCAACAGGTCGTATTCGCCGAGCGCGACGGCCGAGTGCGTGGCCTTGGCATTGCTCCCGGCCGTCCGCCCGCTCGGCGCGAGCACGACGGGGTGGAACCCGGCCGGGTAATGGAAGTGGATCGCCATTCCGGGCGCGCTGAACGTCCGCTGCCCGTTCACGGCCTTGGACGGCTGCTGGTTCACGTTCCCGGGACCGGTCGTGGCGGTCTTGGTGATCGTGGTGGTGCTCTTCGTGCTGCTCCCGCACGCCGCGATCGCCAGCGGCACCGCGACCGCAGGCCCGATCCGGACCGCGAGCCTCATACCGGCACCACGCCGCTCCGCTTCCACGGCCGCTCGACGCGCTTGCCCTCGGCCAGCTCGAGCGCGCCGCAGATCGTCCGGCGCGTCTCCCGCGGATCGATCACGTCGTCGATCATGTCGTTGCCCGCGGCGACGTACACGTCGATGACCTCGCGGAAGTTCTCGATCAGCTCGCGGCGCTTGGCCGCCGGGTCCTCGGCCTCCTGCACCTGCTTGCGGAAGATGATCTCGACGGCGCCCTCTGCGCCCATCACGCTGATCTCGGCCGACGGCCACGCGACGAGCAGGTCGGGCTCGAACGCGCGGCCGCACATCACGTAGTAGCCGGCGCCGTACGCCTTGCGCAGCACCACCGTGACCTTGGGCACGGTCGCGTTAGCGGTCGCGTACAGCATCTTGGCTCCGTGGCGGATGATCCCCGCCGCCTCGACCTTCGTCCCGACCATGAATCCCGGGACGTCCATCAGGTAGACCAGCGGCAGCCCGTACGCGTTGCACAGGTTGATGAACCTGGCCGCCTTGTCGGCCGAGTCGTTGTCGAGGATCCCGCCAAGCTGCCGCGGCTGGTTGGCGACGATCCCGGCCGGCCGGCCGCCGAACCGCGCCAGGCAGGTGATGATCGTCTTCGCCCACTGCGGCTTGAGATCGAAGTAGATCCCGTCGTCGACGATCCGCCGGATCACCTCGTACATGTCGTACGGCTTGCGGTTCGAGCCGGGCAGGACGTCGAGCAGCTCCTCGTCGCCGCGGTCGATCGGGTCGTCGGTCGGCGTGATCGGCGGGGGTTGCTCGCAGTGCTGGGGGAAGTAGCTCAGGTACTGCTTGATTGCATCGATGCACGCCTCGTCGGACTGCACCTCGAGGTCGCCCACCCCCGACTTGCGACAGTGCACGCGGGACCCGCCGAGCTCCTCCTGCGTCACATCCTCGCCGACGGCGGCCCGGACCAGGTGCGGCCCGGCCAGCGCCATCGACCCGCGCCCGCGGACCATCGGCACGAAGTCGGCGAGGCCCGGGATGTACGCGGTGCCGGCCGCGCACGGGCCCATCAGCGCCGCGACCTGCGGGATCACGCCGGAGTTGATGACCTCCTCGCGGAACAGGTGCCCGGTGCCCGCGAACAGCGACCCGACCGCTTCCTGGATCCGGGCCCCGGCCGAGTCCAACAGCCAGATCATCGGGATCCGCTTGGTCAGGGCGAGCTCGCGCAGCCGGGCCACCTTGAGCTCGCCGGTCATCCCCATCGACCCCGCCATCACGGTGAAGTCGTACGCGGCGACCGCAGCCAGGCGGCCGTCGATCTTGCCGTAGCCGGTGACGACGCCGTCGGCGGGCGCCTCGCGGCCGTCCATCGCGCGCTGGGAGAAGTGGGGCCTGCCGTGGATGCCAAGCTCGACAAACGTGCCGGCGTCGATCAGCAGCTCGATCCGCTCGCGGGCGGTCAGCTTCTCCTGCGCATGCTGGGCCGCCACCTTCTCCGGCCCGCCGCCGAGCTTGATCCGCTCTCTCCGCGCGCGAAGATCCTCCGCCAGCGGGCGGAGAAGGCTCGTAGATGCGGCATCGGTGGCCATTGCGATAAGTGAGACGTGCTACTTCTCACTCTGCCACGGTCGCGGCCGGCACGTCAAGCGCGATTGAACCGCAGATCCGGTGGGTATCGTGCAGGGTGTGAGCCGGAAGCTCATCACGGCGGCAGCGACGGTCGTGGCTATCGCAGGCGCGGTCGCGCTCGGCGGGTGCGGAGCGACCAAGACGATCGGCGGCGTGGTCGATCCCGTGGCGCGGGCCGCGGACGTCACGTCCCATTCCCCCGGCTACCGCCTGTCGGGGACGATCAGCGTCACCAGCGCGGCGACCACCGTCCACGGGACGATGTCGGGCGTGATCGACACCGCGGACCACACCGGGGCGATGACGGTGCACGAGACGGTGTTGGGCCACTCGCTCTCGATCGCCGAACGGATCGCCGGCACCACCGTGTACATGGGGGCGTCGGGCGAGCCCGCCCTCGCGCGGCTGACCGGCGGCAAGCAATGGCTGAAGATGGACCTCAGTCGCGCGCTCGGAACGCTCGGCTTCGCGGGGATGCCCGCGCAGACGACCGACCCCTCGCAGTTCGTCCAGTACCTGCGCGCGGTCAGCGCCAAGACGACCCGGGTCGGCACCGAGACGATCGACGGCACCCAGGCCACCCACTACCACGCGGTGATCGACCTCGACAAGTACCCGCAGCTGTTCCCGGCGGCACAGCGCTCGGCCGCGGCGCAGGGGGTCGCCAACATGGAGTCGGTGATGGGCAGCCATACCCTGCCGATGGACGTCTGGATCGACTCCCGGCAGCTGGTGAGGCGGATGAGCTTCGCGTTCAACGAGTGTGTCCAGAACCAGCACCTGACGATGTCGATGACCATGAACATGTCGGACTACGGCCAGCAGGCGGTTCCGCCGCCGCCCGCGCCGTCGCAGACCTACGACATCACGCCGCTGATCGTGAAGGCGATGAAGAGCGTCAAGCTCACCTGCGGCACGTCGGCCTAGTTCTTAGCCCCGGCGTCAGCGTCCCTTCCACTCGGGGTCGCGCTTGTCGAAGAACGCCCGGACCCCCTCCTGGATGTCCTCGGTCGAGAACGCGATCGTCAGCTGCGAGCGCAGGAAGTCGAGGGCGTCGAGAAACGCCATGTCCTGCTGGCGGAACATCGCGTCCTTGCCGAGGCGCATCAGCAGCGGGGACTTGGCCGCGAGTTTCTCGGCCCACTCCCGGACGCCGGCCTCGAACTCCTCGGGGGCGAACACCTTGTTGACGATCCCGATCCGCTCGGCCTCCTCCGCGGAGATCTGCTCGCCGAGCAGCAGCAGCTCGTTGGTCTTCTTGCGCGGGACGTTGCGGTAGATCAGCGCCATGATCATGAACGGGAACACCCCGACGTTGATCTCGGGCGTTCCGAACCGCGCCCCCTCGCGAGCGAGGATCAGGTCGCACGCGAGCGCAATCCCGAGCGCCCCGGCGAGCACGTGGCCGTTGGCGGCGCAGATCGTCGGCTTGCCCAGCTCGCCGATCAGCCGGAACAGGCGCGGGAAACGAGCGGTGCCGAGGTGCTTGTGGGCGAGCGGCACCTCTGCGGCAAACCCGCTGAGGTTGGCGCCGGCGGAGAAGATGCGCTCGTGCGTGGAGGTCAGCACCACGCACCGCACGGAGCCATCGTCGCGGGCCGCCTCGAGCGCCGCGATCAGCTCGTCGAGGAGCTCGTCAGAGAGCGCGTTGCGCGTCTCAGGCTGGTCGAGTGAGATCGTCGCAACACCGGCGTCCGACGTCTCGTAGCGAAGCGTGGCGTAGGGCATGGCCGCGAAGGCTACGTCCTCGAGCCCCACGCACCCGCACCTCACGTGTCCAGTAGCAAGTAGAAAGCTCTACTGTTTACTTCGCGGCACGGCTGCGGTAGCGTCCAGTCCATGGCCACCGCAGACGTCCTCAAGCCCGACTTCGCCTCCCACCGCAAGCATTTCATCTTCACCGACGACCACGAGCAGCTGCGCGAGTCGATCCGCCGCTTCGTGATCAAGGAGCTCCAGCCCCACGCTGAGGAGTGGGAGGAGACGACGTTCCCCGACTGGGTGTTCGAGCGGATGGGCGAGCTCGGTTTCCTCGGGCTCGACAAGCCGATCGAGTACGGCGGGCAGGGCGGCGACTACTACACCACGCTCGTGCTTGCCGAGGAGCTCGTGCACGCCCACTGTGGCGGACTCGGCATGGGCGTCGCGGTTCAGACCGACATGACGATCCCGCCGATCCTCGCGTTCGGCACCGAGGAGCAGAAGCAGGAATGGGCGGCCCCGGCGATCGCCGGCAAGAAGATCCTGTGCCTGGGCATCACCGAGCCCGACGCCGGCTCGGACGTCGCGGGGATCAAGACCCGCGCGGTCAAGGACGGCGACGAGTACGTCATCAACGGCTCCAAGACGTTCATCACCAACGGCCACCGCGCCCACGCGATCGTGCTGGTGACCAAGACCGACCCCGACGCCGGGTACGACGGATTCACGCTGTTCCTGGTGCCGATGGACTCGCCGGGCGTTACCCGCGAGAAGCGCCTGCAGAAGCTCGGCATGCACGCCTCCGACACCGCGCTGCTCGCGTTCGGAGACGTGCGCGTCCCGGACTCCGCGGTGCTCGGCCAGGTCGGCAAGGGCTTCTACCACATCATGTGGGAGCTCCAGGGCGAGCGTCTGATCGGCGCCGCCGGATCGGTTGCCGGCGCCCAGCATGTATTCGACCGAACCCTCGTCTACGCCAAGGAGCGCACCGCGTTCGGCCGGCCGATCGGCCACTTCCAGGCGATCCGCCACAAGTTCGCCGAGATGGCAACCAAGATCGAGACCGCCCGCCAGATGGTGTACACGACCGCGTGGCGATTCCAGAACGGCGAATACCCGGTGCGCGAGATCACGATGGCCAAGCTCTACTCGGCGCGGATCGCCGTCGAGGTCGCCGACGAGTGCATCCAGATCCACGGCGGCAACGGGTACATGAAGGAGTACGGGATCGAGCGCTCCTGGCGCGACCTGCGCCTGAACCGGATCGGCGCCGGCAGCGACGAGATCATGCTCGAGGTAATCGGACGTTCGTACGGTCTGTAGACGAATGACGTATGGTCGCCGGCGCGGGCGGCCGATACACTCCGCGCCGCGGAAGCGACAGGAGTTCGCGACCGTTTTGGTAGTCGGGGGCAGCACGCGCTTTCCGCCTGGATTTACCCAGGCAACATGAGCACGGACATTGGGACGCCGTGTAAGAGACATTGACATGCTCGGTCGCCCGCTGGGCGGACGGACTGTCACGTCGGGCCATTCTGAGAACAGGAGATCAGCGTGCCCTTGATGCATCGGTAGTCGCTAGGCACGGCGCCGATCTGCTTCGCGCGGCCGCGTTCCTTGCGCTGGCGGTGATCCCGTCATTCGCGGCCACCGTGGGCTTTGCGCTCATCGCCGGAGTCGGTACCGCATTGTTCAGGCCCGCGTTCAACGCGGCGTTGCCCGGGATGGTCTCCGACGAGCAGCGCTCGACCGCGACCGCGATCTATAGCGCGAACTTCAGCATCGGGACGACCATCGGCCCGGGGCTGACGGCACTGGTCCTGCTGTTCGGCCCGGCGACGTTGATGCTCGCCGCCAACGGTGCCACGTTCCTCGTATCGGCCGCGCTCCTCAGCACCGTGTCGCTCGCGGCCGGCGAGGTCTCACGCGGCGCTCCCGATCCCGCATCCCGATCCGGCACCGGAGCCCGCGCCCGAGCCCCCGCACGCGCCCGCGCGCGAACGCGAATCGGCGTGGGCAGCGACCATCGAGGGGGCGCGGACCGCCGCACGGCTGCCGGGCGTGGGCGCGCTGCTGATGATCGCCACCGGCACGGTTCTCGCCTCTTCGTTGATGAACGTCGCCGAGCCGCTGCTGGCGACCGGGCCGCTCCACGCCGGCAGCTCCGGCTACTCGGTGCTGGTCGCGATCTTCGGCGCCGGCATGGTCGTGGGAACGCTCGTGAACGCACGAGCCGGCTCGCGGGTGAGCGGGCTGCGCCAGCGCTTCATCGTGGGACTCGCGCTCCAGTCGGCCGCCATGATCGGATCCGCGGCGGCTCCGAATCTCGCCTGGGCGATGGCGAGCTTCGCGCTGACCGGGTTCGCCAGCGTCATGATCGTCGGCCAGGAGATCCGCCTGTTCCAGGAACTCGGCGGCAACGAGGTTCTGGGGCGCGTGTTCGGGCTGCGCGACATGCTCAGCAACGTCGCCTTCGTCATGGCCTTCGTGACCGCGGGCCTCGTGCTCGCCACGGTCGGCGTCCGGGCGGTGTTCGCGCTCGGTGGCGTTGGCCTGGGCGTGCTCGCGGTCGCGGCCTGCCTCGGGTTGCGTCCCAGCCGGTCCGGCGAGACGGTTCCCGCAGTTCCCGAGCCGGCGGTCGCAGTGTGACGTCGATGTCCACGCACGGAGGTGTGACATGCCACACGCCAGTTGGTAGGGATCAGTCACTACGGCGGACAGTCGCCCTGTGGCTGAGACGCGGAAAGGAGGCCGTGATGCCGCTCAAGTTCCATCGCGGATAGCGCGCGTGGTCGCCGGCGCCGGATCAGGCGCCGGCAGGACCGCCCTTAAAGCCGGAAGCCCGCCCCGCACATCTGCGTGCGAGGCGGGCTTCTTAGGTAGTTGACCGGGTCCTTGTACGCCGAGCCGGTCGGCAAGATCCTTATCGCATGACGTGCGGGTCGACGTAGACGTCATCGATCTGCGAGGACCCGGTGAGCGCGGTGAACTTGAGCGCCACCTGCGGGGTTCCTTGCGCGAGCAGGGCGTTCACGATGCCCTGTACGGCGGACACGGTGAGCATCGGCGCGGACGGACCCCAGCTGGGGTTCAGCAGCACCGGCCCGATCGGGATCGTCGTGGCTCCGAGGAGCGGCTCCTTGTAGACGATCGACACGAGCACGGTCGACAGCAGCCCGTTGTTCTTGGTGAAGAACCGGAACGTCGGGTAGGCGAAGTCCACGCACGTGTAGGGTGACTGGACGCTCCCACCGGCGGGCAGGTAGATCGAGTATTTCCCGACGGATCCGGTGGCGCCGAAGGGCTCGCTCCCGGCCACCTTCTTGGCACCGCCCGAGAGGGTCCAGCCGGTCATGCTCCCTTCGAAGTTACCCCCCGGGACCAGCTTGTACGAGTTCGAGTCGCCCCACGGGGCGAAGGGTTGGGTGAGCGTGGCGTTGTCACACGCATCAGTGTTGATCAGACCTGTCGCGTGCGCGGAGGCGACAGGTATGCAGACGAGTGCCAGGGCGCCGACCAAACCCTTGAGGGCGAGCCGGCGGCGAGACGGAACGATGGACGCAAGCAAACTGGGCACGTATAGCCCTCCATGGCTGTACCGGCAACCGAGCTATCTCACAGACATGAGACCTCTGGCTTTGCGTCCCCAGCTCACGCCGGGTTTGCCCTTTTCAGTTGGGTTACACCAACGTGATCGTGCGGCGCTCCCCGCCGGGAGAGCGCGCATCGGAGAATTGGACACTTGTTCGAGGAATCGACCTGATTCGCCCGGATTGCTAAGGGTTGCCGAGGCTCGAAACGATATCTCCGAGGATGTCATTCGAACCGAGCTTCGAGGATCAGGAGCTGCTCGCCGACACCGTGACGCGCGAGAGCACGCGCATGTCCGCGCGCGAGGTCGTCGCCGCCGGGTTGATCACGGCCGCCTTCATCGCGGCTGTCGTCGGTCTCGGGCTGCTCAGTCCGCCGCACGAATTCGGCCCCCTGCCCGCCCTTGTGTGCGGCCTCGTCCTCGTGCTGGCGATGATGGTGTGGTTCGACACGCCGTTCGGCCAGGCGCCTGCGACGCAGTTGGGCTTCGTCCCCCTGCTGTTCGCCGTCCCGCTCGCGATGGTTCCGATCATCGTGGCGCTCGCGATGGCGATTTCGTGGCTGCCCGACGTCAAGTCAGGCGACCTGCGTCCGGGCAGGCTGCTCCTCACGCCCTGCAACTCGTGGTTCGCGATCGGGCCTGTCGCCGTCTTCGCGCTTGCGCACGCCGAGCCGCGGCACGCCGCTCTGTGGCTTCTGTTCGCCGCGCTCGCAGCTCAATTTGCGGCCGATTTCATCGTTTCCTCGTTGCGCTTTGTGGTCCTCCGGGGCGCGACCCTCTCAACGGTTCTGCGTTCGGCGTGGGTGTACGTGATCGACGCCGCGCTCTCCGGCGTCGCGTTCGCGATCGCGAAGGACGTCCACACCGCGCCGCTGGCTGCCCTGGCGCTGGTACCGCTGCTCGGTCTACTGGCGGTGTTCGCCCATGAGCGCCATCAGCGCCTGCAGAGCATGCTCGAGCTCTCGAGCGCTTATCGCGGCACCGCGCTCGTCCTCGGCGACGTGATCGAGGCCGACGACGGCTATACCGGCGAGCACTGCAAGAGCGTCGTCAGCCTTGCGCTCGACGTCGCCGAACACCTCGGGCTGAGTGCCGAGCGCCAGCGCAACCTCGAGTTCGCCGCGCTCCTGCACGACGTCGGCAAGATCGCCATCCCCAAGGAGATCATCAACAAGCCCGGCAAGCTCGACCCCCACGAGTGGACGATCATCAAGACCCACACCCTCGAGGGCCAGAAGATGCTCGACCGCGTCGGCGGCTTCATGCGCGAGGTCGGAATGATCGTCCGCTCCCATCACGAGCGCTGGGACGGCGGCGGCTACCCCGACGGTCTCGCCGGCGATGCAATCCCGCTCGAAGCCCGGATCATCACCTGCTGCGACACCTGGAACGCGATGCGCACCGACCGCCCCTACCGCAACGCCCTGTCCCACGAGGTCGCGGTCGCCGAACTGCTCTCGAATGCCGGCGGCCAGTTCGATCCGCACGTCGTTGAGACGTTCGTCCGCCTCGTCGCGCCCGCCGAGCAACCAGAGGCGGCGGCGGTCCATTCCGCTGCCACGGTGCGGGCGGCGGCGCCGGTGATCGCCGGCCCTGCAGAGATCTAGACGCCGCCGGCGACGGGTGATCGCGCCCGGGATCGCTCCGCGTGCGATCGTTTGCAATCATCCGCGTGATCCCTGCGTATATCTCATCATTCCTGAAACACCGTTTTGCGGTGTAGTTTCTGTTAAGCTGAATTTAAAGCTCCGGAGGTCTGCCCCCCGTTCCGGAAGGTCTGCCCCCCGCTCCAAGGAGGAGTGGCCGTTCGGCGAGCGGCGACGGCGCTGCGCGAGTCTCCGAGAACCCATGCTCGGCTGGTGAGAACATGACCGTGACCTTTACTGCAAGCACCGGTGCCAAGCTCCTCGTATGGCGGGAGAAGGACATGTTCGCCGCGTTGCGAGCGGGAGCTACCCAGGAGGCGCAGGTCTGCCTGGGGATCGACCTGTTCGAAGTGATCGCCGAACTGGCGGGTCTGGATCTCGACGATGACGAGCAAGCCGACGAGGCAACGCGTCTTGCCAACGAGGCGCGGCAGCGGTTGTCGTCGCTGCCCGCGCAACGCCCCCGCTGAACTGCCCGACGCGGCGACCCGGGCGGCAACCCAGGCGGCAACCCAGGCGGCGACCCGCGCGGCGACCGGGGCCGGCCTGGGCACCGCTACCTCGCGACGGGTACGCTTCCCCGGCCTCGAAATGGGGCCACCCTGTCGATTGTGGGTACTCGTGGTGCTTGATGGAGTCGGTGCGAGGACAGCTGCTGGTCGCCGGTCCGGCGCTGCTGGACCCGAACTTCTGGCGGACGGTCGTGCTCGTGGTCGAGCACAACGACGAGGGTGCCCTCGGCCTGGTGCTCAACCGGCCCTCTGAAACGAGTGTCGCCGAGGCCGTCCCCCAGCTCGAGACGCTCCTCGATCCCAAGGAGCGCCTGTTCATCGGGGGGCCGGTCCAGCCGTCGGCCGTGATCGTCCTGGCCGAGTTCGAGGAGGCGACCGACGCGGCGCTGCTGGCGTTCGACGACGTCGGCGTGCTGGGGACGACCTCCTCCTCCGAAGAGCTCACCGTCGGCGTCCGATCCGGCCGTGCCTTCCTCGGCCACGCAGGCTGGGGTCCGGGACAGCTCGACGGCGAGCTCGAGCGCGGCGACTGGATCCTCGAGCCCGCGCAGCTCGGGGACGCGTTCTCCCTCGAGGCCGGCGGCCTGTGGTCTGAGGTATTGACGCGCAAGGGCGGAAGCTACGCCCTCCTGGCCCGCATGCCGGCGGACCCCTCGATGAACTGACCGGCCGCGTCCGCTCGGATCGGGTCTACGATCCGAGCATCGCGCACGACCACTCGCACGTACATCGCGACGCCGACCGGCGCGCGCTGAAGGCGGCGCTGGCGCTGATCTTCGCGTTCATGGTCGTGGAGATCGTCGCCGGCGTGCTGGCATCCTCGCTCGCGCTGCTCTCGGACGCCGGGCACATGCTCACCGACGCCGCGGCGCTGGCGATGTCGCTCGCGGCTGCGCGGCTCGCCGAGCGGGGCGCCTCCGGCTCGATGACCTACGGCCTCGGCCGAGCGGAGATCCTCAGCGCGCAGGCCAACGGGCTGACGCTGCTCGTGCTCGCCTGTCTGATCGTGTACGGGGCGGTCGTGCGCCTGGTCTCCCCGCCCGAGGTCCACGGTGGCGTCGTGCTGGTGGTCGCGCTCGCCGGCATCCCGATCAACCTGCTGGCGGTACGGATTCTGTCCGGCGGTCACGACCACGACCGCAGCCTCAACGTCGAGGGCTCCTACCGGCACCTCCTGACCGATCTGTACGGGTTCATCGCGACCGCGATCGCGGCCGCGGTGATCCTCGCGACCGGGTTCGATCGCGCCGACGCGATCGCCTCGCTGGTGATCGCTGGGTTGATGCTGCAGGCGGCGTACAGCCTCTTGAAGGCATCCGGGCGGGTGTTCATGGAGGCCGCACCCGCGGGGCTCGATCCCGACGAGATCGGCCGCGCGCTCGCGGCCCAGCCCGGTGTGGTCGAGGTTCACGACCTCCATGTGTGGGAGGTCACATCCGGGTTCGCGGCGCTATCCGCGCATGTCGTCGTGCGGGCCGGCGACGACTGCCACGAGTTGCGCCGCTCGCTCCACGAGCTTCTCGACGAGCAGTTCCACATTCACCACACGACGCTGCAGGTCGACCACGAGATGGGGCCGCTCCAGATCGAGGTGGCCGCCGAGCCCGGCTCGGGTCGCGAGCGGCGGTAGACTCGCCGGCGATGTCGGTCGTCGAGTCAGGCCCGCACCAATGAAGGTAGTCAAGCCCGGCACGGACCACGACGTGCCGCGTGGGGTGGTCGGCGGATCGGAGATCTCGCAGGCCACCACGGGCGCGCAGAACATCTACATGGCGGTGTTCCGAGTTCCGCCGGGCGCGCAGTCCCGGCCGCATTACCACGAGAACTGCGAGAGCGCCGTGTACATGCTGTCGGGATCGCTGCGGGTCAAGTGGGGCGACCACCTCGAGCACGAGCTGATGCTCGAGCCGCGCGACCTCGTGTACGTCCCGCCGCGCGAAACCCACGTGCTCGAGAACGTGTCCGACAGCGAGCCCGCCGAGTACGTCGTCGCGCGTGACTCGCCCCTCGAGGACGCGGTTATCGTCCCCTGGGCCGAGGCGCCCGAAGCCAGCCTGCCCGGCTAGCGCCGCGCCGTTTCGAGCACGACGAAATTCCCGTCCTCGAGCACGATCGCGCCGCCGTGCACCAGCAGCCGCTCGGCCTGCGTCGGCCCACTCAGGAGCGCTGCCTTGCTCAGCGCCTCAGCCTCGGTCGCGGTCGGCGCGAGCGCAGTGACCTGGACGATCCCGGTGAACGCCGGCCGTCCGGTCGCGGGGTCGAGCAGGTGGTGGGCCGGACGCCCCTCTCGATCGATCCAGCCGCGCCGTCCGATGCCGCTGGTCGCGACCCCGCCGCCGGCGAGCGCGAACGTGTGCAGCGTCGACTCGTCGAACGGGCTGGCCACGTGCACGTCACGGGCTAGAGCCAGCGACCCGCCGAGCCTCATGTCACCGCCGCAATCGACGACGAACGCGCCGTAGCCGGACAGCACAGCGGCGAGCTCGTCGGCGAACACGCCCTTGGCGATCCCGCCCGGGTCGATCCGGACTTCGGGCGGGCGCGTGACGGTGCCGGCCCTGCGATCGGTCCTGACCCGGCGCCATGCCGGGTCGACCGCCGCATGTCCGGGCGCGCGCGCAGGCGCGAGCGCGAGCGCCACCGCGACCGGTACGCCGTCGGGCTCGAGGTGCCCGTCGTACCCGGCCCGCTCGATCTCGGCCAGGAGCGTCGGATCGACGAGGCCCCCGGTGGCGTGCGCGGCCTTCACCCCGGCTTCGACGACGCGTCGCATCATCGGGGACACGCGCACGGTCGCGTCCGGATCGCCGTTCAGACGAGTGAGCTCGCTCCCGGCCTCGAACCGCGAGAACTGCTGGTGCCATTCGAGCAGGCGCCGGCGCGCGGACGCAACCGCGGCCCGGGCATCGGCCACGCGCGCGTCGGCCACGATCACCGTGCAATGCGAGCCGAAGCAGGCGAACGTCTCGCGCTGCTCGGTTGGGACGGCGATCGTCGCGCTCATGACTGGCTCGTGGTCACGCTGCTGACGGTGCCGCCGCTCGCGTTGTCATTCGAGCTCGAGCTCGACCCCGACCCGGAGGAGCCCGAGTCCGACGTCGTGGAGGAGGAGCCGCTGGTCTGCGAGCTCGTCGCCGACGTGGTGGCCGTCCCGGATCCCGAGCTCGACGTCACCGTAGCCGCCGAGGAGTGGCTGGCCAGCGCGGGGTCGTGGCCGGACACGAGCACGATCGTGATCAGCAGCCAGGCGGCGACGAACAGCGCCACCGACCCGCTGACGATCCGCCGCCGGATCGTCCGCGCGCGCGCGACGCGCTGTTGGCGCATGGCCGCGCCGCGAGCCCGCGCGGCGTCAGCGTTGGTGTCACTCATGGTCAGGTACCTCGTTGTCGGTCGTCAGGGTGCGGTGAAGCGTGGGGGTAGCTTCGTCCCCGCCCATCTCAGCCGCGTGTGAGTCGGCTAAGAGCTGCGTAGGAGGCTTAGAGCTGCTCGCCGAGCAAACGGTCGAGCGCCTTGACCACGCCCGGCCCTCCGGAGAGCGCGGGCGCCATCCGCCCGCGAATCCGGAGCGTGACGACGCCGCAGCCGCCGCCGTCCGCGCTCGCGACCGCAACGGGCGGGGCGCCGGCCGACGTCCGGAACGTCAGATCGACCAGCGGGCCGCGATCCGCCGGACAGCTGCGAAAGCCCGGCTGGACTCGCGGCAGCCCGTCGATCAGCGCGACGATGCGGCCGACCTTACGGCGGCCGGTCACGGTCCGCGGAGCCGAAGCGGCGCGATGGCCCACGCGGTGGTCGACGATCGTCACGAGCCGCACCCCCGTTGGGATCCGCTCCCACCGCGGACGGGACACGGACCACACCACCTCGGCATCGGCTCGCAGGCCCGTCCCGCCCCCGCTCCCAGCGGTGGCGACGACCCCGACCGTCCGCGACAGCAGCACGTTGGGGACCGTCGCGAACGAGAACGCGACCGACCACGCGTACGGGACGCCGTGAAGCGCGGAGACACCGGTCCCGAACACGCCGGTGGACCCGGGCGGCGGGTGTGCCTCGATCCAGTCGATCGCATCCGTTGGTGAGCCCGGGACGCGCCAGAACCCATGGACGTCGACGCGCGCGGGCGTGGCCGCCGAAAATGCCGGGCTATTCAGCGTCGAGCCAGGCGCGGGATTGACGTCCGTGGGGATCGCCCCCGGCGGCAGCACCAGGCTCGAGAGCAGCCGTGGCGCGTCGATGCGCGCCGCACGCTCATTGCCGGTGGTCGACCCCGAGGCCGCCGACCCTGAAGCGGTCGACGCGAACGCCACCGCCGCGCCGGCAAGACACGCCGCGACCAGCCCGGGCGCCACCAGCCTCCTCACGGACCTGACCGCAGGAGCTCGCCCGAACCGAGGTCGAACACGCAGCCGGTGAAGTACTCGCCGGCATACGAGACCAAGAAGCAGATGAGCTCGGCGAGCTCGTCGTCGGTCGTGCGCGCGCCGGGCGCGATCGCAACCGCACCCACGCCATAACGCGCCCACTCGACCGACAGCGTCCGCGCCAGGTTCTCGAGCGCCGCCCGCGCCGCCGACGCGAACGACCCGGCGTCCGGGCGCGGTGCGATCAGCACAACCTTCCCGGCCCCGGCCGGGATCAGCGCGCCCGTGGCGACGCCGCGGACGGCGACCCACGCAGCTTCCATCGATCCGCGCAGCGGCTCCTGCCCTCCGTCGGCGAACTCCGGCCCGGCGTCGTACACGAGCCCGTACAGCGGCCCGACGCCCTCGGCCCATGACTTCGCGGCCTCCTCCTCGACACCGGGGTCGAGCTCCTTCACGGCCGCCCCGAGCGCAACCAACGCGTCGCGAACAGCGACTGGAACGCCGCCCGCGAGCGCCACCCCGCGCCCATCGAGAAGTCCCTCGCGGAGCATCGTCATCGCGAGCGGAACCGTATCCGGTGACGAGAACGCAGTCGGCCAGTACGATCGGGCGCGAGCACCGAGGAAGGAGTGAAGATCCACATGCTGTCCTACGCACACGGAGCTTTCGAGGACCCGCTGCTCGGCGAGACGATCGGGCACAACCTCGAGCGGACGATCGCGCGCGTCCCCGACGCCGAGGCGCTCGTGGCCTACCGGCAGGGCGTCCGCTACACCTACGCCGAGTTCGGTGAGGCCGTGGACCGGCTCGCCGGCGGAATGCTCGCGGCCGGCCTGCGCCGCGGAGACCGCGTCGGCGTGTGGGGCCCGAACCGCGCGGAGTGGACCCTGACCCAGTACGCGACCGCCAAGGCCGGGCTGATCCTCGTCAACATCAACCCGGCGTACCGCCTCAACGAGCTCCAGTACGCGCTCGGCCAATCGGGCTGCCGCTGGATCATCGCGGCGCAGAGCCTGAAGGACTCCGACTACGTCGAGATGGTCGCGCACGTTCGCCCGGATCTGCCGGCGCTCGAGCGCGCGATCTTCTTTGACACCGCCGAGTGGGAGGAGATCGCCTCCGGTGCCGGCTTCACCGGCGACCTGCAGGCGCTCGGCGACGAGCTCGACTTCGACGACCCGATCAACATCCAGTACACGAGCGGCACCACCGGCTTCCCCAAGGGAGCGACGCTCACCCACCACAACATCCTGAACAACGGCTATTTCGTCGGCGCGATGCTCGGCTACAGCGAGCGCGACCGCGTCGTGATCCCGGTCCCGCTGTATCACTGCTTCGGGATGGTGCTCGGGAACCTGGCCGCGACCTCGCACGGCGCCTGCATGGTCTACCCGTCCGAGACATTCGACCCCGAGGCGACGCTCGAGGCGTGCGCGCAGGAGCAATGCACGAGCCTGTACGGCGTGCCGACGATGTTCATCGCCGAGCTCGGCCACGAGCGCTTCGCCGAGTTCGATCTGGGTTCGCTGCGAACCGGGATCATGGCCGGGTCTCCGTGCCCGATCGAGGTGATGAAGCGCGTGAGCTCGGAGATGGGTATCGACGAGATGAGCATCGCGTTCGGGATGACCGAGACCTCGCCGGTCACGACCCAGGTGCGCTGCGACGACACGCTCGAGAACCGCTGCGGCACCGTCGGCGAGGTCGGGCCGCACGTCGAGATCAAGATCATCGACCCGAGCACCGGCCGCACCGTCGAGCGCGGCGAGCCGGGCGAGTTCCTGGCCCGCGGGTACGTCGTGATGCGCGGGTACTGGAACGATCCCGACCGCACCGCCGAATCGATCGACGTGCAGCGCTGGATGCACACGGGCGATCTCGCGACGATGGACGAGCAGGGGTATGTGCGGATCGTCGGCCGGATCAAGGACATGGTGATCCGCGGCGGCGAGAACGTGTACCCGCGCGAGATCGAAGAGTTCCTCTACAGCCATCCCCAGATCGCCGACGTGCAGGTGATCGGCGTGCCGGACGAGCGCTACGGCGAGGAGTTGATGGCGTGGGTGATCCCACGCACCGGCGCCACCGTGACCGAGGACGAGATCAGGGAGTTCTGCAAGGGACAGATCGCCCACTACAAGATCCCCCGCTACGTCAAGCTCGTCGACTCGTTCCCGATGACCGTGACCGGCAAGGTGCAGAAGTTCAAGATGCGCGAGCTCGCGATCGACGAGCTCGGGCTCGCCGAGGCCGCGGCGATCGCCACCGCGTAGCGGCCGCCCCCGGCTCAGTCGGCCGCGAGGGCAGTCGGATCGACCCGGGTCCGCTCGCCCCCGGGGTGCGCGACGACATGCGTGACGGCTCATTTCGCGCCGGAAACGCCGGCCGTGGCTCAGCGTGCATGTCCCACATGCGCCCCGGGCCACGGCGGCGAAGAAACGCGCCGAATGGCCCACCATGCACGACGACCCGGCCCGGGCCCGCGCTGCCACATGCATAGCGCGTCAACGGAGCGCCTTCGCACGAGCCTTGCCGACTCGTGCATGACTGTCGTGAACGACGCGGCAGGGCTCGCCCGACCAAGGTGGATTGTCGAGCTGTGCAGCTCGGGGAGAGGGCCTCGCTGCGCTCGGCGTCCATGGGACCATGCGGGCCCGTCCGGACCGGCATCGCGGAAGTGGCGTCCGGGTCGGCGAAGAGTGCGAGCCGTCCGCAACCCTCCCCCAGCTGCCCGCAGTTCGAGCCGCGACGCGCGCCGCGAACCACGCCCCCGCGACCGCCTCGCTGGTCGCCGCCGCCCCGCGACCGCCTCCGTGATCGCCGCCGCCCCGCGACCGCCCACCTAATCGTCCCCGCCCCGCGACCGCCTACCTAGCCGAAGCCTAGGCACGCGCCCGGCCGGCAGCCCTCGCCGCCCGCATCGCGCCCCGCCGCCCGAGCCGCGCGAGTTCCGAGTGCAGCTCGCGGATTCGCTCGAGTATGTAGTCCGCCACCTCCTGCTGCTGCTCGCGCGTCGGACGCTCGACGACCTCGAACCGAAACGGGGCGCCGTACTGCACGGTCACCTTCGGGAACTTCAGCCGCTTCCAGTTGCGCACCTGGTGGGAGCCGAGGATCGCCACCGGTACTACGGGCGCGCCCGACTCGAGCGCGATCCGCCCGATCCCAGGTCGCGCCCGATCCCCGATCTGCCCGCTCCGCGAGCGACCTCCCTCGCAGTACATGACCACCGCCCCACCGCGACGCAGGATCGTCGAGGCCGTGACGAACGCCTCCTCGTCCTGGTTGCCACGACGAACCGGGAACACGCCACCGTGAGAGAAGATCCACCCCGGCACGCCCTTGAACAGCTGCGATTTGCCCATGAACTGGACCCGCCGGCGGATGAACGCCCCGGTGAAGAAGTGGTCCATGAACGAGCCGTGGTTCGGCGCCAGGATCACCGGGCCGTTCGGAACGTTCTCGCTCGTGATCCCGCGCGCCCGGTAGACGATCAGCGCGTTCAGCTCGGTCACGACCCGGACCGGCTCGTACACCTTCGCCTCCGGCGGATGCGACCGGACGAGCTCGTGGAAGCGGTCGAAGTACTCCTTGGGCCTCGGGTCCTTGTAGACCTGCGGCTTGAGCTCGACGTCGGGCATGGCGCCGATAAGTTAGTGGAGTTCGGGCCGCTGCTAGCCGGTCAGCGGGAGCACCATCGTCGGCTTCTCGATCTCGTGCTCCTCGCTGGTCGGGACCACAGCGGTCCCGATCGCGAAGAATTCGATCACGTGCGATCCCCAGCCGTGGCTGCGCTCGATGATCCGGGCGCCGACGATCCCGCCGGACTGAAGCTCGTCGGCCTCGCGCTGCATGCGCTCCATCGCAAGTTCGCGCGCCTCGTACAGCGCCTGGGTGTAGTTGGGCATCTCGACGTTCCGCCCCACCTGCTTGAGCGAGGCGAGCATCCCCTGGCGGCCGACGTGGTAGACGCAGTTGCCCATCACCAGGCCGACCGGGCGGTACCCGGCCCGCAGCAGCGTGGCGAAGTCCTGTCCGTTCATGTCCGAGGTGAACGGCCGGCCGTTGGGGGCGCGGTGAAGCTCGCCGGCGCGATGCTTGACCGCGGTGCCGACCGCGATGAACTCGGCCAGATCGGCGCCCCATTCGTAGCGGCCGATGTCGAGCCGCACCCCGACGATCCCGTCCGCCCCGAGCTGGTCGGCCTCCTCCTCCATCCGCGTCATCGCGAGCTCGCGCGCGTGGTACATCGCCTGGGTCAGCACCCCTAGCTCCTGGCTCTGGTTCCACATCGCCTGCTGGAAGCCGATGTGGTAGATCGAGCTGCCGAGCACGAGGCCGAGCGGCTCGAACCCCGACTGCTTGACCAGCAGAAACTCGTTCACCGACAGATCGCTCGTGAAGAACCCGCGCGCGACGTCCTGCTTCATCCGCGCGATCCGCTCGCGACCCGACGCGGGGATGCCCGCCAGCGAGCCGGCCTCGTAGCTCGCAGCGTGCGGCGCGTCCTCGTTGAACCCCGCCGGCGCGACGGCCTGCCCGGGCTGCTGGGTGTTGTCGTCGTCACGCCTCAGGAATCCCATCGCTCCTCCTCACTGCATCAGCAGGCGCTCGAGCGCCTTACGGGTCGTTTCGCTCCGTCTCGCCTCGGCGGCCAGCGCTTGGCTGAGCGTGGCCAGCCACTCGTCGGTCTCAAGCACCTCGTTCTTCAGGACGATCCCTCCGGACAGCCGGGCACAGCGCGTCTGGACCGCTCCGCCGTCGGCCCGCAACTCAAGCCGCTGGTCGCCGAGGTCCACCGCCACGCCGCGGACCGCCTTGGGCCCGAACATCCCCGATCGCCGTCGGTCCACCCGCACGCGGCCCGGCACCGTCTCCTCGAGCTTTGCGGCCAGGCTCTCGACGAACGCAGTCAGGTCGCTCGAATCGGCGCGCAGCGCCGCCGCCACCAGGTCCAGGTCGACTGCGGGGCGATCGATCTCTTCCACGCCCTCAGGCTACGACATCCGAGACACTGTGATTCGCCGGAGCTGATGCATGGAAGCCTCTCCCTATGACAACTCAGACGACACCTGTGCCATACCAGGACCTGAACGACGGCAATCGCCTGCCCCAGCTGGGATTCGGCGTCTTCCAGGTACCCGAGCCGGACACCGCCGAGGCGGTCGGGCACGCGCTCGGAGCCGGCTATCGCTCGATCGACACCGCTGCCGCCTACGGCAATGAGGCCGGCGTCCGCGACGGGCTCCTGAGCAGCGGCCTCGAGCGCGAGGACGTGTTCATCACCACCAAGCTCCGCAACCGCGACCACGGGCGCGACCGGGTGCCGCACGCGTTCGAGGAGAGCCTCGAGCGTCTCGGCGGCGACTACGTCGACCTCTACCTGATCCACTGGCCGATCCCGCGCAAGGACCTCTACCTCGAGACCTGGGAGGCGATGTGCGCGCTCAAGGGCGACGGCCGCGTCCGATCGATCGGGGTCTCGAACTTCCAGATCGAGCACCTCGAGCGGATCATCGACGCCACCGGGGTCGTCCCCGCGGTCAATCAGATCGAGCTGCATCCGCGGCTCCAGCAGGCCGAGCTTCGCCGCTTCCACGAGGAGCACGAGATCGCGACCGAGGCCTGGAGCCCGCTCGGGAAGGCGCTGTTCCTCGATGACCCGACGATCGAGGAGATCGCCACCGCACACGGCCGGACCGCCGCGCAGGTCGTGCTCCGCTGGCACATACAGCTCGGGAACATCGTGATCCCGAAGTCGGTTACGCCGAAGCGGATCGAGGAGAACTTCCGGATCTTCGACTTCGAGCTGGGCGAGGACGAGATGCAGGCGCTCTCGCAGCTCGAGCGGGGCGAGCGGACCGGCCCCGACCCCGACAACTTCGGGTAGGGAACGCACCGTTGCCAGCTTCGATGTGTTCGAGTATTGACACCCGTGCCAGCCTGGAGACCTATGCGTAAAACCCTGAAGATCACGATCGTTCTCGCGCTTTTGGCCGTGCCGGCGACTGCTCTGGCCGCCGCCCCCACGAACCAGCCGTGGGCGATCAACTGCAACGCGCTCAAGTACAAGCCAACGAGGATCACCCTCTCCTGCGGCGACGCCGGAACTTGGCTCGGCAAGCTCAAGTGGTCGAGCTGGAACGGCTCCCAGGCCGTCGGCTCCGGCAACTTCACCGCGATCCAATGCACGCCCAACTGTGCGGCCGGCCACACGCACTCGGTCGCGGTCAAGGTCACGCTGTCCAACGCCAAGTCGTGCCCGAACCAGGTCGAGAAGGCGTTCAAGCAGGCGGCCCTCACGTATAAGGGCACACGCCCGAAGGGCGCGCCGAGCAAGATCAACTTCCGCTGCCCGGCGGGACTGCCAGGCGAGTACTGACGCAGGGCCCCGTGCTCGTGGGCCTGGTCGCATATCCTCCGGCCGGTCCCACGAGTACAGGAGGCTGAGTTGCCCGACGTCGAGGCCCACATCACGGGCACCGTCTGGAAGATCGAAGTCGCGGTCGGCGACAACGTGGAGGAGGGCGACACGGTCGTCATCCTCGAGTCGATGAAGATGGAGATGCCGGTCGAGGCCGAGGATCCCGGCGTGGTCAAGGAGATCCGGTGCGAGGAAGGTCAATCGGTCTCGGAGGGCGACACCCTCGTTGTCCTCGAATGATCCCGACGAGCCGCGCCCGGCCGGCGGGCGCCTGCTGGTCGACGAGCCGGCGCCCGGCGTCACGCGGCTGACGATCTCCAACCCGGCAAAGCGCGGCGCGCTCGACCACGCGATCCTCGACGCCTTCACCACCACGCTCGCCCAGCTCGACTCCCACTGCGTGATCATCACCGGCGAGCAGGCGACGTTCTCGGCCGGCTACGACATCGGCGACCTGCGCGGCGACGACCAGTTCGCCGATCAGGCCGACCGGCTGGTCGCCAACCCGTTCACCGCCGCGCTCGACGCCGTCGAGGCCTACCGATACCCCACGGTGGCGGCGCTCAACGGCCACGCGATCGGCGGCGGACTCGAGCTCGCACTCGCCTGCGATCTGCGGATCGCGGCGGGAACGATCGCGCTGGGGATGCCTCCGGCCAAGCTCGGCCTCGTGTACTCGCACACTGGGATCCGCAAGTTCATCGACACGATCGGCGCGCCCCGCACGCGCGAGCTGTTTCTGATCGGCCGGCGGATCGACGCGCGCACCGCACGCGAGTGGGGCCTCGTGAACGCAATCTCCGAGGACGGCCGGCTCGCCGAGGAGGCGATCGAGCTCGCCACCGAGATCGCCGCGAACGCGCCCCTGGCACAGGAGGGCAACAAGCGCGTGATCCGCACCGTGCTCGCCGCCCAGAGCACGATGGACCTGGACACCGAGCGCGAGCTGAACGAGCTCCGCCGCGCCTGCTTCGCCTCTGAGGACTTCCGCGAGGGTATCCGCGCGTTCGCGGAGAAGCGGCGGCCACACTGGCAGGGCCGCTGATGCGTCCGGCGGGCCGAGAAGCGCCGGCCACACTGGCAGGGCCGCTGATCCGTCCGGCGGCGCGCTTACCCTGCCGCCAGCGCGTGCACCACGATCCCTAGAACGCGCGCATCCCCGACCGTCGCGAGGTCAATCATGATCGAGATCGAGGCGCGCCTGAGCGAACTCAAGGCGCTTGGCCTGCATCGTCGTATGCGCCTGGTCAGCGGTCCCCAGGGACCCCACGTGGTGCTCGACGGCAAGCCGGTGTTGTTGCTGTGCTCCAACAACTACCTGGGTCTGGCCGACCATCCGCGCGTCCGCGAAGCGGCCGCCGAGGCCGCGATGCGCTGGGGCGTGGGCGCCGGGGCGTCGCGACTGGCCTCGGGCACGATGACGCTCCACCGCCGCCTCGAGGACCGCCTCGCCGCGTTCACCGGGCGCGAGAGCGCGCTGCTGTTCGGCTCGGGCTTCCTCGCCAACGCCGGCGTAGTGGCCGCGCTGGCCCGGCCGGGCGACGTGGTGTTCTCGGACGAGCTCAACCACCCGTCGCTGATCGACGGTTGCCGGCTGTCGCGCGCGGAGGTGTTCGTCTACGACCACTGCGATCCCGAGCACCTCGCCTGGGGCCTTGAGCAGACGCACGGTCGGGGTGCGCTGATCGTGACCGACGCCGTGTTCGCAACCGACGGCGACGTCGCGCCGCTCGAGGAGATCGTCGAGCTCGCCCACCAGCATCGCGTCCGTGTCCTCGTCGCCGAGTCCCACTCGATCGGGGCGATCGGTCCCGGGGGGCGCGGAGCGCTCGCCGAGCTCGGACTCGAGGATCAGGTCGACGTGATCGTCGGCACGCTCGGCAAGGCGCTCGGCTCCTACGGCGCGTTCGTGGCGTGCGACCGGATCATGACGAACTACCTGCTGAACGCCGCGCGCACGTTCATCTTCTCGACCGCGTCCCCGCCGCCGGCGATGGCGGCCGCGCTCGCCGCGCTCGAGCTGCTCGAGGAGCGGCCGCGGCTCGTCGCCAAGCTCGCGGCCAACGCGGCCGTGCTGCGCTCGGCACTCGAGGTGGAGGGCTTCGGCCTCGGGGGCTCGAGCACGCACATCGTGCCGATCGTCGTCGGCGACCCCGAGCTCACGGTCCGCCTGTGCGAGGCGGCGCTCGCGCGCCGCGTGTTCGCGCAGGCGATCGCGCCGCCGATCGTCCCCTCGAGCTTGGCGCGGTTGCGTCTCGCGGTGATGGCCTCCCACCGCCCGGAGGAGCTCAGCGCCGCCGCGAGAGTGCTCGGGCAGGCCGCGCGCGCGGTCGGGTTCGACCCGCGGGCGCACGCACCGCACGAGGAGTACGTGGAGTACGAGGACGACCGCGCCGAGCCGGTGCAGGACGAGCCGGCAGGCCCGCTCGACGGCGAGCGGACCCGGCTGTTCGATCGCGAGCAGATCCCGCGCGCCGCGTAGGCGGGCACGGTTAGCGGCTGCACGCTAGTCGTCGTACGGCTCGAAGTCCCGCTTGCGCGCCCCGCACACGGGGCAAAACCAGGTCTCGGGAATATCCTCGAACGCCGTGCCTGAGGGGATGCCCCCGTCCGGGTCTCCCTCGTCGGGGTCGTAGATGAAGCCGCACGAGCCGCAGATCCACTTCACGCGGACAAGGCTAACGGCGAGTCGGGGACAATGCGGCACGATGGGAGGACCGGGATGAGCACCGATCGGCCGAGGCCCGAGCAACCGCTCCACTTCGGCGAGCGGACCGTGCCGCGGCCCGCCGCCACCGTGATCCTGCTCCGCGGCGAGGCGACCGCGCTCGAGGTGCTGCTCGTCCAGCGCAACCCGAACTCGCGCTTCATGGGCGGGGCGTGGGTGTTCCCCGGAGGCGCCGTCGACCGCGACGAGGGCCAGGGCGACGGGGCGCTCCGTGCGGCGGCCGTACGCGAGCTCGAGGAGGAGGCCGGGATCGCGCTCGGCGATCCCCAGCAGCTCGTCCCGTTCTCGCGCTGGATCACGCCGGCCGAGGTCAAGATCCGCTTCGACACCTGGTTCTTCCTGGCGCCGCTCCCGGCGGGCGCGGAGGCGCACATCGACGGCAGCGAGATCGTCGACGCCCGCTGGTACACGCCGACGGCCGCGCTCGCGGCGCGCACGAGCGGCGAGCTGTTCCTGGTCTTCCCCACGATCAAGCACCTCGAGCAGCTGTCGGTGTTCGCCTCGGCGGACGCCCTGCTGGCCCACGCGCACGGTCGCGACGTGCTGCCGGTCGAGCCGCGAGTCGTCGGCCAGGGCGAGACCGCCCGGATCGTACTCCCGGGCGAGCCGGGTTACTCTGACTGAGGCCTCGTGACGGCATCTCTCCCATCCGACGTACAGGCGGTGTTCGACCGGTTCATCACGACCGAGCTGACCACGGTCGACCGCGCCGGCCAGCCGATCACCTGGCCGGTCACGCCGTACTACCGCGTCGGGGACCCGTGCATCGACGTCACGACCGGGCTCGGCTACCCGAAGAAGGCGGATGACGCACGGGCGAACCCGATGGTCTCGCTGCTGTTCTCCGATCCGACCGGCAGCGGCCTCGACGACCCGCCGATGGTCCTCGTCCAGGGGTCGGCCGAGGTTGACGACCGGGATCTCGAGGCCAACCGCGAGCGCTACAGCCGCGAGTCGGTCGAGAAGCTGCCGGGCATCGCGCGCCTGCAGCCGCCCGACCCGGTCAAGCGCTTCCTCAGCTGGTACTTCACCCGCATCTACATCCACGTCCGACCCGAGCGGGTGTACGTCTGGGCCCACGGCGCGCCCGCGACCGAGCCGCAGCTGTTCGACGCCCATATGGAGGAGGTGCGCTCCGGCCACTCAGAGGAGCCCGACCGGTTCCACGCAGCTCCCGAGGGCGGGGGCAGCACGTGGCACCCCCGGCTCCAGGAGCTCGGCACGAGCCACGCCACCGCCGTCCTCTCGATCGTGTCGCCCGACGGCTTCCCATTCGCGATCCGCGCCCCCGTGCAGGTCGACGAGGCCAACCGCTGTATCCGGATCGACGCGCCAATCGAGGGCGCGCCGCTGCAACCGGGACTCGCCTGCCTGACCGCGCACGCCCACGAGCCCGAGCTCTCTTGGATGGAGAACTTCCAGGTCAGGGGCGATCTGGTGCTCCGCGAGGACACGTGGGCGCTCGTGCCGCACAGGCTCGTCGGCGGCCTCGAGGCGCCGGCGTCCAGGATCGCGTTGGTCCGCGCCAACGCCGCCAAGGCCCGCCGCTTCCGCCGCACCGCCAAGCGCGAATTCGCCCGCCGGCGGTAGTGACTTCTCGGCCGAGCGCAGCGACGCGCCGGATGACGCGACGTGGCTGGCCCGGTCGGCGAGCCGATGTCCGAGCGCCGGCCCGCAGGCCGGCGAGCCGGACCGATCGTCGTGCAGCCATCGCGAGTCCGTGCACGAGCCGGCAACGGACCTACGGCGAGCCGGAACCGGGGCATGCGCGGTGGGCCATTCGGTGGCGATCCGCGCCACAGTGGCCCGTCAGGCCGTGGCGCATGCGTCACGGGCCAACGCTGGGGGCGCCAGCGCGCCGTGGCCCGTTGTGCAGGTCGGCGGCGACCGCGCTGGGAAGCATGCACCGCCTGACATTCGGCGCGGGTGAGCCGAGCCGTGCTAGTTCGTGCGTGTGGCGCATGCCCAACCTGACATGGCACGAGGCGAGTGCGCCAAATGTCAGGTCGCGCAGGTGATCGGTGGCGCTACCGCGATGGCCGCGACCGCCACCGCCACCGCGACCGCAACCGGCGACCGCCGCGATTGCGCCAGCGCCCGGAACGCCGCTACGCTTTCCCCAGGCGAAGGAGGGAGGTTTCGGAAGTGTCCGAGGAGACGACACGCAAAGACGGACCCCAGCGCCGTTCGAGCAGCGCCGAGGCCGCGGCGACCCGCTGGCGGCAGGCCCACCCGGACGACGACATCGATCACGATCCGCCTTCGGCAGTCCCCGAAGGCGAAGAGGGCGTGCCGAACCGGCACTCGGCGAGCGCCGAGGCGGCCGCGCTGCGCTGGCGCGAGCAGAACCCCGAAGGCGACGACGACGAGTAACCGCCGGCGCGATCCGGCCCACCGCGCGCCCCGGCGGCTCAGGTATCGGAGTTGAGGTCCGGCAGCCCGAGCGTCTGCAGCCAGTGGTTGACGGTGATGTTGAGCTGCGTGAACTCGCCGGTCCAGATCAGGATGCCCATCCCGATCAGCACCACGCCGCCCAGGCTGATCACGACCGCGTAGTGCCGGCGAACCACGGTGAACGCCGAGGTCATGGTCCCGAACGCCAATCCGGTGATCAGAAACGGGACCCCGAGGCCGGCGCAATAGACCGCCAGCAGGAATGCGCCGTGGGCCGCCGATCCCGACACGCCGGCGGCGGTGATGATCGCGCCGAGTGTCGGCCCGGTGCACGGCGTCCATGCCAGCGCGAACGCGGCCCCCGTCAGCACCGGTCCGCCCCGACCCGCGCGGCTCATCAGTCCGTTCACGTGCCATTGGCGCGAGAACTGGGGCACGAATGGGGCGAGCACGAACAGCAAGCCCATCCCGATGATCACGGCTCCGGAGACCTTGAGCGCCGCCGGCCCGGTCAGCGCACCGTGCAGCGCCTGTTGCCCGAGCAGCCCCAGCGCGATGAAGATCGCCGAAAAGCTCGCGACAAACGCGAGGCTCGGTCCGATCACACGGCGGGGGCGGATCTCGGACGGCGTCACCCCGGCAACCGCCGAGATGTAGCCAGGCACCAGCGGCAGAACGCACGGCGACAGGAACGAGATCAACCCGGCGCCGAAGGCGACTGGAATTGCAATCCCGGAGGCAGGGTCCATCGTGCTCGTTTTGAGGGTATCGCCGTCGCGTCGCGTGCGTGAACCTGTCGGCATGCTGGCCCCCGGCGGCCACGGCTCGCGGCGACGGCTCCAATTGCGAAACGTTCCTCCGGATTACGCGTTAGAGTGATCAGCTAGTTCACGTGGAAGCTTCGGCCCTCCCAGCACCGGCAGCAGTAGCCCGGACGCGGACTTATCTCGGGGCGCCGCTCCTCCGCCTGCGTTCCGACGCGCAACTGGTGGCGCTGTTCCGCGCGGGTCACGACGACGCCTTCCGGGTGATCCACGACCGGTACCGGCAGCGGCTGTTTGCGTACACGCGGCAGATGCTTCCCGGTCGCCAGGACGCCGAGGACGCGCTGCAGGACATCTTCGTGCGCGCCTACGCGGGCCTGCGCGCCAACGACCGCGAGCTCGCGCTCCGGGCCTGGCTCTACCGGGTCGCCCACAACCGGTGCATCGACGAGCTGCGCCGGCCGGCGCTGCCCCCGCCAGAGGTGATGGAGCTGCTCCGCTCGCCGGCCAACGACCCGATCACCGAAGCCGATCAGCGTGAGTCCCTTCGGCGCCTGATCGCCGACGTCCGCCGCCTCCCCGACCAGCAGCGATCCGCGCTCCTGATGCGCGAGCTGGGCGGGATGTCGTATGCCGACATGGCAGGCGCACTCGGGGTCACGGTGCCCGCGGTGAAGTCGCTGCTCGTGCGCGCGCGGCTGGCGCTCGGCCAGGCGCTCGAGGCTCGCGACACCGCGTGCTCGGAGATCCGCGAGGAGCTGATCGGCGCCCACGACCGTGGACTTCGCCCGAACGCCACCGCGCGCCGGCATATGCGCGACTGCGCGGGATGCCGGGAGTTCCGCCACGACCTGCGCGGGGTGAGCCGGCGGTTCGCGGCGATCGTCCCGACGCTCGGACCCATCGGCGTGCTCGCGAACATGCTCGGCCTGGGCGGAGGAGGCGGCGCCGCGGGCGGTGCGCTCGCCGCCGGCGCGGCCGGCGGAACCGGGACCGCGGCGGTCTCGGTCGGAGCGCTCGGTGCCGGAGCCACGCACGTGGCGACGTTGCTCGCCGCCGCGGTGGTGACCGCCGGAGGCGCGGCCGAGCTCCAGCACACGATCACCGCCCCCTCCCATCACCACCATCGTGCGCGCGCTGCGGCGATCGCGCCGCCGCCGAGCCACCACGTGGCCGCATCGGCCACGCCCGTCGCGTACTCGAGCGTGAACCCGCCGGAGGAGGCGGCGCCGGCGGCGGCGATCACGCCGGCGCGTCCACAGGTCCGGGTCGCGCCGGCCGCGGCCGAGGCGATCCCGACGACCGTGACCACATCGACGACAGTCGTCACGATCCCCACCAAGCGCGCCTCGCAGTCCACCGGGGGCACGGCGGTGACGAGCGGCGGCGGTGGCGCGACCCCCGACGGTTCCGACACGACCACGGACTCGACTGGCAGCTCGACGGAGACGGCGGACGGAACCCAGTCGTCGACAGGCAGCACGACCGTGGGCACGAGCCAGTCGCCATCCGGCACGACGTCGACGACCTCGACGACCCCGTCGAGCTCGACCACGTCGACCGGCTCGACGACGTCGAGCACCCCCGCGGGCAGCTCGACGGGCACCACGACCGGGACCGGAACCGGGTCGTCGTCGCCGACGATGAGGCTGGGCCAGGGCCCGCCGCCCGCCCCGTGAGCAGGCCGGGCGCCGATCGACCGGCGACTCGTAGGCGGACCTGACGATCGACAGCTACCTGGAGACCCTCGATCACGAGGACGTGGTCGTTCATCGCGGGCGGCGATCGGGGCTCTACTCGTTCGTCGCGGTGCATTCGACTGTCCGCGGCCCCTCGCTTGGGGGCTGTCGAATGTGGGGCTACGCGGATTCGCGACAGGCGTTGCGCGACGCCCTACGGCTCTCGCGGGCGATGACGTACAAGTCGGCGGTCGCTGATCTACCGCTCGGCGGCGGCAAGGGCGTGATCATGACCACCCCCGGCGACGTTCTCACGTCCGAACGCCGCACCGCAGCGCTGCTCGACTTCGGCGACACCGTGGAGTCGCTGGGCGGCCGCTACATCACCGCCGAGGACGTCGGCACCTCGAGCCGCGACATGCGGGTGATCGCCGAGCGCACCGAGCATGTCGCCGGGCTGCCGGTTCGGCAGGGCGGCTCGGGGGATCCGAGCTCGTTCACCGCGCTGGGGGTCGAGTCCGCGATCCGCGCGTGCTGCGAGCGAGTGTTCTCGTCGAGCTCGCTGGGGGACCGGACCGTGGCCGTGATCGGGCTCGGGCACGTGGGATCGAGAGTCGCCAAGCGCTGCGCCAAGGCCGGCGCGAAGCTCGTCGTCAGCGACATCGACGAGGGCAAGCGCCACTTCGCCGAGGAGCTCGGCGCAGGATGGGCCACGCCGGTAGATGCGCTCGAGCTCGACGTCGACGTGGTGGCGCCATGCGCGCTCGGGGGCGTACTCGACCACGAGACCGTTCCCCGCCTCCGCTGCCAAGTGATCGCCGGCGCCGCCAACAACCAGCTCGCGAACGAGTCGGTCGCGGACCTGCTCGCGGCCCGGCACATCCTGTGGGCCCCTGACTTCGTCGCGAACGCCGGCGGGTTGATCAACATCGCCGAAGAGCAGAACGGCTACAACGCCACCGCCGCCCGTCGGCGCGTCCGCCAGATCGGCGACACGCTGAGCCAGATCTTCGACGAAGCCGAGGCGACGGATGCCACCCCGCTGACCGCGGCGACAGCGATCGCCCGCAAGCGCCTGGCGATCTAGACCCGGACTCTCACGGACAGACCGAGGTGTAGCTTGGTCCGCCCACGAGCTCGGCCCATTCCGCCTTCGTGAGGTTCCGGCCGGCGACCGAGCAGGCGCGCTGCTCCCACGCGGTCAGCGAAGCCGGCCACGTGAACGCGTTCCCGCGATCGTCGACGGCGAGCAGATCGCCGTCGGGAAGGAAAGCCACCGTCGACGTGGCGTCCGGGTCAGAGACGAGGCGCGGGCCTTCCTGCTGCAAGCCGGACGTGAACCACAGCTTGATCGTGCCGTCCTCGTAGCCGGTGGTAGCGAACCGCCGTCCGCTCTGGTCAAACACGAGGTCGGTGATCGCCCAGGTATCGGCGAGCAGCGGTGGCGCGAGGCGCTTGCCGGTGAGCGCGTCCCACATCTCCACGGTCCCGCCCACGGTCCCTTCGGCGAGCAGCGTCCCGCGAGGCGCGAACGCCAGCGAGATGCCGTCGTCGCCGGGATCGGTGAGAGTCCGCAGGACACTCCCGGTGGAGGCGTCGAACACGCGAATCCCGCCGGTGAGCATCGTCGCCGCCAGCAGCTTGCCGTCGTGCGAGAACGCGACCACGTCGGAGCCGTTCAGGCTGTTGCCGGCGCCGAGATCGGCCGGCTGCCCGACCAGGACGCCGGTGTCCACCTGCCACGTAGCCGTCGAGGCGAGCGGCGAGGCGAGCAGATGCCCGATCGTGGTCGTGTGGCTCTTGTCGCTGGCAGCGAGGAGCTGCCCGTTCGGCGAGAACGCAAGCTCTTGGATGGCCTCGGCCACTCCGGGCAGCGGCGCCAGCCCGAACAACGACCGCTCGAGCAGCGGGCCGCCGTCCATGTTCCAAACCTGGACGACTCCGCCCTGGCCGCCGACGGCGAGCGTCGTGCCGTCCGGTGACCACGCGAGCGCCGTGATCGGGTCTCCCAAAGGCTTGATCGTGAAATACGCGAGGCGCCCGAGCGTCGCCGTCGAGAACACGCCGACTGTCGAGGGGGCGATCGGCACCGCGAACCGGGTCCCGTCAGGGGACAGCGCGAGCGCGGGTTCGGGCGGAGAGACCCGATCGCAGCAAGGCAGGCTGCCGGCAAGCCGCGCGCTGCGTCCAAAGCCGCGTTTGCCCGTGAGATCCCACGCCAGCACGACGCCCCCGAGCGCCGAGGTGTACAGCGTCGAGCCGTCGGGACTCGTCTCCGCGTCCTCCACATGCCCGGGGGGACCCGGGAGCACGGCCTCCTGCGCGGCCGTCGCCGGATCCCAAACGATGACCCGACCGTCGTCGCCCGCGGTGATCACGGTGTTGCCATCGGGCGCGTAGACGGCACTGGCCACCGCGGCGCTGTGGCCGCCGGTACCGTGCCGCGCGGCGCCTGTGGCCGCGTCGACGAACGACACCGAGCCGGTCTGGGATCCGATCGTGACCGTGGCCCCGTCTGGGCTGATCGCGGCCGCCGCCGGCAGCAGCGGCACCGGCCGGATCGGCACCGACTGAACCAGCTGCAGCGTGTGCGCGTCGTAGGTGTCGATGTCGTGCGCGGTCACGACGATCAGGTCCGCGCCCCGGTCCACGAGCGCCGTCGCGAGCAGCAGCCCGGCCCCGAGACGCACGGTCGGGAGCGCTCGGCCGCTCGGCAGGGCCCACCGGCTGAGGTAAGCGTCGGTCGGCTGGCCCGCGGGATTCAGTAGCCAGTAGGCGTAGTAGACCGTGCGCCCCCCTGGCCCGATCAGGATGCTTCCCTCGGGTACGTCCTCGGTCAGCTGCTCGCTGAATGGAGGCCCGATCGGGAGCCGCTTGCGCAGCGCGAGCGTCCGCGCGTCGCGCACGGCGAGCGCCTGCCCGGCCGGATAGACGACCAGTGACCCGTCGTCGGAGTAGGCCGGGGCCTGATCCCCGTAGTAGTCGCCGAGCGGCCTGCCTCGAAGGGAACGGGTACCGGCGTCGTAGAGCCGTACCTGGTCGGCGACGCTGTCGGCCACGGCCACCGTGCGTCCATCCGGGCTGACCGCCACGTGCGGTGCGGAGTTCGTCGGGAGCGCGAACGTGGCGATCACCGCAGGGCTGCGGAGCAGCGTCGACAGCAGCGTTCCCTCGGTCTGCGGGGAGCGATCGAGCGCCACCGCCTCCCGCGCGAGCAGCGCGGCCACGTCGAGCCTGGGCTCGTTGAGGGCCTCGGCTCCCAGCTGCCGCCCGAGCGCGGCGTGTGCCTCGTCGTCCGCGAGCCGGGCGTCGCTGCTCGCCTGCTGCTGCCCGACCACCGCCACCACTCCCGCGATCACGGTGAGGATCAGCAGCACGCCGGCACCGATCAGGAGCGCGCGCAGGCGGCGGTTATTGGAGCGCTGCCGGCGTACCTCGCGGTCGGCGAGGGACCGGCTCGCTGCGACGAACTCGCGTTCGAGGCGGTTCATCTCCTCGGCATGCGCAGCGCAGAACTCGAGCGCGGCCGCGAGCCGCGCCCCCCGATACAGGTCGGCGGAGTCGCGCCCGCGGAGCTCCCATTCGCGCGCCGCGACCCGCAGATGCGCGTGCAGCCGACGCCCGACGCGATCCTCGTCGAGCCAGCCGAGGTAGCGCGGCCACTCGCGCAGCAGCGCTTCGTGCGACAGCTCGACCGCGCCGGCGCCGACGGTCACCAGACGCGCGTCGGTCAGCGCGGCCAGCACCCGCTGCGCGCGGTCGACCCGCTGGATCTCGGCGAGGGGCATCAGGCGGCGCTCGGGCGCGCCCTCCCCCACATCGGCGAGCCGGAGCAGCAGCCCACGAGCGATGCGCCGGTCGGGCTCCGACAGTCGCATGTACGCCGCTTCGGCGATCCGGGCGACGCCGCCGTGGACTCCACCGGTCGCGCGGTAGTCCTGGAGTCGAAGCACTCGCCCGCTGCGCGCCTGCCACAGCTCGAGCAGGGTCGTTGAAAGCAGCGGCAGCGCTCCCGGCTCTTCGGCGACCTCATCGACGAGCACGTCGACCAGCTGCGGCTCGACCCCGAGCCCGGCACGCACGGCCGGCTGCTCGATCGCCTCCTTGAGCTCGTCCCGATCGAGCGGACCCACGAGCGCATGGCTGCGGCTGAGCAGCTCGGCAAACCGCGGGTATGCGCTCAGCCGGCCGTAGAAGTCGGCACGCAACGTGCAGAGCACGATCACGCGGCGTTCGTGGTCGCTCGCGGCGGTCGCGAGCCGCTCGAGGAACTCGCTCCGCTCGGCCTCCTCCTCGCAGACCGTAAACAGCTCCTCGAGCTGGTCGACGGCGATCACCATTCGGACCTCGTGGCCGGCATCGGCCAGCACGTCCCGAAGGTCCCCGCCGAGCGCGCGCCGGAGCTCGTCGCACGGGTGCTTTCCTCCTCGCAGCAGCACCTGGCGCCACCGCGCGCTGCCCGGCAGCGCGCCGGCCCGGAGCGCCGGCAGTACACCCGCGCGCAGCAGCGATGACTTGCCGATCCCGGACGGGCCGAGGATGCCCACCAGTGGCCACTCGGCGAGCCGCGCGACGAGCTCGGAGACGATCCGGTCGCGGCCGAAGAAGAACTCCGCGTCTGAGCTCTCGAACGCCGCCAGCCCCTTGAATGGGCACAGCACCGGGCTGGCCGGCGCGTCCCCGCCACCGTCGACGTCGAGTCCGGCGTCTTGACGCAGGATCATGCTCTCGAGCTCGCGGAGCTCCGCGCACGGCGTCAGCCCGAGCTCGTCACGCAGTAGCCCGCACGCCTCTCGGTAAACGGCGAGTGCGTCGGCCTGGCGGCCCGAGCGGTAGAGCGCGAGCATCAGCTGGCCGCGCAGTCGTTCCTGGAGCGGCGCCGCCGCGATCAGTCGCTCCAGCTCGACGACCATCTCGGCGGCGCGGCCGCGCATGAGCTCGGCGTCGATCCGCTCCATCTCCGCCAGCAGGTGCATCTCCTCGAGCCGTCTGACCTCCGCTTGGAGCTCGCCGACGGCGGCGAGCCCTGCGAGCGGCGGTCCACGCCACAGGCTGAGCGCCTCGCCCAGCCGTGCCGACGCCGCCGCCGGGTCGCCGCGAGCCAGCAGTCCGCGGCCGTCGTCGACCAGTCGCTCGAAGCTGGCCGCGTCGAGCTGGTCGGGCTCGAGCTCGAGCAGGTACCCGCCGCGGCGCGTGAGCAGCATCTCGGCGCCCTCGTCGCGGAGCGCCCGGCGCAACCGGGACACCGCCACGTGAACGGCGTTGGCCGCGCTGCCCGGCCTCGCGCCGTCGAACAGCTGCTCGATCAGCCGCTCGGTACTGACCATCTCGTTCGCGTGCACGAGCAGGAGCGCGAGCAGCGCGCGCTGGCGCTCGCCACCGAGCGACAGCGCCTCGCCATCCAGGGCAGCGGTCAACGGCCCGAGGATCCGGAACTGCACCGCGGTCCTCCCCAGCGAGCGCATTGCGACGATTATCGGACAAGCGGCCGGGACGCGCAATGGGGACCTGACAGCGCCTGTCAGCGACCTGTCAGCTACCTGCAACCCGGGCTCCGGATACTGCCCGACGCAAGCACCCGCCCGGCGGCCGACGCCCGGGCGGGTGCTGTCTCAAATCAAGACCAGGCAGGAAGGAGCTCCGCGACCACAGCAGACGGACCCAGCTCCCGCTGAGGGCCTGGAGAACCCCTAGCGGGCGACCACATCTACGCACCGCGTGCCATCTGGGGCGGCGCGGTCACAGGTACGGAGGAAGCTGAAGATGAGGAACGCTAGGCGTTGGTCGATCGCGTTGATCGGCACGGTATTCGTGCTGCTCGCCGCCGCCGCATGCGGCTCGAGCTCAAGTTCGAGCTCCGGCTCGGGCGGCAGCACCGGCAGCCAGTCCACCTCGACGTCCGCTGCGCCGACGGCCGGTCCGGGGCTGACGTCCCCGACGACCCCGGCGGGGGCCAAGCAGACGGGTGGGACCGTCTACTACACCGAAGGCGCCGGGGCGACGCCTAACTACATCTTCCCGATGACCAGCGCCCAGGTCTGCGGAACGCAGAACATCAGTCAGTTCAACGCGATCCTGTACCGGCCGCTCTACTGGTACGGCAACGACTACAAGCCGACGATCGATTACGACTACTCGATCGGCGAGCAGCCGACGTTCTCGGACAACAACCAGACGGTCACGATCAAGCTGAACCCGTACAAGTGGTCCAACGGCGAGTCCGTGACCTCGCGCGACGCGATGTTCTGGATCAACCTGTACAAGGCCGACCCGTCCAAGAACTACTGCGGCTACGTGCCTGGCTACTTCCCGGACAACGTGACCAGCATGCAGGCGCCGAACCCGCAGACGTTGGTCCTGCATCTCAACAAGTCCTACAACCCGGAGTGGTTCACCTACAACGAGCTGTCGCAGATCTATCCACTCCCGCTCGCGTGGGACCGGAGCTCGCTGTCGCAGCCGGCGCCCAAGTCGGACAACGGCCACCTCCCCGATGCCACCAAGGCCGGCGCTGAGTCCGTCTACAAGTTCCTCGACGCGCAGTCAAAGGACCTCGGATCGTGGGCGACCTCTCCCCTGTGGAGCGTCGTCGACGGGCCGTTCAAGCTTCAGAGCTTCACGACCACCGCTCAGGTGACCCTGGTTCCGAATCCGGACTACTCGGGCAGCCCGAAGCCGACGATCTCGAAGTTCGTCGAGCTTCCGTTCACGAGCGACGCCGCGATCTTCAACGAGATCCGGTCCGGTGGACCCTCGGCGATCACGGTCGGGAACCTGCCTTCCGCTTATGCGCCGCAGAGCTCTACGGTCGAGGGCGAGGGCTACGTTCTCAACCGGGCCGCGAGCTACTCGGTCAACTACTTCCCGTTCAACCTGAACAACCCGAAGGTCGGGCCAATCTTCAAACAGCTGTACTTCCGCCAGGCGTTCCAGCACCTCATCGATCAGCAGGGCTGGATCCACGCCTTCCTGCACGACACCGCGATCCCCACCTACGGACCGGTCCCCGTGTCCCCGGAGAGCCCGCTGGCCAGTGTCAACGCGTCGACGAACCCGTACGCGTTCTCGACGCAAGCCGCGGCCACGATCCTTTCGAGCCACGGCTGGAAGGTCGCTCCGAACGGGACGACCACCTGCGAGCACCCCGGGACCGCCGCGAACGAGTGCGGCGCCGGGATCACTGCGGGCGAGGGGATCTCGTTCAACATCGACTACCAGTCCGGCGTCGCCGCGATCGAAAGTGAGATGAACGACCTGGAGGCCCAGGCGAAGCGAGTGGGCATCAACATCAACCTGACCACCCACCCATTCACGACCGTGATCGGGACCGCGATCGCTTGCCAGCCGAGCCAGCCTGAATGCGCGTGGCAGGTCGAGAACTGGGGAGCCGGCTGGATCTACGCCCCGGACTTCCTCCCGACCGGCGAGTCCCTCTACGGCGCCGGCGCGGTCGCCAACTACGGCAGCTATAGCGACCCGAAGGCGACCCAGCTGATTACCGCCACGATCACCGGCCCGGCGGCCGGTGAGGAGCAGGCGCTCACCAACTACGCGCAGTACATCGAGCAGCAGGTCCCGGTCGTGTTCGGCCCGACGTCGATCGGGTCCTACCAAGGTGACGCCGGCACGCTCGTGGACAAGAGCCTCGGCGGCTATGCGGCCAATGCCTTTGGCTACATGAACCCGGAGGACTGGTACTTCACGAAATAGACACCGTCCCGATCAGAGCGGCATGGAAACGGATCTGGCGTGACGGGGTTCATCATCCGCAGGCTGGGCGAGGCGATAGTGGTGGTCCTCGGGGTCACCATTATCACCTTCGTCCTGCTGCACTTACTGCCCGGGAGCCTCGCCCGCGACATTCTGGGCAACCGGGCCTCACCTCAGGCGATCGCGGCGTTCAACAAGCAGAACGGGCTCGACACTCCGCTGTGGAATCAGTACTGGCTGTTCCTGGACAAGCTGTTGCACGGGAACCTCGGGTACTCGTTCGTGTACAACCGGCCCGTCGACTCGCTGCTGGCGTCCGAGCTGCCTCGAGACCTCGTACTCGGTGGCCTCGCGCTGATCTTCTCGCTGGCGATCGCGATCCCGATCGGCGTCGCCCAGGCGGTGCGGCGGAACGGGGCTCTCGACTACGCCGGCACCGGCGTGAGCTTCGTGCTCTACTCGATGCCGCAGTACGCGATCGCGCTGCTGCTGATCCAGCTCCTCGCGATCTCGTTCCACGTGTTCCCGGCCGAGGCGCCGCAATCCGCCTCGGCCCTGGGGATGCTCGAGCACCCGGCCGGACTGGTGCTCCCGGTGGCCAGCCTGACCCTGGTCACCTATGCCCTGTTCAGCAGGTACATGCGTTCCTCGGCGATCGACACGCTGGCCCAGGACTACATCCGCACGGCTCGCGCGAAAGGACTACCCGAGCGCCTCGTGCTGACACGTCACCTGCTGCGCAACTCGCTGATCGCGGTGGTGACACTCGTCGGGCTGTCGATCCCGACCATTCTCACCGGAACGCTGATCATCGAGCAGGTGTTCAACTACCCGGGAGCGGGCCTCGAGTACTTCAACGCCGCGTTGCGCAATGACTACGAGGTGATGCTCGGAATCACCGTGCTCGTCGGCGTGATCACCGTGCTCGGCAACCTGCTGGCCGACATCGGCTACGCCATTCTCGATCCGCGGATCAGGTACTGATCGTGGAGAGTGTCGCCCCTGCGAAGGTCGACGTCGAGGTCCAGCCCGAGGGAGGCGAGGTGCATGCCGCCGGCAGCCCGTGGCGGCTGATCGGACGGACCTTCCTCCAGAACCGGCTGGCGATCGTCGGCGTGGTCGTCATCGTGCTGGTCATCCTGTTCAGCTTTGTCGGCCCCCTGCTGTACCACACCGACCAGTTCAACCCGAACCTGATCGAGGTCAACCTGGGTCCTAGCGGCAGCCATCCGCTCGGCACCGATCAGAGCGGCTTCGACATCCTCGGCCGGCTGATGGAAGGCGGGAAGAGCTCGATCGAGGTGGGCCTGGCGGTCGGGCTGATCGCGAGTGTGTTCGGCCTGATCTACGGCGCCGTGTCCGGGTTCTTCGGCGGGGCGGTCGACTCGGTGATGATGCGGATCGTCGACATCGGGTTGGCGGTCCCGGTCGTGTTCCTGTTCATCTTCATGGCGCAGGTGTACAAGCCGACCCTCGTGCTGCTGATCGTGTTGCTGGTGCTCGTCTCATGGCTGATCCCGGCGCGCCTGGTCCGTGGGGAGACGCTCAGCCTCCGAACGCGTGAGTACGTGCAGGCGGTACGGGTGATGGGCGGCCGCTCGGGCCGCATCATCCTCCGTCACATCATCCCCAACACGATCGGCACGATCGTCGTGACGATCACCTTCCAGATCGCCAACGCGATCCTGACGCTGGCCGTCCTGCAGTATCTCGGCTTCGGCCTGCCGGCGACCACACCGACTTGGGGATCGATGCTCTCGGACGGCACCACCTATCTCCAGGACGGTTACTGGTGGGAGGTGTATCCGGCGCTGGCGATCATCGTGATCACGGTCGTTGCCTTCAACTTCATCGGCGACGCGCTCCAGGACGCGTTCGACGTCCGCTTGCAGGAGCGGTGACGGCGATGGCGCGACTGCTGGAGGTCGACGATCTCAAAACCCGGATTCGCTTGCGCAGCGGCACCGTCCACGCCGTCGACGGCCTCAGCTTCGACGTCGAGGCCGGAGAGACCGTGGGCATCGTCGGCGAGTCCGGCTGCGGCAAGACGATGGCCGCGATGTCGATCATGCGCCTGCTGCCGAGGGGCGGGTTCATCGCCGGCGGCCAGATCCGACTGAACGGCCGCGACCTCGTTCCGATCAGCGAGGAGGAGATCCGCAAGGTCCGCGGCGACGACGTCGGCATGGTCTTCCAGGACCCGATGACCTCGCTCAACCCGACGATGACCATCGGTCGCCAGATCGCCGAGACGGTCAGCATCCATCGCGACGTCTCCAAGGCGGCGGCGATGGCGCGCGCGACCGAGACGCTCGACATGGTCGGCGTGCCCAGGCCGAGCGAACGCGTGCGCGATTACCCCCATCAGCTGTCGGGGGGACTTCGCCAGCGCGTCATGATCGCGATGGCGCTCGCCTGCGAGCCGAAGCTGCTGATCGCGGACGAGCCCACGACCGCGCTCGACGTCACGATCCAGGCCCAGATCCTCCGCCTGCTCGACCAGCTCAAGCGCGAGCTCGGGATGGGGATCGTCCTGATCACGCACGACATGGGAGTGATCGCCGGCCGGGCCGACCGCGTGGTCGTGATGTACGCCGGACGCAAGGTCGAGAGCGCCGGCACCTTGCCGTTGTTCCGCGACGTGCGCCACCCCTATACCGAGGCGCTGTTGGCCTCGATTCCCAAGCCCGACCAGGACAAGACACAGCCTCTCTACTCGATCCCGGGCCTTCCACCCGACCTCAGACGGCCGCCGCTCGCCTGCCGCTTCGCGCCACGGTGCGCGTTCGCCACCGACCAGTGCCGGACCGAAGATCCTCCGCTCGGAGGCGAGGACCCGACCCATCCGTATGCCTGCTTCCATCCCCGGCACTCCTCCGCCGAAGAGATGGGCGAGCTCGCAGCGTCGCTGCTCGCGCAGGCCGAGCGCAATCAGGCGCTGGTCGGAAACTACGGCCGCGAGCTCGAGCTGCTCGGCTCAGCTGACGTCGCGGCGACAGACGCGCTCCGGGACGTGAACGGGAAGCCGCCGTCGGAGCACATCCTCGAGTTCCGCGACGTGACCCGCGAGTTCGCGGTCACCGCCGGCGCGATCCTCAGAAAGCGGATCGGGACCCTCCACGCCGTCTCCGGCGTCGGGCTTCAGATCAAGCGCGGAGAGACATTCGGGCTCGTCGGCGAGTCCGGGTGCGGCAAGACGACGCTCGGCCGCATGGGCGTCGCCCTCGATACCCCGACCGCCGGTCAGGTGCTGTTCAACGGCGTCGATCTCGGGGCGCTCAAGGGGGGCGAGCTTCGCAACCTCCGCCGGGACCTGCAGTTCATGTTCCAGGACCCCTACGCCTCGCTCGACCCGAGGATGCGCGTGAAGGAGATCATCTCCGAGCCCCTCGACATCGCCGGCCGCGGCTCGGCGGCCGACCGCGGCCAGACCGTCCGCCGGCTGCTCGACGAGGTCGGGCTCGGCCACGACGCGATAGCCCGCTACCCGCACGAGTTCTCGGGCGGCCAGCGCCAGCGGATCGGGCTCGCTCGCGCGCTCGCCCTCAATCCACAGGTGATCGTGGCCGACGAGCCCGTCTCCGCGCTCGACGTCTCGATCCAATCCCAGATCCTCAACCTGATGAAGCGGGTCCAGGCCAGCCACGGACTCACATACATCGTCATCTCCCACGACCTATCGGTGGTGCGCTATATGGCCGACCGCATCGGAGTCATGTACCTCGGCAAGCTCGTCGAGATCGGCCGGGGTGACGACATCTACGCGAATCCCGCCCACCCGTACACCGCGGGCCTGGTCGAGGCGATTCCGGTCCCGAACCCCGAGATCGCGCGTGAGAAGGAGGGCAAGGTGGCGATCCGCGGCGAGCTCCCGTCCCCGCTGGACCCCCCTTCGGGCTGCCGGTTCCGCACCCGGTGCCCGTTCGCGCAGGACAAGTGCGCCGCAGAGGTTCCCGAGCTCCGCGAGTTCGGACCGGGGCACGTGGCCGCGTGCCACTTCCCGCTTCAGACGCCTGCGTGATCGCGTAGATCTGGGAGCTCCGGCCGCTCGACGCCGGTGGGCAGTCGACCCTCGTCTGACAGCTTGTCCAGGTGGGACGCGAGCGTCACCGCAGCCGCGGGGCGCAGGCCCGCGGGCACGTCGTCCCAGGCGTCGTCGAGCAGGTCCGCCACGCTGCGCTTGCCACTGCTCAGCGCGGCGATGAGCCGGTTCTCGCGGTCGAGGCGGTGGGAGATGTACTGGTCGATCTTCGCCTTCGGGTCGAGCACGAGCGGTCCGTGGCCGGGACAGAGCACGTCGAGCGGGCGCTCCTTCAGCCGGGTCAGGGCGTCGAGGTAGGCGGCCAGCGCGCCGGGGGCGGGAGCGATGAACACGCTCCCCTCGCCGAGGACCGCATCCCCGGTCAGCGCCGCCCGGCCGGTCAGGTAGGCGAGGTGATCGGGCGCGTGCCCGGGAGTCGCGAACGCCTCGAGCGGCCCGAACTCATCGCCGTCTCCGAGCAGGACGTCAACGTCCCCGCGGGCGGCGGCCACCGGTATGCCCGGGTAGCGACCGCGCATTGCTGGCACCGCCTCGGTGTGATCCGGGTGGTCGTGGGTTAGCGCGATTCCGCCGAGGCCCCCTCGACGAGTGATCTCACTCCACAGCGCCGCGAGGTGCTCGTCGAGCGCCGGCCCCGGGTCGACGAGCCAGGCAGGCCCACGTCCCACGATCCAGGAGTTCGTGCCGCTCAACGTGAACCGTCCCGGGTTCGCGGCGCGGATCCCGACCAGATCGTGTCCGGGCACCTCCACGCGGGTCATCGCGGGAGCATGACAGCCCGTCGGGAGCTCCAGTCAGCGGAGTCGCCACACGGCAGCGCTTCACCAGCTCGGGTGCCACCGCACGCTCTTCGACCGGTATGGCGCGACCGGCGAGTCTGCCGATGCGAGGGCCGTCCATCCGTGGCACCGTCGCAGCATGGATTCATCACTCAATACTCTCGAGCCCTGACATGTCGGGTGCTCTCATCATCGGAGCAGGACCGGGTATCGGGGCGTCGGTGGCTCGGCGCGCGTCGCGCGAGGGCCTGACGGTCGGCATGATCGCCCGCTCGGAGGCGACGATCGACACCGTCCTGAGAATGCTCGGCGACGTCGACGCCCTCGGGGTCCCGGCGGACGTCGCGGACGAGGCTGGGCTGCGGGCCGCCATCGACGAGGTCGTGGATCGCTTCGGCCCGCCCGAGCTTGTCGTCTACAACGCCGGAGTGATCCGGCGAGACCGGATCGGCGAGCTCACCGCGCGCCAGCAACTCGACACGTGGGCCGTCAACGTGGTCGGCGCGATCACGGCGGTCGCGCACCTCGCGGAGCGCATGATCCGCGCCGGCGGGGGAACCGTCGTGCTCACCGGCGGCATGCCCGAACCCGAGCCCGACCTCACCAGTCTCTCGCTGGGCAAGGCCGGCGTGCGGGCGTTGACGAAGCTGCTCGACGCCACCTATGGTCCCGACGGGCTGCGCGTCGCGACGGTCACCGTCGCGGGTGCGGTTGCGCCCGGCACTGAGTTCGATCCCGATGACATCGCCGCGTGCTACTGGCGGCTGCACACCGCCGCGCCCGATGAGTTCGAGCACGAGGTGCTCTATCGCGGTCGCCCTCCGAAGGGACGCCTGCGCGCCGTGCCGCCGACGACGCCGTCGAGCTGATCATACGCCCCGCATCGCCCGGCCACCTTGCGTCGTACTCATCGTGACCGGATCGGCACCGGGACGGTTCGGGATGCCCACCCGCAAGCGGGCGGGTGGGCATCCGAGCTTCTTTGGAACCGGGGCGCGATCCGACGCCTACGAGGCCTAACGGACGGCCTCGTAGGTGAGGCGAGCGAGGCCGGCGCCGAGGATCGCGGCATCGACCAGATGCATGGGCTTCTGGTTGCTCGTCTCGCCGAACAGCCGCTGTCCGGCCCCGAGGATGACCGGGAACACGACCAGCCGCACCTCGTCGACCAGGTCGTGTTCGATCAGGGTTCGCGCGAGTTGATAGCTGGCATACACGACGATCTCCCCGTCGAGCTCCCGCTTCAGCTTCGAGACCTGCTCCACGACGTCCCCGTTCAGGACCGTCGCGTTGCTCCAGCTGGGATGTTCGACGGTCGAGGACACGACGTACTTGGGCAGGCTGTTCAACCGTTCCGCCCACTCATCGCTGCGGGATAGCCAACGCTCGGCGAACCATTCGTCGCTCCGGCGACCCAGCAGCAGTGCGTCGGTGCCGAGCGCCTCCTCGAACTCGACCTTGGCCCACTGTTCGAGGTCCTTGCCGCCAAACTGTCCGAACCAGCCGCCGAGCCTGAACCCCTCCCTGCCGTCCGGGTCCTGGACCACCCCGTCGAGCGAGGCGTTCGTACTGATCACTAGCTTTCCCATCGCAGCTCTCCTTTCGTTGGTCTGTCGTTCGCTGCGTTTATTGAGGCGTCCGCCGCGACCAAGACTGAGCGGCGAGTTTCGAGCCGCCCTGACGTCATTAGTTGTGATGCGAATGACAGGAAGAGCGGGTGCGAGGATGCGAACGTGACCGAGCAGACGCTCGCCCGCGCTCGCGCCGGCGACGAGCATGCGTTCCGCGAGCTGACCGATCCGTATCGGCGCGAGCTCCAGCTCCACATCTACCGGATCGCGGGCGCGACCAACGATGCAGAGGACCTGCTCCAGGACACGCTCCTCGCCGCATGGCGCGGGCTCGAGCAGTTCCAAGAGCGCGCCTCCGTCCGCGCGTGGCTGTACCGGATTGCCACCAACCGCTCGTTGGATGCCCTGCGGGCGACCCGCCGCCGTCCCGAGGACCAGCGGGCGACCCAGATGCCCGAGCCGACCCGGTGGAGCGAGCCGGTCTGGCTCCAGCCCTATCCCGACGTTCTGCTGGAGGGGATCCCAGACAACACCCCCGGACCCGAGGCGCGCTACGAGACCAAGGAAGCGATCACGCTGGCATTCATCGTCGGCCTTCAGCATCTCCCGCCAAAGCAGCGCGCGGTGCTCGTGCTGCGCGATGTGCTCGGCTTCCGCGCCGGCGAGGTCGCCGAGATGCTCGCGACCAGCGAGGCGTCCATCAACAGCCTGGTACGCCGCGCGCGAGCGGCGTTCGAATCCCGGCTGCCCGCGACCGAACGCGATCGGGCGCCGCTCCCGAACTCCAAGATCGAGCGGGACATCGCCCGCCGCTTCGCCGACGCTGTCGAGGCCGGCGACATCGACAGAATGATCGCCCTTCTGACCGACGACGCGTGGCTGACCATGCCCCCGCTTCCGCACATGTACCAAGGCGACATCGCAATCGGCGCCTTCCTACGCGGAGCCGAGCAGCGCCGCGGCGCGCCGCTTCGGCTGGTGCCAACGCGTGCGAACGGCCAGCCCGCGTTCGCGGCTTACCTCGCGCGTGAACCAGATCGGGTCGCGCGGCCGTTCGCGCTGTTCGTGATCACGCTCGAAGGCCAGCGAATATCTGCGATTACCTGGTTCGCTGACACCGGAGTGTTCCCGCAGTTCGGCCTTCCGCTAACCGCTTGAACCGGGGACCGCACCGGGGCGGGACACGGTACTTGCACGGTCCGCGTCACATGCCCGCCGTGCCGGGGGCCTCACCAAAGAAGGCTCTCGCTCGTCCAGTGTGTGAGCCCCTTCAGGTCGGTCGCCTCCCGGACGTGTCGCGGGGGCGTCTGGAAGGTGGCGTAGGGCGACAGCGTCAGCACCACCCGGTGCTCTCGCCGGCACATTTCCTCGACGTCGGCCCGAGCCTCGGGCGGCATTGGGTGACCGGCCATCAGCGCCGAGATCCGCATCATCAGATCCGTGGCCCGATCCAGGTCAGGATCGACCTCGACGGTGGCGTACACCAGCATGTAGGTCAACGGCCACTGCTCGTCGAGGACGCACAGCGATACCTTGGCGTTGCGGGCGACCGCCTTCGTCTTGCCGCGGTCGCGCATCGTCGAGACCAGGATGCGATCGTCGCCGTCCATGACGTAGTAGACGACCGACATCGACGGACCGTCGTGCCGGCGCGGATAGCCGAACACGGCCGCGCGGTGCTCGGCCACGAACGCGCGCCGCCGCGAGCGCTCCGTGTCGTCGAGGGGTGGGGCCTCAGGCTCGTTGGACATCCGCCAATCCTACGCAGCGTCGCCGAATAAACACCCCGGTCGGACAGATGTGCGGTTGACCGACGGCCCGCAGCTGTGGGGCGGGTTAGGCGGGCGCTCCTGCTGCGAGGGCTTTGACGGCGGCGGTGGTCAACGGCTGGCCGCCGATGCCCCAGTCGCCGCTGTTCACCTCTTCGACGACGACCCAGGTGACGCCTCGCATGTTCTCGCCTTCGATGGAGACCATGGCGTCGGTGAGGCGCTCGATGATCTGTTCCTTCTGCTCGGACGTGAATACGTCCTCGATCACTTTGACGTTGATGAGCGGCATTGCGTTCCCCCTTCGTTGATGGCTTGCGTCTAGCGATCGGTTGCGGGTGTGAGGTCCTCGGCCGGGACCGTGTACCAGCAGCCGTTCGAGCAGCGGACCTTGACGATGTCGACCGGACCATCGGTCGATTGGCAGGTCCAGTGATCTTCGATGTGGGCCGGGCTCGCGCATTGCGGGTCCGGGCACAGAACGGCCTGCACGTCGAGCACAGTCGGGCGCTCGAGAAGTGGTGTGCTCATGTGAACTCCTTTGAGCTTCGCGTGAGCACGAGGCTAGGTCCGGGGGTGCCTGGCTCGCGTCCGGTGGGGCACCTAGTCCGACCCGGAGGGCGGGGCGCTTGCATCAGGGGAACCGCTCGACCTAGGATGGGCCAGGAGACGTGTGAAGTCATGCGCGCGATTGCCCCAGTGGAGTCGAGCCGCCTTCGGGTAAAGGGGTTCGAGATCTCCTACGAGGTGTTCGGCGCGGACGACCGGCCGCCTGTCCTGCTGCTCCCGACGTGGCAGATCGCACCGAGCTTGATCTGGAAGCTGCAGGTTCCCCATCTTGCGCGTTTCTTGCGGGTGATCACCTACGACCCGCCGGGGATCGGCGGCGGCGAGCGCACTGAGGATCCGGCGGCGTTCGAGCTTGACCGGGTCGTCGACTACGGCATCGCGCTACTCGACCACCTCGGCGTCGCGACGACCAGCCTAGTCGGCCTGTCGATGGGCGGCGCCCACGGCCTGTGGATGGCGGGACGCTATCCGGAGCGCGTCACCCGGTTGGTGGCGATCGCGACCGTCCCACCGGAATGGGCGTTTGGAGAGGATCCCGCGTTTTGGGAGCGGCGCGAGTCCTACGACGGGTGGGAAAAGAAGAACGCTCACTACTGGCGCGAGCACTATCTGGAGTGGGTCACCTTCTTCATGGGGCAGGTGTTCAGCGAGCCCCATTGCACCAAGCCGATCGAGGATGCGGTGGGTTGGGCCATGCAGACGACGCCGGACATCCTGATCAGCAGCGTGGTCAACTCCGCGCTGATGCCTGGCGTCCCGCTCGATCAACTCGTGCGACAGATCGAGTGTCCCGTCCTCCTGATGCACCCCCGTGACGACCGGATCGCCGACATCGCGACGAGCCGCGCCCTCGCCGAGGCCAGGCCGGACTGGGAACTGATCGAGTTCGAGGCCGGCGGACATGGTGTGAGCGTCCGCAACGCGGTGCGGGTGAACCTCGAGCTCTCGCGCTTTCTCGGCGCGCCCGCGCCAAAGCGCCGGACTCTGCGACGCGCGATGGCACGGCGGGCACCGCGGGCGCTGTTCATCTCCAGTCCGATCGGGCTGGGCCACGCTCAGCGCGACCTGTCGATCGCCCGGGAGCTCCGGCAGCTGGTTGGCGGGCTCGAGATCGAGTGGCTGGCTCAGCATCCCGTGACGCGCGTGCTCGAGGACGCGGGCGAGACGATCCATCCCCTCAGCCGCGGGCTGGCTAGCGAGTCGGCGCACTGGGAGGGGGCGTCAGGCGAGCATGCTCTACACGCGTTCCAGGCCCTCAGGGAGATGGACGAGATTTTCTTGGCCAACTTCATGGTGTTCCTCGACGTCGTCCGCGACGGCGCCTACGACGTGTGGGTGGGTGACGAGGCCTGGGAGGTGGACTACCAACTACACGAGAACCCCGAGCTCAAGACGACGCCGTTCGTGTTCCTGACCGACTTCGTGGGCTACCTGCCGATCGACCCGCGTGAGGACTCACCCGAGAGCCGCCTGACCAGCGACTACAACGCCGAGATGATCGAGCAGGTCACCCGGTATCCACGTGTGCGCGACCATGCGCTCTACATCGGCGACCACGAAGACATCGTTCCCGACCGCTTCGGCCCGGGCCTCCCGCTCATCCGCGACTGGACGTCCGAGCACTTCACCGCCATCGGTTACATCAACGCGTTCGACGCCGCCGACTACACCGACGTGCGGGCGGTCCGCACACGGCTCGGATACGAACCAGATCGTCCGCTGGTCATCTACACCGTGGGCGGCACTGCGGTCGGCGAGCACCTGCTACGCAAGGCGATCGCGGCCTGGCCGCTGATCCATGCCGAGCGCCCCGACGCACACTGCGTGGCCGTGGCCGGTCCTCGCCTGGATCCGGCCAGCCTCCCGCAGCACCCTGGCCTCGAGGTGCGCGGCTACGTGCACGAACTCCACGAGCATCTCGCGGTCGCCGACCTCGCGATCGTCCAGGGCGGACTGGCCACGACGATGGAGCTGACCCTGACCCGCCGCCCGTTTCTGTACTGCCCACTCATCGATCACTTCGAACAGGTCCACCACGTCGCCCATCGCCTCCAGACCCACGGCGCCGGACGACGCATCGATTACACCCGGTGCACCCCCGAAACGCTCGCGGAGCTCGCGCTCCAGACGCTGGACTCGGACACCACGCACTATCGACCGCCCGGGCCCGGCGCGGCCAAGCGCGCCGCATCGTTAATCGCCGAGCTGCTTTGACCCACGGCAAGCCGTGCGGGTCCCGGCGGTCGCCCCGGCTGCACCGTACGATCGCCGAATCAGAGCCGAGCCCCGGTCTGCCGGTCCGGTCCTGAAATTCGCTCCACGAGCGAGACCCGGCGCGACGTTCGCGTTAGCGGTGCTGGGTGAGGTTGTCGACGATCAGGCTGAGGGTGAAGTCGAATCGTTCGTGTCCTGTGCCGGAGGTCAACTCGGCTGCGTAGCGTCTGGTCTGAGGGAACTGGTCGGCGGGGAGTGCGGTGAACCGGCGCATCAACTCGTCGCGGCTGAACACCCACTCGTCATCTTGATGCGCCTTCCGGAGCTCGACCAGGGAGATCTCCAGTGCGTAGGCGCTGACGTAGAGCAGGAGGGCGTCGATTGCCCACGCCGCCGTCTTTGGTTCGATACCGCCGGCGCGCAGGATGGCCAGCATTGTTTCGTTGACGCTAAGTACGTCGAGGTTGGTGGGGGCCATGGCCAGAGCGGCACGGGAGATGCCGGGGTATTTCAGATACTGATCGCGGATCTGGGCGCAGACGTCGAGGATTTGCTCGCGCCAGGTTGCCGGATCGGGGTCGGGCAGTACTAGCTGGGCGCAGAGTCGGCCGATGATGAGTTCGTCGATGTCGGCCTTGTTGACGACGTGCGCGTACAGCGAGGCGGGTCCCGTGTTCAGTACTCCGGCAACGCGCCGCATCGTCAGGGCGTCGTAGCCCTCGGTGGCCACGACCTGAAGCGCAGCGTCGGTGATCCTGGCGACGGTGATCGGCGGCTTGCGGTGCGTCTGCTGCGCTGGAGAGATGGGGGGCTGAGCGTGCCGGGCAGCGCGGCGCTGCTTCGGATCGACGGACATGCAGCTGAGTTTAGCTTGACACGAACAGCGTTCTACCTGTAGAACTTAGTTCGTAGATGTCGAACAAGGTACGCAGCGACATTCCGAAGCGACCTGATCTCCCGTCAGGAGAGCTCATGGACACCGCCACGAGCGCCCCTTCCTCGCCCGCCGACGCCGGCGCCAGTCCGCAGCCCTATCGGCTGCGCTGGGTCGTGGCGGCCGTCGTGCTGGCCGCCAACCTCATGGATGTGCTCGATGCCACGATCGTCAACGTCGCCGGCCCCTCCGTCCATCGCGACCTCGGCGGCAGCGCCAGCACACTGCAATGGCTGAGCGCCGCCTACACCCTGGCGTTCGCCGTCCTGCTGATCGCCGGCGCAAGGCTCGGCGACATCTACGGCCGCCGCCGCCTCTTCCTTATCGGCTCGGCAGGCTTCACCCTCTTCTCGGCCGCGTCGGCAGCCGCGCCGACCATCGGCGCGCTCATCGCCTTCCGCGCTCTGCAGGGCGCCTTCGGGGCGCTGATGATCCCCCAGGGCTTCGGCTTGATGAAGGAGGTCTTCACCGACGACGCCGAACTCGGTAAAGCATTCGGTCTGTTCGGGCCGGCAACGGGCGTGCCGATGCTCGCCGCGCCGATCCTTGCCGGCGCGCTTATCGACGCCAACCTCTGGGGTATCGGATGGCGCCTGGTATTCCTCATCAACGTCCCGATCGGCGCGGTGACGCTGCCTCTCGCGATCCGTTCACTGCCGCGCGGTGCCACTCGACCCAATGTCAAGCTTGACATCGGTGGCGTCGTGCTCATCGGCCTGGCGCTGGTCGCGGTCATCTATCCCCTCATCCAGGGTCGGGCCGACGGCTGGCCTCCCTGGTCGTTCGCGATGCTTGCGGCCGGCGCGGTCCTGCTGTTCGTCTTCCTGCGCTACGAGCGACGCCGCGGCAGCGACGCCCTGATCGAACCCACGCTGCTCACCAACCGCACCTATCTCAGCGGGACCGCCGTCGCGCTGGCCTTCTTCGGCGCGTTCAGCGGGTTACTTCTCTGCATCTCGCTCTACGGCCAGCTCGGCGAAGGCTGGTCACCGATCCACGCCGGCCTGACGCTCACGCCGATGGTCGTGGGAATGATCCTCGGCATGTTCGCCTCCAACGCGACCGTCAGCCGACTCGGGCGTCACCTGTTTCATATCGGCATCCTGCTCATCGCTGCCGGCACGGCCGGGCTTGCCCTGACCGTCACTGGTGCGCACAACGCCTCGACCTGGGACCTCGTCCCCAGCCTCTTCTGCATCGGCGTAGGCGTGGGTGGAAGCATCGGGCAGCTTTTCCGATTCATCCTGACCAGCGTGAGCATGGACGAGGTCGGATCCGCCTCAGGTGTCTTGGAGGCTGTACAACAACTCTCAAGCGCGCTCGGAGTCGCCGTCCTTGGCACCATCTTCTTCTCCGCCTTCGACCATCACCTCCCGCCCGACGCACTACAGATCACCGCCTGGGCCTGCCTCGCACCACTGTCGGCCGCCTTTCTCCTCGTGTTCCGGCTCCCGATGCACGCGCGAGAAGAACAGCCTCACTAGGGCATCGAGGTCGTCTGGCCCCGAGACCTGGCACCGCAGAGACCTAGCACCTGGACCAGCAGGCTGCTGGGCAGGCCCTTGGTGGCTGCTTCGCTCGCCTTCCGGGCGACGCCGCTTCAGCGCTGCTGCGGGATTGGGGGCTGGTTTACCGGCGACTTACTGCAGCTAACCGGCCGTTGGGCGGTGGGTCGCAGGGTACGGGGCGGATCCGATCCCGTCGGGGGCTCGGCGAGTTACAGGAGGCGAAAGATGCTCGTCAATCGTTCGGTCAGGAAGTTCGTCGCGCTGGTGCTGGCGGGCGCGGCGGTGGCCGGGGTGGTCGAGGTCGCTAGTGGGGCCGTGGGCGCTCGGCCGGTGGCCGCGACCACGATTAATCACGGTAATCCGCATGCGGTGCCGCCGATCTTGCGGGCGGCGAGTCCGTCGGAGCTGGCGGAGATCAGATCGGCCGAGGTGTGGGAGGGCCAGGAGTTCTATTACGACCCGCCTGCGAGTGCCCGCTATAGCAGCGCCGTGTTCGACGTGTTCGCCAAGTAGGGCGGCGCGTGTCTTGACGCATGGAGTGGCGAGATCGGGTAGCGGGTCGGTGGTACAGTCGCGAATCAAGGGCGCAGAGAGGGGACCGGTGGTGGAGTTCCGGATACTTGGGCCGTTGGAAGTCGCGCGCGACGGCGTGCCGATCGTTCTGGGGCCGGCACAGCAGCGCGCGTTGTTGGCGGTGCTTGTGCTTCATCGCGGAGCGGCGGTCTCGACGGATCGCTTGATCGATGAGCTGTGGGGTGGGCGGGCCCCTCCCACCGCCGCCAAGACGGTGCAGGTGTACGTCTCTCAGCTGCGTAAGTCGCTTGGTGCTGGGGTGATCGTGACGCAGGGGCGCGGGTATCGGTTGGCGGTCGCGGACGAGCAGGTGGACGCCGCCGAGTTCGAGGCGCTGTGGGTTGAGGGGCGGCGGGCGCTTTCTCAGGGCGATGTGGTGGGGGCCCAAGACAGGCTGTGCTCGGCGCTCGGGTTGTGGCGTGGGGAGCCGCTCGTTGACTTCGCGTATGAGCCGTTCGCGCAGGAGGCGATCGCACGGTTACAGAGCGCGCGGGTCGCGGCGCTGGAGGACCGGATCGAAGCGGAGCTGGCGTTGGGGAGCGATGGTGAGCTGATTGGCGAGCTGGAGTCGCTGGTGGCCTCCAATCCGTTGCAGGAGCGTTTGCGCGGACAGCTGATGATCGCGCTGTATCGCGCGGGGCGGCAGGCTGACGCGCTGGCTGTGTATCGGCAGATGAGCCAGCTGCTGCGAGAGGAGCTGGGACTTGAGCCGAGCCGGCGGCTGCAGGAGCTCGAGCGCGCGATCCTGAGGCAAGACTCCTCGCTGGACGGCGATGTGAGGCCGACTCGCGGTGTCTCGGTGGGGGTGTGTCCGTTCAAGGGGCTGGCGTTCTTTGATCGCGCTGACGCAGAGTTCTTCTGCGGCCGCGAGCGGCTGGTGGCGGATCTGCTCGCGCGCATGGTGGAGTCGCCGCTGGTCGGGATCATCGGTTCGTCGGGAATCGGGAAGTCGTCTCTGCTGCGCGCCGGACTGCTACCCGCGCTGAGCGCGGGTTCGTTGCCGGGCAGCGGCGGGTGGCGTCAGGTGCTGCTGCGGCCGGGTGCGCATCCTTGCGCTGAGCTGGGCCGCGCGCTCGACGGTGAGCGACTTGGTGAAGCGCTCGGGCAGCTCTCGCCGGGTCAGCGGCTCGTCGTCGCGGTCGATCAGTTGGAGGAGCTGTTCACCGTGTGCGAGCAGGCGGAGGAGCGGGCGGCGTTTCTCGAGCAGCTGGCGGTGGCGGCGAGCGATGCCGAGCGGCGCGCGGTGGTGGTCGCGTCGCTGCGCGCAGACTTCTATGGTCGCTTCGCGTCTTATTCGCGGTTCGCGGGGTCGTTGAGTCGGAGCCACGTGCTGGTGGGGCCGATGGATCGCGACGAGCTCGCGCGGGCGATCGAGCAGCCGGCCGCCCGCGCTGGGCTCGAGCTGGAGTCGGGGTTGGCCGATGCGCTGATGTCCGACGTGGCCGGTGAGCCTGGGGCGCTGCCGCTGCTCTCCACGGCGCTGTTGGAGCTGTGGCGGGCCCGCGACGGCCGCGTGCTGCGCTATGACAGCTATCAAACCCGTGGTGGCGTGCGCGGGGCGGTCGCCAGACTGGCCGAAGACGCGTACAACCAGCTTGGTGAGCCCGAGCAACGGATCGCGCGCGGGCTCATGCTGCGGCTCGCCAGCGGCGAGGGTGGAACGCTCGCCCGCCGACGGGTGTCACTCGGGGAGCTCGAGCGCATCGCCGGCGCGGCTGGCGTTCTCGCGGAGCTGACCGACGCTCGCCTGTTGACGGTCAACGACGGGGAGGTCGAGCTCTCGCACGAGGCGCTGCTGCGGGAGTGGCCGCGGTATCGGACGTGGCTTGAGGAGGACCGGATCGGCCGGCGCCTGCACGTACACCTGACAGCGGCCGCCAACGACTGGGACGAGCGCGGGCGGGCCGTCGCAGACGTCTACCGAGGCGCGCGGCTCGCCGCGGCCCTGGAGTGGCGGGCGGCACACGAGCAGGAGCTTAACCAGACCGAGCGGGCGTTCCTCGACGCCAGCCGGGCCGCCGCGGGGCGCGCGCAGCGCCGCCTGCGGATGATGCTCGCGGGAGTGGCCTTTCTGCTGGCGGTCGCAGTCGCGGGGGGCGTGGTCGCGCTCGATCAGCGCGGCAGTGCGCGCAACCAGGCGCGGGGTGCCGAAGCTCAGCGGCTTGGTGTGCAGGCGCTGAGCGAGCCGCGGCTGGACCGCGCGCTGCTGCTCGCCCGCCAGGGCGTCGCGCTCGACCAGTCACCCGCGACCCGCGGCTATCTGTTTGAGGCGCTGCTGCGCAGCCCGGCCGCGATCCGCGTGATGGATGGCGCGGGGAACCCTTTCACCGCATTGGATCTCTCGCCGGCCGGCCGGACGCTCGCAGCGGGCGACACCGCCGGCAACGTGCTGTTCTTCGATGCCGTCACCGGACGGCGGGTCGGCCCATCGTATACGGCGCTGGGCGCAATCTCGGCTGTCAGGTTCAGCCCTGACGGCAGGCAGTTGGCCGTTGCCGTGGGAGAAGGGTTCGTCGACCTCCTCGACGCAGCGACGCACCGGTACACGAGACGGCTGTTCGTCGCGCCTCCGAGCGCGGCACTGAACACCTTCAATAATTCCTGGGTGATCGGAACAATCGTCTTCTCACCGGACTCGCGCGGGCTGTGGGCGGATGTGATCCACAACACCGCCGCGATCCTGACCCCGAAAAGGCATCAGGTGCAGAGCACCACTGGGTACATCGTGCGCTGGGCTGCGCGCTCCGGCCAGCGGCTTGGTCCGCCGCGACACGTCGAGGGGGTGTCCCAAGCAACGCTGGCAGGCTTCGTGAAGCGCGGAGCGCAACTGGTGACTTCGAGCGGCGCCGAGCGCGCCACGGTCATCCGCGACACGGCTACGCTGCGGCCCGTGCGCAGCCTCCCGGCGGGGAGCGCGCTTGCGGCGCTGAGCCCGGACGGGCGAGTCGTCGCGCTTGGGGGTGCGGACGGCTCGGTGCGCCTGCTCGATCTGCAGACCGGCGATCTGCGGCTCGCAACGGACCGCCACGGCGCCGCGGTCACCGACCTGCGATTCGCCCCAGACTCGCGCACGCTTCTGACGGCTGGCTTGGACGGACGCGTCATCGAGTGGAACGTCGCGGATGACCGGCGCGTCGAGACGTTCATCGGACATGCCGGCACCGTGTCACGGGTGACGATCGCGCCGGACGGCCAGACCGCGTACAGCGCAGGCCAGGACGGCACTGTGATCGCCTGGGACCTGACCCAAAACCGGCGGCTCGGCCGGCCGTTCACCGCCCCCCCAAGAAGCGCCATGGTGTTTCCCGTGGAGGATCGTGGCAGCAACGGCCCGACCGAATTCGCCCCCGACGGGACGACCGTGCCCGTGGCTGGTCTTGTCGTGGCGCCCACACCCGACGGCCGCGGCTTCGCCGTGCCCGATGATGCCGGCTACGTCGACGTGTTCGACAGCCGGACGCTCGACGCGCACCGCTCGCATCCCGGTGAGTCCCGGTCGGCAGGTCGCCGCCGTCGCGCTTGCGCCGGACGGACGGACGGTTGCGGCCACGACGGCGGACGGCCAGCTGCGGTTCGCCGACCTGCGCGACCCACGGCGGGTCGGGCCGCCGCAGGTCGTCGACGACGGGCCAGCATGGTCGCTCGCCTTCAGCGGCGACGGCCGCTGGCTCGCGACGGCCGGGGACTTCGACTCCATCCACGATCCGTTGCAGTTGTGGGATGTCCGCCGACGCCGGCTCGCGTACACCGCCATCCTGACGAATATTGCGAACGGCGCGGATGTGACATTCAGCCCGGATGGCAGGGAGCTTGCAGTGGCCGCGAACGCCGCCGGCACCACGGCAATCGAGATCTTCTCTGTGCCTCGGCTCGCGCAATTGAAGACGCTGCGCGCGGGCGCGGGAGCATCGCTGCGGTTCTCCCCGGACGGGCGGCTGCTCGTCTTCGGCGACGTCCGAGGCCGCGTCTGGCTGTACGACACCCATACCTGGAGGCTTCGTGGCCGCCCGCTCCTCGCTCACACCAGCGCGGTGAGCACCGTCAGCTTCAGCCCCGACGGGCGGACGCTCGCCACCACATCGGTCGACGGCGGCACGCGCCTGTGGGACGTCCCTTCCGGCCGCCCGATCGGCACCACGCTGCCGGGCCTCGCCCAGCGGTACGTCGCGGCGGCATTCGTGGACCGCGGCACACACCTCGTCACCTTGGATGACAACGGTCAGGGGTACCTCTGGGACATCCAACCGCAGTCATGGGCGCGCCGGGCCTGCGGGGTCGCAGGTCGCACGCTCACTCGCGCGGAGTGGAACGACGCGCTGCCAGAGCGCGCCTACGCCCCCGCGTGTGCACCCCGCTGACGGTGCGCCGAAGAGCCGGCGCACCCGGGTAACCACGCCGGGCTAGACGCTCCTAGCGCCGCTCCCTTCAGCGCGGAAGGCGGGCGTCAGCAGCCGCGGCCGCACCGGCACGTGGTGGAGGTGCGCCAGGAACGCCGCTACTGGTCCAGCGGTAGTCTTGCCGGCCGTGAGCGCGAAGCCTTTCGTGCCCGACGACTTCGACCCGCCGCGGGAGCTGGAGTTGCCTGAGTTCCGCCTGGTGCCGCTCGGCCCGCAGCACAACGAGTCAGACCACGCGGCGTGGACGTCGAGCATCGCGCACATCCGCGCGACGCCCGGCTTCGAGACCTGGGGCTGGCCGCCGGTCGAGGGCATGTCGCTCGATGCCAACCGGGGCGACCTGGAAAGACACGCGCGCGACTTCGCCGAACGCACCGGCTTCACGTTCACCGTGCTCTCGCCGGGCACCGAGGAGGTCATCGGCTGCCTGTACATCTACCCCGCCAAGGACGGCGGCGGCGATGCGGAGGTCCGCTCCTGGGTTCGCGCCGACGTCGCCGAGCTGGACGGCCCGCTGCACTCCGTGGTGTCGCGCTGGCTCGTCGAGCGCTGGCCATTCGAGCGTTCGATCTACGCCGACCGGCCATAGCGTGACCTGGTCGCCGGCGTCATCGGGCGGACGAGGGCCGAGTCGTAAGCAGCAGGTTCTGAGCGCGAGCGTGCTTGGCGCGATGGCGGGGGCGGCGCTGACGGGGCACCGCGGAGCGCGGACCGCGGCGCGCGGCGCGGCGACCGGGGCGGCTTTCCTGGGCGCCGCGGAAGCCGTGTCGCGGGCACGGCAGCGGCCCGGCCAGATTCCTGAGCTGTGGTCGCGCATTCTCGCGAGCGGCGCGCTGGCCGCCTCAGCGGGCTGGGCCGGGGGACGGCTGAGCGGGGCCGGACCGCTGGCGGTTGGCACCGTGAGCGGCGCGGTGGCCGGGGGGCTCGGCCTGCGGCCGCAGAAGGTGGCGCTCGGTCCGGCCGTCGGGGCCGCGGTCGGCGGCGCGTTCGGGCTGCGCGACCGGGCTGCGGAACCGGCCGTGGTGGCGGCGACGAGCGTCGTGGCCTTCCGGGTGCTGTCCGCGCTGCTGTTCCGCGACCCGCAGGTCAGCATGCTGGCCGAACGGGTACAAGCCGAGGACCTGCCGTTCGTTGTGCCGTTGGAGTCACGCAGTCGGTACGTCGGCACGGGGTACGTCAGACAGCTCGCTGATGTGCTCGGCGGCACCTATACCGCGGATGCGGCCGATGTCGGGATCGTCGCCTCGCTCGACTCGCTGGCCGGCCCGGAGCTTGATCCCGCGCAAGTGGATCCGCTGGTGCGCGAGTTCTACGAGCACACGACCCGGTTCACGCTCGACATCGTGCCCGAATGGCGACTGTGGGTACGTCCCGGCTACCTGCTGTACCGCAATCTGCTCGCAAGGCCGCTGGGCCAGGCGAGCGTGCCGATGAACCAGCGCGAGACCCAGCGCGGCATCCGCAGCCGTATCGACACGATCACCGCTCCCGGCGAGGACGTGGTGGCGGTGCGTGGCTGGATCCGGTCATTCACCGACAATGACGAACCCATCTACATCGGTATCTACACGACATATCGCGATGAGGAGCGCGGCTACGTCAGCGTCGGCTTCCCGCTCCCCCAGGCCAGTTTCACCGCGACGCTCGCACCGAGGGCGCGCCCGGGCGGCGGGCTGATCCTGACCAGCCGCAGCGAGCTGAAACACCCCGGCCACTACCTCACGTACATCGACGCTGAGACGCGCGAGCTGACAACGGCCACCGTGCCGGGCTTCGCCGAACAACTCGACGTGTACTTGGAGGACGGCGAACTGCGCGCGGAGCACGCGTTCTGGGTGTTCGGCTTTCCGTTCATGGTGTTGCACTATCGGATGCACCGGAAGAGCTGAACCGGCAACCATCCGGACTGGCATCGCGGGCGAGTTCTTCGTCGCTGCCGAGCTGAGCAAGCGTGGTTTTCTGCAAGTACGCGGCACCCGACTTGGCGGCCAGCGATGAGTTCTCGGAGTGGGCCGAGTCCTATGCGCATGACCCTCACCGCGCGACAAGGAGATCGACCGATGCGCGAAGTCGTGGCCTCTATGTTCCTGCCCCTCGACGGTGGCGCCGAGCAGCCGGACGGGTTCGTGAGGAGCGTCTCACGATGACCATCGTCATCACTGCCTGGGACCGGTCGCCCGATGGTGGCATGGGCCTCGCGCGCGATATGCGCGTTCGCTGGGCGCTTGAAGAGGTGGGCCAGCCCTACGAGGTTCGCCTCGTCTCGCTCCGGGAGAAGACGGAGCCCGCGCATCTGCGCCTTCATCCTTTCGGCCTGATCCCGACCTATGAGGAAGGCGACCTCGCCCTGTTCGAGACCGGCGCGATCGTCTTCCACATCGCCGAGCACCATGCAGGCCTGTTCCCGGACGATGCCGATGCGCGGGCGCGGGCCATCTCCTGGATGTTCGCCGCGCTCAACACCGTGGAGCCTCCGATCCTCGAACTCGTAACCGCCAAGTTCGCGGAGGGCGACAAGCCCTGGGCCGAAGAGCGCATGCCTCTGGTCAAAGAGCGCATTCGCGATCGACTGGTCCAACTTTCTGCCCGCTTGGGCGACGCCGACTGGCTCGATGGGGCGTTCAGCGCGGGCGACCTCATGATGGTGTCGGTGCTGCTCAGGCTGAGACCTTCGGGCCTGCTGGACGAGTTTCCGAAACTGGCTGCCTATGTTGCCCGTGGCGAAGCGCGGCCCGCATACAAACGGGCTTTCGCCGCCCAATGGGCGATCAACGCCGGCGATCCGCAAGCGGGCTGACGAAGTTCTGTATGGGTCGCCGTCGTTCCGCGACTTGGTGGTGGCGGGCAGACGTGGCTGTGTGCGCGAGGTGCGGCTACGGGACTGGGATGCGGGGACGCGGTAGCGATCGCGCCGGTGCTCGAGCGGGTGATCAACCGCGGACGGCAGCCCGGTCTCGGTAGCGTGGCTGACGTGATAACGCCTGATCAGCTGCGCGCTGCGTTCACGCCCGTCCAGACCGAGCGCTTGCTGCTGCGCGCAGTCAATACTGCGGATGTTGACGCGGTCTTCGCCATCCACGGCAACCCTGAGACATATCGCTTCCACCCCGACGGAGTGGCCCGTTCACGTGAGGAGTCCGCAGCGCAGCTGGCAGGTTGGCAGCGCGAATGGCATGAGGTCGGCTTCGGGTTCTGGGCCGTCACCATCGCAACCGATCCACGAGTCGTCGGGTTTGGCGGGTTGACAAGGCAAACATTCCACGCGCGATCCGTGCTCAACACCTACTACCGGCTTGATCCCTCAGCATGGGGTCACGGCTACGCGACCGAGATGGCTTCTGCGGCAGCAGCGTTGGCACGGAAACTGTTGCCAGAGCTCCCAATGATCGTCCGCACTCGACCTGGAAACCTGGCGGCGCAAGCTGTGGCGGAGAAACTCGGTCTCGTCCGTGCCGTTGACCTTGATGATCACTTGTTGACCTACGTGAGTCACTGGAACCGATGCGCCGCCAGCGAGGACCTCGAGCTTCGGGGCGACTCGCGCGCACCAGCTCCCTCGGCTCACGAGTAAAGACTGCCGGTTTGTCGCTCGGATTGCAGCAGTAAGGTCTCGTTGGCTGACCTTCGACCTCGAATGCAGTCTCCGCCGACTCACCTACGGCGACTGGATCGGAAACGACCCGCCACCTTCAACCCCTACAAACGTGGCCGCCGCGGCTAACAGCAAGGAGCCCACGCCAATGTCGCCCACCGTAGGCCAGGTCGTCACCGAGAGGTTTGAATACGACGGTGGACGCCGGGTCACGGCTTATGTCCCGCCGGCTCGGCCCGAGGCCATCGTCTTCGCCGGTGACGGCCAGTTGATCACGTCCTGGGGAGCCGTCCTCGAGGCAGCCGATGTACCGCCCACGATGATCATCGGTGCACACCGCCTGGACGATGAGACGCTGCGGCTCCATGAGTACTCACCGGGCGAGGGTACGGCCGCGTTCGCCTTTGACCCTGAACGGTTCGCGGCGCACGAGAAGTTCTTTGTCGGGGATGTGCGCCGATGGGCGCAGTCGCAGTTCGACGTCGCGCTGCCTGCCGACCGGACCGCGGTGTTCGGTGTCTCGGCCAGTGGAGAGCTCGCGCTCGCCATGGGGCTTCGCCATCCCGACATCTACGGCGCTGTGTTTTGCGCGTCGCCGGGCGCGGGTTACCGACCGCCTGCGGTGATGCCGAGCTCGCTCCCGCGCGCGTACCTCGTCGCCGGCATGCAGGAGCCGTTTTTCCGCGAGAACGCCACCCGGTGGGCGGACGCACTGCGCGACGCAGGTGCGGACGTGGTCATGACCGAGCGGGTCGGGTCGCACGGCGACGCATTCTGGAGAGAAGAGTTCCCGCTGATGGTGTCGTGGGCGTTTGGACGCTGATCATCGCGACGGTCGGTGGCGGCCACCTTCTGACCTGGATCCCGGCGCCTCCTGACGAGCACGTTGCTGCCTAGGCCCCTTCCAGACCGCCCCAGAACGCGCAGTTGTGCGAGGTCGCAAAATCGGTCTCGGTCCCTGGCGCAGGCGGTACGAGTGACTGCATGGTCTGGGTGCGGTTGGTGAAGAGCGGCCAGAACGGCGTGCCGAGCGAGAACGGGAGTCCGATCTTGGCGAAGCTCGTCCACTCCGTCTTCATGCCCGTCGCCAGTTGCTGCTGCTGTTCCGAGAGCGGTTGCGGGAACGCGGCCGCGGGTTGACCAAACAGGTACTGGATCTCGGACGCGTGGGCCGCACCGTAGGGGAAGCTGACCGGCGGCAGGAACAGCTCCGGCGCGTTCTCGTCATTGAATTCGTAGGCGAACGTCGGCACGAACTTCGAGACGGACTGATCGATGGTCAGCGCCGGACACGCGAAGATGGCGTCGGTGCCGACGGCGCCGAGCGCGACAGACGGGCTGGGGAACGCGCTCAGCGGGTACTCGGTCGCCACGATCGCCGCCACCGCCGCGGGAACCCCGAGCGTGGAAGAGATCATGCTCTGGTAGTTCGAGGCCGTAACCGGCGCGCCCTCGAGCTCGTCGAGCGCGACGAATAGGCGCCACTCGTCGTGGTTCGTGCCGTCGATGATGGGAACACGGTTGAACTTGCCGGTGGCGAACGCCGTCCCCAGCGACTCCGGCAGAACCTCGGTGTTGATGTTCGGCGTGTAGCCCGCGGCGTTCTCGTTGGCGAGGATGGTCGAGACGGGCAGGCCGCGCAGGCAGGCCGCAGTCTGGTCGGCGCATCCCACCTTGCTCGCGAAAGCGTCGCCGGCGGATTCGGCCGTCGCGAGCGATGCCTGCGTGAGGTTGTAGGAGCCGCTCTCGACGATGGCCTTCTCGAACAATCCCCTGGCCTGCGGTGATGCCACCTGTGCCAGGGTGGACAGGCCCCCTGCGGACTCGCCGAAGACGGTGACGTTGTGCGGGTTGCCGCCGAAGCGGGCGACGTTGCGCTGCACCCAGCGCAGGGCGGCCTGCTGATCCATAAGGCCGTAGTCGCCCGACTGGCCGTTTGCGTCGCCCAGGGCCGGGTGCGCCAGGAAGCCCAGCGCGCCGAGCCGGTAGTTGATCGTGACCACGGTCACACCGTCTGCCACCAGCGCAGCCGGATCGTAGTCGTCGCTCTCCCCGGTGACGAGCGCGCCGCCGTGGATCCACACCATGACGGGGAAGCGCGAAGCGGGCAGCCGACGGCCAGGCGTGAAGACGTTGAGGTACAGGCAGTCCTCCGACGTACTGGCCTTGCCGAATGGTGACGCCAGCTGCGGGCAGTGAGGCCCGAACCGGGTCGCGTCGCGCACACCCGACCACCTGCCGGCGGGTTGTGGCGGCTGCCACCGCAGCGCTCCGACCGGTGGTGCCGCGTACGGGATGCCGAGGAATTCGTCGACCGGCCCGACAGCGCGACCACGAACTGCCCCGTTGGCGGTGATCGCGAGCGGATCGCCGTGCCCGGCGGCTCGGTGTGCGCCGAGTGTGCTCGCGCTCGCCAACGGTGCCGCCGCACCCATAACACCCAAGGCGACTGCGGCAGCCCCCAGCCGGATACGCGCACGCCATGGCCGAGTCATGTGCATCGAAATCTCCCCTCGCGGCTGATGCTTGCTATCGCCCGGGTACCTGAGCCGCACACCCTCAAGACGGACACGCCCAACCTCGGCCCGATCGTCTGTGACGACTGGGTACGAGCGAGTTCGATGTCCCTTGCTCCGGGAGCTGTCGTCGGGCCTGCGTTCACCTCACCCGCCAAACAATGGTGGCTCTCTGGACCGCCTGATGCTCGAAAACCTACCCGCCGAGATCGCGTTAGGCAAATCACCTAACGGTCAGCTCAATCCTGACTCAACGATCGACGAGGAGAACTCTGAGGCCGGCGGCGCAGACTGCCGCATCGTCGCCCACACGGCACTCTGGATCTCGGCTCGCACCTCGCGTGACGTCCCTGCTCATCGCCGACAAGCGGGTCGAGCCTGAGAACCGCCCCGTGCTCTCAGCCAACAGGTCGCACTTCCGACGGCTGACCGCGCCGCGAGACCGAGCATGCCGTTGGTCAGGCGACGGGGATCGGGGTCTGGGCGGACGTGGTCGTGTCGGCGAATCGGGCGGCCGAGTCGGGGTCGTGTGAGGGCAGGTAGATCGTCGGGTGCGCCGGGCACGGGCGGTGTAGCTGATGATCATGCCGCCCGTCTTCAGCAGGGACAGGAGCTGCGCCACCGGCTCCCCGGCGACCGCGTCGAGGATCAACTCGAGGGAAGCGGATAGCGACTGCTGAATGGAGGTTCCCGGTGGCACGAACTCACGCAGTCTTGGGCGACGCGCCCGTCCAGGTAACCCGAGTCGTCGAAGAGGGAGAGCCTGGCCCCACGCTCGTCCGACGCTCGATGGCTGCCGCGCTCCTGGTCGTAGGCAGCCGAGGCCATGGCGCATTCGTCGGCATGCTGATCGGCTCGGTCAGCGAGTACTGCATTACCCACGCACAGTGCCCCGTGGTAGTACTCCGTGGACTGGAAGGCTGACAAGTTCGCGTTCGCCGAACGGCAAACGGTACGTGCCGCCGGTTCGCGATGCCGGTCGAGAGGAGTTGTTGTGCCGTCCGCCGTTCCCGCGCCGCTGGCGAGTATCGCCGGGCGGCTGCGCTGTCCCACGTGCCTTCGGACCCTGGCGCCCGTCCAGGGATCGTTGGCATGCTCGCGCGGCCATTCCTATGACGTAGCGCGACACGGGTACGTGACGCTGCTGCCCGCCGTCCGGCGGTCCCCGGTCGGTGATGACGCCGGCATGCTCGCGGCGCGTGCCGCGATCCAGAACGCCGGCTACTTCGAGCCGCTCAGTGCCGCGCTCGCTGAGACGGCCCGCGCGCTATGCCCTCCAGGTTCGTCGGTCGTCCTAGACGCGGGCGCCGGAACCGCGTCACCATCTTGGCGGCGTGCTCGACACCCTCCCTGGCGCGCTGGGCGTAGCCGTGGACATTTCGCGTGCCGCCTCGCGCCGAGCGGCACGAGCGCACAGTCGGATCGCGTCGGTGCGCGGCGATATCTGGCGCGCGATCCCTCTCGGGGACGCGACCGTCGATCTGGCGCTCAGCGTGTTCGCCCCACGCAACGCAGAGGAGCTTGCCCGTGTCCTCCGACCTGGCGGAGCGGTGATAGTGGCAACGCCCGCCGCAGAGCACCTCCACGAACTCGCGACGTTCCACACGATCCGCATCGATCCCGCGAAGGTCGCGCGCTTGCAGGGGCTCTTCTCCGCATGGCCAAGCGCTGATCGCGTGCGCCAGATCAGCTGGACCATGTCGCTCACGCACGCCGACGTCACGCGAATGCTTGCCATGGGGCCCAGCGCCCGGCACCTCCGGCCAGACTTCCAGCCTCATCTGGCGGCACTGACCGAACCGGTCCACGTGAGCGCAGCGATCGAGCTGCGGACATTCCGGCACCCGCAACAGCTCAGTTTCAGCTCTGAGTAGCCCGCAAGATCTGCTCGGCGCAGATGTCGGCCTTCGGCACGAAGCCGAATCCGTCGAGGCGCGCGCCGAACGCGGACGGATCGGTGCTCGAGGTAAGCATCACCGTCGGTGGGCTTGGAAGGGCCCGGAGTCGCAGAGCGAGATCGAGAGCGTAGGGATCCCCCGGACCGATGTCGACGATCGCGACGTCCGGACGCAGCGCCTCGGCGACGTCGAGCGCATGGGCGCTGGCCGAAACGTCCGCGACCACCTCGAGACCCTCTGTCCTGAGCAGCGCCCGACAGGCCACACGTGAAACCTCGTGGTCGTCGACCAGCAGGACGCGGACGCGCCGCAAGTCGTCGGCTTCTCCTTGCATGGCATAACCCTGCCTCGATGGGCGAGGTTTCGCATCAGTGAGGTTCCCAGTCGGCGGGCTTCGCCTCCGGCTGGCTCATGCCCTCGGTACTCCGTGGCGGACGAGCTCGCTGCGGGATGCGATGCCGAGCTTGCCGAATACCTTGCGCAGGTGGTACTCGATCGTGCGGGGACTGAGAAACAGCTGCGCCGCGATCTCGCGGTTGGTCAGGCCCTCCGCGACGAGCCCGGCGATCTGCGCCTCCTGAGGTGTCAGCTGATCGAGCGTCGAAGGCTCGCGCTTGCGGGCCGTCTCGCCGGTTGCGCGCAGCTCTGCCGCGGCGCGCTCCTCCCACAGCGGGGTGCCGAGCACTCCGAATCCAGCCACGGCGGCACGGAGATGCGCGCGGGCAGCGATACGCCTGCGCTCGCGGCGCAGCCACTCGCCATAGAGCAGCTCGTTGCGTGCGCGCTCAAACGGCGGGAGCGCGCGACCAAGGTCCACCGCTTCTGCGAACGCCTCGTCCGGCGGCCGCCTCGTCAACAGCGCCTCGCAACGGGCAAGCAGCGAGCGGCGAGCGTGAGTCGGTGCCTGGCGAACCCAGGTGCGAAACCGTTCGAACGGCTCGTCAAGAACGCCAGTTGCTCGTCCGGCTCGCGTGATCGCCTCGACCAGGTCCGGGACGGCAGCGATCGCAATGATCGGATGGATGTCGGGTCGCTCGACAGCGGTGATCTCGAGTAGCGCATCGCCGGCCTCATCGGGCTTGCCGACGGTCAGCTCGAGCAGTCCGAGCGTGGTTCGAGCGAGAGTCGTGAGGAACGTCTGGCCACTGCGTCCGGCCAACGCAAGCACCTGTTCGACATGCTGGCGGGCGTCCGCTTCCCGGCCCCAAACTGCCTCGACGCAGGCCATCGTCGTTAGGTGCCAACCCCAGCCGTGTCCGAGGTCGACAGAGAGCGCGTAGCCCTCTTGCGCGGCGGCATAGGCGAGGTCGAAGCTGCTGTTCCTGACCAGCTCGAGTGCCTGTTGCTCAAGCGCGACCGGAAGCAGACTGAGTCTTCCCTGCGTGCGCGCGAGTTGAACCGCCCGTGTCGCGAACGGCAGCCCGGCACCGAGATCAGACCCACTCGATGCGGCGTTCGCGGCCCAGATCTGCGCCTGTGGGTCGTCGTCGAGCTCTCGAGCCAGGTCGAGTGCCTGGTCGAAGATCGTGCGCGCCTGGGCATGTTCGCCGTCGAATAGGGTCGCGAACCCAGTCAGTACGAGCTTGCAGAATTCGTCCCGCCGGCTCTGCGCCGGAACGTCCCGCGCTATCGCGCCAAGCACGCCGACCTTCGCCGGATCGCCTGTGTCGGCGGCGGCCTCCGCAGCCTGGTGGAGTATCTCCAGCGTCAGCGACGGGTCGGTGCTATCCGCGGCGGCGGCGGTCAGCGTGGCGGCGGCGGCGCGCATTTCGCCACAACGCATGTCGATCAGCCCCTGCAGATAAAGCAGCCGGGCGCGGTTCGCTCTCTCTGCAAGCGGCAGCGCACGCGCGATCAACCCGCGCGCGCGATCCGGCTGCCCGGCGTCCCATGCCGCCTGAGCCGCCGCAGCCAGGCGCGGGACGATCCGTGCTCCGTCCAGCGTCAGCTCGGCGGCGCGCTCGAAGGCGGTTGCGGCAGAGGCGTGTCCGGCGCGACGCTGAGCGCGACGCGCCGAGGCCTCCAGTGCCGCTGCGACCTCCTCGTCGCCGCTGAGCGTGGCCATCGCCAGGTGCCAGACACGGCGATCCGCGTGATCATCGCCGGACAGCGCACCAGCGAGCGCCGCGTGCGCGCGCTGGCGCTGACCGAGAAGTGCGGCATCGCATAGCGCGGAGCGCACCAGCGGATGCCGGAAGCCGATCACGCCATCGCTGGTTCGGATCAACCCAACGCGCTCGGCGGGGTCGAGCGCGCCGGCCGTGAGCCCGAGTCCCGCGGCCGCGCGCAACACGGTCGCGAGATCGCCCGTGTTGTCGGTCGCAGCGATCAGGAGGACCGTCTGCGTGTCGTCTGGCAGCCGCTCGACCCGCTCGCGGAACACGATGTCGAGCCGTGGCGTCAAGGGCATCGCCTCAGGCAGCGGTTCCGTGCCGCTCAGTTGCCCGGCACTGAGTGCTGCCGGTAGTTCGAGCAACGCCAGCGGGTTCCCGGACGCTTCGTCAAGCAGCCTTCTGCGCACACCGGGGGCCGCAGTGCGCGCGCAGAGATCGAGGAGCGCTACTGCTGAGGGTTCATCAACGCCCCCGAGAGGGAGCTCGCTCAACCCAGGAGCGTCAAACCGGCGCAAATCGCCTTCGCGCGCTCCGAACAGGATCGCCGCGGGCTCGGCGCCCAGCCGCCGAGCGGCGAACACCAGCGCGTCCGCAGACGGGCGATCGAGCCACTGAGCATCGTCGATCACGCACAGCAGCGGCTGATCGTCGGCGACAGCCGCGATCAAACCGAGCGCGGCTGCGGACACCAGGAACCGATCGGGGTCTTTCGACGGTGCGATCCCGAGCGCCCCGGCGAGCGCCGCCGCCTGTGGCTCGTACAGCCGATCGAGCTTGTCGAGGACCGGGCGGACCAGCCCGTACAGCCCAGCAAACGCGAGATCGGACTCCGCCTCTACGCCCGTCGCGCGCAACACGAGCATCCCGTCGGCGCTGGCGGCGGCATGGTCGAGCAGCGAGGTCTTCCCGACCCCGGGCTCGCCTCGGACCACGAGCGCGCGGCTGACACCCCGCCGGGCGTCCTCGAGCAACCGCTCGATCTCGCCGCATTCGCGCTCACGACCGATCAGCACACCACCCCGGCCCCCCGCCGTGAGCTCACCCATCGCCACCCGATCGTAGCCGTCCGGCCGGAGCACATCTCACCGACCGTGACCGAAGGGACTGGTAAGTCGACCGGTGAGCTCCCGGATGTGAGCGGACCACCGATGGGCGACCGTTCCGCACCTACCGAACAGGTACCCAAGGAGGCAACAATCAACCCCCAGCTCAACCTCATCCTCGCCCAGCAACGCATCCATGAGCTCCGGCACGCTGCGGCCCGCGCGCGGATCGTCCGCGACGGTGACACGCGCCGCGATGCGCGCATTCGCAATCCCATTGGCCCGAGCGGCCGGGGCTCGTTCCCGTCCGCGCGGCTCGGCAGCCCCACAAGGCACGTGGACTAAGTCAGATGGAGCTCTCTCCTGGGTCCGCGGCGTGATCCCGATCTAGGCGAGAAACGCTTGGCCTGGAGCGAGCAGTGGCTGCGCGAGATCGCGGAACCAATTCACCCACAAATCGGAAGCGGAGAAGAGATAGATGACTGCGACGATCGAGGCTCACGGCCAGTGACGTACGTGGTCGACGCGGTCCGCGCGCTCACGCTCGACCCCAACGCCCACGCGCTACCCGGCCACCCCACCTTGTATTTCGTGACCCGAGCCGTCATCTGGGCGCTCGCGATCATCGGCATCTCGCTACCCGTCGCCGTCGCCCGATACCAGCGCGGCTGAACCGGTCTGACAGCACCAGCCACGACCACAGGACAGACACCACCATGACCAGCGAACCAGCCCATCTGGCAGCTCAATCCATGCGCGCCGACCAGCCCGTTCGGATCCGCGCGCACCACCGGACCGTCACGAAACTCGGCCAATGGACGACCGAACGCTGCTTCGACATCGCCGCCTCGGGCGGCTCCGTCGTGCTCGACTTCCTGACATCACGGATCGAGCCCGGCGATATCGACATCCACCTCGACCTCGACCATGCAGTCCTGAAGCTCCTGGTCCCGGCCGGCACACGCATCGACGACGACGATCTCCGCCGCATCGGCAGAGGCCGCGTCAAGGACTGGACCGGAGAAGGCACCACCGATGGTCGCCGGATCAACCTGCGTGGCGAGCTACGCGACGCGGAGATCCGAGTGCACCGCGGCGGCATCGCGATCCTGTCGCTGCTGCTCTCCGGCAGATCGCTGCGTATCGTCCGGAACGCCCACCGTGACGGACATCTCGAACAGGGCCACCGGCGACCATGAGAGACCCCGTTCACAGAAGCCGAGCGCGCACGGCCTGCGGCCCTCAGGTCAGCCCATGGGTCGCCGGATCTAGACTCGCCGTCATGGCCCCTCGTTTTGCCCCCGATCCCATGCGCGTACACCCGATCGAGGGCCAAGACCGAGTCGTGCTGCTCAAGCCATTGATCACCAGCCCGCTGATCGAGGTCGGCGAGTACAGCTACTACGACGACCCCGAGCACGCCGTTGAATTCCAGACGCGTAACGTCACCCACCATTACGGCCCCGATCGCCTGATCATCGGCTCGTTTTGCGCGATCGCTGCCGGCGCGACATTCATCATGAACGGCGCAAACCACCGGATGAACGGCCCTTCGACCTATCCATTCCCGATCATGGGAGCCCCGTGGGCAGAGCACATCGATCTGATCACCGACCTACCGTCCCGGGGTGACACCAAGGTCGGCAACGACGTCTGGATCGGCGGGAACGCGACAATCATGCCCGGCGTCGAAATCGGACACGGAGCGATCATCTCGACCGCTGCGGTCGTCACGCGGGATGTTCCGGACTACGCGATCGTGGGCGGCAATCCGGCCACGCTCATCAAGCGCCGCTACTCCGACGACGACGTCCGAGCGCTCATCGAGATCGCCTGGTGGGACTGGCCGATCGACGTGATCACCAGCCACCTGAGAACGATCGCCGACGGCTCAGTCGCTGACCTGCACGCCGTCGGCGCATCACTCCACACCTAATCGATCTCTTATCCAAGCCGTTTCATCACGCTGCCTCGAGCTCGAATTCGACCGGTTCGCGGTCGCGGACGGTGACCACCTCCGCGGGCTGTGGCTGCGGGCGCAGCCACAGCAGGGCTATCAGTGCGCCCACGGCGACCGCGCCGGCGCCGATCGCCCAGCCTAGGTGAAAGCCGCCGGTGAGCGCCTGGAGGTGGTGCTGTCCCACACCGGCCAGCGCCTTCGTGCGCTCGGCCGCCACCGTGGCGAGCGCCGCGGTTCCGATCGCAGCCGAGATCTGTTGCGAGGCGTTGAGGATTCCCGAGGCCAGACCGGCGTCGGCGATCGGCACCTCGGCCACCGCGATCGTGGTCAGTGGCAGGAACGACAACCCCGCGCCGAGGCCTAGCAGCGAAAAAGGCAGCACGATCGTCGGGAAGTAGCTTGTGTGCGTCGGCAGTCGAGACAGCAGCAGCAGCGCAGCGGCGATCGCGGCCAAGCCTGCGAATACCACCCGTGTCGCCCCGAACCGACTCATCAGCCGAGCGGTCACACCGAGCGAGAGCAGGCCGATGGCCAGTGTCAGCGGGAGGAAGGCGAGACCGGTCTCGAGCGCCCCGTAGCCGAGCACGTGCTGGAGATAGAGCACGCCGAGCAGGAACGTCGAGTACATGCCCGTGCCCACGAAGCCGCGCACCACGCTCGACGCGGCCAGGCCGGGGACCCGCAGGATCCGCAGCGGGAACATCGGGTCCGAGAGCCGCGACTCGACCGCGACGAATACTGCCAATAGCGCCATCGCCGCGGCGCCGAACCCGAGCGTGTGCGCCGACAGCCAGCCGTAATCGGTGACCTTGACGATCGTGTACACGCCGAGCATCAGCGCCACCGTGACCAGCACCGCGCCGATCACGTCGACGCCGTTCCCGAGCCCGAGGCGCTCGGTCTCGTTGATCAGCACCGATCCGAGCGCGAAGGTCACGATCCCGATCGGCACGTTGATGAAGAAGATCCAGTGCCAGTTGACCGACTGCGTCAGCGCGCCGCCCGCGAGCAGCCCGATCGAGCCGCCGCTGGCGAGGATGAATGTGTACACGCTCATCGCGATCGCCCGCTCGGACGGCCGCGGAAACTCCGTGACCAGCAGGGCCAGTACCGCCGCCGAGGCCACCGCGCCGCCCAGTCCCTGGACGAACCGGGCCACGATCAGCACCAGCTGGTCGCCCGCCAGGCCACACGCCACCGAGGCCAGCGTAAATATCACCACGCCGCTGAGGAACATACGCTTGCGCCCGAGCAGGTCTCCGAGCCGTCCGGCCAGCAGGAGGAAGCTGCCGAACGCGATCATGTAGGCGTCCAGTACCCACGCCAGGTTGGCCTGCGAGAAGCCGAGATCGCGCTGCATCGACGGCAGCGCGACGTTCACGATCGTCCCGTCCAGCACCATCATCAGCTGCCCCATGCACACGACCGCGAGCGCCACCCACCGTCGACGCTCTCCGGTGATTAGGTTCTTCATTGTGATCACGTCCTTCTTTCCAACATTTCGATAGTTCTGTTACTGAGAATAACGTTGTTATTCTGAATAGGGTGGTTATCCTAACAGCGAATGACTGAACGTCAAGCCACCGGTCGACCGCGGCGCGGCGAACGGCGCCTGATCACCCGCGCGCAGCTGCTCGATGCCGCAGAGCGCGTGTTCGCTCGCGACGGCCTGCGCGGCGCCTCGGTCGACACGATCGCGCTGGAGGCCGGCTACTCGACCGGCGCCGTCTACTCGAACTTCAAGGGCAAGGAGGACCTGTTCCTCACCCTCGTAGAGGAGCGCATCGACCCACGGCTGGCGAAGGTGTACGAGGCGGTCGAGGCCGATCTCGCCGCCGGCGCCCCGCCGCTCGAGGCGGCCCGCCGCTTCGTGTCCATGCTCCGAGACGAACGCGACGTGTTCCTGCTGCTGATCGACTTCTGGGGCCAGGCCGTGCGCGACCCCGCCGCAGCCGAGCGATTCGCCCAGCGCCACGCCCGCCTCCGAACCACCGTCGGACGCCTCCTCGACGCCGCCAGCCCCGAACACGAAACCGGGCCCGGGCTCCCCACCGACCAGCTCGCCACCATCCTAATCGCGCTCGGCAACGGCTTCGCGATCGAACTCCTCGCCGACCCCGACGCCGTTCCCGACGACCTCTTCGGCCACGCGATCGGCGCCCTCGTGCAAGGATCCCGCGCCCCTCGATGACCATCCGGCCCGAGACGGGTTGAGCGCGAAGGTTGTCGCTGATGTGGGCGGTCATTCAGCACGTCTCCTATGAAGGGCAGGGCAACATCGCTCCCGCGCTGCGACGCGCTCGGCTGCGGTCGGTCAACCTGCGGCCGTTTCGAGGTGATCTGCTGCCGAGAGCCGCGGACTTATCCGGATTGATCGTGCTCGGCGCGCCGGGCGGGTCGGCCGACGATGAGACGACCGCGCACCTTGCAGCCGAGCGACAGCTGATCAGCGACGCCGTCGGCCTCGAGCTGCCGGTTCTAGGTGTCTGCTTCGGCGCGCAGCTGCTCGCGGTCGCGTTGGGCGGCCGCGTAGTCAAGGACGGCGTGCCCGAAGTTGGCATGGGCGCTGCGACGCTCACTCCCGCCGGGCGCGCGGATCACGTCCTCGGTTGCGACACCGAGGCGCTCGAGCGTCCTGCACTGGCATCGCCACAGCTACACGTTGCCGCCAGGCGCGGTGCGACTAGCCGCCAGCCACCGATGCTCCGAGCAGGCGTTCCGGGTCGCCGACAACGTCTACGGACTCCAATTTCACGTCGAGATCAACAGCGACCTGGCGGGGCGCATCGCCGACGAGATGCCTGAGGGCGCGCTCGAGCCGGCAGCCGTTGGTCGCGCCAGCGCGTGGGGGAACACAGTCCTCGACCGCTTCCTGGCACTACGGTAAGGGCTGTCGGGCGGGCACTCCCACTTCGGGCTTCCCTCGACCGCGGTCGCCGTCAGCACCTTCATTCACACCCGCTTCCCCGATGGACGAGCCCGCGGCCCACTGGTGAGGTGACTGGCGAGGTGACCGGTCGTCTCACCGATGCGACCGGCGAGGTCCGGTGAGACCGTGACGTCCATGATTTCACTCCTTCACATAGCAATGGTCAGGGAACTGGCCGAATATCGGATGCGCGACGTCCAGCGCGACGCGCGGCGGAGGTATCCGCAGGAAGACCTCCCGAGTCTGGCCCGGGTGCTCAGCGCCCCGCTTCCCCGCGATGACCGGCGCCGGCCCGAGCGCGAGGTCACCGGCAGTCGAGATGGCCACCCCCGGCGCCGGCGAGGGGCCACGGAGACCGGCCGACGCTCCGCTCGGCAGGGGGTGGACCACGGCCGTTGACGTCGCGCCCGTGGTCGTCGACCCGGAAAAGCAATCCCGACGTGGCCGCACAACGGTTCGTCGGCCCGCGCATGGTCGATTACCACCCTGTCAGGCGGCTACCGGCTCGTCGAGGTCTACGCCGACCAGGTCTGCTCGGGATGCGATCTCGAGTTTTGCGAAGACCTTCCGGAGGTGGTAGTCGATCGTGCGAGGGCTCAAGAAGAGCCGCTCCGCGATGCGCGGGTTGGTCATCCCGTCCGCGACGAAACGCGCGATCTGCAGCTCTCGAGGCGTGAGTTGGTCCCGTTTGGAGGGATCGCGTCGACGTGCCGTCTCGCCGCTGGCTCTGAGCTCTGAGCGCGCCCGGGCCTCCCAGGGCGAAACGCTCAGCTGCTGGAACAGGACGAGCGCGGCGCGAAGATGTGGGCGGGCCTCGACCCGCCGTCGTTGCCTTCGCAGCCACTCGCCGTACAGCAGCCACGTGCGTGCCTTATCAAAAGGTGAAAGCGCGGGCGCGAATTCGATCGCCCGCGTGAAATGGCGCTCGGCGTCCGCCTCCTCCACCAGCCCGAGGCAGCGCGCGAGCAGCGCGAGGCGTGCGGGATTGGGAAACCTCTGCACCCATCCGCGAAACTGATCGAGATGCTCGGCTACCTCGTGTTGGCGGTTGGAGCGGGCGGCGGCCTCGACCGCATCGGGTAACGCGAGCACGAACAGCGGGTGGGATTCGGGGCGTACGGTCGCGATCACCATCTGTAGCTGCTCAAGCGCCTGCGCAGGCCTGCCGAGACCGAGGTCGAGCAGGCCCAGCGCCCGCCATACGTAGGCGCTGATGGCATTGGCTCCGCTGGTGGCAACGAGCGCTTGCAACTGGTCGACGTGCGATCGGACTCGGTGTTCGGCTCCGCGGCGAGCGTCGATCATCGCCAGATGCGCGAGGTTCCAGCTGGCGGCCCACGGCTGCCCGACATCGATCGCGAGCCTCAAGCCTTCCTCTGCGGTCGAGTAGGCGAGATCGAAGCGGCTCTGGCCGATCAGCCCCGCAGCTTGCATCTGCAGCGCGATCGGAAGCTTGGTCACGAGCATTCGCTCCCTCGCGATCTCTACCGCCCGGGTGGCGTAAGGCAGGCCATCGGAGGCGATGCCCTCGCGCGCGGCGGTGAGCGCCGCCCAGACCAGACACGCCGGATCGTCGAGACGTTCGGCAAGCTCGATCGCCTGCACCGACAGCGCCGCTCCGCACGCGTAGTCCCCGGACATCTCAACGCCCAACGCGACGACGGCAGCCGAATTGAAGCGGTCAAGATCGGTGGTGGCTGCAAGCGTCGCAGCTTGGCGGCCCAGCGCGACGGTCGTATCGTAGTCGCCGCCATAGGTGGCCATGCCGCTGGCTTCCCGCAGGATCTCCAGGGTGAGCGATGCGTCTTGGCTAAGCGCGGCCGCCTTGTCTAGTGTCCTCACCCCGTCGTGGAGCCAGCCGTTGTGGCCCTCGATCGTCCCAGCTAGATACAGCAGCCGCGCGCGCTGAGGCCGGTCGGCGAGCGGCAGCGCACGATTGATGAGAGCGCGAGCGCGGTTGGCCTGCCCGGCCATCCACGCGGCCTGCGCGGCCAGAGCGAGCCGGCGCCCTCGCGCAGACTCGGCATCGGTGAGCTCCGCCGCGCGCTCGAACGCGGTGGCCGCCGATGCGTGACCCCCGCGCCGCTGGGACTGGTGAGCCGACCGCTCCAGGGCATCCGCGATCGCCTCGTTGGGTGCGGTCGCCGCCATCGCCTCGTGCCAGAGCGCCCGGTCGCCGTCGGGTCCCCCCTGCAACGCGCGGGCCAGAGCGACGTGGACTTGCTGGCGCTGGCCGGGTGTCGCCGACTCGTACACCGCTGCGCGCACCAGTGGATGACGAAAAGTGAGCGTTGCACCATCAGTCTGGACCAGCCCGATCGCCTCGGCAGGCTCCAGAGCATCCTGAGGTAGCTCGAGCTCTGAGATCGCGCGGCGGATAGCTTCGAGCTCGTCCGCGTCTGCCGCCCCAGCCACCAGCAGCGCCGCCCGTGCGGGTCGCGCCAGGCGCTCGATCCGTTGCATGAATACCGTCCGTAGGCGCGCGCTAAGCGGCAGCGCCTCAGGCAACGGCTCACGGCCGGCCAGCTGCGCGTCTGAGAGAGCAGAAGGAAGCTCGAGCAGCGCCAACGGGTTGCCGCCCGCATCGGCCAACAGCCGAGCGCGGACCGACGACTCGAGCGGACGGGCGCCGCGATCGAGCAACGCTGCGGCCGATCGGTGATCGAGCCCAGTGAGCACATGCTCGTCGAGTCCCGCCGCGTCAAACCGCGCCAACTCGCCGTCGCGAGCACCAAACACCATCACGACCCCTTCCGCGAAAAGCCGGCGAGCCGCGAACACCAGCGAATCAGCGGACGGGGCATCCAGCCACTGGGCGTCATCGACCACACAAAGCACCGGCCGGGATTCGGCGGCCGCCGCTAGCAACGACAGCACACCCGCCGACACCAGAAAACGATCCGCTCCTTGACCGCTCGCCAAACCCAGCGCAGCCGCAAGCGCTGCGCGCTGCGGCTCCGGCAACTGCCGGAGCTCATCGACGATCGGACGTAGCAAGGCATGGAGGCCGGCGAACGCGAGGTCAGACTCCGCCTCGACGCCCGTCGCCCGCAGCACCGTCATTCCGGAGCCCTGATCGACGGCCTGGCCCAATAGCGCCGTCTTGCCCATCCCGGCTTCGCCACGGAGCACCAGCGAGCCGCTCTCACCCCGTCCGGCGGCCTCCAGAAGGTGCTCAATCGTTGCGCACTCAGCCGCCCGGCCGAGGAGCGCAGGCTGCGACGTCGACCCAGCGCTCGCGTTCGGCGGGCGCGCACCGGCGGGTTGACCGGCGATGTCGCTGATGTGATTTGGGGAGTCGACAGCCATCATCGATCCCGATCCCCGAAGCCGCAGACCTCGCCCAAGCTTAGACCGTTCGCGGCTCAGGTTCGAGTCCGCCCATCAGCACGACATTACCCGCCGATCGCACGAGGTCCTCATAAATCCCCACCTGCACCATGACCAAGACCGACCGACGTCGGTCACGCCCATCCGCGCCGGCAGCGAACGGCGCACCGAGACGCCCAACGGCACCATGACCACGCTCGCCTCTCCCACCCAAGGACAGACCATGGCCCTCAGCCTGTGGCGAGTCGAGATGCACCGAGGGCACCGTTCACCACGCCACGTCGTCGACGTCGAGGAGGTCTGGCACGTCCTCCAAGGGGAGGTCGCGATCACCATCGGCGAACAGAACGCCGAGCTGACCGACGGAGACACTGTCGTCATCCCCGAGAACGTCGCCCGGCACATCGCCGCGACAACAGACGCCATTGTTCTGGTCTGCGGCTTCGGCGACGCGCTCGTGACCATCACCGACGAGCCGACACCGAGCACACCTCCATGGATCGGCTGACGCCGACACCGCCCGGCCGCGATGGGACAACGCTCGTGCCCGTCGGCGACCCTGGCGCTCTCGAGAGGACTACTCGATCAAGCCGTCGAAGGCGGGGCCAAGGAGGAGCACGTCGACCTCCTGATGAAACCGCCACCGGCCCTCAGCCTCGTCGCGACAATCGCGCAGGTAGGCACCGAGGTGCGGGGCCGTCATCATCTCCTGCAGCGAGACGGAATCGTCGAACGCGCATCGCTGCAGGTAACCCTCGACGGTGACGGCGTTCTCTAGCGCGGTGGTGTGATCGTAGGACAGGCGGACCACGTGAAGGTCGGCGCCGCAGGCGCGCAGCGCCTCAGCAAGATCCTCTGACGCGGCGTACAACGTTCCCTGGCCGTCGCGGAAGTCGTCGAGGAAGTGACGGTAGAAGCGCAGGTAGTGGCCCTCGCGGCTCCCCTGCGCGATGAGCAACGCGCCACCGGGCGCGAGTGCGGCGAGCATGCGTGCGGCCGCCGTGTGGACCGCGCCAGGGGCGAGGGAATAAAGGGCGTGGGTGGCCCAGACGACGTCGAACGGTCCGACGGCGTCATCGAGCTCCTCCACAAGGGTTTCGTGGCGAGCGGCCCCGACGAACGGCGGGCGAAGCGCCCGCGCAGCCTCCAACAGCGAGAAGGGAGACGGGTCGAGCAGGTCGTAGTCGATCCGCAGCTCACCGGACAAGGCGCCGACACCGCCGAAGTCTTGCAGCGCCTCCGGGAACTTCCCCGACCCGCAGGCGACATCGAGCAAGGTGATAGATCGGCGCCCATCGGCAACGCGCCGTAACCATGCCGAATGGTCGACGAAGCCTCGAGCTAGACGCTCATAGTCGCGCCGCGCGAGCGAGTAGAAGGCGTCCATCTCGCCTCGACCCTCTTCGCTCCAGTGGGCCAGGCTGCGCGCAGCGGTATCCACGGCCCCGAGTCTAGGCTCAGACCATTCGGGGCGACTCCATAGCCGTGTCTGTGTGGAGTTGATCTCCCAACCCCAACACCTGCTTATAGAGCCGCCGCGAGCGCGTTTAGCTGGTCGTATCGACTATCGGCCTGGGGGCATCCGACCGTCGATGCGACCAGCTAAGCGCGAACGCTTTCGCTCGGCGGTGGGACCGACTGGGCTCGTGATAGGAGCACCGGATCGTCGCGATCGCTGTCTACTGGTTGGCGCCGTTGCGGATGATCGCAGCCTGCCCTTGACCGCCGCCGACGCAGAGCGTGGCGAGGCCGCGGTGCGAATCGCGCCGGCGCATCTCGTGCAAGAGGGTGACGAGGATCCGGCCGCCGCTGGCCCCGATCGGGTGTCCGAGCGCGATCGCCCCTCCACGCGGGTTGATCCGGTCGGGGTCGATGTCGAGCTCTCGGAGCACGGCGAGCGATTGTGCGGCGAACGCCTCGTTGAGCTCGAACAGATCGATGTCGCCGAGTTCGAGCCCCGCCCTGGCCAGCGCCTTGCGCACGGCAGGCACCGGGCCGATGCCCATAATCTTCGGCTCGACCCCGACGGAGGCGTAGCTTTCGACAGTGCCAAACGTCCGCAGGCCGCGCGCGTTGGCCGTACTCGCTGACATCACGACAATCGCCGACGCCCCGTCGTTGATTCCCGAGGCGTTGCCCGCGGTCACCGTGCCGCCGTCACGGCGAAACGCCGTGCGCAGCTTTGCCAGCGTGTCGGCGGTCGTCCCCGCGCGGGGAGCCTCGTCGCTGTCAACCATGCGCGTGCCGCCCTTGACCGGCACCTCGATCGGCACTATCTCGTCCCGGAAGATTCCCGCCGCGACTGCGCGCTCGGCCTTCTGCTGGCTGTCCGCGGCGAACTCGTCCTGTTCCTCGCGGCTGATGCCGTACTGCTCGGCGAGGTTCTCCGCGGTGATGCCCATATGGATGTCGTTGAATGCATCCCACAGGCCGTCGTGGACCATCGAGTCGATCAGCTGGGCGTCGCCCATCCGCGCACCAAAACGGGCGGCCGACATCAGATACGGAGCGCGCGTCATGTTCTCCATGCCGCCCGCCACGACGATGTTCACGTCGCCTGCCCGGATCATCTGCGAGGCGATCGCAACCGCTTTGAGGCCCGAACCGCAGACCATGTTGATCGTCGTCGCAGGCACCTCCTTCGGGATGCCCGCGCCGATCGCCACCTGGCGCGCGGGGTTCTGGCCGAGCCCGGCGGTCAGGACACAGCCGAGCACGACCTCGTCCACGTCCTCGCCGGCGATCTCGGCCCGCTCGAGCGCGGCACGCACAGCGCACGCGCCGAGCTCGGTGGCCGCGATGTCCTTGAACTGCCCGCCGAAGCTACCCACAGGGGTCCGTAGCGCGCTGACGATCACAGCATCTTCCATCATGGCCTCCTCGGATGAGGGACACCTGATCCGTGCCCCGTGGCCAGCATACGCTTCATCTTTGGATCCGCCTCTAGGACGGCGCGTGCGGATGCTTCGGGAGCAGGCGGTGGCCGTCTACGACAGCGGTGGCGACGTCGACGAGCTTGCGATTTGCAGTACGCGAGTGCTCGCGCAGCATCTCGAAGGCGCTTGCGTCGTTGATGGAGTGGCGTTCCATCAGGATGCCCTTGGCACGCTCGATGAGGGCACGACGTCCGAACGCGCCTTCGAGGTCGTGGTATTCGGCGAAGCGCCGCAGCACGATGTCGATCGAGCTCTGCCAATCCTCGACGTCGACGTCACTGATGTGGGCGAACACGCCGCGCTTGGATGCCTCCTTGACGAAGGCAGGATCGGGCGCGTGGAGCAGGACGATCACGGGACAAGCGGCTTCCTGCACGATCTTCTCGATCAGGCCGAGCGCGTGGTCCGAGCTTTCCCCGAGCCCGACCAGCGCGACGTCGGGTCGCTCGCGGGCGGTGACGGCTCCGACGTCTGAGATCTCGATCTCGCGCGCGATTACCTCGTGCCCGAGGGCCGCGACGATTGGCGCGACCAGAGCGAGGCGATCCTTGCGCTCGTTGGCGATCAGCACGCGCAGATGCTCGGTGTCGCGGTATTTCATGAGGGCGCCAAGCCACTCCGATTCTATCTCCGGACAGCGACTCTCTGAGACCACCGCCCACCGCCCTGTGATCGCGTGTATGGTGAAGGTCACCCTCCGCCCTGAACCTCGGCGAGCGGTTTCCGGCTCCAGCTCTCGGCCGGCGTGGCGTATTTGACCTCAAGGGTCTGCGCCGACACGTCAGCGTCAGGAGCCGAGCATGTCCATCTCCACACCGAACCGGGCCACCAACGGGGCACCACCAACCTCTGCGGGCCTTTCCGAGGGCCTGCCTCAATACGTCCAGGACTTCGTTCGCAAGCCGCGTCGTCTGCTGATCGACGGCCAGTGGGTGGAGGCGGTGAGCGGAAAGACGTTCGAGACGCTCAACCCAGCGACCGAGGAGAGTCTCGGGTCGGTGGCGCACGGCGGCGTAGAGGACATCGAGCTGGCGGTGCGTGCGGCTCGTCGGTGCTTTGACGACGAGCGCTCGGACTGGCGGCGAATGACACCGTCGGAGCGCGGAAAGGTCATCCATCGGATCGGCGACCTGATCGAGCAGCACGCGGACGAGCTGGCCATGCTCGAGACGCTCGACAACGGCAAGCCGCTGACGATCGCCAAGGCGGCGGACGTCGCCCTGTCCGCCGACCTGTTCCACTACATGTCGGGCTGGGCGACGAAGATCGAGGGCAACACGATCCCGATCTCGGCCGTCACCTCACCCGGATCTGAGTTCCATGCCTACACCCGCAAGGAGCCGGTGGGCGTCGTCGGGCAGATCATTCCGTGGAACTTCCCGTTGCTGATGGCTGCCTGGAAGCTCGGACCGGCGCTGGCGGCCGGCGTGACCGTGGTGCTCAAGCCGGCCGAGCAGACGCCGCTGTCGGCGCTGCGACTCGGTGAGCTGATGCTGGAGGCGGGGCTGCCCGCTGGCGTGGTGAACATCGTGACCGGGTTCGGGGACGCAGGGGCTGCGCTCGCGGCCCACGACGGCGTCGACAAGGTCGCCTTCACCGGCTCGACCGAGGTCGGCCGGCTGATCGTGCAGGCCGCGGCAGGCAATCTCAAGAAGGTCACGCTCGAGCTGGGTGGTAAGAGCCCGCAGGTGCTCTACAAGGATGCCGACATGGAGCTGGCGATCCCCGGCGCCGCGAACGGCATCTTCTTCAACCAGGGACAGTGCTGCAACGCCGGTTCGCGCCTGTACATCGAGCGCGACGTCTACGACGAGGTCGTCCAGGGAATCTCCGACGAGGCCAGGAGGATAAAGGTCGGCCCGGGGCTCGACCCCGAAACTCAGATGGGGCCGCTGACCTCCGCCGAGCAGCACGAGAAGGTGCTCGGCTACCTGTCCTCGGGGCTCGAGGCCGGCGCCCGCGCGCCGGCTGGCGGCGGCCGGGCGGGCGAGCTCGGGTACTTCGTGCAACCAACCGTGCTGACCGACACCACACCCGACATGAAGGTGGTCCGCGAGGAGATCTTCGGCCCCGTGGTGTGCGCGATTCCGTTCAGTTCCGAGGACGATGACGTCATCCACAGCGGCAACGACACGAACTACGGTCTCGCGTCGGGGATCTGGACGCGTGACATCAGCAAGGCTTACCGGACCGCGCACCGCCTGCGCGCGGGCACGGTGTGGATCAACTGCTACAGCGTGTTCGACGCCGCGATGCCGTTCGGCGGCTACAAGGAGTCGGGCTGGGGCCGGGAGATGGGCCACAACGCGCTGGATAACTACCTCGAAACCAAGTCCGTGGTCACCCAACTCGCCTAGCGAAAGCACGGTGCGATGGCGGGGCCACACCCGGTCCCGCCATCACCGTCCCGTCTGACCGTCGGCTGCGATCACCACCCCGTCAAGGAAGGTTCCTGACATGAGCCCGTCCAACATCAGCACACATACCGCCGAGCGGCTCTCGTCGCTGGCGCCCATCGCGGGCGAGAAGCTCGAGCGCCGTCTCGAGGAGCTGTTGCATCAGGATCGCTTCGCGCCGCCCGTGAGTTTCGTCGCTACCGAACGCGTCGATGACGCGTCGCTGCACGCCCGCGCGGAGCTCGACCCGAACGCCTTCTGGGCCGACCAGGCACAGACCCTGCACTGGGACAAGCCATTTACGACCGTCCTCGACGACTCGAACCCACCGTTCTACACGTGGTTCACGGACGGCAAGCTCAACGTGTCATACAACTGCCTGGATCGGCATGTCGAGGCGGGCCACGGTAACCGGGTCGCGTTCCACTGGGAAGGAGAGGAGGGCGAACAGCGAGCGATCACATACGCCGAGCTGCATCGCGAGGTGCAAAGGCTCGCTAACGCGCTCAAGGACCTGGGCGTCGGCAAGGGCGACATCGTCGGGATCTACCTGCCGATGATTCCCGAGGTGGTCGTCGCGATGCTCGCGTGCGCGCGGATCGGCGCGCCGCACAACGTCGTGTTCGGTGGATTCGCCCCCGAGGCGGTCAAGGAACGGATGGAGGTCTCGCACGCGAAGGTGCTGATCACCGTCGACGGTTCTCGACGCAAAGGCAAGACCGCGCCGGTCAAGGCCGCCGTCGACGCCGTAATGGGCGGCGGTCCCGAGTCACTCGAGCACATCGTCGTCGTACGCCACACCGGCATCGAGGTGCCGATGAGCGCCCCCCGGGACGTGTTCTACGACGAGATCCTCGCCGCCGCGGACCCGCACTGCCCCGCGGAGCCGATGGAGGCCGAGCACCCGCTGTTCATCCTCTACAGCTCGGGCTCGACCGCGAAACCAAAGGGGATCGTTCACAGCACGGGCGGGTATCTGACCGGGGTCAGCACGACGCACCGGTATGTGTTCGACCTGGACCCCGAGCGCGACGTTTTCTTCTGCTCGGCGGATGTCGGCTGGATCACCGGGCACTCCTACATCGTCTACGGCCCGCTCGCCAATGGCGCGACGAGCGTGATGTACGAGGGCGCGCCCGACTACCCGGATAAGGACATCTGGTGGGAACTGATCGAACGCTACGGAGTAACGATCTTCTACACCGCCCCGACGGCGATTCGTGCCTGCATGAAGTGGGGCGCTGAGCACCCGAACGCGCATGACCTCTCGTCGTTGCGGCTGCTGGGCACCGTCGGTGAGCCGATCAACCCCAAAGCGTGGCTGTGGTACCACGTGGTGATCGGCCGTGAACGCTGTCCGATCGTCGATACGTGGTGGCAGACCGAGACCGGCCAGATCATGATCTCGCCGCTGCCCGGCCTGACCGAGACCAAGCCAGGCTCGGCGACGTTCGCGCTTCCGGGCGTTCTCGCCGATGTGGTCGACGAGACGACCGGTGAGTCGATTGAGCAAGGGCAGGGACTGCTGGTGCTCAAGCGCCCCTGGCCCGGAATGCTGCGCACCCTATACGGCGATGACGCTCGCTACGTCGAGACGTACTGGTCACGATTCGGAACCGACACCTACCTCGTCGGCGACGCCGCGATCCGCGACAAGGACGGGTACCTATGGATCGTCGGGCGGATCGACGACGTCATCAATGTCTCCGGGCACCGCCTCTCAACGGCAGAGGTCGAGTCGGCGATCGTCTCGCACCACAACGTCGCCGAAGCCGCCGTCGTCGCGCAATCCGACGAGCTCACCGGTCAAGCGATCGTCGCGTACGTCACCCTCCAAGGCGACCTCGAGGGCACCCCGGAGATCGAGGCCGAGATCCGTGATCACGTAGCCGGACAGATCGGCAAGCTCGCCCGGCCGAAGCGCATCCTGTGGAGCGAGGACCTGCCTAAGACACGATCGGGGAAGATCATGCGCCGGCTCCTGCGAGACATCGCCGAAGGCCGGACGCTCGGCGATGTGACCACGCTCCGCGACCCGACAGTGATGGCAGAGCTCCAGAAGAAGGTCGCGGCCGCCCAATCCCAGGAGGAATAGCCGCGATGACCGATCGCAATCAGCGCTCGCACCACTGAGGCAAGGAGACTGCATGTCCACAACGATCACCACGACCCCGGGAACGATGGTTCACCGTCCGCGTTTGCATGGACGGGTCGCCTTTGTGACCGGTGGCACCCGCGGTATCGGCGGCGCCATCTGCCGCAGCCTCGCCGAGCAGGGCGCGGACGTCGCCGCCGGCTACAGCCGCGACCGCGAAACGGCCGAGGCGTTTATCCACAAGTTCACAGCAGACGGCCTGAAAGGGAGCATCCACCAGGGCAACATCGCCTCGGCGGAGGACTGCCGACGCACCGTAGGCGAGGTGATCGAGCAACACGGACGTCTCGACATCCTCGTCAACAACGCGGGGATCACGATCGACAAGACGGTCCTGAAGCTAACGGACGAGGACTGGTACAAGGTGCTCGCCGTCAACCTGTCAGGAGCGTTCTTCATGAGCCAGGCCGCGCTGCCACACATGATCGAGCGCGGCTCGGGACGGATCGTGAACATCTCGTCAATCATCGGCGAAATGGGCAACATCGGCCAGGCCAACTACGCAGCCTCGAAGTCCGGTCTGTTCGGGCTCACCAAGACGCTTGCCCTCGAGGCGGCGTTCCAGCTCAAGCGCGCCGGCAAGCTCGAGGAGGACGGCGTCGGCATCACCGTGAACACGGTCGCCCCGGGGTTCATCGCGACCGAGATGCTCGAGCACCTTCCCGAGAAGGTGCTCGACGGAATCAAGGACAAGATTCCCGTCGGACGGCTCGGTCGCGCCGACGAAATCGCGCGTGTCGTCCACTTCCTCGTCGCCGATCAGTCCGCATTCATCACCGGGGCGATCTGGCCCGTCAACGGCGGAATGGACATGTGAGTGATGAGCAGCGGCGACGCTCTCCGGCCGCCGGAAGGCCAGGGCTCGGTCAACCGGACGGATTTCCGGGCGCTGATGAGCGTAGGTTCGGCCTGACGTCGTTTCGGCGGCGGGTCGTGCTGAGCGTGCTCGGCGGGATTGCGGGAACGGCGGCGTGCTGCTGACAGTCACCGGCGTGTTTGGATCGCTCTGCTACGCCGCGTGGGCGATCACCGACCGCATCGTCGCGAGCCGAAGCAGCGCCGGTCCAGACGCCGTCGTGACACCCCTCGCCGTGACCTCCACCTCGTCCTGAACGAGGTCGGGCGTTTCGCGGCTAGGCCTGGTCGCCGAGCGCGACGATGTGCTCAGGTAGCCGCTCGTTGTCGCCGTACATGAAGTGGTTGCGCATGTTCTCGGAGAATCGGCTGGCCTCGGTGGACTTCCCGACCGCCTCGGCGACCTCGCGGACCAGCATGGGCGAGGCACCGCAGCAGACGCCGATGTAGTTGATGCCGAGGTCGTGGACCTCCTTGGCGAAGGCGCCGATCTCGTACCGGTTCGCGTACAACGGGTCCAGCGCGGTCGGGAAGGTGCGGCCGTGCGGCGAAGGCACCCTCGCGCGATCGTCGCTGAGGTTGAAGAACGTCGGCTCCTCCGCGGTGGTCCGGTAGGGGATCGGCAGTGCGCCGACGTGGCACGACACGGCCGCGCGGATCTGCTTCAGCCAGGGCAGCATCGTCTCGGGCCCGCGGAAGCAGTTCATGCCCACCACGGCCGCGCCGGCCTGCTCCAGCCGTTGGCAGGTCTCGACGATGCCGACCCCGTCGGCCATCTCCTCCATCGCCATCGGCGCAATCGTGACCACGACGGGCAGGCCGGTGGCCTTCGCGACCTCGAGCGCCGCCAGCGCCTCGCCGGCGTAATAGAACGTCTCGCCGATGATCATGTCGGCGCCGCCCTCGACGGCCCAGCCAACCATCTCCTCGAACATGCCGCGCACCTCGCCTTGGCGCACAGTGTCCTCCGGGTCCCAGATGTTGGTGTTCGAGATGTTGCCCGCCATCAGATCGCCAAGGCGCCGGTCCGCGACCTCCCGAGCGATCTGAAGCGCGGCGCGGTTGAGCGGCTCGAGCAGATCCTCCTTGCCGATAACCCGCATCTTCTCGCGGTGACCGTTGTAGGTGAACGCCTCGACGACGTCCGAGCCGGCGCGCTGGAAGTCGACGTGCAAGGTCCGCAGCGCGTCCGGGTACTCAAGGGCCACCTCAGGGACGAACTCACCGGCGCTCAGGTATCCGCGGCGCTCCAGCTCGAACAGGAAGCCTTCGGCACAGATCACCGGCCCGGCGTCCAAGCGCGCGGTCAGGTCCCCGCTCGGAACCTCAGGGGTGGACTCGGTCATGTATTGCTCCTCGGTGGTGAAGGGACGGAGGCGCTCCGTTGACGCGTCGGCTGATGTCGCGAAGCCGTGATGACGAATAGAGCCGGCAGGTTTTCGGGCTCAGGATCGACCTCACGGGCTCCTTCCCAGGCCCTTGCCGGACCCAGTGGACGAGCGCCCGCTCGTCTCCTCTACCGCTGCGCGTCAGCCCCGGGTTTTGACCGGATTCCCTGGTGAACAGGCACTTGACCGACTCGGTCAACAGCTTAGCGGCACTGGGCGCGAGCGGAACTCACGCACGTCCGAAGCGAGGCGTCGCCGCTACGACGGGCATACCGCTCTGGAACGGCTGCGAGCGCGTGGCTAATCATGCTCAAGAGAAACCGAGAAACCCAAGCATTTGCACGGCTTTTATCGGGGCGCCCGGATTTGAACCGGGGACCTCACCGACCCGAACGGTGCGCGCTACCAGGCTGCGCCACGCCCCGAGGAAAGCCAGTATCCCACAGCAACGACGCATCTCGGGCCCCGGTCCTTCCATCCCGGCGGCGTCGATCAGGCCATGGGCCAGGTCGTTCCAACCCCCGCGGCACCGATCGCGCCAGGGCGCCGGCGCTCACGCCACCGCGAGCGAGTCCGGCCCGGGCGCGGCCAGCGCCGCGTCCTCCCCGGCCGGCCGCCGCCGGCTGGCCAGCGGGATCGGCGACTCCGCCGGCAGCAGCGCCGCAACGCTCACCGGCCGCGGACCTGCGCCGGGATTGCGCGGACCTGCGCCGGCGGTCCGCGGAACCGCGCCGGCGACGTGCGGAACCGCGCCGTCGGCCCGCGCGAGCACCGCGTGGCGCCGGCACGGCTGGCAATGCGCCAGATGCCGGGACAGCTGGCGGGTCTCGCGGACACCAAGGCGGCGGAGCGTCCGTCCCTCCCACGCATCGATCACCGCGCGAGTCCGCTCGCAACGCCGGCCGCTGATCAACTCCTCGTACTCCTCCGCCAGCCGGCGCCGGGCGCGAAACAGCGTGCTCTCGACGACCGGGCGGGACATCCCCAGCCGATCGCCGATCTCGCTGTAGGAGAGTCCCTCGAGCTCACGCAGGACGAGGATCCGGTGATGCAGCTCGGACACGCCGCGGAACGCGCCGCGCAAATCCTCGAGCTGCTGCTTGCTCTCGACGGCCGCGTCCGGGCCAGGTGTGCTCGAGAACAGATCGGCGACCTCGTAGGCGGATTCCCGCTGCTGCTCGAGCGGGATCACCTCGTGGCTGTGGCGAGCGCGACGCAGCTCATCGATGCACGCGTTCTTCGCGATCCGGTACACCCAAGGCCTGAAGACGATCGGTCGCTCGGTGTCCCGGAGCCGGCGCAGAACCGAGATGAACACCTCCTGGGCGATGTCCTCGGCTCGGTCCGAATCGCCGATGATGCCGCTCACGTAGGAGCGGATCCTGCCCCGATAGCGCGAGAACAACTCCTCGAAAGCGCTGTCCTCACCGCGCCGAACCGCCGTAACTAGCTCGTGGTCCGGGCGCCACGAAATTTGAAGGGCCTCTGGAAGCAGCCGTGCCATGACCAAGTTGTCCCCGTCGCGCCGTGATCCCCCTAAGTGCGGGCACTCTACCGAGTATCGGCCATATGTCCAGAGCTTTAGGGAAAGACGCTAACGTTTAACCAAGGATTCGGCCGAAAGAGATGTTGAGACCGTCCGACCCAGACGGCATACTTCGCGCCCACAGCGCAGGCGGCAAAGGAGGACAGGACCGATGGCCATTCACCTTACCCCCACCGAGCTCGCTCGAGAGTCCGGCCTGGAGCGTCGCGATGTAATCGTGAAATGCGTCGAGTGGGGGATCCCGATCTTCAACGGCCGGATCGACAAGACTCTCTTCCTCTCCAGCTTCCGCGAAATCACGGGCTCCGCGCCGAAGGCGACGCAGCAGGCCCAGCTCGCTTAGCGAGCCTTCGCAGCCTCAGACATTTTCTAGGCCCTCGCCCACCGGCGAGCGTCGCCTACCCCTGAGCCGACTGGCGCAGCAGCGTCGAGGTCGTTTGCTCGAGGATCTTCCGCCAGGCGCGCGTCTTTTCGCGCTCGGCCTCGAAGTGCTTGACGACCTTGCGGACCCTCGTGGCCGAGATGTCGATCCCGTGGCGGGCGCAGATCCGCTTGAACCGGGGATAGTCGTGGGCGAGCTTGATCGTCACTGACTGAAAGCCGTGACGCGCGATGTCGACCCGTGAGGTGTAGTTCATGATGCTCGTCTGGAACATCAGCTCGTCGTTGGGCTCGGGCTCGACCAGGATGATGTCCACGCCGGGGTAGCGCTCCTCCCAACGCCGCGCGAGGTCGTGCAGCCGCTGGTAGGCGAGCAGCTTGAACGCCTGATAGCCGATCTGGGGGAAGCCCATGTCCGAAACGCGCCGTGCGCGCGACCCCGTGATCGTCGGGATCCGTTTGCGGAAGTCGTTCACGTACGGGACGAGCGGATTGACCACGACTATGAACTTCGCGCCCGCCTCGACCGCGATGTCGAGGTTCGTCGTCGACACGATCCCGCCGTCGACAAGCTCACGGTCCTTGACCCGGACGGGCTTGTAGATCATCGGCAGCGCGCCCGACGCGGCCACCGCCGTCGAGATCGGCACGTCGTCCCACCCCTCCGCGCCGAACACAATCCGCTCGCAGGTATCGAGATCGGTCGCTGCCAGGTACAGCTCGTTCTGCAGCAGCCGGAAGTCGTCGGTGCGGTCCGGGTCAGACAGGATCATGCGCACGTACCGCTCGATGCCCTTCTCCGAGTACAGCCCCGACGGCAGCACCTCGGCCAGGCCGACCGCGATGTCGACCGCCGAGACCTGCCCGAGATCCCGAACCAGCGAGCGAACCAGTTGAGCGACCCGGATCGGGACCAGCGCGCCCTTGCGAGCGAACTCTCGGTAGTTGGGCCGGAGCAGCGCGCTCACCCGCGCGTCGGGGAACGATGTCGGCACCTGCTGGACGATGACCCGCATCATCTCCTCGGGCGTGACCCCGTTCGCCACCGCGGCCGCCACGAACGCGCCCGCGCTCGTGCCGACGTAGACGTCGAACTCGTTCACGGTGCGGTTGACCGAGAGCAGATCGAGCGCCCGCAGCGCCCCGATCTCGTACACGCCACCGGTGAAGCCGCCGCCACCGAGCACCAGCGCCGACTTCGACCGCGTGCGCCGACGCCGTCCCCCCGAGGCACGTGATGATGCTCCCGGCCGCTCCGCAGCGGCGGTGTCAAGCTTGACCACCTTGCCCATCCCGGCCCAAAGTGTACGGAGCACCGGTGGCGCGACCGCCGCTTCGACCGCGACCCCCGCGACCGCCCCCGCGACCGGCGCCACCGCCAGCCGCTACTTTGACCCGCGCCGCCGGTTATATCCGCCGATGCGGTTGTTCTTGGCGACCCTGGGGGCGGTATCTGCTCTGCTCGCCGGCACAGCTGCTGGGGCTGGGGCGCAGTCGGTACCTCCCGCCCAGCGCGGCCTCCAGCGCGCCCTCCATCAGGGACTCGCCAAGACCGGCCACCAGACAAGCGCGTACGTGCTCGACCTCACGACCGGCCAGGTGCTGTTCTCCCAGGCCGCCAACACCGGCCGCCTGCCCGCGTCGGTCGAGAAGCTCTACACGACCTCGACCGCGCTGTTGCGGCTCGGACCGACCGCCACCTTCACCACCTCGATCCTCGGGACCGGCTCGCGGAACCCCGAGGGCGCCTGGGACGGCAATCTCTACCTGCGCGGCGGAGGCGATCCGACGTTCGGGTCGGTTTCCTTCGACAAGGCCTGGTACGGAACCGGCACGACGCTGCGCACGCTGATCGGCAACCTGCTCAGGTCCAACAGCATCACCGCCGTGGACGGCCAGATCGTCGGCGACGAGTCGTACTGGGACTCGGTACGGGGAACGCCGGCGACGGGATTCGCGCGCTCCACCGACGTCGAGGGAGAGCTGAGCGCGCTCGCCTACGACCGCGGGTTCGCGAACAATCAGGGCACCGCGTTCGAGATTCACCCGGCCGTGTACGCCGCGCAGCAACTCGCGGGCGGGTTGCGGGCCTTCGGCGTGAAGCTGCCCGGGATCCGGATCTCGGCCGGACGGACGCCCGCCGGCGCCACCACGCTGGCCTCGGTCCAGTCGCCGCCGCTGTCGACGCTGATCCAGCTCACGAACACGCCGTCCGACAACTACCTCGCCGAGAGCATCCTGAAGGACATCGGCGCTCGCCTCGGTGGCGCCGGCACTACCGCGGCCGGCGTCGCGGTCGTCAAGGCCGAGCTCGAGAGCAAGTTCGGCATCAACCCCAGGATCAACGACGGCTCCGGGCTCTCCCGGTTCGACCTGACCACACCGACCCAGGTCGTCACGGTGCTCAAGGGGATGGCCACGAACTCGGCGTTCGTCAACTCGCTGGCGCTGATGGGAGAGACCGGGACGCTTCAGGACGAGGCGCTGGGAACGGTCGCCCAGGGCGACTGCCGCGGCAAAACCGGCACGCTTCACGACGTCGCGAACCTCGCCGGCTACTGCGAGGCGCGCGACGGTCACACGCTCGCGTTCGCGTTCCTCTCAGGCGGTCTCGGCGACCCCGACTTCGTGCACGAGGTCGAGGCGGCGATGACCGTGCCGCTCGCGAACTACAACGGCTAGGGGAGCAGCGCCCGCAACCCGGCCTCGTCGAGCACCGGCACGCCGAGCCGCTCGGCCTGGGCGAGCTTCGAGCCCGCGCTCTCGCCCGCGACGACATAGTCTGTCTTGCGCGACACCGACCCGGTGACCCGCCCACCGGCGGTGGTGATCAACTCGGTCGCCTGCTCGCGCGTCAGGTCCGGCAGCGTCCCGGTCAGCACGAATGTCTTGTCAGCGAGCGGGCCCTCGCCGGGCGGCGGCCCCTCCTCCTCCATCCGCAGCCCGCGCTCGCGCAGCGCGTCGATCAGCTTCCGCATGTGCTCGTCCTGCACCTGCTCGTAGATCGTGGCCGCCATCTTCGGTCCGACGCCCTGGGCCTGCTCGATCTGCTCGGGCGACGCATCGAGCAGCGCGCTCATCGTCCGGAAGTGTTGGGCCAGGTTGCGACCGGTGATGTAGCCGACCTCCTCGATCCCGAGCGCGAACAGCACCCGACCGAACGGCTGGCGCTTGGACTCCTCGATCGCCGCCACCAGCTTTTCGGCGGACACCTGACCGAAGCCCGGCTGCGACGCGATTTGCTCCGCGCCCAGGTCGTAGAAATCGGCGGCGGTCGTCACCCACTCGAGCTTCATGAACAGGTCGACCTGCTTCTCCCCGAGGCCGTCGATGTCCATCGCGCCCGTGAAGTGCTTGAGCAGCTGCCAGCGTCGGCCCGGGCAGTCCCGGTTCGGGCAGCGGGTGAACACCGAGTCCTCGGGCTTGACCGTCGGGGTGTGGCAGATCGGGCACTCCTCCGGCGGACGCGGCGGCGCCGGTCTGTCGTCGCGCTCGGCGACGTGCGGCGCCGGCGACAGGACCTGCGGGATCACGTCGCCGGCCCGCAGGACGATCACGTCCTCGCCCGGCCTGATGTCCTTGCGCGCCAGGTCCTCCTCGTTGTGAAGGGTGGCCATCTTCACCGTCACGCCCCCGACGCGGACCGGCTCGAGCATCGCGGCCGGGTGCAGGTCGCCGAACTTGCCCGGGGCCCAGATGATCTGGTTCAGACGCGTGACCGCGGTGGTGGGCGGGAACTTCCACGCGATCGCCCACCGTGGCTCCCGGCCGACCGAGCCGAGGCGGCGCTGCAGCTCCACCTGGTTGACCTTGACGACGACTCCGTCGATCTCGAAGTCGAGCGAGCCGCGGCGCTCCTCCCAGAAGCGGCACTGCGCGACCACGTCGTCCTCGGCGTCGAGCAGCTTGACGTCGGGATGGACGGGAAAGCGGTGGGCGCGCAGCCACTCGAGCGCCTTCCAGTGCGCGTCGAACGAGATCCCCTCGGTCGCCCCGATCGCGTAGCACCACAGCGACAGCGGCCGATCGGCGGCGAGCTTGGGGTCGAGCTGGCGGATCGTGCCGGCCGCGGAGTTTCGCGGGTTCATGAACGTCGACAGGCCGGCCTGAGCCCGGCGTTCGTTGAGCGCGGTGAAGTCGGGCAGAGACATGTAGACCTCGCCGCGCACCTCGATCATCGCCGGCGGGTCCGGATCCTCGATTCGCAACGGGATCGAGGGCATCGTGCGCAGGTTGTGGGTGACGTCCTCTCCGACCTCGCCGTTCCCTCGCGTCGCGCCCCGCTCGAACACGCCGTCGCGGTAGATCAGCGAGATCGCCAGCCCGTCGATCTTTGGCTCGGCCACGAACTCGAACTCGGGGTCCGTGATCCCCTCGCGCGCGAGGTGGTTGCGCATCCGCTGCACCCAAGCCTTGAGGTCATCGGCCGAGTGCGCGTTCGCCAGCGACAACATCTGCTGGGGGTGGCGGACCTTCTCGAGCTCCGAGACCGGCTCGGGTGCGACGCGCTGGGTCGGCGAGTCCGCGGTGACCAGCTCGGGATGCTCGGCCTCGAGCGCTCGGAGCTCGTTGAACAGGGCGTCGTAGACGTCGTCGCCTATCTCCGGATCGTCGAGCACGTGATAGCGGTAGCTGTGGTGCTCGATCTCGCGCCGAAGCTCGGCGGCCCGCTTCTCCGGGTCGGTGGCACGCGTCTTGCCGGCGGTGCTCACGGCTGATCGACCAGATCTTCCGCCGCCGGCTGCATCAGCCGCTCGAGGTCGTAGCGCTGGAGGACCGACAGCCCCTCGCGATCGGTGAGGTCGAAGTGGACGGGCGTCACCGCGATCTTGCCTTGCGCCACCGCAGCCAGGTCGGTTCCGGTCTCGTCGCGCTCGTAGCTCGCGTCGCCGTAGATCCGGTACAGCCGCCGCCCGCCCGGGGACTCGTCGACGAGCGACAGCTCATCGCGGTAGACGCGCTTGCCGAGCCGCGCCACCTCTACGCCGGCCGGGTTGGCGCCGGGGACGTTGACGTTCAGGAGCGTTCCCGCCGGCAACGGCGCGGTGTCGAGCTCGGCCACGAGCCGGGCCGTGAACCTGGCCGCGACCTCGAAATCGAAGCCGGTCCCAACCCTGAAGTCGAGCTCGCGCGCGCTCGACTGCTGAGAAACCGCGATCCCGGGCAGGCCGAGCACGATCGCCTCGAACGCCGCCGCCACCGTCCCGGAGTAGGTGATGTCGTCGCCCAGATTGGCGCCGTGGTTGATGCCGGCCACGACCAGCTCGGCCTCGAACCCCTCGATCAGCCCAAGCCGAGCCAGCCGGACGCAGTCGACGGGCGTCCCGTCGGTCGCGTAGCCGATCGTCCCGTCATTGAAATCGACCTCCTGCACCCACAGTGGGCGCCGCGTCGTGATCGAGCGCGCCATCGCCGACCGGTTGCCGTCGGGCGCGATCACCGCGAGCTCGATCCCATCGACGGCGAGCAGCGCGGACCTGAGCGCCTGCAACCCAGCGGCCTCGATTCCGTCGTCGTTTGTGAGCAAGACGCGCATCCCAGAGCTGATCCTAGCCGTGGCCGCGGCCGAGCCGGTCGAGCGCCCGGGCGATCACGGTGGCGACATAGATAGGCGCCTCCGCGAGCTCGCGGCCGGTGAATCGCAGCACCTCGTAGCCGGCGTCTTTATGGGCGATATCCCGGCGATGGTCGCGCTCGAACGCCGCCCGATGCGAGTGGAAGTCGTAGCCGTCGACCTCGACGATCAGCCGCTCCTCCGGCCAGCAGAAGTCGGCACTGAAGCCTGCCACCGGGTAGTTGGTACGTGGTGTCGGTAGACGGGCGGCGCGAACTAACCGGAGCATCGCCCGCTCTCCTCCGGAGCGAGTGTGCTTCGGGCCGCCTGCTTGCCCCAGGATCGCACGGACCCGTGCCACGCCGGCACGGCCGGGTGCGCGCTCGGCCGCGGCAAGGATCTCGGGCTCCGCGACCAGCTTCAGGGCGAACGCCTCGGCGATCACTCGTTCTGCCTCCTCGGCGCCGGCGGTCGAGGCGTAGTCGATGACGGAGCGGGCCGGCGCGGTGACGGGGATCCCGCGCTGCTGTCCGCAGTCAGCAGCGGACAGCTCGTCGACCCGGTGGACGCGCAGCCCCGCCCGCGAGCGGCAGCGGCGGCGGACCACGGTCACGTCCACTCCGTCACCTGGGGCCTTGACCAGGCCCCAAAGCATCGCGGCCGATCGATGGCTGACGAAAGCTCGCTTGCCACACGCGAGGACGGCGCCCAACTCGATCGCGCCCGGCACCGGAATCGGATGCCCAACCAGGTAGACGCCCCGGTGGCGGGGGTGCAGACTGCCGCTGGCCACGCGCCACTCGATCGATCCTCGCCCTACGCCGGCAGTGTGCAGTTGCGCCGTGGTGATCAGAGCCAATTGCCGTTCCGCCACCCATGCGACCGCGGCGCTCCCGCCGAGGCCACCCTGTACAACGCGCCAAATCTCCCCCAGCGACAAGATCCGGGCCACATAAGCAGGCTGGCCATGCTTATGTGGGCGGGCTGCAGCCGGGGCGTTGGGATTGCTGCGCTTTACAGGGTGCGCGTTGGCCATCGACGCATGGAGCCGCCGCCGGGCCACATTCCCGCACCCGCGGCCCCGGTTGTTGCACAAAAGGAGCGATTCCGCAGCGCTCGTGTTGCACGCCGCCGCGATTACGTCATACGTACAGCACTCGTTCGCCACCGTACCCGACGCCCGCCAGGTACAGACCGTGCGCCGGCGCGGTGCGGCCGGCGCACGACCGCGGCCGCCCGCACAGCAACTCAGAAAACGACGCCACCGACCGCCGGCCGCCACCGACCTCGAGCATCGTCCCCACGACCACCCGGATCATCTGGCGCATGAACGCGTCGGCCTCGATCCAGAACTCGAGCACGCCGTCGCCGGGCCCCCGCCACGCGGCCGCGAACACCTCGCGGGAGAACCGCACGTGCTCGGTGTCAGTCGGCGTGAACGCCGTGAAGTCGTGGACCCCGACAAGCGCGCCGGCACACGCGCGCAGTGCCGCCAAGTCGAGACGGTGGGGCCAGTACAGCGCGCGCCCCCGCTCGAATGCGCTGCGAGGCCCGCGAGCGAGCACCCGGTAGCAGTACGCCCGGCTCGTCGCATCCCGCCGCGCGTCAAACCCCGGCAACGCCTCGCAGCAATCAAGCGCCGCCACATCAGAAGGCAGCACCGCGTTCACCGACCGCACCTCCACCGGCGGCCCTGCATACGAAGCGACCTGTCGCCACGCGTGAACCCCAGCGTCAGTCCGCCCCGCCACCGTCAGAGACACCGACGGCACCCGCAGGACGACCGCCAGAGCGCGCTCGACCTCCTCACAGACAGTCCGCATGCCCGGCTGCTTCGCCCAGCCTGCGAACTCCGCCCCGTCGTACTCCAGGACCAGCCGGGAAACCACCCGGCGGCCGCCCTAGACCAGCTCCAGCAGCACCATCTCGGTCGCGTCCGACCGCCGCGGACCCAGCTTCAGGATGCGGCTGTAGCCGCCCGGCCGCTCCGAGTACCGCGGCGCGATCTCCTCGAACAGCTTGTAGACCATGAACTTGTCCTGCCCGAGCGCCGACAGGGCTTGCCGGCGCGCGTGCAGATCGCCCCGCTTGGCCAGAGTGATCAGCTTCTCGAGCTCGGGCTTGACCGCCTTCGCCTTCGTCTCGGTAGTCCGAATCCGCTCGTGCGCGATGACCTCCTTGGTGAGGTTCATCAGCAGCGCCTTGCGATGGGACGCGTCACGCGAGAGCTGGTATCGGTTGCGTTGATGGCGCATAGCGAACGAATCCGGACCGAACGAACCCGGACGTTACCGACTACCTATTCGTTCCGTAGCCCGAGGCCTCGAGTGTGCAACGTCTCGATCACCTCGTCGATCGACTTCTTGCCGAAGTTCGGGATCGCCGCGAGCTCAGACTCGCTCTTCGACACCAGGTCGCCGACGGTCTGAATCCCCGCCCGCTTCAGGCAGTTGTACGAGCGAACGCCCAGCTCGAGCTCCTCGATCAGGATGTCGTCCATCGCGTTCGGCGGCCGCGACGGCACGCCGCCGACCGAGCCGGCAACTCCGGGCTCCAACACACCAGGAGCACCCGCCTCGCGCAGCTCCACAACGCGCTCGGCATCCGTGAAGATCGCCAGCTGCGAGATGAGGATCTCGGCCGCCTCGCGCAGAGCCGCGTGCGGGTCGATCGAACCGTCGGTCTCGATGTCGAGCGTCAGCTTGTCGTAGTCCGTCCGCTGCCCCACGCGAGCCTGCTCGACGTTGTAGGCGACACGCCGCACCGGCGAGAAGATCGAGTCGATCGGGATCACGCCGATCGGCTGGTCGGGTGACTTGTTCTCCTCGGCGGGCCGGTATCCCCGCCCGCGTCCGATCGTCAGGTACACCTCGAGCTTGGTCTTCTTCTCCAGCGTCGCGATGTGGGCATCCGGGTTGAGGATCTCGACACCCGAGGGCAGGTCGATGTCCTTGGCCGTGATGTCACCTGGCCCGGTGACCACCAGCGGCGCCTCGATCTCGGTCGCGTCGGAGTGCATCCGGCACACGACCCCCTTCAGGTTCAGGACGATGTCGGTCACGTCCTCCTTGACGCCGCGAATCGTCGAGAACTCGTGCGCCACACCTTCGATGCGCACAGAAGTCACGGCCGCGCCGGCCAGAGATGAGAGCAACACGCGCCGCAGCGAGTTGCCGAACGTGTAACCGAAGCCCCGATCGAGCGGCTCGATCGTGAACGACCCGCGGTTGTCGTCAACACTCTCAGAGGAGATTCGGGGGACTTGGAAGTCGAGCATCAGGGTCCTAACGTCGTGGGGTTCAGTCCGCCATCTGGGCGGTATCAGGGCCACGGCCGGCCGAACCGGTCGCGCGGCTCAAAGCTTGTTCCTACTTGGAGTACAGCTCGACGATGAGCTGTTCCTGCACAGGAGCCGCGATCTCACGGCGCTCCGGCTTGCGAAGCACCTTGGCCGTGAGGGAGTCGTGATCTGCCTGAAGCCATGCCGGCACCTGTCCGGTGAGCTCGGTGGCGTCGCGAATCACCTGCGTCGCGGTGGAGCGTGGATGGATTGCGACCACGTCGTTGTCCCGGAGCTGGTAGCTCGGGACGTTGACGCGGCGTCCGTTCACAGTCCAATGTCCGTGCAGGATCAGCTGGCGCGCCTGCCGCCTGGAGGCGGCGAAGCCGAGCCGGACGAGTACGTTGTCGAACCGGCACTCGAGCATCCGCAGAAGGTTCTCGCCGGTGATTCCCGGCTGGCGTGAAGCCTTCGTGTAATAGATCCGGAACTGCTTCTCGAGCACGCCGTAATAGCGCTTGGCCTTCTGCTTCTCGCGCAGCTGGACGCGGTACTCGCTCTGGCGCATCCGGCCGCGGCCATGCTCGCCCGGCGGGTAGGAGCGCCGCTCGACGCCGCACTTGTCGGTGAGGCAACGCTCGCCCTTGAGGAACAGCTTCTGTCCCTCGCGGCGGCACTGCTTGCACTGTGCACCTGTGTCTCGTGCCATCTAATTCCTCGCTGCGCCTATACCCGCCGTCGCTTGCGGGGCCGGCAGCCGTTGTGAGCTTGAGGCGTGACGTCCTTGACGCCGGTGACCTCGAGGCCGGCCGCCTGAAGCGAGCGGATTGCGGTCTCGCGTCCGGATCCCGGACCCTTCACAAACACCTCGACCCGCTGCAGGCCGTGCTCGATGCCCTTCCGAGCCGCCGCGTCGGCAGTCACCTGGGCGGCGAACGGAGTCGACTTCCGCGACCCCTTGAAGCCCGCGCCACCCGCCGACTCCCACGCGATGACGTTGCCCTCACGATCGGTCAGAGACACGATCGTGTTGTTGAACGAAGTCTTGATGTGCGCCTGGCCGATCGGAATGTTCTTGCGGACTCGACGCCGTCCGCGCTGTGGTCGCCTCGGAGCTGGACTCACTTCTTGGCGGCCTTCTTCTTGCCGGCGACCTGCATCCGCTTCGGGCCCTTACGCGTGCGCGCGTTTGTCTTCGTATTCTGGCCGTGAACGGGCAGCCCGCGACGGTGACGAAGCCCGCGATAGCAGCCGATCTCCTGGAGGCGCTTGATGTTCTGGGAACGCTCGCGGCGCAGGTCACCCTCGACCGTGTAGTCCTTGTCGATCAGCTCGCGGAGCTTGATGACCTCTTCCTCAGTCAGGTCGCGGACCTTCCGGTCGGGCTCGATGCCGATCTCGGCAATCAGCTCGTTGGCCGCCGAGCGGCCGATTCCGTAGATGTACGTCAGGCCGATCTCAACGCGCTTGTTGAGGGGAATGTTGACACCAGAGATTCGTGCCATCTCAACCTTGCCTTTGCTTGTGCCGCGGATTCGAGCAGATCACGAGGACCCGGCCGTTCCGGCGGATGATCTTGCACTTCTCGCACATCGGCTTGACCGACGGTCGTACTTTCACGCTCGATTCGCTCTCGTCGACTGTTTCCAGTAGTTCCCACAGCCCGGCTCTGGAGACCGTTGTGGCCGCCGCTACCGCGCTGTAGAGCGCCACGCAGCACGAAAACCGCGCTACGAGGGCAACCTGAGATGTTAGCAGGGGTCGTGCGACGCGGTCCGCCGAGGTATGGGGCCGAGTTGGGCAGGTTTTGGGGCCTCGCTCCGCTCGGCGTCCATGGGGCCGGTCCGCCGGGCATCCGTGCGCCGGCGGGGCCACGCCCTGCCGACCCCGAGGCGCTCCAGACGCCTATGCCACCCGCGACTGACTCGCCGACGCCTGACGCGCTCCAGCCGCCTCGTGCCATGGCGTCAGGATCCTCGGCCCCTCCGCCGTGATCGCGATCGTGAACTCGAAGTGGGCGGCGAGCGATCCGTCCTGCGAGTAGATCGCCCAGTGATCATCACCGACCCGCACCGCATGGCGGCCGGCGGTAACCATCGGCTCGACCGCGAGCACCATCCCCTCCTCGAGCAGGACGCCGGTCCCGGGATTGCCGTAGTTGGGGATCTGCGGCTCCTCGTGCATGTCCCGCCCGACCCCGTGGCCGACCAGCGAGCGGACGATCGACAGCCCGGCGGCCTCGACGTGCTCCTGGATCGCATGCGAGACGTCGCCGAGTCGGTTGCCTGCGACGCACTGGCCCACCGCCAGGAACAGCGACTCCTCGGTGACCCGCAGCAGCTTGGTCGCGACCGGGCTCACCGGACCGACCGGGAACGTACGGGCCGCGTCGGAGACCCAGCCGTCGTACACGACCCCGATGTCGACGGACAGGAGGTCACCCTTCGACAGCGCGTACGAGCCGGGGATGCCGTGCACGATCATCTCGTTCGGCGAGGCGCAGATCGATCCGGGGAAGCCGCGGTAGCCCTTGAACGCCGGCGTCGCTCCCTGCGATCGGATGAACTTCTCGGCCGCCGCGTCGAGGTCGGCGGTGGTGACCCCGGGCCGGATCTTTCCGGCCAGCAGGTTCATGGTCCTGACGAGGATGGCGCCGGAGGCGGCCATCTTGTCGATCTCTTCGGGGCTCTTCTTGATGATCACGTCGCTCAGACGTCTTCCTCCAAGCGCAGCGTGGCGATCACGGCGCGGATGTGGTCGTGCACCTCCGCGGGCCCACGGGTACCGTCGACCCGGCGCAGGCTTCCCTTCTGATCGTAGTAGCCGATCACCGGTTCCGTCTGGTCGTGATAGACGCGCAGGCGCTTCTCCACGACCTCGGGCTTGTCGTCGTCGCGCTGCATGAGCCGGGACCCGTCCTGATCGCACACGTCGTCGTGCTTGGGTGGATCGAATTCGACGTGGTAGTTGTGCCCGGACTTGACGCACACGCGCCGGCCCGACAGGCGCCGGACGAGCTCCTCGTCGGGCACGTCGATGAGCAGCACCGCGGTGATCCGCCGGCCCATCTGCGAAAGCTGCTTGTCGAGCGCCTCCGCCTGGGGAACCGTGCGCGGGAAGCCGTCGAGGATGAATCCGTCCTGCGCGTCCTTCTCGCCGAGCCGCGCCGCGGCCATCGCCAGAATCAGGTCGTCGGGCACGAGGTCGCCGGCGTCCATGTACTCCTTCGCCTTCTTGCCGAGCTCGGTGCCGTCCTTGACGTTCGTCCTCAGCATGTCGCCGGTGGCGATGTAAGGCAGCTGGAAGTCAGAACGCAGGCGATCGGCCTGCGTTCCCTTGCCCGCGCCCGGCGGCCCGAACAGGATCAGGTTCAACTCTGACACGAAGGCCCCACTGTATCGGTACGGAAGCTACAAAGTGGGTGTCGTCACGGCGCTGTCACCACGCGCCGCGCGCGACCGACGGTGGGCCACCACACCCGGCCTGAGCCGCAAGCGCGACTCAGGCCTGATGCGATTCGATGGCGACCTCGGCCGACCCGGTCGCGACCAGAGCGACCGTCCCGGTGTTGCCCCCAAGCAGGTGCTGGACCGGCATCCGTGCCGGTTCGCCCCAAGCCCTGCGCAGGTCGCCCCCGCGTCTCGTCATCTCCTCCTACGCCTGCCCCCGAGATGGATCTGCGCCCCCACGCGCCCCCGATCCCTCTGCTTTCCACAATTGCCCCCACGACGGGTCTGCGCCCCCATGCGCCCCCGACCCGTCTGGACCTGCCCCCTGCCCTGAGCTTTACCCCTGCCTACGCGACGGATCCGCGCCCCCACGCGCCCCCGATCCGTCGTTATGTTCGACATCCGAGTCATTCGATGGCGGTAGCTAACTACAGCTCCGAGCACTTCGCACCAGGGAACGACCCTAGGGTTTGCACCCCACTTTTCGAGGCCTCGCCGGCCCCGGCCCTGGGGTCCGGGCGCCGAGCCGCCTCGATCACCGAGACCAGCTCGATCCAGCCCGCAAACGGCCTCGCATGGCCGGTCCCGTTACAGACCGAGCCGCTGATCGGGTCCGAGTCGACGTCGATCGCCAGCCGCAGGTGCGCAGTGCCCGTCTCCACGGTCAGCAGAATGACTGCTCCGCACGCGCTCCGCACCAGGCAGGTACCCCAGGATTAGGCGCAAGACCAATCCGGGTACAACGCTCTAGATGCCGGTGCGGGAGGCGCCCGACAGACGTGGACGGCCCCTGCGCGGACGCGCGGGGCTCCTGGAGCGTGACGATCTGCTCGAGGCGATTGCGGCTGCCCTCGACGGAACCCAGGCAGGAACCGGGCAGGCGTTGCTCCTCGAGAGCCACGCGGGGATGGGCAAGACCCGGCTCCACGAGGCCGCCCTCGACGACGGCCGCGCCCGCGGCATGCGGGTACTCCGGGCCGCCGGCGCCGAGCTCGAGCAGAACCTCGCCTTCGGGGTCGCGGGCCAGCTCATCCGGGCGCTGCTGGCAGATCTGACGGGGCCCGCACGGCGTGCCTTCCTGGCCGAGGCGCCCGAACGGGTCCGCTCGCTCGCGGGTGCACGCGAGGATCTGGTCAAGCCGGGCGACGCCGGCGATCTCACGGTGTCCCACGGGCTGTTCACGGTGATGGCCGGCGCGGCCGAGGCCCGCCCCGCCCTGCTCGCAATCGATGACCTGCATTGGTGCGACGTCGCTTCGCTCGAGTTCGTCCTGTACGTGCTGCACCGGCTCGACGAACTCCCGGTCGCGCTCGTGATGAGCCGCCGGCCGGCGGTCGGTGGGGAGTCCTCGGAGGCGCTCGACCGGATCTCCGGCCATCCGCGGGTCCGCGTCGAAAGCCTCATGCCGCTCGGTACCGAGGCCGTGGACGAGCTCGCCCGCGGCGCTCTCGGCGCCCGGACCGATCCGTCGCTGGTCGACGCCGTGGTCGATGTCACGAGCGGCAACCCGTTCTATCTGCACGAATTGCTGCTCGCGCTCGCGGACGAGCGGCACCTCCACGGTGCCGCGCTCACGCGCCGCGCCCGCGCGCTCGCCCCGGACGCGGTCACGCGCTCACTCCGCGTCCGGGTTGGACGGCTCGGCCCGGCGGCGGCGGCGCTGGCCCGGGCGGTCGCAATCCTCGGCGACGACGTTCCGCTGCGACGAGCCGCCGCACTGGCGGCGCTCTCGATCGACGACGCGACGGCGGCCGCAGACGCGCTGGCGGGCGTCGACATCGTGCTCGCCCGCGAGCCACTTCGGTTCGTCCATCCGCTGGTGCAGCACGCGATCGAACAGGACGTCCCGCTGTTCGAGCGCGCGGGCCGCCATCTCGATGCCGCTCGGCTGATGTACGCCGAGGGTGCTGACATCGAGCGGGTCGCCGCTCACCTGCTGCTCGGCCACGCCGGCGGGGACCAATGGGTCGTCGAGCAGCTGCGCGCCGCCGCGCGCGAGGCCCGCGCCGCTCAGCCCGCGGTCCGGTACCTCGAGCGAGCGCTCGCGGAGCCGCCGAGCACCGAGCTCCGTCCCGAGGTGCTCGCCGAGCTCGGAGCCGCCGAGGCCGCGCTCGGCCGCGCCGCAGCCGCCGACCACCTCGCCCAGGCGGTGTCGTCTTCGCCGGATCCCCGGCGACGGGCCGAGCTCGGGCTCCAGCTCGGCCGAGCCCTCAATGCACAGGGACGTCATGAAGAGGCCGCGCGCACCTATGACACCGCGCTGGCGGAGCTGCCGGCGGCACCCGAGGACCCCGATGGGCTCGAGCTCCGCGACCAGCTCGAGGCGAGCTACATCTCGACGGCCTCCATCGTCCCCGACCTTCAGCCGCTCGCGCTCGAGCGATCCGCCCGGGTCGTGGAAAACGCGGTCAAGGGCCCGCGCACCCAAGGCGAGCGCCTGTTGCTCGCTCAGGCGGCCCTCCATGCCACTACCACTGGCGAGTCGGCGCACAACGCCATCGAGCTCACCGAGCGCGCGTGGGACGGCGGGCGGATGCTCTCTCAGGCCAATCCGCAGTGGCTCGGCTGGCGGCTCGTGGCCGCCGCGTTCCTCCTGAACGGCGAGCTCGAGAGCGCGCTCGAGGTCGCCGATGCGGCGCTCGAGGACGCCCGCCGGCGGGCCTGGCCGCTGGCCTTCGCCACCGCAAGCTATGTCCGCGGGCTGCCGCTCCTGTGGCAGGGCAAGGTCACCGACGCGCTCGCCGATCTCGAGCTCGCCCGCGACGCCCGCCGATACGGCTGGCAGGAGTTCGCCCGCTCGGCCGCGGCGCATTACGCGCTCTGCCTGATCGAGCGGGGCCAGCTCGACCAGGCGCAAGACGTCCTCGCCGAGGACGGTCCGCTCGACGAGCCCCAGGATCTCGAGGACGTGCTTCGCCTGTACTCGCTCGCCGAGCTCCGCCTCGCACAGAGCCGGCCAAAGGACGCGCTCGAGGCGGCCGTGGCGGTCGGCGACATCGGAGAGCGGACCGTGGGCTTCCTCGGCTACTGCCCGTGGCGCGCCACCGCCGCCCAGGCCGCACTGATGCTCGGCGACTCAAAGCGCGCGCTCGAGTTCGCCGGCGACGCGCTCGCCCGCGCCGAACGCACCGACGTCCTTCACCTACGGATTCGGGCCCGCCGGATCCTCGGTCTGTGCGAGCCGGGAGCGAAGGGCATCCGCAACCTCCGCATGGCGACCCGGCTCGGCGCGAACTCGCCACCGCGTCTGGAGACGATGCGCGCGCTGGTCGACCTCGGCGCCGCCTTACGGCGGGAGAACCGGCGCACCGACGCCCGCGAGCCACTCGAGCGAGCCTCGGACATGGCCAGCCGCGGCGGGCTGCTGGCGCTGTCAGAGCGGGCCCGGGTTGAGCTCGCCGCCGCCGGCGCGCGTCCCCGCCGCGACGCGCTCCTCAGCGGCCCCGAGTCGCTGACTCCGAGCGAGCGCCGGATCGCGGAGCTGGCCGCCACCGGGCAGAGCAACCGCGAGATCGCCCAGGCACTATTCGTGACGCCCAAGACGGTCGAGTACCACCTGCGCAACGCGTACCGCAAGCTCGACATCCAGACGCGCCGGGAGCTGGCGCAAGCGCTTGCCTAGGCGCGAGCGAGAACGCATCCAGCTTCGGGCCTGGCTCGCTCCGCTTCTGAGTTCCGGGAGACCGCTTCGCTCCGCCGGCAGTCACCACGGCCCGGCATCCGGCCGGGCCATCGTTCGTCCCGCCCGGGCATGCGCCCGGTCTTAAGAACCCCTCGTAATTTCGCATCATCAGCTGCGCCTCGAGCTGTTTCATCGTGTCGAGCGCGACGCCGATCACGATCAGGATCGAGGTGCCGCCGAAGAAGAAGTTCGCCGACGTCTGGCTGATCAGGATCGTCGGGAGCGCGGCGACCGCGGCCAGGAACAACGCGCCCGGGAACGTCAGGCGGGCAAGGATGCGGTCGAGGAACTCGGCCGTGGGCCGCCCTGGTCGAACCCCCGGGATGAACCCGCCGTACTTCCGGAGGTTCTCCGCCTGGTCGACCGGGTTGAACGTCACCGCCGTGTAGAAGTACGTGAACACGATGATCAGCAAGCTCTCCCCGACCACGTAATGCCAGCCCTGGGGGCTGAAGAAGTTCTGGACGTCGGTCCAGAAGTTGTTGCGGTTCTGTCCGAGCAACTGGCCGAGCGTCGGCGGGATCGCCATCATGCTCGCGGCGAAGATCACCGGGATCACGCCGGCCATGTTCACGCGCAACGGTAGGTAGGTCTGGGTGCCCTGAGTCATCCGCCGTCCGATCACTCGCTTGGCGTACTGGATCGGGATCCGGCGCTGGCCCTCCTGCACGAACACGATCGCCGCGACCACGCCGATCACGATGAACGGCATGATCACCTTGAACACCTGGTCGGGGTTGGTCCACCAGGAGTGGACGCCATTCGGGATCCGCGCCACGATGCTCGCGAAGATCAACAGCGAGATCCCGTTGCCGATGCCCGCGCTGCGTGATCAGCTCGCCCATCCACATCAGCAGCACGGTTCCCGGCGGTCAGCGAGACGACGATCAGGAACACCTTGGCCAGGTTGAAGTTCGGGATCACGCTCACGCCCGCTTGACTGCTCGAAGCTACGGAACAGGAACACGTAGCCGATCGACTGGGCGAACGCGAGGCCGACGGTCAAATACCGCGTGTACTGGGTGATCCGCGCCTGCCCGACCTCGCCCTCCTTGGACAGCTTCTCGAGCGAGGGCACGACCACCTGCAGTAGCTGCAGGATGATCGACGCGGTGATGTAAGGCATGATCCCGAGCGCGAAGATCGCGATCCGGCCGAGCCCGCCCCCGGAGAACAGGTTGAGGAACCCGAGGATGCTGCTCCCACCGAAGTTGCTCTGGATCGCCTTGACCGCCGCGGCGTTGATACCTGGCGCCGGGATGTGCGTGCCGAGCCGGTAGAGCCCGAGCATCGCCGCGGTGAACAGCACCTTGTTGCGAATCTCACCGACCCTGAACGCACCCAGGATCGTCGAGATCATGCGGCCTTGGCCTCCTCGACGACATGGCAGGTCCCGCCGGCCGCCTCGATCCGCTCACGCGCGGTCTTGCTGAACGCGTGCGCGTGCACGGTCAACGGCTTGGTCAGCTCGCCCTTGGCGAGGATCTTGACCGGGACGCCCTTGCGATTGGCGAGGCCCTTGGCCCGCATCGCATCCAAAGTTACCGAAGCGCCCGACTCGAATCGGGACTCGAGGTCGAGCAGGTTGACCGGCTGGGTGTGCGTGCGGAACGGCTCGAACGCCATCGACTTCTTCATGTGCGGCCCGCGCAGCTTGCGCATCCGCATGTGGATCGGGTTCTGGCCGCCCTCGAACCGTGCCCGGCTCTTGGCGCCCGAGCGCGAGCCGTAGCCCTTCTGCCCCCGACCCGAGGTCTTGCCGGTGCCCGATCCCTCGCCGCGGCCGATGCGCTTGCGCGGCTTGCGCGACCCGGGTGCGGGCCGGAGGTTGTGCAGCCCGATCCGCTCGACGCGCTCTTCAGTCTCGCGCGTCTCGTCGTCAGCCATCAGGACTCCTCCGAAACTTCGACCAGATGCGCCACCTTCGCGATCATCCCGCGGACCTGCGGCGTATCCGAGTGCTCGACGCTTTGGCCGATCCGCCGCAGCCCGAGCGAGCGAAGCGTGTCGATCTGGCGCTGGTCACAGCCGTTGCGCGACCGGCGCTGAGTGACGACCAGCTTGCTCACGACTCGGCGGCCTCTCCGTCAGGCACCGGCTCGACCGCGACGGCATCAGGGGCGACTTCCTCGGACGCGCCGTTCCCGTTTGCGCTCGAGAGCGTCTCGGCGGCCACGGGTTCGGCCTCCGGCGTGGTGAGGCCCAGGACCTGATTAACCGAGAGTCCGCGAATTTCCGCGACCTCGTCAGGGGTGCGCAGCGACTGGAGCCCGGCCATCGTGGCCTTGACCAGGTTGATCGGATTCTGCGAGCCAAGGCTCTTGGACAGGATGTCGTGGATGCCGGCCAGCTCAAGCACCGCGCGTACGCCACCGCCGGCGATCACGCCGGTTCCCGGAGACGCAGGCTTCAGGAAGACGCGCCCGGCCCCGAATATGCCGGTCGTCTGATGGGTGATCGTCGAGCCGTGCTTGGGCACGCGATAGAGGTTCTTCTTGGCCTGCTCGACGCCCTTCTGGATCGCCACCGGGACCTCGTTGGCCTTGCCGTAGCCGATCCCGACGATCTCGCGCTCGTCGCCGACGACGACCAGCGCGGTGAACGAGAACCGGCGCCCGCCCTTGACCACCTTGGCGACGCGGTTGATCTCGACGACGCGCTCCTGGAGGTCGAGGCCGGCGGAAGAGACTGTGCGATCACGTATTGCCATCAGCTCACCCAGAGTAGCGGGATCAGAATGCCAGCCCGCCCTCACGGGCGCCGTCGGCGAGCGCCTTGACGCGCCCGTGGTACTGGTATCCGCCGCGATCGAACACCGCTGTCTCCACACCCGCGGCCTTCGCTCGGTCCGCGAGTAGCGCACCGGCGCGCGTTGCCTGCTCCATCGGGCCGAGCCCTCGGAGCTCCGCTTCGGTCCAGTTGACAGAGGCCAGCGTTCGGCCGGAGTCGTCGTCGATCAGCTGCGCGAAGATCCCGCGATTGGAGCGGAACACCGAGATCCGCGGGCGCGCGGCGCTGCCGCGAATCTTGGCCCGGACCCGGCGGCGGCGCCTGAGTCGCTGCGCCGGCTTGGTCATGACGGTCATGCGCGCTTACCAACCTTCCTGGCCACGTACTCGCCCTCGTACCGGATGCCCTTGCCCTTGTAGGGCTCGGGCTTGCGCTGCTTGCGGATCAGCGCCGCGGTCTCGCCGACCTGTTGCTTGGACGCGCCCTTGACGACGATCCGGGTGGGCTGGGGAACTTCGAACTCGATCCCGTCCGGCGCCTTGATCGACACGGGGTGCGAGTAGCCGAGCGCGAGCTCGAGGTCGCGGCCGCGAAGCGCTGCCCGGTAGCCGACGCCCTGGATCTCGAGGCGCTTCTCGAACCCGGCCGTGACGCCCAGGACCATGTTCGCCACCAGCGTGCGGGTGAGGCCGTGGAGCGCGCGGTGCTCGCCCCGGTTGCTCGGACGGGTGACCACGATCTGATCGTCAAGCTGCTCGACTTTCATGTCGCGATTGACCCGCTCGGACAACTCGCCCTTCGGACCGTTGACGCGCACGACCTCGGGCTCGATCGAGACCGTGACTCCGGCGGGTACGGGGATGGGTTGTCTGCCGATGCGCGACATGCTCGATACCGGTCTACCAGACCTTCGCCACGACCTCGCCGCCGACGCCCGCCTGGCGGGCTTCGTGGCCGGTCATGACTCCCTTGGAGGTCGAGATGATCGCGGTCCCCATCCCGCCGTCGATGCGAGGGATGTGGGCATGGTCGACGTACGTGCGCTGGCCCGGCCGCGACACCCGCTGCAGGCCGGTCATCACCGGCTTGCGCGCCTGCGTGTACTTGAGCGTGATCGTCAGCTCCCGGCCCGGCCGCCCCGGCGCGGGGTCGTGGACCTCGTAGGCCTCGATGTAACCCTGCTCGCGCAGGATGCGGGCCAGCTCGGCGCGCAGCTTCGACGACGGCATCGTCACGTCGTGATGCTGGGCGTTCGCGGCGTTGCGCAAACGGGTGAGGAAGTCCGCGATCGGATCGGTCATCGACATGAGCTCACCAGCTCGACTTCGTCATGCCGGGGATGTAGCCGTTGTGCGCCAGCTCGCGCAGGCAGATTCGGCATACGCCGAACTTCTTATAGACCGAGCGCGCCCGGCCGCAACGGCGGCAGCGGGTGTACCCGCGCGTCTTGTACTTCGGCGTGCGCTGCTGACGGACAACCTGAGAAGTCTTGGCCATGTGCTCCCTTAAGTCTGTGTCGCGGCCGCGGGGCGGCCGTCTCTGGCGAATGGCATCCCGAGCGCCTCGAGCAGCGCGAACGCCTCGTCGTCGCTCTGGGCGGTGGTCGTGATCGTGATGTCCAGGCCACGGACCTGGTCCACCTCGTCGTAGTCCACCTCGGGAAAGATGATCTGCTCGCGAACTCCCATCGAGTAGTTCCCGCGGCCGTCGAACGCGCGCGGGTTCAGCCCGCGGAAGTCGCGGATCCGGGGGATCGCTACCGACATCAGCCGGTCCAGGAACTCGTACGAGCGCTCGCCGCGCAGGGTCACGGCGACGCCGACCGGCATCCCCTCGCGGACCTTGAACTGGGCGATCGACTTGCGCGCCCGGCGGACGTTCGGCCGCTGGCCGGTGATCGTCGCGAGCTGCTCGGTCGCGGCCTCGAGCATCTTCGAGTCCTGCTTGGCGTCGCCGACGCCCATGTTGACCGTGACCTTGGTGATCCGGGGCGCCCGCATCGGGGTGGAGTAGCCGAACCGCTCGGTCAGCGCCGGCAGTATCTCCTCCCGGTAGCGGGTCTTCAAGCGCGCGTTGGCCATCAGTGGATGCTCCTCGAGTTCATCAGTCGAGCCTCGTTCCGCTGCGCCGGGCGATCCGGAGCCGCTTGCCCTCGTGGATCTCGATGCCGACGCGCGTGGGCTTGCCTTCCTTCGGGTCGGCGAGCATCACGTTGGAGACATGGATCGGGCCCTCCTTCTCGATCACGCCGCCGACCTGCTCGGCCCGCTGCGCGCCGGCCACTTGCTGGGGGCGCTGATGGCGCTTGATCATGTTCAGGCCCTCGACGTAGATGCGGTCCTTCTTGGGCTCGACCCGTAGGATCCGCCCGCGCTTACCGCGATCCTTGCCACCGATCACGATCACCTCGTCGCCTGCCTTGAGTCGCGCGGGCATGGTCAGAGCACCTCCGGGGCGAGCGAGACGATCTTCATGAAGTTGCGCTCGCGCAGCTCACGAGCGACCGGTCCGAAGATGCGGGTCCCGCGAGGGTTGTTCTGGTTGTCGATCAATACCGCGGCGTTCTCGTCGAAAGCGATGTACGTCCCGTCCTCGCGGCCGTATGACTTTCGCGTGCGCACGACGACCGCGGTCACGACCTCGCCCTTCTTGACCGATCCCTGGGGGCTCGCCTGCTTGACGGTGGCGGTGACGATGTCCCCGACACCGGCATAACGGCGACGGTGGCCGCCGCGCACGCGGATCACCAGGATCTCCCTGGCGCCGGTGTTGTCGGCCACCCGCAGTCGTGTCTCGTTCTGGATCATCGAAGGCTCTCCGCTGTCCCGCCGCTCACTGCGCCCGCTGCACGACTTCGATCAGGCGCCACCGCTTGATCCGTGACATCGGACGGCACTCGCGGACGATCACGGTGTCGCCGATGTGGGCGTCGTTGCTCTCGTCGTGCGCGTGCAGCTTGCTCGAGGTGCGAACGATCTTCGAGTAGCGCCGGTGGCGCCTGGCGATGTCGATGCGCACGGTGATCGTCTTGTCGGCCTTGTCGGAGACCACTACGCCCTGGCGGGTCTTCTGCTTCCCGGGGCCATGCTCGCGCGGCGCCAATCGTCTGGGCGGTACCGCCGGCACCGCGCGCCTTCTCGCGGGCACGCGTCCGGTCGGCGCGCCTCACCTGAGCCTTCTTGGCTCGCTCGGAGACGCGATCGGCGTGGCGCTCCTCGGCCGTCCGCGGCTTGCGGGTCGGGGTCTTGGCCGCCTTGCCCGCGCGGGCACGGCGCCGGCGCTCCTTGGGCGGCACGACCTCCTGCGGCTCGCGCCGGGCGTGCGCCTCGGCCGGGGCCGCCGCGGGTGAGGCCGCCTCGACGTCCGGCGTCTGTTCAGTTTCGTTGTTCTCTGTCTCTTCAGCCATTTCGCAGTTCTCGTTCGCGCTGGATCGTCAACGCCCGCGCGATTTCGCGCTTGGCGGCCTTCATTCCGGCAGTGTTCTCGAGCTCGGACGTGGCGTGCTGGAAGCGCAGCCCGAACAGCTCGCGCCGGGCGGTCTGGATGTGCTCGCGAAGCTCGTTGTCGGTCAGGTCCCGGACGTCGGACGGTCTCATCTCACGCGTCCTCTCGCATCACGAACTTCGTACGAACCGAAAGCTTGTGACCGGCAAGCCGCATCGCCTCGCGGGCCAGCGGCTCCGGCACCCCGGCGAGCTCGAACATCACGCGCCCGGGCTTGACCACGGCAACCCAGCCCTCGGGGGACCCTTTGCCGGACCCCATGCGGGTCTCGGCGGGCTTCTTCGTGAACGACTTGTCGGGATAGACGTTGATCCACACCTTGCCGCCACGCTTGATCTTGCGGGTCATGGCGATACGGGCGGCCTCGATCTGACGGTTCGTCAACCACCCGGCGTCGAGCGCCTTGAGGCCGAACTCGCCGAACTGGACCTTGGTCTGCCCGCGGGACAGGCCGCGCCGGCGTCCACGGTGAACCTTGCGGTGCTTGACCCGCTTGGGAGCGAGCATCAGCTACCACCGCCCGGCGAACTCGGGCGTTGACCGCCGCCGCCGCCACCGCCGCCACCGCCACTACGGCCACCACCGCCGCCGGGACCGCCACCACGACCACCACCGCCGCCGCCACGGCCACCACCGCCGCCGGGACCGCCACCACGACCACCACCGCCGCCGGGACCGCCACCACGACCGCCACCGCCGCCGGGACCGCCACCACGACCACCACCGCCGCCGGGACCGCCACCACGACCGCCACCGCCGCCGCCGCCACGACCGCCGCCGCCGCCGCGTCCGCCACCGGGACCGCCGGGACCACCCGGACCGCCAGGGCCGCCGCCGCGACCACCGGGACCGCCGGGGCCACCGCGTCCGCCGGGGCCACCGCCGCGACCGCCGCCGCCGCCACCACGGCCACCGCCGCCGCCACGCCCGTCGCGCCCGCCGCGCCCGCGGCCGTCGCGCTCGGGCGCCTGGGGCGCCGGCTCGTCCATGATCGTCAGGTCGGCGCCGGTGTAGCCCTCGGGCATGATCTCGCCCTTGTTGATCCAGCACTTGACGCCGATCCGCCCGAACGTCGTGCGGGCCTCATGGAAGCCGTAGTCGATGTCGGCGCGCAGCGTGTGCAGCGGGACCCGGCCGTCGGAGTAGCCCTCGGTCCGCGCCATCTCGGCACCACCGAGGCGGCCGGAGACCTGGACCTTCACGCCCTTGGCGCCGGACCGCATCGCGCTGGTCAGCGCACGCTTCATCGCGCGCCGGAACGCGACCCGGTTCTGCAGCTGCTCGGCGATCGACTGTGCGACCAGGCGCGCGTCGAGCTCGGGGCGCTTGATCTCGAGGATGTTGACCTTGACCTGCTTGCCGGTGATCCGGTGCAGGTCCCGGCGCAGCTGATCGACCTCAGACCCCGACTTGCCGATCACGATCCCAGGCCGGGCCGTGTGGATGTTGACCTCGACCTCGTTCTGGTTCTTGCGGATCGTGATGTCGGACAGGCCGGCGTGCGAGAGCCGCCCGATGATGTGCTTGCGGATCAGCGTGTCCTCGTGCAGGAAGTCCGAGAACGACCGCTCGTTGAACCAGTTCGACTTCCAGTCGTGGATGTAACCCACGCGAAGCGACTCGGGATGAACTTTTTGACCCATATCTGTGACTAATCCTTCGGCGTGAGCAAGATCGTGAGATGGCTGGTGCGCTTGCGGATCCGCGTCGCCCGGCCCATCGCGCGGGGCCGAAAGCGCCTGATCGTCGGACCCTCGTCGGCATGGACCGCCTTCACATACAGATCCTCGCCCACGAGCTCGTGGTTGTTCTCAGCGTTGGCCACCGCGGACTCGAGCAACTTGCTCCAGTCGCGCGCGACCGCACGCGGGGTGTGAGCGAGGATAGCTCGCGCCTCCGGAACGGTCTTTCCCCGAATGTGGTCGCACACCAGACGGGCCTTTCGCGCCGAGGACCGCACGTACTTGGCCTGGGCACGCACAACCGGTGGCGGCCCAAGCGGTCGCTCCCCGCGGCGCCGCCGCGTAGGCGCGGGCGCCCGTGGCGCCTTGGCCGCGGGCTCCTCGTCCTCGTCCTCGTCCTCGTCGGCCTCGCCCTCCGCTTCTGCGTCGGCCTCGAGCATCACGTCGGAAGCGGCCTCCTCGGCCTCGACGTCCGCCGGGGTCTCCTCGACCTCGTCGGCGGACTCGTCCTCGGCCTCGAGCTCCGCGGCAACCTCGGTCGGCTCGGCGGCCTTCTTCCGCGAGCGCCGGCGACGCTTCGGCGTCTCCGCAGCCTCGGTCGCTTCCGGCTCGGCCCCGGTGGCCTCAGCGTCGGTGGCCCCGGGCTCGGTCGCCTCGGGCTCCGTCTCTGGGGTCTCTTCCGGAGTCTCGTCAGTCATCGCTTCTTACCGGTCCCCGCGTGTCCGCGGTACAGGCGCGTCGGCGCGAACTCGCCGAGCTTGTGCCCGACCATCGACTCGGTCACGAACACCGGCACGTGCTTGCGGCCGTCGTGCACCGCGATCGTGTGACCGACCATCTCGGGGAAGATCGTCGAAGCGCGCGACCAGGTCCTGAGCATGCGCTTCTCGCCCGAGGTGTTCATCGCCTCGATCCGCGTCATCAGCCGGTCCTGGACGTACGGCCCCTTCTTGCTCGAGCGACTCACCGCTTCTTCCCTCTCCTCCGTCCGCGCACGATGTATTTGTCAGACGCCTTGCCCTTCGGTCGGGTGCGATAGCCGAGCGTGGGCACGCCCCACGGGGTGACGGGATGGCGCCCGGGCGTCGTCGAGCCCTCGCCGCCGCCGTGCGGGTGATCCACCGGGTTCATCGCGGTCCCGCGGGTCTGCGGGCGCACGCCCATGTGGCGCTTGCGCCCGGCTTTGCCGATCGACACGTTCTGGTGGTCGGTGTTGCCGATCGACCCGACGGTCGCGCGGCACTCGCCGCGAACCATCCGCATCTCACCCGAGGGCAGGCGTAGCGTCACGTAGTCGCCGTCCTTGGCCAGCAGCTGCACGCCGGCGCCGGCGGCGCGTGCCATCTGGCCGCCGCGACCCGGCGTCAGCTCGACGTTGTGGACCACGGTTCCCGCCGGCATGTTCGAGAGCGGCAGGCTGTTGCCGACGCGGATCTCCGCGGTCGGTCCCGACTGCACGGACATGCCGACCCGCAGCCGCTGGGGCGCGAGGATGTAGCGCTTCTCGCCGTCGGCGTAGTGCAGCAGCGCGATGTACGCGGACCGGTTCGGGTCGTACTCGATCTGCGCGACCTTCGCCGGCACGCCGTCCTTGCGGCGCTTGAAGTCGATCTTGCGGTACAGCCGCTTGGCGCCGCCACCGCGGTGGCGCGAGGTCTTGCGGCCGTGAGCGTTGCGGCCGCCAGACTTCGTGAGCCCCTCGACCAGCGATTTCTCGGGTGTCGACCGCGTGATCTCGGCAAAGTCCGGATAGGTGACGAACCGGCGACCCGGGGAGGTTGGCTTGGGCTTGCGAATGGGCATTACTCACCGGCCTCCAGTCCGCCGAAGATCGGGATCGTCTGGCCCGCGCGCACCTGCACGATCGCCTTCTTCCACTGCCGTGTGCGTCCCGAGGTCTGGCCGCGGCGCTTGGGCTTGGAGTGCACGTGCGCGGTGCGGACCTCGAGCACGTTGACGTCGAACAGCAGCTCGATCGCCTGGCGGATCTGCGTCTTGTGCGCCTTGTCGTGTACGCGGAACGTGTACTTGCCGGCCTCGGCGAGCGCGAACGTCTTCTCGGACAGGACCGGGCGGATGATCACCTGCGTGGGCTCCATCAGGCGGCCTCCTCCTGGTCGTCACCGGTTGACTGGTCGTCGTCGCCACCGGAAACCGAGCCCGCGGCCCGTGCGACCAGCGACTCCATCGCTGCCTGCGAGACGAGCAGCGACGCGGCGCCGACGAGATCGGCGACGCCGGCATCGTCGACCGGCATCGCATTGGCGCGGGGAAGGTTGCGGAAGGACTTGCCGGCGGCCGCCTCCGAATCGGCCAGCAGCACCAACGTCGGCGCCGTCGCACCCCAGTCGTCGAGCAGATCGACCGCCTGCCGGGTCGACGGCCCGGAGAACGCCGAGGCGTCGAACACCGCGAGCGACTCTCGGCCGGCGTGCAGCGACAGCGCACTGCGCAGCGCCGCGCGGCGCGCCTTGCGGTTGACCTTGACCGTGTAGTGGCGCGGCGTCGGGCCGAACACCGTGCCCCCGCCCGTCCACAGCGGCGAGCGCGAGGAGCCGGCCCGGGCACGGCCGGTGCCCTTCTGTCGCCACGGCTTGGCGCCGCCGCCGGACACTTCGCCGCGCGTCTTGGTGGACGCGGTGCCGTGCCGGCGCGCGTTCAACTCGGCGCGCACCGTCTCGTGCACGAGCGGCATGTTGAACTTGGCCTCGAACGCGACCGGATCGAGGTCGACGCTGCCGCCGCCGAGCACCGGCGCGCTAGCCATCGGTCCGCACCTCCACCGTCCCGCCACGAGGGCCGGGGACGGCACCGCGAAGCAGCAACAGATTCTGGCCGGGGATGATCTCGACCACCGTCAGCCCGCGCTGAGTCACTCGTCCGCCGCCCATCCGGCCGGGGCCGCGCACGCCCTTGAACACGCGCGAGGGCGTCGCCGAGGCGCCGATCGAGCCGGGTGCGCGGACGTTGTGAGACCCGTGCGACTTCGGTCCGCTCTTGAAGTTGTGTCGCTTGATCGTGCCCTGGAAGCCCTTGCCCTTGGTCTTGCCCGACACCTTCACGGTGTCCCCGACCGAGAACGCGTCGACGGTCACGGTCTGGCCCACGAGCAGCTCGCCGGCCTCGTCGCGGAACTCCGCGAGGTGACGGTGCGCGGAGGCGTCGGCCTTCTTCAGATGCCCGAGCTCAGGCCTCGTGATCGACTTCTCCTTGCACTTGCCGAACGCGAGCTGGACGGCCTCGTACCCGTCGCGCTCGACGGTCCGGATCGCGGTGACCGGGCACGGCCCGGCCTCGAGGACGGTCACGCGCTCCACGCGACCATCGTCCTGGAACCGCTGCGTCATCCCGAGTTTCTTGGCGAGGATCGCGGTCATCGGTCTCAGGACGCGAGGCGGATCTCGATATCCACGCCGGCCGGAAGGTGGTCGAGCCGCTGGAGCGAGTCGACCGTCTTCGGGGTGGGCTGGTGGATGTCGATCAGCCGCTTGTGCGTGCGGATCTCGAAGTGCTCACGCGAGTCCTTGTCCTTGAACGGCGAACGGATCACGCAGTAAACGTTCTTCTCGGTCGGCAGCGGCACCGGACCGGAGACGGTCGCGCCGGTGCGCGTGGCCGTCTCGACGATCTCCTTGGCCGCCGTTTCGATCGCCGTGTGGTCGTAGGACTTCAGGCGAATTCGGATCTTGTTCTGGGCAATAGTTGCCAAAGCGTGTGTATCTCTGTCTTCTCAGTGTTGAGGGCGAACCCCGGGCTACGGGGCCCGCCCATAAATGTCGTATCTGTCACAAAAAAGGCGGCGGGCCGTGGCCGCGCCGCCTTGTCAACTATTGAATTACTTCGGCGACGACCCCCGAGCCGACCGTACGGCCGCCCTCGCGGATCGCGAACCGCAAACCCTGGTCCATGGCGATCGGCTGGATCAGCTCGATCTCCATCTGGACGTTGTCGCCGGGCATGACCATCTCGGTGCCCTCGGGCAGCCTCGCCACGCCGGTGACGTCGGTGGTGCGGAAATAGAACTGCGGCCGGTAGCCCGTGAAGAACGGCGTATGACGGCCGCCCTCCTCCTTCTTCAGGACGTAGACCTCGGCGTTGAACTTGGTATGCGGTGTGATCGAGCCGGGCTTGCAGAGAACCTGCCCGCGTTCGATGTCGTCCCGCTTGGTGCCTCGCAGCAGGCACCCGACGTTGTCTCCCGCCTGACCCTGGTCGAGAATCTTCTTGAACATCTCGACGCCCGTCACCACGGTGTTGGTCGTTGCCTTGATGCCCACGATCTCGACGGTCTCGCCGGTCTTGACGATGCCCTGCTCGACGCGACCGGTGGCGACGGTGCCGCGACCGGTGATCGAGAACACATCCTCGACCGGCATCAGGAACGGCTTGTCGAGGTCGCGCACGGGCTCCGGAATGTAGGTGTCCAGCGCCTCGGCGAGCTCGAGGATCTTGGCCTCGTACTCCTCGTCGCCCTCGAGCGCCTTCAGCGCCGAGCCGGACACGAACGGAATGTCGTCTCCGGGGAACTCGTACTCGGAGAGCAGGTCGCGGATCTCGACCTCGACGAGCTCGAGCAGCTCGGGGTCGTCGACCATGTCGACCTTGTTGAGGAACACGACGATGTAGGGAACGCCGACCTGACGGGCGAGCAGGATGTGCTCGCGCGTCTGCGGCATCGCACCGTCGGCCGCGGACACGACCAGGATCGCGCCGTCCATCTGCGCGGCGCCGGTGATCATGTTCTTGACGTAGTCCGCGTGTCCGGGACAGTCGACGTGTGCGTAGTGCCGGTTCGGAGTCTGGTACTCGACATGAGAGGTCGCGATCGTGATGCCGCGCGCCTTCTCTTCCGGAGCGTTATCGATCGATTCGAACGACCGAACCTCCGTGCCACCGTACTTCTCGTTCAGCACCTTCGTGATGGCTGCCGTCAGCGTCGTCTTGCCATGGTCGATGTGACCGATGGTCCCGACGTTGACGTGGGGCTTATCGCGCTCGAACTTGGCTTTCGCCACTTTGCTTTCGCTCCTTCGGTTTCAGTAGTGGTGTCCGTCCGCGGACGAACTTATGCAGGATATAAAGTCGAGGCAATCCCTGCGGCTACGCAGCTGCCTCTTCGCCGCCGATCTTGTCGGCGAGGTTCGCGGGGACTTCTTCGTAGCGCTCGAACTGCATGGTGTACGTCGCGCGGCCCTGGGTGTTCGACCGCACGTCGGTTGCATATCCGAACATCTCCGCCAGCGGCACGTACGCGCTGATGACCTGCGCGTTGCCGCGCTGCTCCATCCCGTTCACGTGTCCGCGCCGGCGGTTGAGGTCGCCGATGACGTCGCCCATGAACTCCTCGGGCGTCACGACCTCGACCGCGAAGATCGGCTCGAGCAGAATCGGCTTGGCGCGCGTCACCGCCGCCTTCAGCGCGAGGGAGCCCGCGACCTTGAACGCGATCTCGGAGGAGTCGGTGTCGTGGTACTTGCCGTCGGTCAGCGTGACCCGCACGTCCACCATCGGGTAGCCCGCACGCGGTCCGTTCTCCAAGGCCTCCTCGACGCCCTTCTCGACCGCCGGGATGAATTCGGTCGGGATTGACCCGCCCCTGACCTTGTTGACGAAGTCGAACCCCTCGCCGGGCGCCGGCTCGACGTTGATGTAGACGATGCCGTACTGGCCCGCGCCACCGGTCTGGCGGACGAACCGGCCCTCGACCTTCTCGGCCGTGCCCTTGATCGTCTCGCGGTAGGAGACCTGCGGGCGGCCGACGTTGGCGTCGACCTTGTACTCGCGCAGCATCCGGTCGACCAGCACCTCGAGGTGGAGCTCGCCCATCCCCGAGATCTCGGTCTGTCCGGTCTCCTCGTTCGTACGTACCTGGAAGGTCGGGTCCTCCTCGGCCAGGCGCGACAGCGCCGTGGCCATCTTCTCCTGGTCGGCCTTGGTCTTGGGCTCGATCGCGACCTTGATCACCGGCTCGGGGAACACGATCGTCTCGAGCTTGATCGGTCTGTCGGGCGCGGCGAGCGTGTCGCCGGTCACGACCTGCTTGATCCCGACCGCGGCGGCGATGTCGCCGGCCGCGACGTCCTTGACCTCCTCACGCTCATTCGCGTGCATGATCAGGATCCGCCCGACCCGCTCGGTGCGCCCGGTGCTGACGTTGAGCACGCGCGAGCCAGCCTCGAGCCGGCCGGAGTAGACGCGGAAGTAGGTGAGCTTGCCGACGTACGGGTCGGCCATGATCTTGAACGCCAGCGCCGCGAACGGCTCATCGTCGGACGCTTCCCGGTGCGCGGGCACGCCTCCGTTCTGCGAGCCCCGCTCGGGCTCGAGACCCTCGACCGCCGGCACCTCGAGGGGGCTCGGCAGGTAGTCGAGGACGGCATCGAGCAGCGGCTGGACGCCCTTGTTCTTGAAGCTCGAGCCGCACAGCACCGGGGTGATCTCGGTCGCCAGCGTCGCCTTGCGGATCGACTGCTTGAGCCGCTCGGGCGAGATCTCGTGCTCCTCGAGGATCATCTCGACGAGCTCGTCGTCGTAGTGCGAGACCTCCTCGAGCAGGTGCTCGTGGGCCGCCTCGGCCTCCGCACGCAGGTGCTCGGGAATCTCGATGACGTCCTGGTCCTTGCCGAGCTCGTCCTTGTAGACGATGGCCTTCATCTGGACGACGTCGATGATCCCGGTGAAGTCTTGCTCTGCTCCGATCGGGAGCTGAATGGGCACCGGATGGGCGCCCAGGCGATCGATCATCGTCTGCACGCCGCGGTCGAAGTCGGCGCCGATCCGGTCCATCTTGTTGATGTAGGCGATGCGCGGAACGCGGTACTTGTCGGCCTGGCGCCACACGGTCTCGGACTGCGGCTCCACGCCGGCGACCGAATCGAACAGCGCGATCGCGCCGTCGAGCACGCGCAGCGATCGCTCCACCTCGACCGTGAAGTCGACGTGGCCGGGCGTATCGATGATGTTGATCCGGTGGCCCTTCCACTCACAGGTGGTCGCGGCCGAGGTGATCGTGATGCCGCGCTCCTGCTCCTGGGCCATCCAGTCCATCACGGCCGCGCCCTCGTGAACCTCCCCCATCTTGTAGGTCCGGCCTGTGTAATACAGGATGCGCTCGGTCGTCGTCGTTTTACCGGCGTCGATGTGGGCCATGATCCCGATGTTGCGAATGTTGTTCAGAGAGAAAGTGCGAGGCATGAGCAGTAGTTATTCCGGGGGGCGGGGCGTCGGTCCGACACGGCGAAAGTGCACCGTTTCTCCCGGCGAAAGCTGCGGACATGAAAAAGGGCCCATCGGGCCCATTCGCGACGCGGCTGCCGGGAAAGGGCGGGTGTCTATCTGGTGGACGACTCCATTACAGGGAACCAGCTTGCCTGGAAGCGGGCGCACATGAGCGCACCACCCGAGGCAAACACCGAATATAGCAGAGGATCTGCGGCTTTCGGGCGGCTGCGCGCCCGTCGCGAGAGGCCCGATTCAGGCGATTTGGAAAGCCGCGGACTCGCCACCACCGCGGTCGTGCTCGTCGCGCTCCTGGGCGCTCTTCTGATCATAGTCGCGCAGTTCACCGCGCTCTATCACGTCCATTCGGCGGCCAGCTCGACCGCGATCAAGACCGTCGGCACCGGCGCCAACCACGCCTGGGCGCCGATTCCGATCGCGCTGCTCGCAGCCGTGCTCGCGTTCGCGGTGTTCCGCCACGGGAACCGGACCGCGCTGATCGCGCTCGCGCTCCTCGGCGTCGTCACGCTGCTGATCGCGCTGCTCGGCGACCTGCCCGACGCCCACGCCACCGGAATCGTCGGCTCGGGCGCCTCGCAGTACGTCGACGGGACCTCGACCCCGAGCGCCGGCCTCTACATCGAGACCCTGGGCGCGGTGCTGCTGCTGGTCAGCGGTGTGGCCGGGCTCCTGCTTCTCCCAGGCTCGCCACCGCCAGAATCCTAAGAGTCCTTTTAGAATTCTCGCCGCGCGCAGCGGCCATGGTCGGCATGCTGACATCCAAGGATAAGTCGGTCGAGACCACAGGAATCCGTCGTTACTCTTGGAAAACGCGAGGGTTGTCTCACTGCAGCCCCCGGTCCCGTGTGGTGGGCAGCCCTCGCGTTTTACTCTCCGGTCGGGGCGGGGCGCTGCGCTGACGGGCCCAAGATCGCGCCCGGATGCACGCGACGCGGTTGGCCTCCCCGCTGTCACCGAGCCCAGCGGCCCAGGTACCCGCGGAGGTGGATGCCCCTTTCGGGCCCCTCGCGTGAAGCGCGACCACCGCCCGCCTACCCGCAACTCACAGCAGGGGGCCCCGACAAGGGGCGCCACCGCAGGCGGGGCAGCTACCAGCGATAGTGGGCGAAGGCCTTGTTGGCCTGCGCCATGCGGTAGATGTCGTCCTTGCGCTTGAACGCGCCGCCCTGCTGCTGCGTGGCATCGAGCAGCTCGTGCGCGAGGCGCTGGGCCATCGTCTTCTCGCGGCGCTGGCGCGCGAACTGCACCAGCCAGCGAACCGCCAGCGTGCGGGACCGGCGCGCGGGCACTTCGACCGGCACCTGGTAGGTCGCGCCACCGACCCGGCGCGAGCGGACCTCGAGCACCGGCGTCAGGGCCTTGATCCCCGCCTCGAGCTGCTCGACCGGGTTCTTGCCCGTGCGCTCGGCGAGGATCGCCATGGCGTCGTAGACGATCTGCTCGGCGACGGACTTCTTGCCGTCGAGCATCACCTTGTTGATGACCTGCTGGACGAGGCGATTGCGATGAACGGGATCGGGCTCGACCGGCCGGACCTGGGCAGCTGCGCGACGCGGCATCTGTGTGCTACTTCGCCTTCACGCCGTACTGCGAGCGCGCCTTCTTGCGATCGCCGACGCCGGCGGCGTCGAGCGTGCCGCGAATGACCTTGTAACGGAACCCCGGCAGGTCCTTGACGCGACCGCCACGGACCAGGACCACCGAGTGTTCCTGCAGGTTGTGGCCCTCGCCCGGGATGTACGCGCCGACCTCCATGCCGTTCGTGAGCCGCACACGGGCGACCTTCCGCAGCGCCGAGTTCGGCTTCTTCGGCGTGGTCGTGTACACGCGCGTGCACACGCCGCGCCGCTGGGGCGCCGCGACCTTCTTCTTGCGGCCCTTGCCGGACTTCAGGCCCGGGGTCGCGAGCTTCTTCTTGGGCGGCGTACGGCCCTTGCGGATCAACTGGCTGGTAGTCGGCATGCGGACGGGAGCGTAGCAGGGGCGAAAATCGACGCTGTTTCGATTCTGTGGCGCCCGGCACCGGCTTATGCAGCCGCCACCGCCAGAGCGTCATCGACCGCCACGCACGGCACGCCGACCGCGTCGGCCACCGGCGCGTACGTCACCTGACCGCCGGCGACATTCACCCCGAGCTTCAGCCCCGGGTTGTCCGAAATCGCCGCCTGGACCCCGGCGGAAGCCAGGTGCAGCACGTAGGGAATGGTGGCGTTGGTCAGCGCGTACGTCGAGGTGATGGGGACCGCGCCCGGCATGTTCGTCACGCAGTAGTGCGTGATCCCGTCGACCTCGTAGGTCGGATTGGAGTGGGTCGTCGGCCGCGAGGTCTCGAAGCAGCCGCCCTGGTCGATCGACACGTCGACCAGCACCGCCTGGGGCTTCATCAGCCCGAGCTGCGCGCGCGTGATCACGCGCGGCGCCTTCGCCCCGTGGACGAGCACGGCCCCGATCACGAGGTCCATGTAGGGCAGCCGCTCCTCGATCTGCAAGGTCGTCGCGAAGCAGGTATCCGCGCGCCCCCCGAAGGCAATGTCCAGCTCCCGCAGCCGGTCGATGTTGCGGTCATAGACGTAGACCGTGGCCTCCATCCCCAGGGCGATGAACGCCGCGTGCATCCCGACCACGCCGCCGCCGATGACCATCACGTTGGCCGCGGCGACGCCAGGGACGCCGCCGAGCAGGATCCCCCGCCCTCCCAGCGGCTTCTCGAGCATGAACGCGCCGGCCTGCGTGGCGATCTTGCCGGCGACCTCTGACATCGGGGCCAGCAGCGGCAGCCGTCCGCGCGTGTCCTCGACCGTCTCGTACGCGATGCAGGTCGCACCGGACTCCATCAACCCGTGGGTCAGCGAAGCGTCGGCGGCCAGGTGCAGGTACGTGAACAGCGTGTGGTGCGGCTTGAGCCGCCCGACCTCGGGCGGCTGGGGCTCCTTGACCTTGACGATCAGCGTCGCCTCCTCGAACACGGCGTCCGCGTCGGGAAGGATCGTCGCCCCCTGGGCGGCGTAGCCCTCATCCGTGATCGCGGAACCGATCCCGGCGCCGGCCTGCACGAACACCTCGTGCCCGGCGTCGGCCAGCTCGCGGACGCCGGCGGGCGTCAGCGCGACTCTGTACTCATCTGACTTGACCTCTGTTGGGACCCCGACCTTCACGCTGTGACCGCCTTCCCGGTTAGTAGGCAACTTTCAGAAATTTCGCCGTCAACTCACGAGCTGCCGCCCTCGCAGCGCCAGCCAGAACTCGATCCGATCGCGGGCCGTCCCGAGGTCCCGGCCCGTCAGCTCCTCGACCCGGCGGATCCGATACCGCAGCGTGTGGCGGTGGCAGTAGAGCCGCCTTGCCGCCCGCTCCCACTGTCCGTTCTCCTCGATGAACGCCTCGAGCGACCGCATCAGCTCGCCTCCGTACGGCCCCTCGCTGGCCTCGATCGGCCCGAGGATCGAATCGCAGAACAGCCGCAGCGCCTCGTCGTCCTGCAAGGACAGCAGCAGCTGGAAGGACCCGAGATCCCTGTAGGTCGCCACTCGAGGGCCATCCCCCGATGCCGACGCCGACCCGTTGCCGTTCGTGGCGGCCGCCCCGAGCGCGAGCGCCTCGAGCGCGCACCGCGCCTCGTGGAAGCTCCGCCGGGCGTCGAGGACCGGCACCGCCCGCCCGATCCCGACTCGAACCTCCTCGCGCAGCTCGAGACCCGCCGCCGCCGCGACCCGGTCGCCGAGCGCGAACAGCTCGTCGTCGGCCCCTCCCGGGACCAGTGCGCAGGCGAGCGAGCCGACCGACGCGACCAGTGCGGGCGTCGACTCCTCACGCAACGCCGCCCACAGCGCCGCCTCGCCCGAGGTCCCGGGCCCGCCGCGCCCGTCGCCGGGGCGCTTGAGCACGATCGCGGCGACTTGCTCGGACAGCCCGAACGGACCGAGCCGGCGGGCCACGTCGGGGCCGCTCAGCTCACCGCGCACGATCGCGTCGAGCACATCCCCGGCGAGCCGGCGCTCGGTGTCGCCGGCGACACGGGCGCGCAGCAGCTCGAGCGCCACGATCGTCACCGCCTGGTGCAGGGTCAGCCGGTCGAAGTCCGACAGGGGGCCGGAGTCCTTCACCGCAACGAGCCAGGCCTCGGGCGCCCGGGCCGGGCCGCCACCCGCACTGCCACCGCCGGGTCGTGGTGCGCCATCGGCGGCGACCGGCAGCGCCAGCCCCTGATCGCCATCGGCGAGCGAGGGCATGAACGCCCGCGCCTCGCGCCGGCGCGCCCGCTCGCGGACCTCACTCCGGAGCGCGTCGAGCGTCTCGGGCTCGATCGCCCGGCGGAACGCGTGCTGCTGGAGCGGCTCACCGCGACCGTCGAACACGACCACGGCAGCGCCGATCAACGTCGCCAGCGCGCCGACCAGGGCATCTAAGCCCCGCTCCGACAGGACGATCCGCTCCAACCGCTCCTGCGCCGCCAAAGCACGCCGCAGCGCCGCGTACTGCTCGTTGACCAGCTGCGTGAACGCCGCCTCGGTGACCGCGATGAACGGCACCTCGTACGGGACTTCGAACACCGGGAACTCGCGCTCGGCCGCGACTTCGAGCAGCGTCTCCGGCACCGTCGCATGCTTGAAGCCCGTCCCGAACCCGAGCCCGGCCAGATGGTGGTCGGCCAGGCGCGCGGCGAACTCCCGGGCCTGCGTCGGCGTGTCGAGCTGCATGCCGGTCGTCAGCAGCAGCTCGCCACCGGACAGCCACGGCGTCGGGTCGAGCAGCTCGGAGATGTGCACCCACCTCACCGGCAGGTGCAGGCCACGCTCCCCCGCAAGCAGGCGAACGTCCAGATCGCGCAGCAGGTCCCCGACGGTCAGCATCTCGAGCTAAGAGCCTCTCTGCAAAATGAGCGCGGCTAGGCGGAGGGGCGCGCCCCGAACACGCCGGCCCGGCCATGCACGTCCATGCGCTCGCCCGCCTCGGTCAGCACATCGCGCAGGATCTCCTCGATCTCCGCGAACTGCTCAGGCCCCGCGATCAGCGGCGGCGACAGCTGGACCACCGGATCGCCGCGATCGTCGGCGCGGCAGATCAGCCCGCGGCGGTAGAGCTCGCGCGGACAGGAACCCGCGCAGGAGCGTCTCGCACTCCTCCTCGTTGAACGTCTCCTTGGTCTCCTTGTCCTTGACCAGCTCGATCGCGTGGAAGTAGCCGGTGCCGCGGACGTCGCCGACGATCGGTAGCTCGCGGAGCCCGTCGAGCATCGCGCGGAACTTGCCCTCGTTCGCGCGGACGTTCTCGAGGATGCCTTCGCGCTCGAACACGTCGAGGTTCGCCATCGCGATCGCCGCGCACACCGGGTGTCCGGCGAACGTGAACCCGTGCGTGAAGCTGTTGGTCCCGGTCATGAACGGCTCGGCGACGCGGTCCGAGGCGATCACCGCGCCCATCGGCGCGTATGCGCTCGTGATGCCCTTCGCGGTGGTGATCATGTCCGGCGCGTAGCCGTACTTGTGGGCGCCGAACCACTCGCCGAGGCGGCCCCAGGCGCAGATCACCTCGTCGGAGATCAGCAGGACGTTGTACTCGTCGCAGATCTCGCGCACGCGCTGGAAGTAGCCGTCGGGCGGCGTGAAGCAGCCGCCGGCGTTCTGCACCGGCTCGAGGATCACCGCGGCGACCGTGTCCGGCCCCTCGAACTCGATCTTCTCGGCGATCGACTCGGCGAACCAGCTCTCGCTGATGCCCGGCGCCATGCGGTAGGTGTTCGTGTTCGGGACGTGACGGTCGCCCGGGGTGAGCGGCTCGAACGGCTCGCGGAGGCTGGTGATGCCCGTCGCCGACAGCGCGCCGAGGCTCGTTCCGTGGTACGCGATCTCGCGCGCGATCAGCTTGGTCTTGTTCGGGCTGCCGGTGACCTTGTGGTACTGGCGGGCGAGCTTGTAGGCGGACTCGACCGCCTCGCTGCCGCCGCTCGTGAAGAACACGCGGTTCAGGTCGCCCGGGGCGAGCGACGGCGATCCGCGCCGCCAGCTCGATCGCCGGCGGGTGGGCGTAGGACCAGTTCGTGAAGAACCCGAGGTCCTTGGCCTGGTCGGCGCCGGCCTGCACGACGTCGGCGCGCCCGTGGCCGATGTTCACGCAGAACAGCGCCGACAGCGCGTCCAGGTAGCGCTTGCCGTTCTCGTCCCACACGTAGCAGCCGTCGCCGCGGACGATGATCGGAACGTCGTGCGTTCGTCGTACGCGGACATCCGCGTGAAGTGCATCCACAGGTGGCGCTTGGCCAGCTCCTGGAGCGTGCTTTGCCCAGTCCGAACCGCCTCCGAGGTGCTAGCCATCCCGTCCTCCAGTCGTCTGCCGTTTTGTACAACCGTATCGCCGCGGGCACGCCGGAGCAATTGTGCAGGTAGGAGGGACCGTTAGCCGATCCGGATGATGGGCCGCTTTAGCGGCCGTACTAAGCGGTTGCGGCGGCGACGTTGGCGGGACCGGCCGCACGGACCGGCGCCGGCATCAGCCACGCGGCACCCAGCACCAGCACGAATGCGAAGCACTGGAGGACGATCGACACCGGAGTGCCGGGGAGCGGGTCGCCGAACACGATGAACCCGCCGACGATGCCGGCGACGTTTGCCGCCGTGCCCGTGACCGCGATCACCGGGACCGCGTCTCCGTCCTGGAGGCCCTTGGCCGAGGAGTAGAAGGCCGCGACCGAGGCGGCGAGGCAGATGCATGTCCACGGGCTCACCAGCCCGGCGACGCCGGAGGTGCCGACCATCCCGGAAATCGCCTTGATCGCGACGTCGGAGACGCCGAACAGGATGCCCGAGGCGGCCCCGAGCATGTAGCCGTGGTGCTCGGCCGGCGCGCCCATGCTCGGGCCCATGATCAGCAGCGTTCCCGCGGCGATCAGCACGCCCTCGAACGCGATCATGCCGGGAAGCGAGAACTGCGAATCAGCGCCGTGGGCGGCGGGAAGCGTGAAACCGAGGAGCATCAGTCCGAATGCGGTCAGCCCGAGGCCGATCCACTGCCGGCGCCCGATGCTGCAACCCAGCATCTGCTCGGCCATGATCGCCAGCAGCACCATCCCGCCGGCCAGGACCGCCTGGACGAGCGACAGCGGCGCCACCGACATCGCGGCGACGTGGAAGACCCAGGCGCCGGCGCCGATGACCCAGCCGATCGTGAACAGCGGCGAGGCGAACAGCGCCTTCGCCGACCGAAGCGGCCGGCGGACGTTGACCGACGGCGCCGCGCACGCTCCCCGATGCTTGTACAGGAAGCCCACGTTCGTGGTCAGAGCGCACAGGAGTGCGAGAAGGATGCCGAAGAAAGAGCTCATTGCTGGTTGGCGCGGCAAGCTCCTTGCTTGCCTCAGTGGGGTCTTCGGCAGCGCGAGCCAAGGGCTTGAGCGCTCCCGTACTACTACGGCCGGATGAGTACCCGTGCCACCATCACTTCACTCATGGACCAGCCCATCCTCCTGATCGACGTAGACGGCGTGATCTCCCTGTTCGGCTTCGATCACGCAGCGCCTCCCTCGGATGGGCGCTTCCTGCTGGTTGACGGAATCGCCCACTTCCTATCAGGAACCGCCGGGGGACACCTGCGCCGCTTGGAGGCGGCATTTGAGCTCGCGTGGTGCACCGGGTGGGAGGAGAAGGCCAACGATTACCTGCCGGCGGCGCTCGGGCTGGGCGGTCCGCTCCCCCACGTCGAGTTCGAGTACGACGGCCGTCCACCCCGGGCGCACTGGAAGCTCGGGGGGATCGACCGGCATGTCGATCCGTCCAGACCGGTCGCGTGGATCGACGACGCCCACGACGACGACTGCTGGGCATGGGCCGCTTCGCGACCGGCGCCGACGTTGCTCGTCACCACCGACCCGGCGGTCGGGATCACCGACGATGAGGTCGCCCAGCTGCTGGCGTGGGCGGCAGACCTCAACGGCCGTGGCTAGCGCCGCTCAGCCGCGACTGCTGTCGGTCAACGTCGGCATGCCGCGCGACGTCGAGTGGGAGGGCCGGACCGTCCACACGGGCATCTGGAAGGACCCGGTCGACGGCCGGCAGATCGTCCGGCGCCTCAACATCGATGGCGACGGCCAGGGCGACCTGGCCGGGCACGGCGGCCCGAACCGGGCCGTGTTCGTCTATCAGAGCGAGTCCTACCGCTACTGGCAGGAGTTCCTGGCCCGCGACGACCTCGTCGACGGGCAGTTCGGCGAGAACTTCACCGTCGAGGGGCTGACCGACGACGAGGTCTGCGTCGGAGACCGCTACCGGATCGGCTCGGCGGTGTTCGAGGTCAGCCAGCCGCGGGTCACCTGTTACCGCCTCGGCATCCGGATGAACGAGCCGAAGATGCCATCGCTCGTCGTCGCCCACCGGCGGCCCGGCTTCTACTTCCGCGTGCTCGAGGAGGGCGAGGTCCAGGCCGGCGACCCGATCGAGCGTCTACGGCGCGGCCCCGAGGCGATGACCGTGGCCGATATCGACGGCCTGCTGTATCTGCCGCACCGGGCCCGGCCCGACCTGGTCCGGGCGCTCCGCATCCCCGCGCTCAGCCAGGGCTGGCAGGGATCGTTCCGCGAACTGCTCGACGGCCCTGCCGAGGCGGCCGCGGCGCCGCCACCGGCCTGGCCCGGCTTGCGGAAGCTCCGAGTCGCCGAGATCGACCGCGAGAGCGCGAGCGTGATCTCGGTGCGGCTCAAGCCTGCCGACGGCGAACCGGCCGCGCCCGCGCTCCCGGGCCAGTTCCTGACCGTGCGCCTGCGCCCGGACCCGGCGTCCCCGGCGCTGCTCAGGACCTACTCGCTGTCGGACACGCCAAACACCGCGAGCTACCGGATCAGCGTCAAGCGCGAGCCCCATGGCGCCGGCAGTGACTACATCCACGACCGGCTGCACGTCGGTGATGAGATCGAGGCCGGCGCGCCCCGCGGCGAGTTCGTGCTCCGGGAAGGCAGTCGCCCGGTGGCGCTCCTCAGCGCCGGCGTCGGCGCGACCCCCGTGCTCGCGATGCTCCACGTCCTGGCGGCCGAGCGCTCGCCGCGGCCGGTGTGGTGGCTGCAGGGCGCTCGCGACGGCGCCGAGCACCCGTTCGCGGCGGAGGTCAGCGAACTGCTCGCGGAGCTGCCGGACGCCCACAGCATCGTTTGCTATAGCCGGCCCAACCCCGGCGACACCGGCTTCGACGTCACCGGACGGCTCACCGCGGATGTGATCGACGCCTGCGGCGTCCCAACCGCCGAGGCCGATTTCTACGTGTGCGGCCCCGGCCCGTTCATGCACGACCTCGCCGGCGCGCTGACCGCCCGTGGCGTCCCGCCCGACCGCGTCGCGATGGAGGTGTTCGGGCCCGGAGAGTCCTCGACGCCCGGCATCGTCGGCGCCCAGGTTCGCCCGCCCCACCCGCCGACGGGCGATGCCGGCGCCGGCCCCGCGATCTCGTTCAGCCGCAGCAACCTGTCGGTGACCTGGGATCCGTCGTTCGCGAGCCTGCTCGAGTTCGCCGAGGCCTGCGACGTCCCGGTCCGGTGGTCGTGCCGGACCGGCGTCTGCCGCACGTGCGAGACCGGGCTCATCAGCGGCGAGGTCAGCTACGGGCCCGACCCGCTCGAGCCACCCGAGCCCGGGACGGCGCTGATCTGCTGCTCGCGGCCGACCGGCGAGATCGTGCTCGACCTTTAGGCCGTTGTCGTCACCGAGAACACCGGCGGCAGGTGCGTGGCCGCCGTGAACCAGCTGGCGCCGGCGTCGCCCGAGCCGAACACGTCGCCCGAGGTGGCCCCGAAGTACAGCTGCAGCGCCGAGCCCTCACCGGCGCGGTCGAACGCCCGGCGCAGCACCGTCAGGTAGGCGTCGCGTGTCGGCAGGCCGTTGCCGTGCGGCGCCCACGTGTCCCCGCCGTCGCGAGTTTCGTATACCCGCACGTGGCCGTCGGGCGTGACCCGGTCGAAGTCGCCGGTGAGCGGGATCACGTACGCGCTGTCGGGATCGCTCGGATCGAGTGCGAGCGGGAACCCGAAGTCGGACGGCAGGCCGGACCCGATCTCGCTCCAGGTCTCGCCGGCGTCATCTGAGCGGTAAACGCCGCCGTGGAACTGGATGAACATCCGCTCGGGGCGCTTGCGCGCTCGCTCCATGCGGTGGACGCACAACTGGAACGTGTCCTCGCGGGCGTCGTCGGGCAGGTAGCGGGGGACGATCCCGCGGTTTCCCTTCCGCCACGTCCGCCCGTGGTCCTCCGTCAGCCACACGCCGGCGGCCGACACCGCGACGGCGAGCCGGTCGGGCTCGCCCGGCCACGGGACGATCGAGTGCAGGCACAGCCCACCACCGCCGGGCTGCCAGTCCTCGCCTAACCGGTGCTCCCACAGCGCCTCGTTGAGCGCCCAGGTCTTCCCCCCATCGCGGCTCTCGAACAGCACGCCAGGGTCGCCGCCGGCCCACAGCGAGCCGCCCTCGCCGGGGACGATCACCCAGATCCGCTCGAGCGCGGCCTCACCGCCTTCGGGCACGGCAACGCCCGAGGCCTGGGTCCATTCGCCCGAGAGGTCGTTCGCGAACCAGATCTTCGGCCCATAGAACGGCGACGTCGTCGTCGCGATCGCGCGGCCGCTGGACGGGTCGCGCGTCGCGAAATCGACCGGCTCGCCGGCAAACGCCCTGGCGGTCACCGCGAATTCGCCGGATGTCGGGTCGCCCTCGAGCGCGAACAGGCCCTTCTTCGTCCCCAGCAGCAACTCGGTCATATTCCTCCCGTGATCGCAGGCAGCACCTCGACGCGATCGTCCGCGGCGACCGCAGTCTCCTCCGCACCCCGCTCGCCGTTCACGAACACGTTGATGTGCCGGCGGATGACGCCGCGCTCGTCGAGGATCCAGCCGACCACAGACGGATGGAGATCCTCGAGCTCGCGTAGCAGCTCATGCACGGTGGCGCCGGAAACCTCCTGCTCGGCGCGGTCGCCGGCGAGGCCTCGGAGTGGTCCGTGAACGCAGACGACAGCCATAGTTTCTTGCCCTAAGACTGAGGTCGAAGCCAAAACTAATCGCTCAGCCGGGAGGGTGGTCGAGAAACCTACGTATACGGTGGGTTTCTCGACCAGGCTGCCGCTAGCTGTCGAATGAGCCGTGCCGGCCGGCGCCCGACTTCGGAATCGCTCGAGGCCGGCCTGGCCCTCGGCGAGCGAGCGGAGTCCGTGCTCGAACTCGTTGGCCAGCGCCAGCTCCTCGTCGAGCCCGTCCTGCTCGAGCAGCGAGAGCCTGTCCTCGCGCATGCATGTCTGGGGGAACGCGGCCAGCTCGCGCGCGAGAGCCTGTGCCGCCGCGAGGCTCTCGCCGTCGGGGACGACGCGATTGACGAGGCCCATCGCCAGCGCCTCGCGGGCCGCGACCGGCCGTCCGGTGAGGATCATGTCCATCGCGTGGCTCATCCCGATCAGCCGCGGTAGCCGGACCGTGCCGCCGTCGATCAGCGGGACCCCCCACCGCCGGCAGAACACGCCGAGCACCGCGCTCTCCTCGGCCACGCGCAGGTCGCACCACAGCGCGAGCTCGAGGCCGCCGGCGACCGCGTAGCCGGCGACCGCGGCGATCACCGGCTTGGCCAGGCGCATCCGGGTCGGGCCCATCGGGCCATCGCCGTCGGCGGTCACCCGGTTGCCCGCGTCGGTGCCGATCGCCTTCAGGTCAGCGCCGGCGCAGAACACCCCGCCGTCTCCGTGGAGGATCGCCACCGCCGCGTCGGCGTCCTCCTCGAACTCGCGGAATGCACGCGCGAGGGCGTCGGCGGTGTCGCCGTCGACCGCGTTGCGCCGCTCGGGGCGCGTGAGCAGGACGGTCGTCACCGGGCCGTCGCGCTCGACACGAACGCTGTCGCTCATCCCGCGCCGACCGCCCGGCGCACGAACCTTTGGATCGCCGCGACGACCTGATCTGACTCGTCCGACGACGACAGCGGTCCGACCAGCGCTTCTCCACAGCCCCCGACGAGCGCGGCAGCCGTGAACGCCAAGCCCTGGGGCGGAATCTCGCCGGCGTCGATCGCCGCCCGAAGCTCCGCGGCGACCAGCGACGCGTAACGCTCCCGGTAGGCGATTCGCTCGGCGTCCACCAGCGGATCGACCGGTTCGGCCAGGAGCGCCCAGGCGAGCCGGCGATTCCGAAGTGCGCGCCGAGCGAATGTCGTCAGCACAGCCTCGAGCCGGTCCACCGCGGAGCCCGGAGTCTCGTTTGCTGCGGCCAGCATCGCCCGCTCCTCACCGGCGCAGACCGAGCGGAATACGTCCACGAACAGATCCTCCTTCGAGGCGAAGTGCCGGTACAGCGTTCCCGCGGCGACGCCGGCACGCTCGGCGATCGCGGCCACCGACGCCGAGCCGTAGCCGCCGTCCTCGATGAGCTCGCGCGCGGCCGCCAACAGCCGCTCGCGCGTCGCCAGGCCCGTGACCGTGCTCACGCCGGTAGCGCGCGGTCGACGATCACGCCCGCGTCGACGCCGGGCGGGAGCGTCCCGTAGACGTGCCCGCCCTCGTGGCCCAGCCGGGCCGCGCAGAACGCATCGGCCACGGCCGGCGGAGCGCAGCGGACGAGCAGCGAGGCCTGGAGCGCAACCGCGAGGTCCTCGACAATCCGTCGCGCCTGGAACTGCGGCTCGTCGGAGGCGAATGCCTCGGCCGCCCGTTCGCGCACCCGGCCGAGGTGTGCGTCGAGCCGCGCATCGGCGCCGCCGGCAAGCTCGCACTCGGCCAGAAACGCCGGCAGCCCGTCCGGGTCCTTGGCCATCGCCCGCAGGACGTCGAGCGCCGCCACGTTTCCCGACCCCTCCCAGATCGAGTTGAGCGGGGCGTCGCGATACAGGAGCGGCAGGCCGGAGTCCTCGACGAACCCGTTGCCGCCGAGGCACTCGAGCGCCTCGGCAGCGTGGGGCGCCGCGCGCTTGCAGACCCAGTACTTCATCACCGCGGTCGCGAATCGGCGGAACGCCGCGTCCTCGGGGTCGTCGTAGGCGCGCGCGACGCGGAGCGCGGCCACGGTCGCCGCCTCGGACTCGATCGCAAGGTCCGCGAGCACGTTGCGCATCGCCGGCTGGTCGACGAGCAACGCCCCGAACGCCGACCGGTGCCGAGCATGATGGATGGCCTCGACCGTTCCCCGCCGCAGTCCGGTCGTGCCTCCGAGCAGGCAATCGAGGCGGGTGTGGTTGACCATCCGGATGATCGCGGGCACACCGCGCCCCTCCTCGCCGACGAGCCGGCCGTGGACGGCGTGGAACTCGACCTCGGAGGAGGGCAGCGACCGCGTCCCCAGCTTGTCCTTGAGTCGCTGGAACTCCATCCCGGGGCCACGCTCGACGAGGAAGCACGAAAGCCCGGCCTTGGCCTGCGCGAGCACCAGGAACACGTCGCACGGGGGATAGGAGCAGAACCACTTGTGGCCCTGAAGTTCGTACACCCCGTCGCCGACGGGCTCGGCGCGGGTGATATTCGCGCGGACGTCCGAGCCTCCCTGGCGTTCGGTCATCGCCATCCCGGCGAGCGCCCCGGCGTCGTAGTCCGGCGCGGTCAGGCGCGGCTCCCATTCGGCGGCGAGCTCGGGAGCTCCGTCGCGCAACGCCGGAACCGCGGCGTAGGTCATCGAAACCGGGCACATGACCCCGGCGTTCGCGTTGCCCCACAGCATGAACAGGGCGGCGCGGACGACATGGCCACCCGGTCGCGACTCGCGCCAGGGGAGACTGTGGATCTCGCGCTCGACCGCCCCGCGCAGCAGCGCATGCCACGACGGGTCGAGCTCCACCTGGTCGATCCGGTGTCCGTACCGGTCGTGGGTGCGCAGGATCGGCAGGTTCCGCTCGGCGCGCCGGCAGTGCTCGAGCGCGTCGACGCTGCCCGCGGCGGCGCCGGCTTCCCGCGCACGGTCCACCCCCCAGCCGCCACCTTCGCGCTCGAGCCCCTCGCGCAGGGCGAGGTCGATCTCGAACAGGTTGACCGGCTGCAGCGGGGGCGCCTGATTCAGGACCTCGCGGGTGGGTTCGATGGAGTCGATGTGGCCATCTGTGAATCCGGATTCACAAGCTTACCGGTTCGGGAACAACGACTGTGTGACTGGGCACAGACGCTTCCATTCGAGCTACCGCCGCCGTATCATCGAGGGCCGGAGTCACCGCTAGTAGGAAAGGACCGGGGTCGTGGAAGGGGCAACCGCAACCAGTCACAATCTCGCTTCCGTAGGGGAAGCGCGAGGCCGTTCGGCCACACCGATAGTGATCGCCGCCGTGGTGGCTGGCGGTGCTCGCGTTCGTCGCCGCGTACGCGCTCGGGAACTCGTCTTCCTCGAAGACCCCGACGACGTCCAGCCCGCCTCCGGCCTCGACCCAGCTCCAGAGCCCGTCGAGCGTCCAGGGCCCGGCGCAGGTCAAGATCACCGCTGTTGGCGCTGCCGCGACGGTTCCCGGGCTGAAGCCCAAACCCGCTCCGCCGAAGCCCAAGACGACCGCGACGACCCCGAGCCAGTCGAGTTCGTCTTCGGGCCCGAGCACGGGCACGTTCCAGCCCACCACGCCCAGCCACGTATTTACGCCCACCACGCCGCACGTCACCGCGCCGCCGCACGGCTCCACCGGCCCGTCTTCGCCGGGGAGCAACAGCTCGTCGTCGGGCGGAACGGTCTCGGGCAGCGGCTGAGAGCGAGCGTCGGTGGCGGGTCAGCTCGTGTAGCCGAGCTTGGCCAGCTGGGCGAACGCCGCGTTGACTGAACCGCTGTCGGCGCGGATTGCCTTGCCGGCCGCGGTGTAGGCGTGCCCGTCGTTGTGCGAGGCCGCGCGGGACAGTGCCGCGTAGTCATGTCCGCTCTTGGCGAGCGAGGCGGCCAGCGCTGACACCGCGACCGACGCCGTCGACGGGGCATCGAGCTTCCGGATCGCCGAGGCAGCCTGGGTGTACGCCGTCGCCAACTGGCTCGCGGCGGCCGCCTGCTGGCCGGGTTTACCGGCGCTGCGCAGGCGCCCCTGGCCGGCGCTCACGGCCTTATTGAGCGTGCCGACCGTCGCGCTCAGCTGGCTCGCGAGGGTGCTGCTCGGCCCGAGACCGACCGCGCTGACCCCGCTCAGCTTGAGCGAGCTCGAGCACACGTTCGCAATCCGCTCCGAATGACGCGGCGGCGCCGTTGGGCAGACACGCCGCGAGCACGGTTCCCGCGGTCGTGGTCGGGAGCGCGTAGACCGACACCAGGCCGTTCACGCCCGAGGGTCGGAGGTTGACGTAGCGGTAGAACTGCGAGCCGCCGAGCTTCACGACCTGCCGAGCGGGAGCGCCGCCTGGCAATGCCGTCAGCAGCGTGTTCGGGAGCAGGCTCGGGTCCGTCGTGTTCGTGTTGCCGATCACGAGCATCCCCCGCGCGGGTGCGATCGGCCCGACCACGAGCTCGTTCTGCAGCTGGAGGCCGGCTCCGGTCGACACCGGCGGCTGCCGCTGCCACCCCGTGGGGATCGACACCGTGATCGGCCCGCTCGAGACGGGCTGCGGCGGCTGGGCGGCGGTCTGCGTAGTCGTCGAACCGCCACCACCGCCCCCCTTGGGCGCGACCGCGAGCCCGATAGCCGCCGCGGCGATGACCCCGACGACGCCGGCGAGGATCGCGCGCCGGCGGACGATCACTTCGCGCGCCGGCCGGGGGGAGCGGGCGGTCTCGGGCTCGCCCGGCTCGGGCTGGCGCGGCTCGGGCTGGCGCTCGGGCTCGGGCACCTCGGGCTCGCGCGGCGCTGGCTCGGGCTCGGGGACCGGCTCCGCGGCGACGGGTTCGAGCACCGACTGTCCGAGGCCCGGCAGCGTCTCGCCCTCGAGCGCGGGCTCGGCCTCCGCGACGGGCTCTGGCTGTGGCTCGGTGACAGCCTCCTCAGGCGCGGGCGGCTCGACCGGCTCAGGTTCCACGGGAACCACGGGCTCGGGCGCCCGACCATAGGTCACGTAGGTGGGCTCATGCCGCTCGGGCGGCTCGACCGGCGTCTCGGGCTCCGCGACCGGGGCGTCGGCTTTCACTTCGGGCACCGCCACCGGGGTCTCCGGGGTCGCGACCCGGGTCTCCGGCGTCGCCACCGGGGGCGCGGGAGTCGCGACCGCCTCGGCCGCCGCCACAGCGGCAGCCGGCGCCGCCACGTCGCGTGCCGGCCCGAACGTGACGTAGCCGGTCCCGGGCTTGGGCTCGGGCTGTGCCTCCTCCGCCGCGATGGCCGGTTCCGCGGGCGGCGTCTCAGGGGGCGTCTGGACCGGCGTATCGCTCAGCTCCGGCGGCTCCGGCTCGGGCGCCGGCGCGGGCTCCGGGGTGCGGACCTGCGAACTCTCGAACGGCGCCGGCGTCAGCGGGTGCGGGGTGTCGAACACCTGGCTCGGGCTCGGGAGCCGAGCCTCCCGGCGCCACCGGGGGCCGAGCCGGTTGATGATGATCTCCTCGAGGTCGTCCCAGACGAGGGCGGGGCTCTGCGCGCGTTTGACCGGATCCTTGACGAGCAGCTTGTCGATCCAGTCCGACAGGTCCGGATCGGCGTCGGGATTGACGCTCACCGCGGCGGGAATCTCCTCGTTCAGCTGCCGGGTGAGGATCACCATCGGCACCTCGCTGTCGTGGAACGGCACGCGGCCGACGACGTGCTCCCACGCCATCACGCCGACCGAGTAGAGGTCGGTCCAGATGCCGATGTCCCGGCCCATCGCCTGCTCAGGAGCCATATAGGTCGGGGTCCCCACGGTCGTTCCCGCCGCGGTCAGGAACACGCCGGTGCCGGCGGCCGCCGTCGCCTTGGCGATGCCGAAGTCGGTGATCTTCACGCGACCGTCGGCGGTGACCATGATGTTCTCGGGCTTGAGGTCGCGGTGCACGATGCCGTGGGTCTCCGCATGCGCGAGCCCGGCTAGCACTCCCTCCATCACGCCGACGAACTGTGCGGTGGACAGCCGGCTGACGTACGGCCGCAACGAGCCCCGCCGCACGTATTCCATCGCGATGTACGGAACGCCGTCGTCCTCGAAGTACTCGAGCACGGTGACGATGTTCGGGTGGTTGAGCGAGCCGGCAAGCCGTGACTCCTGTAGGAACCGCTGCGCCATTTCGGGCGCGCTCGCGTGGAAGCTGCTCAGCTCCTTCAGCGCGACGTCGCGCTCGAGCGTCTCCTGCCTGGCCAGGTACACGATCGCCATCCCGCCCCGTCCGATCTGGCGGATGATCTGGTAGCGGCCGACACGTCGCTCGGACGTCGACATCAGGCCTTCGCCCGGACGGGCGTCATTGCCTTTTGCTCCCGATCATGCCGAGGCGACCCCTTCCTCAGTCACGCCACTCCCCGATCAACTGGTCAGGGTCCGATACTACTGCCCCGGGGTGCCGCTCGCGAGGCGTGACCGGGGCGTCTCAGGCCCTCGCCACCTTCAGGTCGGACAGCTCGTCGTAGGTGGCAATGAGGTTGGCGCCGTTGCCGTAATGGCTGCTCGCCCAACCGCTGTTCGCGATCGCCATCATCTGCTCCCGGGGGCCCTTGCCGACGGTGTTCAGTATCGCCTGGATGCCGGAGCTCGCCGTTCCGTAGCCGGGGATCGTGTCTTTGCCCTTGATCCACCCGGCGGTCGCCTCGGCCGCCTTGATCGGATCGTTCCAGATCGAGTCCTTGGTCCCGAGGTTCGCGCTATCGGTGTAGCCGATGTTCAACCAGTCGAAGTTGCCGGCGGCCTCGCGCCCCTGGGCGGCGCTGCCGGACTCCTCGGCCAGCTCCCACGCCGACACGACCCTCGGGTCGAGCCCGGTCAGCTCGGCCACACGCCCGGCGAACTTCTCCTGTCCCGCCGTCAGCAGCGACGAGCTCACGCTTATCGAGCCGCCACCTGACATCGCAGACGAGACCCCCGCGCCCTGACCCTGCACGAGCTCGGCCGCCTGGCCCGGCTGCTGCTGACCGGCGACGCCCTCGACCACCTGGCCAGGCTGCTGCCCGGCAGGGGTCGCGCCGGCAACGTCGGCCACCGGCCCGGCCTGACCGGCCCCGCCCCCCTGCGCGTACAGCGGCGACTCGGGGCTCGGCTGCACCGCCGCGAGGAACTGGACCGTGTGCCGATGGAAATGCGGCTCGTGAGGCTGCGCCGCCTTGAATGCGCCGGTATCGACTGCACCGCCCGCCTGGCCCACGCCGGCCGCACCGCCGGCCTGCGCGGCCACGTTCGCGGGGTCGGATGCTGCCGCGGCAGCGCCTACGCCGGCAGGGGCGCCGGCAACGCCCGCGCCCGCAGGATCGCCGGCAACGCCCGCGAGGGCAGGGGCGCCGGCAACGCCCGCCCCGGCAGGAGCGGCGGCAGCGCCTGCATCCGCTGGGCTCTGGCCCACATCCACGACCTGCGCCGCCGGGGTCTGGGGCGCGCCCTGCGTCGTTCCGAACGCGGCGAGCGCCGCGGCGGCCTGCGCCTCCCGGTTGGCGTTGTTGGCGAGCGCGGCGTTGGGGCGCTCGTACTGGCTCGACACCGCCAGAGCCGCTGACCGCGGATCGTTGGTCGTCTTGAGCTGCTCCAGCAGGCTCGGGTATCCGCCGCGCAGCTCCTGCAGGGCGAACTGCGCCTGCTGGGCGGCGCTGGGGTTGGGCCCGTACTGGGAGGTGAGCTCGGAAAGCCTCGAGCCGCCCCACTGGGCGAGGAAGCCGCCCGGCTCGGACGGATTCAGTGAGGACTCCTGCATCCAGTTGCCGATCAGCGCCGAAGCGCCAGCCGGCGACAGGCCGGCGCCGGTGAACGTCTTGAACAGCTGGGCGGCGACTGCGCTCTGGCTGGAGGTCCAGCCCGGCACCGCAGCGCCGGCGCTCGCGGCGCTCGTGATGCCGTCGACCGCGGCCGGCATGCCCTGGCCGACCAGCTGATTTGAAGCCGGCGCGGGCTGACCGAGCGGAGGCGCCGCCTGAACCGCCGGCTGCCCCGGGGCGTTCCCGGACGTCATCTGCGCGGCGGCTTGTGCGGCGCCCTGAGCGGCGGGTGAGGCCGCGACCGGCCCCGCCTGCGCCAGCGGCGCATCCGCCACACCAACCGCACCCGCCGCCCCCACACCACCCCCGGCCGGCGCCTGATAGTCACCCTGGGACACAAACGCCAAATGCAACTGAGCCTGCTGACCCGGACCACTAAAAAACCCCTGCGACTGAATCGGCCACGGCGTCCCAATCTCACTCGGACGCACACTCGGATCCAACGCCGCAATCTCCGTCACCAAATCACGCGCACCCACATTCCCCGGCCCCACCGGCTCACCATCCACAGACACAATATTCACCGACTGCGCATGCACCGGATCAACCACCGACTCCAACCCCCCCACCACAACCGAATGATGCTCCACCGCACTCCCCAACACCGACACCAACCGCGGATCCACACCCCCCTGCGCAAACACCGCCCGCACCCCCGCCGGCAACGACAACCGCGGACTCGCCAACAACTCAGCCAACCCCACCCCAGACCCCCCACCACCAACACCAACCCCCGACGAAACCACCCCAGCCACCACCCCACCCGAACCCACACCACCACCAGACGGCTCAGGCAACACCCCACCCCCACCACCCGCCGGCGCCTGCACAACCCCACCGCCCTGCCCAGAACCACCACCACCCAAAGCCTGCGCCACACCACCCGCCCCACCAGAACCACCCGCCGGCGCCTGAACAGCCACCCCCCCAACCGGACCAGCCGAACCACCCCCAGCCGACACGCCAGAACCACCCGCAGCCGACGCCTGCGAAACCGGCGCCGCCACACCCGCCTGACCAGAACCACCCCCAGCCGGCGCCGCCTGACCAGAACCACCCCCAGACGCAGCCGGCGCCGCCTGCACCAGAACCACCCCCAGCCGGCGCCTGCGAACCCCCCGACCCAGAACCAGAACCACCCGCAGCCGGCGCATGAGAACCCGCCACCCCCGGCGCCCCATGACCACCCGCCAACCCCCCACGCTCAACCACCCGCCCCAAATGCCCCAACTCACCCCGCGGCCGCAACCCCCGCGGCTCCTTCAACCCCCCACCATGCAACGCCTTCAACGCCGCCGCCCGCGCCTCACCATGCAACCCATGCCCCACCAACCCCCGCAACTCAGCCACCCCCACCCCCTCCGCAGCAACCGCCATCACCACCCCAGCCAAACTCGACCGCGACTCCCGCAACTCCAACGTATACATCGCCTTCCCCGAACCCAACTCCGCCGCCAACCCCTCCAACCCCAACCCCCCACACACACCCACCGGATCCGCACGAAACTCCGCCCGAAACACCGGATCCACCAACAACCGCTCAATCAACCGCCCAACCCGAACCGACTCAGACACAAACTCATCACCGGACATGGATGCCCTCAGAGCCCAGCCGGGTGCAGAACCTGGGGGAACGCCGCCAGGTAGTCAGCGTCGGGGCGCCGGATCTTCATTACGCCCCCGCCACCTCCCCACGGTCCGGCTCTCCCGCCAGACTCGTAGAACTGGCCGTCGATCTCGATGATCACGTGACCGTCCTGTCCCGGCAGCGCGCGGTCGTAGATCGTGACGAACTGGCCCGGCCCCGGCAGGATCCCCGCCTGATCGGGTAGCGCGGTCGTGTCGACCGGCGCGCCCAGGTAGCCGCCGGCGTGCAGCACCGCTGACACGAACCCGGAGCAGTCGAACCCGGACAGCGAGGTCTCGTTGGTGACGAAGCCCGCGTGACCGCCGCCGTACACATACGGTTTGCCCAGGAGCGCGTCGGCCAGCTTGATCATCGCCTGCACCTTCGGGCCACCGCCGGGCATCGGCATCTGCACCGGCGCCGGCGCACCCGAGCCGACGAGCTGCTCGGCGGGCGCCGCCTCGGCGGCCACGGGCGGTGCGCTCTCGGCGGCGAGTTGGGCGTCGACGGCTTGTGCGGCGCCCTGAGCGGCGGGTGAGGCCGCGACCGGCCCCGCCTGCGCCAGCGGCGCATCCGCCACACCAACCGCACCCGCCGCCCCCACACCACCCCCGGCCGGCGCCTGATAGTCACCCTGGGACACAAACGCCAAATGCAACTGAGCCTGCTGACCCGGACCACTAAAAAACCCCTGCGACTGAATCGGCCACGGCGTCCCAATCTCACTCGGACGCACACTCGGATCCAACGCCGCAATCTCCGTCACCAAATCACGCGCACCCACATTCCCCGGCCCCACCGGCTCACCATCCACAGACACAATATTCACCGACTGCGCATGCACCGGATCAACCACCGACTCCAACCCCCCCACCACAACCGAATGATGCTCCACCGCACTCCCCAACACCGACACCAACCGCGGATCCACACCCCCCTGCGCAAACACCGCCCGCACCCCCGCCGGCAACGACAACCGCGGACTCGCCAACAACTCAGCCAACCCCACCCCAGACCCCCCACCACCAACACCAACCCCCGACGAAACCACCCCAGCCACCACCCCACCCGAACCCACACCACCACCAGACGGCTCAGGCAACACCCCACCCCCACCACCCGCCGGCGCCTGCACAACCCCACCGCCCTGCCCAGAACCACCACCACCCAAAGCCTGCGCCACACCACCCGCCCCACCAGAACCACCCGCCGGCGCCTGAACAGCCACCCCCCCAACCGGACCAGCCGAACCACCCCCAGCCGACACGCCAGAACCACCCGCAGCCGACGCCTGCGAAACCGGCGCCGCCACACCCGCCTGACCAGAACCACCCCCAGCCGGCGCCGCCTGACCAGAACCACCCCCAGACGCAGCCGGCGCGCGCCTGCACCAGAACCACCCCCAGCCGGCGCCTGCGAACCCCCCGACCCAGAACCAGAACCACCCGCAGCCGGCGCATGAGAACCCGCCACCCCCGGCGCCCCATGACCACCCGCCAACCCCCCACGCTCAACCACCCGCCCCAAATGCCCCAACTCACCCCGCGGCCGCAACCCCCGCGGCTCCTTCAACCCCCCACCATGCAACGCCTTCAACGCCGCCGCCCGCGCCTCACCATGCAACCCATGCCCCACCAACCCCCGCAACTCAGCCACCCCCACCCCCTCCGCAGCAACCGCCATCACCACCCCAGCCAAACTCGACCGCGACTCCCGCAACTCCAACGTATACATCGCCTTCCCCGAACCCAACTCCGCCGCCAACCCCTCCAACCCCAACCCCCCACACACACCCACCGGATCCGCACGAAACTCCGCCCGAAACACCGGATCCACCAACAACCGCTCAATCAACCGCCCAACCCGAACCGACTCAGACACAAACTCATCACCGGATGACACGGTTCACCTCCGGGCGGCCGTAGCGGGCACGCCGGAATAGCGGGAACAGCAGCTGCATGAGTAGCGGGATCAGCAACAGGATCCAGAACACGATGAACAGCGTGAGGACCAGCTTGTGTGGGGCCAGCTTCGACAGCCGGTCGTAGTAATGGATCGAGAAGACAGCCGCGACCCCCGCACCCACCACCGACCAGATCAGACCTGCGAGTGCGTACCGCAACAGCACGGGTGAGGTTCCGTCGCGGCTGACGTTCCCGGACAGTCGTTGCGACAGTTGCGCTCGCGCGCGCTGCCGCAGGCCCGGCTCGCGCAGATAGTCGACCATGATGTTGTAGCCGTCGCGGTCGAGGAAGGGATTCAGATTGAAGAACGCACCGATATAGGCGCCGAACGCCAGCTGAAAGATCACCTCGCGGATCGACCCCTTCGGCGCGAGCGCGCATGCGAACGAGAACACGGCCCCGAGGGTGAGATCGGAGGCGGGCCCAGCGGCGCTGATCACGATCCGGTGCCAGCGTGACTCGAAATACGCCTCGCTCGTATCGACGAACGCGTACGGAAATATGAGGATGAGCCTCAGACCGGCGCGCGGAGCGCGCCGGTCGTAGTGAGCGAGCGCCAGACCGTGCGCGAGCTCGTGGAACGCGACGATCACGAACCGGCCCACGACGAACACGGCACCGCCGATCACGAGCCGGTTCGCGACCACGAACGGTGTCCCGTAGCGCGCGCCGACGATGTAGGTGAACGCCCCGAACCCGGCCAGTCCAAGCAGGATCAGGAAAGTGACCGTCAGCGGAGAGAAGAAGATCCGTCCCCAGTGGTGGTACGCGCGTGGGAAGTAGTCCTCCACCCAGGTGAAGGTCTTCTCCTTGGGCTTGAACAGCTTCTGAAGCTTCGTCTCGGGTGCGTCGGTCGCGGTCAGTCCGCCCACGCCCTCGAGCAGGCCGCGATCGGCAAGGTCCGCGATCAACCGCGCCAGGCGGCCCGGACCGCCCGGACCGACGAGCCGCTCGGATTCGCCAAGCAGCTCGATCACGCTCCGCTCGCCGTTGAGCAGCTCGAACAGCGCGGCGTCCTCGGCCTCCATCTTTAGGAACGTCCCGCCGCGCAGGTCGCGAAGGACGAACCGCTCCTCGCCTTCCTCCTCGCCGAGCCGCTTGAGCGCCCATCCGGACTTCACGCGCGGACGCAACCCGCCGTCGACGCCGGAGGCGGGCGGCGCCGGCGAGCGCAAGCCGAGGAGCGTCGCGTCAACAGGAACGACGATCGTCTCCCCGGGCCCCGATGGCGCAACGGACGGCGCGTTGAGCGGGGGCGAGGAAGTGGCGACCCGCCGGGGCACAGCGTCCTCGACCCTGATCACGACGTCGCCCAGCCGGATCTGCGCTCCCGGGCGCAGCGGCGTCGGGCCGGTCAGGGGCGTGCCCGACAGGAGCGTCCCGAACCGCGACCCGGCGTCTTCGATCACCGGCCCGTCAGCGCCGAGCGCGATCCTGGCGTGCACGCGTGAGACGGTCTGATCGACGATCCGGACCGTGGCCTCCTCGCCGCGTCCGATCGTCAGGGGAGCGGTGACCGGCACTCGTGACCCGTCCGGCAGCACGAGCACCAGGCCGCCGACGCCTGCGGGCGACAGGGCTGCGGGCGAGTCAGCCACCGAGCGCGAGCGGCTGCCAGGCCGGGTTGCGGGCCTGGGTCGTGATGGCGGTGAATGTGTTCGGCTGACTCGGGTCGACCGCGTCGATGTCTCCGAGAGTCGAAGCGCATGCGCTGTCGGCGGACATCACCGCGAGCTCCTTGCCATCCGGCCGCCAGGCCACTTCGCAGGCTCGGATCGGGAACGTCGTCGAATTCCTGAGGTTCAGGTCGGGGCCGGTGATGAACAGGTGGAAGCTGAACGTCCCCGTGTTCGACGCGAGCGCAACCCGCTTCCCGTTGGGCGAGAACGCGCCGGCGACCACCCCCTGGCCCGGCGTCGATGTGTCGGTGACCACCCTGCCCTGGCCCCACAGCGACGCCTGCGTCGAGAACGCGACGTTGCTCGAGAACTCGATCAGCCCGAACACGTGCTGGTTGGTGCCGTTCTTGGTGCCGAACACGAGGATCTTCGTGCCGTCCGGCGACCACGCGACCTGTCGCCCGAGCGTCCAGCCCGGATGGCTCGTGCAATCGGGATTGAGCTGATTCGGCCCGACGATGGCAAAGCACAGCTTCGAGCCACCACCGCTGTCGTCGATGAACGCGAGCAGGTTCGGCGACGTCGTCGGCGCGAACGACGGATCGTGGTCGTCGGCGCCCGGACCGGTCAACGGCACGGGCTGGGCGCCCTGCTGGTTGGCCGCCAGCGACACTAGTTGCCCCGCGGACGCGGGTCCCTGCACGAACACGATGTGCGTGCCGTCGGCGCTCCAGCTGGCCTCGTCCTGCGGCACGCCGGCCGACGGGAGCGGCAAGATCTTCTTGTTGCCGTTGACGGCAATCGAGATGCTCTTCCCATTGTCGAATGAGAGCAGCGGGTAGCCGCCTGATACGAGCAGTTCGACCTTCGTCCCGACAGGAGCGGATGTGCCGGCCGGCGGCTTGGTCCCGACCAGCGTCCCTGGCGGCTTGGGGCTGAACACCTCGCCCATCGTCGGCAACAGTCCCGACTGGGAGAGCTGCTGGGCCGCGGCCATCGAGGAGCCTTTCACTGCCGGAATCACGACTGGCTTGGCACCCGCAGCGCTCGCCGTCGCGCCGGCGCCTCCAGCCGTGCCCGTGCCCGACGCCGAGGCCGAGGCCCCGCCTGCGGCCGCCGCCCCGCCTGCAGCCGCCGCCCCGCCGGCCCCGGCCGCACCCGCGGCGGCCGCCGCTGCCTTGCCTGATACCGCAGGCTGGAGGAACACTGCAACCGGGGTTCCGGACGCCACCTGCTCCTGCGCCTGCGGGATCTGAGTCGCGATCTTCCCGTTCGGATTCAGCTGGGGCGAAACCGCGCCGAGCACGAGGCCGGCGGTGCGTAACTTGGTGTCGGCCACGGCAGGGGTGAACCCGACCACCGACGGCACCGGCACCTTCCCCGTCCCAACGGCGACCTCGATGCTCACGAGCGATCCCTTCTTGACCTTCGTTCCGGCCGCCGGCGCCTGCTTGATGACCGACCCGGGTACGGCGTTCGGGTCGGTCACCATCTGCACCGTCGGCGACAGCTTCACGCCGGCCTTGAGCGCGAGCGACTGGGCCGCGAACACGTTCTTGGCCTGCGTGAGGTTGGGCACCACGGTTTGCTTGGGCATCAGCAGGATCACGGCGGCCGCGATTGCCGCTGCCAGTGGCACGGCGATCGACAGCCACCAGGGGAGCCACGCGCGCTGCCGGTACGTGGCCGGCATCGGTGGCGGAGGCTGCGGCGCTCCGACCGGCGTGGCCGTGACCCTGATCGGGCGATCCTTGGGCCGCCCGAGCCAGATCTGCTTGGCCGGGAAAACCGTGAACGGCGCCTCGATTCCCCGGCCGGGGTCGATCGTGACCGACGGCTGCGCGAACCGGAACTCGCACTCGCCCTCGGCATCGACCGCCTCCAGCAGCACTTCCGCGGGGGCATTCGCGCGGTTGCGCAAGGTCAGAACGAAGCGCGCCTTCAGCCTTCCGGCGGCGCGGTCAGGCGCGACCTTGCCGACCACGTCCTGGTAGGGCTCGATGTTCACGGTCGCGGGCGCCGCGGCGACCTCGGTCTGGTACGCCCGCGAGAAAGCGGTTACCTCATAAGCCCACGGCCGCGCCTGCGCGTCCGGCGTGCGCGGCGGGTGGACGTGGACCTGGACCTCCTGCTCGTAATTGCCGCTCGTCCCGTACGGCACCAGGTACGCAGTCGCGGGCGTGACCGTCCACCACCCCGCCGGCAGCCCCCGCACCGCGATGTCGTAGTTGTCGACGATCCCGCTCTCGTTGCGGATCAGCGCGAGCAGGATCAGCCGCTCTCCCGGCTTGACGCCCGCGGTCACCGGACCGGTCGCCTGCTCCTGCGCGTCCGGCAACCGCAACAGCAGCGTCGCGGCTCCCGGCGGCGGGGCGCCCAGCGCGCTGCCCGGACTCACGACCGGCGCCGCCGCGGCCACGTCGGCCGCGCCGACCGACGACGGCCCCGATACGGCCGGCGCGCCGGGAGGCAGCGTCAGCTCGGGGTCCGCCGGCGCAGCTACGCCCTCGCTTGCATCCTCGTGAACATGGTCGTGAGGAGAGCCCGTGGCCGCGCCCGGCGCAGACGCCCCGAGCGCGTGAAGGTGCTGGGTCGGCTCCCAACGCAGATACTCACCGCATTCACAGAAATCGCGGTTATCCCCATTCTCGCGGCCGCAACTTGGACAGATTCGCATGTAGCCCCGTGGCGAAGGTAGTCGGCGGCCGTACGACTGTCAAGCAGCGTCCCGACCGGCGTTTTCCGTTGTTCACTTCATCATCGGCCGCGGGTCACGTGCACCGCTGCGGGCGGCTGGCACCGGGCGCCTGGCACAGGATCGTCCTGACCGGCCCGGCTCCACGCTGGATCGCGTACCGCACAACCTCCCCGATCTTCCCGCGCGCCGAGATCGCGACTTGGATGACTGCGCCGGGCTCCAGATGACTTGAGCCGAGCACCGCCGCCAGGTTGATCCGGCGGTTGTGCGGGGAGACGGATCGGCGGCTGAACGGGCAGCCCGAACCGCGGCATGACACAGCTACGTGGACGCCCCGCGATAGCCCTGTGATGGGCACGTTCTGCGCGCTCGTATAGCAGTCCAAGCACGGCAGGTCGATGTGGAACCAATCGTCCGGAGGCGTGGTCGCCGTCAGCCGCTGCGACGTGAACACCACGGTGCGGGTCGCCGTGAGGTCGCCGCTCAGCGAGAGCCTCACCGGAAGCGCCGCGAATCGCGCGAGAAGCTGCTTGCCCGCCCGGTTCAGGGTGACCCGCGCGATCCGGCTCCCCCCGGCGGGCACCGTGAACGAGCCACGCGCGACCGTTACGGTCACCGTTCGCGCTCGTTGCTTTGCCGCGGTCACGGCGACGACCGACGTACCCCGCTTGCGTTCCTTGACCGTCCCGACCGCGCTGACCGAGCACTGCTGGCCCGGGGCGCCGCCGCAACCGAGCGTCAGCATCGCCGTCGCGCCGGAACGGGAGACAGCGAGCAGTTGGGCGGTGGGCGTGGGGGGGCTCGCCACGTTGTGCGTAGCGCTCGACACCGTCGTGGAGCCTGCGTGGTTGGTGGCGGTCACACGACACGCGTACGCGCCAGGCGAGCTCGCGGCAACCGACGCGGTGCTCGCGCCGGCGATCGGCTTCCCATTCACGCTCCAGCTGAACGAGAAGCTTTGAGGCGCGCGATAGAGCAGCGAGCCGATCAGATCGGAGGCCCACTTGCCCTGCGAGCAGGAGAGCATGGTCGGGGCCACCGAGCCACCGCTGATCGCCGGCGGCGATACGGCGCTCGGACTTTCGAGCAGGGCGGGGCCGTTCGGCACTCCGGGTGTCGTGGCGAGCGTCGTCCCCGTGACGCTCAGGTTTCCGCCTCCCCCACTGCCGTCGGCGTTGGCGAACGAGATGCCGTCCATCTCGTTGGCCCAGTAGACCTTGTTCGCCGCCGGATCGACAGCGACGCCGGAAGCCCCCATGACAGCCGCACCTAAGGTGTTGATGGTCCCGCCGCCTCCGGTGTCGTTCGCGTTCGCGAAACCGATGCCCGTGTTGGCGCTACCCCCCTGGTTGGCCCAATAGATCCTGCCGTTGACCGGGTCGAGCGCCACCCCGAAGGGAGACTGCGGAGTCGTGCCGGTGGTGCTGAGCGTTGTCCCGCCGCCGCTGTTGTCGAGGTTCGCGAACGAGATCGTGTTGTTGTTGAAGTTCGCCCAGTAGATCCGGTTCGTCGAGGGATCGATCGCGATGCCGATCGGCCCGTTCACCGTCGTGCCGGCCGTATTCAGCGTCCCGCCGCCACCGCTGTTGTCGAGGTTCGCGAAACCAATCGTGTTGTTGCCGTAGTTGGCCCAGTAGACCTTCCCATTGGCGCGGTCGACCGCGAGCTCCTCCGGGGTGCTTACGGTGGCCCCGGTCGTGTTCAGGCTCCCGCCGCCACCGCTGTTGTCGAGGTTGGCGAACGCAATCGTGTTGCCGCTGGCGTTCGCCCAGTAGACCCTGCCGGCGGTGGGGTCGAAGCCGACACCGCTCGGTCCGTTCACGGTGGCGCCGGTCGTATTCAGGTTCCCGCCGCCGGTGTTGCCGAGGCTTGCGAACGAGATCGTGTTGGCGCCGAAGTTCGCCCAGTAGAGGCTGTTCGCCGCCAGCGTCGCCGGCGCCGCTACGGCGAAGCCGCCGCAGACCAGCGCAAACGCAAACGCAATACCGGCGACTCGATTGCGCCGCCGCCTGCTGACCAAGCCGATCCCCACTCTGGTAACGAGCATACCTACCGGTAGGGACGCGATCCAGGTCGAATCCTTCCAAGCGCCGGAGGTGGTGCAGGGTCCCGAGTCTCGCCGCCGAGTCCCGGACTACGTGCACGGTCCCGGACGGCTCGCACCGGGCGCCTGGCACAGGATCGTCCTGACCGGTCCGGCTCCACGCTGGATCGCGTACCGCACCACCGCGCGGATCCGCCCCGGCGCGGTGACCAGGACTTCGACGACTGCACCGGGTTGCAGATGGCGACGGCCGAGCACCGCCCCGAGATTGATTCGATGGTTGTGCGGGTCGAGCGTCCGCCGGCTGAAGGGGCAACCCCCGCCACGACACGAGACAGTCACGCGACCGCCGCCGGGCAGCCCTCCGATCGGAACGTCTTGCGCGATCGTGTAGCAGTCCGAGCACGGCGGATTGATGTGGAACCAGTTGTCCGGCGGAGTGCTCGCACGCAGGCGCGGCAGCGTGAACAGCACGGTGCGCGTGGCCGTCACGCCCCCGCCGAACGACAGCCGAACCGGCAACCGCCGAAAGCGCGCGAGCAGCCGAACGCCTGTGGCGTTGAGCGCGATCTTAGTGGCCACGGTTCCGCCCGCCGGAACGGTGAACGATGCTCGCGCCACCGTGACGGTCACCGTCGTCTGCTTGCCGCCGTGCTTGTTGCGCGGGCTCGCGGTGACCCCGAGGATCGTCGCGCCTCGCGTTCGCTCGCGCGCGGTTCCGACCACGGTGCCGGAACACACCTGACCCGGGGCCCCGTCGCACGCGAGCGACAGCAACTGGGTCAGGCCGAACGCGACAGCGACGCCAACCTTGTCGTGGGCGGAGATGGTGGAGCCGTTGCTGGACTCGCGACCGCGAGCGCGGAGCTCACCTGAGCCGTGGATCCGGCGAAATTCGTCGCGGTCACACGGCAGGCATAGCTTCCGGGCGTGGTTGCCGTGATCGACGACGTCGTCGCTCCGCCCACCGGCGTCCCGTTGACTGTCCAGCTGAACGAGAACGAGCGCGGCGCGCGGTACAGCATCGAGCCGAGGAGGTTGTCCGCCCAGCCGCCGATGGAGCACGACAAGGTGCTCGGCGCGATCGAACCTCCCGTGAGCATCGGTGCACCAGCGGCCCTCGGAGCCTCGAGCAGAGCGGGATAGTTCGGAAACTTGAGGTTGGCCATGCCGGTGCTGACGTTCCCGCCCCCACCCGTGCCGTCCTCGTTCGCAAACGAGATGCGATTGCCGTTCATGTTGGCCCAGTACACCCTGTTCGCGTCGTGATCGACCGCGACTCCCGCGGGTCCGTTCAGAGCCGACGCGCCGGTCACGTTGAGGTGCCCGCCACCACCGGTGTTGTCGAGGTTCGCGAATGAGATCGCGAATGGAGTTGCAAAGTCAGCCCAGAAGATCTTGTTGCTTTTCGGGTCGATCGCGACCCCCACCGGAGTGTTCGGTGTCACCGCGCCCGTATTCAGGATTCCGGCTTGGCCGCTGTTGTCGAGGTTGGCGAACTGGATCTGGTTGTTGCCCGTGCTGGCCCAATAGATCTTGTTCCTGTCGGGGTCGATCGCGACTCCGGGCGGCGCGTTCAGGGTGTCGCCGACCGTATTGACCGTCCCGCCACCACCGGTGTTGTCGAGATTGGCGAACGAGATCGTGTTGCCCAGGGTGTTGGCCCAGTAGATCCTGTTCGCGGCCGGATCGATTTCCACCCCTTCCGGCACATTCACCGTGGTGCCCGCCGTGTTGACGTCGCCGCCGCCGCTCCCGTCCAGATTCGCGAACGAGATCCTGTTGTCCGCCGAATTGGCCCAGTACACCTTGTTCGTGGCGGGGTCGATCGCCGTGCCGATCAGGAAGCTGGCCGTAGCCGAACCCGGCGCGACGTTCAGCCCGCCGCTGTTGTCGAGGTTGGCTCCCGCGACCGTGCTCGGGCTGTCGTCGTTCGCCCAGAACACGGCGTTCCCTGCCAGCGCGGACGCGGGCGCGACGGCTAGAAATGCGCAGGCGCACGAGACCGCGACGGCCGCGGTCACTGTGCGCCGCCAACTCGAACCCGATCCCTTGAGTCGCATACCTGCGGACGCAGACGCGCCCGGTCGCCGATCCTTCCAGGCGCGCAGGGGCTTTTTCGAGTAGCGCTCCGCGAGGACTACATCACGTGCAGAACCCTGGACGGCCGGTGCCGGGGGCCAGGCATAGGGGAACCCGCAGCGGACCCGTTCCCCGCCGGATCGTGTAGCGCACCGCCGCCCCGATCTCATTCGGAGCGTTGATCACGACGGTAACCACGGTGCCGGGCTGAAGTTGGCTGTGGCGTAGCGCCGACGCCAGGTCGAACTGATGCTTGTGCGCCTTGAACGAGCCGTGGCCGAACGGGCAACCGTGCCCTACGCAGGTCACCGAGATCCGCGCCCCCGACGGCACCCCCGTGATCGGAACCTTGTCGGGCATCGAGTAACACTGATTTCCGCTGCACGGCAGGTTGATGTTGAACCAGCTGTCGGGGGGCGTGTTCACATGCAGTTGCGGAAGCGTGTACACGACGGTCCGCGTGGTCGCGATGCTCCCGGTGAACGAGAGAGATACCGGCAGCCGCTGGAAGCGCGCGAGTAACTTCGTGCCGGCACGATTCAGCGCGATGCGCGCCGTCACGCTCTTGCCAGCGGCCAGGGTGACCGTCGACCGAACGACGGTCACGGTGACCGTCTTGGTCTTCGGCTTGCCGCCGTGCCTCTTTCCGTTCGCAGCCGTCACGGCAACGATCGTGTTCGCTCGCTTGCGCTCTTTCACCGTGCCGACGACCGTGGCGGTGCATTGCTGGCCCGCCGCGCCGTTGCACGCGAGCGTCACCAACTCGGCGCTCCCCGAGCGAGACACGGAGGCGATCGACCCCGTCGGTGGCGTTAGCGGTAGTGGCGGCGGTGGCGCGGCAACCGTATGCGGAGAGCTCGTCTGGGTGGTGGAGCCGGCGTGGTTAGTCGCGGTCACCCGGCATGCGTAGCTGCCGGGCGAGCTTGCCGTGATCGAGGACGCTGTCGCGCCGCTGATCGCCGACCCGTTGAGTGTCCAGCTGAACGATAAGGACCGGGGCGCGCGGTACAGGAACGAGCCGAGCAGGTCGGACGCCCAGCTGCCCTGGGTGCAACTCAGCATCCCGGGAGCCACGGAGCCGCCGCTGATCGTCGGCGCGGCGGTCGCACTGGGGGCTTCGAGCAGCCCGGGGAAGTCCGGTGCGGTGGGAGTCAGCGGGGTGGTGTTCACGTTCCCGCCGCCGCCCGTGTTGTTCTCGTTCGCGAACGAAATCAGACCGGTGCCGTGGTTGCCCCAGTACACCTTGTTCGCGCCGGGATCGATCGCGATTCCGAGTGGCTCGTTCGGTGTGGAGGCGCCGGTGGTGCTGAGGTGCCCGCCGCCCCCGGTATCGTCGAGGTTCGCGAACGAGATCGTGGTGCTCCCGAAGTCGGCCCAGAAGATCTTGTTCGCGGCCGGATCGATGGCAAGACCGTCCGGCTCGTTGGGAGTCACTCCGGTCGTGTTGAGGTCCCCACCGCCGCCGGTGTCGTCGAGGTTCGCAAACGAGATCAGGTTGCCGCCTGTGCTGGTCCAGTAGATCTTGTTCGTGGCTGGATTGATCGCGACGCCGCGCGGCCCGTTAGGAGCAGTCGCTCCAGTGGTATTGAGCGTCCCACCACCACCGGTGTTATCGAGGTTCGCGAACGAGATCGTGCCGTTCGACGTGTTGGCCCAGTAGATCTTGTTCGTCGCCGGATCGATCGCGACCCCTTCAGGCCCCATGACCGTCGTTCCGGTCGTGTTCAGATTTCCACCACCGCCGCCGTCGAGGTCCGCGAACGAGATCGTGCTGCTGCCGAAGTTGGTCCAGTACACCTTGTTCGTCGTCGCATCGATCGCGCTGCCGTACGGAAAATCGACGCTGGCCGAGCCCGTGGGTACGTTCACCCCACCGCCGCTACCGTCGAGGTTGGCGGCGGAGATCGTGCCCGGGTTGAGGTCGTTCGCCCAGAAGATCTGGTTTGCCGCGAGCGCCGGCGCTGCCCACGCGGCCAAGACGGCCACGACCACGATCGCTGTTCCCACGATCACACTGCACCTCGGCTTATTCCCCATCCGACCCCGATCCCCCGATCGTTATGCCGACAGGCGCATCATACCGCCGCCAGATGAACGCCAGAGGAACTCAGGCCGCCGGCTCCCGCCTCGGACCCTTGATCCGTAACCGGAACCCAACGTGCACGGGTTTCACCGCCTCGATCACCCGGACCACCTCCGCGGCCTCCTCCTGCGAGATCGACGTGTCGCAGTAGACGACGAACCCGGGCGGGGCCGGCTTGGGGGGATCCCCGCTTGTCGAGACGACCACGCCGCCCCCGTCCTCGACCCGCAGCGGCAGCTCGGGGAAGTTCAGCGCGAGCGCCATCTCGACGCCGGCGCGGGTGCCTCGCAGGCGCCCGAGCTCGGCTGTGTGGCGAACGAGGTTGCGCAACTGGGGCGCCGGCTGGGCCTCGTTGTGCTCGAGCCCAAGCCATTTTGTCGCCAGGTCGAGAAGGTCGAGCGGCGCGAGTTCCGGATCGAAATGCGCCGGCAGCGTGTCCAGCAGCGCCACGATCGGATCGAGCACGCCTTCGAGTGCCCCGACGAACCGCATCGCGAAGTCCTGCTCCTGGTAGATCTCGGGCAGGCCGCCGCGCAGGTAGCCCCGGTTTGTGACCGGCGTCGGGTTCGCGTGGTCCCCGATCTCCGCGGCCGGTCGCACCACCGCAAATCCCTCTCCGGTGTACGTGATGAACCCGGTGATCTCGCGGGTTCCCTCGATCGGGACGCCGTTGTCGCCGTCGACCGCGCTCACGAGATCTCCGGGTGGGTCGCCCTCACGACGTGGGTCCCGGACGCCACGAGCTCGTCGGGCTCGAGCACGATGTGACTGCCGGCGGGCTGCGGCTCCTGCTCACCGGTGACGAGGTTCGTCTCGTAGACGCGCAGGACCTTCACGAACTGCACCCCGTCGACCGAGTGGACGATCTGGTAGAGCTCACCCTGGTTCAGGAGGCGCCCGAATGGCCACCCGCTGCTGGGCCCGGCGGCCGAGCCGCCGACGAGCGGGTTCAGATACGTGTAGAGCGCCTGCAGCACCTCCTCCTCGACGCGCTGCAGCCCGGCCTGAGGGTCGGCCTGGAGGTTCACCACGACCGATACGCCGCGCAGGCGGACGGGCAGCAGTTGCACGGTGGTCCCGATCACGCGCCGCCCGTCGAGGTACGCGGCGACCTCTCCGAGAAGCTGATCGTCGGGCGTGAGCTCCTCGTAACTGAGCTTGCGATCGGCGGGCGCGACGCGCGGGAGGATGTGCACCTTGATCGCGTCCGCGGGCGAGGCGGGCGGGAGGCAGATCGTCCGGCCGACCCGCGAGGACGCCTCGGTCACCAGGAACTCGTAGTCCTCGGCGGTGACCGCGCGGTACCGGGTGCGGATCTCCATTGCGCCTCGCTGCCGCGCCGATTCGAGCGACTCGGGGTCGACCCCGCCGTAGGCCGGCTTTGGGTTCGTGACGGACGCCGACCCCCGGGATCGTGCTGCGCAGCACGATCAGCGTGTCGGCGGCTACGTTTCCGTGGCGACCGCCTCCGTGGCGGTAAGCGCCCATCCGCAACTCCGATCCCTGCGGAGGCACCGCCCCGTACTGCGTCCACCCGCCGTCGGGCTGGCGCACCGCAGGCCCGAGCTCAACCTCGCCGCTGTTGGTGACGAGCTTGAAGTGGCGATCCGCGACCCCCGATGCTGCAAAGGACTCGACCGGCGACCATTCGTGCCACCGATCAGATCCGGGCTCGCGTACCTCGAGTGTCTGGCCGTCAGCCAGCGGCAGCACTGGGGAGAAGCGGAGGGGAAACACCTGTCCAGGCGTGCCGTCGCTGACGCCGATACCCTCGCCGGCCTCGCGCGCGGCGTGCTCGACGCCGACGAGAGCGCCCATCGCCGCCGCCGTGATCGAGTAGATCTCGGGCGGATGCGTGTAGGTCGCTCCGGTTGCACCGGCGCGCGTCGCAGTGTCGATCCGGCACCGCAGCCATCGCATCCGTCTGCCGCCGATGGCTGCAACCGCGGATTCCGCCGGACATTGGAGCTCGATCTCGCCGGCGCCGTAGTTGAAGCCGCCGGTGCGGTCGGCGAGCACGTCCGCCTCGGCCCAGCCACCGCCCGCCTGGCTGACCTCCCACCGCAGCGGCGGATCCTCCGGGTCGACTCCCGCGCCGCGCGCAACCTGGCCGTCGATATCGACTCGGACCAGCAGGCTCGCCAGGTCTTCCTCGAAGCCCAGGTAGAGCGCATCGTTGACCTGGGGCGGCGTCGCGAACGGAAAGCGGTCCTGACCCTGCGGCCTGGCCGCCCCATCCGCTACCGCGATCGTCTTGTACTGGCCTCCCCGCTCGACGACATAGGCCACCGGCTTCAGCGGCGGGATCGAGAAATCCGCCGCGACTTGGAACACGACCGACTCGTCGGATGCCGTCCGCAGCGTCGCGACTTCGGTGGTGCCCGCCGGGATCTCGACCGACTGATCGGGCGGCGCCGCCAGCCGGAAGCGCACGTTCGTCCGCGCCGCCGTCGGCCCGTGAAGCTCGATGCCGAGCAGCTCGAGCAGCGCGACGTGGAGCTTGTCCGGCACACGGTTGACCCGGTAGATCAGCATGTCGGTCATCCACGCGAACAGCTCGATCAGCGTGATGCCGGGGTCGGAGACGTTGTGCTCGGTCCATTCCGGACAGCTCTGAGCGATGCGAAGCCGGGCCTCCGAGACAAGCTCCTGGAAGTGGCGATCGTCGAGCTTGATCTGAGGGAGGCTCACGGGAGCTCCTCGGCGGGGATCACGTAGAACGGGTAGACGAGGTTGTGGTCCTGGCTGGTCGCGCGAACGCGATAGCCGACGGAGATCTCGAGCCGTCCTTCGACTGACCCGGTGAGATCGAAGTCGACGCTCGTTACCTCAATCCGGGGCTCCCAACGATCCAGGGCCACGCGGATTGCGGTGTCCATCCGGCCGACCATCTCGGCGTCGATCGTGTCGAACACGAGCTGGTGGATTTCGCATCCGAACTCCGGACGCATCGGTCGCTCGCCGGGAGCGGTGCCAAGGATCAGGGCGATCGCCTGCTCGATGTCCTCCTGGCCGCGGGCCAGCGCGATCCCGCCACGGTGGTTGACCGACAGCGGAAAGGCCAGACCCGAGCCGATGATGTCGGACACGCCGAGGCCCTCACCCGAGCTGGATTTGCGGAGCGCTGATCTGTATGCCGCTGCTCGAGAGCTGGATCTGCGCGGGGCCGCACGAGAGCGTGAGCGAGGAGTTGCCCTGGATGCTGATCTGGGCCTGGCCGTTGATCGTCACGTTCTGACCGTCGATCTCGAACGGCTGGTTCGCCTTCAGTGTGGCGCTGCCGCTGATCTGTGCGTTCCAATCCGCGCCGTACTGCTCCTGGACGTCGTCCTGCGTTGTGATGGCCAGCTTGCCGCCGCTCTTGATCGTGTAGTCCTGCTTCGATTCGGTGTAGATCTTCTGATCGCTCTTGAGCGCGAACGAGCCGTCCTGGCCCTGAAGCAGGTCGTCCCCGGGTGTGTCGCGGCCGTTGAACAGCGAGCCGAGCACGTACGGACGGGTGGTGTCGTCGTGCTCGAAGCCGATCAGCACCTCTTCGCCCGGCACCGGCAGCATCAGCAAGCCGCGTTCCTTGCCGGCGCTCGGCACCGCGACCCGCGCCCACGCGCCCTCGACGTCCGAGCCCAACGCTGGGTACTGAACGCGGACACGGCCCATGCCGTCGGGGTCGTCGTTATTGGTCACGACCCCGAGCACGAGCTGCGAGCCGAATCCCGGGGTGCCGCTGCCCCGGTCTGACCCGACCGCGCCGAGCAGCGTGTGCGCAGCCGAGTTCGCGAAGTGCGTCTCGTAAATCCCACCGCCGCGCAGCACGTGCGTTGCTGCGGCGACGCGGTAAGTGCCGCTGAACGTCTGGCCCACACCGCTGACGCTGACCTTGGCCCCGGCCTTGATGTCGGGGTCGCCGTCGCAAATCCCCTCAGCGGCGACGTAGCCGTTCGCGAGCTTGTCGAGGAGCGCCTGAGCAAGTGCCTTGCCCTCGCCCTGGGACTTGACCGGCTCGGTGGCGATGTGGATCTTGGCGCCGTCGAACGCGCTCGCGACCGTCCCCCGGTCGACTCCGATCTGAGCGACCTGGTTCGAGTTCGAGGCGGTTACGTCGATCGCCTGCTTGCTCTTGGGGTCCTGAGCGCGCAGCGTAACTTGCTGGACCTGCTGGATCGCCGTCACACGGGGATTGAACGTACGCAGGGTCGTCGGCCACTCGAGGTCGATGGCCCCGTCGGGCGTCGGCTGGCGGAAGTGTGCGGTCTGGTCTTCCATCACGAACTCGAAGCCGACGCGCTCGGCTAGCCGCCAGATGAAGTCCCAGTCGGTCTCGTTGTCCTGCTGCATGAAGTCGTGGGGATCGCCGCTCGGATCGCAGTCGGCCTGGAACCCCGCCTCCTGGACGATCTTCGAGACGATGTCGCTCGAGGTCTGGTTCTGGAACGTGCGAACGTTGCGCGAACGGAGCAGGACGTGCGAGCGGTCGAAGCCGCGCACGACCAGCTCGACGGCGCCCGCGCCAAAGCTCGGCTCGAGCGTCACGATCTCGCCCTTGAACAGCGAGGTCGTCGTGAGGCCCTCGCGCGGGCCGAGCCGCACCTCGAGCTTCTTTCCGATGTCGAACGGATGCTGGTCGATCGGCTCGTCCATGCCCTCCTCGGCTTTGGCGAACACCGCCGTGAGGGTGCACACATCGGGAAGCCGGAGGTAGCTCTGGACCCGGACCTCGCGCACGCGCTTGCGCAGGTCCTCATCGATCTCCGAGCCGTCGACGAGGATCGCGTACAGCGAGACGTAGTGCTCTGATGAGGTCGCGCTCACAGGTCGAGCCTCGGAATCGTCAGGTCGCTGCCGCGCCGGAGACGGAGCGGATCGTCGATGCCGTTCGCCTCAGCGATCGTCCGCCAGCGCGTTGCGTCGCCGTACGCCTGGTACGCGATCGACGGCAACGAGTCGCCGTCGCGCACGGTGTGCGAGCGCAGTCCCGCGATCCCTCGCGTGGTCGGATTCTGCGCCTTGCCGAGCGGCGTCAGCTGCTCGGCCTGCGCGAGCTCGAGTTCGACGAACGCCCGCATCGGCTCGCCGTTGGGATGGAACAGCGCGTACTGGATCGACATCGAGATCGGTGCCGCCTTGGGTAGCGACACCGAGCCCCAGCTGAACGTTATGAACTTCGGCGCGCTGCCTCCGCCGTGCATCGCCTGCATCAACTGGTTCGCCTGGTCCTTGACGCTCTCCTCGGGCCCGTCGAGCGAGGCGTCGAGCAGCAGTGACAGCTTGTAGGACATCGGCAGCCCACCGCCGAACTCGGGCTTGGGTGCGTCGAGGCCCTGCGTCGGCTTGAACGTCCAGATGTTCGTCTTGGAGATCGTGTAGCTCTGAGGGTTGAACGCGCACTCGATCGGCTGGCCGCCGCCCTCGACCTGGAGCTTCGCTTTCTGGAATCCCTGCGGGATCGGCATCTCAGCTCAGCTTCAATCCCGAATGAGCGATCTCGAGCGTCTCGCTCCACAGATCCGAGTTGTCGTTCGCCAGGCTCGGACCCGACCACCTGACCGGGTACGCGTCGGCGAACGTGAACTGGCGCGCGTCGCTCTCCACGTCTCCCTTCACCGTATGAAGCGTCACCGTAACCGGCTGCAGCTCCGCCTGCACGTGCGTCTTGAAGAACCACTGCTGGAGCAGATCGTCGAATGTCATGCCCCACGACAACACGAGGTTCGGGTAGTGGACCCGCCCGGGCAGATGATGGACGAAGTCGTTGTTGCCGCCCTCGGCGTACTCGAGCACCTCGAACGACACCTCGAGCCCCGTCAGGTTCCTGAACACCCCGACGAACGACGCGTTCTTTGTGATGTTGGGGACGTCGAGCGTGACGAAATGAACGATCTTGGGTGTGTTTGGCATCGGTTGCTAGAACGGGTGGGGGATCAGCTGTCCGAGTTGCTCCTGCTCCTGCCGCACCCGCCGCAGGACCTCGTCATAGACGGCACCAGAATCGCCGCCGTCGCTTCCGCCCCCGCCTGACGCTTCGCCGAGCGACGTGGGGACGCCGGCACTGGGCGCGCGCGCAAGCAGCGCCATGGGTTGACGCGCCGCGCTCGTGCGCGGGAGCGTAGTGCGCGGGGGGTTCGTATCCGCGGCGGCCAGTGGAGGCAGCGGACCGGCAGGTGACGGGCTGGGCGGCGGCGCCGGGAAGCGGGCCAGCGTTAGCGGTTGACGAGCGGGCGGTTGCGGGGCCGGTGGCGGGGGGGCCGGTCGCCCGAACACCGGTGCTGGCCTTGCCGCTGGCGACGCGGACGCCGGTGATGGCATCGGGCCCGGGTCCGGGAGCGGGCCGAATCCAGGCAGGTCGGGAGGTCGCTCGAGCGCTTGCGATCTCGGCGGAGCCGGCACCTCGGGCGCCGGCGGGAGCGCTGATGCGATCGGCGCGCGGGTCCGCGGCGTCGCCTCCCTCCTGGCAAGCGCGACCTGAGGCCGCACGGGCACGGGCGCCGGGAGGCGTAACGCGCCAGGCTCGCCGAGGGGCGCCGGCGAAGGCGGGCGTGATGCGCGAGGCTCGCCGAGGGGCGCCGGCGAAGGCGAGCGCGATGCGCGCGGCTCGTCTGCGGCGGCAACCAGGCCAGGATCGCGGGCGGGCGCCGGAGCCGAGCCGCTTGGCGCGCCGCGTTGTCGCAGAACGACGTCGGCGCGGGCCGCCACAGACCCGGGCGGCGTTGCGCCGGGCGGAGCGAGCACGGCCGGTGCATCCGCCGGCGGAACTCCCGGCTGACCCCGCCCCAACAGCGTGTTCAGCGCGCGGCGAAGCAGGCCCGGGCGTTCGACCGACGCCGCCCGGCGCCCGGAGACATCCTCCGGGGCCGCCGGCGGCGATGGAGCCGCGTCCGGTGCCGGTGCCGGCGGGGCGGTCTGGGCGGGCGCGCGCGCGACCCGCCGAACGGTCGGCATCGGCCACGCAGACGTCGGCGGTGACGCAAACGGGCGCGCGGCTGACGCCGGCGCGAGCGACACCAGCGCCGGCGCGACCGGCGCCGGAGACGGCGCGAGCGGCGCCGGCGAAGGCACGTTCGCCTCGCGGTAAAGAGGCTGAACCTGCGGACGGATCCGCGGCCCGGGAGCGTGGACCACGGGCTCGCCGCTCGGAACCGGTCGCGGCGCAGCCGAGGGCTCGGCCCGTGTCGCCGGCGATTCCGGGTCCCGACTGGACCGCGCCACCGGCGCGATCTGGTCGGCGCCGCCACCCTGAGGCCGCGCCGGCGGTGGCGATGGAGCACTCGGGGCCTCGGCGCGGGCAACGACCGCCGGCCGCGGAGTCACGGCGCCGCCGGCAGTCGACGGCGCCGACGCCGGGGGGTGGGCGGTCGGGGCGGACGGGGGCGCGGACTCGGCCGGGGGCGCGGACTCGGGCCGGGCCGGAGACGGCGGGGCGGGCGCGCCTGGCGCGCGTCCCGGATCGGTCACCCGCTGGATCGTGCGCGGCGCGTTTGCCGCCGGCCGCGCAGATACCGCGGGTGACGCCGGCGGTGACGCGGCGGGCGGCGCCGGTTCAGATCCTGCGGACGCCACCGGCCCCGATCCGGAGGGCGGCGACGGTGGGGCGGGCGGCAATGGTGTCGGCGCGGCGGGCGCCGGCTGGGCTGCCGGCGTGGGGACTCCGGGTGCGCGCGGGACGTCCGACACGCGAGACGCCGACCCCGCCGACCCCGCCGACCCCGCCGGCGCAGCGGACGCCCGGGAGGCCGTGGACCGGGGCGTGCGTGCCAACCGACTTGGCCCGGTGGCGATCGGCGTCGCCGGGGTAGGCGCCTGCCCCGCGGCCGTTGGGGCTGCCGGCGTGGGCCTCGCATCCGGTGAGGCCGGCGGCGGAGGCGTCACGGCCGGCGGCGGAGTCGCGGCCGGAGCAGGCGTAACCTCACGCGCCCCGCCACGTTCAGTCGGAGTCGCGCTCTCGACAGTGGCCGCCGACGCTGCCACCGGGGTCGGAGCGCCCGGTACCGGAGCAACCGATGCCACCGGAGCAGGAGCGGACGGCGTCAGCGCCGATGTGGCCGGCTGCCTCGCGACGCGCGGCGCTGGCCCCTCGATGATCCGTGCGGTCCTCGGCGTCACCGGTGCCCGCCGCGCCAGCCGGCTGGGCATCGGCGCCTGCGCCGCCGCCGAAGCCGGCGCCGCCGCGGGAGGAGCCGCGGAAGGAGCCGCGGAAGGAACTTCGGGTACGGCGGGCTGCTCCGCCGCAGCCATGGCGGGCTGCGGCGCCGCCGGCAAGCTCGCGTCGGTATCGCCGAACAACTGCTGTAGCGCCCAGTCGCTGACCCCGAACTCTTCCCCGAGCCTGGCCCACCACGGCGGGGATGCTGCCGGTGCCGGCTCGCGAGCCACCGGAACGCTCACGGACCGTCTCATGGGGCGTGGCTCGAACGCCGCCGCCACCTCGGCGCGGCCGGCGCGCGACCGCGCCGCGGACAGACGAGTGGCCCGCGCCAGCGTCCCGGAGAGCTGGTTCACCGGCGGTGAGCTACTCCACCGCTCATAGCGCGCCTGCATCCTCCGCGCCCGCGCGAGCCGACGCTCGGTCGACGCGAGGATCCGGGCGACCGGGCCGGGCAGACGCGCGGGGCGAGCATCCGAAGGCCCCCGCACGGCTCAACCCTCCTCAGTTGCGAGCGTGTCAGCGTGCGCCAGGAACCGCCGGCGGTCGCGGTGCTCGAGGTCGAGGATCGAGTCCAGCGGCCACTTGAAGTGATAGGCAAGCCGGGCCGTCTCCCCGAGCAGCTCATCGGGAGACGGCCCTGTCATTTTCCCAATCGACCGTCCTCGATCTCGGTGAGATCGACCTCGAACCGATGCTCGCACGAAGGGCAACTCACCACACCCACCGCTTCGCCGTCGCTGTTCAACCGCTCGTAGAGACGTTGCAGGTGATCGAAGTCGGCGGCGAACAGATCTTCGATCAACTGCGGCGTCACCTCGGTCACATCCCCGATCCGCTGCACAGTGCGCGCCAGCAGCAGAACGCTCAGGTACGCCTGGTTGTCGCGGACCTCGGGTGAGCGCAGCGGCTCGATCTCGTCGCGCGCGGTCGCGAGACGCATGACTCCCTCGCGGTGAACAGTCCCATCGGCGGCAACGTAGCCGCGCGGCAGTGTGAACGCGATCTCCGTTTGCATGTGTCAAACCCGGATCGCGGAGGAGGTCTACGACCCTCCTCCGCCGCCACCGCCGTCGGGACCGCCGTTGATCGGCTGGCCGCCGCCGTCGAGCATGTCCCAGGTCTCCGCATCGATCGTGATGTTTTCGGTCAGGATCTCGTTGCCGGCCGCGTTCGAGGCGGACTGACCGTACTGGGTGATCACGGCGCCTGTACCACTCCAGACGCAGATCGGCTGGTCGCCCGCAGGCGCCTGGACCGTGATCTTGACGTCCTTCTTGGCGGCGGTCGGCCCCTTCTGCCGGATTTCCTGGACCCAGTTGTAGAGGACGTACTGCGTGTCGACACCGCGACCCAGCTGCACAGGACTCCAGTTCTCGTTCCGAGCGCCGCCGTGCAGGATCTCCGTCTTCCCCTGGTCACCGTAGAACTTGTGCTTCGGCGTCTCGGTCGACCAGGCTGGTGGGGTGAAGCTGTTGAACAGCAGCTTCGCCATCGAGGCCCCCTGGTCTACGTTAGCGAGCCCGGTGATCTCGACCGAGACGTAACAGTTGGTGTAAACCTGAGGCCCATCCCCGTTCCCATTTCCGTCAGCCACTGGTCCTCCTCATGGTTCGGATATGCAATGTCCCCGTGGTCACTCGGCGACCTCGGCCCCACCGCCGCCGGTGAACTGACTGAGCCTGAAGATCACGAACTCCGCCGGTTTCACCGGCGAGATCCCGATCTCGCAGACGACTTGACCCGCCTCGATCACCTCGGGCGGGTTCGTCTCGGCGTCGCATTTGACGAAGTACGCGTCGGTCGCGCTCGTCCCGAACAGGGCGCCGCTGCGCCACGTCCGGTTGAGGAAGTTCGAGATCGCGATCGTCAGCGAGGTCCAGAGCCGCTGGTCGTTGGGCTCGAACACCGCCCATTGGGTGCCCTGCATGATCGACGAGGACACGTAGTTGAAGATACGGCGCACGTTGATGTATCTCCACTCGGGGTCGCTGGACAACGTTCGTGCTCCCCAGCATCGAATTCCGCGGCCGGGGAACGCGCGGATGCAGTTGATCCCGTTGCGGTTGAGCTCGCCCTGCTCGGCCTGCGTGATTTGGAATTCGAGCCCATTGGCCCCGAGCAGGACCTCATTTGCCGGCGCCTTGTGCACCCCGCGGCCCGCATCCACGCGCGACCACAGGCCCGCCATGTGACCGGAGGGGGGCACCATGATCGGGCGCCTGGTGATCGGGTCCATGACCTCGATCCACGGCCAGTACAGCGCCGCGTATTTCGAGTCATACCCGGCTGTGTTCATCCGCCACTCGAGCACTTCCTGAGGTATCAGGCCCTGCGGCGCATCGATGATCGCCATCCGGCCGCCGGCGATCTCGCAGTGAGCGATCATCTTGCCCTGAAGGTCTCGCATCTGCTTGCCGTCGCCGTTCAGGGTCATGATGTCGGGCATCACGATCATCGTTACCTCGTCGAGCGGAGCGATGCCGCCCATCCCTTCGCGCTTGGCGACGTCACCTTCGAAGTGACCGGCGTCGACGCGTTCCGCCGACCGCGGCGGTGTGACCAGCGTGTAAGTGCCCCCGGCTATCCGAGTCTCGGGCAGCGACACACCGGTGTCCACGATCTTGATCAGCTTCGAGGCCGAGTTGATCTTGGTGGCGACGTTCGAACGTCCCTTCAGCGGGAGGTGCGGATATTCCTCCCGATCGGTCCCGGCGGTCACCACCACCGTGTAGGTCGGCTCGCCGTCCTTGCCCTCCTCGGGAGGGTCTTCGGACACGTCGACGGTGATCGTCCCGGTCACGCCGGGCAGGGCGACCGCCCGCAGCGCCTCGATTCCCCTGTCGGTCGCCGCTGGAAGCGCGGCCCGTGGCTCCTGCGCGTCACCCTCGCCGCCAACCCTGATGATCCAGGCGAGGTTGCCGCCGTTCTGGAAGAAGCCGTAGACGGCGTGCGCGAGGTAGGCCCCCTCCATGAACGGCCCGTTGTCAGGGTTCTTGGGGTCACCGTAGATCTTCGCGAACTGGGTCCAGTTCGAGATACGCATCGGCTTGTTGACCGGTCCCCCGGGCGCCAGGCCCACGAAGGCGGCTATGGCAGTACCGACGCCTTCGATCGGCTTGTTCGCCGACGGGATTTCCTCGACGTACACGCCGGGAGTCAGATACGTGGGCATTGCGCCTCCAGTAGCCGTCGGTTAGGAATGTGGACGGTGCGCGACCGACGCCGCGCTTGATCGGCCGAGAACCGCAGACCGACGATTCGGGCAAACGCAAGGGGTCCATGCGTCGCCAGTAGTGACCCCCGAGTACGTCTTATAACCAGGTGCGCTATTCCCCGTTTCGCCGGTCCGAGCCTCATGGCGACTTTAACGCCCCCCAGGGGGCAAAAGCAAGATCATCGACGGCCTCCGACAACCAGATCGACGCGCTCGCCCGGCACCGACACCGTGGCCTTCACCTCTTTGCCTTCGACCGTGCGCGCGACCAGCGCATGCAGTCCGGGCTCGAGCCGCTCGACCGTGAAGCGGCCCTCACGATTGGTCGACGTCCAGCGCCCGGTCTCGGGCAGGATCACCCAGGCATCGACCACCGGGACGCCGTGGCTGTCGGTGATTGTGCCGCCGAGCCGGTGCATCTCGTGCATCGTCCCGGAGCGTCCGTCGAGCATCCCGGTCCTGATCGTCTGCGTCCGCACCTCGGGACCGCGGGTCGTGACCACGCCGGACTGGACTGTGATGTGGACGACGAAATCGATCGAAGCTTTGTACTGCCCTCCGACCGAGGTCCAGAAGTCGGATTTCTCCTCGCGCGGCCGCCCCACCGCTGTGTCGGCGCTTCTCAGCGTCGTGCCCCCGTCGAGCAGTCCCTCGAGCAGATCGGCCGGAAGCTCCCGGTGTGAGAACAGGATCGCCAGCACCTGGGAGAGAAGTCGGTGCTCGTCCTCGACGGCCTTCGTCCACGCCGTGACCGCGTAGCTCAACTCGAGCCGCAACGGCGGGGCGGTGATGCTCGCCTGTCCGTTCGAGCGTCGCTCGGTCGGCGTCAGGCTCGCGCGGTCGCCCGCCTCGCGCAGGTCGTACAGGAACAGGTCGACGGTCGGGTTCGTCAGCTTTGAGGACCACTCTCTCGAGGGAGCATCGAATGCGATCTCGACTCCCTCGAACCCGTGTTTGGCGAGCTCGCGCTTGAGGAGCAGGCGCACGGCTTCGTCCAAGTCAGCGATAGCCGTATTCAGAGGCACGTCGATCAGCTGCGCCACCACGATCCAACCGTACCGCGCGACCTCTTGCCGCGCCAGTGCATCCGATGTGACATCGGACACGCTCGACACCGTGGATCGAAATCGCGCCGGCACTCGAACTGGCGGGTATAGGATCGCCCCATGCGAGAGGTGACGACACGTCAGGCCGCCCCGCCGGCGCCTCAGAAACCATCGCGGTCGCACGAGGACGGCGCGCCGGCGCCGGCGCGAAGCCTCGCCGCGACGTCCGCGCCGACCCCGGCGCAGGCGCTCGCGCTCCAGCGTTTGGCCGGTAACCGGGCAACCAGCCAGATCCTCGCCCGCTGGACGGCGCACCCCGACAGCGCCAAGAAAGGGGCGATGGTTCCCGACGGGGTCGCGGCCGAGTACCTGCGCTTCAACCCCCCGAAGAATCAGTAATCAGCCGGAGGCCTGCGGCTCGGGCCGGCGCACGAGCTCGTGGAACCGCTCGAAGTCGGCCTCGAGTGTGAGGCGCCCCTGCTTCCCGTACTCCTGTGCCACCGCCCGCACCAGGTGCCGCATCCCGATCGGGCTGCCCTCGTCGGCCGCCCGGAACGCGGCCGCCAGCGAGCAGTTGCGAATCGCACCACCCGACAGCTTGAACTGGGTGGCCAGGAAGTCGAGGTCGAGGTCCCCGTCCACCGGCGCCTCGCTCGGCAGCACCAGCCGCCAGATCCGCCTACGGTCCTCGGCCTCCGGGAACGGGAAGTCGACGACGAAGTCGAGTCGCCGGACGAACGCGTCGTCGATGTTGCGCTTGAAGTTCGTGGCCAGGATCACCGCCCCGGGATAGGCCTCCATCCGCTGGAGCAAGTACGCGACCTCGATGTTGGCGTACCGGTCGTGCGAATCGGATACCTCCGAGCGCTTGCCGAACAACGCGTCGGCCTCGTCGAAGAACAGGATCGCGTTCGACCCGTCGGCGGCCGCGAAGATCCGCTCGAGGTTCTTCTCGGTCTCCCCGATGTACTTGGAGACGACCGTCGCCAGGTCGACTCGGAACAGGTCGAGGCCGAGCTCGGCGGCCAGCACCTGCGCCGCCATCGTCTTGCCGGTCCCCGACTCGCCGGCGAACAGGACCTTGAGCCCCTGCGTCCGCGCGACGGTTCGCTCGTAGCCCCATTCCGACAGCACCCGATCGCGGTGGCGCAGGTACGCGGAGATCGAGTGCAACAGGTCGCGCTGGCGCTCGGGGACCACGAGGTCGTCCCAGCTGTACGCCGGACTCAGCCTGACCGCCAGATCGCCGAGACGAGAGGAGGACGCGTGGCGCGCCCCGAGGTCGAGGTCCCCTGGCGACGGCGAGTCGAGCCCGCGGGCCTCGGCCGCCACCCGGCTCACCTCGGCCGCCGCCCGGATCTGCTCGACCGACAGACGGAACTTGGCGGCGACGTCGGTCGCGGGGGCGCCGGCGAGCCGCTCCCACGTCTCGCGCCGCTCGGCGAACGACGGGAACGGGACGTCGACGAGCAGCACGGTGTGCTCGCTGAGCGCCTGCGCCTCGCCCCGCGTGCGCCCGATCAGCACTGACCGTTCGGGTCGGGCCTCGATCTGCTCGAGCAGCCGGGCCCGCTCGGCCGGCTTGAGGTCACCGAGTCCGTCGAAACAGAGCAACGCGTGCTCGAGCGCGCACGCGAGCTGCGCATCGGCAAGCGCCTCGGGCCGGCTCAGGTCGCGAACGTCGAGCAGCACGAGCCCCATCCCCGCGGCCGTGGCCACGATCGCCGCTGCGTCCGGCCCGCACACGACCAGCGGCAGGCGCGTGTCGGTCCGCAGCGAGCGCGCCACCTCCTCGACCGCGTCCTCGCGGCCGGAGATGCGGCTGAGGCCGTCGGCCGCAGCCCGCCGGATCGCCGCCGGTGCGCCCGCCTCGAGCAGACCTTTCCCGGCCCCAAGCAGGAACGCGGCCAGCCGGTCGGCGACCTTCACCGGGCGATCGGCGAGCGGCAGCGCCGGGTCCGGCGCGAGCAGCCGGATCGCGCCCACCGCGGTCAGCCGCGCGTCGGGCGCGAAGCACGCGAGCACGTCGCCCGCGTCCACTCCGTCGCCGGTCAACAGGCCGGCGACGAGCCGGGGGCTCGGCAGCCGTCTGGTCACATCGTCCTGGAGGTACGCGTACAGGCGCCCGTACCGCGGATGCAGCTCCGGCGCGGCGCACACCGCGAGCACGGCGGCGTCGAGCGCGTCCAGCCCGAGCCGCTCGGCAGCTGTCGCGAGCAGCGGGTCGGCTTCCTGCGAGCCGATGTCGCCGGCCAGCGCCAGCGCCTGATCGTCGGAGATGTAGAGCCCTCGCAACGCGTCGTCGGGGCTTCCGTCCTGCGCCGCGATCGCGCTCACCGCCGTGAGCAGCCGCGCGTCGAGGAACGCGAACCAGCTGCTGGTCAGCTCAGCCGGCGATGTCACGGGCCATTGCCTCGGCCTCGCGCTCCATCGCGTCGCCCGGCTGGGACACCGTCAGTGGTCCACTGAGCGGCGCCCCCCGCTGCTGCACGGTGTGGGCCGCCTCGTGCGCGATCAGCTCGGTGCCGGCCGAGCTGCCCGGGTTGTACTCGCCCTCCGAGAAGAAGATGTCGTTGCCGACGGTGAACGCCCGCGCCGACACGGCGCGGGTGAGCGCCGCTGCCTCGGGACCCGTGTGGACGCGGACCTCCTGCATCGACTCGCCGAAGGCGCCTTCGAGGTTGGACCTCACACCGGAATCGAGCCGCCGTCCACCGCCCCGAGACGCTGCGATCGCCGCCTCGACGTCGGGATGCACGAGGCCGCTGGGCAGGATCCCCTCGCCATCCTGCATCCTGGCGACCAGTTGGGTGAAGTTCCGGTTCCCGATCTCGCTCGCGGCGCGCTCGAGCCCTCCGCGGCTGTCGTGAACGCGCTCGCCCGCCACAACTTCCGGCGCGGGGACCGCGCGCGCCCGCTCGACATCTTGCTCGAGCTCAGGATCCACAGGGCGAGCATAAGGCGCGCGCGGCTGCCGAGCAAGAGCGGTGACCGTATGTATCTCGGGCCGAGGCGGGCGCTCTGTAGGGAACCGCACACCGGAGCGAATGAGGGGGTCACCGTGGTCGAGCAGGAGTCAGCACAGACGAATCGCCGACGCCGGACGCGGCTGGCGAGGCTTGCGTTCGGCTGCCTGGTCGCGTTCGGGCTGCTCGTTCCGGCCGCCGCGTCGGCCACGACGTTCTCGTACACCGGCAGCGAGCAGACGTACACGGTGCCCGCGGGCGCGACCGAGATTCACGTCGTGGCGGTAGGTGGGTCGGGGCTCAACCCCACGTCGACGGACGGCCAGGGAGGCACGGTTACCGCGAATCTGCCGGTTACGGCCGGACTGAGGCTGTTCGTCGAGGTCGGCGGTAACGGGCAGCAAGAAGCGGGGGGCTTCAACGGAGGCGGTGCCGACGGCGGCGGCGGCGCGTCGGACGTCCGCACGGACTCGTGCGGAGCCTCGTGCCCGGGGCCGACCGATTCCCTAATGACCCGCCTGATCGTTGCCGGCGGCGGAGGTGAGAGTGTGCCGAAGGGCGAGTTCACCACCGCCGCCGCTCCCGGCGGAGACGCCGGTGCACCCGGCGGACCCAGCCCGCTGGGAGGCGGTGCCGGCACACAGAGTCAAGGTGGTGCAGGCGGCTCGACTGTCGGGGCAACCGGATCAGGTTGCCCCGACGAGGGGAGCGCGGGCTCGCTTGGCCAGGGCGGAGGAGGCACACCTCCCGACCTCGGTGGCGGTGGCGGCTATTACGGTGGCGGTGCCGGCGCCGCCTTCGCGTGCAGCTTCTTCTGGACGCCCGGCGGCGGCGGCGGCGGTTCGGACTACGTCGAGCCTGGGGCGCAGGACACCTCATATGGCGTGGACTCAACCGCCACGCCTTCGGTTACGATCACCGTCCAGCCCGTCGCGAACAGCGCGCCGAGCATCAGCGGCATCGCAGTCCAGCGCCAGGTGCTGAACGAAGCCCGTGGCACGTGGGCTGGCGGAGTCACGGGGTATGCGTACCAGTGGCAGCGGTGCGACGCCGGCGGTGCGAACTGCGGGGCGATCGCCGGGGCGACCAACCAGACCTACGCGCTCGCGAACGCCGACGTCGGGTCGACGATCCGAGTGCAGGAGACCGCGACGACCCCGGACGGCGGCAGCGCCTTGGCCACCTCGGCCGCGAGCAACGTCGTGCAGCCGCTGACTCCCGCTCCCGCGCCGACGATCGGCGGGGCCGCGGTGCAGGGTCAAGCCCTGACCGAGACGCACGGTGGCTGGCCCGGCGGCCCCACCGCGTTCAGTTATCAGTGGGATCGTTGTGATTCCGGTGGCGGCAGCTGCGTCCCGATCGGCGGCGCGATCAACCAGAGCTACGCGCTCACCGCCGCAGACGTCGGATCGACGATTCGGGTGCTCGAGAACGTCGCGTACACCGACGGCAACACCGCGACGGCCGGCTCGGCGCCGACGAGCGTGGTGCGGCCGGTCGCCCCGCCACAGGCAGCGATCGTCGGTCCAGCGAATGCCCTCATCGGCACGACGCAGACCTACCGGGCGTCGGTGACGGACAGCCAAGGGGTACCGAGCTCATACAGGTGGACGGTCGACGGACACGCCGTCGGCTCACGCCCAACCCTGTCGTACGCGTTCACGCGGCCGGGTAAGCAGCTCATCCTGCTCCAGATCACCGATACCGCGGGAGACACGCTGGCCGCGACCCAGACCGTTCGGGCCACCTATCCCCGGCTCAACATCCGCGTGTCCTGGAACGCCAGCAACTCGACCCCGCCGCGCTTCTCGACTTTCACGTCGCTCGTCGCCCACGCGGTCCCAGCCGGCGTCCACATCGACCTGACCTGCGCGGGCGGCTGCCCGTTCACCCACCGCGGCCTCATCGTGGCGGCGACCAGTCGCTGCCACGGCAAGCGCTGCAAGAGCGCAAAGCACCACGCTCCGCCCGGGAGTCGCGATGTCGACCTCACATCGCTCGTCGCCGGCGAACGGCTGCCGATCGGCACCACGGTGACGATTCAGTTCACGAAGCACGGCTACGTTGGCGAGGTCGAAATGCTCACGATCCAGGCCGCCGGTCCATCGCGTCACACCGACTGCCTCGCGCCTGGATCGAGCAAGCCCGGCAAGGGCTGCTGAGGAGCACCGCCGCTACCGCAATCGTCGCGACCGCCCGCGCATCCGGTCGAGCCGGATCCGCGAGGACCGCTCGGGCGGATGCCCGGGCTTCGGCGCGCGGTCACGCTCGAGCTGGCGCTCCTTCGACTCGCGCGCGCGCTTCTCGGACGCGCGTTCGCGATCCTCGGTCAGCCCGACCTCGTAGAACACGAGGCTTGTCGCCAGCACCAGCCCGAGCGCCACGAACACGAACGCGAGGTTCTGCCCGAGCCCACCGCTGAAGATCACCGCACAGGCGATACCCGCGACCACGAGTGCCGCCGCGGAGCCAAAGCCGAGGGTGCGGGATCGCAGATTCATGCGATCCCCACCGTACAACGACTCCGGGCCACCCCGCGAACGGAGTGGCCCGGAGCACAACACATCGGTTCTCGGATTAGTCCTCGGGATCGACGTCAGGGACGTCGAGCTCGGCGAGCTCGTCGACGAACCCGATCGAGGAGCGGCCGTCGCCGATCCCCTCGAGGTCGGACAGGTCAGGCTCCGGCCCGCCGAATCCGGTCAGGCCCTCGCCGTCGGTCAGCCCGAGCTCGGCCGCGAGGTCGTCGTGGTCGAGCAGGCCGACATCGTCCATCCCGCGAGGCAGGGGCTCGGAGGGCTCGATCTCGATCCGGCGGTAGCGCTTGAGTCCGGTCGCGGCCGGAATCAGCTTGCCGATGATCACGTTCTCCTTGAGCCCGACCAGGCGGTCGATCTTGCCTTCGAGCGCCGCGTCCGTGAGCACCTTCGTGGTCTCCTGGAACGACGCCGCCGACAGGAACGAGTCGGTGTTGAGCGAGGCCTTGGTGATCCCGAGGATGATCTCCTCGGCCTGGGCAGCCTCGCCGCCGGCGTCGATCACGGCCTTGTTCACCCGCCCGTACTCCTGGCGATCGACGAACTGCCCGGGCAGCAGCTCGGTGTCGCCCTTCTGGTCGACGCGCATCCGCTTCATCATCTGGCGCACGATCAGCTCGATGTGCTTGTCGTCGATGTCGACGCCCTGGGACACGTAGACCTCCTGGACCTCGCGGACCAGATACATCTCGGTCTCGGTCCGTCCCCGGACCGCGAGCAGCTCGGCCGGGTACAACGAGCCCTCGTTGAGCTGCGTCCCCGGCTCGATCTTCTCGCCCTCCTGCACGAACAGCCGCGTCCGGCGCGGGAACGTGTTGCGGTGCTCCTCGCCGGTGTCGTCGGTGATCACGACCGTGACTGCCTTGTCGGACTCCTCGATCGAGACCTTGCCGCCGATCTCGGCGATCTTCGCCAGACCCTTGGGCTTGCGCGCCTCGAACAGCTCAACCACGCGCGGCAGACCGTGCGTGATGTCCGCGCCGGCGACGCCGCCGGTGTGGAACGTCCGCATGGTCAGCTGCGTGCCGGGCTCGCCGATCGACTGCGCTGCGATGATCCCGACCGCGTCGCCGATCTGGGCCGTCTTGCCCGTCGCCAGCGATCGCCCGTAGCAGGCCTGGCAGATACCGGTCGTCGCCTCGCACTTCAGCACCGAGCGCACGGGCACCGTGACTACGGCGCCCTTCTCGGTGTCGTCGTGCCAGGACTCGACCAGATCCGCCAGCTCGGCACGGTCGATCTCCTTGCCCTTCTCCACGATCACGCGACCGCGCTTGGTCGTGATGTCCTGCGCGGCGATGCGCCCGATCAGGTTGCCGTTGGGCTCGCCGGTCGGCCGCAGCGTCCGGCTGTCGGGACCGGCGTCGAGCTTGGACACCGGCATGTCGATGTACTCGTCGGTGCCGCAGTCCTCTTGCCGGATGATCACGTCCTGGGCGACGTCAACCAGACGTCGCGTCAGGTAGCCCGAGTCTGCCGTGCGGAGCGCGGTGTCCGCAAGTCCCTTGCGGGCGCCGTGGGTCGAGATGAAGTACTCGAGCACGCTCAGGCCCTCCTGGAAGGAGGCCTTGATCGGACGCTCGATGATCTCGCCCTTCGGGTTGGCCATCAGCCCGCGCATGCCGGCCAGCTGCCGGATCTGCGAGAACGACCCGCGAGCACCGGAGTTGGCCATCATGTAGATCGGGTTGAGCTCGTCGAGGTGGTCGTACAGCGCTTGTCCAACCTCGTTGGTGGCGCGGTCCCACAGCCCGGTTACGAGCTCGTGGCGCTCCTCCTGGTTGATCTCGCCGTTGTCGTACTGAGCCTCGACCGTCTCGAGTTCGGCCTCATAACGGGCCAGGATCTCCGGCTTGGTCGGCGGCGTCTGCACATCGTTCTTGGAGATCGTCACACCCGCCTGGGTGGCGAAGTGGAAGCCGACGTCCTTGAACGCGTCGAGCACCTGGGAGATCGTCGGCGCCCCGTACAGCTGCACGAGGTCGTCGACGAGCCGGGTCGTGTCCTTCTTCTTCATCGAGCGGTTGACGAACTCGTACGTGCTCGGGTCGAACCCATCGCCGAGCGCTTCGGCCAGGGCACGCTCGATCCGGTCATTCCACAGGATCCGGCCGATCGTGGTCAGCAAGTGGCCGCCCTCGCGCCCGAGTGGGCGGTACTCCGCGAGGTCGTGGAGCTTGACCACGCCGTGCTCGTAGGACCACTCCGCCTCCTGGGCGGTGCGGAACACGTGCGGGCGCGGCTCGTGAGTGGCAGGATCGATCGTCGTGAGTGCGTCGCCCTCGGGCCCGTACGTCAGGTAGTACGCGCCAAGCACCATGTCCTGCGACGGCGTCGCCAGCGGCGCCCCGTGCGCGGGGGACAGGATGTTGTTGGCCGACAGCATCAGGATCCGCGCCTCGGCCTGGGCCTCGGCCGACAGCGGCAGGTGGACCGCCATCTGGTCGCCGTCGAAGTCGGCGTTGAACGCGTGACAGACGAGCGGGTGGACCTGGATCGCCTTACCCTCGACCAGCACCGGCTCGAACGCCTGGATCCCGAGGCGGTGGAGCGTCGGCGCGCGGTTCAGCAGCACCGGGTGCTCGTGGATGACCTCCTCAAGCACGTCCCACACCTCGGGGATCATTGAGTCGACCATCTTCTTGGCCGCCTTGATGTTCTGCGCCGACTTGCGCTCGACCAGCCGCGCCATGATGAACGGCTTGAACAGCTCGAGCGCCATCAGCTTCGGCAGACCGCACTGGTGCAGCCTGAGCGAAGGTCCGGAGACGATCACCGACCGGCCCGAGTAGTCCACGCGCTTGCCGAGCAGGTTCTGGCGGAACCGGCCCTGCTTGCCCTTGAGCATGTCTGACAGGGACTTCAGCGGACGGTTGCCCGGTCCGGTGACCGGACGGCCGCGGCGGCCGTTGTCGAATAGCGCGTCGACTGCCTCCTGAAGCATCCGCTTCTCGTTGTTGACGATGATCTCGGGCGCGCCGAGGTCGAGCAGCCGCTTGAGGCGGTTGTTGCGGTTGATGACGCGGCGATACAGGTCGTTGAGGTCCGACGTGGCGAACCGGCCACCGTCGAGCTGGACCATCGGCCGCAGCTCGGGCGGGATCACCGGGACCGCCTCGAGGATCATCATCTCGGGCTTGTTGCCCGAGTGCAGGAACGCGGAGACGACCTTCAGCCGCTTGACCGCGCGGGCCTGCTTCTGACCCTTGGCCGTCTTGACCTGGTCCTGGAGGTCGGCGGCCTCGGCATCGAGGTCGACCTGCTGAAGCAGATCGCGAACTGCCTCGGCGCCCATCCCGCCGCGGAAGTACTCGCCGAATCCGTACGGCGAGCCGAACCGATCCTTGAGCTCGCGGAACGTGGTCTCGTCGTTGACGACGTCCTTGGGCTTCATCGTCTTGAACAGCTCCCACACCTGGCGCATGCGCTCGGCCGCGTCCTCGATGTAGGCCTCGGTGTCGTCGATGTCGGCCTGCAGGCTCTTGCGCAGGTCCTTGAGCATCTTGTCGCGCTCCTCCTCGGAGAGCTTCGAGATGTTCACGCCCAGCGACTCTGCCCACATGTGGTCGTCGTCGGAGAAGTCGCGCCCGGTCTTGCCGCTCTGGAGGTGCTCCTCGCGGCGGGCCAGCGACTCCTTCAGCTCGAGCATGCGCTCTTCCTTCTCGGCCGCGTACGCGTCGAGCACCTTGTTGACCTCGCCCTCGAGCTGGTCGAGGTCCTTGGCCCGAGCCTCGTCGTCGATCCAGGTGACGATCGAAGCCGCGAAGTACAGGACCTTCTCGAGCTCCTTCGGAGCCATGTCGAGCAGGTAGCCGATCCGGCTCGGAACTCCCTTGAAGAACCAGATATGCGATACCGGGGCGGCGAGGTCGACGTGGCCCATCCGCTCGCGGCGAACCTTCGAGCGGGTGACCTCGACGCCGCACCGCTCGCACACGATCCCCTTGTAGCGGACGCGCTTGTATTTACCGCAGTAGCACTCCCAGTCCTTGGTCGGACCGAAGATGCGCTCGCAGAACAGGCCGTCCTTCTCGGGCTTGAGCGTCCGGTAGTTGATGGTCTCCGGCTTGGTGACCTCCCCCGAGCTCCATGAGCGGATCTGCTTCGAGGAGGCCAGACCGATCTCGATCGCGTCGAAATTATTGATGTCGATCAAATTGATCCCTTCTTGGTCTCTCTAGAAATCTGTTGAGGTGGGCGGACGAGGCCGTTAGGCCTCGTCTTCCTCCAGAACGCCCTCGGCCTCGCCGGCTGGCACTTCGTCGTCGATCATCGGGTCCTCGTCCGAGGAGAAGTCCTCCTCCTCCTCGATCTCCTCGCCGGGCTCGAGGTCGGGATCCTCGTCTTCGGTCTCCTCCGCGGAGGCCTCGACGGTCTCGCCCTCGGGCTCGGCCGTCTCGTCCGCGGCGGCGCCGTCGGTCGCCCGCACGCCGCTCAGGTCGATTCCGAGCTCCTCGGCGGCACGGAGCAGGTCGTCGTCCTCCTCGCGCATCTCGGCCCGTTCGCCTTCCTCGGAGACGACGTTGACGTCGAGCGCCAGCGACTGCATCTCCTTGAGCAGGACCTTGAACGACTCCGGGATCGAGGGCTCGGCGATGTTCTCGCCCTTGACGATCGCTTCGTACGCCTTGACCCGCCCGACGGTGTCGTCGGACTTGATCGTGAGCATCTCCTGGAGGGTGTAAGCGGCGCCGTACGCCTCGAGTGCCCACACCTCCATCTCGCCGAACCGCTGGCCGCCGAACTGCGCCTTGCCGCCCAGCGGCTGCTGGGTGACCAACGAGTAGGGGCCGGTCGAACGGGCGTGGATCTTGTCGTCGACGAGGTGCAGGAGCTTCAGGATGTACATGTAGCCCACCGTCACCTGCTCCTCGAACGGCTCGCCGGAGCGGCCGTTGAACAGCTGCACCTTGCCCGACGCCTGGTCGCCCTCGCGCCGGCGCTTGTCGACGTCCATCCGGATGCGGCCCTCGTGCTCATCCTGCCAGCGGACGAGCGCCTCGTCCACGTCGCGCACGGTGGCGCCGTCGAACACCGGCGTGGCCACATAGACCTTGCCGCCGTCGTCGTGGGCCTCCTTGTAGGCCACCGAACCGTCGTTGTACCAGCCGTTCGCCGCGACCCACCCGAGGTGGGTCTCGAGGATCTGACCCAGGTTCATACGGCTCGGGACGCCGAGCGGGTTGAGGATCACGTCGACCGGGGTCCCGTCCTCGAGGAACGGCATGTCCTCGACGTCGACGATCTTCGAGATCACGCCCTTGTTGCCGTGGCGCCCCGCGAGCTTGTCGCCCTCGGCGATCTTGCGCTTCTTGGCCACGAACACCCGGACGAGCTCGTTGACGCCGGGCGGCAGGTCGTCGCCCTCGTCGCGGCTGAAGGTCTTGACGTCGATGACGACGCCGCCCTCGCCGTGCGGGACCTTGAGCGAGGTGTCGCGGACCTCGCGCGCCTTCTCCTTGAAGATCGCGCGGATCAGCTTCTCCTCGGCGGTCAGCTCGGTCTCGCCCTTCGGCGTGACCTTGCCGACGAGCAGGTCGCCGGAGCCGACCTCGGCCCCGATGCGGACGATCCCGCGATCGTCGAGGTTGCGCAACGACTCCTCCGAGCGGTTCGGGATGTCGCGGGTGATCTCCTCGTCGCCGAGCTTGGTCGTGCGGGCGTCGATCTCGTACTCCTCGATGTGAATCGAGGTGAGCTCGTCGTCCTTGACGATCCGCCGGGACAGGATGATCGCGTCCTCGAAGTTGTAACCCTCCCAGGACATGAAGGCGACCAGCAGGTTCTTGCCGAGCGCCATCTCGCCGGAGTCGGTCGCGGACCCGTCGGCGAGCACGTCGCCGTCGGCGATCGTCGCGCCGACGTCGACGATCGGCTTCTGATGGATCAGCGTGCCCTGGTTGGAGCGCATGAACTTCTGGAGCAGGTACTCGTCCTGGCCACCGCCGTCCTTGTCGACGACCATCTGCTCGGCATCGACGTAGGAGACGGTGCCCGCGGTGCGGGCCACGACCACATCGCCGGTGTCGATGGCCGCGCGCCGCTCCATCCCGGTCCCGACCAGCGGGGCATCGGTGACCAGCAGCGGCACGGCCTGGGCCTGCATGTTCGAGCCCATCAGCGCCCGGTTGGCGTCGTCGTGCTCGAGGAACGGGATCATCGCGGTCGTGACCGACCAGATCTGCTCGGGGGACACGTCGATGAGGTCGACCTCGTTCGCCGCGACGGTCACATACTGGCCCGCCTGGGTGCGGCAAATGATCTCGTCCCCGGTCAGGTGACCCCTGTCATCGACCGGCGTGTTCGCCTGGGCGATGATCCGCTCCTCCTCCTGCGTGGCGTCGAGGTGGAGGATCTCATCGGTCACGTGGCCGTCCTTGACGACCCGATACGGCGTCGTCACGAAGCCGTGCTCCGACACCTCCGCGTACGAGGACAGCGAGCCGATCAGGCCGATGTTCGGGCCTTCCGGCGTCTCGATCGGGCACATGCGGCCGTAGTGAGTCGGGTGCACGTCGCGCACCTCGATCGGGGCGCGCTCGCGCGTGAGTCCACCGGCACCGAGCGCGGACAGCCTTCTGCGGTGCCTGAGGCCCGAGAGGCTGTTCGTCTGGTCCATGAACTGGCTCAGCTGAGACGAGCCGAAGAACTCCTTCAGCGCCGCCACCACCGGGCGGATGTTGACGATCGTCTGCGGCGTGATCGTGTCGGCATCCTCGGTCGTGAGCCGCTCGCGCACGACGCGCTCCATCCGGTACAGGCCGATCCGGAACGCCTCCTGGATCAGCTCGCCAACCGTCCGCAGACGGCGGTTGCCGAAGTGCTCGTACTCGTCGAGGTGATCCTGGATCGGCTCGCGCGGCATCGACAGCGCTTCGGCCGCGTAGTCCTTGACGTCGGCGCCGTCGTCCTCGGGCATCCCGAGCAGCTTCGGCAGCGAGATCAGCTCGCGAACCAGGGCGATGATGTCGTCGTGGGTGAGCGTGCGGGTCTCGAGGTCGATGTCGAGCCCGAGCCGCGAGTTCAGCTTGTAGCGGCCCACGCGCGTGAGGTCGTAGCGCTTGGGATCGAAGAACAGCTGATTGAGCAGCGAGCGCGCGGCGTCAACCGACGGCGGCTCGCCCGGGCGCTGCTTCTTGAACAGCTCGATCAGCGAGCCCTCCTCGCTGCGGACCATCTCGGGGTCGGCGTCGAGCGTCAGGCGGATGTAGAGCGAGTTGCCGAAGAGGTTCAGGATCTCCTCGTCGGACGCGTAGCCCATCGCGCGCAGCAGGACCGTGACCGGGAGCTTGCGCTTGCGGTCGATGCGGACGTAGACGCGGCCCTTCTTGTCGATCTCGAGCTCGAGCCACGAGCCACGAGCCGGCATCAGGTTCGCGATGAACACCTGCTTCTCGCGGTCCTTGGGCTCCATCACGTAGGCGCCGGGGGAACGGACCAGCTGCGTGACCACGACGCGCTCGGTGCCGTTGATGATGAACGTGCCGCGCTCGGTCATCCACGGGAAATCGCCCATGAATACAGACTGTTCGCGGATCTCTCCGGTCTCCCGGTTGATGAACGCGACCGTGACCGTGAGCGGCCGGGCGTAGGTCAGATCCTTCTCACGGCACTGCTCTAGGTCGGCGACGGGCTCGTCGAAGATGAACTCGCCGAACTGGACGGCGAGGTTGCCGGTGTAGTCCTCGATCGGCGAGATGTCGTCGATCGTCTCGCGCAGGCCGCCGCCATCAGGGTCGGTCAGCCACGCAAAGGACTTGCGCTGGATATCAATGAGGTTGGGGACTTCAAGGACCTTGTTCAGACGCGCGAAGCTCCGGCGCGTCCGGGGGGCGTGAGTGGTTGCCAAGACGGCGACTCCTCGGAACGGTCGAGAGGGAGGCAGATCAGCGCTTCCCGAGGGCCCGTACTCCCGACGACCCGAGAGCACGTACTCCCCACGAAGCGCGACCATCAAAGATAGCACAGGGCAACGCTGCCCTGTGGAGGGACGCTCAGCTCTCACGGACCCCGCCCCCGGATCGCCGCGTATGTGGCGCGGCGCCGCTGTTGCTCGGGCGGCTACGACTATTGGCTGACCCGGGCAGTGTAGGGACTAAAACCGCGTTGGGCAAGACGTCCGCCCAGAACGTTTTGCAGTACTTCGCCCCGCAAATCTCGCCGGAACGACGCCCGACCGGTAGATTTTGCCGACGGGGGTCGCCGCGTTCTCGGGCGTTTGAGCCCGTCACCTTTTACGAGGGGGAGCTGATGCGGGTTGCACGAGCGAGATATGCGCGATTTGCCGTTGCGATCGCCGCGGTGTTCGGTCTTGCGACGCTGAGCGGAGCGCCGGCCGCGGCGTGGCCGCAACCGCAACCGCAACCGCAACGGCAGCACGCACCGGCGGGTCCGGCCTTCAAGGTGATGATCTATCCCGCGTACACGACCGCCGGACAGTCGACGACGTTCGAGGTGACCATCGCCAACGCGTCGTCACCGGGGACCACGCTGAAATCCCTGCAGCTCACGCCGCCGTCCGGCTTCACGGTGGCGCGGCCGGCTGCGAACGCGCCGCTCCGACGCAAGACGACGGTCCGCAGGAGCACGACCTCCATTCACCAACTCTCGGTGAAGCCCGGATCGGAGGTCCGGTTCCTCGTCAAAGCGACCGCGCCGACCAACTGCGGCAAGTCGTTGCTGCACTGGACCTCCAGGGCATTCCAGGGCGCGAACCCGTCGGGCTCTCAACTAGTGCTGCAGACCGCGCTGAGCGGCGTCGGCGTCACAGTGGTCTGCCCTGCGGTCGCCGCGTGCGGTGACGGCGGCCCGCCGTGCTCGACGACCCTGAACACATCGACGAGCGTCTACGGGGTCGTCTCGAACGCGTCCGCCGGCACGCTGCGGGGAACGGTCAATGTCGGCAATCCGCTGAGGTGCGGCAGGTACCGGTTCCGCGATCCCAACTGGTACGACTCGGTGGTTACACCGCCGGCGACTCCCCCACCCACCGGCACGGTCACCCCGATCGTCGATGTCGTGTCGTACACGATCAAGAACGCCGGCGTCCCAGGGCGTCGGTTTCTGTCTTGGGGCGACGTACGAGTTCGTAACCGCCTCGGGCAATCAGGCTCGGGCGGGCAAGCTGCCTACTGGCAGCCCCGGGTTCATCGGGCTGCTGCCGCTGTGCAGCAATGCGGCCGCGCCGTGTATCTCGGCGATCTCCCAGAAGTCCGACCCGTCGGCCAAGACCGGCCACGATGCGGTGATGACGATCCAGATCCCCGAGCAGGGCGATCCCTGGGGTGGCGGGTAGAACGATGTTCGGCGCGCGCAGGTCTATCTAGAGAGGGACAAATGCCTGAGATACGGCTTAGTATGCGGCTCGCCCGTGTGCTCGGCGTGGCCGGCTGCACCGCGGCGCTGGTAACCGTCGCCGCGGGCTCGACCAACGCTTTCGGCAAGGGCCAAGCGACTAAGACGTGCGGGGGCGGAAGCCTGTGCGCGACCAGCCTGAAGTCCATGCCGCTGCCGATTGCCGCCACCGGCCCCGGCGAGCCAGCCCCGCCGGCGCAACCGGCGAGCACCTTCCGCGTGACCGCGAAATCCACCTCGCCCGCCGCGCGGCGCATCAACTCCGGCAGCAAGATGATCGAAACGCTCAACACCGGTCGGCGCCTGATCTGCCACGGCTACCAGCGCCGCGACGCCAGCTGGTTCCAGTTCATGCTGCAGACCAGGACCCGTACGCACATCAACTACCTGATCACCGATTCGATCGTGAACACGACGCCGAACCAGATTCACTTTTGCCTCGGGGCGCCGTACCGGTTCTCGACGTTCTCGGGCAAGCCGGCGCGGCCCTCGACGCTGCCGGACGGCACCAGGGGCTTCACCGGCCTGCTCCCGATGTGCAGCCCGCTCACCCCGAGTCAAACCGGCAGGCCCCAGCCGTGCGTCGTCAGCATTCGGACGGTGAACGATTCGAAGAGCTCGACGGGAGTCGACACCGTGCTCACGTTGCGCATTCCCGCCACCACCAAGGGCGGCGATCCTTGGGGCGGCGGCTAGCCTCGGAGAGCCAACGCGGCGACCGGGAGTCGAACGATCTTCAGCGCCTCGAGGATCTGGTCCCGCTCGCGGAGCATCTCCGCGTCCGCGCCGTCCAGCCTCGCGAGGGCGTCGATCGTCGCCGCGATGTCGTACTCCGCGCCGCGGTCGCGCGCGGAGCGAAGCGCGGCGCTCAGCTCGTCGCGCGCCGCGTCCGGCTGACCGAGGCGCGCGAGCGCGATGCCCGCCGCGCGCTGGAGCAGCGACCGGTTGCGGTCAGCCGACTCGATCTCCGCGCGAGCAACGTCGAGTGCCCGCCGCGGGTCCCCGGCGAACGCTTCGGCCTCGGCGATGAGCGCCCGGGCGAAGTCGGCGTATGCGTGCATGCTGAACCGGCGGAGCGTGTCCATCGAGCGCTCGAGCAGCGGAAGGCCGTCGTCCGCGTCACCGCGCCTCACGTCCAGCCGTCCCAACAGCACGTCGATGAATGCGACCGCCTGGGCCTCGCGCGTTCCGCTCCACACCCGGCGCGCGCGCTGTAGATATTCCTCGGCCTCTTCCAGGTGCCCCTGGTCGGACAGGATCTCGCCGACGTTGCAGTCGACGAACGCGACGTCCGCCGGACGTCCGGAGCGCTCGCCGCACACCCGGGCGCGTCGGTAGAACGCGATCGCGTCGTCCCAGCGGCCGTTGAAGTAGGCGAACATCCCCAGGTTGTTCAGGACGATCAGCTCGTGCTCTGGATCGCCGAGCTGCTCATAAATCTCGAGCGCGCGCCACGAGTTGGTGGCCTCCTGGCCCCGACCCGATTCGACCAGTGCCCAGTCGAGCGAGTACAGGGCGTGCGCGAGCGCGCTCAACTCACCCACCGACTCTGCCTCCGCGATCGCCTGGCGGCACGTCGACACCGCCTCAGACCACCGGCCCTGCCGGTTCCTCACACCTCCGAGCCGCGAGCGCATCTTTGCTCGCCAAGCCGTCGCCTCGGCACCCTCCACATTGTCGAGCGAGCGAAATCCACGCATCAGCCAGCGCACCGCGGCGGTCAGGGCCGCGCTCCGTGAGGCCACGTCGGCATGCCGATCGCACAGCCGCGCGTTGGCGATCGGGTCGTCGCGCAGAAGCCGGCGCGCTTCGGTCAACGCCCGGTTGGCGGCCACCGGCTCGCCCACGCTCCGCAGCGCTTCGCCCATCTGCTCCCACGCTTCGGCGAGCGCGCGCGCATCGGTCGACCCGTACGCCCGGCCGGTGTCGATCGCGCGGCGATACAGCCGCACCGCATCGGCATGAGAGAAACGCTCGGTCGCCCGCTTGGCCGCGAGCATCGCGTATCTGTGCGCGCGCACGTAATCGCCGGCAAGCGCGAAATGGTTGGAGAGCACCGCAGGCCCCGCATCTAGATCGCTGTCCTGTTCCCGCTCGAGCCTCAGACCGACCGCCTCGTGCAGCTCGCGCCGCAGCTTGAACGGCAGGCTCCGGTAGGCAACCTCCTGAAGCGCGGGTCGGAGGAACCGGACAGCGCCGTCGCCGTCGCGGGCGAACACGGTCGACAGCCTGTCCCAGAACCGATCGTCGGGCAGCGGTATGTCCGGAGCGAGCACGTCCGACAAGCGGCGGGGATCGAATGACGGGCCGAGGACGGCCGCACGCCGGACGACCAGGCCGTCTCCCCGCTCGAGCGTGTCGATGCGGGCCATCGCGGCCGCCTCCACGCTGTCAGGCAGCCGGTCGGGGTTGCCGGCGACGGCGGCCGCGAGCAGGTCGAGTAGGAACTGCGGGCTCCCCCCGGATCGCTCGACCGCGAGCTCCACGACATGCGGGGGCAGGTGCGCCGCGTCCAGCGTGGAGGTCGCAAGCGCAGCCACGTCTTCCCGCGAGAGCGGCCCGAGCTCGATCCGCTCGTGGGGGCTGTCCGTCAGCACCAGGCCGCCCTCGACATCGCGGCGCGTGACCAGCACCACCCACGATGAGGACTCCAGCTCGAGCGCGAGCGCCTGGAACAGCGCCGCTGATGCGGCGTCCATCAGGTGCGTCTGCTCGACCTCGACGAGCGTCGGCACGACCAACGCGCGCCCGAGGGCGCGGAGCACGACTTCATGGAGCTTGGCGGCGCGGGATGCCTCGGCGAGCTGCTCGACTTCGGTCGAGGGCGGAATCTCGACGTCGAGCACGATCGCGATCAACGACAGCCACGGGAGCAGGTCCGGTTGCTCGGCTTCGATCTCCGCGCGCAGTCGGTCGGCCACGACCGGCGCGGGAGCGTCCGAGTCCACGCCGAGAAGCCGCCGCATCAGCCCGCGCCAGGCCGAGTAGGGCGTATCCCGCGTGTAGACCTCGCAACCGGCACGAAGCTCGGTCATGCCCATGCCGATCTTGGACGCCTCGACCAGCAACCGCGACTTCCCGCCGCCCGTCTCGCCCACGAGCTCGAGCATGGTCCCCGATCCTCGGCGCGCGCGCTCGATGGCCGCTCGGAGCTGGTCGAGCTCGGATCGCCGGCCGACCAGCGGCAGCTCGAGCCGGATCGCGCCTTCGGAGGCGCCCCGCGTCGGCGGGCCCACGTCCCAGGCATGGATCGGACGCGTCTTGCCCTTGACCGCGAACGGCTTCAAGTTGATCTGGGCGAAGCTCGTCTTCGCACCGCGCAACACGTCGCCCGTCGCGTACACGCGACCGGCCGGGGCGTTGGCCATCAGCCGGGCCGCGAGGTTCACCGTGTCGCCCATCACCGCGTACCAGCGCCGGTAGGCAGGCCCGACCTGCGCGGTGAACACGGGGCCTCGGTGCACGCCCACGCGCACCGGCAGCGGCGGTCGGCGCTCGACGATATGGCGCAGCGCGAGCAACATTCGCTCTTCGTCATCGCCCACCACCCGCGGCGCGCCGGCGCTCAGCCGGATCTTCATGCCGTCCGCAGCGATGTCCGAGTCGAGAAAGCACACGTCGTACCGCTCGACGGCGTCCTGGACGAGTCGCACGACCTCATCCAACCGGCTGCCAGCGCCGGCAAGGCCCTCTCGGGCGATTACCTCATCGAGGCCACCGAAGTGCAGGAACGCGATCGCCGCCGTCCGATGCTCGGGCGCCGCCGATCCGCTGAGCAGATGCGCTCGGACCGCCACGGGCACAAAGCGTTCGACGACCTCTTCGCTCGGGCTCGGGAGCCCTGCGGGAGTCTTCCATTCCGACGCGGTCGGCGGCCGGGCGAGCAGGACGCCCGGTCCGGTCGGGGCGCCGACGCAGCTGCGAGGGAGCCTGTGGGCGGTCTCGGGGCTGAGGAGGATCTGTCCTGCAGACGCGGCGGCCTCGAGCGCGACGACGTTCGTCGCCCCGGCGCCACCGATCACGAATTCGCGGTGAGACCCTCCGACGACGAACATCGCGTATTCGCCGCTGTGGACTCCGACCGACATCCGCAGGACGACGTTGCGCTCTCCGGTACGGACCCGGCCGACTTCACGGAGCCGCCGCCGCATCGCGGCGGCGGCGGCGCACGCCCGCAGCGCGTGCTCCTGGTTGCGCTCCTGGTCGTAGAACAGCAGGACCATCGCATCGCCACCGAACTTCACGAGTGACCCGCCGCGGCCGTACGCCTCGGCCAGCAGCGCCGTGAAACAGGCATTGATCAGGTCGACGAGCTGCTCGCCTCCTTCGTTGCCCCGTCGAGCGAGTCGCTCGGACAGTCGGGTGAAGCCGGAGACGTCCGCGAACACGACGGTGCAGTCGACGTTCTCGGCAAGGACGTCGATCGGTCGCGCCAACCGGGCCAGCAGTGCCCTCGGCACGAAGGGGGCAAGCGTTCCAGTGTCGGGGTGCACCTGCAAGCGACGCCCTCGTTGAGCAGCTAGCCGTCCCGCCGATCGGGCGGCTCACGGCAAGTCTAGGACCTGTGCGGTCGCGGCTTTACCCCAGATTCGCCGTTGGCGCCGGCGCCCGACAAAGGCGCCGGCGCGGTCAGGCGTCGGCGTTACTTCAGGTCGACGGTCGCGCCGGCCTCTTCGAGATCGGCCTTGAGCTTGTCGGCCTCGGCGCGGTCGATGCCCTCCTTGATCGCCTTGGGCGCCTCGTCGACGAGCGCCTTGGCCTCCTTGAGGCCGAGGCCGGTCGCCGCGCGCACGACCTTGATCACCTGGATCTTCTTGTCGCCGGCCGCCTGGAGCACCACGTCGAACGCAGTCTGCTCCTCGACTTCCTCGCCACCGCCGTCCGCGGCGGCGGCGGCCGGGGCGGCGGCGGCTACGGCCGTAGCCGAGACGCCGAACGTCTCCTCGAGCGCCTTGATCCGCTCGGACAGTTCGAGCACGGAGATTGACTTGAGCTCGTCGATCCATTCTTGGGTGCTGGGCATGGTTCCTCCTTACGCGTCGGACGGCTGCTCGTCCGAGTCTGATTCTTGTTCAGGTTGATCTGGTGTCGGCTCGGGTTCCGCGGCCGCTTCGGGCTCGGGCGCAGGCTCCGGCTCGGCGGCGGCCTCAGGCTCGGGCTCGGGTTCCGCGACCGCTTCAGGCTCGGGCTCCGGCTCGGGTTCCGCGACCGCTTCGGCTCGGGCTCCGGCCGTCGGGCTCCGGCTCGGGTTCCGCGACCGCTTCCGGCTCGGGCTCCGGCTCGGGTTCCGCGACCGCTTCCGGCTCGGGTTCCGCGACCGCCTCAGGCTCGGGCTGCCGGCTCCGGCTCAACTGCTGCCCTCGGCCTCCGCGGGCGCCTCCGCCTCAGCGGGTGCCTCCGCCTCAGCCGGGGCCTCCGCTTCAGCGGCCGGTGCCTCGGGAGCCGCCGCCGGCGGCGCTTCGCCGCTGACAAGCCCCTTCTCGACGATCTGTTGCAGCTGAATCGCGATTCCCGCGATCAGCGCATTAAGTCCGCGCACGAGGCCTGACAACGGCGCGGCGATCGTGCCGACAAGCTGGGCGTGCAGCACCTCACGCGCCGGCAGGCGCGCGATCGACCGCACGTCCTCGGCGGTCAGCGACACTCGATCCATCAGGCCGCCCTTGAACTCGAGCGCGTGCATTGTCCGCGCCGCGTCGTTGAGCGCCTTGGCCGCGAGCGCGGCGTCACCGGATACGAAGGCCAGCGCGGTGGGCCCCTCGAGCAGAGCCTTGAGCTCCTGCGCGCCGGCCTCGTCGGCCGCCCGCTCGGTCAGGGAGTTCTTGACGATCCGGAACTTGGTGCCGGACTCGCTCAGCTTGGCGCGCAACTCGGCCGCCTGGGACACGGAGATCCCGCGATAGTCGACGGCGAACACCGCGTCGGCCGCCTTGATCTGGCCGACAATCTCCTCTACGACTGCTGCTTTCTGGTCTCGGTTCATGGGGTCCTCTCACGAGAAACGCCCGCTGGGCGGCGGGCGTCGAACCGGGAACCGGGACCGGCTCCTGTCGAGGCTCCGCCTGCTCCGGACTTACGTGTCGCCGGAGGTCTCGGGCATCGTCTCCTGTTGGGGTAAGTCTACGCCGCTACGGGCTCCTCGACGATGTCACGTGTGCGCGTGGGGTCGACCTTGACGCCCGGCCCCATCGTCGTCGCCACCGTGACGGTGCGGAGGTAGCGGCCCTTGGCCGCGGACGGCTTGGCGCGGATCAGCTCCTCGATCACCGCCGCATAGTTCTCGAGCAGCTTCCGGTCGTCGAAGTCCCGCTTGCCGATCACCAGGTGCACGATCGCGTTGCGGTCGGTCCGGTACTCGACCTTTCCGGCCTTGGACTCCTCGACCGCCTTGGCCACGTCCATCGTCACGGTCCCGACCTTCGGGTTGGGCATCTTGCCCGCGGGCCCGAGGATCCGGCCGAGTCGACCGACCACCGGCATCAGGTCGGGCGTCGCGATGGCCACGTCGAAGTCGTCGAAGCCCTCCTGAATCCGCTGCGCGAGGTCCTCCGCGCCGACGATGTCCGCACCCGCGTCCTCAGCCTCGCGAGCCTTGTCGCCCTGCGCGAACACCGCGACCTTGACGTCCTTGCCGAGCCCGTTGGGCAGCGCGATCGTCCCGCGCAGCTGCTCGTCCGCGTGACGGACGTTCAGACCCGTGCGCACGTGCACCTCGACGGACTCGTTGAACTTCACGCGCGCGAGCTGCTTGATCAGCGCGACCGCCTCAGCGGGCGAGTATTCGCGCTCACGATCGAAGCGCTGCTTGGCGTCTTCGTATGTCTTGCCGTGACCCATGACCTATACGACCTCCACACCCATCGAGCGAGCAGTGCCGGCGATGATCTTCGCGGCGGCGTCGATATCGCCGGCGTTCAGGTCCTTCATCTTCTTCTCGGCAATCTGGCGCAGCTGATCCTGCGTGATCCGGGCGACCTTCGTGCGGTTCGGCTCGGCCGATCCCTTCTCGAGGTTCAGCGCCTGCTTGATCAGCACCGCGGCCGGCGGGCTCTTGGTGATGAACGTGAACGAGCGGTCCTCGTACACCGTGATCACGACGGGGATCACCGTGCCGATGTCGGCCTGCGTCTGCGCGTTGAACGCCTTGACGAACTCCATGATGTTGACGCCGTGCTGGCCGAGCGCCGGCCCGACGGGGGGCGCGGGGCTCGCTTGGCCGCCGACGGCTTGCAGCTTGATCTGAGTCAGAACTTTCTTGGCCATGGTCTAGATCTTCTTCACCTGATCGAATCCGACTTCCACGGGCGTCTCCCGGCCGAAGATTGACACCAGCACCTTGAGCCGCTGCGCGTCCTCGTTCACCTCGGAGATCTCGCCGGAGAAGTCTGACAGTGGGCCCGAGATCACCTTGACCGACTCACCGATGGTGAACGTCGCGCGGCTTCGGGGGCGTGCCTCCTGCTCGCGGTGGAGCAGACGGTTGACCTCGTCCTGGGTAAGTGGGACCGGCTCGTTCGACGCTCCGACGAAGCCGGTCACGCCGGGCGTGCCCTTGACCAGCGACCATGAGTCCTCGTTGAGATCCATGTTCACGAGCACGTAGCCGGGCATCGTCCGCTTCTCGACGGTGATCTTCTGGTTGTCCTTCATCTCCGAGACCGACTCGGTGGGCACGACGATCTGCCTGACCGCCTGCTGCTGACCGAGCGACACGATCCGGTGCTCGAGGTTGTGCTTGACCTTGTTCTCGTGACCCGAGTATGTGTTTACGACGTACCAGCGGAACATTCTTTGTTTCGATTGGCCTCTCTAGCCGTCAGCGCCCGGTGGCGCTCACTTCAATACGAAAGTGACTAACTTCCCGGCGATCAGATCCGCCACGCCGAGAAACACCGCGGCCACGATCACGAACCCGATCACGACTCCCGTGGCCTGAAAGACCTGAGGACGGTCCGGCCACTGTACTCGTTGGAGCTCTCGCCAGCTTCCCTGCAGGAAGCCGATGAACCGCGCGAGCACGTTAGGCCGCTTCTCGGCAACCGCCGCGCCGGGAGCGCCGGCGCCGCTCTCACCATCGTAGCCACGGCCTCGCCGCCGGCGACCGCCACCGCCCTTGGAGATCGACTCCTCGACCTCGCGCTCGAACTCGTCCTCGTCCTCCCCCTCGTCCGGCTCCGGCTCCTCGGGACGGCCGACCGAGAGCTGCTCCTCGGCGAGCTCGGCGTCGGGCATGGCGTGCTCGAGGGGAGGCGGAGCGCCATCGTCGCGATCATCGTGGGCCTCAGCCCCGAGGTCATCGTCCGCTACCTCGGCGTCCTCGAGCGAATCGCCACCGAGATCCACCGGCTCGAGCGAATCCGAGCCGAGGTCGACGGGCTCGAGCTCGGTGGTGCCGTTCTCGGGCTCGAGGTCCGGAGCGCCGTTGTCGATGCTCTGCGTCCTGGTCGGCAGACCCTGGCCCGGATCCTCAGGCGACCCGGGTTGGCGAGTCCGCCCTCTGGGGCGTTTGCGGTTGCGAGCCACGGAGCGCTCCGGTCAGCTCAGCGCGTTTCGCGATGCGCTGTGTGGCATCGGCACCAGCGGCAGTACTTGCGCAGCTGAAGCCGCTCCGGATTGTTCCGCTTGCTCTTGTTGGTCTGATAATTCCGTCGCTTGCACTCTTCACACGCGAGAGTTGCAGCGATCCGAACATCTCCACGAGCCATGTGGGCGCTTCCGTCTGGATGGTCAGGGTCCCGGCTACCGGACCGCGGGCGCGTGAACGAACGCCGCCCGGCGCCGAGCCTCAGTGTAGCGAGAGGGCGGTGACGGAGACGCCCCTTGCATCTATTCGATCAGCTCGACCGGGGATACCTCCAGATCGAGCCAACGGTCGCCCCGCAGGATCCGGATTGCCATCGGGCGGCCGATCGCGTCCTGGCTCATCAGCCGCTGCACGTCGTCGACGCGCTCGATCGCCTGGCCGCCGAGCTCGACGATCAGGTCCTCGGCCCGGAGCCCCGCTCGCTGCGCCGGACTGCCCGGCGAGACCTCGACCACCTCGACCCCCGCCGACCCTCTTGACGCGCACGCGCGCGTGAGGCGGCAGCGGGCGCGGGCCCGCCGCGATCCCGATCCACGCCCGGCGCACGCGTCCGTCGCGCATCAGCGCGGCGACTATCTGCCGGGTTGCGGCGTTGATCGGAACGGCGAGCCCGAGCCCGACGCCGGCGACCGCGGTGTTGATCCCGATCACCCGGCCCGAGCTGTCGACGAGCGCGCCACCGGAGTTGCCCGGGTTGAGCGCCGCGTCGGTCTGGATCACGTTGTCGATGTGCCGCACGGTCCGGCCGGCACGCGCCGGCAACGAGCGGCCGAGCGCCGACACGACCCCGGCGGTCACCGACCCGGCGAATCCGTTCGGGTTCCCGATCGCCACCACCAGCTGACCGACCCGCAGCTGCTCGGCCTCGCCGAGCGTGGCCGGGACGAGGGCGTCGCCCTCGGCCCGGAGCACCGCGAGGTCCGACAGCCGGTCGGCGCCGACGACGCGCCAGCTGAGCTCGCGCCCGTCGACGAACGTCGCCTTGCCGCTGCGCCCGGGACCCGCGACCACGTGCGCGGAGGTGAGCAGGAAGCCGTCCGGGGTCAGCGCCACCGCGCTGCCGGCGCCAGCCGGCACCTGGCCGCCGCGGCCGCGCCGCATCACCCTTAGGTTCGCGACACTCGGCGAGACGCGCTCGGCGACGTCGACAACGACGCGCGAATAGGCGTCGAGCGCCTCCGCCTCGCGCCGCTCGACCTCGTTCTGGTGTTGCTCGGCGGTCGTACTCATCACGCGAGCCCCATCTACAGGCTCACCGACACCGTGCGCTCGTCGGCGCCACGGACGATCGTGAGCTCGAGCTGCGAGCCGGCCTGCGCGGCGTCGAGCGCCTCGTACAGGACCTCGATTCGGTCGAGCTCCTTGCCAGCGGCGGCGACGATCAGATCGCCACGCTCGAGACCCGCCCGATCGGCGGCGGTGCCGCGCTCGACCGCGCGAATCAGGATTCCGTCGCGCTCGGGCAGGCCAACCGCACGGCGCAGGCGCCGGGCGACTCGGGGCGGGGCGATCGCCACACCCAGGTGTGCCCGCTTGGGTGACTCGCCGCGCGCCAGTTGCTCGACGCGCTCGCGCGTCGCCCGATCGGCGGGGAGTGCCAGGATCAGGCCGCCGTCGGCGCGGACGGAGTTGATCCCGAGCAGCCGGCCGGCCCCGTCGATCAGCGGACCGCCGGAGGATCCGCGCGGCAGCGGCGCGGTGTGCTCGATCGCGCCTCGGATCCGCCGCCCGCGCGGGCCGCGGAAGCTGCGCTCGGTCGAAGAGACAAATCCTGGCGTGACCCGCAGCCCACGGCCGCCGGGGTTGGCGAGGGCCAGCACCGATCGTCCGATCGGCACGGAATCCTCGAGCTCGTCCGACCACTCGATCGGCTCGATCCCGGCCGTGTCGGCCTCGATCACCGCCACGTCCAGGTCGTGATCCGAGGCCAGCACCCGGCCGGCCTCCCGCCGGCCGTCGAGGAACGTGACCGTCACCTCGTCGCCGCGGAGGTTATGGGCGTTGGTGAGGACCTGATTCGGCCCGATTACGACCCCCGAGCCCCGTCCCCATCCCTGTCCCAGCCCGATCACCTTGGGTCCGGTGCGCTCCACCGCCGCCTGAATCGCGTCTTCCAGTTCTTCAAGAACAGTCATTTGCATGCTCCTTGATACTTACTTGCAATATGCAAGTCACAACTCTACCACCCCAGTAGCCGGTGCTCGATTTGGCCCCTTCCTGGGGCCTTTTCGAGCACGCGCAGCCGCCCCGCCCCTACGATCATTACCAATGAACGAGCCTGCCGCGATCGACGAGACGCTCGAGCAGCCGGGGCTCGACACCGACGCGGGCTCCGCGCTGGCCGACGCGCTGGCCACGATCGGCGACCGCTGGACCCTGCTCGTGATCGCCGCCCTGCTCGACGGGCCGAAGCGATTCGGCGACCTGCAGAGCGACGTTGCCGGGATCGCGCCGAACGTGCTCACCCAGCGGCTCCGGCAGCTCGAGCGAAACGCGCTCGTGCTCACCCGTCCCTACTCGGAGCGCCCTCCCCGGTTCGTCTACGAGCTGAGCTCGGCCGGCCAGGAGCTCGCCGGCGCGCTGCGGCTGATCGCGGGCTGGGGAGCCCGCAACGCCGAGGGCGCGACCGCGCCGCGCCACCAGGCTTGCGGCACGCCAATGGAGGCGCGCTGGTGGTGCCCGACGTGCGAGCGGATCGTCGCCGACGACGAGGACGAAGAGCTCCACTTCGCATAGCCGGCGCCTGAGAGACCTCTCACGCAGTAAGCGTCCAGCGCACTCCGGGGGAGTAGAGAATGCGCGCATGCTCCGCCTGATCGGCATCGTCGTCTCGATCGGGTTGGCCGATTCGCTCAACCCGAGCACGATCGCGCCGGCTCTGTACCTGGCCACCGGGGAGCGAGCCCGCGGCCGCGTCGCGGAGTTCACGCTTGCGGTGTTCGCCGTGTACTTCGTCGGTGGCGCCGCGATCGCGATCGGCGCGGGGCAGCTGATCCGCCCGCTCCTGCCCCACCCGCGCCACCACATCGCTGACGTCGTCGAGATCGCCGTCGGCGCCGCGATGATCGGCGTGGCCGCGCTGTTGTGGCGCCACCGCAGGCATCTGTCGCGTCGTGAGCCACCGGACCTCGATCCGCACGGCCGGTCGAGCTGGGTGCTCGGGGCCTCGATCACTGCAGTGGAGCTCCCGACCGCGTTCCCGTACTTCGCGGCGATCGCCGCGATTCTCGGCGCCGGACTCGGACCGCTGCGCGATCTCGTGCTGTTGCTCCTGTTCAACCTGTGCTTCGTCTCCCCGCTGCTGGCGATCCTCGCGACACTTACGTTCGGGGGCGATCAGGCCGATCGCATGATCGCCACCGGCCGGAGCTTCCTCCAGCGCCACTGGCCCGCGGTACTCGCCGGGCTCGCGCTCATCGCCGGCGTGTTCGTCGTGCTGCTCGGCGTCACCGGGCTGGCCAGCAGCCACAGCCCACTGATCCGCCGCCTCCACCAGACGCTCCGCGGTTGACGCCGACCAGCCCGCCACCGCCCGGCGCCGCGCGCGCCGCCGCCACCTATGATCGCGTCGCGATGAGCGCCGAATTCGACATGGGGCGCATGACCGAGTTGCAGGAGGTCATGGGCACCGATGCCCGGACGATCGTCGCCTCGATGCTGGCGAGCATGACGAGCGCGATCGACGAGGTTGAGACCGCGCTCGCCGCCGGCCACCTCGACCGGGTCACCCAGGCGGCGCACCGGTGCCGGAACGACGCGCTGATGGTGGGCGCAAAGCCGCTTCTGGAAGCCCTGACCGCGATCGAAGCGGCCACCAGGGACCACGACGAGTCACGCGCACGCGAGGCGCTGACCCGGCTCCGGGCCGTGTGGCCGACCACGCGCCAGCAGCTCGCCGACGCCTGTCGCGCGCAATAGCCTCCATAAAAGCTGCATGCCGGAGTCAAGCTCCGCGGGCGCGGAGACGATTAGACCGTCATGGAACCCTCGGCAGGGCAGGTCAGCCCCCGCAAGGACACCCCCGCGCAGGGTCGGATCCTTGTCGTCGACGATCACGAGTTGAACGTGGTGCTGCTCGAGCGGCTGCTCGAGCTCGAGGGCCACGAGATCCGTGCCGCGGACTCACTGGCCGCGGCCGAGCGCGCGCTGGCCGAGGAGCACCCGGCGATGATCGTGCTCGACATGAACCTGCCCGACGGCAGCGGGCTGGAGCTCAGCCGCAAGCTCAAGGCCCATCCCCGGACCGCGTCGATCCCGATCCTCGCGTGCACCGCCGGGGTGATGCCGTCCGACGAGCGCGACGCACTCGACGCCGGATGCGATGCCTACGTCTCCAAGCCGATCGATCTGCGCCGGTTCGCGGAGGTCGTCGAGGCGATGCTGTCAGGGTCCGCCTCACCCCAGCGGCGGTAGTGTTCGGGCCGCGAGGCCCATGGATTTCGAGTTCTCAGACACGTGCAAGGAGCTCCGCGAGCGACTGCTCGCGTTCATGGACGAGCACGTGTATCCCGCCGAGGCGGTCTACCACGAGCAGCTTGTCGCCTCGGGCGACCCCCATTCGCACCCGCCGGTGATGGAAGAGCTCAAGGCGCGCGCCCTTGAGCTCGGCCTCTGGAATCTGTTCCTCCCGCATGGGGGCGAGCAGTGGGGCGCGCCTGGGCTCAGCAACGTCGACTACGCCCCGCTCGCGGAGATCATGGGGCGCAGCCACATCGCCCCGGAGGCGTGCAACTGCGCCGCACCCGACACGGGGAACATGGAGGTTCTCACGCTGTTCGGGACGCCCGAGCAGAAGGATCGATGGCTGGCGCCGCTGCTCGACGGCGAGATCCGGTCGGCGTTCGCGATGACCGAGCCGGCGGTGGCGAGCTCGGATGCCACGAACATCGAGCTGCGGATCGAGCGCGACGGCGACGAGTACGTGCTGAACGGCCGCAAATGGTGGATCTCCGGCGCGATGCGCGATCGCTGCAAGATCCTGATCGTGATGGGCAAGACCGATCCGGGCGCCCCAACGTTCCAGCAGCAGTCGATGATCCTCGTCCCGCGCGGTACCCCCGGACTGCAGATCCTCCGCAACCTGCCCGTGTTCGGCTACGTCGACCAGGAGGGCCACGCCGAGCTCGTGTTCGAGGACGTCCGCGTGCCCGCATCGAACATGATCAGCGAGGAGGGTCACGGCTTCCTGATCGCGCAGGCGCGGCTCGGCCCGGGCCGCATCCACCACTGCATGCGCTCCATCGGCGCCGCCGAGCGCGCGCTCGAGCTCATGTGCACTCGCGCGGCATCGCGGACCACGTTCGGTCTGCCGGTGTCCGAGCGGGCGAACGTCCAGGACTGGATCGCCGAGTCGCGGATCGAGATCGACATGGCCCGCCTGCTGACTCTGCGCGCGGCCTGGCTGATGGACACGGTCGGCAACAAGGCCGCCCGCATGGAGATCGCCGCGATCAAGGTCGCGGCGCCGAACGTCGCCCTGAAGGTCATCGACCGGGCCATCCAGGTCCACGGCGGCGGCGGCGTTTCCGACGACTTCCCGCTCGCGTCGATGTACGCACACCTGCGGACGCTGCGACTCGCCGACGGACCCGACGAGGTCCACAAGCGATCGATCGCCCGAATGGAGCTTCGCCGCGCAGCGACCCTCGAAGCGGTTACGGGCTAGCGCTACAGGTTGAGGGCCGACTCGGCCCGCCGGGCGGCTACGAACGTAACCAGCGAGGCGACCCAGAGTGCGCCGGCGAGCGCCAATCGACCTCCCACCCGCGGCTCACCGGCGAGCACGGCGATCCCCAGGGCCAGCAGCACGATCCCGATCAACGCGATTTCGTTGCTGCGCAGCCGCTTGCGTGTCGTCACCACTGAATTCCTCAGCTCATCGAGGGGCGTAGACCAAGCATCGGCATCTCCCCGCGCGCCCTTGACCCAAGCCCGCATATCCTCAGCCCGTGGGTGATCTCGACGGCAGAACGTTCCTGGTCACCGGCGCCAACACGGGGATCGGCAAGGAGACCGCGCTGGCTCTAGCGGCCCGTGGGGCGACGGTGCGGCTCGCATGCCGCTCGGAGACGACCGGCCGCCAGGCGGTCGAGGAGATCGCGGCTCGGACCGGAAACCGCGAGCTCGAGCTGCTGTCGCTCGACCTCGGCGACCTGACGTCGGTGCGGGAATGCGCACAGGCGTTCCTCGCGCGTGACGAGCCGCTGCACGTGCTGATCAACAATGCCGGGCTCGCGGGCCGCCGCGGGATAACCGCGAGCGGCTTCGAGCTGGCGTTCGGCACCAACCACGTCGGCCCGTTCCTGCTCACGAGCCTGCTGCTCGAGCGCCTGCGAGAGAGTGCCCCCGCGCGCATCGTAAACGTGGCCAGCGGGGCGCACTACGGCGCCACCGGGATCGACTTCGAGGCGGTCCGCAAGCCCACCCGCAGTGTCACCGGGATGCGGGAATACTCGGTCTCGAAGCTCGCCAACGTGCTCCACGCGCAGGAGCTCGCGCGCCGGCTCGACACCACCGGGGTCACGACCTACTCGCTGCATCCCGGTGTGATCGCCTCGGACATCTGGCGCCGCGTGCCGTGGCCGGCGCGCGCGGTGATGAAGCGGCGGATGGACTCGCCCGAACAGGGGGCCAGGACCTCGGTGTACTGCGCCACCGCCCCCGAGCTCGCCGATCAGACCGGGCTCTACTACGACGAGTGCGCGCCCAAGCAGCCCGGCGACGCGGTCACTCCTGGCCTCGCCGGCGAGCTGTGGGAACGAAGCGCGGACTGGGTCGCATCCGGCTGAACGGCTGACGGGCTGGCCACGCCCTCCTAGCCGCGCCCGCCGCGGGGGCCGAGCCCGGAGGCCCGGCCCGCGCGGAGGGAAGGCCAGATCAGGGCGCCAGCAGGTTCAGCGTGTTGGTCCCGTCGTCGACGTAGGAGACGCCATCGACGCCGGGCGAGACCGTCAGGCCGAACAGATCGCCGCCGCTCGGGTCGGCCGCCACCACCGCGGACTGGAATCCGCGCGGCGTCGTCTCGACCACGTTGCCGTCGCCGCCGTTAGCGGTGAGGACGTCCCCGTTCGGAGCGAGCGTCATCCCGAGCGGGGCGTTCAGAGCCCCGTCGTGCGACACCGTCAGCCCGCCACCCGGAACCGGGAAGAAGCGGAACGCCGCGTCGGGGATCGCCGCGATCCGGTTGTTTTGCGTGTCCGCCACGTACAGCGTCCCGTCACGCCCGAGGGCGACGCCGGTGGGCCCGATCACGAGCGCGGCCGGATCGGTGCGCTCCGCGAACCCGGTGGCGATCACGTCCTCGTCGAACACGATCGGCCGGACGCCCGGGATCGTCAGCAGCTGGATCCGCACCACCGTGCCTCGCTTGACGACACCTCCGGGCACGGTCGGATCGGGCGAGGCCGCGAGTGTGCCGTTGAGCACGTTGGTCACGTACAGCGTCGTGAAGAGCCCATGATCGACCGCGGTCATGTCCCACGGACCGTTGATCGGACCGCCGGCGATCGTCTCGATCACCTTCCCGCGGCTGTTGAGCACGAGCAGACACCCCGCCTTGGCGGTGTTCGAGACTCCATTCGAGGTTGGGAGGCTGCCGACGATCACGAACCCCGTGCGCGTGACCGCGAGCGCCGTCGTCAGCCCGACGCCGCCCGGGCAGGGTCCCGGCAGCGCGTTCGCGTTGACCTGGGCGAACACGGGTGCGTCGCCGACGTTCTGATCCCGGTCGCCAGGCGGGATCTGCACGATCGTCGTGCCGGTGCCCTGCAGGTTCGCGGAGTTGTTGAAGTTGCTGACGAGCAGGTCACCCTGCTGCAACGCGCCGACGCTCCGCGGCACGGTCACGATGCCGTACGGGTTGACGTCACCGTTCGTCGGCACCGTGGTCGCCAGCGTCATGGGCGAGAACCCGGTGATGAACGGCCTGGCCTGTGCGCTCGCGACGCCGAGCGCGAGCAATCCAAACAGACACACGAGCGTCGGCAGGAGCGCTCGTCTACCTGTGCTCAGCGGTCGCGCGACTGCTGCGACCGCGCGTGTATACGAGCGTAGGGGCCGATCGGAGATCATGGCTCTCTCCTCCTTTGTCGTTGAGTAGCCCTCCGATCCGGTCTGACTCCGTGCCGTCCTCGAGCCTTCCTGGCGTGTGAAGACCCTCATCGAAATGACACTCACCGACAATGATCCGGAGCTGACCGTCGCTCGCGCTCGGCCCACCGCTCCGCCCACGCGTCGAGCGGCGGGTAGAGCGCGAGGAGCTCCCGCCCCTCGCCGGTGAGCCGGTAACCCTCCCCTCCGGCCTCGACGATGCCGGCCCCCCGCAACTCCGTGAGGCGGTCGTTGAGGACCGATGAGCTGATCGCGCCGCAGCGGGCTTGCGTCTCGCGGAACGACAGCGGCTTGTCGCGGAGCTCCCAGATCACCCGCAGCGCCCACCGCCGCCCGAGCAGGTCGAGCAGCGCCATGATCGGCCGGCCGGTGTCCGAGCCGCGGGCGGGCTCACCGGGTCTGGGGATTTTGGTCAAGGGACTTGTGCTTTGGTTTCCGAAGCGCTACGGTGGACGGCGCTCTTATTTCCGAAGCGGAGTGTAGACATGAACGACCACACCCCACCGCCACGCATCGCGCCGCTACAGCCGCCGTACGAGCCCGACGTCGAGACGATGCTCCGCAAGTGGATGCCCCCCGACACTGGGCTCGAGCCGTTGCGGCTGTTCCGCACGCTCGTCGTGCACGAGTCGCTGGCGGCGCGAATGCGACCGCTCGGCGCCGGCATCCTCGGCCATGGGCTGCTCGAGCCGCGAGACCGCGAGCTGATGATCCACCGAACCTGCGCGCGCTGCGGCGCCGAATACGAGTGGGGAGTCCACGCCACGTTCTTCGGCCCCGCCGTGGGGTTGGGCGACGAGCAGCTCGCGGCGACCGCCACCGGACCGGCCGACGATCCGGTCTGGTCCGAGCGCGACCGCGCGGTGCTCGCGGTCGCCGACGAGCTGCACGACACCGCGAAGGTCTCGGACGCGACTTACGCCGAACTCGAGCGCCACTTCTCCGCCGCGCAGATCCTCGAGCTCGTCGTGACCGGCGGCTGGTACCACACGATCTCGTTCGTGGTCGGGACCGCGCGGGTCGAGCTCGAACCGTGGGCGGCGCGATTTCCGGCATGATCGCGTTTCCATCAACGAGGAGCGCCATGTCGACATCGCCTGAAGACTTCAACGCCCGGATCATCGAGGAGTTCCACGCCAACGACGGGCGGGTCGGCGGCCCGTTCACAAACTCGACCTTGCTCCTGCTGCACCACGTCGGCGCGAAGTCGGGCAAGGACCGGATCAACCCGCTCGTCTACCGCCAGGACGGCGACCGCTATGTCATATTCGCCTCCAAGGGGGGAGCCCCGACCAACCCCGACTGGTACCACAACCTGAAGGCCAACCCGAGCGTCACGATCGAGGTCGGGACGGACACGATCGACGTCGTCGCCGACGAGGCCGGCGGCGAGGAGCGGGACCGGCTGTTCCAGGCCCAGGTCGAGAGCTCGCCGCAGTTCGGCGACTACCAGGCGAAGACCGACCGCGTGATTCCGGTGATGGTGTTGACGCCCCAGTAGCCGGCGCCAGCCGGCACGACCGCCCTACTGAGCCGACTCGACGTCGACCTGGCGGGGTCCGCTGGCGGCGTCCTTGAGGTCGGGTTCCGCGCCTTCGGGCACCTCCGGCCCGCCGTCGGAGGTGGCATCCGCGCCATCGTGGTTTTCCCGCGAACGTGACGCGGCCGTGCGCGCCACAATCCGTGCTCGACGATGCCCGAAGGATTGGAGATCGAGCGCAAGTTCCTGGTCGACCGGCTCCCGGACGATCTCGACACGCACCCGGCCCGGGAGATCGACCAGGGCTACCTGGCGATCACTGACGACGTCGAGGTCAGGCTCCGGCGATACGGGGACGAGATGTTCCTGACGGTCAAGTCCACAGGGAATGAAGCCCGCGTCGAGGAGGAGATCGAGATCGAAGCGCGGAGGTTCGACGCGCTCTGGCCGCTGACCGACGGCCGACGCTTGCAAAAGCGGCGCTACGCGATCCCGGCCGGCGACGGCCTGACGATCGAGCTCGACGTCTACCACGGATCGCTGTCGGGGCTGCGCGTGGCCGAGGTCGAGTTCGACTCGGCGGCCGCCGCCGACGTGTTCGCGCCCCCGGCATGGTTCGGCCGCGAGCTCACCGACGATCCGCGCTACAAGAACAAGCGGCTCGCCACCGAGGGCCTGCCGTCCGCCCGGTAGGCTGCGCGCCATGCCACGCTTCGTCCACACTTGCGTCCGGGCCCGCGACCCCGAGGCGTCCGAGCGGTTCTACGGCCTGCTCGGCTTCGAGCGCCGCGGCCGGCTGAACTTCCAGACCGCGTACAACATCTACATGGGACTCCCCGGCGACGGCGACACGCTCGAGTTGACCGTCAACGATGGCCGCACCGAGCCCTACGACCTCGGCGAGGGCTACAACCACATGGCCCTGATCGTCGAGGATGTCGACGCGCTGCTCGCGACGCTGAGCGCCGAGGGGATCGAGCCCGAGAAGCCGCCGTACTCGCCCGGCGGCCGCCCGGAGATCGGCCGGATCTGCTTCGTCGCCGACCCGGATGGCTATCGCATCGAGCTCATCGACAAGGACTTCCCGACGCCTCAGGACCCGGACGATCGCTGACGGCGCCTCGGGCGTCCGCATTGCCTGAAAACCTCTGGCGGAGGGCGGTTTCGGCGCAGTAGAGTGGGCCATCCGGCCGGTCGACCGTCGAGAGGAGAGGCATGTACGAGAAGAACGGTGAGAAGTACTTCGTCGTCGACGCCCATCAGCACTTCTGGGACGCGAGCCCCGCGAACTGGGTCAAGGGGCAGGAGCAGTACGCCAAGGGCTGGATCGAGTGCTTCCACGCCTACATGGGACTGGGCCCTCCGGAGACGCACTGGCCGCTCGAGAAGTTCATGAAGTACTCCGAGGAGGACTACGTCAAGGACGTGTTCGAGGACGGCCATATCGACGCCGGAATCCTCCAGTCGACGTACCTGAAGGAGTGGTACACGGAGGGCTTCAACACCGCCGAGCGCAACGCGAGGATGGTCGAGAAGTTCCCGGACAAACTGATCGTCAACGGCCGGTTCGACCCGCGCGAGGGCGAGGCCGGGCTCAAGCAGCTCGAGGAGGACGCCAAGCGCTACAGCCTCAAGGGCGTCAAGGTCTACACCGCCGAGTGGTACAAGGGCTCGCGCGGCTGGAAGCTCACCGATCCCGAGGCGCAGATGTTCCTCGACAAGTGCAAGGAGCTCGGGATCAAGAACATCCACGCGCACAAGGGCCCAACTATCTGGCCACTCGACAAGGACGCGTTCGACGTCAAGGACATCGACATCGCCGCGACCAGCAACCCCGAGCTCAACTTCATCGTGGAGCACGTCGGTTTGCCGCGCATCGAGGACTTCTGCTTCATGGCGACGCAGGAGCCGAACGTGTATGCGGGCCTCGCGGTGGTGATCGGCGGCCTGATGCATGCGCGCCCGCGGTTCTTCAACAAGGTCATGGGCGAGCTGCTGTTCTGGGTCGGCGAGGACAAGATCCTGTTCGGCAGTGACTACGGCATCTGGGAGCCGAAGTGGCAGGTCGAGGGGTTCATCGACTGGACCATGCCCGACACCGAGGAGTACTCGGACTTCCCGCACCCCACGACGGACACCAAGAAGAAGATCATGGGGCTGAACGCGGCGAAGCTGTACGACATCGAGGTCCCGGCCGAGCTGCAGCTGAAGAACGGCGGCACGCCGGCCGCGAAGGAGGACGCGCAGCTCGTCGAGTCCGCGTGATGGATCGCGCGAGCGTGATCGACGCGCTCGCCGAGGTCTACGACCCCGAGCTCGATGAGCCGATCACCAGGCTCGGGTTCGTGTCCTCGTGCGAGGTGAGCCCCGGCGGCGACGTCGAGGTCGTGCTGCGGCTGCCCACGCCGCAGTGCGCACCGAACTTCGCGTTCCTGATGGCAGCCGACGCGCGCGAGGTGGTGCGCCGGCTGCCCGAGGTCCGCGACGTGACGATCACGCTCCAGGACCACTACACGGGCGATGAGATCAACTCCGCGATTGGGCGCGGCGAGGGGTTCGCCGGCGCGTTTCCGGGCGAGACCGCGGACGACGACCTGGCCCCGTTGCGCGAGCTGTTCCAGCGTAAGGCGCTGGTCGCGCGCGAGTCCCGGCTGTGCGAGATGCTGCTGAGGGACGGGGCCACCGCCGAGCAGGTGGCGGCACACCGCCTCGCAGATCTCCCGGAGGTCCCCGACGCGCAAAGGTGCGTCGAGCTGCGCCGGCGGCTCGGCCTCGCGCATGACCCAGACGAGCCTGCGTTCGTGCTCCCGAACGGCGAGCCGGTGCCGGCGACGGAGCTCAAGCGCTGGCTGCGCACGGCCCGGCTCGTGCGCATGAGCCTCGAGGTCAACGGGGGAATGTGCCGTTCGCTCATGCAAATACGCCACGGCGTGGCGATCGAAGATCCTGAGGAGGTTTTGCGATGAAGGCCGCGAGGCTGCATGCCTATCACGAGGCGCTCAAGCTCGACCAGGTAGACGAGCCCAAGATCAGCGGGCCACTCGACGTGATCGTGCGCATCGGCGCCGCCGGGCTGTGTCGCACCGACCTGCACATCCAGGAGGGGCAGTGGGCGGAGAAGTCGCAGGTCGTGCTGCCCTACACGCCCGGTCACGAGAACGCGGGGTGGGTCCACGAGATCGGCTCGGGGGTCACTAACGTCGCGGTCGGCGATACGGTGATCGTCCATCCGTTCATCGCGTGCGGGCTGTGCTCGCCGTGCCGGCGGGGCGATGATATGCATTGCCTGAACGGCTCGTTCCCGGGGATCAATCGCGATGGCGGGTTCGCGGACTTCCTGCACACTTCGGCGCGGTCGGTGGTCAAGCTCGGGCCCGGGCTCGAGCCGAAGGACATCGCCGCGTTGGCCGACGCGGGGTTGACCGCGATTCACGCGGTCAAGAAGGCGGTGGCGGTGCTCGAGCCGGGCACGACCGCGGTCGTGATCGGCGCCGGCGGTCTGGGCCATATCGGGTTCAGTGCTTGAAGGCGATGACCTCGGCCCAGATCGTGGTGATCGACCCGTCCGAGAAGGCGCTGGCGCTGGCCGGTGAGTTGGGGGCCGATCACACGGTCAAGGTTGACGGCTCCAAGCATGTCGACACGGTCAAGGAGCTGACCGGCGGGCTCGGCGCGGAGGCGATCATCGATTTCGTCGGCGAGAAGGGCGCGATCGAGGACGGCATCGCGATGATTCGCGACGGCGGCTTCTACTACGTGATCGGCTACGGCGAGAACATCAACATCCCGACGATCGACGTGATCTCGCGTGAGATCTCATTCATCGGGAACCTCGTCGGGACCTACGCCGACCTCGAGGAGCTGATGACGCTGACCGCCCAGGGCCAGGTCACCCTCCACACGAGCACGTACCCGCTCGATGCGATCAACGACGCGATGGCCGACCTCGACGGCGGCCGGCTCCAGGGGCGCGGAATCCTGATCCCGGGCTGACCCCGGCGACCCACCGACCGGCCCCGGCGACCGACCGGCCCCGGCGACCCACCGGCCCGGCGATCCACCGACCGGCCCGGGCGACCCACCAACCGGCGCCGCGGGTTCAGGCCGCGAGTCCCGGGTCCCAGGCGATCTCTTCGAGCATGTCCGGGCATGCGCCGACGGGCGCAGTCCTGACCAGCTCGAACATGCCCCTGATCCGGTCCGGGAGGAACTCGAGGCAACGCAGGGTACGGCAGTTCTCGACGGTGATCCGGACCGTTGACATGCCCATTACTCCCGGGCCCCGCTGCATCCCGGTCACCTCGAACAGGTCGACCCCGTCGGTGATGTACGACCCCGGCTGCATCCTCGGGTCACGCTCGATCACGCCACGCGTTCTACCCGCAAATCGTGCGGCGAACCGTCGCCTCTCCGGTACACGTGAGCTTTGAAGAGGTTTTGTCAGCCCGCGAGGACCCGTAATTGCGCACACCTGCCACGCCTCCTCCAATAGGCTGGCGCGGTCATCGGAACCGGGTCAGTTGAGACCTGGAAGGAGGATCGACGCCGTGGACCCGCACGAAGATCAGCTCCTGTGGATGTACGAGACGATGCTCGTCATCCGTGACTTCGAGGAGCGGATGGTGAACATCTATCTCGAGGGCAAGCTCCCGCCCGACATCCAGCACGGTCTCGCGTTCGACATCGGGGGCGGACCGGTGCCTGGAGAGATGCATCTGGCCGCCGGCCAGGAGCCGGTCGCCGTCGGGGTGTGCGCCCATCTGCGTGACGACGACACCGTCGTCGGCACCCACCGGCCGCATCACTTCGCGATCGCCAAGGGGGTCCCGCTCGACACCCTCGCCGCCGAGCTGTTCGGGAAGGCCACGGGCCTGAGCCGCGGTAAGGGCGGCCACATGCACCTGTTCGATCCGGAGCACAACTTCTCGTGCAGCGGGATCGAGGGCGCGAGCCTTCCGCCGGCCACGGGCGCCGCGCTTGCGTACAAGAAGCTCGGAAAGGACTCGGTCGCGGTGGCGTTCTTCGGCGAGGGGGCCGCCAACCAGGGCACATTCCACGAGGCGCTGAACATGGCCGGGCTGTGGCAGCTACCGGCGGTGTTCATCTGCGAGGACAATCGCTGGGCGATCTCGGTGCCGAAGGACAAGTCGACGGCGATCGCGTCGAATGCCGACCGCGCCTCGTCATACGGGATGCCGGGGGTCGAGGTCGAACACAACGACGCGGTCGAGGTGTTCCGCGCCGCTGGTGAAGCGATCGCCCGCGCACGCAAAGGCGGCGGGCCGACGCTGATCGAGGTGCAGACCGACCGCTACCTGGGCCACTTCCAGGGCGACGCCGAGGTCTACCGTCCAAAGGACGAGCCCGACGAGCTCCGAGGAAACGACCCGATCCCGAAGCTCGCGGCCGAGCTCCGCAACCGGGGCGCGCTCGACGATGCCCGCGACGAGGAGATCCGCTCGCGCGCCACGCAGCGCGTAACCCAGGCATACGACTTTGCGCGCGAGAGCCCGCTGCCGGATCCGGCCGAGGCGCTCGAGCACGTGTTCGTCTGAGAGGAGGAGAGACATGGCGGTTGCGACCAAGGAACGCACGCTGACGATGGCCCAGGCCATCTCGGAGGCCATCGGCCAGGAGATGGAGCGGGACGAGCGCGTGTTCGTGATGGGCGAGGACGTCGGGAGCTACGGCGGCATCTTCAGCGCCACCAGCGGGCTCCTAGACCGGTTCGGCCCCGACCGGATCATGGACACGCCGATCTCCGAGGCCGGCTTCATCGGCGCCGCGATCGGCGCGGCGGCGCAGGGGATGCGCCCGATCGCGGAGCTCATGTTCGTGGACTTCTTCGGCGTGTGCATGGATCAGATCTACAACCACCTCGCGAAGAACACGTACATGTCGGACGGCAACGTGCGGTTGCCGGTCGTGATCACGACGGCGATCGGTGGCGGCTACAGCGACGCCGCCCAGCACTCGCAGTGCCTGTACGCGACGTTCGCGCACATGCCCGGCCTGAAGGTCGTGGTGCCGTCTAACGCCTACGACGCCAAGGGCCTGATGATCGAGGCAATCCGCGACGACAACCCGGTGATGTTCTTCTTCCACAAGGGGATCATGGGCCTGCCGTGGATGTCGTACTTCGAGGGCTCGACCAACGCGGTCCCGGACGAGGAGTACACGGTCCCGTTTGGCGAGGCCGCGGTCGTGCGTCATGGCGACGACGTCACGATCGTCACGCTCAGCCAGATGGTGCAGAAGGCGCTCGTCGCCGCCGAGGAGCTAGACCGCGAGGGCATCAGCGCCGAGGTGATCGACCTGCGCACGCTGGTCCCGCTCGATCGCGACGCGGTGGCGTCGTCGGTCGCCCGCACCGGGCGGCTGCTGATCGCCGACGAGGACTACCGCAGCTTCGGACTGAGCGGAGAGATCTGCGCGATCGTGGCCGAGCGGCTGGACAGCCTCACCATGAAGGCCCCGGTCAAGCGCCTGGCGGTGCCCGACGTCCCGATTCCCTACAGCCGGCCGCTCGAGCGCTTCGTGATCCCGCAGGTCGACCACATCTCGTCCGCCGTGCGGGACCTCGTGAACGCCTGATCGTGATCGAGATCAGGCCACCCGCCGAAGTCTTCGAGGACGTTGACGAGGGCGTGGAGGGACTGCTCGAGACGTGGCTCGTCGACGAGAACGACCGCGTCGCCGCCGATCAACCGGTGGCCGACGCGGTCGTGGTCAAGACGTCGTTCCAGGTGCTCGCGCCGTCCGCCGGCACGATCGCCGAGATCGTGGTGCGCAAGGGCGACACGTTCGCGGCCGGCGCGATCCTGGCTCGGCTCGAAGCGGAGCGCTAGAAGCGCTTACTTGGCCTGGAGCGTGTAGCGGACGGTCTGCACGCGGATCATCCCGTCGCGGAACACGAACGTGTCGATGCCGTCTTCGGCCATGGTTTTCTCGGACACCGCCTTCCACTCGATGAACAGCACGTCGCCCTCGAAGATCGTCGTCGGGACGTCCCACTCGGCGCTCGGGAGGTCCGAGAGCAGCTTGGTGAAGGCCTGGCGGATGCCGTCCTTGCCGTAGAGCGTTCCGTCGGGCGTGATGAACACGGCGTCGTCGGAGTAGTCGGCCACGATACCGTCGAGATCTCCGGCGATCAGCGCCTCGGCGTGGTGCTGGAAAACCTCCTGGGGGGTGCGCACACTCGTCGCCTCCATCACTCGTCTCCTCTCGTCCGTTTACATGTCCACCGCCAGTTCGGCCAGGCGGCGCATCGAGGAGCTGATGATCTCACGCTGAGTATCCAAGCGGTGGGCCTCGGCCTCGGGGATCTCGACGTCGACCGTGATCAGCGTCCCTTCGCCGTCGGGCTCCAGACGCCAGTCGAAGCGCAGATCTGAGACCAGGCAGGAGACCGTCACGCGCTGCTGGTCGGACCGGGACTCGAGCAGCTGCGCCATCGGGAAGTCGGGATACCCGTCGGGGTACATCGTGTACTGGCCTTCATCCTGCACGTCGACGGTGCCGATCCCCGCCCACCAGTCGGGAAACCGCGAGGGGTCGTACAGAAGCTTCCACACCTGTTCGGGCGGCGCGGCCGAGGTCGCGACGTCATGGAACGACGGCACTGCCCCTCCTGTCTCTGATCGCTTGCAGGTCCGCGCGCGCCCGCGCGAGCTCGCGCTCGGGCTCGACCAGTCCAACCACGGGACGCCCGAGGTCCGCCAGCACGGTCGTGATGGTCTCGCCCCGGACGCTTCGCGCGAGCACCCGCTCCCACCCGGCGACCGACTCCTCGAGCCGGCGCTCGGCCTCTTCATAGTCGTCGCGGGCGCGAGCGACGAGGCCCTGTGCCCGGGCAAGCCTGGGTACGAGCGTGTCCGGGAAGTCGCTCGGGCGCACCGGCTCGAGCACCGTCGCGCGGACCTGCTCGGCCGCGTCATCAGCGGCGCCGGCGCCGGCGAGGGCCTCGGCCAGCGCCAGTCGGGTCAGCGGCCGGCTGACCGGCGCCGCCTCGATCAGAGACTCCGCCAGCAGGGAGGCGGCCAGCTCGTACTCGCCCTCGTCGAGCGCCACCAGCCCCCGGTCGTGGCTGGCCATCGCCATCAGGTCCGGGTGGCCCAACTGCTCGGCGAGCGCCTGCTCGGCCTTCGCCGCCTCGCGCGCCTGCGCCATGCGCCCCAGCCCTCGCAGCACGAACGACCGGGCGGCCAGCAGTTGAAACTCGGGACCATGCAGACCGTGGCCCGCGAGCGCGGCCATGCCGCGATCGAGGAACTCCAGCGCGCGCTCGTGCTGACCGGCGGCCCATGCCGCGCCGCCCGTGTTGAGGAAGCAGGCGTAGGCCATGTCCGGCCGGCCGGCGCGCCCGGCCGCCTCGCCGGCGGCGATCGAGGGGCCGTATGACTCGACGAACTGACCCCGGCGCATCATGGCCAGCGCGCGAGCATGACCGACGTCGTAGATCCGCAGGTCGTGGGCGGGCTCGTCGGCGCTGAGCGCCAGCAGCAGCCGCTCCGCCTCCTCCACGCTCCCCGCAACGGCCTCCGCCCATGCGCACGCGGCCAGCGCCTCGCTGCGCTCCTCGCTCGGGGCGCGCTCCGGTAGCTCCGTGTGTGGGAGGAGCTCGAGCGCGTTGCGGGCACTCTCCAGCACGACCCGGGGGAAGCAGATCGGGCCTTGGTTCGCGCGGACTCGCGTGAGCCAGGCACGCGCGAGGTCGAGCGGCTCGGCCTCTTCCAGCAGCCCCAGCGCCTGCGCGAACGCGGCCTCCGATGCGTCGCGGCGGCCCCGCCAGGCCTCGAGCTCGCCGGTCTCGAGCCACAGATCAGCACGCTCCGGGGCGATCGCCAGCGCCTCCTCGAGGTACGCGACCGCTTCCTCGAGAGCCGCGACGCCTCTCGCGTCGGCAGCCGCCCGAGCCAGCTGCGGCACGGCCTCGGCGTCGGCGCCGGCAAGCCGCAGATGGCGCGCGACCTCGGCCGGACGGCGGATCGCGCCCACCTGCTCGCAGGCCAGTAACACCTGCGCCCAGCGGTGATGGAGCCCGCGGCGGCGGGGCGCGGCGATCTCCTCGTAGACGGCGTCGCGAAGCAATGCATGACCGAAGGCGACGCCATCGCCGGCGGCCACCATCAGGCCGGACGCAAGCGCCGCGGACGCCGCCTCCTCGGGATCTTCCAGCGGCAGGCGGTCGAGCTCGACCGCTTCGATCGGGCGCGCCGCCACCGCCGCGAGCTCGACCAGATGGCGGCCGTCGTCAGGGACCCGGGCCAGCGTCGACCGCACCGACCCGCGGAGGCTCGGCGCGATGTCCTGTCGGCCCCGCCCGAGCGCCCGCGCTGTCTCCACAGCGAGCAGCGCGTTTCCTTCGGCGCGCTCGACCACGCGCGTTACGTCCGCGTCACTCAACCGTGCCGCCTGGCGTGCCAGCGCCGCCACCGGCCCGGATCCGAGCGGCTCGAGCTCGAGCTCGCACTCCAGCAGGCCGCGGGCGCGGAGCGCGTGCTCGAGGCGATCGGCGTCCGCGCTGCGGGGCAGTCCCCGTCGGGTGATCACGATCATGACCCGCAGCTCCGCGGCGCGCCGCGCGGCGTAGCCCGCCAGCTCGAGGCTCGGTCCGTCGGCGGTATGCACGTCCTCGAACAGGAGCAGGACCGGCGCCTGCCGCGCGGCCCACGTCAGCAATGCGACCACCGCCTCGAACAGCCGGGTTCGCTGGAGGTCGGGTGCCACGGTCGAGCTCGGCGCGCCGCTGTGCGCGAAGTGCGCGGGCAGCTCGGACGTCAGGACCGCGAGATCGTTCGGCCACGCCGCCTCGGGCGGCGGCGGCGCGAGCGCGGGCAGCAGCTCGCGGATCAGCTCGGCCCACAGGCTGAGCGGCGCGGCGCCGCCAAGGTCGAGCGCCGCACCGCTGGCGACCAATCCGCCGGACGCCACCGCGCGCGAGCGCAGCTCGCTCGCCAGCCGTGTCTTGCCTATCCCCGCCTCGCCGCTGATCACGGCCACCGCGCCGGACCCGGCGGAGACGGTCCCCCAGGTCCGCTCGAGCTCGGCCAGCTCCCGGTCCCGGCCCACCAGAGGGAGCGCCCCTGGCGTCGCCGGGGCGACGACCGTGATCGGATGCGCCGGCGTCGCCCCACGGACTCGCTCGACCAGCTCGCGGGTCTGCCGGGACGGCGCCACCCCCAGCTCCCGCCGCAAGCGCTCGGCCAGCCCGCGGTAGGTGCGCATCGCGCCGGCCCGATCGCCGGCTCTCTCGAGCCGCTCGATCAGCCGCCGGTGCGCCTCCTCGTCGAATCGGTCGTGCTCGACCTGTCGCCGCGTCAGCTCGATCGCCGCCCGAGCATCGCCACGATCGTCCGTCTGCTTCGCGAGCAGTTCGAGCAGCTCGATCACGCGCTCTCGATGCCGATCGCGAGCCGCTACCGCCCAGTCGTCCTCGAGGCCCTCGAGGAGATCCCCGCGGCACAGTTCCAGCGCGGCGGCCGGATCGCGGGCGGCCACGCGCTCGAACTCGCGCACGTCGAGCCATACGTCCGGTCCGTCGGCCAGGCCGATCCGTTCGCCGTCGACCACGAGCGCGTCGTCCAATCGTCTGCGCAGCGTCCACAATGCGCTCCGCAGGCTGGCCCGAGCGCTCTGGTCAAGCACGTCGGGCCAGAATCGGCTGGCAAGCTCGCCCCGCGTCACCGGTCGCGGCGCCAGCGCCAGGTATGCGAACACCGCCCATGGGCGCTGCGATACCGGCGAGTCGATAACGGCCCCATTCAGCTCGACCTCGAGCATGCCCAGCACGCGTGCGCGCAGCACACGTCAAGCGTATCGCGCGCTTTGACGCGCTTTTGACGGCATTAACACGTCCTCACGTGAGCCTCCTCCTCGCATGGCGCACACATCACCAACAAAGGAGGAAGCCATGAGCACTACCGTCACATTCGATCTGGACCGCTTCACGCGAGCCGCCGAGGAGCGCGACGCGTCGACCCAGCTTTCGATGTACGCCGAGAACGCGGTCGTCACGATCGCGGACAAGATCTCCCAGCCGGGCTCGCCGCGGGTTCTACGCACCCGCGACGACATCAAGGGCTGGCTCGAGGATATGTACGGCCGCGACATGACGCACAGCGTTCAGCACACCGTCAGCGACGAGCACGGGGCCGCCTACAGCCAGGCGTGCCGCTATCCGGACGGCACCAACGTGCTGTGCGCGACCGTGATCGAGCTGGACGGCGGCGTGATCTCGAGCCAGACCGTCGTCCAGGTGTGGGATGAGGCGTGAGCGATGGCGACGAGCGCACACACCATCGATGAGGCCAAGCTGGGCGAGTTCATGAGCCGCTTCGTCGGAGACCTCGGCGCCGCGATGAGCGCAGCGCTGGTGGTGATCGGCGACCGGCTCGGGCTGTATCGGGCGATGGCCGACGGCGAGCCGCTGACCGCCGAGCAGCTTGGGCAGCGGACGGGAACCGATGCGCGCTACGTGCACGAGTGGCTGTGCAACCAGGCGGCCGGCGGCTACGTCAGCTACGACCCCGACCGCGAGGAGTTCTTCCTCACGCCCGAGCAGTCGCTCGCTCTGGCGCAGGAGGGCAGCCCGGCGTTCGTACCGGGTGCGTTCCAGGTTGCGACCGCGCTGACCAAGGACGAGGAGAAGATCGCGAATGCGTTCGTCGGACGCCATGGGGTCGGCTGGCACGAGCACCACCACGATCTGTTCAGCGGCACCGAGCGCTTCTTCCGCCCGGGCTACGCCGCGAACCTGATCTCGTCTTGGATCCCGGCGCTCGACGGCGTCCGTGCCAGGCTCGAGTCGGGCGGGCGCGTCGCCGACGTCGGGTGTGGTCACGGAGCATCCACGATCCTGATGGCGGAGGCGTTCCCACGCTCGACGTTCATCGGGTTCGATTACCACACAGCGTCGATCGAGCACGCCCGCCAGGCCGCTGCCGACGCCGGGCTCGACGATCGCGTCAGCTTCGATGTCGCCTCGGCCAAGCAGTACCCAGGAGACGGGTTCGACCTGGTGACAATGTTCGACTGTCTTCACGACATGGGCGATCCCGTGGGTGCGGCCGCGCACGTTCTGGACACGCTCCCCGCCGATGGGACGTGGATGATCGTCGAGCCTTACGCCGGCGACCGGCTCGAGGACAACCTCAACCCCGTCGGGCGCGTGTTTTACGGCGCCTCGACCTTGGTCTGCACGCCGGCCTCGCGCGACCAGGAAGTCGGCCTCGCCCTCGGCGCCCAGGCAGGCGAGGCGCGGCTGCGCGAGGTCGTCACCGCCGGTGGCTTCACGCGCTTCCGGCGGGCAACGGAAACGCCGTTCAACCTCGTGCTCGAGGCGCGCCCGTAGTCGCAACCAGATCGTCGGCGGGACGCGGCGACAGTGCCGCGCGGACTAACGGTGCCGCGCGGCACAGCTCGCCGAGATGCCGGCCGTATCCGGTCTGGGCGGTCAGCCCGCCTTGCATGAGCTTGATCAGCTGATTGGGCTTAACGTGGGACGCCTTCTGGTACACGCACTGGCGGAATGCCGGCGTCAGCTGCCGGCCCTGCCGGAGGGAGTTTCGAACGCTGACTAGCCACAGGCGACGCCACGCCGCGAACACCGCCGGGCGCCGGATGCACGCGAGCGCGAGCCGCTGGCCGAGCTGCCGTGCGTACGCCTGATCGGTCGTGGACGAGCTGTTGATCGCACGAGCCAGCTGCACGGCGGTCAGCGTATGGACACCGCTGACGACGCACCGTGCGAAGCTCGCCGGAATCGGCGCCGGCAGCTTCCCGGCCACGACGTTGGCGATTGCCTGGCGCACGACCGACACGCCTTTGCCGGACGCCACGCAGTGCGCGACCAACGGGTCGGTGACCGATGAGGCGACTTGCGGCAAGGCGACAGCGCGCAGCTGCGCCAGCGGCAGCTCGCCCGCGTTCTGGACGATGCAGTCCTCGAGGTCACCGATGCCCGCCACCGTCGACTGGGTCGACTCCATGTTCGCCCGGAGCTGGGCCAGCAGCTTCGTCCGCTCGGCGCTTGGCGCCGGTGCGGACGTCGATGCGGATGCCGATCGCGTGCTCGCGGTGTGAGAACTGCTTCCACCGCAGGCGCTCAGGCCGAGCACGGCGACCAACGCGAGGACGGGCAGGCGTTGACGGTTGATGCCCACCCGCGGTGCTCTACCCATCTCCGAGAGCTCAGCAACCGGCGTGAGCGAGCGCGTCCGGAAGCTGACGCCGCGACGCGATCTCGAGCTTGCGGAACGCCCGTCCCAGGTGCGTCTCGACGGTCTTCTCGGTGACGAACAGCGTCTGGGCGATCTCGCGGTTAGTGCCGCCCGCGGCGGCGAGCTCGGCGACGCGCAGCTCGCTCGGCGTGAGCGAGTCCGCGCCGCCGCGGTCGGCGCCGCTCGACCGAACGCCGATCGCGGCGAGCTCCGCCCGCGCCCGCCGCTCGAGCACGCGAGCGCCGCACCGGGTGGCCAGCGGCAGCGCCTCGAGCAGAGGCTCGCGAGCCGCCGTGCGCTGTCCGGCGGCTCGGAACGTCGCGCCGATATCGACCAGCACGCGCGCGTGCTCGAGCCTGGCCGGCGACGGCGCCAGCGCCTCGAGCGCCGACTCGAGCCGCGACATGCGCTGGTCGCCCGGACCAACGAGCGCCTCGGCTCGAAGCGCGATGCCGAGCGCCCGCGCCGCACCGAACGCCTGCGCGCGGCGGACCTCCTCGGCCGCGAGAGCGCGCGCCTCGACGTGCCGGCCGAGCTCGGCGAGCGACAGGGCCGCCGCCGAGCGCCACGGCAGCACGGCCGGGTTCTCGCCGCCCAGCGCCGGGTGCTCGTGCTCGCACGCGCGGAGCTCCTCGACCGCGGCCTCGTGATTGCCGGCGGCGGCGCGCAGCAGGGCGGATGCGTATCGGAGCTGTGAGCTCGGCGAGAACTCCGTGTCGTAGCGGATCCCGGCACCGTCGATGAGGCGGCGCAGCGACTCGGGCGTCTCGTCTCGCTCGAGGCCGGCGAGGACGGCGGTCGACACCGCGAGCACTACGAACTCGGCTCCGAGCACGTCGGGAAGCAGCTCGATCGCCGCCTGCGCGTCCGCCTGGGCGGCGGTCAGCTGGCCGAGGCGCAGGCACATCAGCGCCCGCATGGCCCCCATGCTCGCGACGGTCACCGCCGCGCCCTGCCGGCGAGCCTGGGCGAGGATCTCGTCGGTCCCGCGCAGCGCCGCGTCTAGCTCGTCGGTGGCGAGCAGCACGGCCAGGGCCACGATCGCCCACGCCTCGCCCCGGTGGGGCTCGAGCGGGAGGCCGGCCGCCAGCGCCCGGTGGGCGAAATCCTTCGCCTTGGCCGCCGATCGCAGGTACATGAGCTCGTCCATCGCGAGCGTCGCCAGCGTCGTCGCCTGGATCACGTTGCGCGCCGGGCCGCCGGGGTCACGCAGCGCCGCGATCGCCCCGTCGGCCTCGCGACGGGCCGACGCCGACGTGTAGCTGGCTCCGAGCAACGCCACCGCGAGTTGCTCGCGCGCGGTCCCGTCGGCCGGAACCCGCTCCCAGGCTCGGCGCAGGATCGTCGCGGCCTCGGGCGCGCGGCCGGCGAAGAACAGCATGCCGCTCAGCTCGATCGCCGCGGCCACGATCTCCTCCTGTTGCTCGCCGCTCACGACGACCTCGGTCAGTGGGCCGATCGCGTCCGGCGCGCCGGCGCGGGCGCGCGCGAGGCCGAGCTCGAGCACGACCGCGACCCGATCCTCGGAGGCGGGAGGCTCGTCGAGCGCGCGCGCCAGCAGGGCGGCCGCGCCCGCCGCGTCGCCCAGCGCCAGCGCCTCACTGGCGGCGTCGCGGAGCAGCGCCACCGCCCCGAGGTCGGCGCCGGGATCGGTGTGCATGACGTGCGCCGCAATTTGGCCCGGAGGAGCCCCGCGCTCTTCGAGGATCTTCGACGCCGCGCAGTGCAGCCGCTCGCGTTCGGCCGGCGACAGGTCGCCGTAGATCGCCGCACGCAGGATCGGGTGCGCGAAGCGGACGGTGCCGCCGGGCTCCATCACGCCCGCGGAGATCAGCGCCGCCATCGCGCCCTCCAGGTCGGCGCCCGCGAGTCCGGCCAGTCGGGCCGCGTCGCCGATCTGCGCGCCGTCGCCGAGCGCGCTGAGCGCGCGGGCGAGCACGCCGGCGGCCGGGTCGAGCCGGGCCAGGCGGAGCAGCACGGTGTTGGAGACCCCGCGAGGCACGATCGTGCCGACCTCGAGCGCGGCGGCCGCGCTCGCCCCGAGGCCCCGGGCCGTCACCTCGTCGAGCAGCTCGCCGACCAGGAACGGGTTGCCGCCCGTCACCTCGATGCAGGCGGTGACGAACCGCTCGTCGGGGTCGCTCGATAGCCGGGCGGCGATCAGCGCCCCCGTGCCGGCGTCGGTCAGGGGCGACAGCCGCAACACCTCGGCGGCGGGATCGGCGACGAGCATCGCCGACTCGGGCGCAGCCGTCGGATGCAGTGGCCGGGTGGCGAGGATCAGCGCGAGCGGCTGCCCCTCGAGCCGCCGGGCGATGAACGCGAGCGTGCGCGCCGACGTCGCATCGCACCACTGAAGATCGTCGACGAGCAGCGCCAGCGGCGCGTCGCCGGCGATGTTCGAGGCGAGCCAGTACAGGCCGTGCTGCCATGCGTAGCCGGGATCGCGGCCTGCCGGAATCGGTCCGGGCCCCTGCGCCGCCGCCGGCGCAGCGGCGGCCGGCGACCCCGTCAGCACCTCGACGGACAGCGCCGCGGCCCCCGCGAGCCAGCGTTCGCGCTCCTCGACCCCGGCGTCGAGCACCTGGCGCTCGAACAGCTGGCGGACGACCCCGAACGGGAACCCCTGCTCGAGCTCGGTCGCGCGCGCGCTCAGCACGCAGAAGCCGAGGTCGGTCGCTCGGAGCCGGGCCTCCTCGAGCAGGCTCGACTTACCCATCCCGGCGGCGCCCTCGATCACGAGGACCTTGCCGGCCCGCTGGCCCACCGCGCGCACCGCGGCACGGACCTGCTCGAGCTCGCGCTCGCGCTCGAGCAGCGCGGCCGGCCGGACGGGGGCGGACGTGGTCATGCGCGAGGCCGATGGTAAGCGCCCGCCTACCAGCACCGCAACTATTCCTAACCGAACCTTGTGCCGCGGGCGACGGCGATCAGTCGGCGAGCAGCTCCCGGAGGAAGCGCTCGCGTGCCTCGAGGAAGCTCTGGGTCAGGCGCACGGGCTCGGCGTCCTCGTAGCCGATCGGCTCGAGTCCGCGCTCGCTGCAGTTGTAGATCGTCGCGTCGGGGTAGGCGAGGATGATCGGCGAGTGGGTGGCGATGATCAGCTGTGAGCCTTCCTGGACCAGCTCGTGGACGCGGCGCAACGCGGTCAGGCAGTTCTGGGTCGAGAGCGCGGCTTCGGGCTCGTCGAGGAGATACAGGCCGTCGGGACCGAAGCGGTTGATCATCACCGCCAGGAACGACTCCCCGTGTGATTGCTCGTGGAGCGAGCGGCCGCCGTAAGCGGCAAGCGGGTTGCCGGCAATCGCAGCGCCCATCCCGTCGAGGTCTTCGTTCAGCTTCTCGAGGTAGGTCGCGGCGTTGAACAGGCTCTCTGCGCGCAGGAAGAAATCGGTCCGCCATCGCCGTCCGGTGCGCACCAGGCGAATCGCGCTCGCCAGCTCCGAGTGCGACGTGCGCGTCGCGAAGCCGAAGCTCGACGAGCCGCCCTCCGGGTTCATCCCGGCCGCGACCGCGATCGCCTCGAGCAGCGTCGACTTGCCGCTGCCGTTCTCGCCGATCAGATACGTCACGCTCGGGTGGAGCGCGATCCCGGCGGTCAGCGGCAGGATCGCCGGCAACGTCCACGGATAGCCGTTGCGCGGCTCCCCGTCTCGCGCGGGCGGCAGGTCGATCGACCTCAGGAACGCGTCAGCCACGACCGACGAACGGCATCCCCGAGGCCATCACTGTCATCGACAGCACGTTCGCGCTCAACGGGAGGCTCGCCATGTACAGCACGGCGTCGGCCACATCGTCAGCGGACATCGTCGGCTCGCCCAGGATCGACCCGTCCGCCTGGAGGGCGCCCACCTCGAGTTGCCTGGTCATCTCGGTCGCGGCATTGCCGATGTCGATCTGACCGCAGGCGATCCCGTGCCGCCGGCCCTCTAGCGCGAGCGCCTTCGTCAGCCCGGTGATGCCGTGCTTGGACGCGGTGTAGGCGACCGCGTTCGGCCGCGGCACCTGGGCCGAAAGCGACCCGTTGTTGATGATCCGCCCGCCGCTTGGCTGCTGGCGGATCATCTGCCGGAACGCCGCCTGGGCGCACAGGAACGCGCCCGTCAGGTTGGTCTCGATCGTGGCCGACCACAGATCGGCCGGATAGTCCTCGACCGCCGCCGGAGCGCCGAACACGCCCGCGTTGTTGACGAGCACGTCGACCCTTCTGGCGCGCTCGGCGACCTGCTCGAACAGCGCCTCGACGCTGCCCGGGTCGGTCACATCGGTCACGACCGCGAACGGCTCGCGATGCGCCGGCAGCTCCGACAGGGTGGCCTCGAGCCTCTCGAGCCTCCGGCCCGCGAGCGCCACCCGGTAGCCGGCACCGGCGAGCCGCAGGCTGATCGCCCGCCCGATCCCAGACCCCGCGCCGGTGACGATCGCGACCGGGCCCGCCGCTTGCTCTGAAGTGCTCATCGGCAGATTCTCGGTTATCGTCGCGCCCGACGTGGACAAGCGCCCCCTGTCGAGCACGGTCGTCGGAAGCTACCCCCAGCCGGAGTGGCTGATCGACCGCGCCGCGCTCGGCTCGCATTCGGTCCCGCGCGTGCGGATGAGTCAGGCGTGGCGGATCCCCGAGCCCTACCTGGAGGAGGCCCAGGACGACGCCACCGTGGTCGCGATCCGCGACATGGAGCGGGCCGGGATCGACACGATCACCGACGGCGAGATCCGGCGCGAGAGCTATTCGAACCGGTTCGCGACCGCGCTCGACGGGATCGACTCCGACAACCCGGCCACGATCCACACCAGCGGCGGCGAGCCCCGGACCGTGCCGCGCATCGTCGGGCCGATCCGCTGGCGGGGCCCGGTCGAGGTCCCCGATATCGAGTTCCTGCGCTCCCACACCGACCGCGCGACGAAGATCACGCTCCCCGGACCGTTCACGATGGCCCAGCAGGCCAGCAACGAGGCCTACGACGATCCCGACGAGCTCGTCATGGATCTCGCCGCCGCCGTCAACCAGGAGGCACATGCGCTCCAGAGCGCCGGCGCCGACGTGATCCAGCTCGACGAGCCGTGGCTGCGCAACGATCCCGACGGCGCCCGGCGGATCGCCGTAGCGGCCATCGACCGCGCGCTCGCCGGCCTGTCGGTCACGACCGCGGTGCATCTGTGCTTCGGTTACGCCGCGCTCGTGGGCGCCAAGAGCCGGAACCGGTACGACTTCCTGGGCGAGCTGAGCGACAGCGTCGCGCAGCAGATCTCGATCGAAGCCGCGCAGCCTGGGCTCGATCTCGGCCAGCTGTCCGAGCTCAGCCCCAAGATCGTCGTGCTCGGCGTGCTCGACCTCGGCGACGACCAGGTCGAGACCCCCGAGCAGGTTGCCGATCGGATCCGCGCGGCGCTCGCCCACGTCCCCGCCGAGCGGCTCGTCCCGGCCCCTGACTGCGGCATGAAGTACCTACCGCGCGCGACGGCATTTGCCAAGCTCAAGGCGCTGGCCGACGGCGCCGCCCTGGTTCGGGACGAGCTCTGACGAAGCCTGGACCCGACCACGGATAATTCACGCGTGAACGCGCACGAACTCGCCGCGCACGCATCCGAAGGGAGCCTCCGACTCGTCCGCTTCCTGTACTGCGGCAACGACGGCACCGTCCGCGGCAAGGCCTCGTCGCTTCATGGCCTCGAGGGCAGGCTCGAGTCCGGGATTGGCCTGACCGTCGCCATGCAGGCGATGAACTCGCTCGATCAGCTGCAACCGGTGCAGGGCATGGGGCCGGTCGGCGAGGTCCGGCTCGTCCCCGATCTCGGCACGTTCCGCGTCCTCCCCTACGCCCCCAGCACCGGCGTCGTGCTTACCGATCACATGCGCCTCGACGGGACCCCGGCTGGAGTCTGTCAGCGCACGTTCCTCAAGCGGATGGAGCAGCGGCTCGCCGAGCGCGGTCTGGTCATGGAGTCCGCGTTCGAGAACGAGTTCTCGCTGGCGACCGTGGTCGACGGCGCGTACGTGCCGGTCGACGGCGGACTGTGCTTCTCGACGATCTCCATGACCGCCTCCCAGGACTACGTCGACGATCTGGTCGCCGCCCTCGACGCCCAGAACATCACCCTCGAGCAGTACTACGCGGAGCTCGGACACGGTCAGCAGGAGATCTCGACCGCGCATGCGCCGGCACTCAGGGCCGCCGACGAACAGCTACTCGTGCGCGAGACGATCCGCGCGGTCGCCTCCCGGCACGGGCTGGTCGCGTCGCTGGCGCCGAAGCCGTGGCCGGACAACGCCGGCAACGGTTGCCACGTCCACTTCTCGCTGTGGGAGGGCGAGCGGAACCGCTTCTACGACGGTGCGCGCCCGGACGGGCTGTCCGACACGGCGCTGGCGTTCATCGCCGGCGTGCTCGCGCACCTGCCGGGCCTGTGCGCGCTGACCGCGCCCAGCTTCAACTCCTACCACCGGATCGTCCCGCGGTTCTGGGCCGGCGCGTACCGGTGCTGGGGCCACGACAACCGCGAGGCGCCGGTTCGCGTGGCCTCGCCGTTCCGCGGCTCCGAGGAACGGTCGACGAACGCCGAGCTCAAGTCGTGCGACGCCAGCTGCAACCCCTACCTGGCGCTCGGAGGGCTGATCGCCGCCGGGCTCGACGGGATCGAGCGCGGCGCCGAGCCGCCCGAGCCGGTCGAGGTCGATCCGGCTACGCTCGGCGAGGACGAGCGCGCGGCGCGCGGGATCGTTCGAATGCCCGCCACCCAGGCAGAGGCGCTCGATGCGCTCGCGGCCGACGAGCTGCTGCTCGCGGCGCTCGGCCCGGAGCTCGCCGGCTCCTACCTGGCCGTGCGGCGCTCTGAGTGGGAGGCCTATTCCCAGGGAGACCAGGCATTCGAGCAGCGCGGCCACTTCGAGAAGTACTGAGCGAGGCGCCGCTCATCGACCACCACGCGCACGGGATCCTGCGCGCGCACCCGGACGGCCTTGACGAGTTCCGCGGGCTGTTCTCCGAGAGCCCCGACCCGCGCCAATGGCCGCATGTCGCCACCGGCGTCACCTACCAGCGGGCGATCCCGGTGCTGGCCGAGCACCTGGGGTGCGAGCCGACCGAAGCGGCGGTGTACGAACGCCGTCTCGCGACCGACCCCTTCGAGTACGCGTCCTCGCTGCTCCGCGCGACCGGGACCGAGCTGCTGTGCGTCGACGAGGGGTTCCCGTCGGTCGACGTCGGGACGAGCTGGCAGGAGCTGGGCGCGCTCGCCGGCTGCGAGGCCCGGCCGGTCATGCGGATCGAGCAGGTCGCGGAGAATGCCGGCCCGGACGCGCTCGACGCGATCCGCGACGCGGTCTCGGAGGCCCGCGCCGGCGGGTACGTCGGGCTCAAGACGATCGCCGCCTACCGGGGCGGGCTCGACCTCGACGCCCTGCCCGCGCCGAGCCGCGCCGATCGTCTCGAGGGGACGCCGCTCCGCGCGGTCCTGATCGCGGCGCTCGAGGCCAACGAGGAGACGCTCGATCCGCTGCCGGTCCAGGTCCACACCGGCTTCGGCGACTCGGACCTGCTCCTCCCCGCCGCGCGGCCCGGGCTCCTGAAGCCGCTGATCGAGCGGTTCCCCCGGACCACGTTCGTGCTCCTGCACTGCTACCCGTTCGTGCGCGAGGCCGGGTGGCTCGCGCACGTGTACGGCAACGTGTTCTTCGACCTGTCGCTCACGATCCCGCACGTCGCTCGCCCGGCCACGGCGCTGGCCGAGGCGCTCGAGCTCGCGCCGGTCTCGAAGCTCCTCTACGCCTCCGACGCCGCCCGCACGCCCGAGCTGTACCTCCTCGCCGCCACGTGGTGGCGCGACGCGCTCGCCGAGGTCCTACCGGCGCTGCTCGGCGACGCGCGCGCGCCCTCGGCAGCGAGCATGATCATGCGCGAGAACGCGCTCTCGGTGTATCGCCTCGGCTGACCTGTGACCTAACAGCGTTATGACGCTACGAGCGCGTCGGGCTCGGGGTCGCGCGGGGTCCACCGTTCCTCGATGTGCCCGAAGTGCCAGATCGCCAGCGCGACGACCCAGGTGAGCACGAACAGTCCGACGATCACGAAACCGAGCGCGTTGATGTTGATGTTCGCGATCCACCGCCAGAACGACCCGTGCGCCCCGAGCTCCTGCGAGAACAGACCGGCGAGCTCGACGGTCCCGATCACGAACGCGACCATCACCGACAGCCCGGTGATCGTGATGTTGTAGTAGAGCTTGCGAACCGGGTTGGAGAACGACCACCCGTAGGCGAAGTTCATGAACGACCCGTCGATTGTGTCGAGCAGGCTCATCCCGGCCGCGAACAGGATCGGAAGGCACAGGATCGCGTAGAACGGCAGGCCGGCGCCCGCCGCGCCCGCGGCGAGAAACAGCAGCGCAACCTCGCTGGCGGTGTCGAACCCGAGCCCGAACAGCAGGCCGATCGGATACATGTGCCACGACTTCGTGATCGTCTTGGTGAACCGTCCGAGGACCCGGCTCATCAGTCCGCGCGAGTCCAGCTGGTGTTCGAGCTGGGCCTCGTCGAACCGGCCGTTCCGCATCTCGCGCGCGAGCTTGACGATCCCGATCAGGATCACGACGTTGAGCCCCGCGATCACGTACAGGAACGTGCCCGACACGCTCGTGCCGATCCAGTTCGTGACGTTGTGCAGCGCCGAGGAGCCGTGCTCGACCTGGCCGCTGAGCGCACGGATCCCGATCGCGAACAGGAACGACAGCGCGAACACGATCGTGGAGTGGCCGAGCGAGAACCAGAAGCCGACGCTGAGCGGCCGCTTGCGCTCGGCCATCAGCTTGCGCGTCGTGTTGTCGATCGCCGAGATGTGATCTGCGTCGAACGCGTGGCGGAGGCCCAGTGTGTATGCGGTCAACCCGAGCCCGATGCTGAATCCGCCGGACGGGCCCAGGTGGTAATGGTGCGGGGCGACGAGCACGATCAGGATGAAGAAGCCGATCACGTGCAGCCCGATCACCGCCCCGGCCATCCCGGCGATCGTCCGGCGCTCGCGCGGTGTCAGTTTGCCCTTCATCGCAGCGCAACCTCCGCGACCGCACCGTCTGACACCGTCACCACGGGCCCGGCGGTGTCGGCGTCCTCCCAGACGACGTACTCGCCGACTGGGAGGCTGCCGAAAATTGCGGTGAGTCGCGACTGCGCCTGCGTGGCCCGTTCGTGCACGCCGGTGTGGACGCGGTGCCCGTGGCCGTCGACCCGGCTGATCTCGATCTCGTGGCCGCGGAACCGCTCGCTCGGGTACAGGATGAGCGCCCCGCGCCCTCCGCCGATATCGAGGGCCACGCTCGCGCACGCTGCCGCGGGCGCGAGTACCCCGTGCTCCGTCGTCGCGCTCATCACGGGCTCACAGCGTCCCGAGCGGCGCGGTCTGGTATCCGCCCTGCGGCGTCCCGAGGTACGGGAACGTCGTCAGGAACGGCCCCGACACGCTCGACGGCGTGAGCCCATCCGTGATCTCGCCAGCCGCTCCGTCGGGTGTGTAGCTCTTGTTGACGAGCGGGTAGGTGAGGCCCGCGATCGCCCGAAGCTCGACCGACACCACGTCGTCGAACACGCGCCGCCCGTTCGGGAACCCGGCCAGATCGCCGCCGACCACCCCGAAGATGCTCGGCTGTGAGGCCGGTGGGATCGCCATGTTCAGCCTCAGCATGTCCGCCAGGGTGCTTCCGGTGAAGTTCTGGAAGCCCGGAACGATCCCGGCCGGAATCCCGGTCAGGAGAATCGCCACGAGGTCCGCGCGCGGCGCAGTCAGGGCGGCGAGGTTCGGGAATACTCCCGGGTACAGAACGGGGAGGAGTGTGGCCAGCTCCGGATGCTGAACGCCGCGGAGGAACCGATTGTCGGCCGAGGGCGGGAGCGAGTTCCACAGATCCTTGAACCCCATCCCGACGAGGACCTCGTTGAACAGCGGGTTGCCCAGTCGCGACACCTGCATCCATTCGCCGGCCTCGTGCACGTAGTCGGAGTACGGCGAGCGAATCGCCGCCGCCTGCCGGCTCGCCGACGCCCACACGCCCACCACCGAGTCCTTCGACGTCGGGTCGGTCGGAGTCGTGCCGCGACGGGTCAGGTCAGCCTTCGGCAACTTCAGCGCGATCGAGTGGACGCTGAAGTTGTCGGTCCCGTTGACGCCGGCCGCGGCCGACAGCGCCGGGAGGCCGAACGTCGCATGCGCGGCTTCGAACGGCCGCAGGTTGCCGAGGTCGAAGATCGACCCGAGGTCGACGTAGAACCCCTCGCGCCGCTGTCCCGCGAACACGGTCCGGCTGCCGGGGAGGCCGTGGATCGCCTCGCCGGCCAGCATGTCGTAGTCCGGAGTCGACAGCGGGCCGACGTTGCACGGCGGGCAGGCCAGGTTGGTGCCGAGCACCTGCCGCCGTCCACGGGTGATCCGAGTCACCGAGTAGAACTGCTTGCGGTTCCAGTTGGCGCTGTCGATCGACAGGATCGGGCCGTTGTTGTACAGGAACGAGTTCGGATTGGCGACCTGCGTCTGGAACGCGAACTCGTAGATGATGTCCGCGTCACCGTCGCCGTCGTTGTCGATGTTGATGCGGTAGCGGACATCGGGCCCGAACTCGAAGAAGTTCGGCCCGCCATACGGCGCCTCGAGCGGCAGGTAGTTGGCGATGATGGTGACCGTGCCGGGGTCGTCGGGACTGACGAACGCGTACAGGTCGGTGTTGTCGGCGACGGGATCACGGCTGATCGCCGGCGCTTCACGGTGCGATGACACGAGTTACCTCCGAATTGGTCCGGGTTAAGAGGGGCGGTGGGTGTGGTCCTGGGTACGGCGCACCTGGGTCAGCGCGCCGCGCGGGCGAGCCGGGCGGCGAGCTTGCGATCGCGGAGCTCTACCTGGCGCTCGCCCGCCATCACCGTGATCTCGCCGGTGGCGGCGTCGCGGACGTACGCGACGACCGGACCCGAGCCGGCCGCGACCTTGGCGTCGGCCTGCTCGGCGACGAGCGCGCCGACAACGGTCATGCCTGCGGCTGCGGTCGCCGTGTTCTTGACGAATCCACGCCTTGTACTGTCACTCATGGTTGTCCTCCGTCGTGGTCGGTGTGACCGATCCGGGTCGGCACGCGGAGGCAAAGGCAGATCTGCGCTCCCGCAAGTCACAAACTGTCTCGCCCCGCGCCCTCGCCGTCTGTCACCCTCAATACGCACCCGGGTGCAGGCCGGATCACTCAGAACTTGTGAAATTCCTGTGACTGCGCCGCTCGGTCACCGCGGCGAACAGCACGCCCAGCTCGAACAGGAGATACAGCGGCACCGTCTCGAGCAGCAACGTGATCACGTCACCGGGGAGCACGGCGGCCACCGCCCCGCACGCGACGACGGCGTATCGGCGGTTCTTGCGCAGCTGCGCGGGCGTGACGAACCCGGCGCGCGTGATCGCGACGATCCCGACCGGGACCTGGAACAGCAGCCCCATCGCCAGCAGCGTCGTGGCCGCGAACTTGTAGTACTGGTTCGCCTGCACGAGGACGTTGAACTGGTCGCTGTTGAAGTTCTGGAAGAAGTGGACCGCCGCTGGGAGCACGACGAAGTACCCGAACATCACGCCGGCGACGAACAGGAACGGAATCGACACCACCAGCGGGCGGATGTGTCGCCGCTCGTGCGGATGCAGCGCCGGCATCAAGAACGCGTACGCCTGGTGGAGGACGAACGGGAGCGCCAGGATCAGCGCGAAGATCAGCGAGATCGTGACCGTCGTCGTGAACGGCTCGCCGATCCCGAGGGTCACCGGTTTGTCGCCCTGGGGCGGCGCCGACAACCGCGCGATGTCACCCTCGAGGCTGCGCGCGGCTTGGCTGAGAGCAGTCCGCGCGGCCGGCGTCTGGTGCTGGCCGGGCTCGTCGAGCACGTTCACGACCGCCCGTAGCTGGACCGCGACGTCGCGAGCACTCTGGGCGACGGTGTACGTCGCGCCCAGGGGACCGTGGCCGGCGCGGACCTGCGCCTGCGTCTGATGCGCGAGCGGGCGGTTGATCACCTGCAGGAGCCGGTTGTTCTGCCAGAAGCAGAAGCCGAACGCGATTCCGATGACCACGAGCGACGCGATCAGTCGCGTGCGCAGCTCGTCGAGATGACCGACGGTGGTCAACCGGTCCTGATGCTTAACCGTGCGGACCGTGGTGTGGATCGCGCTCAGCATTCCCTCTGTACGTCGGCGCACGGGAGTCGGATCACTCGGGCGGTGATCCGGATGCGCGCAACCTCCGTAAGCGTTGACGTGCTCCGCCAATCCCGCCACTTGTTCTCTGGAGACCTACGCGAGCTCGCCGACGAGGAGCTGATGCAGCTCGTCTACGACGGCGACCCGCGCGCGTTCGAGGTCATCTTCGACCGTCACTCGAGCGCTGCTTTCTCGCTTGCGTACCGAATGTGCGGGCGCCGGGCCTTGGCCGAGGAGATCGTCCAGGAAGCATTCGTGTCGCTGTGGCGCAGCAGCGCCCGGTATGACCGCGCGCGCGGCAGCGTCCGGTCGTGGGTGCTGCGGGTCGTTCACAACCGCGCGATCGACATGTTCAGACGCGAGGTGTCGATCGCGGGCAACAACGTCCCCGACGATTGGATCACCGAAGCGCTGCCCGCGCGCGAGCGGACTGACGAGGAGGCCGAGCGCCGGAGCGACGCGCGACTCGTGCACACCGCGCTCGAGGGCCTGCCGCCCGACCAGCGCCAGGTGATCGAGCTCGCGTACTTCGGCGGCTTCTCGCACACGCAGATTGCCGATGCGCTCGGACTGCCGGCCGGCACCGTCAAGGGTCGCATGCGCCTCGCGCTGAGCAAGTTGCGGATCGCGCTCGGCGAGCCCGCGGGGGTCGCGCCATGAACGATCGCGTATCCAGCGGCGGCGAGCGCGGCTGCGGCAACGACGCGGCGCCGTTCGTGCTCGGCGCGCTCGAGCCCGGCGACGCGCGGTCGTTCGCGCGCCACATGGAGAGCTGCGCGATCTGCCGCGACGAGGTCTCGGCGCTGGAACCGGTCCTCGACGCGCTCCCGCTGTCGGCCCCGCGCTACGAGGTCAGCGGAGCGCTGCGGCGGCGCGTGATGCAGCAGGTCCGCTCCGAGCCCAAGCCGACGAGCCCGCGACCGCACCGGCGGGTACGCCGGCGAGCGCGCTGGATGCTTCCGGTCGCGGTTCGGTTCCGGCCGCCGGCAATCGCCGGCGCCCTCGTTGTGGCGCTGCGCTGGCTGGCCGTGGTCGCGGTCGGCCACGGGGTGCTCGGACCCGCCGGCTCGCGCGCGCGCGTGATCGTGGCCAGTGTCGGCAGCGCCCAATTGCGCGTCTCCGGCGGCCGGGGCGAGCTGATCGTCGATCACCTCCCACCCGCCCCGCCCGATCGGATCTACGAGCTGTGGCTTCAGCGCGGAGCGCGAGACCCCGCGCCCAGCACCCTGTTCGCGGTCACGTCGCGGGGCACGGCCGACATCGGCGTGCCGGGCGAGCTCGTCGGAGTCACTCGCGTGCTCGTGACGATCGAGCCGCTGGGAGGAAGCCGGACGCCGACGACCCGGGCGGTGATCGCCGCCCGGCTGACGTGATTGATCCAAATCGTCGTCGCCCTCGTAAGGGTCATTGCAACCAACTCGATCGGAGCAAGCCATGATGGGACTCGACAATCCAATCCACATCGCCTTCCTGCTCGTGCTCCTGCTGCTGGTGTTCGGCGCCAAGCGCCTGCCGGAGATGGGCCGTTCGCTCGGCGCCGGCCTTCGCGGGTTCAAGGAGTCGATCAGCGGCGAGACCGGCGTCGTGCACGCCGAGCAAGCGCACATTGCCGGCGCGCCCGTGGCGGCGGCGACCACCGAGCCGACCGCCGAGTCCGCGCCGGTCCAGCCTGTCGCGCAGCTCTAACCGCCGGCCGGACGCCGGCCGAGCGCCCGCGCTACGGCGCGGGCGCCTGCGTCACGGAACCCGGATGTCCTTGTGCTCGGCGGCCTTGCGCCGCTGTTTCGCGCTCAGCTCGGATTCGCGGACCAGCTTCACCACCGACCAGTGATGGCCGACCGGGCAATACTGAAATCTCCGCGACCCGAGCCGCACCGACTTCACCGACGCCCCCGGTAGCCAGATCGTCGTGAACAGGTGTCCTTTCCGGCACCTGACCACGACGTTGCCACCGACCCCGTAGCCGTGTCGCCAGATCGGAATCGTCTCGACCACCAGCGCGCCGGCCATGATCCCGAGCTTCCGGCGCCGCCGGCCCCCGTCCGGACCTCCCGACTCGTCACTCTTGCGCCCGGGCATGAACGAAGCAAACACAACGGTCCTTTCCTCGTCGTCACCGCTTGATCAAGTATCCGACTCTCAGAATCAAGAATGGTCTCAAAGATGATAACGGATGCTGCTTTGCGCGAATACTGGGGAACCTCGGCGCCACCGATGGTGCGTTTGTACTGGCGGACCAGAATTACCTGCATAACACGACAATTCACACCCGACGCGCGGGCCCTGCCGCATCGTGCACGACTATCGTGCATGAGTCGGCAGGGCTTGGCCGGTCGCGCCCAATTGCCGTGCGATGCATGCCGGTGCCGGCTGCACTCCACCTCCAGGTGCCCGTCGTTAGAACCGCGTGCCCGCCGGCCCACGTGACCGCCGCTCCCGCGCACGCGCCGCCACCGCCGCCACCGCCACCGCCACCGCCACCGCCACCGCCACCGCCACCGGAAATCTAAGTGCCGCGTTACCGGAATCTGGGTAGTACGGTCGGCATCGATCCAGGGCAGGGATTCACCCCGCCGCACCCTCACGGGAGGAATACACATGCGTAGAGCCGCCGGGAGCGGACTCACCGCCGCAGTCGTTGTCGTCCTGATGCTGACCGGCGGGAGCGCCGCCGTCGCCAAAACCCACGCGCGAGCCGGGACGAGGGGACTGGGTGCCCTCATCCCGAAGACCAAGAGCGAGCGACTACCGGCCCACGGAGGAACCGCCGACAGCCTCAACTGGTCCGGCTACGCCGTGACCCCGACCGGCGGTGGCATCACCGCGGTGTCCTCGACGTTCACGGTCCCGACGGCCGGGCTCGTCCCGCCCGGGTTCGCCGCCACCTGGACCGGCATCGGCGGCTACAGCACCAGTGATCTGATCCAGGCCGGAACCTCCGAGCAGTCGGCGCCCAGCAATTCGCTGCTCGGCGACCAGTACTACGCGTGGTACGAGCTGCTACCCGCGAGCGAAACCCAGATCACCGGCTGCACCGGCGACGCGAACTGCACGGTGACGCCGGGCGACAACGTCAGCGTCAACATCAGCCAGGTGTCCGGCAACACCTGGAGCATCTCGATGACCGACGCCGGCAAGTGGAGCTGGAGCAAGGACGTCAGCTACGCCTCCTCGGAGTCGTCCGCCGAGTGGATCCTCGAGGCGCCGACGCTCGTCGCCCAGACGATCCTGGCGCCGGTCGGCACCGCCCACTTCGGACCGACCTCGACGTACACCGCCGGCGGCGTGACCCACACGATCGCCCAGGGAGATCCCACTCAGATCTTCCTGTCGCCGGGAGCCGTCAACGAGGCGACCCCGTCCGCGCTGGCCTCAGACGGCCAGTCGTTCAACGACTGCGCGTACGCGCAGAGCTGCGCGGCGCCGTAGACGTTCGGGCCGGGGCTGGCGCGGTTCGCCGCGTCAGCCCCCGGTTCGCTTGGCCGGGACGGCCGCCGGTTCGCCGCGTCAGCCCCCCGGCCTCGCGGGCCATCCGCGACGCGCCGGCGCCACCATAGTCCCGGTCACGTCATGCATCACCTGACATTCCGGGCCGGCGCGGTCAGCCTCGTCAGGCTACGCATGTGGTGCATGCCTCGCATGACGAGGCCGGCCGAGGGCGGGCGAAATGTCAGGTCGTGCAGGTCCACCTGGCGAGACGATCGCACCCGCCCGGCCTGCGCCACCGCAGTCACCCCGCGTCAGCCGCCCGACAGCCGGTGCGCCTCGGCGTACTCCTTGGCTAGCCGCTTCGGCGCCTGCACCAGCCACGCCTCGACGATCACCTCCTCGAGCTCGTCGACGCCGATCTCATCGAGGCGCACCAGGATCGCGGCGTACCCATCGAAGTGCGGCGTGGTGAAGTAGACGGCCGGGTCGTCGGCGATCAGCGCCTCCTTCGCGCCGACGTGCTCGACCCGGGCTCCGAGGATCGGCCCGGTGGGCGCCGCGTCGCCGAGCGCGCTCACGTCCGCCTTGCGCAGCGGTCGCTCCCACACGAACTGCTTGTTGCGCACCCGCCAGGCCGCGTTGCCCCACGCGGTCCCCTCGGTCGTCTCCGGCAGCGCGAGCGCAATCCGCCGTACGTCTTCCCAACCGACCACGAAGCCCTCACTCAACCGGCGCCGGCGCCGACCGGCTCGGCCGTGCCCACACCCCCCGTTCCTGGAGCAGCTCGACCTGCTTGCGGGTCACCTGCTCGCGGTACTCGGCGTGCGTGTAGGGCAGCCGGTCGAGGTACAGGTTCTTCGGGTAGACGGGCTGCTCGTAGACGAGCTGGTACTGCTCGGTCGTCAGGTCCTTCATCCAGTTGTCCCACTGCGCCGTCTGGCGGAAGTGCCTCAGCGCCTCGATGTCGATCGTCCCGCCGATCCACGTCGAGCCGGCACCGTAGGGAACCTCGGTCACGATCTGGCCCCGGTAATCGACGATCTGCGAGCCACCTGAGAACGTGTCGATCGGCGTGACCGAGTCCTTGTCCAGGTAGTACGTGCCGAGGTTCATCCCGATCACGTACATGTTGTTGTCGAGCGCGCGGGCGCGGTTCTGGACCGAGAACATGCCGCTCATCACGCCGGGCGCAGGGTACGGCCCGCGGTAGGCGATCTCACAACCGTTCATCGCGAGCCCCCGCGCGTTCTCGGGATAGGAGGCCTCGTTGGCCATCATGATCCCGATCCGGCCGATCTCGGTGTCGGCCACGGGGTAGAACGCCTCGAGCTCCCGGCCGTAAAGCTCGATCCAGCGGTCCCACACGTTGTGTGGTGTGACCGAGTGCTCCACCGGCAGCAGCGGGACCAGCTTGTGATGCTTGAGGATCACCGTCCCGTCCTCCGGTTCGATCACGAACCCGACGTTGAAGAACACACCCGGGAACTCGGGGTGACGGGCCTTGGCCTGCGCGATTACGTATGCGTTCCACTGCTGCGCGAGCCGCCCGAGGTAGTCGGTCTCGGGGCCCGGGATGTCGATCGCGCATTCGCGCGCATAGGTCTCGTGATCGAGGTCGAGAACCTCGTCAGTGAACCCCTGGAGACCGCCCTCCGGGATGCAGATCAGCCGCACCGGCAGGTCCATGCTCGACAGCCACGACGCCGCCTTGACCAGGTGCGAGATGTGCTCGAGGTTCCAGCTGATCTCTTCGCGACGACGGATGCCCCGCATCGTCTGGATCAGCCCAACGGCCTGGTATGGCTCGATCATTCGGAGGCTCCTCTCTCTCGTTCTCCGCGACTCTATTCACATCGCCGCGAGCCGAGCCACGGATTTCTCCGTCGCGGCCGGAGCCCAGCCGTTCGACCGCGATCACGGCGGTGTCGTCGACCTGCGACCCGCGGGCGAACCCGGCCAGCGCCCGCTCGATCCGCCGGACCGCATCGGCGGCGCCCGCGGCGCCGTGCAGCGTCTGCGCCAGCCGCTCCTCGCCGAACCGATCCGCCTCGCCGACGGTGTCGATCACTCCGTCGGTGTAGAGGACCAGTTGGTCGCCGGGCTCCAGCCGGACCGTCGTCGCCTCCCAGCCGCCGCGCTCGTAGGCGCCGAGGAACGGCGCGAACACGCCGACCGGCCGCGAGGACCCGCGCTGCACGTGGTAAGCCGGGGGATGGCCTGCGAGCACGATGTCGGCCCGCGCCTCGTCGTGCGCGCCGGCGGGGCGGAGCATCGCGCAGCAGACGCTGACCAGCGACAGCCCCGCGCGCTCGCGCAGCGCGGCGTTGAGCTGCTCGAGCGTCGCGATCGGATCTCCGAGCAGCTTGCCGGCGGTGCGAAACGTGTAGCGCGACAGCGACGTGAGCGCCGCCGCCTCGGCGCCGCGCCCGGCCACGTCGCCGACGACCACCATCCAGCCCCCGGGGACCTCGAACGCGTCGTAGAAATCACCGCCGACGTCGTTCTGCTCGCCGGCGGCGCGGTAGAAGCTCGCGAGGCGGAACCCGGGGATGTCCGGAAGGTCGGGCGGCAGCAGGCTCTGCTGCAGCGTGGCGGCGATCGAGGACCGTTCGGCGTACAGCCTGGCGTTCTCGACCGCGATCGCGGCGCGGCGCCCGAGCTCGGCGGCAAGCGCGACGTCAGTCTCGCCGAACGCCCGGCCCGACTCGGCCATCGCCAGCGTCAGCGACCCGATCGGCGGCTGGTCGGCGAGCGCGAGCGGGACGACAATCGCGGCGCGGAGCCCAAGGTCACGTACGAGTGCGACCTCCTCCTCCGCGAGGCCGGCCCGCGCCAACCGCTCCTCGCTCATGTCGGGCAAAAGCCGGGGCTCACCGGAGTGGATCACCGCGCCGGCACCGATCGGATCGCCGACGTGAGCGCCGTGGCCCGCATCGAAGTCACGCGCGTGCGCGACCTTGCGGTCGTCGACGTGGGCCACGGCCACTTGCCGCAGGATGTCGCCCTCGCCGCGCATGACGATGACACACCAGTCGGCCAGGCCCGGCACCGTGAGACGGGCCACGCGCTGCAGCGTGTCCTCGTAATCGAGCGAGGACGACAGCTCCTGCCCGGCCTCGGCGAGCAGCCGCTGAGCGAGCTCGGCGCGCTTGACCTCGGTCAGGTCATCGATCACGTTGACGATCAGCGACAGCGAGCCGTCGGGGTCGTACACCGGCGTCGCCTTGTGCAACAGCCACCGCTCCTCGCCGGTGGCGCGGATGACGTTGCGGACGAGCAGGGGCTCCGCTTCCTCGCCTCGAGCCGCCCGCGACGACGGGAGGTCCCCCAGATCGAGTCGCGTCCCGTGTTCATCGAACACGTCGTAGAGCGCCATCAGCTGCTCCGGGGTAGCGGTCGTCACGTCCTCGGCCGAGCCGAGGTTCAACAGCCGCGCGGTCGCCGCGTTGGCGAACACGATCGGGCCGTCGGCCTCCCGGACGAGCACAGCCTCGGCAAGGTTGGTCAGCGTCGCCTCGAGCCGCCGTTCGAGCCCGGTCACGGTCAGCGACAGCGTGGCGTTATCGAGCGCGAGCGCGAGCCGTCCCGACAGCACCTCCGCGAATCGCAGATCGTCCTCGTCATATTCGCGCCCGGACGTGCCGACCCCGCACGCGAGCGCGCCGACCGTGCGTCCCCGCGCGCGCAGCGGCACGAATACGGCGGAGCGGAGCTCGAGCGCGCGCAGCAGCTCGAAGTCCTCATCGCTGCTCGCAATCGCCCGCAGATCGTCGTCGGTCACGTGCGTGAGCAGTTGGCTCTCGGCGCTGACAATCGCGCGCGAGAGCCCGACCGGCGCGTCCGGGAGCGGACGGCGGCGCATCAGCGCGGCCTCGAGCTCCTCGCGGTGCCGGGGCGCGTCGACGCGCGACCCGAGCCGCCGCATTTCGCCGCTGGCCGAGATCGAGTCGAGCGTGGCCACGTCGGCGAAGACCGGAACGACAAGCCCGAGCAGGCGCACAACGGTCTCCTCGAGCATGAGCGTGCCGTCGGCGACCTCGCCGGCGGCCTCGAGCAACTCGAACCGACCCGGCTCAGCGCTCGCGCTCAAGCGCCATCACCGCTGGCAGGTCCGGCCGGCGCGTCGGCGAACAGCGCGTCCCCCGGCGGGAACCCGGCGATCTCGAACAGCCGCTGTACCTTGCCCGCTCCGGGTACCACGGCAAAGCGGTATCCGCCTGCCTCGGCGCGCCGTTGCTCGGAGATGACAAGTCGCAACCCTGAGGTGTCCATGAACCCGACTGCTCGCAGGTCCAGCATCAGCAAGGTAGCTCCCCGGCTGGCGGCGTCAAGCGCGGCCTCGGCCTCGGCGGTCGTCGTCAAATCGATGTCACCGCGCACAGCGACGATTGCGGCGTCCCCGACCCGCCGCGTGTTGAGGCTCAGATGACTCGACAGTCCCACTCTCCGTCCCACCTGCCAGCCGCACGGTCCCCCGCGCGAACATTCTACGCCCGCGACAACCAGCTCTCATACACATCGATGAATGCCTCCATCGCCGCGTCGACACCGGCGATGTCGCGCGTGGCCAGCAGGTCGAGCAGCAGCCCGCGGGTGACCGCGATGCCGAGCCTGGCGTGTGCGCGCGCGAGGGGCTCCGGAACCCCGACGGCGACGTTGATTTCGGTGATCGGGTCGAGCCAGTCGTCGACGATGCCGTCGAGCAGCTCTACCGTATGAGCCCGTCCCTGGAGCGCCTGTCCATAAAGCTCGAAGAACAGCCGCTCGTTCGGCCACAGCCCCGGATCGGAGATGTGCTTCCACCAGGCGCGCATCGCCTCGCCCACCGGGCGGCTCGGGTCGGGAAGAATGTCGGCGAGCAGGGCGCGCTGGCGCTGCTCGACGGTCTTGACGATCTCGACCCACAGACGCCCCTTGGAGCCGAAGTGGAAGATCAGCATACGGTGGCTGGTTCCGAGCGCGGCGGCCAGCGTCCGCAGACTCACATCGCTCATCCCGTTGGCGGCCACGTACTCGATCGCCCCGTCGAGCAGCCGCTGCTTGGGGCCCTTGTCATCCACGCGCGCTGACTGTACCATGTGGTACATGAAACCTGTAGACGTCACCATCGAAGTTCCAAACCCCACCGAGGAGGTCTTCGACTTTCTCGACGTGATGGCCAATCACGAACCCTTCACCAACCACATGCTTCGCGACTGGGAGTACTCCGGACCCGACCGCGGGATCGGATCCAAGGCCAGAGTAAAAGTCAGCGTCGGCGGGCGGACGGAAACGGTCGACATCGAGGTGGTCTCGGCCGATCGCCCGAACACGATCGTCGAGCAGAACGTTGGCGCCGGCGGGCGACGGATCGCCCGCGGAACCTACACGCTCGTGCAGCTGCCGAGCGGAGGGACGCGGATCGCGTTCGAGTACGCATGGCAGAAGGCTCCGCTCAGCGAGCGGCTGGCCGCGCCGCTGGTCCGCGCGTTCTTGCGTCGCGGGAACGAGCTCGCGATGACGCGGCTTGCCGAGCAGCTCGCGTCCCGGCACGCCGAAGTCGTTTAGACCGCGCTGCCGGCGCGGGGGCCCATCGAGGGAGCGGCACCCGCGCCCGCCCGGGCCCCCGCTCCGCCCTCCCCGGCGGTTTGCGAGACTTGAGCGCGCGGGTGGCGCTCAATCAGCCGAGGCGGAGGAGACGAGATGGCGATTTCCCATCAGCCGATGACCGACGAGCAGCGTAAATCGGTCGCGCTCGAGTATCTGAAGGCGTTCGACAACGGAGGCACGACCTCGACCGGTGGCAGCATCCTCGATCTGTTTGCCGACGACGCGCAGGTGCACTTCCCGAAATGGGGGCTCGCCACCGGCACCGACGCCATCGGTCGCCTATTCGGCGACGTCGGCGCGACGATCGAGCGGATCGTGCACGACTACTCGAACTTCAACTGGATCATGACCGGGACCGACACGTTCGCCTGTGAGGGAACGAGCTATGGAGAGCATCAGGACGGCGAGTGGCGGGCCGGCGTCACCCATGCGGGACGGTGGTGCGATGTGTTCGAGGTGCGCGACTTCCTGATCCAGCGCTGCTTCATCTACCTGGATCCTGACTACGCCGGCCGTGACACCGACCGTTATCCCTGGCTCGCCCGCGAAGGGCGCGATGCTTCGGTGCCGTTCAGCTTGGGCCTGCGCGAGCCCACGTCGGCCGCCCTGGACAAATAGGTACCCTCCCCTGCCCAAAGCCACATCGACAAGGAGTCGCATTGCAACACACTGAAGCGTTGGCCAAGCAGATCGAGGGTCGGATTGCCGAGCTCAAGAGCGAGATCGACTCTTGCGAGCGCGCCCTGGCCGCATTGCGCGGGCCGCGGGCCGCGCGCGCAGGCGCCGCGACCAGCTCCAACGGCCGTCGCACCCGCGCTCGAGGTGGTGCAAGCGCGAGCCCGAGGCCCCGCCGTAACGGCGCCGCAGCCCCCACGCCGCGGCGCTCTCGGACTACATCGGCAGAGGCGGTGTTTGACGCGCTCAAGGACGGGCAGGATCAGGCATCGGCGATCGCCAAGCAATTCGGCGTGTCGCCGGCCGTGGTTCGCACCCGGCTTTTGCAACTCGAAGAGGCCGGACGGGTGAGTCGGACCGGCAATCGGCGCTCAACTCGCTGGCGTAGTCACGCCGGCTAGCCTCAATCCTCCATTAATTCTCCATAGCGGTCTGGGACCGCGTCCTCCGGGGAAAACGTTGCGGCAGCGCCACTGGAGGCGTGAGTTGAGTCTGCTTGAGATAACCCTCATCGGCATCGCGGTGTGGATCACGTTCGTGACCTGCATCCTCTGTTTGCTCAAGGCGGCGCGCGTCGCCGATGAATCCGAGCGCCGCGAGTTGTATCCGGCGCCATCGCCCGCCCCGGTACCGCAGCGCCACGGGTTGTACGGGCACCGCTTCGGGGCTCCGTCCGCGCGTCACTGACGCCCGCGACCTACGCCCCAGACCGCGCGACCCCCCGACCGCGCAACCCCGCGGCCGAGACCTGAAGGCGGCTGCGCGCCGGCCCGGGCCGACTCCGCTCCGAGCCGCGAGCGGACTTCGCCCAAGCTACGCCACCGTCGGTGACAAACCTCACCGGCCCTCCTCAAAGTGCGCAATTCACTTCGATGAATGTGCACCCCGACCGCATTCCGGTGTTTGGGTCAGGCTGACCACGGGCATCGCAAATTGCGAGACAGAAAGCCGGTGCGGAGGCAGGCCGCACGGGTAGCTGTAAATACACCCCGGATGGGCGCTGGGCTTTGCATGCCTGAGCGCCGAGCACCGACGCTCGCGTCTCTTCAGCTGCAACCTAAGAAAGGCCCACCGTCCATGTCCTCACCACGCTCACGCTCGCTGCTCCTCGCAGCGGGCCTCGCAATCATGCTGCCCGTCGGAGCCGACGCGGCTACTAGCGCGAACACCGTCGCTCTCACCGCTCACAGCGGCGACGGCGCGACGCTAACGCTGTCGGGGAAAGCCAAGCGTTCATTCGCAAGTCAGCACGTGACACTCCGCGCGCAGAAGCCGGCGATAAGGCGTAAGTCGAGCTACGCGCTTCCTGACACGTCGGGGAAGTGGAACTTTGCCAAGGCGACCGGCACGCTCAACTTCAAGGGCGTGCTGCACATCGTGCTCGGAAAGCACTCCGTCGCGATGAAGTCGGTGACGTTCACCCGTCCCGCAAAAGGCAATGGCCAGGTCACGGCCAAGCTCGCGGGTCACAAGGTGAAGCTGTTCACGATCACCGGTCGAGTGCGCGTCAAACACAGCGGCAATACCGAGACCCTCAACGGAATGACGGCGAAGCTGACCAAGGCCGGCGCGGCAAAGGTGGACAAGGCCCTGCACAAGACGGCACTCAAGGCCGGGCAGGCGCTCGGCGCCTTCATTGTCAAGGTCAGCACCTCACCCATCACCGGGACCACGTCCGGGACCGGGACCGGCGCCCCCGGGACGGTCACCCCGACGTCGACCTCCGGGGTCGGGCTGGCGCTGACACCTGACTTCCGGTCGCTGCTGGACTCCGTCGGGCTGTCGACGTTGCCCCTCGTCCCGGCGTCGAACGGCTTGCCCGCCCCCCTGGGCACGACCACGATTCCCGGCGCTGACGGCAGCAGTGTGTCGCTCCCGCTCAACGGCTCGACGGCCGGCGGCAGCTTCGATCAGGGCACGCTGACCGGCACGATCCCGCTGAGCGGGGGCCTCCAACTGGACAACGGCCAGGTGTCGGCGTCGTTGACCAACCCGACGCTGACGCTGGGGACCGGGACCGAAGGCTCAAGCCTCGCCTTCTCGCTCAACGGCGGACCCGAGCTCAAGCTGTTCGACATCGACACCTCGCAGCTCGAGCAGGCGGCCACGCCGAACGGCATGCTCGACCTGAACGGGTTGCTGGCCACGCTGTCGAGCGAGGGCGCCGCGACGCTCAACCAGCTGCTCGGGCAGAACGTGTTCACGACCGGCCAGCCGGTCGGCGGCGTGTCGCTGATCCTCCCCGCTGCCGCGAGCCAGTAGCGCCACAGCCGTCCCCCAGGCCACACAGCGAACGACCCGGAGCGTCCTCCTCCCGCCTCGGGCCGTTCGCTTTGGCCTGTCTCAGCGATCGACCCCGAGCAACCGCTCGGTGGCCTCGTCCGGCACGCCCCCGAAGTACGCGTCGAGCACGCGCCCGAACAACGGCTCCGCCGGAGCGGCGCGAGCGAACAGCGTCATCGACGAGCGGAGCTTGATCGCATCGATGCCACCGAAGATCTCCTGAGCCGTCCGCCCCTCGAGGTCGGCGACGATCTCGGCGCACTCGAGCAGACGGGGGCCGAGCACGGGATGCGCGAGGTAGGCCCGCGCCTCCTCGAGCGACGAGATCGCATACGCGCGGGACATCGAGCTATGCCCGAGGCCGGCGACCTGAGGGAAGACGAACCACATCCAGTGGCCTTGCTTGCGGCCGGCGCGGAGCTCCTCGGCCGCTGCCGTGAACGTGCCCGCCCGGTCTTGCGCGGCGACGAACCGCTGCAGCCCATGAGGATCGGTCATCTCGCGCCCGAAACGTAGCGTGTGTCCGGCCCGTGAGCCCGACCCATACGATGTGGACATGCTCGAGCACGAACGGGTATCGATCTCCGTCGGCCAGCGCTCGGCGTTGCCGGTGATCATCGCGGTGCACTCGACGGTGCTCGGCCGGGCCGTCGGCGGCTGCCGCCTATGGCGCTACCGGGACTGGCGCGAGGGCCTCGAGGACGCGCTTCGCCTGTCGGAGGCGATGACGCTCAAGTGCGCGCTGGCGGGCCTTCCGCTCGGCGGCGGCAAGAGCGTGATCGCGCTCGCGCCCGATTCCGAGCTCACCCCCGACCGCCGCCGCGCAGCGATGCTCGACCTCGGCGACGCCGTCGACGCCTTCGGCGGAACGTACGGAGTCGGCGAGGACGTGGGCACGACCGCCGAGGACATGCTGATCGCGCGCGAGCGCACGCAGTACGCCTATTGCCTGCCGGTGGCTCAGGGCGGCTCCGGCGAGCCATCCGAGCCGACCGCGTACGGCGTCCGCGACGCGATCGGGGTCACGCTCGAGCGAGCGTTCGGGACACCGGAGGTGTCGGGTCGCCGCATCACCGTCATCGGGCTCGGACAGGTGGGCTCCCGCGTCGCTCGCGGCCTCGCGGCCGACGGGGCCGAGCTTCTGGTGTCCGACATCGACCCGGGCAAGCGGGCGCTCGCCGAGGAGCTCGGAGCCGAGTGGGCCGACCACCCCGACGACGCGTTCCGGGCCGAGGCCGACCTGCTCGTACCGGCCGCGCTCGGCGGCGTGTTCACCGAGACGTCGGTTGCCACCCTCCGCTGCAGCGCGATCGCCGGCCCCGCGAACAACCAGCTTGCCGATGACGCCGTTGCCGATGCCCTCCACGCTCGCGGGATCGTGTGGGCGCCGGACTTCGTCGTCAACGCCGGCGGTGTGATCTACGGCAACGCCATGGAGATGGAGGGATGCAGTCGCGACGAGGCGATCGCACGCGTCGGGGCGGTCGCCGGCACGCTCGCCGCCGTGTTCGCCGCCGCCGAGGAGCACTCGATCACTCCGCTCGCCGCCGCCCGCCGGGTGGCCAACGAGCGGCTCGAGACCGCGACTCGATGAACCCGGCAGGGCCTCCGACTCCGGACGGCCGTCCGTGGACCGCTGATCACATTTCGACCAACGGCGCTACCGGACACGCTCCGGCGCCCGTCCGGACCGCCGGCCCCGGTCGGCTGGTCGTGCTCGCCTACATCACCGCCGTGGCGCTGCCGCTGCTCGGTCTCGTCCTCGGGGTCGTCGTCGTCACCCGGCCGAACCGGGCAACCTCGAAGCACGGGACGTGGATCATCATCCTCAGCATCGTGGGCTCGATCGTCTGGGCGCTGGTGTTCGCCTCCGGCGTGCTGACCTCCACCAGCAACGACATGGGCTACTGATCGGTCATGCAGGGCCGCGGCCGCACGCGTCGAAAAACCGTGCGCAGGCCCCTTTGGGGAGAGGGAGGAATGACCCTGTCAACTTGCACCAGGAGGATCACATGACCGATAAGCCGGCGAAGACCGTCAGGCGGCGCGTCCGCACGGCCAAGCCCAAGGCCGCCCCTGAGCGGCTCCGCCCGAGTCACGCCGAGATCTGTGAGCGGGCGTACTACCTCCACCTCGAACGTGGTGAGCACGACGAGCTCGCGAACTGGCTCCGGGCCGAGAACGAGCTCGCCGCAGCCTAGTCGGGCTCCCCGCAACCCACCGCAACCAGCGCGCGGTCGCACGGATGCGACCACGCGTGGCGGCCCCGCCCCGGTGAGCCCCGACAAGCTCCGAGACCGCTGCCTCTCGCTTCCGGGAGCCGAGGAGACGTTTCCGTTCGGCCCCGAGAACTCGGTCTTCAAGGTCGCGGGCAAGGTGTTCGCGCTCTCCCGGCTGGACGCGACCCCGCTGCGGGTCAGCCTCAAATGCGAGCCGCTGCTCGCCGAGCAGCTCCGTGAAGCCCACGCGGCCGTGATCCCGGGCTATCACTTGAACAAGCGCCACTGGAACACCGTGATCCTCGACGGCTCGTTGCCCGACGAGATGGTCGGCGACATGATCGAGGACTCCTACGACCTGATCGTCAGCAGGATGCCGCGATCGCGGCGCCATGCGCTCGGCTGGCGCGATGACGCCTGAGCGCCCCCGCGGCCAGGCGGCCGATCTGACATTTGTCACCTCGAACTGGTGAGCTTCGGCTCTACCCGGTTGACGCACTCGGTGTCACTCTCCATGCATGTCAACTGTTACTACATCAGGTGGAATTGTTCTCTCGCGCCTCACCAAGTCCTACGGCGAGGTGCACGCCGTACGCTCGGTCGATCTCACGATCGCGCCGGGTGAGACGGTCGCCTTGCTCGGCCCGAACGGCGCCGGCAAGTCGACCACGATAGACATGATGCTCGGGCTGACCCGGCCCGATTCGGGCACCGTCTCGCTGTTCGGGATGTCGCCCGTCGAGGCGGCCGCGGCAGGCGTCGTTGGCGGGATGCTCCAGACCGGGTCGCTTATCGAGCACCTGCGTGTCCGCGAGCTCGTCACGATGGTCGCGTCGCTCTACCCGCGCCCGCTCGCGGTGGACGACGCGCTCGCGCTGAGTGGGAGCGCGGACCTCGCCGACCGCTGGACGACCAAGCTGTCCGGAGGTCAGACACAGCGGGTCCGGTTCGCGATCGCGCTGGTTGCCGACCCGGACCTGCTGTTGCTCGACGAGCCGACCGCGGCGCTCGACGTCGAGGCGCGGCGCGACTTCTGGTCCTCGATGCGAGGCGTCGCGGCACGCGGTACGACGGTGATCTTCGCCACCCACTATCTCGAGGAGGCCGACGCGTTCGCCGACCGGATCGTCCTGCTCGGCCGCGGGACCGTCGTCGCCGACGGGCCGCCCAGCGAGATCAAGTCCAGGGTCGGCGCGCGGACGATCCGCGCGACGCTGCCCGGCGCCGACCTCGACGCGCTCCGCACGCTAGCCGGCGTGATCAGCGTCGAGGGGCGGGGCGACGTCGTGATCCTCACCTGCTCGGACGCTGAGGCCGCGCTTCGTGCTCTGCTCGACCGCTTCCCATCCGCCCCGGACGTCGAAGTGCGCGGCGCGGGGCTCGAGGAGGCGTTCTTTGCGCTCACCGCCAGCGCGACAACTGACAGCCACGAATCACCGGAGATGAACTGATGCACCCCACCTACCTGCGCTACGAGCTCCTGCGGAACTTCCGCAACTGGCGGTTCGTACTCTTCTCGCTCGCGTATCCCGTCGTCCTGTATCTCGTGGTCACGAGCCCGCAACGCCACGCGAACTTCGACGGCGTCGCCTTCCCCCTGTACTTCATGGCCGGCATGGCCGCGGTCGGCACGATGATCGCCGTGCTCTCGAGCGGCGCTCGCATCGCCGCCGACCGCTCGGCTGGCTGGACCCGCCAGTTGCGCATCACCCCGCTGACCGCCGGCGACTACCTCGGCGCGAAGGTCGCCACCGGCTTCCTGATGGCGTTGCTGGCGATCGTGCTCGTATCCCTGTCGGGCACCGCGCTCGGCGTCCGCCTGTCGGGTGGCGAGTGGCTGACGATGATCGGACTGATGCTGGTCGGCCTCGTCCCGATCGCGGTGCTCGGAATCCTGCTCGGACACGTTGTCACCCCGGACTCCCTTGCCCCCGCCGTCGGCGGCACGCTCATGCTGCTCGCCCTGCTCGGTGGCGCGTACGGGTTCCTGCTCGCGAAGTCAGGCGCACTGTTCGACCTGATCAAGGCGCTACCGTCGTACTGGCTCGTGCAGGCCGGTAAGACCGCGCTCGGCGGCGGCGCCTGGCCGGCGGAAGGGTGGATCGTGATCGTCGCCTGGACCCTGGTCCTCACCCCACTCGCGGTGCTCGCCCACAAACGCGCCACGAGCCGGGTCTGAGGCCGTCGATCGCCGCGGTAAATTGGGTAGACGTGGACGCCGAGGTCGAGCCGGTCAATCCGGCTGAAGCGGAATGGGTGGCGCGTCAGCGCCGGTGGACGCAGGGATGGCTCAGGTTCGTGCTCCCCGCGGTGTTTCTCGTCTACCTGCTGTATGTCGCCCAGGCGGTGGGCAAGTACAACGACGGGACGGCCGCGGTCTGGGGCTACCTCATCCTGGTCGCGTTCGCGGCGTGCTACCTGGCCTTTGTTCGCGAAGGCCCGGCGACCAGCGGGACGCGATTCTGGACCCTCTACGGCATCTCCGCTCTGTTGTTCGTGGCGGAGGTTCCGTTCGCCCACGAGGCAGCGTTCGTGATGTGCCTATACATCACGGCGCTGTCCGTGAGCCGCCTCGGCAGCCGCTCGGCGCCGATCGTGCTCGGGCTCGCCCTGGCTGCGCTGCTTGTGCCGCTCGCGATCCCGTCCTGGCACGACAACGTGAGCGACACCTGGGGAACCGTGACCCCAGTCGCGATCCCGATCGTGGCACTGGTGACGCTCGCCGTAAAGCGAGTGTTCGAGGGCAATCTGGCGCTCGCGGAGGCGCGGACCGAGCTCGCGCGCCTCGCCGCCGAGAACGAGCGGTTCCGGATCGCTCGGGACCTTCACGACCTGCTTGGCCACTCGCTGACGACGATCACGGTCAAGGCCGGCCTCGCGCGCCAGCTCGGCCAGACCGATCCGGCCCGGTCCCGTCAGGAGATCGCGGAGGTCGAGGATCTGGCCCGGCGGTCGCTCGCCGACGTGCGGGCCGCGATCGCCAACTACCGGGACGTCACGCTCGCGGGCGAGCTCGCCACCGGACGCGAGCTGCTTCGTGCCGCCGGGATCACCGCGGATCTCCCGCGCGCGGTCGACGCGGTCGACCCCACCCATCAGGAGCTGTTCGGCTGGGTCGTCCGCGAGGGTCTCACGAACGTGGTCCGCCATGCCCACGCGAGCTCGTGCTCGGTGCGGCTGTCCCCGAGCTCCGTCGAGATCGTCGACGACGGCGTCGGCGCAAGCAACGGCAACGGCCACGGCGGATCAGGGAACGGCCTCATCGGGCTGCGCGAACGCGTGGCCGCGGCCGGCGGCGTCGTCGACGCCGGACCGCTGCAGCCGAGAGGGTGGCGGTTGCGGGTGTCGCTGCCGCCCGAGGTACTCGCGTGACGATCCGCCTGCTGCTCGCCGACGACCAGGAGCTGATCCGCAGCGCGTTCGCGGCGCTGCTCGAGCTCCAGGACGACTTCGAGGTCGTCGCGGCCGTCGGTCGCGGCGACGAGGTGGTCGCCGCCGCCAAGGCCCACCATCCGGACGTGGCGCTGCTCGATATCGAGATGCCCGGCATCGATGGTCTCGCGGCGGCCGGCGTTCTCACCCAGGAGGTCCCCGGATGCCGATCACTGATCCTGACCACGTTCGGGCGGCCGGGCTACCTGCGCCGCGCGATGGAGTCCGGCGCGTGGGGGTTCGTGATCAAGGATTCGCCGCCCGAACAGCTCGCCGACGCGATCCGGAGGGTCGCCGCGGGCGAGCGCGTCGTCGATCCGGTGCTCGCCGCCGACACGCTTCGCGCCGGTGTCTCGCCGCTGACCGCCCGCGAGCGTGACGTGCTGATCGCCGCCCGTTCCGGAGCGACGGTGTCCGAGATCGCGGGCAAGCTGTTCCTGTCTGAGGGGACCGTCCGCAACTACCTGTCCGCCGCGATCGCCAAGACCGGGACGCGCAATCGAGCCGAGGCCGTCCGGATCGCGGACGAGCGAGGGTGGCTCTGACCGCAGCCGGGCGGCGAGCCCACCGCCGAGATCGGGTATTCCTAGAGGATGAGCGAGGCTTTGGCACTCGTCGTGCTGGCGGCCTGCCTGGCCGCCGCGGTCGCGCGGCCGCGGTGGGCACCGGACTGGGCGGTCGCCGCCGGCGGGGCACTGCTGCTCGTGGTCGCCGGGGTCTTGAGCCTGAGCGGTGCCCGGTCGGCGCTGAGCGCGCTCGGACCGACCGTCGGCTTCCTCGCGGCGTTGCTGGTGCTGGCCGACGGCTGCCGCCGCGCGGGCATGTTCGACGCGCTCGGCGCGTGGATGGCGGCCGGCTCCCAGGGCCGCCCGGCGCGGCTGCTGGCGATGGTGTTCGTGGCCGCCGCGTGCACCACCGCGGTGCTCAGCCTCGACGCCACCGTTGTGCTGCTGACCCCGATCGTGTTCGCCACCGCGGCCCGACTGCGCACGAATCCCCGTCCGCACGTGTATGCCTGCTCCCACCTGGCCAACAGCGCGTCGCTGCTGCTGCCGGTCTCGAACCTCACGAACCTGCTCGCGTTCCGCGCCAGCGGCCTCTCGTTCGCGCGGTTCGGCGGGCTGATGGCGCTCCCCTGGGTGGTCGCGCTCCTGATCGAGTGGCTGGTCCTGCGCCGGTCGTTCGCCGGCGATCTCCGGCGATCGGGCGCGCGCTCGGACCGCCCGGTCGACCAGCCGGAGCTGCCCACGTTCGCCCTCGCGGTGGTCGCGCTGACGCTGGCCGGGTTCGCGCTCAGCTCGCTGATCGGGATCGCGCCGGTGTGGGTCGCGGCCGCCGGGGCGCTCGTGATGGTCCTTCGCGAGCGCCCTGCGCCCCGCGAGGTGATCGGGGCGGCCGAGCCCGCGTTCCTGGTCTTCGTGCTCGGGCTAGGGATCGTGGTGTACGCCGCGAGCGTGCACGGCCTGGCCACCGCGGTCGACGACCTCCTCCCGCACGGGACGGGCCTCGGCGCGCTGCTCGCGGTCGCCGCGATCAGCGCAGCCCTCGCGAACCTCCTGAACAACCTGCCGGCGACGCTGATCATCCTGCCGGCCGCCGCCGTCAGCGGTCCGGGCGCGGTGCTGGCGATGCTCGTCGGGGTCAACGTCGGCCCGAACCTCACCTATGTCGGATCGCTGGCGACCCTGCTGTGGCGCCGAATCGTCCACGCCCACGATCACGAGACCGACATGGGCGAGTTCACGCGGCTGGGCGCGCTGACCGTCCCCCCTGTGCTGGTGGCATCCACGGTCGCGTTGTGGTTGGCTCTCAAGGTGATCTGATGCGCGCCGTGGTCTGGATATCCGAGGACACGTGGGAAGGGTGCGTGGACGGGGCGCGCGCGCTCCTGCCCGAGGACGCCGAGGTGACGCTGTTGCACGTCGCCCCGGCCGACCTCGAGGAGTTCGCCGCGGGTGGCGCCGCGCGGTTGCTAGGGCGTCATCCCCCTCCGCCTCCAGGCCCGCCGTTGCGTGCGATCGCAGACGAGGAGGCCCATGCGCTGCTCGAGGCGGCACTGGCCCGGTTCGCCCGGCCCGCGCAGACCGACGCGCGACGCGGCAAGATCGAACGCGAGGTGCTGAACGCGTGCGCGGGCGCAGACGTGCTGATCCTCGCCCGCGACGGCGAGCTTCACCTCGGCCCGAAAAGCCTCGGTCCGCGCACACGCTTCGCCGTCGACCATGCCCCATGCCAAGTGCTGCTCGTATGGCCCGAGGAACCGCCCGGACTCGACACGATCAGGTTTCCGCCTCACCTGCGGTAGGCGTGGCCGACGAGATGGCCGAGCGGTGCGAGGCCTACACGCGGAGTTCGAGCGCGGAGGCCAACGCGGTCCACTCCGCGCTCGGGACCCCAGTGCCACCCACGGGCTGCAGGCACACGTGGTCGGCGCCGGCGCTCAGGTGCTTGCGCGCCGCCGCCGCGATCTCGCGGGCGTCCCCGTGCGGCACGACCTCGTCGATCAGCCGGTCCGAGCCGCCGTCCGCGATGTCCTCCTCGGCGAAGCCGAAGTTGCGCAGGTTGTTCGTGTAGTTGCGTAGGCCGAGGTACATGCGGGCGTATTCTCGCGCCTTAGCCCGTGCCGATCCGGCGTCGCCGTCGAGCACGCACGCGAGCTCGGGCGCCAGGATCGGCGTCTCGCCCAACCGCTCGCGCGCCGCCTTCGTGTGTGCCGTGGGCACGAAATAGCTGTGCGCGCCGAGCGATCGCTCCGCGCTCATCGCGAGCATTTTCGGACCCAGCGCGGCCAGGCATCGCCGGCTCCGGGGGACCGGGACGGCGCCCCCGTCGAGGCCGTCGAGAAAGGCCGCCATCGCCGACAGCGGCCCCGCGTACTGGCTCGTGGCCTCGGGGTGGCCGATTCCGATCCCGAGCAGCACCCGCCCCGGGAACTCCTCCTCGAGCCGCGCGAAATCACCCGCGACCTGATCGGGATCGCTTTGCCACACGTTCAGGATCCCGGTGGCGACGACGATCCGCTCGGTCGCGTCGAGCAGCGGTTCGAGCGCCGGCAGCTGTGGCGACCCGCCCAGCCAGAACGTGCCGAACCCGAGATCCTCGACGAGCCGCGCCGCCTGGCTGGCGTTCTCCTCGCCGATCGTGCGATACGTGGTCCAGACTCCGAATTCACCGAGACGCATGCCAGAGAGGTTCGCACACCGAGCGACGAGGATGAGCGGGGCCCTACGCCACTAGCCGAGCGAGCTGATCCGGGTCAGCAGGAGCTCGCGAAACCGGTCGGCGTCGATGCGTAGAGCGACGTGGCAGTTCCGCTCCCACTCGGTGACTCCCCGCAGGTCGACGTACGTCCGCCCGCGCGAGAGCTCGCCGCCGGTGTCGACGACCACGCCAGCGTGCTCGGTGCCGAGCAGACCGCCGTCGATCACATGCGCCACCGCGACCGCGTCGTGGACCGGGGCGCCATCCCATCCGTACCTGGACCGGTGGAATCCCACGTAGAAGTCGAACAGATCGGCGACCAGCTTCCCGGCCTTGCCGGCGACGCGCAGGCGGTCGACGTCGGCGGGGCGGAGCAGCGCCTGGTGGGTGACGTCGAGCCCGACCATTGTCAGGTCGATGCCACTCGTGAACACCCGGTGGGCCGCCTCGGGATCGGCCCAGATGTTGAACTCGGCCGCCGGCGTTACGTTGCCCTCGCCGAACGCGCCACCCATCAGCACGATCCGCTCGATCCGGGGCACCAGCTCGGGGTACCGCGCCAGCAGCAGCGCGATGTTCGTGAGCGGCCCGGTCGGGACGAGCGTGACCGGCCGGTCGTGACTCACGAGCGTCGTCGCGATCCAATCGATCCCGTGCTCGCGCTCGGGCGGTCGCGACGGCGGCGGCAGGTCGGGTCCGTCGAGTCCGGTCTCGCCGTGAACCTCGGCGGCGACGTGCCGCTCGCGGACCAGCGGCCGGTCGGCGCCGGCGGCGACCGTGACCTCCTCCCGGCCGACGTGGTCGAGGACCCGGATCGCGTTTGCGGTCGTCTTCTCGAGCGTCTGGTTGCCGGACACCGTCGTCACGCCGAGCAGATTGAGCTCGGGACTGGCGAGCGCGAGCAGCAGCGCGATGGCGTCGTCATGGCCCGGGTCGCAGTCGAGGATGATGTCGGTCACGCGCTCACGGTATCCGCCGGCTCGGCGTCGTGCAGCGCGGTGAAGCCGGTAGCCCGGCCTCTAGAAGACTGGCGTCTCGCGGTATCCGCCCCACACCTGCTGGAGCGCGTGGACGATCTCGCCCTCGCTGACCGACGCCCGGGCCGCCTCGACCAGCGCCGGCATCAGGTTCTGACCGGCGGTGGCGGCGGACTGGATCTCGGCCAGACGCGCCGCGACCGTACCGGCGTCCCGCCCGGCCTTGACCGAGGCGAGCGCGGCGACCTGCCGCCGCTCGGAATCGGGATCGATGCGGAGGATCGGCGTCTCGTGGTGGTCGCCCTCGAGGTACTGGTTGACCCCGACGACGACGCGGCGGCCGGCGTCGATTTCCATCTGGAGCTCGAACGCCGCCTCGGCGATCTCGCGCTGGGGAAAGCCGTGCTTGACCGCGTCGACCATCCCCCCCAGCTCGTCGATCTTGCCGAAGTACTCGTAGCAGCGGCGCTCCATCTCGTTCGTCAGCGACTCGACGAAGTACGAGCCGCCGAGCGGGTCGATCGTGTTGGTCACGCCGGTCTCGTGCGCGATGATCTGCTGGGTGCGGAGCGCGACCCGCACCGCCTGCTCGGTGGGAAGCGCGAGCGCCTCGTCAAACGAGTTCGTATGCAGCGACTGGGTGCCGCCGAGCACGCCGGCGAGGGCCTCGATCGCGGTCCGGACGATGTTGTTCAGCGGCTGCTGGGCGGTCAGCGACACGCCCGCGGTCTGCGTGTGGAACCGCATTCGCCACGACTCCGGCTTCTTGGCGCCAAACGTGTCGCGCAGCTCCCGGGCCCAGATCCGCCGCGCCGCGCGGTACTTCGCGATCTCCTCGAAAAAATCGATCTGGGCATTGAAGAAGAACGACAGCCGCGGCGCGAAATCATCGACATCCAGGCCGCGCTCGATGGCGTGCTCGACGTACGTCAGGCCGTCCTTGAGCGTGAACGCGAGCTCCTGCGCCGCCGTCGATCCGGCCTCACGGATGTGATAACCGCTGATCGATATCGGGTGCCACCGCGGCATGTGCGACGCGCACCACTCGACCATGTCGGTCACGAGCCGCATCGCCGGGTCGATCGGGAAGCACCACTCCTTCTGGGCGATGTACTCCTTCAGGATGTCGGTCTGGATCGTCCCCGCGAGCTGCTCGGGCGCGACTCCCTGGCGCTCGGCGGCGACGACGTAGAACGCCAGCATGATCGCCGCTGGGGCGTTGATCGTCATCGACACGCTCACCTCGTCGAGCGGGATCCCAGAGAACAGCGTCTCCATGTCCTTGACGGTGTCGACCGCGACCCCCTCCCGCCCGACCTCACCGAGCGACAGCGCGTGGTCGGAGTCGTGGCCCATCAGCGATGGCATGTCGAACGCGGTCGACAGCCCCGTCTGGCCATGGTCGAGCAGATAGCGGAACCGTTCGTTGGTCACCTCGGCCGTCCCGAACCCGGCGAACTGGCGCATCGTCCACAGCCGCCCGCGGTACATCGACGGATACACACCGCGGGTGAACGGGAACTGGCCCGGCAGACCGAGCCGCGCGTCGTGGTCCTCGGGGAGGTCGGCGGCGGTGTACAGCGGCGCCACCGGATCCGAGCTCAGCGTGGTGAACGGGACGTCCCGTTCGGGGGTGGCGGCGTAGGCCTGCTCCCAGCCTTCGAGCGTGGGCTGGTCGCCGGGGGCGGTCAAGGTGCTCATAGTCTGATTCTTCCCGTGGTCCGCTAGCTAGTTGAAGTTCCAATAGTAGGATGTCCACGCTCTTTGAGCAAGTCGGTCGATCGGCTCGCAGACTCGGTCACACGAACCGCCTCCCCGTCATACGAACTCGCAGCGCCCCTCGACCCCCCAGCCGTCGGGTATGCGCGAGGTACAGATAGTCGGTATTCCACCTATCGCGTAGGCTCAGGTGGCACCAACCGAGAGGAGCTGGAAGTGAGCACGGTCCAAGCTGACCCGATCGTCGCCGAACAGATCGCCGACGCGGTGGAATCCGGCGAGCCGGTCGGGCGCATCGGCGTGGGCGCGGCGGCCCACTCCCTGGCTTCGGCGGCACGCCATTCGCGTGGAATCGGCCGTCGCGGAGCCGCTCTCGGCCTCGAGTCGGCGAAGGTCCTCGCCGGCCGCTCGAGCGTTGCCCCGGAGAAGGGTGACTGGCGATTCAAAGACGACACCTGGCAGGAGAATCCGGCGTACCGGCGGCTGATGCAGCTGTACCTGGAGTGGTCCTCCACGCTGATGGAGCTCGTCGAGGACGCTGACGTCGACTGGCGCAACGCGCAGCGCGCGCGCTTCGCGGCCGAGGTGCTCACCACCGCGATGGCCCCGACCAACGCGCTGCTCGGCAATCCGGCGGCGCTGAAGCGGATGTTCGAGACGGGCGGCCTGAGCCTCGCGCGGGGGGCTCGTAACTACGTCAAGGACGTTCGCACCAACCGCGGGATGCCGTCGACCGTCAAACGCGATGCGCTCGAGGTCGGGACCGACCTGGCGGCAACGCCCGGAGCAGTCGTGTATCGCGACGAGGTGTGCGAGGTCTTGCAGTACGCCCCGACGACGGGCACCGTCCGGTCGCGGCCGGTGCTGCTCGTGCCTCCGCAGATCAGCAAGTACTACTTCATGGACCTCGCTCCCGGCCGGAGCTTCGTCGAGCACGCCGTCGCTCAGGGCCTTCAGATGTTCGTGATCAGCTGGCGCAACGTCACGCGCGAGCAGGCCGATTGGGGTCTCGACACGTACGCCGAGGCAATCGAACGCGTGATCGACGTGGTCCGCGAGGTGTCAGCCAGCGACGATGTGAACCTGCTCGCGCTGTGCGCCGGCGGGATCTTGAGCTCGACGGTGCTCAGCCACCTCGCCGCCACCGGCGACACGCGAGTACGCAGCGCGAGTTTCGGAGTGACGCTGCTCGATTTCGACGTGCCCGCCCCGATCGGGATGTTCCAGATGGCGCCGCTGCTGTCGGCGGCCCGCCGGAGCTCGACTCGGGCGGGGATCCTCGACGGCGCGACCCTCGGCACGGTGTTCACCTGGCTTCGACCGAACGACCTCGTATGGAACTACTGGGTCAACAACTACCTGATGGGTAAGGACCCGCCGGTGTTCGACATCCTCGCCTGGAACGCCGACTCGACGAACCTGCCGGGCAGGCTGCACGGGGATTTCCTCGACGTCATGCGGAAGAACCTGCTGACCAAGCCCGGCGAGCTCACGGTGCTCGGCACCCCCGTCGATCTGCGCAAGATCACGCTCGACACGTACGTGACCGGCGCCACCACCGATCACCTCACCCCGTGGAAGGGCTGCTATCAGACCACGCAGCTGATGAATGGCCACAGCCGGTTCATCCTCTCCAACGCCGGTCACATCGCGAGCCTGATCAATCCGCCCGGCAATCCCAAGGCCCACTTCTTCGCTGGACCCGAGCCGGTCGGGGACCCGGACAGCTGGTACGAGAAAGCCGAGCGCCGGCAGGGAACGTGGTGGGAGGACTGGGCCGCATGGGTCACCGAACGCTCCGGCGACGAGCGCGCCGCGCCGGCAAAACTCGGCAGCCGCACTCACAAGGCGGCGGAGCCGGCGCCCGGCACGTACGTCTACGGATAGAGGCCGCTCCTCGGCCACATCATTCTGGCCCCGGGAAGCGCGCGCAAGCGAGCGATCAGGCGGCCGCTGGCCTCAGCTCGTTCATCGCCACGAAGGATTTGATCTCCGGGTAGATCTCGCGATCGAACCGCGTGCCGCTGAACACGCCATAGTGGCCGGCGCCGGGTTGGAGATGGTGCCGCTTGCGTTCTGCGGGGATCCCGGTGCACAGGTCGTGCGCGGCCTGAGTCTGACCCGGGGGGCAAATCTCGTCGTTCTGGGCCTCGATCGTGAGCAGCGCGGTGCGGATCGCCGATGGGTCGACGCGGCGACCTTGCCATTTCGTCCGCCCGCGCGGCAGGTCATGGTCGATGAACACCGCGCGCGCGGTCTCGAGATAGAACTCGGCGGTCACGTCGAGCACCGCGAAGTACTCCTTGTAGAACGCTTGCGTCCGCTCGGCCGCCTCGTCGTTGCCGCTGGCGAAGTCGCGGACGAGCCCGGCCACGGCAGAGACGTGGCGCCCCGGATTCATGCCCATGAACCCGGCAACCTGCAGGAACCCGGGGTACACCCTGCGCCCCGCGCCCCGGTGCGGCCACGGCACGGTCGAGATCACACGTCGCTCCAGCTTGTCGAGTGACTGCTTGGAGGCGAAGCGATTGACCGGGCCTGGGTTGCGCCGCGCGTCGACGGGGCCGGCCATCAGAATCAGGCTCGCGGGCTCGGCGCGATGGTTGTCCTCGGCCATCATCGCGGCCGCGGTGAGCACCGCGGGACACGGCTGGCACACCGCCATCAAGTGTCCTCCGGGACCGATCGCGTCCATGAAGTCGATTAGATGACCGACGTACTCGTCGAGTCCGAACCGCCCCGCGGACACGGGGATATCGCGCGCGTTGTGCCAGTCGGCGACGAACACGTCGTGATCGCTCAGCAGCCTGCGCACGGTCGGCCGCACAAGCGTGGCGAAATGCCCGGCCAGCCCGGGCACGACCAGGATCCGGGGCTGGTCGGGCGCCGCCGGCTTGGCAAACCGCACGAGGCTGCCGAACGGGGTCGAACGGACCACCTCCTCCTCCACCGCAATGGTCTCGCCGTCCACGTCGACCGACTCGATGCCGAACTCGGGCCGCTCGTGCGAGAGCCTGAGCATTGAGGTGGCCTCCGCGACCGCGCGCCAGGCGCGAAGCTGGGGCAGGTCGACCGAGTTCCTGGCCAGTCCCCGCAGCACCCCGGACTGGAGTGCGGCCGTGGCGTAGACCGGCGCGATCATCATGCGTCGTGCGTCGTAGGTCCTATAGAGCATCCGTTTTGACTCCATTCTCACTCTTCGAGGAACTGACGGATCCGCGCGCCGGCCGGTCGCGGCTCGTCGATCAGCATCAGGTGACCGGCGCCGCGCATCACGTGCAGCTGCGCCCTGGGGATCGCGTGCGCGAGGTAGCGAGCGTTCGGGACCGGCACGAGCGGGTCGTCATCGCCGGCCAGCACGAGCGTGCGCTGCTTGATTTGCCTGAGCCACGGATGACTGCTGAATCCCCCGGCCGCGTACAACTGGTGCAGGTACCCGAGGACGCTCGGGGCGTGGGCGAGCCGATCGGGTAGGTTGGCGTCGAGCACCGGGCGCTCCCGGCTCGTCCGGCCCCCCGCGATCAGCGGCACGATCATCCTCGCCGCCGAGGGATCGTTGTACCGCGTCGGGGTGAGCATCAGCCACGCTGCCATCGGTCGCGGGGGGAGGCTCGGAAAGCCGGGGGTGGTCGCGCACAGCACGAGCCGGTCCACCCGGCGGGGATGGCGGTAGGCCAGCTCCTGCGCCACCAGCCCGCCGAGCGAGTAGCCGAGCACGTGGGCCCGTGAACGCCCGACGGTGCGCATCATCCCCTCGACGATGCCGGCCAGCGCGCGCATGCCGAGCGGCCGGCGCGGCGTCGCCGACCGGCCGCAGCCCGGCATGTCGAACGTGATCACCTCGTAGTCGCTGAGGTGGCGCAGCAGCGGCACCCACATCTCGAGCGGTGCCCCGAGCCCGTTGATCAGCAGCAGCGGACGGCCCGCGCCGTGCCGCACAATCCGCAGTCGCAGCCCGTCCACCGTGACGAACTCGGTCCCGTTCTCAGTCGACAAGCGAGGCCATTCGGCTGCGCCCGAACTGCTCGAACCAATGCAGAGCGTCGGGCTTGTCGACCGCTCCGGGCGCCGCGACGGCGTCGACCGGAGCGCCCCCGAGGATCCGTTTGATCGGCACCTCGAGCTTCTTGCCCGTCAGCGTGCGCGGGATCTCCGGAGCGATGATGATCTCGTCGGGCACGTGACGTGGCGACAGCTCCGAGCGAATCGCCTCCACCACCGCGGTCCGGAGCTCGGCCGGGTCCCGGTCGGGTTCGGCCGGGACCACGAACAGCGGCATGTAGTAACCGCCGTCGGGCTGCTCGAGCCCGACCACAAGGCTGTCGAGGACCTGCGGCAGTCGCTCCACGGCGCCGTAGATCTCCGCGGATCCGAGGCGGACGCCGCCGCGATTGAGCGTTGCATCCGAGCGGCCGGAGACAACCAGCGTTCCCCGATCGGAGATCGTCACCCAGTCGCCCTGGCGCCACACGCCCGGGAACGTGTCGAAATAGGCGTCGCGGTAACGCTTGCCGTCCGGGTCGTTCCACAGCGCCACCGGCATCGACGGCATCGGCCTGGTCATCACGAACTCGCCGACCTCGCCGACCAGCGAGCGGCCGTCCGGGTCGAACGCGTCGGCGCCGATCCCAAGCCACCGGCACGCGATCTCACCCTCGTACACCGGAAGCAGCGGGCTGCCACCGATGAACGCCGTGCACACGTCGGTGCCGCCACAGATCGAGTCGATCCGCGTCCCGCGCGGAAGCTGCTCCCCGAGCCACCGCCAGCCGCTCAACGGGAGTGGGGCTCCGGTCGGAATCACGGTCCGCAACGGCCGGAGATCGTAGTTCGTGCGGATGTCGGCTCCAGCCTTCTGGCATCCCATCACGTACGCCGAGCCCATTCCGAGCACGGTCGCGCCGACCCGCGCCGCGTGCTCCCACAGGCCGTCGATGCGGGGATGGGCCGGGCTGCCTTCGTATAGGACGATCGTCGAACCGTGCAACAGCCCGCCGACGAGGTAGTTCCAGGCCATCCAGCTCGTCGAGCTGAAGAAGAAGTAGGTGTCGTCGGGCTGGAGGTCGAGACACAGCCCGAGCGATTTCAAGTGCTCGAGCAGGATCCCGCCCTGGCTCTGGACGATCCCCTTCGGGATCCCGGTCGTACCCGAAGAGAACAGGATCCACAACGGATGCTCGAACGGAACCGAGTCGAACTCGGGGTCGCGCGCCGGCGTCGTCAGCTCGCCGAACGGGAGCGCATCCGGCAGCGGCGCGTCGCCGACGACGATTGTCCGCTCGAGCGTCGGTAGCGCGTCGCGGAGCGCGCTCACCACCTGCCGGCGGTCGTGGTCGCGGCCGCCGAACCGGTAGCCGGTGACCGCGATCAGCACCTTGGGCTCCACCTGCGCGAAGCGGTCGATCACGCTGCCGGTCCCGAAGTCGGGCGCGCACGCCGCCCATACCGCGCCGATCGACGTAACCGCGAGCATCGCGATCACCGCCTCCGGGATGTTCGGGAGGTATGCGACGACGCGGTCGCCGGAGCCGACCCCCATCTCGCGCAGCTCGGCGGCCAGCGCCCCAACCGCCCCGCGCAGCTGCTGCCAGCTGATCTGCTCGTCGGGCTGGTCCTCACGCAGGCGCACGATCGCGGTCCGCTCGTCGTCGGCGAACCGCAGCACGTGCTCCGCGTAGCTCAGCTCGGCGCCCTCGAACCAGCGCGCCCCCGGCATCGTGCGGTCGGCGAGCACGGCGCGCGCCGGCGCCTCGGCGCGGACGTCGAAGAAGTGCCAGACCGCGTCCCAGAAGTCCTCGAGCGAGTCGACCGACCAGCGCCACAGCGCACCGTAATCGCCAAAGCGCAACCCCCGCTCGGACTCGAGCCAGCGGACGAACCGGGTGGCGTTGGCGCGCTCGACCGCCTCGGCTGACGGCTCCCAGATCACCGGCGGCACCCCTGCGGTACGTGAGGTCGGCTCGGACCCGACGGCCAACTTTTCCGGCTCTCCTTCCCGCCGGCACGGCCGGCTCTCCGGGCGTCATCGAACGCGCCGGAAAAGGGTGAACGACCGATAGTATGAAGTGCACTATAAATCTCGAGCGAGCAGACGCTTGGTCGCCGACCCGCCTGCCACGCTTGCCCTCTGCATGTCGACCCCTCTGCCGTTCGATCCGATCTCCGAAGCCGCCCGCCAATGGACCAAGCACTGGGGCGCCGAGACGACCCCGCCCATGCGCGCGGTGACGTCGATCATGCGCGCCCATCAGATCCTGATCGGCCGCCTCAATGAGGCGCTCACGCCGTTCGACCTGACGTTCCCCCGTTACGAGGCGCTGATGCTCCTCTACTACAGCCGCACGGGCTCACTCCCGCTCGGCAAGATGGGCGACCGGCTTCAGGTGCACCGCACCAGCGTCACGAACCTGATGGACGGCCTCGAGCGCGAGGGGCTGGCCGAGCGTTCGCCGCACCCGACCGACCGCCGCACGACGCTCGGGACGATCACGCCGCGTGGCCGCGAGGTGGCCAAGAAGGCGACGCGCGCGCTCAACCAAGCGGAGTTCGGCACCGCCCCGGTGCCCGAGCGTGACCTCGAGGTGATCAGCGACAAGCTGACGAGCCTCCGCGTGGGCGCCGGTGATTTCGAGACGTAGCCCCGCGCGGTGCCGATCGTCCTGTTGATCCGCCACGCGCAGGCGTCGTTCGGGTCCGCCGACTACGACGTGCTCTCCGATCGCGGTCACGCGCAGGTGCACGCGCTCCATCGCGCGCTCGAACAACGCGGGATCGTGTCCGACCGAGCCGTCAGCGGCTCGCTGCGACGCCAGCGCGACACCGGGCGCTCCTGGGCTCAAGATGCCGGCGTGACGATGACCATCGACGAGCGCTGGAACGAGTACGACGCCGACGACGTGCTCTCGCATCACTCGACGACGCAGACGCGGCTGGCACGAACCCCGACCGACACCGGCCCGGCGCTGAGCTCCCGCGATTTCCAGGTGGTGCTCGATCAGGCCCTCCAACGATGGGCCGACGCCGGCGATTCCAGCTCGGCGGAGCAAACGTGGCCGGAGTTCCTAGCGGACGTCAGCGCGGCGCTCGACGACCTCGGGGCCGGTCTGCGGAGTGGCCAGACCGCGCTCGCGTTCAGCTCGGGCGGCGTGATTGCCGCCCTGGCCGCGTCGCTGATCGGGCTCCCCGAGCGGGCGTTTGTCCCGCTCAACCGAGTATCGGTCAACGCGTCGATCACCAAGGTCATCGTCTCGAGGCGCGGTAAGTCGCTCGTCTCCTACAACGAGCACAGCCACCTCGAGGACGCCGGAGCAGATCTCGTTACCTACCGCTGAGCGGCCCGCCGTGGGGCGGGCGCGCTCGTCAGTCGCCGGTGGCGTACTTGAACGAGATCCCGAGCCGAACCCGATAGCTCACGATCCCGCCGTTCTCGATCGTCACGTCCTGACGCACGACCTCGGCCACGCGGAGGTCCCGCACGGTTTTCGCCGCGGTCTCCACGGCACTGCGCGCGGCCGCTTCCCACGACTCGCTGCTCACGCCGATCACCTCGGTGACCCGATAGACGCTGTCTGCCATGTGTACCTCCTCGCTGCGGATAGGGCCGGCTGAAACCCAACGCGGCGCAGCCTATAGACGCGCTTTCGCCGCAGTCAACCTCCGGCGCCGGGCGCGAGCCGCGGACGACGTCGATCCTCGCGCTGTCCGATATAGCCGAACGAATTCGTCGAGGCTCAGGAAACCGCGGCCTCCCACCAGAGCTTCGGGTGGCGCCCGCCGCGGCGCGCCGGCAAGCCGAGCCCGAACTCGGCCACCTCCGCCGCCAGCTCGGTCCGGCTCTTCTGACCGCGCGCGAGAAGGTCGGCTCGAAGCACCGGGATTCCGAAGGTCTGTTCGATCCGCCCGGCCGCGGCGCCGTCACGCCGGTCGACGACGAACCCGTCGAGGAGCCCGGCCCACAGCCCGGCGACTGCATCCGCGCTGTGCGTCAACCCCAGCATCTCCATCAGACGACCCCGCACGCTGTACCGGCCGGTCTCCGGCGGGGTTGCAGGTGCGACCGCCTGCACCACTGGGCTGACGGCCACCACACGCGGAGCGCTAATCAGCCCGTCGAGCATGCCGGGGACCGCCATGATCGGCATCAGGCTGACGATGGGATTGGACGGCCCGAGCACGACGAGGCTCGCATCGAGCGCGGCGAGGGCCTCCGGCGTCGCCGACGCCGCTCGCGGCTCGATCTTGACGGCGAGCGGCGGCGCCGCAGCGCGGCGGCGCACCAGGTAGTCCTGGAGCCCCTGCCAGCCGTCCTCGGTCTCGATCCGCGTCCGGTGCGGTTGCGCGGCCGCGGGCACGATCGTCACCTCCACCCCGACCGTCTCGCAACACCGACGTGCCACCTCGCCCCGATCGAGCCCGGCCGCGAGCCAGGCGGTGCGAAGCAAGCTCAGTGCGATGTCGCGATCGCCCATCCGAAACCAGCCCTCCTCGCCGAGCGCATCCACGCATGCGGTGGTGTCGCCCCGACGCCCCCAGCCGAGCTCCTCGTCGAACTCCCCGGCCACGGCGTACAGAACGCTGTCGAAGTCGGGCCAGACCTCGAGCGCGGTGAAGCGAACGTCGTCGCCGGGATTGGTCACGAGCACCACGTCGCGCGCGCCGACGCTCTCGACGAGCCCGGGCGCGAACCGGGCCGCGCCGAATCCCCCGCACAGGCAACAGACTGTCGAAGGGGTCACACGGGCATTCTCGCCGCCGGCCGCACGAGCCGCATTCCAGGACTCGCATTTCCACCAACCATTCGGTAGAATCCCCGACGCGAATGACGGAAGATCTCAACAGCCGCGCGGTGCTCGAGCACATCGGCGTCGGGTTGTGGACGATGCGCTCAATGGCATTGCACCCCCGCAACCGTGTCGCGGACTATCGCGCCCTCGGCGAGGACGCCGTGCTCGCCGAGCAACTCGGATTCCACTCGATCTGGACGGCGGAGCATCGCATCTGGTATGACGGATGGACCCCGGCGCCGCTGCACGCGCTCGCACTCGTCGCCGGTTTGACGAGCCGGCTCCGGATGGGAACGGCGGTGCTGCTGGCCACCCAACACGACCCGTTCACGCTGGCCCGGACCGCGGCGATGCTCGATCGGTGCTCAGGCGGACGCCTCGATCTCGGGATCGGCCTCGGACATCGCGACGTGGAGTTCGACGCGCTCGGATTACGGCGCGATCAGCGAGGCCGGCGTATGGACGAAGCGGTCGAGGTGCTGCCTGCGGTGTGGGCCGGAGAGCATGGCGATCCCCCGGTCGAGCCGGGGCCGGCGATCTGGATGGGTGGGATGGCGCCGCGCGCGCTCGAACGGGCCGCGACCAACAACTACAACGTGATCCTCCCGCAGACGCTACGACCCGACGAGGTCCGGCGATGTCTGGACACGCTCCATTCCCACGGCGACTGGACCGGCACCGTCGGCGTTCTCCGCGACGTGTGGATCGAGCCCAATGGACAGCGGGCGCGTTCGATCCATTCCCGCTTCGTGAACAACTTCCGCGAGGAGGCCGGCTGGTGGATCCTGAAAGGCCAGCCCGCATACGAGGTCCCGGATTCGCTCGAGCGTCAGATGTCGCGGGTCGCTGATTCCTCGCTGATGGGCTCGGCCGACGAGGTGGCCGAAGGCCTCCGTGCGCTGGTCGAGGCCGGCGCCGAGTTTCTCTGCCTCCGGATCAACTTCGACCTGGCGACGCAGTCGGAGCTTCGCGAGCAGATGCACCGGGTCGCCGCCGAGCTTCCACCGAGGCTGGCCGACGTGATCTCGCCGCTCGGAGTCGGACACTGATGCGCCTCCTGCTCGCACCCGAGCCCGATGCGGACCTCGATGCGCTCACCGCGCAGGCGCAGTCCGCCCGGGCCGCGGGTCTCGACGGGATCTTGCTCCGGCAGACGCGGTCGGTGCCCGTGCCGCTGATCGTGGCCGCGGCGCTGGCGGGCCGGATCGACGATCTGCTGCTCGCGGTCGAGGTGGACATCGGCGATCGTCACCCGTTCGAGCTCGCCGAGGAGGTCGCGGTGGTTGACCTGGCCAGTGCGGGGCGACTGGTGCTCGTCGCGCGCCCGGCCGAGGGCGCCGAGGAGGAGTACGGCGAAGCACTCGACCTGCTCCGCACGGCCCTGACCGCGCGCCCGTTCCGCTTCGAAGGCCGGCGCTGGCGCGTGCCCGCCGAGCTGCCGGAGAACGTACACAACCTCGAGACCCACATCCGTCTGATGCCCGCGCCGGCTCAGGTCCGACTCGAGATCTGGGGCGCGGGCGCCGGGCGCGACGCCGCGCTCGAGCGCGGGCTCGGCTACCTCGCGGACGCCGATGTCGACCCCGAAGAACTGGGCCGCGCCCACCAGCGTGCCGCCACCGCCCTCGGCCCCGCCGCGATCGGCGCACCACGCGCGCGGCGTGAGAGCCTCGGCGATTCCGACGCGCTTGTGGCTCGGCTTCGAGCCGGGCGCGAGGCGTTTGGTCAGGACTGGGCCGTGGTCGGCGGAGGCTCCGAGGAGGCGACCGCGCTCGGGACCGAGGTCCGACCCCGGGTCCAGCTGCACCGGCTGAATCCGGCGATCGAACGGCTCTGGGAAGTGGGCAGCCGGTGATCCGCGGTCACGAGGTCGCGCTCGCGACGCTGGCCGTGCTGGACGCCCCGCCGCCCGAGATCGCCGACGTCGCCGCGGCCGCCGGCTTCGACTCGATCACGCTCCGGCTCGCCGACGCCTCCGTGGCGGACCCCAACTTGCTGGTCGGCGACACGCCCACCCGGCGCGAGACGATCGCCCGCCTGCGCCACCACGGGCTCGGCGTGCTCGACGTCGAGGTTGTGCGGATGCGCGAGGACACGGACCCGGCGTCACTGCGACCCGTGCTCGAGAGCGCCCGCGAGCTCGGCGCGCATCACGTGCTCGTTGTCAATCAGGACGCGGACGAGGCGCGCGCGGCCGAAAAGTTCGCGCGCATCTGCGAGGAGGCCCAGGCGTTCGAGCTCCGGCCGGTGCTCGAGTTCATGGTCTTCACGGCGACCAAGACCGTCGAGCAGGCCGACCGCATCGTCACGCTCGCCTCGCATCCGGCGGCCGGAGTCCTCGTCGACCCGCTTCATCTGAGACGCTCGGGCGGATCGCCCGCGGACGTCGCCCCGCTCGTGGCGGCGAACCCGGACCGCTACCCGTACGTGCAGCTGTGCGACGGCCCGCGCGCCTCGCCGGATGGCGGCGGCCGAGGGTTGTACGAGGAGGCCGTCTTCAACCGCCTGGCCCCCGGCGACGGCGAACTCCCGCTGCTCGAGCTGATCGAAGCGATGCCCGCCGGCGCGCCGCTCAGCGTCGAGACTCCGGTCGCAGCCGTTGCGCACCTGAGCCCGCGCGAGCGAGCCGAGCACGCGATGGCCGCGACTCGGCGCCTCCTTGGATAGCGAGGAGCCGTGCAGCACCGCATCTTCCTGGCGCCGTGTCGATCGGGAGTCTCCTGGGCCGAGGCGCAGGCGCACTGGCGCTCGAACCACGAGGCGATCATGCTCGACATCCCCGGTCTGGTCGGCTACGTGCAGGATCGGCCTCGTCAGGAGTGGTGGATCCATCTCCCCTACCTCGCGTGCTCCGAGACGTGGTTCGCCGATCGCGACGCCGAGCAGGCCGCGTACGCGAGTGACTGGTACAAGCAACAGATCGCGGTGGACGAGGCACGGATGTTCGGCCGCGACGAGGCCTGGAACTCGCCCGTGGTCGCGGTGGAGACCGTCCGTCCTGGCCCGACCGGCCGGTATCGGACGCTCGGGTTTGGGTCCTCGGTCAGGGGGTTGGAAGGGGTCCTGATCGATGGCCGCGTCGAGACTCTGGAGCTGCTCCGCCCTCCACCGGGCGGCGGAGACTCGGTCGTCGTGTCCGTGTGGACCGACGACGAGGCGTTGGCGCGGCACGCCGCGCTTCGCCTCGGCGGTCTCGCGTTCGTGGCCGAGCCCGCAGTTTCGCTTTCACCGCCGAGACCGCCATGGAGCTCATGATGGAACCGGCCGCCGCGGACCGCCTGTGGGCCGTGCACCAGATTCAGCAGCTCGCCTACGGGTATGCCCACGCGTTCGCCCTGCGTGATCGCGAGCTGATGCTGTCGCTGTGGGACGAGACCGAGGCCCCGGCCGGACTCCCGTCGCTCGACATCCATCGCCTGCGTCGAGATCTCGGCCGATGGTGGGACAGTCTCGGTACCGTCCTCCTCCACGTGACCAACCATTTGATCGAGTTCGACGGCGACGAGCGCGCTCGGGGCAACGTTCATTGCCTCGGGCAGATCGACCTCGGCCACCAGTTCGTCGACCAGACGATCCTTTACCGCGATCGTTACGTCCGCCGGGACGGGCACTGGCGGTTCGCAACGCGCGAGCATCTGCTCTGGTTCGGGCAGGAGCGCGCCAGCCATCCGCTCCGCCAGCCACCGGCGCACTGGCCGCGGCGCCAGATCGGGCTCGGGGTGATGCTCGAGACCGGAGCGCAACCGTGAGCGTCGCGAGCACCGGCAGCCAGCGCTGGCAGGACACGGTCCGCTTCGCCGATCTCCTGCTCCGCGCCGCCGAGCGCGACCCCGATCACGAGGCGGTGGTCTTCCCCGGCTCGCGCGTGACCTACGGCGTGCTTGAGCGGCGCGCGTTCGCGGTCGCCCGGTCGCTGCTCGGGCTCGGGATCGGTCCCCAGAGCCGGGTCGGGATCCTGATGCCGAACTGCATCGAGTTCGTCGAGTTGCTGTTCGGGATCTCGCTGGTCGGGGGCGTGATGGTGCCTATCAATGCCCGCTTCGCGCCGCGCGAGCTCGCCTACGTGATCGAGAACGGCGATCTCGAGATGGTGTTCACGAGCGACGCCATCGTCGAGCACGTCGATTACGTGGAGCGCCTCCACGAAGCGCTCCCGCGCTTGCGCGGCCTCCCGCCCATGCGCGACATCCACCTGCCCGAGTCGCCCAAGCTCCGCGGCATCGTCCTGCTCGGTGGGCGGAAGGCGCCCGGAATGGCGACCGAGAGCGAGTTCGCGGCTTTTGCGGACCAGGTCAGCGACGGCGAGGTCCTCACGCGTCACCTACGCACGTCGGTCCGCAGCCCCGCGCTGATGATGTACACGTCGGGCACCACAGCGATGCCGAAGGGATGTGTCCTCTCGCATGAGGCGCTGGTCCGCACCGCCGTCGTCGCCGGCCGCACGAAGTTCCGCATCACGCCCGAGGACCGCTTCTGGGATCCGTTGCCGATGTTCCACATGAGCGCGATCCTCCCGATCATCGGCGTCTTCGACGGCGGCGGCACGTTCCTGTCGATGACCCACTTCGAGCCCGGGACCGCGCTGAGGATGCTCGACGAGGAGCGGGCGACGCTGAACTTCGCGACGTTCCCAGCGATCACCCAGGCGCTGCTCAACCACCCCGATTACCACCGGGACAGGTGGCGAGGGATCCGGGTCATCAACAACGTGGCGCCGCCGGACACCCTGCGTGACATGCAAAGCCGGATGCCGCACACGATCCAGATCAGCTCCTATGGCCTGACCGAGTGCGGCGGAGTCGTCGCCTTCAACGATCCCGAGGACACGCTGGAGCAACGGTGTACGACGAGCGGGATCCCGTTCGACGGTGTCGAGGTCGAGGTCCGAGACCTCGTCAGCGGCGAGCTGACGCCCCCCGGGGTCGCCGGCGAGGTCGTAGTGCGCGGTTATTGCGTGTTCGACCGCTATCACAAGGACCCCGAGCGAACCGCGGAAGCGGTCGACGGCGACGGCTGGTTCCACACGGGCGACATCGGCTCGATGACCGCCGAGGGACGCGTCAGCTACCTCGGGCGCACGAAGGACATGCTCAAGGTCGGGGGCGAGAACGTGGCGGCGATCGAGATCGAATCGTTCATCGCCACGCACCCGTGCGTGAGCATCGTCGCGGTCGTCGGCGTGCCGGACGCGAAGTACATGGAGGTACCGGCGGCGTTTATCGAGCTCCGCCCCGGTCAGGCTGCGACCGAGGATGAGATCATCGAGTTCTGTCGGTCCGGGCTGGCGCGGTTCAAGGTCCCGCGTCACGTCCGGTTCATCGACGAGTGGCCGATGTCGGCCACCAAGATCCAGAAGTTCCGCCTCCAGGAGCGGCTGACCCGCGAGCTCGCCGAAGCCCGCGAGGTCAGCATCTGACCGGGCCGACCGATGCGGACGGTCGCAGTCGTCGGCTCTGGCGCCGCCGGTCTGAGTGCCCTGGCAACCAGACACGTTTCGACCAACCGTATGCTTGATTTCTGTGGTACGGTTCTACCAACCGGACGCTTGGTTTTGTCCCGTCCCGGGCCCGTCGTTCGTCGAGAGGAAACGCAATGGATCCGGAGATTCGCAACCTGCTCGACCGCCAGCAGATCCTGGATTGCATTCACCGGTATACGCGGGGCGTTGACCGGCTCGACACCGAGCTGACGCTCTCCGCCTATCACGAGGACGCAATCGACTGCCACGGCCCGTTCTGTGGATCGCCGCGCGAGTTCGTGCAGTGGCTTTGGCCCCGTCAGGCGACCCGATGGGCAAGCCAGCACTTCGTCACGAATCACAGCGCGGAGGTGGACGGCGACACCGCTCATACCGAGACCTACTGGCTCGTCGCGCTGCGGCACAAGGACCCGAACGAGATCACGTTCGGTGGGGGCCGCTACATCGACCGTTTCGAGCGGCGCGACGGGCAGTGGAGGATCGCGGTTCGCAACGTCGTTACCGAATGGTCTTCGTCGCTGATACCGACGCCGCTGCTCGGGGAGGCTTACGCCGAAGGCGTACGCGACAGCACCGACATCTCCTACCTGCGGCCGCTCGAGCCGCTCGGCGCATTGGCCTGACTAGCCCCACGGCGATGGCGCTCGGCAACCTCGACGTCCATCATGTCGGCGTCGTGGTGGAGGACCTCCACGCCTCGATGGAGCAGATCAGCGCTGACGTGGGCGTGACCTGGGCGCCCGTGATGGAGCGGGGCCAGCGAATCCGGACCGCGGACGGCGAGGTCGCGCTGGAGCATCTGCGCTTCACCTACTCTCGCGAGGGCACGCCGCACATCGAGCTGCTCGAGAGCCGCGAGCAGCGGTTCTGGCGGCCGGGACCGGCGGGAACGCTCCACCATCTCGGGTCGTTCGCCTCCGACCTCCTGGGCGAGTCGATGCGGCTCGCGACCGGAGGGCTGCCGGTCGAGTTCGGCGGTGGCGAGCGTGAGCGGCCGGTCGGGTTCGTTTACCACGCCGGCGCGGTTGGGGTCCGGATCGAGTTGATCGACGGATCTCGGAAGCAGGACTTCGACCGGTGGCTCGCGGGCGGCCGCTTGGCCGAGGCGACCGCATGACCGACTACCCGCACGTCACCTCGCCGCTCGAGCTCAACAACATCACGCTGCGCAACCGCATCACGCGGACCGCCCACGGCACGGGGTACTCGATCGGCGGCAAGGTCACCGAGCGGCTGATCGCGTACCACGAGGCGCGCGCCCGCGGTGGCGTCGGATCCCTGTTCCTCGAGACGAGCGGCGTGCACCCGAGCTCGCCCGGGCCGTTGTGGGCGTTCCGCGACGACGTTATCGAGGGCTGGGCCGCACTCGCCGAGCGCGTGCACGTCTACGACACCAAGGTCTTCCCGCAGCTGTGGCATGGCGGGCCGCAGGTCCCGCTGCCTGACGGCTCGCCGGCCTGGGCCCCGTCGCCGATCGCCGCGCCGATCGGCGGCACCCCGACCCAAGCGATCTCCAAGGGCCAGATCGACGAGCTGCTCGGCGGCTTCGCGGCGGCGGCACACCGGGCGCAGCAGGCCGGACTCGACGGCGTCGAAGTGCACGGAGGGCACGGCTTCCTCGTCGGCGCGTTCCTGTCGCCGATGACGAACGTTCGCACGGACGAGTACGGCGGCGACCTCGAAGGCCGCAGCCGCCTCGCTCGCGAGGTGCTGCGATCGATCCGGGACGCGGTCGGTCCGGATTTCGTGATCGGCATGCGGATCTCCGGTGACGAGGCGATCGACGGCGGCATCGACCCAGCCGCGGCGACGGCGATACGCGAGCGGCTCGAGCAGGAAGGCGTGCTCGACTACATCAACGTCTCGATGGGGGGCTACCACAACTTCGGCAAGATGATCGGCGCGATGCACGAGCCGCACGGTTACGAGCTGCCCTCGTCTTCGCAGGTCACGGCCGGTCGGGGCATCCCGGCGATCGTGACCGGCCGCATCCTGACGCTCGCCGAGGCCGAGGACGTGCTCGCCTCCGGCGTTGCCGACCTCATCTCGATGGTCCGGGCGCTGATCGCCGATCCCGACCTCGTCAACAAGACGCTCGAGGGGCACCAGCAGGACGTTCGGCCGTGCATAGGCTGCAACGAGGGATGTGTCGGGCGGCGGATGGCGGTCGGCGCGGCGGTCGGTCAGACGGGCTGCACGGTCAACCCCGAGGCCGGGTTCGAGTACATCGCCGAGCCACTCGGCACGGCCGAGGTGCCGCGCGACGTGGTCGTCGTCGGCGCAGGCCCGGCGGGGCTCGAGGCGGCGCGCACCGCCGCGTTGCGCGGCCACCGCGTCCGCGTGTTCGAAGGCGCCTCCCGGACCGCAGGCGTCGTGGGCAGCGCTCGCCGCGCTCCCTACCGGCGCGAGCTCGGCGTCATCTGTGACTGGCTCACCGACGAGCTCGCGCGGCTCGGCGTCCCGATAGAGCTGGAGCGCGAGCTCGGCGCAGACGAGGTGATCGCGCTCGAGCCCGACGTCGTCATCGCCGCCACCGGCGCCCGCGAGCGCCGCGACGGCATCCAGCGTATGCGCCCGGCCCTGAGGGTTGAAGGCGTCGAGCTCGATCATGTCGCGACCCCCGTCGACGTGCTCGACGGCAGGGCGACCGCGCGGTGGCACGCCGTCGTGTTCGACGATCTCGGCAACTATCAGGCCGTTGGGGCGGCCGAGTATCTGCTCGACGCCGGCGTCGCCGTCACGTACGCGACCAGCTTCGAGGGGTTTGCGCCGGACCTGTTCCGCTCGTTCCAGCGCGATGCAGCCGCCGAACGCCTCGGGCGGTTCGAGAACTACCGCCTGCTGACCCGCATGTCGATCGAGAAGGTCACTCCCGAGACGGTCACGCTGCGGCGCCTCGACGGCGGCGCGTTGATCGAGCAGGCCGCGGACCTCGTCGTGCTCGCGACCGGCTACGACCCGGCGGTCGAGCTAGGCGAGGCGCTCGCCGCACGGGGCGTCGACGTCCGGCCGGCCGGCGACGCGATCGCCCCGCTGCTCCTGCCGCACGCGATCGCGAGCGGCAGGGAAGTCGCGCGCGCGGTTTGAACCGACGCGCCCGGCGCTCAGAACGAGCGCTCGAGCCCCAGGTTCTGGGCGATGATGTTGCGGACCATCTCGTTCGTGACCGGACCGATCTGGTACAGCCGCACGTCGCGCCAGTAGCGCTGCATGTCGAACTCGGCCGCGTAGCCCATGCCACCGAGGATCTGGAGCCCCCGGTCGGCGGCCCAGGTCGCGTACTCCGCGGCGATCGCCTTCGCCATCGAGGACTCCACCATCGCGTCGTGGCCGTTGTCGTACAGCCACGCCGCCTTGTAGGTCAGGAGCTCGGCCTGGGCCAGCTTCATCGCCATCTCGGCGATCCAGTGCTGGATGATCTGGAAATCGCCGATGGCGTGACCGAACGCCCGCCGTTCCTTCGCGTATGCGATCGAGTCCTCGAGGACGCCGCGGAGCACGCCGGTGGCGAGTGCGGCCACCAGGATCCGCTCGTTGTTCAGCGTGGTGAGGATGTGGTACCAGCCCCGGTCGACCTCGCCGATCATGTGCGTCTCGGGCACGAATGCATCGTCGAGCTGAACCTCGCACGACCCGACGCAGCGCATGCCGAGCTTCGGGATCGGCGTGCACACAATGCCCTCCTGGTCGGTCGGCACCAGGAACAGCGTCTTGCCGTGCGACGACTTCTCCCCGTCGGACGTCTTCGCCAGCAGCAGCAGGTAGTCCGACACGTGCGCCATCGTCGACCAGATCTTCGCGCCGCTGATGCGGAAGCCGCCGTCCTCGCGCTTGGCGCGCGTGATCATCGCGCCGAGCAGGTCGGTGCCCCCACCGGGCTCGGTGATCGCGATCGCGACCTTCTTCTCGCCGGCGATCATCGCCGGGACGAACTCGTCGCGAATCGCCGGGCTGCCGAAGCGCGCGATCGACTTGGCGCAGAACGACGAGATGCCCCACACCCAGGTCAGCCCGGCGAGGTTGCGCGACAGCTCATCCATCAGGATCGCCTGTTCGGTGGCGCCGCCGCCCTGACCGCCGAAGCTCTCATCGATCCCAACGCCGAGGAAGCCGGCTTCGGCAAGGTCCTGGAAGTACTGGTGCGGAAAGTTCGTGCCATCGTGGTCCTCGAGCCGCTCGAGCTCGTTGACCTTCGCCTTTGGGTACTTCGAGTTCACCCAGTCGCGTACGGAGCGGCGGAAGTCCTGTTCCTCCTCGGTGAAGTTGAAATCCACTTGTAGCTCCTCTCGCTCGCGCGGGTCCAGATGCGGTCTGTATCAGTGCCGAGAATTTTACCAAATGGTTGGTTGAATTCCCAGCCTTAGCCGGGCGGCGAGACGGCCTGCTCGGGCGCAGCCGGTGCTTCCTCGACCAGGCGCCGGCGTCCGACCCGAAGCCTGCCGGCAAGCGCGCCCTGACGCATCGTGGTCGCGAAGATCACCGCAAGCACGAGCGTGACGCCGTTGAACACGTCGCTGACCCAGGACGATGCCCCCAGCAGCTGCAGGCCCGATACGCCGGCGGCGAGAAGGTACAGGCCGATCACCGTCCCCCACGCGTTGAAGCGACCGAACTGAATCACGGTCGTCCCGAGGAACGCGGCCGCGAACGGCTGCAGGAGGTACGCCCCGGCGGAGCCCGGATCGACGGCTCCCACCGAGCCGGCCAGCACCACGCCCGCCAGCGCGCTGATCACCGAGGACAGGATGAACGCGCTGCTTCTGATCCGCTTGACATGGATCCCCGTGAGGCGGGATGCGTCCCGGTTGCCGCCGGTGAACAGCAGCCGGCGACCGAACGGCGTCCATTCGTACACGTACCAGAGGACGATCACGAGCCCCCACCCGTAGAACACGTCGTGGGAGATGCCGAACCACGTGCCGTTCGAGAACGAGGTCAGGCTCGATGGCAGGGAGCTCAGGACGTTTCCGCCCGTGAACGCGGCCGTCAGTCCTCCGAGCCAGGTCATCGAGCCGAGCGTCGCGATGAATGCGTCGACCCCGAGGCCGACGATCACGAATGCGTTGATCGCCCCGAACGCGGCGGCGCCGATCACGGCGAGGATGACCGCCGGGATCACCGCCATGTGGTCCTGCGTCGTCAGCACCGCAACCAGCGACGCCGAGGCGACCATCACGGCGGCTACCGACAGGTCGAAATCGCCGGCTCGCAGCGGAATCGTCTCGGCCAGCGCCAGGATCAGGATCACCGCCTGCCCCTCGAGCGTGATCTTCAGGTTGGTGCTCGTGAAGAACTCCCCGGGGAGCGCGATCGTAAATCCAATGATCAGGACGACCAGGACCACCAGGAGCCCGTAGCGCTCGAGCACCGTCATCATGGGGTTGGGCCGGCCAGGCTCGGCGAGCGGAGTCTCGGGCGACGGCGGGGCCGTGGTGGGCTGCTTGGTGGAAGCGACCTGGGGGCTCATGATTGGGTTACCTCGTTGGCCATCTCGACGATACGGTGGGTGGAGAGCTCCGGTCGGCGGATCGTGCCTGCGACGCGACCGCGCGACATCACAATCGCGCGGTCGCACAGCTCGGCGACCTCGACGTGATCGGAGGAGAAGACGCATACGGCTGCGCCGGTCGACGCGGCAAAGGTCCGGACCAGGCGGTGGATCTCGAGCTTGGCGCCGATGTCCACGCCCTGTGTCGGCTCGTGAAGCAGGACGACGCGCGGTTCGAGCTGGAGCCACTTGGCGAGCAACACCTTCTGCTGGTTGCCCCCGCTTAGGGAGTTGGTCAGGACCGAGGGATCCCGCGGGCGGAGGCCGAAGCGGTCCGCGAGCTCGCGCGCGACAGCGCGCTCCTGTGCCCGGTCGTAGCGGCCGCGGCGCCAGAACCGATTGGCCTGGGCGACACCGAGGTTCTCGGTGGCGCTCGCCTCCATCCACAGCCCGTCGCGCCGTCGCTCGGCGGGCACGAGCGCGACGCCGGCTCCGATCGCGTCGTGGAGCCGACCGCTGGCAAGCGTGCGGCCGTCGACCTCGATCGTCCCGGCCAGGCATCCGCGCGCGCCCGCGATCACGTAGGGAAGCTCGTCCTGGCCCATTCCGAGTAGGCCGGTGATCCCGACGATCTCGCCGGGCTCCACGTCGAACGACATGCCCCGCAGGATGTCCGTCTGGAGATCCTGCACCCGGAGGACCGGCTGTCGCGCGGCCGCCGGCGGCAGAGCGGAGCTCGCCTCAGTGCCATTCGCGCCAATCGCTTCGGGATCCAGCGGCGTCTCGCGCGCGAGCTCGGCGCCGAGCATTCCGCGCACGATATCCCCCTCAGTCGCCTCCGCGCTCGCCACATTGCCGACGACCTCGCCGTCGCGCAGGATCGTGATGTGCGCGCACAGGCCGCGGACCTCCTGGACGTGGTGGCTGATGAACAGCGCCGCGCCGCCGTCCGACGCGACTCGGCGCAACAGCTCGTAGACCGCCCCGGATTCGGTGCTGGACAGCGCCGCGGTGGGCTCGTCCATGATCAGCAGGTGACGCCCTTCGGCCTCCGAAGCCTCCCCAAGGCCGGCCTCGAGCTCGCAGATTGCTCGGGCCACCGCCACCAGCGTCCGCTCCCCTCTCGTCAGCGTCGCGATCTCGGTCCCCGGATCGAGCCGGATGTCGAGACGGTCTAGGAGACCGGCGACGCGCTTGCGCTGCTGGCGCCAGCTGATCGGCCGGCCCTTATCGACGCCGAAACGCGTCGTCTGGACGACGTTCTCGACGATCGACAGGCTCTCGATCAGGCCGAGATCCTGGTGGATCGTCGCGATCCCGTGACGGCTCGCATCGGAGATCGGCAGTGGGACATCCTTGCCCCAGACCTCGACCTGACCGTCGTCGGGACCGTGGTAGCCGGCCAGGATCTTGACCAGCGTCGACTTTCCCGAGCCGTTGGCGCCAACGAGTCCGTGCACCTCGCCGCGGGGTACGGACATCTCCACGTCGTGAAGAGCCCGTACCCCGCCGAAGCGCTTGGAGATTCCCGTCAGCCGGAGCGCATCCGAATTTGACAAGGCACTCTCCTAACCCTCAATGCTGTCGTCTCGCTCCGCGCCTTACCCGACGCCCCACAGCTTGCTGAAGTCGGACTGGTAGTTGGCGTACTTGGGGAACAGCGACGGGATCGCGTCGGACGTACCGACATTGTCCTTATCGAACGTCTGTGTCGGCAACGTGATCGGCTGGCCGTTCACGCCGGTCGGCTTGGCCTGCGCCGCGCGCACGACCTGATCGAGCGACAGCCACCCGAGATACGGGGCCGGCACGTACGAGACGTCAGCGATCTGCGCGGAGCCCTTGCGGATCGCGTCTACGTTCGGTGAGAGCCCGTCGGTGCCGACGATCTTGACCTTGCTCGAACTCGACGACACGGCCGGGTTCTCATAGGTGGCCGCCTGGTCGAACGTCGCGAAGATCGTGTTCAGCGTCGGGTTGCGCTGGATCAGGTTCTGGACGCTTGGCGCGAGCGCCGTCGCCATCGTGGCCAGGCTCATCTGATGATCCTGGACCTTGCATGTGGTCGGGCAGAGCCTCGCCAGCTCGGCCTTGATCGTCTCCTTCTCGGTCACCAGCGAGGGGTACACCGGGTCGAACGACGTGGCCCCGTCGACCTTACACTGGGTGTAGGAGGCGCTGTAGTCGGCCATCGCCTTGGCGCCGCCGGTCACGTCCTCGTTGATCGCCTCGGCCACCGTTCCATCGCTCGGCGCCGGCGTGCCGGTGAGGACCGACACGACCGGGATATGGGCCGTCTTCGCCTGGGCCAGGCCCTGCGGCACGAGCGCCGGGTTGATGCCATAAAGGATGATGCCGCCGGCCTTCTGAGCCACCGCCTGCTCGACCCCCTGGGTGAAGCGGGTCGGCTGGCCCTTGCCGTCGAAGATCGTGATGTTGACGCCGGCGGCCTTGCCCGCGGCGGTCAGGCCCTGCGACACGGACAGCGCGTAGCCGGTGGCCTGGGAGGGCGAGATGTACCAGACGGTCTTGCCCTTCGATGCGCCCATGTCGAGCGAGCCCGCCGGCAGGATCTCCGGCATCGGCGCCTTCTGCTTGCTCACCAGCGCCGTGGCCTGCTGGACGCATGCGCTCGCGCTCCCGCCCGAAGAAGAAGTCGCGGCCGCGTTCGTCGACGAGGCCGAGGATGCGGCGGTAGCGGAAGATGAAGACGAAGACGAAGATCCGCACGCGGCGAGCGCCACGGCGACGGCGACAAACGCAAAGCAGTAAGCAAAGACTCGCGGCAGTTTCCCGAGACCGAGTCGGGAACCCCGTCGCCGGTGATTATTCATGTCCATCTCTCCTCCTTATGGATCTCAGCGTGTGCCGGCCCAGGCTGGGTGCGAAGTGCAATATTCAACCATACGGTCGGTAGAACGTCAAGGGCGAATCTACCGACCGGTTGGTGCTTTTCCGTTAAGATTTGATGAGGCATATAAGCAGCCGTCAGCCGTCGAAACGCTTGCTCCGGTGATACCGGGCGCCGAGCTTCTGCCACGGCAGGAAATAGCGGATCCGCAGCTCACGCTCCTGAAACCTCCAACCCGACTCGGAGCGGCGATAGACGTCCACGTAGCGAATGCCCGCCAGCACGCAGACCCCATCCTCGCCGTGCTCGGCATGAGCGTCCACGACCGCACGCGCGCGATCGGACTCGATCCCCTCGAGCACCTGCGAGTGCACGTAGTGGTAGGTGAACTCGTAGCGTTCGAGTTGCTTGCGCAGGAACTCCCGGACCGCGTCGCGACCGGTGCTCCGCTCGTCCGGCACGGTGAACGACCCGTCCGGCTCGAACAGTCCAGCGGCGCCGGCATAGTCGCGCCGGTCGATCAGGTGGCAGTAGCGCGCCACGAGGTCCGAGAGCTCGTGGCGAGTCTCGAGCAGGGCCACCCTCTCTTCGAGCGTCATGACGACGCCGTCGATCCGCCGTCGATTACGAGCAGCGCGCCCGTGCAGAAGCTCGCATCCGCAGACAGCAGGAACGCGATCGCACTGGCGATCTCGTGGGCCTCGCCCAGCCGGCCCAGCATGTTGCGGGCCGCTATCTGGGCCTCGCCGGCAGCAAGGTCGCCGCGGCCGAGCTGCTCGTACAGGGGCACGGTCATCGGTGTCCGCGTGTCGCCCGGGGCGACGACGTTGACGCGGATCCCATCCGGAGCCAGGTCGAACGCGAGCTGGCGCGAGAAGCCGATCAGCGCGGACTTCGCGGCTGCATAAGCTGCGAGCTTCGGGTGACCCACGAGCGCGCCGGTCGAGGACACGTTCACGATCGAGCCGCCGCCCGCCGCCCGCAGCGCGTCGAGCGAGGCCCGCACGGCCAGGAACGCGCCGGTGACGTGCACGTCGAGCATCCGGCGCCAGTCCGCGAGCGACAGTCTCGACAGCGAGCTGTGGCGTACGTAGCCGGCCGAGCACACGAGCGCGTCGATCCGGCCAAAGGTGGCGAGCGTCTGCGCCACCGCGGCCTCGACGGCGTGCTCGTCGGTGACGTCGGCCTGGACCCCCAGGCCTTCCGGGAGGCGGGCCGCGACCTCGCGGGCTCGGTCGCCGTCGAGGTCGACCACGGCCACGCGACCACCCTCGGCGCTGTAGCGCTCGGCCACCGCCGCCCCGATCCCCGACGCGCCACCGGTGATCAGCAGCGTCTGACCGGTGAAGCGTTCGGCACTCATGTCAGACGGGCTCGGGAGCGCCACCGCGCATACCCTCGAGCACGATCTCCGCGTATCTGGCGCCGATCTCGCGCCCCGAGCACGCCCCACCGCCGCGATACCAGCGGTGCATCCAACTGAACATCCCGAGGATCCCGTAGGTCGTCACCGTGACCTCGTGGGCGTCCTCTCCCCGCTCGCCGAGACAGCCACGGACGATCTTCCGCCACGCGATCTTGGCGCGGCGAACCAGGTCTGGCGCCACCTCGCCGATCTCCCCGGAGTAGTGCGAGAGGTAGATCGCGACCTCCGGGTGCAGGTCGTACAGCTCGCCCGCACGGACGCAGGCCAGGCGCAGCCGCTCGTCCGGTGGCAGGTCGGACTCCGCCAAGGTCTCGACCCAGTTCGTACCGACCTCGAGCACGGGCACGATGAGCTCGATGAACAGCGCCTCCTTGCTCCCGATGTGCGCGTACAGACTGCTCACCTGGAGCCCGGCGCGGTCGGCGATCTCGCGCACGGTGGCGCGGTCGTAGCCCTTGGCCAGGAACACCGCGAGCGCCGCCTGCGCGACGTCCTCGCGGACCTTTCGCGGCGCCGGTCCGGCCTCCGTGCTCACGTGGTTCCCGCCGGCGCGGGGCGCCGGGACGGTTGCGCGGACGGGTGCTCCCACGTGCGCTCGTCGATCGGCCAGTCCTTCAGCTCGTTCTTCTTGACCTTCTCCGTCGGCGTCTTCGGGAGCGCGTCTGCCACCGTGACGTATCTCGGGAGCATGAATGCCGGGACGCGCTCGCGGAGGAACTCGATCAACGCGGCGGGATCGAACGAGCTCGGGTCGAGCGGCACCACCACCGCCCGGACGTCCTCCTCGCCGACCTCGGACGGGTACCCGACGACCGCCGCCTCCGCGACGTCATCCGACTCGCAGATCTCGGCCTCGAGCTCCATCGAGGAGATGTTCTCGCCGCGCCGGCGGATCGCGTCCTTCTTACGATCGAGGAAGTAGAAGGTGCCGTCGGACTCCATGCGACCGAGGTCGCCGGTGTGGAACCACAGGTTGCGCCACGATTCGACGGTCTTCTCGGGCATTCCCCAGTAGCCGCCCATCAGCTGCCACGGCTCGCTCCGCGCGGACCACGATCTCTCCGGTCTCGCCGGGCGCGACTTCGTAGTCCGCATCGTCGACGATCCGCATCGAGTAGCCGTCGCGGAGCCGGCCGACGCTCCCTCGCTCGAGCAGCTCCAGGTCCCATCCCGTCGATGTCGGGCAGCTGAGCTCGGTCATGTTGAACACGACCGAGGCGCGCAGCCCGAACCGCTCGCAGAACGTGGTCGGGTCGTCCGGCGGCGGGCCGAGGAGCACGTTGCGCAGCGTGTGGTCATGGTCGCGATCGGTCGGCGGGAGCTTGGCGATGAACGTCGGCGTGGCGCCGATCAGTAGCGAGGTAGTGCAGCCGTAGCGGTCGATGTCGCGCCAGAACTCGCTGGTGCTGAACCCGTTGCGGATCACGACCTGGCCGTCGAGCACGGCCGCGGAGTAGACGGCGAGCTTGCCGCTCATGTGGAACATCGGAAACGGCGAGTAGCGCACGTCGTCGGAGGACAGGTCGTGCCACGGCGGGCACGCCTCGGCCGTCTTGTAGATCTGCTCCCAGGAGACGATCGCGCCCTTCGACGCGCCGGTCGTCCCCGACGTGTAAAGGATGACCGCCGGGTGATAGCCGGTCGGCTCGGCGGTGGCGACCTCGCCGATGTCACCGGACGTCGCCTCGATGCCGGCGGTCACCGTGCGGGCGTGCGTGATCTCGACGTCGACCGGCTCGGTGAGAACCACGGTCCGGCACTCGCCGAGCGCGTCGCCGAGCGCCGCGAACCGGTCGGCGAACTCCGGAGCGACGACCGCGCACCGCGCTCCCGAGCTGACCAGCACGTGCTCGAGAAACTTGCCGCGGTACGCCGTGTTGACCGGCACTTCGATCGCGCCGAGCCTGGCGATCGCCATCCAGATCGGCAGCAGCTTCGTGTTCGGGAGCATCACGACGACCCTGTCGCCGGCGGTGACGCCCTCGGCTCCGAGCAGCGCGAGCCAGCACCGGGTCTCGGCCTCGAGCTGGGCGTAGGTGATGTCCTCGCCGCCGACGTTGCGGACGAATACGCGCTCAGGCGACCGCGCCGCACGGTCCGCGAGCAGGTTCGGGAGCACTTCCTCGCGCGCCAGCATCCTCAGTTCTCCGTAGCCTCGGGCAGCCGCATCGTCGCCACACCCCGGAGTGCCTCGGCGCCGGTCTGAAGGCCGACCGCCACGTCGCAGGTGACCTTGTCGCCGTCGACCGCCGCGACCGTGCCGCGCGCCGTCGCGGTGTCCCCCAGCGTCACGGTGTCCTGGAAGCGAAACTCGAGCCGCTCGAGGAACGCATCTCCGCGCCAGCCGAGCAGCATGTTGATCACGTACGCGAGGCTCGCCGGGCCCTGCGCCACCGGACCGCGCAACCCCAACCTTGCCGCGAGCTCGTAATCGGTGTGAACGGGGTTCACGTCCTCCATCAGCTCCATCAACTCGATGACCTGCTCGAGCGTTATGCCGTCCATCGTGAACGGCGCGAGTTCCGTGCCGGGGACCGGTTCGTTCATGTCGTCCTCCTGGGGACGATGTAGGACTCCGAGCAACGGCTGACCCGCGCCTCCCTCTCCGCGTCGACGAGGTCGAGCTCGGTGGTGATCACGTCGAACCGCCCGGTTCGCCGCCCTACGCGCGAGACCACCGTGGCGATCCCGCCGCGGACCAGATAGCGCGTGTCGAGCCGGATCGGCTCCCAGAAATCGAATGAGCCGCCACCGAACAGGTAGCCGGCGTCGACCGGCGCTCCGACGATCTCCGCGAACTCGGTGAACGTGACGCCTTTCCCGACGTGGGTCGCCAGGTGCGCCCACACAGGATGGGCGGTCCCGGCGCCCAGCGGCGGGGCCTGAACCAGCCGGCACAGCCGGTCGTTCGCGGCGACGGTGATCGTGTACTCGCCGTCCGGGAACCGCAGACCCACGAGCGACGGCGCCTGCTCGGCGTTGCTCGCCGTCTCTCCACCTCGTTGGAACAATCGTTCGGTTGCCAAACTAGCGTTTGTTCTACACCATCGAGCGCAGGCCTGTCAAGCGCGTTCTACCAAACGCTTGGTATGCTGCGAGCGGTCACGCTCCCCAGCTATCGCTCGGACACGCTTTGGACGACACCTTCTTCTGGGCCGGCACGCTCATGCACGCGACGCTCGAGCAGCGGATCGACGCGGCACACGCCGGCGGCTTCCGGTACCTGTCGATGTTTCCGACGGACTACCGCCGGGCGCAGGAACGCGGGCTCAGCGACGCCGACATCCTCGCGCTCCACGAGCGCGCCGGCGTCCGGCTGATGACGCTGGACCCCTACACCCGCTGGCTGCCGCGGTGGACGCCACCGGCGAGCGCTCCGCCCGAGCGGCTCGAGTGGGTGTCGTTCGAGGAGGACGAGTTGTTCGCGATCGTCGAAGCCCTCGAGCTCGAGACGATCACCGTCAACGAGGCCTTTGGCGCCACCTATGAGCTCGACGAGATGATCGAGGCGTTCGCCGCGGTGTGCGATCGGGCCGCGCGCTCGGGCACCCGCGTCCACCTCGAGTTCACTCCGTTCAGCGGGATCCCGGATCTGGAGACGGCCTGGCAGATCGTCACCGCCGCCGATCGGCCGAACGGCGGGCTCGCGTTCGACACCTGGCACTACCTCCGGGGCAAGCGCGACGACGCGCTCCTCGAGCAGATCCCGGGGGACCGGATCTTCGTCGTGCAGATCAACGACGCCGCCGCCGAGCCGGTGGGCTCGCTGCTGAACGACACCTTGAACCACCGGCTGATGCCCGGCGAAGGCGACTTCGACCTCGCCGGCGTGCTGCCGATCGTGGCTCGTAAGGATGGAGTCGGACCTCCAGGGATCGAGGTGCTGTCTCAGGAGCTGTGGCGGCTCGCGCCGGCGGAGATCGGCCGCCGGAGCGAGGCGGGGCTGGCCGCTGCGCTGGCCCTGGCCGGAGACTGGGGCGGCTGATGGACCTGGGTCTCGGTGGACGCGTGTGCGTGGTGACCGGCGCCAGCCGGGGCATCGGCGCCGCAACCGTCCGCTTGCTCGCGGCCGAGGGCGCAAACGTGCTGCTCGTCGCGCGTGACGCGCAGGCGCTCGACGCGGTTGCAACCGACTGCGCGGGCGCCGCGGGTGTCGTCGAGACGTTCGCAAGCGACGTCACCGAACCAGGCGCCGGCAAGCGAATCGTGGCCGCGTGCGAGGAGCGCCTCGGCCCCGTCGAGATCCTCGTCTCGAGCGCCGGCACCAACTGGGCCAAGCCGCTCGAGGAGCTCACGACCGAAGACTTCGACCGGCACTGGCGGCTGAACGTGACGGGGCCGTTCGAGCTGTTGCAGGCGGCGGTGCCGAAGATGGCGGAGCGAGGGTTCGGGCGCGTGGTCAGCGTCGCCTCGATCGCCGGCAAGCGGCCGTCGCTGTTCAACCTCGCCTACGGGGCGACCAAGGCCGCACAGCTCGCGCTTTCCCGTGGTTTCGCCGACGCCTATGCGGCCCGTGGGGTGACCGTCAATTCGATCCTCCCAGGGCCGGTCGATACGACTCTGTGGGCGAGCGTCCTCGAGCAGATGGCTGCTGCGCGCGGCGACGCGCTCGCGGACGTTGTCGCGCAGACCAAAGCGGGGGTGCCGCGCGGGCTATTCGCGGACCCGAACGAAGTGGCGGCGGTCGTCGTGTTCCTGTGCGCCGGCCAGGCCGCCAACGTAACCGGCGCGGCGTGGACGGTCGACGGCGGCTCGGTGCAGCTGCTGTTCTGAACCATCCGCCGGGCGACGATCTATCCGTCGCCGGCTCGCGGCCCGGCCGACTTCGATCAGGATCTTGATCGCGTCACCGCCGGGATCGAGCAGCCGCTCGAACCCTTCCGCCACCGCGTTCTCCATCGTCACTCGCCCGGTCATAACGCGATCGATCGGAAGCGCACCCGAGGCCACCTCGTCCATCAGCTCGGGCCAGCACCGGACCGGGAAGCCGACCGAGCCGGCGATCGTCAGACCTCGAAGCATCAGGCTCGCCAGGTCGAGCGGCGTCGGGGTGACCGGCACGCCGGCCTGCACGACGCGGCCGCCGGGCCGAAGCGCGGCCAGCGTGGCATGGATCGCGGGCTCCTGACCCGAGCACTCGATCGCGACATCGACCCCACCCGGACTCCAGTCCCGGCACGCGTCGGCCACGTCGATCGCGCGCGGATCGATCACCTCGAACCCGAGCTGCTCGACGCGCGCCCCGCGCGCATGATTGGGTTCGGACACGAGCACACGCGCACCCGCGGCGGCGGCCGCCAGCGCGGCGAGCGTGCCGATCGGGCCAGCACCCGTGACCAGGACGCTGTCGCCCTCGGCGACGCCACCGGTCCTCACCGCCGACCACGAGACCGCGGTCGGTTCGATCATCGCGCCCTGCTCCCAGGTGAGTGCGTCGGGCATTCGAAAAAGCTGGTCGGCGTCGACGAGCGCCAGGTCGGCCATGCCGCCCCAGGGATGGCGCAGACCGACCGCCGCACGCAGGTCACACATCTGCTCCTGGCCGCCGCGACACACCGCACATTCCCCGCAGCTGCGGAGTGGCATCAGCGACACGCGGTCGCCTCGCGCAAGCGAGTCGACCTCGGGGCCCAGCTCGACGACCTCCGCCGAGACCTCGTGGCCGAGGATCTGAGGCACGTGACCACCGGTCAGCGGATGCGGCTCGACGGTCGTCCGCAGCGGTCCAGCCGCGTACTCGTGGACATCGGTGCCGCAGATGCCGGCGAACATCGGCGCGATCAGCACCTGGCTTCCAATGGGCCGCCCGGGTGCCTCCACCTCCTCGTTCCGGACGTCCTTGGCCGCATGAAAACGGAGCGCGCGCATCTGCGGTAGTCTACCAAGCGCTTGGTAGAATTGAATCCCGACTTGAGTGGCGAGGTCGCCGTCGTGACCGGTGGCGCCGGCGGGCTCGGCGCGGCGGTGGCGGTCGCGCTCGCCCGGGCCGGCGCGACGGTGGCGGTCACGGACCTCGACGCCGACGGCGCGTACGCGGTCGCCTCGAAGCTCGAGGGGGCCGCACATCTCGGGCTCGAGATCGACGTGCGCTCGACCGAGTCAGTCAGAGAAGTGGCCGACGCGGTCTCCGATCGCCTCGGCCCGCCCTCGATCCTGTTCTGCGGCGCCGGCGTCCAGCGCGTCCGGCCGACGCTCGAAGTCACCGACGACGACTGGGACTTCGTCGTCGACATCAACCTCGGCGGAACCTTCCGCTGCTGCCGGGCGTTCGGCGCGCCGATGGTCGAGCAGGGCCGCGGCGCGATCGTCAACGTCGCGTCGCTGACGGGCGTCGAGTTCGGAGGCGGCGGGCGCGTCCCCTACGGCGCCAGCAAGGGCGGCGTGACGGGTCTGACGCGCGCGCTCGCAATCGAGTGGGCTCCGCACGGGGTGCGAGTGAATGCGGTTGCGCCCGGCATCGTCGCCACACCCATGGTCCAGGGGCTGGCGGCCGAAGGCAGCCTCGACCTCGACGACCTCGCGGCCCGGGTCCCGGTGGGGCGCATCGCGACGCCGGAGGACATTGCCGGCGTCACGCTGTTGCTTGTCTCCTCCGCCGGCGCGTACATCATCGGGCAGACGCTGGTCGTCGACGGTGGTCTGTCGAGCTCCGGGCCGCGGGACACCAGCCGCGACTGAGCGGCAGTCGACCGGCCGGTTAAACCAGGGTTGCGCCGCCGTCGACGACGAGCTCGGCCCCGGTCACGTAACCCGCGAGCGGCGACGCGAGGAACACGACCGCGGTGGCGACCTCATCCGGGTCGGCGCGGTGTCCGAGCGGGATGTCGGCTCCCTGCCGCCGCGGGACTCCTTCGACGCCCGGTGTCTCCATCCCGCCCGGCAGCACCACGTTGACCCGGATTCCATGTGGAGCAAGCGCCTTCGCGAGCGTCCTCGTGGCGTTGACGACGCCCGCCTTGCTCGCGCCGTACGCGACCAGGTAATCCGGGTGCGGGACGATCGCCGCGATCGAAGCGATATTGACCATCGCGCCACCCTCGCCCTGATCGATCATCCGCGCCGCGACCGCCTGCGCCAACAGCAGCTGCCCGACCAGGTTGACCTCAAGCGTCCGCCGCCACAGCTCGCCCGACGCCTCCAGAAACGGCTCGCGCGGCCAGATCCCGGCGTTGTTGACGAGCACGTCGACACGGCCGAACTCCGCGACCGCGGCCTCGACGCAACGGCCGACGTCGGCGCGGTCGGCGACATCGCCGGCGACCGATGTCGCGTGGCGACCCTGGTCACGCAGGCTGGCGGCGGCCGCCTCGACGCGATCGCCGTCGAGGTCGTTGAGGACCACCGCGGCACCGGCCTCGGCGAGGCGCGCGGCGACCGCGAACCCGAGCCCATGTCCCGCGCCGCTCACGATCGCGACCTTGCCCTCGAGGTCGAGCAGGTCCTGGAGCGGCCGGGTGGTCATCGCTCGCGTACCGTAATCGATCGAACGTTGGTTTGACAGACGGGCCCGTTCGCGGCAAGCTGCCGTCCGTGGCCAGTGCCCGCGACGAGCTGGAAGCACGCCTGGAGACGCTGGAGGCCGAGCGCGAGATCGTCCGGACGCTGCACCGGTACGCGCACTCGATCGACTACGGCGACGAGGCGGCATGGCTCGACTGCTTCACCGAGGACGGCGTGTTCGATATCCGCAGCCGGCACGCGCATCAGCTGAAGCGCGTGATCAGCGGGCGCGAGGAGCTGAGAACGTTCATCGCCGGCCACACCCGCGCGCCGGAGCTCTGGCACAAGCACCTCCTGTTCGAGCCGATCGTCGACGTGACCGGGAGCGACAGCGCGACCTGCCGCTCCTACCTTGCCGTCGTCATGGACCACGAGGACTTGCCCACCCTGCGCGTGTTCGGCCGCTACCGCGACACGCTCGAGCGCGGCGCGGATCGACGCTGGCGGTTCCGCGAGCGAATCGCCGAGATCGAGTCGATGCGCGCCGACCTCCCTCCGTTCGTCGACGGCCGGCCCGGACGGCAATAGCCGGCTAGCGTAGGCCGGTGGCGCTCTCGGCGATCAGCGACCGGTGCAGCTCGTTGTTGCCTTCGACGATCTGGAAGACCTTGGCGTCGCGCAGGTAACGCCCGACCGGATACTCGTCGGACACACCGTAGGCACCGTGGATCTGGAACGCGGCCAGCGCCGCGTCCATCGCGGCATCGCTCGCGAACTGCTTGGCCATCGACGCCTCCGCCCGCGCGCGCAGGCCGCGATCCTTGAGATCGGCCAACCGCAACACGAGCAGCCGAGCCGCGTCGGTGGTAGTCATCGAGTCGGCGATCATCTTCTGGACCATCTGGAAGCGGGCGATTGGCTGGCGGAACACGACGCGATCGCGCGCGTACTCGACCATCACATCGACGCACGCCTGGGCCAGGCCAGTGGCGCGCGCGGCGACGCCCAGCCGTCCGTTCTCGACGGCGTTCATCGCCACGCCGAAGCCTCGGCCCTCTTCCCCGACGAGCGCCGACGCGGGCACCCGCACGTCCTCGAGCACGAGCTCGCCGGTCTTGATCGGACGGAAGCCGAATTTGTTGCTGACCGGATGGACCGACACGCCAGGAAGGTCCCGGTCGACGATGAACGCGCACACGCGCTTGCGCCCGGTGCTCTCGTCGACGCCGATGTGGGCGAACGTGAGGAACCACTCGGCGACGTCGAGGAACGAGATCCACATCTTCGCGCCGTTGATCACGTAGTCGCTGCCGTCCCTGCGGCAGCTCGTGTCCATGTCAGACACGTCGGTACCCGAGCGCGCCTCGGTGACACCGGCGGCGCCGAACACCTCACCGCGCGCCAGCGGCGCCAGGTAGCGCTGCTTCTGCTCCTCGGTGCCGTACACCTGGATCGAGCTCCCGACGAGTCCGCTCGGCAGCGACATCGCAACGCCGACGACGTGACACACGCGCGAGACCTCTTCGACGACCATCGCGTACGTCTTGAAGTCCAGGCTGGCGCCGCCGTACTCGATCGGCACGACGCCTCCGAGCAATCCGAGCTCCGCGGCGTGGCGGATGATCTCGATCGGGAAGCGTTCCTCACGGTCGTAGTCGGCGACGTGCGGGGCGATTTCGCGCCGAGCGAAGTCACGCGCGAGCGCGACGAGGTCCTGCTGTTCGCTGGTCAGAGAGAAATCCACGCGGGCAATGTAGCATCTCTACCAATCATTTGGTAGAATCGTTTTATGGCGGCCGCAACCGACACCTGGATCATTGGCTTGGGCGAAGCGCGGACCGCGGCGCGCCGCGACGACGTGAGCATCACCGAGCTCGCCTGGGAAGCGGTCGAGCCCGCGCTGAACGACGCGAGCACATCGCTCCGGGAGATCGAGGGAGCGGTCACCGCCAGCCAGGACTTCTGGGACGGCCGCACGATCTCGAGCATGAGCGTCAACGAACTCGTCGGAGGCGTGTTCGGGTCTGAGGCGAAGGTCGCCGCAGACGCGAGTCTCGGTCTCGGCTACGCGCTCGCGCGCATGGAGGACGAAGATCAGCACCTGAACCTCTTCCTCGCCCATGCCAAGGAGTCCCAGGGCGACATCCACACGATCGAGCTCGCCGCTTTCGATCCTTACTTCCAGCGCCCGCTCGGCCCGGACGACACCGTGGTCGCCGCGTTCCAGGCACAGCTTCTCTACGCCCAGGGACTGTTCGAACCCTCGCACTCGGCCCGCATCGTGGCGGCCGCCCGCACGCGATCGACCACGCTCGACCCGGTCAGCGCCCAGGACGTGCTCGACTCCGAGGCGACCGCCGACCCGCTCCGCGCGCTCGATCGCGCCCCCCTGCTGGACTGCGCCTCGGCGCTCGTGCTCGCAGACGGCGACAACGCGCGCCGGCTCGGGCGCACAGGCGTCCGCATCGTCGCCGCCGCCTCGCGCACGGGCGCCTATTGGAGCCAGCGGCCCGAGCTTCACACCGCCCCAGAGGCCCGGGCGGCCGCCGCGGAGGCCCTGTCGATCGCCGGCTGGGAGCTGTCCGAGCTCGACGCGATCGAGATCAACGCGCCGTACGCCCATCAACACCTGATCATCGGGCACGCGCTCGGACTCGGATCCGGCGAAGAACTCGTCAAGCGTTTCGAGGGCGACGGCGGCGGCCCGGCCGTCAACGCCTCCGGCGGATGGCTCGGCGGAAGCGCCGGCAGCGTCGCCGGCCTGCACGCGGTCGTGTCGGTCGCGCAGCGGTTGCGCGAGCACGGCGGGCGCGGACTCGTCCACGCGACGACGGGCGTCGCCAGCCAAAGCCACCACATCGTGCTCCTAGAGGCCGCCATATGACCCCTGTACGCGCAGCAGTCGTCGCCACCGGACAGAGCGACCACGGACGCCGTTTCGACGCCTCGATGGGCGAGATCGCCCGCGAGGCGATCGACCGTTGCCTGGGCTCACGGGGGCTCACGTTCGACGACATCGACGCCGTCGTCGCGGGCAACATGGAGATGTTCGAAGGCATCTACCTCGTCGACCAATACCTCGTCGGCGCCCTCGGGGCGCTCGACAAGCCGCTGTACAAGCTCAACACCGGGGGCACGGTTGGGGCGAGCGCCGCCCTGGCCTGCTACCACCTGGTCGCTTCGGGCAGGCACAAGCGCGTGCTCGGGGTCGGCTTCCAGAAGCAGACCGAAGGGTCGGCGCAGTCGGCGATCACGACCGTCGGCGACCCCGTCTGGGAGCGCTCGGTTATGGCCGGGGCGATCGGGAACTTTGCGACGATGGCGTCGACGTACATCGCCGAGAGCGGCGTCACGCCCGAGCAGGCCGCCAAGGTCGCGGTCAAGGCGCGGCGCAACGCGTGCCTGAACCCGCACGCGCACCTGAAGCTCCCGAACATCACGGTCGAGGAGGTGCTCGAGTCCGAGATGCTCGCGTACCCGATCCATCGTCTGGACTTCTGCCCCTCCTCGGACGGTGCCTGCGCGATCGTGATGGCCGCCGAGTCGGTCGCCGCCGACCATGCCGAGCACCCCGCCTGGGTGCACGCGGTGGCGACATCGCACGACCAGCAGTACATGGGCGACAGCCCCAAGCGACTGGCCGTGATGCGCTCGCTCCAGGCGGCGACCAAGAAGGCTTACAAGCTCGCCGGGGTCACCGATCCGCGGCACGACTTCGACGTGGCCGAGCTGTACGAGCCCGCCTCGTACGCCGAGCTCGCCTGGTATGAGAACGTCGGCTTCTGCCCGATGGGCGGCGGCGGCAAGATGATCGACGAGGGCGTCACGCTGATCGACGGCGATCTCCCGGTGAACCCCTCAGGCGGCGTCCTCTCGACCAACCCGGTCGGGGCCACCGCGATGATCCGGGTCGCCGAGGCGGCCAATCAGGTGATGGGCGAAGCCGGCGAGCATCAGATCCCGGACGTGCGCCGGGCGCTCGCCACCGGATATGGCGGCAACGCGTGGACGGACGTGATGATCCTCTCCCGCGAGCTTCCGGCGACCGCGGAGGTGAGTGCGTGATGACCACGCAGGCGGAGGCGTTCAATCGCGAGCAGGCGATTCGAATCGAGCAGCAGATCACACTCCGGTACCGGTTCGCGGCCGGGCATCACGCGACGCGTTTCTTCACTGCGCTCCGCGACGAGGGCAAGATCCTCGCCACGCGCGACGCCGAGGGCAACGTGATGGTCCCGCCGCGGCCGGTGTGCGGGCTGTCCGGGCTACCGATGACCGAGTGGGTCGAGGTCGGACCAGACGGAGTGCTGGCCGGCTGCACGATCGTCTACGTCCCGTTCATCGACCCGATGACAGGCGTCCAGCGACCCGTCCCCTACGGGTTCGGCCTGGTCCGCTTCACGGGCGCCGACACCTCGATCTACCACCTGCTCGACGCGACCGAGCCCGAGCAGATCGGCGTCGGCAAGCGCGTCGAGGCCGTGTTCAAGCCGCGCGAGGAGCGCACCGGAAGCCTCGCCGACATCAAGCACTTCAGGATGATCGACTGATGACCGAACTCGTCTTCGATCAGAAGATCGACCTGCCGTACGTCTATACCGCCGGCGCGGTGCAGCGCGACGCGCTGAACGGGCTGCGCGAGGGGCAGTTGATCGCCTCCCACGGCGACGGGTACGTGTCCGTGCCCGCGTCACCGTTCGCACCCGACGGGACGCATCTGCGCGAGACCCGCGAGATCGCGCCCGAGGGCGTGATCGAGGCCTGCACGGTGGCGCATCACCTTCCCGGAGCGCCGGCGTTCGGGCTGATCCGTCTCGACGGAGCAAGCCACGGGCTGCTACACCATCTCGCCGACGGAGCCGAGAGCCTCGGTCCGGGCGCGCGCGTGCGCGCGGTGTGGCGCGAGGAGCGCACCGGCTCGATCACGGACATCGCCCATTTCGCGCCCGCATCCGAGACGTGAGCACCGCGCAGGACGGTCACGGTGTGCGCGGATTCGCGCACGTGGGGATCATCGTCCCGGAGCTCGATTCCGCGGCCAGGCTGTTCCGCGACTGCCTCGGCGCCGACGTGCAAGGGCCCGAGCCTGAGCCCGAGCTCGGCCTGAACATCCTGTGGGTACGCGTGGGCGGTGTGCTGCTCGAGTTCGTCGCGCCGGCGCGCGAGGACTCGCGTGCGGCTGCGGCGGTCGCTCGCGGCGAGACCGGGGTGCACCACGTGGCGATCGAGGTCGAAGGTCTCGACTCACTGCTCGAGGAGCTGAGCGCGGCCGGCGTCCCGGTCCGCGACACCACCCCCCGCCCGGGCTCGCACGGCAGCCGCATCTCGTTTCTCGATCCCGCCGCCAGCGGCGGCGCGCTGATCGAGCTCATGGAGCACCCCGAATGACCAGTACCGAGGAGACCGAAAATGCCTGAGTTGCGATTCGACCACGTGGCGATGCTCGTCGAGGACCTTGACGCATCGGTTGAGAAATGGCGCACGCTGTTGGAGGTGCTCGATCCCGAGCAGGCCAGCGAGGTGGTCTGGGGCGAGGGCGAGGAGAACGGCGAGAAGATGCGTTGGGCGACGTTCGTCAAGCCGGGCGGCACCGCGATCCAGCTGTTCGCCCCCGCCGGCGAAGGCTTCCTCAAGAAGGTGCTGGCCAAGCGGGGCGAGATCGTTCATCACGTCGCGTTCCTCTCGAGCGACGTCGACACGACCGTCGACGAGCTGCGCGCCAAGGGCTTCCCGATCCTCCAGGACGAGCAGACCGGGCCCGACAGCTATCCGTGGCTGCGCTGGAACTTCTTGCCGAACGACTGGTCGGGCGGCGTCCTCGTCGAGGTCGCGCAGCGCTATCAGGTCGAGGACGGCCAATGGGCGCCGGTCGACGGGGACCCGCAGTAGCGCCTGAGCAAGATCACGATCACGACCCGGCCGCCGTCCACCTGCGGATGCCGTCGTCATCGGCGACCGACCGCGCGCGACCAGATCTCTCGAGGTACTCCAGCACCGACAGCGCCTCCGCCATGCTCCGCTGCCAGTGACCGGCCTCGGCGTCCACCGGCGTCATCGACGCCGCGACCTCGAACCCGCTGAGCGGATCTGGCCCCGAGCGCCGCCTGCACGACCTCGACCCGGCCGAGCGCCTTCTCGCGGCAGCCGCGTAGAAACGTCACGCCGTCAGCGATGGGACGGCCGTGGCCGGCCAGCACGACCTCGGGCCCGAGCGCGATCACGCGGTCGAGCGAGACGAGCTGATCCGCGTGCGGATCGGGCCGTGTGCCGTATTCGAGATAGGTGGCCGGCCCGGGGAGAGCCAGGTCCGCGCTGATCAGCTGACGCGTGCCGGCGTTCCAGAGCGCGATCTGGTCCCCGCTGTGGCCGGGAACCGGAATCACCCGCCAGGGACCCGAGAGAGAGTCGATCTCCTCGCCTTCGGCCAGGACCCGATCCGGCTCGGCCGCGGGGTAGACGCCGTCGTCCCCGGGCAGGTCGTCGACGAACCGGTCGACCGCAACCCGCGGAACTCCCTCTGCCAGTCCGCGGGCGCGGCGCGCGTCGAGCGGGAGGCTCGGGTCGCGCAGCACATCGAGGATCGGATGAGGCGCCTCCCCCATCGCCAACGTGCACCCCGTGCGCCGAACGAGCTCGGCGGCAAGACCGCGGTGGTCGGCGTGCGAATGCGTGACGACGAGCATCTCGAGATCGTCAGGGTCCGCGCCGGCCTGACGCAGCGCGGCCTCCATCGCCTCCCATCCCGGAGGCAGGCACGAGCCGCAATCGACGAGGATCCACCCGTCTCGTCCGGCCAGCAGGTACGCGTTGGTCGACGCCACCGACCGGTAGCAGAGCGGGAGCTGAAGGCTCCACAGCCCGTCCGAGACCGGGTGTGCGCGCGCGTCGGAGGCCGATCGCGGGAGCCGGCCCGCGCCCGACCTCGGCACCTGGAACGTTTCGTGACTCGGATGGACCATGCGCGATCGCGTACAACACGGTATCATTTGACCAATCGTTTGGTAGTCATTTCTCGAGGAGGAGAGCAGCCATCCCGATCCGCAGCGTCTCGCTCGAAGAGCTGGTCGCCGACATCCCCGACGGGGCGACCGTCGGACTCGGCGGCGCGGGCCTGCAGCGCAAGCCGATGGCGGCGGCGCGGGCACTCGTGGCCGCGGGCCGGAGCGACCTGACGCTCGTCTCGTTCCTCGGCTCGCTGGACGTCGAGCTGCTGCTCGCGGCCGGCTGCGTGAAAGCGCTCCACAGCGCGGGCGTGGCGCTCGACGGCGCCGGCCTCGCGCCCCGCTACCGCGCCGGCCGCCAGGATCAGAGCTTCGATTTCGTCGAATGGTCAGAGGGAACGCTGCTCTGCGCGCTCCAGGCCACCGCGCGGGGGATCCCGTCGCTCCCGACGTGGACGGGCCTCGGCACCGACCTGCCGGCGGTCAATCCGAACGTGCGCGAGGCCGCCGACCCCTTCACGGGCGAGCGGGTCATGCAGGTCCGCGCGCTCGCGCTCGACTTCGCGATCTTGCACGTACCCGCCGTCGACTCGCGCGGCAACGCCTACGTAGAGGGCGACTTCGCGATGGACGGCGCGCTCGCCAGGGCGGCCGAGCGCGTGTACGTCTGCCATGAGGCGACGGTTACGGACGATCCCCGCCGCGCCGTGCTTTCGCGCCTCTGGGTCGACGGCATCGTGCCCGCACCCGGCGGCGCCTGGCCGACCGGGTGCCATCCGCACTACGGCGCGGATCTCGCAGTCGTCTCACGTTGGGCGGCCGAGGGTGCGCAAGCGGGACTTGAGCTGCTGACGGAGCCGGTGTCATGACTCCTCACCCTGGGGACCTGCTCACGGCCGCGCTCGCGCGCGAGATCGCGGAGTCCGGCATCAGCGTCTACGCGGTGACGTCGCCGGCCACCGTCGCGGCGGCGCTCGCCGCTCGCGAGCTCGGCGCGGCCGACATCGCGCTCGCGACCGGGTTCACTGCGCTCGACGCCCAGCCGGTGCCGAGCGTCACGCTCGGCGAGGCGGGGCTGTTCACCACCGGCGCGGCTCTCTTAGACGACCCGTTCGACACGTTCGCGCTGCTGGCGCGCGGGCGGGTGGGCGTGGCGGTGGCGCCGGCCCAGCTCGATGCCGCCGGCCGGACGAACCTGTCCGGCGCCGGCCCACCGGGCCGGCCCAAGGTGGCGCTGCCGGGCGCGCGGGGCCTGCCCGACAACAACGCGAGCCCGTCTCGGGTCTGGTACCTCCTCCCCGCTCACAGCCCGCGTCAGCTCGTCGAGCGGGTCGACGTCGTATGCGGCGCAGTTCCGCGGGAGGGTGCGATCCGCCGGCTGCTCACGCCGGGCGGCTGCTTCGAGCTCGGGTCGGACGGCTGGCACGCGCTGTGGCTCACGCCGGACGGCGCAGAGCTGGTTGCCGGCGCCCCCGGTCTCGGCATCGCCTTGACCAACACCGAGCCGGTCGTGAGCGAGCCAGACGCAGACGCGCTCGCAGCGCTCGAACGGGTCGATCCGCACGGGGTTCGCCTGATCGAGTTCAGCTCCGGTGACGACGCCGCGGCCCGGTTCCAGGAAGCCGCCGCCCGCGAAGGGGTCAGTCGCTGATCTTGATGACGGCCGTGCCGCCGAGCGCGGGGCGGCCGTCGGAGGTGGCGCCCACCTCGAGCTCGGCCGTGCCCGCTTCGGCGTCGACCGCGGTCACCGTCCCGGTGCACTCGAACCGGTCGCCCGAGAGGACGTTTCCGAGGAAGCGGATCCTGATCGTGACCAGACGATCGGGACCACCGGCGAACCGCTGCACGAACTCGGTCAACCAGGTGACGTTGGTCGGCCCTTGATTCACCGTTTTGTCACCCATGCCGAGCGCCTGCGTCGAGGCCGGATCGAAGTGGATCGGGTTCGGGTCCTGAAGGATCGCCGCCATCGTCTTCATCGGCTCGGGATCGACCGACTCGATCACGAACGGTTTGAGCTGCTGACCGACCTGTATCTCACGCGTAGCCATCGTCACTCCCCTTCCGCCCGCGGGAAGATCCACGAGTTGGTGCACACCAACGTCAGATCCTCAGCACCCGCCTCGCGGACCTTCACCTGAAAGGTGAACTTGTCGAACACGCCCGCGCGCTTGCCGCTCTTGCGTTCCACCTCGACGACGTCGGCTTCACATTCGTAGGTGGCGCCCGGCTGAAGCACGCCGTGGTAGTCGACCTGGAACTCGCCGAACACCACACCGCTGTCGGCGGTGGCGTCCATCAGGTCGAAGATGTCCTGGATGCTCACGCCCGCCCCTCTGAGCGCAACCAGGTAGGCAAGCCCTTGATGGGCCACGGCCCAGTCGGGCTCGAGCTTCGCAGCGTCCGCCCACAGCCAGGACAACCAGGGCGGAAGGGTGTAGGTGCCGCCGGGGAATCGATGCCCGGCGAGATGTCCATAGTCGCTCATCGTGATCGCGCAGTCTACCAAATGATTGTTTGAAATACCACGGGGCTGGCGCGGCGGTGCTCAGTCGGTTCTGACCGTTGCCGTTCCGTCGAGCACCGGGCGTCCGTTGGAGGTCGCGAGCAGCTCGAGCCGGGCTTGCCCTTGGTCGTGATCGATCGCCGTGACCCTGCCGGCGCACTCGAACCGTTCGCCGCCGAACACGTGGTCGAGGAAGCGAACCTCGAAGGAGACGAGCCGGTCAGTCCCACCCGCGAACCGAATCGCAGCTTCGGCGAACCAGGTCATGTTGAGCGCCCCCTGAGTGGCGATGCTGTCCCCCATCCCAAGCGCCCGCGTCGCTGCCGGGTCGACGTGGGTCCGTGTCGGATCCTGGAGGATCGCCGCCACCGTCTTTATCCGCGCCGGGTCGACCGACTCGATCACGAACGGATCGATCTGCTGGCCGACGTGCAGCTCAGGTGCAGCCGTCACGCGTCGCCGTTCCCGCGCGGAAAGATCCACGCGTTTCTGCATACGGCCACAGGCGCGTCCGATCCCTGCTCTCGGATCGTCACCTCGAACGAGAGCTTGTCGAAGACGCCGGCGCGGCGACCGCGTTTCCGCTCGACGTCGACGACCTCGGCATCGCACTCATAGGTCGCGCCCGCCCGCAGCGTTCCGTGATACTCGACCCCGAACTCGCCGAACATCACGCCATCGTCGGTGGTCGCGCCCATCAACTCGAGGATCTCGTTCACGCGCACGCCCAGTCCGTTCGACGCGACGAGGTGCGCGAGCCCAGGATGAGCGTCGTACACGGGCGGAAGCTGAGCGGCGTCCGACCACAGCCAGCACACGTACTCGGGCAACTTGTACGTGCCCGACGGGAACCGATGGCCCACGAGATCGCGGTAGTCCGCCACGCCGCTAGTCTACCTAATGTTTGGTAGAAAAACCAACTTGGTTCTGTTACCGTTCGCTTGTCCAAACGTTCGTTAGAAAGCCAAGACAAGGACCTTCATGACCTCCCCGATCACGGAATCGCCGGCTATCGCCGAGCAACGCGACGCCGGCGTGCGCGCAACGGTCGCGGCCTGCTGGGAGCGCTCGATGTTCTACCGCGAGCGCCTGCGCGCGGCCGGGGTGGAGCCGGGCGAAATCACCTGCGTGGCCGACCTCGAGCGGCTGCCGATCCTCCTGCGCAAGGACGACGAGCGCGAGCTCCAAGAGGAGAGCCGCTCGGTCCACGGCCATCCCTTCGGAGAGCACCTGTGCGTCGAGCCGGCCGAGGTGGTCGGTGTTGCGTCGACCTCGGGCACCACGGGAACGCCGACCTTTTACGCGTTCACGGCAGAGGACGTGGCGATTACCGACGAGCTTTGGGGCAGAGCGCTCACGCAGGCCGGTGTCGGCACGGACAACGTGGTCCTGCACGGATTCGGGCTGTCGATGTTCCTCGCCGGGTATCCGCTTGCGCGAGCCGTCGAGCGTCACGGCGCTCAGCTCATTCCGGTCGGCGCGGAGCCCGGCAGCAAGCGCTTGCTCGACATCGCCGCGCTGACCCGCCCGGACGCGCTCCTGTGCACGCCGAGCTACGCGACCTATCTGATCGAGCAGGCGCCCGACACCATGCGCGACCTCGGGCTCCGCTCGATCGTGTGCGCGGGCGAACCGGGCGCCGGCCTGCCCGAGGTCAGGGCCAGAATCGAGCAGGCCACCGGAGCCACCGTGTACGACGTCCTCGGCGGTGCCCACGGGATCATCAACGGATCCGACGGCGCCTGGCCGTACGAGGGCATGACCGTGCTCGGCGATGACTGCTCGGTGCAGCAGTTGTGGGACTCCGAGGCCGGCCGCGCCGTGCCGATCCCGGACGACGGCACCCCGGCCTACGGCGAGCGCGTGAAGACGACGCTGCGCTGGCGGGCCCAGCCCCAGCTGCGCAGCTCGGTCGGCGACGTGTACGAGATGCGCCGGGTTCCGGGCGCCGAGGGACTCAGCACGCGCATCCGGGTCATCGGACGCACCGACGACCTCCTGATCGTCAAGGGCGTGAAGCTCTATCCCGCCGCCGCGCGCGATCTCGTGGCGGGCTTTGCCCCCCGCGTGAGCGGCGTGCTGCGGCTGCTCGTCAGTGGCGATCCGCCGCGCGTCGAGCCGCCGCTGCGGTTGCGGGTCGAGCGCGGCGAGGGACTCCGCAGCGACGGAGACGAGGCGCTCGCGCGCGAGATCGCCTCGGCGATGCACCAGCGCATGTCCGTTCGCCCGGAGGTCGAGATCGTCGATCCCGGGAGCATCGAGCGCACTTCCCACAAGGCCAAACTCATCGAGGTCGTACCTAGAGGAGCGGAGGCATGAACGACAACATCCCGGCGATCGACGCCTGGTGCAACCCGTTCACGGAACTGGGCATCAAGACGATCTTCACTGAAAACCCCGAGGTCGCGTTCATGATGGGTGACCAGTGGGGCCGGCACGACAACATGCGCTGGCACACCGCCGACGAGTTCGTCGAGTACATGGACGAGCTCAACATCTCGCGCGTGTGCACGCCGAGCCTGAAGATGATGCGCTACCGAACGCGGGAGATGCTCTCCGATATCCCGCACGAGCACATCGCCGAGCTGGTCGCAGCTTATCCGGAGCGGATCGTCGGGCTCGCCGGCATCAACCCGATCAGCGGTATGGAAGGCGTGCGCGCACTCGAGCGCGCGGTGCGGGAGTACGGCTTCAAGGGCGCGCACGTGCACCCGTTCGGGTTCGGGATCCCGATCAACGAGCGCGAGTGGTGGCCGTTCTACGCCAAGTGCGCCGAACTCGACATCCCGGTCGTGTTCCAGGTCGGGCACTCGGCGGAGTTCATGCCAAGCGCGTGCGGCAAGCCGATCCTGCTCGACGACATCGCGATCTGGTTCCCGGAGTTGCGGCTCGTCGGCGGTCACACCGGCTGGCCGTGGACGGAAGAGCTGATCGCCATGGCCTGGAAGCATCCGAACGTCTACATCGCGGTGTCAGGACACGCTCCGAAGTACTGGGATCCAAAGCTCGTGAGCTTCCTGAACGCGCGTCGGCGCGGCATCGGCAAGGTCATGTGGGGTACCGACTACCCGCTGATCATGCACGCCGAGGGTCTCAGTCAGATCGACGAGATGGACCTCAAACCCGAGGCTCGCCGCGCGTTGCTCCACGACACCGCGGTGAAGGTGTTCAAGTTCGACGAGCCGCTGCTCAACGACGAGTCCGCGCTCGCGGCGGGCACCGAGCCGCTGCTCGACTAGTGACACCCTCGGAGCGCGCCGCGCTGATGGCCTGCCGACTGGGACGCGAGATCTCAGACGGCGATGTCGTCGGCGTCGGCCTCGGCACGCCACTCGCGCTCGCGGGCGCGCTGATCGCGCGGAAGTGCCACGCGCCGCGGTCGCACCTGCTGGTCGCCGGCGCGCTTTCCCCCGACGCCGACCTGCTCACCTGCATGCGCGGCGCCGCCGCGCTCACCGGCCGGACAGCGGCGTTCGTGCCCCACGTGCTGACGATGGAGATGGCCGAGCGGCAGTCGATGACGCTTCAGTTCCTGCGACCGGCGCAGATCGACGGCGCCGGCAACGCGAACACGAGCCGGATCCCGGGCGGCGACGGCTCGGTGCGACGCCTCCCCGGGGGCCTCGCGACCGCGGACGTCTGGCGGATCCTCCCGCGGGTCGTCGTCTACCACACCGATCATCGCGAGCGCTCGCTGCCCGCCGAGGTCGGCTTCATCACCGGCGCCGGCGGCGGCGATCCGCATCGGGGAACGCGCGGGCCCACCGTGCTCGTCACCGACCGCGCCGTGTTCCGGTTCACGCCGGACGGTCCGAAACTCGAGTCGCTCCACCCGGGCGAGAACCTCGACCAGGTCGCGAACGACACCGGCTTCACCTTCGAGGTCGAACAGCCGGTCGCCACCACCGCCGAGCCGTCGCCCGACGAGCTGACCGCGCTCGAGCAGGTCGACCCGCACGCGATCCGCGAGCTCGAGCTCCGCGCCAGCCGGCAGGCCGCGGCCGAGCGCCTCGCCAGAGCCCAGGCGCCGCCGCGGTCTCGTTCTGCTCGCCCGACGCCGGATTCGTGACCGCTGAGGTCCTCGAAGTGCACGGCGGCCTGCCTGACATCACCGTCACGCAGTAACCGTCACGCGCCGACGCTTGGCATAAAACTCGGACATAGTCCGAGTTTCACGCCAAGGGCCGCGGGCCACCGGGCCTACATCGCGGTCTCGCCACCGTCCGGGACGATCAGCGTCGCAGTGATGAAGCTCGCGTCATCGGAGAGCAGGAAGCAGACGGTCGCCGCGATCTCTTCGGGCGCTCCCAGCCGCTTGACCATGTTCAGCTGCGCCGCCACCGCGGCGCCCTTCTCGAAGTCGCCGCCACCGCGCTCGGTGTACAGCGGCCGGGTCATCCCGGTGAGGACGCGACCCGGAGCCACTACGTTGACGCGAATATCGGGCGCGACGTCCCCCGCGATTTGGCGCGAAAACGCGAGGATCGCTCCCTTCGCCGCGCCGTACGGAGCGTTGTTCGGCTGAGCGATGAGCGCCGCGATCGAGGAGACGTTGACGATCGAGCCCGAGCCGTTCTCGCGCATGAGCGGAATCACCTCCCGGCAGACGAGGAACGTCCCGCCCATGTGGACGTTCATCATCTTGTTGAACCGCTCGTACGACCAGTCCTCGATCGGGCCGAAGTCCGCGTGGCCAGCGCCGTTGAACACGCAGTCGATCGAGCCGAGACGCTCGTGGGCCGCCTGCACGGCGGTGCGCACGGCGACCTCGTCGGCGACGTTTGCCTCGAGCGCTATCGCCCCTGGAAGCTCGGCGGCCACCTCCCCGGCGCGCTCGATGTCGAGATCGACGAGCGCCACCGTCCCGCCCTCGGACGCGAACCGTCGCGCCGTGGCCGCCGCCAATCCCGAGCCGCCGCCGGTGGCGAACAGGACCTTTCCTTCGAACCGACCGGCCATCAGTACCTCCATCCATCGCCGAAGGTGGCAAGGCGCCGCCCGAGGATGTCCTCGGCGACGGTGACGCCGGCGCGCGAGGCTCGGTCGACGCCGATGCCGCGGGACCGGAACGTGTCGGACGCGAAGTACAGGCCGTCGACGTTGGGGGCGCGCCAGTGCGGGCGGAACCGGCCCACGAGGTTCGGCTTCTGAATGACCCCCAGCCCGGGCTCGTGCACGAGATGGCGCCGGCGCCAGTACGCATGGCCGAGCCCCGGGTACATGATCGCGAGGTCCTTTTCGAACTGCTCCTGGGTGCGCAGCATCCACTTTACGTCGCGCACCTTCTCGCCGGGGATGTCAAGGCCGCCGACGTAGAGGTACGAGCCGTCGGGGGCAACCGACGGGTCCATCGCGGTCATGTTGAAGAAGAATCCCGCGTGCGGCAGGTTCGGCGTGTGCAGCCAGGTGGCGAGCTCGCGGGGGTCGAGCGCGTGGATCGGCTCCTTGGTCGCGAGGTACACCCCCAGCCATGTCGCGCGGAACTCGATTCGCGCGAGGTGCTTGATCTGAGCGGTGTACCAGTCGGGCAGATCATCCTCGGGCACGACCCGCAGGACGTTCCACACCGGCAACGTCGAGATCACGCAGTCGGTCTCGAGCAACTCCTCCTCGAAGATCTCGTTCGGGATCACGTGCGGCTCTTCCACGGCCAGACCGAGGACGCGGCCGTTCTCGATCACCACACGTGAGGCGCGGGTGCTCAAGCGAACCTCGCCGCCGTTCTCGACGACAGCGTCGCGAAGGTCGTTGAACATCCCGTCCCAACCCTGGCCGGGCCAGAACGAGTAGCCGCCGATGCCCTTCTCGGAGTAGTGCATCTTGCGCATGTATAGGTTGTCCGAGGCCGAGTGGTCCCACCAGTTCTCGGTGATCGCCTCGAGGACGGTGATGAACTCCCACAGCGCGATCACGCCCTCGTGCCTGGTGTGCTGCAGCATCCACTCGCGCAGTGTCCGGTCGTCCCACTCGTCGAAGTCCTCGTACGGCGTCTCGACGACGATCTGGATCACCTTCTTCAGCTCGGACTTGTCGGCGGAGTACTGCTCGCGGATCGACCCCCAACGCGACTTTTCGTGATCCCAGATCACCATGTCAGTGGACGTGGCGCCGTGGATCAACTCCTTGCCCACGTGCTCGAAGACCTTCGTGATGCCCGACCCTGAGTCCTCGACGAGGTGGCCGCCGAGGTTGATCTTGAAGCCCTCGTCCGGCACCGCGACGCCGCGACCGCCGAGCCACGGACTCGCTTCGACGATCAGAACCGACTTGCCCTCTTTGGCCAGCAGCGCGCCGGCGCTGAGACCCGCGGCACCCGCCCCGATGATGACGACGTCATGACGACTCATTTGATCTTCACTCCTCCTCTACGAACGTCCACTGAGCACCGCCTGATATTCCGCTGCTTCTTCGGCATCCGTCGCCTCGAGTCCCATCACTGCTCCGAACATCTGTCCCGAGACCGCCACAAGGCAGATGAACGCCACCAACTCGACGATCTCGTCCTCGCTGAACTCCTCGCGCAACACGTCGAACTGGGCGTCGGTGATCGCGCTCGGGTCCTCGGCCACCGCCTGGGCGAACGCGACCGCCAGGCTCTGGGCTCCGTCGAGGTCGGTCCTCGGAGCCCCGAGCGACTGGCAGTACTCACATCCCACGTGCTGCGCCGTCGCTCGCCGAACCGCTTCCTTCAGATCAACCGGCAGGGTCCCCTTGAACCGCACCGCGTTGTCCAGGCGGGCGTACGCCGCGAGAATCTCAGGTCGGCGTCCAAGCACGCGGGCGAGGACGCTGTTGGTAACGGCGTTGCCGTTGGGATCCGCCGGAATTGGCTCGATTCGGGGCACGGTTCTCCTTTCTCAGGTGCGCGCACTTTACAGCATTATCGAACCACCGTTTGATTGAAATTTCCTGCCAGGCTCGGGTACACTGCCGCGCGTGGGGCTCGAACTTCAATGGCATACGGCGCCGGTCGCGTCGGGCGACGGAACGGTAGTCGCCACCGGCATCTTCGACCTTCTGCACGTCGGGCATCTGCGCTTCCTCCGCGCGGCCCGCGCGGCCGGTGCCCGGCTGGCGATCGGCGTCGAGGACGATGAACGGTCCCGCGCGCGCAAGGGATCGGATCGTCCCATGGTCCCCGCCGGCGAGCGATGCGAGATGGTGGCGGCGCTGACCCCCGTCGACGGCGTGTTCCTGATCTCCGGACCGCCGTCGCTTCCGCCGGCTCCGGCCTACTACGACCTGCTTTCAGTGCTCGAGCCGGCCACGCTCGCGTTCACCGAGGGCGACCCGGCCGAGGGCGGCAAGCGCGCGGTCGCGGCTCGCCTCGGCGCGGACGTGCTCGTCGTGCCTCACCTCCAGGGCCGCTCGACAACCTGGTTGATGGGCCGCCTGATCGACTGCAGCGCTCGGCCGGTCGATGGGGATGGTCGGCGGCGCCTGACGGCGGCGCCTTAGGCGGCGCCGATGACGGCGACGCACGAGGCCACGCCGGGACCGCCCAGCGTGTGCGCGGCGCCGCGGCGCACGCCCGCGACCTGACGGTCGCCGGCTCGGCCGAGGACCTGGTCGGCGACCTCCTTGATCATTCGCACGCCGGTCGCCCCCACCGGGTGGCCGCACGCCTGAAGGCCACCGGACAGGTTCACCGGCATCTCACCGCCGGCCGAGGTGACACCCGCACGCAGCAGCGCCGCGCCTTCGCCGCGCTCGCACAGGCCGAGGTCCTCGTAGTTGACCAGCTCGGTGATCGTGAAGCAGTCGTGGCACTCGACGACGTCCAGCTGCTCGCGCGGCGCGGTGATCCCGGCCTGGCGATACGCGCTCGCCGCCGCCTCCCGCGTCACCCGGAAGCCGAGGTAATCGCTGTCGTCGTGGAAGAAGCCCGCGTAGTAGCCGTCGACGACCGCGAGCGCGATTCCTTCGATCACCGCGTACGGACGACCCAGCTCGCGCGCCTTCTCGACCGAGGTCAGCACCACGGCGGCGGCGCCGTCCGTGGTCGGGGTGCAGTCGAGCACGCCCAGCGGTTCCGCCACCCGTGGGGCCTTCAGGACCGCCTCGACCGTCAGCGGATCGCTGTACTGCGCGATCGGATTGTGCGCGGCGTGGGCGTGGTTCTTGACCGCCACGGCGGCCAGGTCCTCGACCGTGCAGTCGTACTCGTGCAGGTAGCGGTTGGCCAGGAGCGCGAACTGGCCGGGCGCGGTCCGTCCCTTCGCCAGCGTCGGATGGGTCAGGTTCGCCGTCCGGGCGACGAGGCTGCCGCGGGCCGGTACGTCGCGCATCTTCTCGGCTCCGACGGCCAGCACGAACTCGTGCTCTCCGGCGGCGATCGCCATCGCTCCGGCGCGGACCGCCTCCATGCCAGTGCAGCAGAAGGTCGAGACGCGCGTCACCGGTCGCGGTGCGAAGTCGATGGCCTCAGTCACGGCGGTGCCGGCGTCGCCGAGCAGCGCCGCGGTCAGCGGCTCGGCGGTGCCGAGCCATGCGGCCTCGAGGTCGTCCTGCTCGATCCCGGCGTCGGCGATCGCGCCACGGGCGGCCTCCGCGAGCAACTCGAGGTAGCCGCGGTCGTGGAGCACCCCGAACCGGGTCGCCGCCGACCCGATGATCGCCACCTGTCCGGCTATTGGCACGGTGACACCTTCCAGAAGTACTGGACGAGGCCGCCGCCTGCGTGTAGACGCCGCGGCACGAGTCTCACGTCCTGACCGATCTCGACCTCCTCGCCGGCGGTCACCTGACCGTAGAAGCGACTGCCGTCGTCGAGTGCAACCACCGCCATCTGCAGTGTGTCCGCGCCCGGATAGACGTGGTCGCGCGTGCACGTCAGCACGCTTCCGCGCCGGGCTAAGCGCCGGCGCTCACCTTCGACGCCGGCGGGCGGCGGGTACAGGACCCGGCCGTCGCGAACCGTACCCTCGAGCCGGAGGTCCTGACCGCGCTCCCGCCAGGCCCGAGGGCCCGAGACGTACGGATCAAAGCCGGCCTGCGCCGGCGGCGGCGGGATCGAAGGAACCTCGCGGCCCACGGCGACCTCGGCCTCGATCGCCGCGGCGAGCTCCGCGGCATCTTCGGTCGGCTCGACGAGGAAGGCGTCACCAAGGCCGCCGGACGCGGCGACCAGCATCGCGGGCCCGTGCAGGCTCAGCAGCAGCCGGAGCAGAGGATGGGCAGCGCCCAGCACACCGGTGCGGGCGGCGGCCGTGTCGCCAGGACCTCCAAGCGCACGCTCGACCCGTCCGGCCGAGCGCGACGACGGTCCCGCGATCAGCACGTCGACCGAGCGCGCCGGCGATGCTCCGCCGAGCGCCACCGGTTCGGGGATCCGCTCCCGCGCCGCATCGGCGACGAGCCGAGCGATCCGCGACGGACCGAGTTCTTCGGTGAACGATGGGTCGGCCTCGCGCGCGCTCTTCTCGCCGGCCAGCCGCCAGCGGTCGCGCAGCTCCTCGCTATGGCTCGGGCCTGGCGTCAGTGTCGCCAGCCCGCCGCGCTCGCCGAGGAGAAGCGCCACCGCCCCGTCCCCGGCATCGCGTTCGGCGTCGGACCGGCGGACATGGGCCGCGCACACGAGGACGGGGCCGCCGTCGGCCGCGACGAGGGCGTCGGCAAGCCTCAGCGCCGCGAGCCCGTCGCGGGGCGTCGCGGTCAGCTCGGCGCAGAACAGGTCGTCACCGAGGCCGGCGATCTCCGCGATCAGCTGGGCCGAGCCGCCTTCGTCATACGGCGGCGATACCGACGCGAACAGCAATGCGGCCGGCGCCGGCAGGCCTTCGCGCGGCAACGCCAGCACGGCCTCGGCCGCGAGCGTCACCGCATCGTGATCGTAGTGAGCGGCGCACCTCCGCCCCGCTCTGGTTGGGACGCGATCGGCCGGCAGCGCCACCGCACCCGCGAGTAGATGCGAGCTCATGGCGCGACTTGAAAGTCAGTGGCCCCGTGTGGCACACTCGGGATTCTACCAATCGGTTGGCAGATAGCAATGTCCGAACAGTCCCTTCTCAAAATCACCCACGAAGGCGCGGTCGCGGAGGTCACGATCGACAATCCTCCGGCGAACGCACTCACCAACGAGCTATACGAACGCCTGCAGGCGCTCGTGGACGAGCTCGAGAACGACCGTTCGGTGCGGGCGATCGTGTTCCTCAGCGCCCACCCGACGATCTTCGTCGCCGGCGCCGACATCGGCGCGATGGCCAACTACGACTTCCGGCGCGAGGCGATCGAACGGAAGGTGAGGCTGGTCCACGAGACGTTCCTGCGCATCCAGCGGCTGAGCAAGCCGACGCTGGCCTCGATCGAAGGCCATGCGCTCGGGGGCGGCTGTGAGCTGGCGCTCAGCGTCGATATGCGCTTCATGTCCCGAGGCAAGGCGCGGATCGGACTGCCCGAGGCCGGCCTCGGCATCGTTCCGGGCGGAGGGGGCACCCAACGGCTGCCCCGTCTCGTCGGCCGCGGGCGCGCCACGCAGATGATGATGCTCGGCGAGCGACTCGATGCCGACGCCGCCGAGCGGTGCGGACTCGTCAACGCCGCCTGTGACGACCCCGCCACCACTCGCGCCGCCGCTCGCGACATGGCCCGGCGGCTGGCCGAGATGCCGAGCTCGTCGCTCCGGCTGATCAAGCGCTGCCTCAACGACGGCTTTGATCGAGACCTCGTCGACGGGCTTGAGATCGAGCGGGCCGCGGCGATCGAGGCGCTCCTGCAGCCCGAGGCGCGCGAGGGCATCGCCGCGTTCCTCGAGCGGCGCCCTGCCCGCTTCCACGTTCCCGAGCCGGCATGATTGTCTCGCTCGATGACGCAATCGAGCTCGTGCGTGACGGCGACACGGTGGCGATCGGTGGGGCGGTGCTGTCGCGCAAGCCGATGGCCGCGGTACGGGCGCTTGCCGCGTCCGGGCGGCGGGATCTCGAGCTCGTGACCTTCGCGGGCTCGCTGGAGGTCGAGCGGTTGCTGGCGGCCGGGGCGCTCCGCGCGGTTCGCTCGTCCTACGTCGGTATGGGCTCCCACGGCCCGGCCCCGCGCTTCACCGCCGCAGTCGCGGCGGGCGAGATCGAAGATCTCGAGGAGTCCGAGTGGATGCTGCTCGGCCGCCTGAGGGCCGCGGCCGCCGGAATGCCGTTCATCGTCACGCGTGCGGGGATGGGCTCGGACCTGGTCGCGGCGCGCGGCCTACGCGAGGTGGCCGACCCATACAGCGAGGAGCGTCTACTCGCAATCCCAGCACTGCATCCGGATGTCGCGATCGTCCACACCTGGAGATCCGACCCGCATGGCAACATTCAGATGTCGTGGCCACCCGATCACCTCGCAGATGTCGATCTGCTGATGGCACGAGCCGCACGGCGCGTGATCGTGACCGTGGAGCAGGTGGTCGAGGCCGACGAGGTGATCGCGAACGCCCGCGACACGGTGCTCTACCCATTCGAGGTGGACGCCGTCGTGGTCGCTGAGCGCGGCGCCACCCCCACCGCGCTGCCGCCTTTCTACGAGTTCGACGCGGCGGCGCTTGCAGAGGAGCAACATGAGCACAGCTGACAAGACAAGGACGAGGTCGCAAGCCGGCGCGAAGCGCAGGGACGGAGCCGGGCTCAAGAAGCGCCAGCGGGAGATCATCGATGCTGCGGCCGAGATCTTCTACAGGAAGGGCTACTCCGAAACCTCGGTCCAGGACGTGGCCGATGCGGTGGGCATCTTGAAGGGGAGTCTCTACTACTACATCGACTCCAAGGAGGATCTGCTCTTCCAGATGCTCCTCGAGGTGCACGAGGACGCGAAGTCGGTCGTGACCGCCACGGCCGCGCTCGAGATACCGCCGTTGGACCGGCTGAGGGTCTATATCCAGCGCCATGTCGAGTACAACGCCAGCAACCTGGCCAAGATCGCGGTCTACTACCACGACTTCGGCTTGCTCACGCCGGAGCGGCGCAAGGCGATCGTCGGTCAGCGGAACTTCTACGAGGACTTCGTCCAGGGCCTGATCAAGGAGGCCCAGCAAAGCGGCGACGTCGATCCCTCGGTCGACCCGAGGCTGATCAGCAACGCGATCTTCGGCGTCGCCAATTGGCTGTACACGTGGTACAACCCCGCCGGCTCGGCAAGCCCCGAGTACCTCGGGAAGCTGTACGCCGAGGTGATCGTCGAGGGCGTCAGCGGCGGCAACATGCCCAAGCCCCCCGATAGCCCGAAGCGGCCCAAGCGAAGCCGGGGCAGCTGAGTTCTGGCGGCGCCGCCCGCTCGAAATGCAACGTTGGATTGTCCGCCGCGCGACGGACGCTCGCGCGTCGGAGGTGGCCGACGGGTTGTGGTGCCTGCGACTGCCGCTCCGCTTCATCGCGCCCCGGTCGCTGAACGCGTACCTGATCCCGCTGTCCGACGGTTACTGCCTGGTCGATTGCGGGACGAGCCTCGAGCCAGGGTGGAGCGCGCTCCAGTACGCCCTCGGCCTGGCCGGAGCCGCACCCGAGCAGCTGAGGCTTCTAGTGTGCACCCATCTCCATGCTGACCATGCGGGCCTCGCCGCCCAGGTCATCGCCCGAACCGGGTGTCAGTTCGCGCGCGGCGCCGGTCCGGAGACTTCCGATCACATCCTGCGCGATCCGCACGTGCCGCTGGCCGAGCGCCGGCGGCTCGGGCTCCGCGAGGGCATACCGGAAGCCGAGCTCGACGAGTGGGTGGATCCGGCGCCCGAGGACGACCTCGACTACCCGCACGCCACGCCGGACCGCGTGCTCTCGGCCGGCGACGAGATCGACAGCCACACGGGCCCATGGACGGTAGTGCCGGCGCCGGGCCATTCGCCCACGCAGATCCTGCTGCACAACAGCTCCCAAAGGTGGCTGATCATGGCCGACCTCGCTTACGACGTTGGCGAGCCGTTCTTCGAGTATGGGACCACTCCGGATCCGTACGCCGAGCACATCGCGTCGATCGACCGGGCGCTCGGGCTCGACGTGAAGCTCGCCTTTCCCGGACACGGACGCGTGGTCGAGTCGCCGCGCCACCGCCTTACCGTCGCCCGGACCGCGGCGGAGGCGAGCCGGACCCGGGTGCTCGGCGCGCTCACCGAACAACCGAAGAGCGCATACGAGCTGGCGCTTGAGCTGCTCGGGCCGCGCGACGATCCCGGGGAGCGGCAGTCGATGATCTCGGTCGTGCTGTGCCTCGGCGAACACCTCGAGGCAAATGGTCAGGCCCGCTCGGAGATCGACTCGGACGCAGTCAGGCGGTTCCGCCGCCCGTAGCTAGCCGCCTACGCTCGGCCCCGGGTGGGTGGGGTTGTGCCCGGTGGCCGGTCGCCGGCGGCGAATGGTCAGGCCACGAGGGCGAACAACGCGCCACTCGACGGCCTCGCGTTGCCGAGATACCAGTTGTTCGGACCAGGGCCGACTGGCTGCGCACTCGACCCGGAACGACAGTCGAGTGTCGAGTTGTTCGCGATGGCCGTCACCGCCATCCGGGATCGCGGTGGCGCCGGTAACGCGGTCAACGTGTCATTCGACACCGGCTGGCGAGCGAGAGCAACGCTCGCCGCGCGTATCGCGGACAACGTGGCAGTCGCCAGAGGGAGTGTGGCGAGTGGCACGTTCGCCGCCACGCGCGCGGGTGTGAGGCGCCGCATCGACGGACGATTCCACCGGCCCTCACCCCCTGACGCACCAGGCAAGAGCACGCGTCGCCGACCCGGACCGCGGAATCAAGCATTTAGTCCGGAAGCAGCGCCCCCGCGGCGACCGCCCACGCGCCGACGCCGCCCACCGCCATCGCGCACACGAACGCCTCGAGCAGGTCCTCGTCGGTGGCCCCGGCCCGGCGCGCGGCGCCCGCGTGAATCGCGACGAAGTCGCCCCGGAGGTCGGCGGCGTTGAGCGAGCACAGCACGAGCTCGGCGAGTTTCGACGACTCCGGCCTGGCGCGCAGCACCCCGTGGTGCATCCTGAAGTAGCCCTCGAACACCGCCGGACAGCGGTCGGCCAGGAGCGCGAGGCGCGGCGGCAGCGTGTCGGCCACGTTGTACTGCAGGAAATACTCGACCGCATCCTGCTCGGACGCAGCCGCCGCCGGTCGTTCCGGCGAAAGCTCGCCGGCGGCGGCCAGCAGCCGCTCGCACGCGCGCTGCCCGCGGGAGAGCAGGAGCGCGGACGCCGCGGTCACGATCTGATCGTCGGTCAGACCGGCCGCCCGGCCGCGGGCGATCTCGCGCGCCGCAAGCTCGCCGTCGCCGCACACCGCATCATCGGCCGCCACCAGCAATGCCTTCTCGGCGACGGTGAGCGCCCCCTCCGACTCGATCGCCGAACGGACCGCGCGGTAGCCCGCGATCGCCTCGGGCATCGGCTCGGCGAGCGTCTCGAACGAGCCCGCGACATTCCGAACTTCGTTCACCACCAACCTCCTCCTGTTCAGTCAGGCCAGTCAGGCCGCCCGGAGCGTGACCGGGAGCCGGGACGGCGAGTTCAACATCAGCCCCTCGGCCGCCGGCGGCGGCCCGTCGGGCTCGATCACCGCAACCCGGTCGGCGAGCTCGCGGATCCCGTGCACCATCTCGGTTCCCGCGAGCCGGGAGCCGGCGCAGTGGTGCCGCCCGGCGCCGAACGGCAGGATCTTCCCCCCCGAGACGAACTGGCGCTCGGCGTTCTCGAGCCAGCGCTCGGCTTCGAACTCCTGGCTGCGGGGGAAGTGCTCCTCGTCGCGATTGGCCGAGACGAGGAACAGGACGAACCGGTCGCCGGCCGGGACCGTGACGCCGTGGAAGCTCACCTCGGACGCCGCGCTCCGGGTCAAGCCGTGCACCGGGGGGAAGTAGCGGAGCGCCTCGGCGGACACGCTCTGCAGGAACGTCCGGTCCTCGCGCCGGGCGCGCAGTGCGTCCCACTGCTCGGGCTCGAGCGCGTAGTAGCGGAACAGGCTGGCCAGCACCCGCTCGGTCGTCTCGACGCCGGCGGTCAGCAGGAACCCCACCGTGGCGACGATCTCGTCGAACGGGAACGGCTCGCCGTCGTAGGTGGCCAGTGCGAGGTCGGAGACCATGTCGGCGCCCGGGTTGCGGCGGCGCTCCTCGACGATCGGCTCGAGCAGCTCCCGCAGCTGCGCGAGCGCCTCGAACGCCGCGTTCCGCAGCCCGGGATTGGAGATCGACGACACTCCGCCCTGCGCGATCGCGTGGTACCAGGCACGGAACCGCTGGGCCTCGTGGATATCGAGCAGCTCCGTGATCACCAGCAGCGGCATCCACATCGTGTAGCTCTGCTTGAGATCGAGCGGCACGTCCATCGGCAGGCGATCCGCGACCGCGACCGTCACACGCCGCACCATCTCATCCAGCCCCTCGCTGAATGCGCGCGGGCTGCGGATCCGCTTGACCACGGGACCCGCCTTCTTGTTGTGCTCGCGCCCCCGCCACTGCAGCAGCGAGCGACCGTAGACCGGGGCTCCGCGCCCCTCGACGAGGCTCAGGAAGTTCTCCTCGTCCTCGAGCACGCGCCGGACGTCGTCGTAGCGGGTGAGCACCCAGGCCTGCAGCGGCTCTGAGTAGAAGATCGGGCGATCGGCGCGCAGGCGCGCGTATACGAGGTGTCGGTCGACGGTCGGGTCGGCCGCGACGACGGCATCGAACTGCTCCACGGGATCGTGCGCGGTCGTGCTCATGCGATCTCCTCGATCGGATTCATGTGGACACGGACGCGGAGCTCGCCTCGAGACGCTGCTCGGCCTCGTCGGCGTGCTCGCGCAGCCCGAGGAACGCCTCGGCCACGATCGGGTCGGCACGCACCTCCGCGACCGGACCCGAGCGGACGACCCGGCCCTGGTCGAGCACGTACGCCTCCGAGGCCACGCCGAACGACGCGTTCGCGTTCTGCTCCACGAGCAGGATCGAGATACCGCGCTGGTTCAGCACCCTCACCGCGTCCATCACGCGATCGATCATCAGCGGCGATAGCCCCATCGAAGGCTCATCCATCAGGATCACGCGCGGGTCGGCCATCACGGCGCGCCCGAACGCGAGCATCTGCTGCTCGCCGCCGCTGAGCAGGCCGGCCGGTCCGTCGCGGCGTTCGCGCAGGACGTCGAAAAGCTCGTAGCACTCGGCCAGCAGGTCGCGCAGGCGGCTGCGAGACCGCTGGCGATAGCCACCGAGCAACAGGTTCTCCTCGACCGTGAGCGGGGCGACTATCTGGCGGCCTTCGGGCACGAGCACCATCCCGCTGGCGACGACCCGGTGTGCGGGCTTGCCGAGGATGCGCTCGCCGAACAGCCGGGCGTCGCCGGTCACCGACGCCTTGATCGCTCCCGACAGGGCGCGGAGCGTCGAGCTCTTGCCGGCCCCGTTGGCGCCCAGCACGGTGACCACCGCGCCCTTCGGGACCACGAGCGACAGGTCCGAGACAGCCGTCACGTGGCCATAGCGGACTCCGAGCCCCTCGACGACGAGGGCCGGTTCCTCCGACGCGCTCATCGCTGGGGTTCCTTCGAGGACTCGGCGGCGAGCGCGCCGGCCGCTCCGTGGCCGAGGTACGCCTCGCGCACGGCCGCGGTTCGGGACACCTCGGCAGGGGTTCCTTCCGCGATCACCTTTCCGAAGTTCAGCGCAAACGTGTGGCTGCACACGCGGTGGATCATCGCGAGGTCGTGCTCGACGAGCACCTGCGTCAGGCCGTCGGCATTCAGCGCGATCAGCAGGTCGCCGACCTCATCTCGCTCGGCGTGGTTCATTCCCGCCGTCGGTTCGTCGAGCAGCAGGAGCTGGGGCTCGCTGGCGAGCGCGCGAGCGATCTCGACGTGGCGCTGGCGGCCGTAGGGCAGATCCTGCGGGTAGGCGCCCGCGAACTCGGTCATCCCGACTCGCTCGAGCGCGCGCTCCGCGCGCTCGCGAGCGGCGTCGTTGTCGGCGCGCGCACGGGTCACGACCAGCCAGTTGGAGAGCGCCCCGCGCTGGACCGCTCGCGTGGCCGCCCCGATCATCACGTTCGCAAGCACCGTCATCGACTCGAGCAACCGGACGGTCTGGAACGTCCGCGCGATTCCAACCGCGTTGGCGCGATGGCGGGCAACGCTGGTGTACTCCTCGCCGTCGATGGTCAGCCGCCCGGAGGTCAGGTCGGTCAGGCGCGACATCGCGCCCAGCAGCGTGCTCTTGCCCGACCCGTTCGGTCCGATCAGTCCGCACAGCGAGCCGCGTTCGATGCTGAGCGAGACGCCGTCGAGCGCCTTCACCCCACCGAAATGGACAGCGGCGTCCTGCACGTCGAGCAGCGCGGTCATGCCGCCTCGCGCACGGGTTCGCCCTCGTCACGGCGGGTCGGCAGCGGACTTCGTAGCCGTGGCCCGCCACGCCCGCGGCGGAACAGGTTCGAAGCCACGCCGACGATCCCGCCCGGCATCCAGGTGGCGATCAGCATCATCAGACCGCCGTAGATCACTGGCCACCATGACCCGAACGAGCTCAGCCGGAGTGGCAGCCACGTCAGCAGGAACGCGCCCAGCAGCGCGCCGAACCACGACCCGAAGCCGCCGATGATCACCATCGTCAGCGCGAGCACGATCAGGCTGAAGCCGGCGTCGGTCGGCTCGACCACACCGAATATGAGCGCGTGGTACGCGCCCGCGAACGATCCGAGCACGCACGACACCACGAACGCGAACCGCCGGTAGCTCCGCGTGTCGATCGCGAAGCTCTGGGCGAGCTCCTCGTCCTCGCGAATCGCCACCGTCGTTCGCCCGAGCACGCCTCGTTCCATCAGCGTCAGCAGCACGGCGGCCACGATCACGGTGAGAACGATCGCGAGCGTGCTCAACGCCAGCGGGATCGCCGTGACTCCGAGCGCCCCTCCGGTTACCTGGTTCCAGTTGCCGGCAACCACCCCGACCATCAGATCAAAAGCGAACGTCGCCATCGCCAGGTACAGGTCGCGTAGTCGCACGAGCAATACTGCCAGCGCGTAACCGAGCACAACCGTCATGGCCGTCGCCGCCGCCATCGCTTCGACGGTCGACCAGCCCTTCTTGACGAGCAGCGCTGCGGTGTACGAGCCGATCGCGTAGAAGCCGATGCCCGCGAGCGAGAAGATCCCGGTCCGCAGTGCCACCTGAACGCTGAACGCGAGCAGCGCCGCGATCAGGATGTTCTGGATCAGCGTCTGGTTGCTGGTGTACCACGAGCCGATGGAGGCCAAGCCCACGACTCCTCCTCAGGCTCGCTCGAAGCGCCGGCGGGAGAACAGCCCCTGCGGGCGGACGAGCAGGATCAACAGGATCAGGGCGAAGGCGACGCCGTCGCGCCAGTTGGCCGGCCCGTACGCGACCACCGCAGTCTCGGCGACCGCGATCAGGTACGCCGACGCCACCGCTCCGCGAATGCTGCCGACGCCACCGACGATCAGGATCGCGAACGCCGTCAGCATGTAGTCCTGACCGGTGGTGACATCCTCGCCGCCGATGTTCACCGCGAGCAGCACGCCGGCGAGGCCCGCGAGCAGGCCGGCCACGAACATCGTTCCGGCTGCGACCAGGTTCACGTTCACGCCCATCAGGCTCGACGTGACGCCGTCGTACGCGAGCGCGCGCACGGCCCGCCCCTGGCGTGAGCGTCGCACCCACACGTCCATCGCGACCGCGACGATCACCGCCGTGACGACGATGATGATCTGGATGTTGGTGATCCGCGCCGAGGCGATCTGGTAGCTGTGAACGTGGAACGAGCCCGGCGCGGGGGCGAACGGGGTGTTGTTGCTCTTGTTGCTGACGATCGTGTCGATGATCGTCGCGGCGCCGATGCTCGCAACCAGGAACGACAGCTCCGCCTGGCGTTTGATGCGGAAGCGGTTGCGTATGTGCCGGAACGCCGCCAGCTCCATCGCCGCGGACACGAGGCCGGCGCCGATCATCGAGATCAGCAGCACCAGCACGAACGGGATGCTCGTGTGGGTGGTGAGCTCGTAGGTCAGGAACCCCGCGAGCACGAACAGCGACCCGTGGGCGAGGTTGAGCACGTCGAGCGTGCCCCAGGCCAGTGACAGCCCGAGCGAGAACAGCGTCAGGACCGAGCCGAACACCAGCGCGTTGATTAGTTGCTGGAGTGCCACTTGTGGCTCGGTCCTGACCTTACATCCTGGCCTGATTTACCGGCTGCCGTTTACGGCTGGAAGGTGAGGTTGGGATTGCCGACCTTGACGATCTTCTCCTGGCTTCCGGTCCACACGACGAGCGTCCCGGCGACGCTCAGGTCACGATTGCCGGTGCCGGTGAACTTCTCCGGGCCGATCGCGCCGTTCAGCCCGCCGGTCTTCATGAGCATCTGCATGCCCTTCTGAACGCCCGCCCGACTGGCATCGCCGGACAGCGCGATCGCGTGAGCGAACTCGTTCATCGCGTCGTAGCCGGTGGCGTTGTAGCCGTTCGGGATCTGGCTCGGGTACTTGGACTGGAACAGCTTTGTGAACGTCACCGCCGACGGGAACGTCAGCCCCGGGTTGTAGTCGACGGCGTAGATGAAGCCGTCCGCCGCGGCGCCGGCCGGCTTGAGCGAGCCGTTGGTCGCGGCCTCGTTCCCGAACAGGACGCCCTTGTAGCCAGTGTTGCGCAGCGCCGTCACCGCCGCCGGGTTGGCCGTGCCGATCAGCAGCAGGCCGATCGCCCCGGGATTGCCGGCCGACAGCTTCGTGGCGAGCGACGAGAAGTCGGTGGTCGTGATCGGAGTGCCGATCGTTCCGAGCACCTTGACGCCGAGCGACTCGAACTTCTTGGTCATCTGTGCTGCTGCCTGAACCAGGGTCGGCGTGTCCGACAGCGTGAGGATCCGGACGGTCTTGTTCGACGCGATCTTCGGCGCGACATCCTCTGGGATCAGGTTGTCGAAGCGGAGCTGCGACGAGGTGGCGCGATAGATGTACGGGCCGGTCTCGAGCAGCCCGTCGACCTGCGACTCGATCGCGATGTCGACCACGCTCGCGCGCTGGGCCAGCGGCGCGGTGGCCAGCGCCTCCTGGCTCAGCAGCGGACCGAAGATCGCGGCCGCGTTCGAGCCGACCGCCTGCGAGAACTGGCTCGTCGCGGTCGACACCGTCGAGCCCGTGTCCTTGACCGTCAGCACGATCTTCGAGCCGTGGAGCAGCCCGGAGCCGTTGATCTGATTCGCGGCCAGCTGCAGGCCCTGGACGACGTTCTTGCCGACGTACGCGACCGGGCCGCTCAGGTCCTGCACCGCCGTGACGTTGATCGTCGAGGGGAGCTTGCTCGAGGACGAGGAAGCGGGAGCCGCGGACGACGAAGTGGACGAAGACGCGGATGAGCCGCCAGCGCTCGCAGACGAACTCGACGAACTCGAACTACCACAGGCCGCGAGCGCGGCAGCGACGGCGACGAGCGCGGCCAGCGAAACGACGCGCATGTGCAGGGAATTCAGCTTCATTCTCGCCTCCCAAGCGATTTGGATCCGGCCGGTGGGCGACGCGACCGAATTGATGGCTACGCGCGACAGGTTCGCGGCATCAGTGGCGGCAAATTATCAATCAAACGGTTGGTCTGTCAAGCTGATGTGAAGTTAGCGTCTCGTTTGTTCCCAAACTAACGTCTGTTTGAACTATTCTGCCGGACACGATTACGCCATGGCTCACGCCCGCGACCAAGATCTGCACGTCTCGCGCTCGTCGCACCGGGACCGTCTCAAGGCACACGCCGGCCTGCTCCTCTGCGTCCTCTTATGGGGCATGGTGTTTCCCGGATCGGCGCGGCTGCTCGTCCGCATCAACGCGGTGCAGCTCGTCACGCTCCGGTTCATGCTGGTCTCGCTGTCGTTCGTGATCACGTTCAGCCTGCGGCCCTCCCTGATCCCGAGGCTGGCGCGCCGGCAATGGCTGACCGTGCTCCTCTGCGGCGTGCTGGCGGTCCCGGGCGCCCAACTCGCGGTGGTCCACGCCCAGACCTACCTGTCCCCGCCACTGGCCGCGCTCCTGCCGACGTTTGCGCCCGCGATCGCTTGCGTGCTCGCCGCGATGTTCCTGGGCGAGCACCTGAGCGTGCCCCAGGCGGCGGGCTTCGCCGTCGCGCTCGTGGGCGTCGTGCTGATCCTCGTCGTCGGCGCGGGCACCGGCGTCTCGATCCACGCCTCGAGTCCGCTCGGCGCCGCGATCGGCCTGATCACGCCGCTGTCGTGGGCGCTCTACACACTCGTGGTCCGGCCGCTGACCGGCTCCTTTCAGCCGCTCGGCATCGTCGGCGTGGTTTACATCACCGGGACGTTGACGCTCGCCGCCGCGTTCCCGGATGCGATCGGAGCCGCCGGGCGCCTGAACAGCGGCGACTGGATCTGGCTCATCGTCATGGCCACCGCCGGCACCGTGATCCCGAACGTGATGTGGCTCGTGAGCCTCCGCCACCTGTCGGTCAGCCAGACCACGGCCTTCATGTACCTCATCCCGATCTTCGCCAGCCTGTGGACGCTGGCCGTGTTCGGGCGCGCTCCTGAAGCGATCGCGCTCCCGGGCGGATTGCTGGTGATCGCCGGCGTGGCGCTGACCCAGCGTGGGCGTAGCGCCGGCAGACGGGTGGTCGCGCCGCCGCCGCTCGAGGTCGAACCACCGATGGGACAGGTCACGCTGCCGCGTTGAGGCTGATGCGCAACATCGAGTCGAAGATCCTGAGCGTCGACGACGCCGAGCACCTGGCTCGCCGGCGCCTTCCGAAGGCGCTGGTCCAGGGACTCGAGGTCGGCTATCCCCAGGTCGCGGTCGCGCGCAACCTCGTGGCGTTCTCAGAGATCCACCTCCGGCCCCGGGCGGCCGTGTTCCATCCGAGCCGGGATCTGCGCACGACCGTGCTCGGCCACGAGATCGCGATGCCGGTGATCATCGCGCCCACCGGGAACATCCGCGTCCTCCATCCCGACGGCGAGCCCGGAGTCGCCCGCGCGGCCGGTGCGGCCGGGACCATCCAGTGCGTCAGCACGTTCACGGGCTACCCGATCGAGGCGATCACGGCCTCGGCGACGGGACCGGTCTTCTTCCAGCTGTATTTCGTCGGCGGGCGCGCGAACGCCGAGGCCAACATCGACCGGGCGCAGCGCGCGGGCTGCCGGGCGCTGGTGATCACGGTCGACTCCGCGGCGAGACCGCGGTCCAAGTACGGAGTCCGAGACCGCGCATACCTCCCGACTGCGATCGACGCACGATCCGCCCTGCGCTTTCTCCCCCAGGTGTCGGTCAGGCCCCGGTGGCTGCTCGACTTCCTTCGCGACGGGATGAACATCGACGCCGCGATGGTCAGAGGAGCAGACGGGCGGGTCCTCACGATCGCCGACGCGGCCAGCCGGCTCCCGCTGGAGATCCCGGTCTGGGAGGACCTCTCCTGGATTCGCGAGCAGTGGCGCGGCCCGATCGTCGTCAAGGGCCTGCTGACTGCGGACGATGCGCGCCGCGCTGTCGACCTCGGCGCCTCGGCGGTGGTCGTCTCCAACCACGGCGGCCACATGCTTCCGGCCACCGCTCCGACCATGCACGTCCTCCCCGAGATCGTGGAGGCGGTCGCCGATCAGGTCGAGGTCCTGCTCGACAGCGGCATTCGGCGCGGCGAGGACGTCGTGAAGGCGATCAGCCTCGGGGCCCGCGCCGTCCTGATCGGACGCAGCTACTTGTGGGCGCACGCGGCCGCCGGCGAGGCCGGCGTCCGCCGGATCCTCGAGGTGTTCCGCGAGGGGATCGACGCCACTCTCGCGCTCATCGGCTGCCCCTCGGTCGCCGCGCTCGATCCTTCGTTCATCACTCCCCCTATGAGTTTATGCTCCGCAGTTCAAACAACCGTTCGTATTGCTCCCGTGAGGGAAGGAGACAGAAATGGCGGATAGACAGGCGATCCACGACGTCCTCGCCGACTACGCGTGGGCCAACGACGCCAAGGACGAGGGCATCCTCAAGCGCATCTTCGCCGAGGATTCCCGCTTCTCGCTCGAGATCGCGGGCGTGGATGAGCCGATCGGCCCGTTCGAGGGACGCGATGCGATCGTCGACTTCATCTACCCGACCGTGAAGGCCCAGACCGACCAGCGGCGCCACGCGATCGTCAACACCCGGTTCATCGAGGACGGGGCCGACAGCGCGAAGGTTCGCGCGTACCTGCTGCTGAACGTGATCGACGGCGGCGTGCTCGACGTCAAGTCCGCGGGCGTCTACGACGTCGACTTCGCGCGCGACGGCGACGCCTGGGTGATCACGTCGATGCACCTGGCGCTCGACGCGCCGTTTTGATCACACCGGCACAAACGACACGTCAAGCCGGTTCGGGGCTCGCGTGAACACGCCCTGCTCGACTGGGGCGAAACGGTCGGGGAAGCGCATCTCGGCCATCCGGTCGAGCAGGGAGTTCATTCCGATCTCGATCTCGGTGCGGGCCAGCATCGCACCAACGCAGAAGTGGCGGCCGTCGATGAACGCCAGGTGGTCGGCGGAGGCCCGGTAGGCGCGGTCCGGGCTGTTGTCCTTTCGGAAGATGTCGAACTTGTCGGGATCCTCGAACTTCCGTGCGTCCCGGTTGGCGGCCGCGAGCATGCAGGTGATCGTCGATCCGGCCGGGATCGTCGCTCCCTCGATCTCTATGTCGACGCTCGGCTGGCGCATGATCATGTGGACGGGAGGCGAGTAGCGGAGCGTCTCGGAGAACGCGATCGGGACCAGGCTGCGGTCCTCGTGGACCGCGCGCAACTGGTCGGGATGCTCGATCAGGTTCTTGAGCAGGCTGGCCATGCCGCGATCGGTGGTCTCGCCGCCGGCGGTGAGCATCAGGCTCACGAACGCCCGGATCTCGTCGTCGGTCAGCATCTCCCCGTCGACCTCCGCGCGAGCGAACAGCGAGAGGAGGTCGTCGCCGTCCCCGTTGCGCCGATCGGCGATGATCGGGAGGATGTAGTCCGCCAGCTCCTGGCGCGTTTGCAGCCCCTGGTCGATCGGCTCCTGGGCCCCCGACAGGTTCGACAGGAAGGCCATGATCGCGTTGTACCAGCGCTCGAATTTGGGGTGGTCCTCCCGGGGTAGGTCGAGCATCTCGACGATCACATTGATCGGGAAATGCGCGGTGAACTCGCCGACGATCTCGACCTCCCCGCGCTCCTGCCGCCCGTCCGCGATCGCGCCGCTCTCCCGAGCCAGAAACGGATCTGTGAGGTCGCTGACGACCTTCTCGATCGTCGGCTTGAAGTTCTCGAGGCCGTTGCCGTGGAAGAACGGGTTGAGCAGCCGGCGGTGGATCGTGTGCTCGCGACCCTCCATCTGGAGGATCGTCTTGCCGTGCACGGGCTCGAGTTGCCAGGCGTAGTTCTCCGACGTCACCGACTTGTCGCGGAACAGCTTGACCAGATCGGCGTGGCGGCTGACCAGCCAGCTGTTGGTGGCCTCGTGGTAGAGGACCGGGTAATGCTCGAGCAACACCCGGTAGGTCTCATACGGGTCCGCGGCGTGCTCGGCCGAAAGGATGTCGGGAGCCGCCGGCTTGGAAATGCTCATGTCTCCTCCTCCGAGTGAGCGCGTTTGGAGCGGCGCCGACTATAACCGAACCAACCCGACCAACCGGATGGTGGGTGATACAGTCGCGCCACCCCGATGGAGGCAACTTCGTTGACCAGTCAACGCCCGGATGAGTTGCTTTCGCGCGGCTGGGCTGACGCCGTCACCCTCGGTGACCTGCTGCTGCGGACCTCCGACTGGAGATCCGCCGCCGACGCCGTCGTGTTCCCGCAGGAGCGGCTCACCTACGGTGAGCTGGCCGAGCGGGCCCGCAGGCTCGCCCGCGGGCTGATCGGCCTCGGAATCGAACCAGGTGAGAAGGTCGGCGTGCTGATGGCCAACAGCCCGGACTGCGTGGCGGCGTTTTACGCGATCGCCCTGGCGGGCGCGGTCGTGGTTCCGATCAACACCCGGTACCGCGCGGTCGAGTTGCCCTACGTGATCACCAACGCCGAGCTGGCGGCGATCATCACCAGCGACCGCATCGACGACTACGTCGACCTGCCCGGCCTGATCGCCAGCGCGCTCCCCGGGCTCGAGTCCGCCGCGGACCCGTACCGGTTGGCGCTCGATTCCGCGCCGGCCCTCCGGACGGTCGTGGCGCTCGGGACGCGCCCCGCCTCCGGCACCCTCGACGAGCGCGGATTGATGGAAGCGGCCGACGCAGTCAGCGAGTCAGAGCTTGATCATCGCCGCGCCCTCGTGCGGGTCCGCGGCACCGCGCTCGTGTTGTACACGTCCGGCACGACCGCGCAGCCACGCGGGTGCATGCTCACTCACGAGGCGCTCGTCCGCTGCTGGACGAACGTCGGCCGGGTGTTCGGTCTGACCGCCGAGGACCGCTGCTGGGCGCCATGTCCCCTGTTTCACCTTGGAGCGGTCGGGCCGCTCGTGATGTGCGCTGCGCACGGCGCCGCGTTCATCTCGGACACGTTCTTCGAAGCCACGGCTGCGCTCGGCCTGATCGAGCACGAACGCCCCACGGTGCTGTACCCGGCCTACCCGCCGATCACGCAGGCGGTGCTCACGCACCCGGCGTTCGCCGAGACCAACGTCTCGTCGGCGCGCGCGATGCTGAACGTCGGCCCGCCCGACCTGCTCCGCCAGATGCAGGCGGCGATGCCCGGGGTCGTCCAGCTCTCGCTTTACGGCCTCACCGAAGGGGGCGGGGCGATCACCTACAACCGCCTCGACGACGACCTCGACGTCCGGGTGCAGACGTGCGGCACGCCCTTGCCCGGCTCCGAGGTCCGCATCGTCGATCCCGACACCGGCGAGCAGCAGCGCCCCGGCGACGAGGGAGAGATCGTGATCCGCGGGGTCAGCGTATGCGAGGGCTACTACCGGGATCCCGAGAAGACCGCGCTCCAGTTCGACGCCGGCGGGTGGTTCCACACCGGCGACCGCGGATCGCTCGACGCCGGAGGCCGGCTTCGGTTCCTCGGCCGCCTCAAGGACATGCTGAAGGTCGGCGGCGAGAACGTCGCGCCCGCCGAGATCGAAGCGCACCTCGGCCTGCATCCGGCGGTCAAGCTGGTTCAGGTCGTCGGCGTCCCCGACGACCGGCTCGAGCAGGTACCCGCGGCGTTCGTCGAGCTCCGACCCGGGCACACCGCGACCGAGCAGGATCTCCTCGATCACTGCCGCGACCAGATCGCGCGCTTCAAGATCCCGCGTTACGTCCGTTTCGTCAGCGAGTGGCCGATGTCGGCAACGAAGGTTCAGAAGGAGCCGCTCCGCGCGCGTCTACTCGAGGAGCTAGCCATCAACGAAGGAGAGAGGCGATGAAATTCGGAATCCTGTTCCGTCCCCAGGACCCGCCCAACGCGGCCCATATCCGCGAACGCTGGCAGGAGATCCTTCAGGCCGCCAGAGTGGCGGAGGAGTCGGGCTTCGACGGCCTGTTCGTGCCCGAGCACCACATGATGGAGGATGCCTACCTGCCGTCGCCGTGGGCCGCGCTGGGCGCGCTCTCGGCGGTGACCGAGCGCGTCGAGATCGGCACCACGATCACGCTGCTCCCGCTCGAGCATCCCATTCACTTCGCCGAGCATGCGGCGATGGCCGACGTCCTCGCCGGCGGCCGGGTCCGGATCGGCGTCGGCCTCGGGAACTTCCCCCAGGAGTTCGACCTGTTCGGCATCAACTCGAAGACCCAGGTCTCCCGTTTCGAAGAGTGCATCGAGATCGTCCAGCGCGTGTGGGCGGGCGAGGAGATCGACTTTCACAGCAAGCACTTCGACATCAAGGGCAAGATCACGCCGCTCCCGATCGGCGCCCAGCTGTGGATCGGCGCGATGTCCGAGCCGGGCGTCCGCCGGGCCGCGAAGTTCGGCTGCCCATGGCCGACCGACCCGCTCCACAACATCGACGTGATGAAGTACTGGGCGGACCTGTACCGTGGCGCCGGCGAGGAATTCGGCACCTCGGACAAGCTGGAGGTCAACCTGCTCCGCGACGGGTGGGTCGCGGACTCTCTCGCGGACGTGGAGAAGGTGTGGTGGCCGTGCATCCGCAGCGAGCACTGGTTCTATTTCGAACAGGTGCCGCGCTGGGTCGCCGAGCGTGAGCCGTTCCTCGAGGGCATCAGCAAAGAGGACGACTTCAAGTTCGACCGTCACCGGATCGACCGGCTGATCGTCGGCTCTCCGGAGGACTGCATCGAGTCGATCCGCAAGTTCCAGGAGACGATCGACCCCAACTACATGATCATGTCGTTCCGCGTCGCCGCCGGGCCGAGCTTCGAGCAGGAGCTCGAATGCATCCGCCGGTTCGGGACCGAGGTGATCCCCGCGTTCAAATCGGTGCCGGCTTCGACCGCCTGAGCGTGGTCAGGCGAGCATTGCCCCGCCGTCGGCGTCGATCACGGTGCCGGTGAGGAAGCCGTTGGTCATGCACATGAGGAAGATGTCGGCGAGCTCCGGCGGCTGACCGACCCGACCCACGGTGGTCTGGCCGGCGGCCGCCTGAAGCCGCTTCTCGCGCACGTCCGCTGGCATGAAGTCGAACACCGGGGTCTGCACCGTGCCGGGCGCCACCGCGTTCACGCGGAGCGGCGCCAGCTCGAGCGCCAGCGCCCGGGCCATCCCCTCGACAGCCATGTTCACGACCGTGAATGCCTCGGTTCCGCGGGCCGGCCGGCGGCTGCGGATCCCTGAGGTGAACGTGATCGATCCGCCTTCGGCGAGGATCGGCGCGGCCGACCGCGCGCACCGGTACTGGCCCCAGAACTTCGACTCCATCAGCCCGCGGACGTCCTCCGCCGGGGCCCGGAACAGGCCGGCGGGAAAGCCGCTCGCGGCCGTGCACACGAGGTGGTGTAGCGAGCCGACCTGGTCGAAGAACTCGTTGACGGACGCGTCGTCGGTCACGTCGATCGCGATCGCGGTCGCGCCGTCGGCCGCGGAGCCGGCCCGCGAAGGGTCGCGGCTGCAGACGAACACCTCGGCGCCTTGCGCGGCCGCGGCCTGCGCCACCGCCAGGCCGATCCCCGACGAGCCGCCGACGACGGCCACGCGTTGCCCTGCTAGCGAGGCTCCGTTGCCCATGAGTGACCCGGAGCGATCAGGCGGTCGCGACGGGCTCGCGGTCGAGCCGCCCCGGGTGGCCCGGATACCAGTCGCGCGGGATGTCCGGCCGGTTCGGAACGGCGTCGAGGCCCCACAGGACGTGCTCGGTGATCTGCCACTGTCCGTCGATCCGCTCGAACTTGTCCTTCATCCGCGCGATCAGGTGCCACGGCTCGCCGGTGTTGCGCATGCGGTGGTAGGCATACACGTAGGCGAGCCCCTCCGCGTGGTCGCCGTCGATCTGAGTGCTCACGTTGCTGAGGTGGTGGCTGGTGCGCTCGTACTGGTCGAGCACGCGGCCGAGCGAACGGGCGAACCGCTCGCGCCCATGCTTGCGCCTGCCGATCATGATCTCGAACTCGACGTCCTCGGCGAAGCACATCGACGCGCCCTCTGGATCGTTGGCGTCGACCCGGTCGAAGTAGCGCACGAACACCTGCTCGATCTCACGCGCGTCGAGGAGCTCCTGGAGCGCTCCGTTGTCAGCCATCACACCACACTCCTCTTTCGGGCCGTAGTCAGCGCCGACATCTTATCACCAATCGTTTGTTTGAATTACCATGACCGGGGCCGGGCGAGTCGCGGCGAACAGAGCCGAGCTCAGGTTGTCAGGCCCGCGTCGACCACCAGGTTCTGGCCGGTCATCGCGCTCGCGTCGTCGGTGAGCATGAAGACCGCGGCTCGAGCCAGTTCCGCCGCCGTGCACGGCCGTCGCAGCGCCGACATGCCTTCGAGCAGCGGCACCATCTGCTCCTCGGAGTAGCCCATCTCGCGGGCGATGTTGGGCATCGCCGAATGGAAGATCGCGGTGTCGGGGTTGGCGCCGGGCGTCAGCACGTTGATTCGCACCCCCTCGGGGCCGACCTCCGCGGCGAGCGTCCGCGCATACCCGAGCAGCGCCGACTTGGTCGCCGCGTACGGCGCGGCCAGCGGGAACCCGCGCAGTACCCCCGCGCTCGCGACCAGGACGATCGACCCGCGTCCACGAGGCACCATCTGGCGCAGCGCCGCGCGAGTGCAGAGGAAGGTCGAGCGGAGGTTGGTCCGCATCACCATGTCCCACTCGTCGGTGGACATCTCGGTCAGCCGCATCGGCGTGCCGTGGGTGGCGGCCGCGTGGAGCACGGCCTCGGTTCCGCCGAACTCCCGCTCGGCGGCGTCGAACACCGCCTCGATGTGCTGCTCGTCGCTGGCGTCCCCCGCGACTGTGACCGACTCGCCGCCGACCGCGGCGACGCGCTCCGCCGTGGCCTCGAGCGTCTCGAGCGTGCGCCCGGTCAGCACCAGCGGATACCCGCGCTCGGCCAGCAGTGCCGCGGTCGCGCCGCCGAGCCCCCCTCCCGCTCCTGTGATGACTACGGCAGCGTGATCCATGACTCTGTCCTCCGTGGGTCCGGGGTCTGGTACGGGGAGCTACGGGACGTCCCGCGGGTCCACGTAATACGCGGCCACGCGGGATACGAACGACGCGGCGTCGTCGTGGGCGGCCTGCATCTCGGCGCTCGAGTCCGCCCGCCGGTAGTCGTCCTGGCTGTCGAAGTCGAGAATCGAGATCGCGTCCGCCTCCGGCCCGAGCAGGTTCACCGAGCCCGTGACGAGGCACTGGGTGTAGCGGACCACGCCGGGGAAGGCGCGGACGAGCGGCGCGTGCTGCCGGTAGCGATCGGCGAACTGCTCGTGGGTCAGCTCGGGCAGGCGGTGGATCTCGAAGACGACGCGAAACACGGCACTACGCGGCGTAACAGAGCTCGAGGATCGCAGCCTCGGAGATCGCGTCGCCCTTCAACTCGCCCACGCACCGGCCCTCTCGCATGACCAGCACCCGGTGGCAGAGGCCGACGACCTCCTCGAGCTCGGAGGAGATCACGATCACTCCCGCGCCACCCTTAGCGAGCTTGGCGATTCGCGAGTAGATCTCCTGCTTCGCGCCCACGTCGACGCCGGCCGTCGGCTCGTCGAACATGAACACGCGGGAGTTGCTCATGTCCCACTTGGCGATCAGCGCCTTCTGCTGGTTTCCGCCGGAGAGGAACTTGAGCGGTCGCTGGACACTCGGAGTGCTGACGTTGAACTGGCCGATGCTTTCGCGGACGGCGCGTGTTTCAACCCGGTCGTAAATCAGCCCGGTTCCCCGCATGGCGAACCGGCGCAGGACCGGGAGCGAGACGTTGGCGGCGATCGACATGTTGACGATCGCGCCCTGCCGGCGTCGGTCCTCGGGGAGGAGCGACAGGCCGAGGCGAACCGCGTGCCGGGGATTCTTGAGCTTCACCGGGCGGCCGTCCATCTCGATCTCCCCTTCCTCACGGGGGTCCGCGCCGAACACCATTCGCACGATCTCGCTGCGGCCCGAACCGACCAGGCCGGCGAGCCCGAGGATCTCGCCCGGGCGCAGATCGAAGGAGATGTCACGAACGAATCCACCCGAGATGTTGCGAACCCTGAGCAGGGGGTCCGCGGACCCCGGCTCGCGCCGATCCGGGAATTGCTCCCCGTAGGCGCGCCCGATGATCTGCTCGATCAGCCGGGGCTTGGTCACGTCCGCGGTGTCCTCGGTGGACATCACCCGACCGTCCTTCATCACCGTCACGCGATCGGTGAGCTCCAGCACCTCGTCGAGGCGATGCGAGACATAGATGACCGTCACCCCGTTCTTGCGCAGCTCACGCACGACCGTCTTGAGCGCCTCGACCTCGACCTCGCTCAAGGCCACCGTCGGCTCGTCCATGATCACCAGGCTCGCATTGCGCGCGAGTGCGCGAGCGATCATCACCAGCCGCTGCTCGGCCGGTGACAGCGTCCCGCACTTGCGACGCAGGTCGGCCTCCAGGTGAACCGTCGAGGCGATCTCCCGAGCCTTCCGGTTGACTTCTCGCCAGCGGACCCGGCCTAGCCGGGACGGGTAGATCCCCATCATGATGTTCTCCGCCGCGGTGAGTCCGAAGGCCAGATCGAGCTCCTGCGGAATCAGCTCGATCCCGCGCTTCACCGCCTCGGGCGGCCCCTTGAAGACCACCGGCTCACCCCTCCAGAACAGCTCGCCGTCATCGGTCGAGTAGACGCCCGAAACGATCTTCAGCAGCGTCGACTTGCCGGCCCCGTTCTCGCCGACGAGGCCGTGGACCTCGCCCGCTAGCACGCTCACGCTGACGTCGTCGAGTGCGACCACGCCGGGGAAGCGCTTGCTCAATCCTCGTGCCTCGAGCAGCGGCGTGACCGGCTCCGGGGCCGCCGGCGCCCCGCCGGCCGGCCCCGCCGCCGGCACGCTCATGTCCTCTGCCTGCCGATGCGGGACGTGAGCACTGCCGCGATGAAGATCGCACCCTGGACCACGTCAGTCGTCGACGAGCTGTAGTTCATCAGCGTCAGCCCGTTCTGGATGATCGACATGAACAGCACGCCGATCAGCGTGCCCCAGATGTGGAACTCGCCCGGCCGCAGGACCGCCGCGCCGAGGAACACGCCGGCGTAGGCGGGGATCAGCAGCCCGGTCGCCGAGTCGGCATAGTCGGAGGCGGCCTGAGAGGTGATGATCACGGCGGCCACCGCCGCGCCCAGTCCCACGATGATGAAGCCGACGGTCCGCATGCGCTCGACGTTGATGCCTGAAAGCCGTGCCGCCTCCTGGTTACCGCCCACCGCGGCCATACGCCGGCCGAGCACGCTGTGACGCGTCACGTACCAGAGGATGATCGAGACCACCAGCGCGATCCACACCGGGAGGGTGAACGTCAGGAATTTCTCCTGGGCCAGGTTGACGTACGACTGCGACAGGCCCTGGAAGATCGTGTGCCCCTGTGTGATGCGTAACTCCACCCCCTGGAGAAGAATGCCCGCGCCGAGCGTGATAACGAACGCCGACACCTTCGACCATGCGATCAAGGCACCAAGCAGCGTCCCGATGATCGCCCCGATGATGATCGTGACGATGATCGAGCTTCCCGCGTCCCACCCGCGAAAGGCCATCAGGGTCACGACTACCGCGCCCAGCACCTGCGTGTTGTAGCCCACCGACAGGTCGAAGTCGCCCATCATCATCGGCACGGTCAGCACCGCCGCCAATACCGAGAGCGCGGCGGCGCCTGAGAACACCGCCCGCATGTTGACGAGCGTCAAGAACGCGCTCCGCTCGAGCGAGAAGAACAGGATGACCGCGGCGAACGCGATCAGCACGCCGTAACGCTGAAAGAACGGACCGATCGAATCCGAGAGCGAACGTTGCCGAGATGCCGTTGGCCCGCCAGACGGCGGAACCGCGGCCCCACCCTCGCCGCCCACCGCGACGGACGAGTTTTCAGTTGGTCGGATGCTGCTCAACGATCTCTCTCCTGTGGTCTTTACCGGGTCATCCTGCCCGCACGGCCACGAGGACCGTGCGGGCGGATGCTCGGCTTAGAACTGGTATCCCTCGGCCTTCCACTGAGCCTCGTACAGCGGCCCGTAGTCCGGGAACAGATTGGCCTCGGGCCCCGCGGGCACATTACTCGCGGTGACGAGCGCCACCGGATACGGATGGTCGTACATCGCCAGCGGATCGATCGGCTTCTTGTTGACGAAGTACTTCAGGAGCTGATCGGCCACGGTCCAGCCGCTCGCCTCCGGATTCGACTCGGCGATCGCCGCTGCCGGACCGCCCTGCCGCAGCGACTGGAACGCCGGGTCGCCGCCGTACATGCCGAACACCTTGACCCCGTTGATACCGGCGTTCTTGATCGCCTGCACGGCAACCGGGAACTCGAAGTCCTGGTCAACGAGCACGGCCTTCGCGGTGGGGTTGGCGCGCAGCATCGCCAGCGTGGACTGCATGGTGTCCTGCACCGAATTGGTGAAGTTCACCTGATGCGAGGCTACGACCTTCATCCCAGCCTGGTTCAGCATCGTCACGGCCACCGCGTCGCGGCGGGCGAGAGCGTTGATCGGGCTGTAGAACTGGGCGACGACGTTGCCTTTGCCGCCGAGGTCGTCGATCAGGTAGCGCGTGACGGTCGCGGAGATGGCCGCGTCGTTCGGCGCGTAGTCGCCCGCATACAGGGGCGCCCCGTTGTTGGTGATCGCCCCGCAGAACGAGACCGCCGGGATGTTCTGCGCCTTGGCCTGGCTGAGGCCCTGCGCCGCGGCGGACTGCTCGATCGAGACCGTCACGATCGCATTCACGCGCTGGGTGACCATCGCCGAGACGTCAGCGGCCATCTTGGCCGGGTCGCCCTGCGCATCGGCGACGTGCACGGTCCAGCCGAGGACCTGTGCCGCCCGCAGGAACTGCGCCTGACAGGCCGCCGCCGCCGGGGAGCTTCCGAGCACGTTGACGAACCCGATGGTCTCTTTGGGCACCTTCCCACCCAGGCCCGAGATGGGCGCAAAGCTCCCGAGGGACTCGGGCACGGCCGAGGCCGACTGCTGCACGGTTACGGTCGAGGACGACTGACCGCCGCCGGAATTGGCGTTGGCGCTCGTCGACGTACTCGATGAAGAACTGGATTTCTTTCCACTGCCGCCGCATCCCGCGACGACTAACGCCATCGCGACGAACGCGACCGCGATCAAACCGGAAGCCCGGTGGCCCACTTCAGCACTCCTCTCCAAGGGTTTCAATAAGGCACAACGCGACCTCCCTCAGCGCGCCGCCCAATGGGATTCATACCATCCGGAATGGCTGGCGTCAACCGTTCGTTTGGTTGATTCTCCGTTAGGTCCATTTGCTTGGGATGGGGGCCCGTGTTGATCGGATAGGCAACCCATGTGCACCAGATGTGCGGCCTCGTGTGCGCGAGGTGGGCGGCGTGTGCGCTTGCGCGCCGGACACGCAGCGGTTGACCGCGGCGGCGGCGACGAAGTAAGATTCGACCAATCGGTTGGTCATATAAACCGAGACCCGGATCGAAACAGAAGAGGCCCGAGGAGAGCGAAACGTGAAGCTGGTCGTCGAGGACCGTCGCCGTTGGGTGCTTCCGGAGCTGCTGCGAGAGCGCGCCCGTGAGCTTCAAGACAAGCCGTTCCTGTCCTTCGCCGTCGATGACGCAGCCGTCACGTACGCGCAGGCCGATGAGCTCAGCGACCGCCTGGCCGCTGGTCTGTCGGCGCTGGGGGTATCCCGCGGCGATCGTGTCGCGGTCATGATGGGCAATCGGCTCGAGTTCGTCTTGACGTGGTTCGCCCTGAACAAGCTCGGGGCGTTCCACGCGCCGATCAACACCGACTACCGCGGCGACTTCCTCGAGCATCTGGTCAACACCGCCGGCGCCAAGCTGATGGTGCTCGAGCATCGCTTCCTCGACATCGTGATCGCCTCCGAGACGAGGATGCCGACGCTCGAGGAGCTGATCGTCGTCGGCGGCGACCCGCCAGCGGACACGGGCCGGCTCGCCGCACGGCCGTTTGGCTCCGTGCCGAGCGCGGAGGAGCCGCCGGAGGTTCAGATCACACCCGCCGATACCTACGCGGTGCTGTTCACCTCAGGCACCACAGGTCGCTCGAAGGGGGCGCTGATGCCCTACGCGCACGGCCACCTGCTCAACGAGCGCAACCTCGAACTGCTCGGCCTCGACGCCGAGGGCATCTACATCAGCGAGTTGCCGCTGTTCCACATCAACGCGCACATGACCGTCTACGGGTCGCTGATCGTCGGTGCCAGCGCCCGTATGGAACAGCGCTTCTCCGCCAGCCGCTGGCTCGACCGCCTGCGCAAGTCGGGCGCGACGCACTCCTCGATGCTCGGCGTGATGGTCGACTTCGTCCTGCGCCAGCCCCCCACCGAGCACGACCAGGATCACTCGCTGCGATCGGTCTGGATGGTCCCCTGCCTGCCCGATCTGTCCCGTCGCTTCCGCGACCGGTTCGGGATCGAGCGAATCGTCACCTCCTACGGGACCAGCGAGATCGGCATGGTCGCCCGCCGGGTGGTCGACCGATCCGAGAACGTCTCCTCGGGCAAGGTCGGCGACGAGTTCTACGAGGTCCAGATCGTCGACGAGGACGAAGAGCCGCTGCCCGAGGGGGATGTCGGCGAGATCGTGGTTCGCACCAAGTTCCCCTGGATCGTCACGCACGGCTACTTCGGAATGCCAGAGCGGACGATCGAAGCCTTTCGCAACCTCTGGCTGCACACCGGCGACGCCGGGCGGTTCGACGAGGAGGGCAACCTCTGCTTCGTCGATCGGCTGGCCGATCGGATGCGCCGGCGAGGTGAGAACATCGCCTCCGCCGACGTCGAGCACGTGCTCGGGACGCACGCCGTGGTGGCCGAGGCCGCGGTCGTGGCCGTCAAGGCCGACGAGGAAGGCGGCGAGGACGAGATCAAGGCGTGCCTGGTGCTGACCGCCAACGCGAGCCTCGACGCCGATGCGTTCTGGGACTGGTGCGACGAACGCCTCCCGTACTTCGCCGTCCCGAGGTACCTCGAGGTGTACGACGCATTGCCCAAGACGCCGACCGAGAAAGTGATGAAACAGGAACTGCGCAAGGCCAGGCCGGGCGCAGAGATGTTCGACCGCGGCCCGACCGGTCGCGTCGCCCGTGCCTAGACGAGGAGACCGACACATGACTGATTCCGTCGTCGTCGACCGCGATCTGCAAGTCGCCGCGCGCGACGGAATCCAGCTCGCGACCGACGTCTATCGCCCGCAGGGCGACGGGCCCTTCCCGACGCTGATCTTCCGCGTCCGGGGCAGCCGGTCCGCCGCGTTCATCACAGGCGTTCTGATCGTGAACCCGCTCGAGGCCGTCCGCCGCGGATATGCGGTCGTGATCCAGGAGGTGCGCGGGCGCTCTGGCAGCCAGGCGCGCTGGCATCCGTTCGTCCACGAGCGCGAGGACGGCGAGGACTGCCTGAACTGGGTGCTCGAGCAGCCGTGGTGCGACGGGCGCATCGGCAGCTACGGCACCGCCTACTCGGCCGTTACGGCGCTCTCGATGGCTTCGCTCGCCCGCGAGGAGATCAAGGCGCTCGTCCTGCTCGGCACCGGCGCCGACTACCACGACGGCTGGGTCTACACCAACGGCGCGTTCGAACTCGGGTGGAACGTCTACTGGGCGTACATGACGCTGTCGGAGACGATCATGCGGATGGACATCAGCGCCGACGAAAAACTTGCGCTCCGTCGCGAGTACTCGGAGGCAATCAAGACGGCGCCGGAGGTGGCGGCGCGACTCCCGATCACCGACCATCCGTTGCTCCAGCGGTGCGGCGAGCTCCAGTACCACGAGTGGCTCGAGCACCCCGACTATGACGAGTACTGGGAGTCGTTCGACGTGCTCGCCGAGATCGAGCGGATCAAGACGCCCGTCCTATCGATCGCGGGCTGGCACGACAACTTCCTCAAATCGCACCTGGACCTCTATCGCGAGATGTCCGAGCGCGCGCCCGAGCCGGGGCGCTCGCACCACCGGCTGCTGATCGGCCCGTGGGAGCACGTGAACTACGTCTCCCCTTTCTCCACCAGTCGGACCGGTGCGGTGGAGTTCGGACCGATGGCCGCCTGCGGCGCGGCGGTCTCGGGGCCGCTGCTGCTCGACTGGTTCGATCGGTGGGTGACCGGCAAGGACACCGGCCCCGACGGCGGCGTCCGCTACTGGCAGCTCGGCGTCGACGAGTGGCGCGAGGCCCCAGCGTGGCCACCGCCGCACGAGCCGCTGCGGCTGTACCTTCACTCGGGCGGCGGCGCGAACTCTCGCCGTGGCGACGGCGTCCTCTCCGACTCCCCGCCGACCAACGGCGAGCCACCGGATTCGTACCTCTACGACCCGCTCGACCCGGTGCCGACAGTTGGCGGAAAGACGCTGATGCCGACGATCATGGGCGCTGGGATCCAGGACCAGACGAGCGTCGAGGAACGCTCCGACGTGCTCTGCTACACATCGGCGACGCTGACTCAGCCGCTCGAGCTGAACGGACCCATCTCGGTCGAGCTGTGGGTCAGCTCCTCGGCGGTCGACACCGACTTCACCGCGAAGCTGGTCGACGTCGGGCCAGACGGCTTCGCCGCCAACCTCGCCGACGGAATCGTCCGCGCCCGCTACCGAGAATCGAGCAAACAGCGGTCGTCGCCGCTCGTGCCCGGCGAGCCGGTTCTGCTCGACATCGACCTGTGGGACCTGGCGTGCACGTTCACGCCGGGCCATCGTATCCGGCTCGAGGTCTCCTCGAGCAACTTCCCCAGGTTCGACCGCAACCTCAACACAGGCCATGAGCTCGGCGTCGACGGTGCCGCCGATGCGATCGTGGCCGCTCAGCAGGTCCTCCACGACGACGAACATCCCAGCGCGCTGGTGATCTCCCGTGCCGCCGGCTGATTCGGTCGCGATGGGCTCCCGCACGCTCGGCACCGACGGCCCCGAGGTGTCGGTCCTCGGCCTCGGCTGCAACAACTTCGGCTGGACCATCCCCGTCGACCAGTCGCGCGCGGTCGTCGACGCCGCCCTTGACGCAGGGATCACGCTGTTCGACTCGGCCGACGTCTACGGGGAGGGAAGGAGCGAAAGCTTCCTCGGGGAGGCGCTCGACGGCCGGCGCGACCGCGCAGTGGTCGTGACGAAGTTCGGCATGCGGATGCCCGACGCGCCGGACCTGCCGGGAGGATCCCCGGAGTACGTCCGCTGGGCGGCCGACCGCTCGCTCGAGCGGCTGCGAACCGACCGGATCGACGTCTACATGTACCACCGTCCTGACGGCGTGACTCCGCTTACCGAGACGCTCGGCGCGCTCGGCGCGCTGGCGCGTGAGGGGAAGATCCGGTTCGCGGGCCTCTCCAACGTCGACGCCGAGCAGATCGAGGAGGCGACCGCGTCAGCAGCCGGCGAGGGCGTGCCGCTGATCGCGATCGAGAACCGCTACAGCCTGCTCCGGCGCCAGGCCGAAGCGGATCTGCTGCCGCTGTGCGAGCGTCTCGGCCTCGGCTTCCTGCCTTACTACCCGCTCGAGAGCGGCGTGCTCACGGGCAAATACCGGCGCGGTCAACCCCCTCCGGCGACGTCCAGGTTCGAGACCCGACCGGGAATCTGGAAGCCGGAGCGGTGGCTGAACGACGAGATGTTCGACCGCATGGAAGCGCTCGAGCGGTTCGGCGCCGAGCGCGGCCTCTCTCTCCTCCAGGTCGCGCTCGGCGGGACCGCCGCGATGCCGGCGGTCGCGAGCGTGATCGCCGGGGCGACGACGCCCGATCAGGTGAAGGCCAACGTCGCCGCCGCCGGATGGACACCGTCCGGCGACGACCTCGCGGCCCTCCGTGAGCTTCGATGACGCGCGCGTCGGCGCCCTCGATCGACCTCCTCGACCGCCTCCGCGGCTACCTTGCCGGGGACCCGGCTGCGCTCGTCGATCCGTATCCGTTGTTTCGGGACCTGCGCGAGGCCGGGGCGGTTCACGACCTCGGAACGACGGTCGTCGTCTCGCGCTATGACGCGGTGAAGGCCGTCCTGCTCGATGCGAGCCGCCTCAGTAGCCGCACCTTCGTCGGCTCGCGGGTCGAGGAGATGCAGGCGACGATGACTGGCGAGGAGCGCTCCGCGTTTGACGAGCTCGTCCGCTTCGACAGCAACTCGATGCAGCACACGGACGGTGACCGTCACGGGCGGCTCCGCCGCATCGTCGGGCGGTCGTTCACACCACGGCAGATCGGGCTGCTCCGCGCGCGCGTCGAGGAGTTCACCAACGAGCTGATCGGATCCCTCGACGTGAACGGCGTTGCTGACCTCAGGGAATTGTCTTACCAGCTCCCGCTCAAGGTCGTCGTCGACCTCCTCGACGCACCGCAGTCGATGATGCCGGCAATCCGCCGATGGTCGGAAGCGATCGGCGAGAGCCGCGGCATCACGACCGGCGCGAGGGTCGCGGCTGCCGCGCGGGCGTTGACGGAGTTCCGTGCCTACGTCGAATCGCTGGCCGCCGGGCTTCGGAACGACCGGACGGACGGCAGCCTCGTCGGCACGCTCATCGACGCCGAGGCTGAGGAGCAGTTGACGACCGAGGAGCTGACCACGATGTTCATCGTGATCCTCTTCGCCGGCCACGAGACGACGACGAATCTGCTCTCGATCGGACTCCTCGACTTGCTACGCAATCCGGACCAGTGGCAGCGGCTGTGCGCCGCTCCCGGAGCGACCGCTCCCTCCGCCGTCGAGGAGCTCCTCCGCTACTCGAACCCGGTCCAGACAATCAACCGCGTCGCTCTCGAAGACGTCGAGATCGCGAACTCGCGGATTCCCGAGCGGCGTGCCGTCGTCGGGCTGCTCGGCGCCGCGAACCGAGACCCGGCCGTGTTCGAGGACCCGGACACCCTCGATGTGTGCCGGGACGATGTCCCGCATCTGGGCCTCGGGCACGGCCCGCACTTCTGCCTCGGCTCCGCACTCACCCGACTCGAAGCGCAGACCGTTTTCGTCACGCTCGCCACCCGCTTCCCCGACATGGAGCTCGCGGTGGCGCCCGATGAGTTGACCTGGTCAGGGAACGCGATGCTGCGCAAGGTCGAGGCGCTGCCGATCGCCCTGAACGCCTGACCGGCACTCCCCGCCGGCGGGAGCGCCAGGCGTCAAGAGACGCCGCGCCTACGGAGCGATCGCCGGATCCGAGTCGGCGAGGCGCTTGACCAGGTCGTCGATGCTGACGTCGATCAGCTCGAGCACATGGCCGTCGGGATCGTTCACGTAGATGACCTGGAAGTCGAGCGGCATGTCGCGGATCTCCGGCCAGTAGCGCTTTCCGCCGTTCGCCTCGACGCGCTCGAGGGCCTCGGGCACGTTGTCGACGTGGAACGCGTAGTGGATGATGCCGTGCTCGGCCGGCCGGAGCTCGGGCACGGAGTGGACCGGCTCGAGGAACTCGAACAGCTCGATCGTGCCCTCGTCGAAGCCGATGTGGCACACCTTGAAGCTGGCCCCCTTCAAGCCGCCCATGACGAACTCCCCCTCCTCGCCTCCGATCACAAATGGCTTGGTTTGCCAGTGGCCGCCGAGCGCGTCTATATAGAACTGCGCTGAACGGTCGATGTCGGACACCCGGATTCCCGGGTGGTGGTTGGCGCTGGTCTTCATCTCATCTCCTCAGTGTCTGGGTGCGGCCGTGCAGGTCATACGCGGCTTCCGCGCCACGCAAGACATCCCCCGTCGATCGGGAACACGCCGCCGGTGATCCAGGCCGCGTCCTCAGAGGCCAGGAAGCACACGAGCTTCCCCACCTCGACGGGCTCGCCGAAGCGCGGGATCAGATGGCTCGAGACCATGAAGCTCTCAACCGCCGCCGGGTCCTCGGCCGCCTCGGTGAACTTCTTCACCATGTTGGTGTAGACCGACGCCGGGCAGTAGCAGTTGACCCTCACGTCGGGCGCGAGGTCCACGGCGACACACCGGGTGAGCTGGATCAGCCCGCCCTTGCTGGCTCCGTACGCGTTCATCATCGGGTAGCCGGTCACGCCGCCGGTCGACCCGGCGTTGACGATCGCGCCCCCGCGCTCGGAGGCGCGCAGGTGCGGAGCGGCGTACTTCATCGCCAGCCAGGGGCCGCGAAGGTTGATCTGGTAGACGCGGTCGAAGATCTCCTCGGGGAGCGTCTCCACGTTGAGGTCGGTCGTGAAGTCCGACTCGTGCACACCGGCGTTGTTGTGGAGCACGTCGAGCCCACCGAACCGGTTCACGGTCGCATCGATCAGCGCCCGGATCTCGTCGGGCTTGGCCATGTCGCAGTGCTGGTACTCCGCCTCGACGCCCTTGGCCTTGATCATCTCGAGGGTCTCGGCGCCCTTCTCGTCGTTGATGTCGCTGACCATCACGCCGCCAGCACCCTGCTCGGCCATCTCGACCGCCGTCGCGCGCCCGATGCCGTCAGCCGACCCGGTGACCAGACATATCTTGCCGTCTAGCATGTCATGCCTGCTTCAGCTTGAAGCCGATGTTCAGATGGTTCAATGCCCGCAGGAAGTAGTTGCGGTTGTAGTGGAAATCGTTCTCGCCGTCGATGAACCACATCTCCTCGAACCGCTCGAACAGCACCTTGAACCCGTAGTACAGCTCGCGACGGGCCAGCGGCGCCCCGAGGCAGTGGTGGCTCCCGAGCCCGAAGGCCAGATGCGAGCGCGGGTTCTTGCGCTCGAGGTCGAAGTCCTCCGGATTCTCGAACTTGTTGTTGTCCCGGTTGGCGGCGCCGTAGCGGAGGCTGACGATCGCGCCTTCGGGAATCGTCACCCCGTGGATCTCGATGTCCTCGGAGGTCTCCCGCAGCAGGCACTGGACCGGCGATTCGAGTCGCAGGATCTCCTCGACGAATGGCTCTAGGAAGCGATCGGTGTCACTCGACACCTTGTCCCAGATGTTGGGGTTCTGGATCAGCAGCAGCACGCCGCCCGACAGCGCGTTGGTCGTCGTCTCCGAGCCGCCGACGAACAGGTCGGCCATCATCTCCGAGTGAAGCTCGTTGTCGGTGAGCGTCCGGCCCCACTCCTTGACCTGGTTGTTGACCAGATCGCTGAGCAGCGTGTCCTTGGGCTCCTGGCGGAGCTCCTCGTACTTCTCCTGGAAGTAGTTCTGCGCCTCGATCTCCTGCTCGGCCGACCAGATCCGTTCCTCCGGCGTCTGCATCAAGCCCATCCGTTGGATCCAGGCGTCGGTCCACTTCTTGATCTGCGGCATGTCCTCGTCGGGAACACCCATCTGCCGGCCGATCACGTACAGCGGCAGTGGGATCGCGAACGCGGTCACCCACTCGCAGCGCCCCTCGTCGACGAACGCGTCGAACAGCTTGTTTGAGAGCCCCTCGACGAACGGGTCGAGCTCACGGATCCGGGCGGGGCGGAACGCGTAGTCGAACAGCCGGCGTAGCTGCATGTGCTCGGGCTCGTCGCGGCCGTCCAGGGTCGGCCGGACCGGCCACCCCTTCTCCTCGTACAGCTTCTGGATCTTCTCCTCGACGGCGGCCGCCTCGAGCAGCTCGCGGGCCTTCTCGGGGTCCTCGGGCCTGACGCCTTTCTCGGTCGAGCCGGCGGCGCTACCGATCCGGTTCGTGTAGCGCTTGGTGTCGAGCAGCGCCGCGCGAATGTCCTCAAAGCGGCTCAACGTCCACATCCCGGTCAGCGGGTCCTGCCACACCGGAGCCTCTTCACGCAGCTGCTTGTAGGCGTGGTACGGACAGTCGTTGGTATCCGTGTCGAAGAAGTTAATCTCGGCGACGGTGTCGGCCATCTGCGCGCTCTCCTTTTGAGGTTCCCTCGGTTCGGTTTATCCTACCAATCGCTTGGTCGCTTTTGAACCCCTCGCGACGACCTTGACATCTCCCTTCGACATCTCCGGCAAGGTGATCCTGATCACCGGATCCTCGCGCGGAATCGGGCGCGGGATCGCGGAGCATCTGGCCGCGAGCGGAGCCAGCGTCGCCGTCCACGCTCGCTCGCGCGAGGCGCTCGAGGAGGTCACCGCCGCGCTCGAGACCGCGGGGGCCGCGGCGTTCGGGGTGACCGGGGACGTGCGCGACGGCGAGCAGGTCGCAGCGGCGATCGAGGCGGTCGGTTCGCACTTCGGGCGGCTCGACGGCGTCGTCGCGAACGTTGGCGGCGCGGCGTTCGGTCCCGCGGCGACGCTCGAGGTCGAACGGTTCCGCCGCCAACTCGACCTCAACCTCACGAGCGCGTTCGCCACCGCGCGCGCCGCCTACCCGCTGCTCCGTAGCGCGCGCGGCGCGATCGTCCTGATCGCCGCGACCGCCGTGACCAACCCCACCCCGCAGTTCGCGGCCTACGGCGCCGCGAAGGCGGCGACCGCGCACATGACTGCCTCGCTCGCCGCGGAATGGGGTCCGGAGGTGCGCGTCAACTGCGTGTCACCTGGCCTTGTCCGTACCGAGGGCTCGTTCAAGGCCGTGTTCCAGAGCCGCGAGGAGCTAGTCGAGCGGGCCGGGCGCACAACCGCCGTCGGGCGGATCGGCGAGCCGCGTGACATCGCGCTGGCCTGCCAGTACCTGCTCAGCGATGCCGCCGCGTTCGTCTCGGGCGCGGTGCTCGTTGTGGACGGCGGCCCGACCGACGGCCCCACTCAGCGGATCCTGAAGGCGCTCGAGGATTGAGCGCTCCTCAGCGCTGGCGGATCGGCCGCGCAATCAGGCGCTCCGAGCCGAACACGATCCCGGCCAGCAGCCAGCCGGCTCGTCCCGAGAGCGCTGTCCGCAGCGCCTCGAGCGCCTCTTCGGGCGACGCGAACCAGAGCAGGTCGATCGCATCGCAGCACGGCGGCAGCCCCGGCTCATGCTCCTCGGGTTCGACGACCAGCAGCTCGTGCCGCTGTGGCCGCGCGTCCGCGGCGGCCTCCACATACGGGCCGAGCAGCGTGTCGATCAACCGCTCGCGGCTGGCCGCCGGATGAGCACGCATCAGCGTGATCAGCTTGACCGCGTCATCGGTGGGCTGACCGTCGGCGACGATCTGGCGGCGGGTCAGCGCGAGCATGAACCGACTGCCATCGATCAGGTTCTTCTCGTCGCCGCGGACCGTCTGCTGGTAATGCGGGGAGGCAAACCCGGCGCGCATCGTTTCGAAGTCGGCGAATTCGGTCTCGGCGCACACGTCGAAGCCCGGGTAGGGCAGCAACGGAACGCCGTCGCGAAGCACCGCGTGGTTCTGCACGTAGCCGATCAGCCCCGGGATCCCAAGCGCCACATCGCGGTGCTCGGTGCGCCAGTGCTCCTGCGCGGTCTCGAATGTGAGTCCCGCAGCGCGAGGCGCCATGCCCACGCGGGTCACGGTGCCGTTGCCACTCACGCCGCGACCGCGCCCGTATGGCCGTAGCAGAGCTCGATGATGTTGCGCTCGGTGACCGCGTCCCCATCCACCTCGCCCACGAGCCGGCCCTCCTGCAACACGATCACCCGGTTGCAGACCGCAACCATCTCGGAGAACTCCGAGGAGATGAAGATCACGCCCTTGCCCTCCTTGACCAGATCCTCGACCAGCTTGTAGATCTCCTCCTTGGCCTCGACGTCGATCCCGGCCGTCGGCTCGTCGAAGATGAAGACCTCGGCCCCTCGTTCGAGCCACTTGGCGAGCACCACCTTCTGCTGGTTGCCGCCCGAAAGGTGGCGCACGGGCGTCTCGACCCCGGACGTGCGAATCGACAGCCGCTCGACCATCTTGCGGGCGGCATCGCGCTCCCGGCCACGGTCGGGGAACGGCGTCCCCCGCCGGCAGAACCTCGCGAGCGAGGACAGCGTCACGTTCTCGCGAAGGTTGAAGTCGAGCACCATGCCCTGGTGGCGCCGGTCCTCCGGGAGCAGCACGATCCCGGCCCGTAGCGCCTTCGGAGGCGAGCTGGTGTCGACCTGACGGCCGGCCACGAGCACCTGCCCGCCGGTCCGCGCATCAGCTCCGTAGATCAGCCTGACCAGCTCGGTCCGGCCGGCGCCGACCAACCCCCCGAGTCCAAGAACCTCGCCGGCGCGCAGATCGAAGCTCATCTTCGACACGACATCCGACTCGAGCTCGGTTACCCGCAGGATCTCATCCCCTTGTGGGCGGCCCGCGATGCCGCGGGCGCGCCGGCGCTCGGACGCGGTCTGACCCGAGCCGGCGCCGGTGATCGCCGCGATCAGCTTCGAGCGGTCGGTCTGGGCCGTCGGACCGCTGGTCACGAGCTGGCCGTCGCGCATCACGATCACCGTGTCGGTCAGCGACAGGATCTCGTCGAGCCGGTGTGACACGTACAGCACGGTGCCGCCGCGCTCCTTGACCTTCCGGCAGACGGAGTGGAGATGCTTGATCTCCTCGTCGGTCAGCGAGGTCGTCGGCTCGTCGAGGACGAGCAGCCGCGCCCGCGCGAGCAGCGCCCGCGCGATCATCACGACCCGCTTCTGGGCGATCGACAGGTGGTCGATCGGCCGCCGCGGATCGATCGTCGGGTCCAGATCCGCGAGCATCTCGCGTGCCTGGTCGTACATCGTGCGCCAGCTGACCAACACGCCGGCGTGGCGGGGAATGTTCGACCCCATGGTCACGTTCTCGGCCACCGACATCAGCGGGAACTGCTCGAGCTCCTGGTGCATGAAGCCGAACCCGAGCGCCTCGGCGTGCCGCGGATCGCTGACCGAGGCGACCTGGCCGTCGACCAGGATCTCCCCCGCGTCCGGCTGGACGGCCCCGGCCAGGATCTTGATCACCGTGCTCTTGCCGGCGCCGTTCTTGCCGACCAGGCCGACGATCTGCTCGCGCGGGATGTCGAACGTGGCGCCGTCGACGGCCACCACGCCCGGGTACTGCTTGACGAGCCCCCGGATGCTGACCAGCGGCTCCTCGCTCATGTCGCCGCGCGACCGAGCCGCGAGAGGAGCACCGCTCCGGCCAGGATCACGCCCTGGACGAGCAGGATCACCGACGTCGACAGCGAGAGCTCGGTGAGCCCCACCGAGATCACCTCGAGGAAGAACGCGCCGACGATCGTTCCGAGCACGTTGAACCGGCCCGGGCGCAGCACCGCCGAACCTAGGAACACCGCGGCGAACGCCGGCAGGAAGAACGGCGCTCCTGAGTTCGGTTGCTGGGAGTCGTTTTGGGAGGTGATCAGGATCCCGGCGATCACCGAGCAGACCCCCATGATCATGAATCCGAGCGTCCGAAGCTCGCGCACGCGGATACCGGACAGGCGCGCGGCCTCCTGATTGCCGCCCAGGGCGTACATGAATCGCCCGATCGTCGACTGCTCGAGCAGCAGGTAGATGATCACCAGGACCCCGAGCATGATGAAGAACTGGTTCGAGAGGCCGAGGAACGTGCCGGTCGCGATCTGCACGTACGCGCTCGGGATGCCCTGGAAGATCGTCTCCTGCTTGGTGATCAGGTACTCGAACCCGTTGAACACCTGCCCCATGGCCAGGGTGATGATGAACGACGAGGCCCCCGCGAACGCGACGAGCACTCCGTTCACGGCGCCACCGGCGACACCGACGAGCAGCCCGATCAGGATCGCGAGGAGGTAGTTGACGCCGTGCTTCGACATCAGCGCGATGACGACCGCGCTTCCGAGGCCGATCATGCCCGCCACTGAGAGGTCGAAGTCGCCCATCACCAGGACGACCGTCAACCCGAACGCGATGATCGCCAGCGGCGAGAACTGTTCGAGGATCGCCTTGAGGTTCGATCCGGTCGGGAACACGTGAGGCTTCAGCGCGCTGAACACGATGATCGTGACCACCAGCGCGACCAGCACGCCGTACTTGGCGATGAACTGCTGCCAGGCCGGCACGCCCGCTCTCTTCGCGCCGGCGCCGGCGCCGGGCTCGTCGCCCGGCGGCCGGCGCTCGGTCTGATCCGTCGCGACCACGTCAGGCATGGCCGTACTGCTTGCTACCACTAGCCAACGCCGTACTCCGTCTTCCACTTGGCCGCGAAGAAGGCCGGGTAGTCGGTCTTCGGCGGGACGTACTCGCCGGCCGGCGGCAGGTTCGATTTGTCGACTACCTCGATCGCGTTACCGGTGCGGATGTCGACGCCGTAGATGTTGTTCTGCAGCTCGTCCCACGTCTGCGGGAACGAGGTGAGCGACTTGTGTCGCGCGAAGAACTCCGCGAACTGGTCGATCGCTGCCCACCCGTCCGCACCGACCGGACTGGTCGTGACCGCGGTCCCGCAGCCGGTCGGGATCGTCTTGAGGTTGATGAGGTCGTCGTAGAAGTTGTAGTTACCGACGCTCGCGCACTTCTTCTGGGTCTTGAGCACCGAGGCGATGATCGGGAACTCGCCATCGATGTCGCCCCAGAACGCGTTGAGCTGCGGATGAGCAAGCAGCGCGGTATGGGTCGAGGTCGTGGCGTCGCCGGACAGGTTGGCCAGGTTGATCGGGTACGTGTACACGGTCGCCCCGGCGGCCTTCGCGTCCTTTTCGAACTGAGCGTCGCGGAGCTGCTCGTCGTACTCGATCTTGGAGGTGAACTCGGCGATCTGGGGGTGGGGCGGAAGGTGCGCGAACATGTACTTGTCGAGCGCTGCGGTCAGGTCGGCGGGGTCTCCGAAGTACTGCGCCTCGATGTTCGGCGAGGGATTCTGCACGCCGCCGATGTTGATCACCGGGATGTTCTTGGCCCGCGCCTGTGCCAGCCCCTGGGTGATCGCCCCGGTGGGGTTCGAGATGTCGACGATCGCCCCTACGCCCTCGTTGACGAACGCGACGATGTCCGACTCGCTCTTGGTGGGGTCGCCGGCGGCGTCGACGGCGGTCACCTTCCAGCCGAGCGCCTTGGCTGCCTGCTCGGCACCCGCCTGGAGTCGCTGAGCCGCCTCGGAGGCCTGCAGCACGTTGACGATTCCGATCGTTTCCTGGGGCAGCTTGACGGCCGCCCCTTCCTTCGCCGCGGCCTTCTCACCCGCGGCTGACGCGCCAGCGGCGGTCGGGGCCGTCGGCAGGCTCGAGCTGGTGCTGCTGCTGGCCGCCGGCGTGCTCGCGGTCGTGCTCGCGGGAGCGGCGCTCGTGGTGGTACTCGAGGATGGTGCCGCGGTACTACTGCTACTGCTACTGCTGCCGCAACCGGCCACGATCAGGGCGGTGGCCGCTAACGCGCACGCCGCCAACCTGGCGCGACTCCACATCGATTCCATCCTCGGTCCTCCTCGGTTTGTGTCCATACCAATCAAACGGTTGGTAGTTGGAATTGAGCGATTTCACTACAGCTGGGAGCGGTTGTCAAGCACTTGGTGGCCGAGACCGGCCGCAGAGGGCGCTAGGAGACCGGCGCCGCGAAGTCGAACACCTGCAGCTCCTCGGTGTCCGGGGCGATGTTGAGTGCCACGTTGATCGAGGCGAACCCGCTCATTGCCGCGACCAGCACCGACAGCTCGATGATCTCCGCCTCCGAGAAGTGGCGGCGCAGATCGGCGACCATCTCGTCCGTGACATGCGCGGCGCCGATGCAGAAGGTCTCGACGTACCGCAGCGCCGCCTTCTCGGCGTCCGTGTAGTCCCCGGCCTCGACATCGTCAATGTCGAGATAGTCGTCCTCGGTGGTCGCGCCCTCCGCGACCTTGAACCGGGTGTTCTGGCACATCCGGCACCCGACCGTGCGGGCGATCTTCATCCGGGCGAGGTCCTTGACGCGGATGTCGAGGACGCCGCCGGTCCAGACCTGGGCGTAGAACTTGAAGAAGGCGTCCAGAAGCTCAGGCCGCCACGCCATTACGCCGTTGAACCTGCCTTCCACACCGGGAACCGGCTCGAGGCGGGGCTCGCCGATCGGGCCGATGATGGGCAGGGGTGACTTGCTCGACTCCATCATCACTCCTCACTCTGGTGCAAGCTGTTGCAAGGCTAACGGACCTTCTACGTGAAAAACAAGTGTTTGTTTGGTTAGTCGTCGATCAACACGCGGACCGGGGACGCCACGCCGACTCGGCCCGGCACCGTCGCCGCGACCACTGAGGCGCCGGCCAGCCCGAGCGCGCAGACCCAGAACGACGCCGTGAACCCGGTTTGGAGCGGCAGCCCGCCGGGCGCCGCGACCTGCTGCGCGACGATCGTCGCGCAGACCTGGATGCCCACGGCGCCGCCGAGAACGCGCATGATCGTGTTGATCCCGGTGGCGGCGCCGGTCTGCTCCTGGGGTACGGCGGTGACGATCAGGTTGGGCAGCGCGGCGAACCCCAGACCGAGCCCGATCCCGACGATCCCCATCGCCGCGTAGATGTGCCAGTGGACGCCGTGCGAGATCGCCACCAGCGCGAACCCGGCGGTTCCGAACGCGCCGCCGAGCATCAGCGCGGTCTTCGAGCCGATCCGATGCTCGATCCTCCCCGCCAATGGTCCCAGCAGCGCCATCGTCACCGCGGCGGGCATCAGGTACAGGCCGGCGCCGATCACCGACGCGCCGTACCCGTAACCCGTCGAACGCGGCTGCTCGACGAACTGCGGAACGATCGCGAACGCGGCGAACATTCCGAAGCCGAACAGGCTGGCGGTCAGGTTCGTGCGCCAGACCGCCTTGATCGCCATCGTGTGCATGTCGATCAGCGGCATGCGCGTCCTCAACTCGATCGCCACCCAGACGACGAGGATGCCGAGCCCGACCGCGAGCAGCGCAAGCGTCCTCGGGGACCCCCAACCCCACACCGATGCCTTGCTGATCCCGAGCAGCACGCCGAGCAGCCCGGACGCCATCACGAATGCCCCGAACCAGTCCATCCGGCCGCCGGGCCGGAGCGGGGACTCCGGAATCCACAGCCATGCGGCCAGGACCGTCGGGATGATCGTGGCGAGCGGGAACCAGAACAGCCAGTGGTAGGGGAGATCTTCGACCAGGAAGCCGGCGAGCACGACCGCCACTCCCGTCCCCACCCCGACGCTCACCGAGATCACGCCGATCGCAGTCGCCACGCGCTCCCGCGGGAACTCGTCGCGAACGATCCCGTAGGACAGTGGGAACACGCCGCTGGCCACCCCGGAGATCAGGCGGCCGACGATCATCGGCGCCAGCGAGCTAGACACCGCGCACAACAACGTCCCGGTCGCCACCACGCCCAGCAGCCACACGAGCGTGCGCTTCTTGCCGTACATGTCGCCGAGCCGCCCCGCGATCGGCGTCGCCACCCCGCCGCTGAGCACGTACGCGGTCAGCAGCCACGTAGTGTCGATCTCCGATGCGTGGAGCGAGTGCGAGAGCGACGTGACCGCCGGCAACAGCAGGGCCCCGAGCAGCGTGTAGATGAGCCCGGTCGCGAACAGGATCGACAGCACCACCCCATACGAGGGCGGTGTCGCCGTCGCCTCTGTCCCCCGCCTGCGTCTGTCCATTTCAACCCATCGTTTGTTTGGCGGAAAGGCTATCCTACGCGCGTGGGGCACCCCGCCCTCATCGACCTGCGTCATCTCGGCCGCCCGCGCGTCCTCGCCTCCTATCTGGTGGCCGGACCCGAGCCGACGCTGATCGATTGCGGCCCGGCCTCGTGCCTGAGCGCACTCGAGCGCGCGCTGGCCGACCACGACCTGCGCGTCGGCGACCTTCGCCACCTGCTGCTCACGCATATCCATCTCGACCACGCCGGCGCCGCCGGGGCGCTGGTCGCGGCGAACCCTCGCCTGATCATTCACGTCAGCGAGGCTGGAGCTCCCCACCTGCTCGCTCCCGAGCGCCTCGAGCGGAGTGCGCGCCGTTTGTTCGGAGCGGAGTTCGATCGGCTGTGGGGATCGCTGGCGGCGGTCCCGGCCGCCAACATCCGCGTCGCCGGCGACCACGCCGGCGGCCTGCAGTGCTTTCCGACCCCGGGCCACGCCATCCACCACATCTCGTTCCTGGACAGCGGCGGAGACTGCTTCACCGGCGACGTCACCGGCATCCGGATCCCTCCCTGGAGCGACGTCGTCCCCGGCACGCCGCCACCTGACATCGACCTCGACGCATACGATCGTTCGCTGACGGCGATCGCGGCCAGGCGCCCGGAGCGCCTGTGCCTCTCGCATTTCGGGATGTTCGAGGACGTCGAAGAGCACCTGGAGCGCGCGCGGGAGGGCCTCACCCGCTGGTCGGGCCGGGTCCGCGACGGAGCCACCGAGGAGGAGTTCATGGCCGCCGCACGGGCCGACCTCAACGGCCAACCCGACGCGCTCGAGGCGATCGAGGCGGCGGCGCCGTTCGAGCCGTCGTTCGTCGGGCTCAGCCGCTACTGGACGACACGGCGGCGGGCGGCCGGGTCGCTGACCGCGACGGGGTGATCGGGTGCAGGGCCGGCATTACCTCACCGCCGACGGAGCGAACCTGTATTGGGAGGAGGAGGGCGACGGCCCCCGCGTGCTGATGATCCACGGCGGCACTGGGACCAGCGCGTTCGACTGGGAGTTCGTGCGAGAGCCGCTGGCCCGGAACTATCGCCTGCTGCTGACCGATGTCCGCGGCCACGGGCAGTCGAGCGATCCGCACCAGCGGCTCGGCATCGGGCAGATCGGCGACGACGTCGCCTCGCTACTCGAGCGGTCCGGCGGCTGCGACGCGATCATGGCGTTCTCGGTGAGCGCGACCGCGGTGCTCGCGCTTCTGTGCCGCCGCCCCGCGCTCACCCGGGCGTTCGTCTCCATCGGCGCGTCGGTCGTCGGCAACCCGACTCAGGTGGACGAGATCCTGAGCGGTCCGTGGCCGTCGGCGCTCAAGCGAATCGAGCACCGCCACGCCACGGGAGCAGATCACTGGCGCCGGCTCCAGACCGCGCTCGCGCGCAGCTGGGCGGACTTCGGCCTCACCGCCGAGCAGCTTGGCGCGCTCGACGTTCCGACGCTGGTCGTATGCGGAGACCGCGACCGGATCGAGCCGGTCGAGTCGGCGCTGACGCTGTCCCGGTCGGTGCCCCGCGGGGAGCTGCTCGTGCTGCCCGACTGTGGCCACTTCGTCTCTCGTCAGCGACCCGCCGAGCTGAGCGCGGCGGTCGACGGCTTCCTCACCCGAGTGCTCAGCGACGATTGCCATGAGGAGGTATCCGGATGAACGAGTTCCTGACCCTGCTCTCCCGTCAACTCGCGGCCGACGCCCGCACGCTGCCGAGCCGCGCGCGAGCGCGCTTCTCGGACCAGCGCGTCGAGCGGTACGGCACGATCGGCGAGCTCCGAGCCGCTGCGCGCCGGGGCGTGCCACGCGTGATGTTCGACTTCGTCGACGGCGCTGCCAACGATGAGGTGACCTCCCGGCGCAACCGCGAGGATTTCGCCGAGTTCGAGATTGTGCCCCGCGTCCTGGTTGACGTGTCCGACGTCGACATCCGCACGACCGTGCTCGGGCAGCCCGTGGCGGTCCCGCTCGTCGGCGCGCCGATGGGACTCAACGGCCTCGTCCATCACCATGGCGAAGCGGGCATCGCCCGTGCGATGCACGATGCCGGCACGATCCACGCGCTCGCCGCGATGGCGTCCTACAGCATCGAGGAGATCGCCGCCGACGCTCCAGGCCCGACGTGGTTCCAGATGTACATCTGGCGCGACCGCAGTCTCGTCCGCGAGCTTGTAGAGCGAGCTCGCGCCGCCGGGTTCCTGGCGCTCGTGGTCACCGTCGACGTCCCGCGCGCGGCGGGCCGCGACCGCGACCGGCGAAACGGCTTCGCGCTGCCGCCGCGGGTGACGCTCCGCTCGCTCGCCGGCGGCGCGGTGAGGCCCCGGTGGTCGGCCCAGTTCATCCGTCACCCGAGGATGACCACGGCCAGCATCGCGGGCCACGGCGGCGGACCCGACGACCCGGTCGGCATCACCGCCTACGTCAACGGACAGTTCGATCCAACCGCCGGGTGGGACGATCTCGCGTGGTTCCGCGAGCTGTGGGAGGGACCGATCGCGGTGAAGGGCATCCTCGGCGCCGCGGACGCCCGCCATGCCGTGGCGCTCGGAGCCGACGCGATCATCGTCTCCAACCACGGCGGCCGCCAGCTCGACCACGCGCCATCGACGATCCGCGCCCTGACGCCGATCGTCGACGCGATCGGGTCCGACGCCGAGGTCATCCTTGACGGTGGCGTGCGGCGGGGCAGCGACGTGCTCAAGGCGGTCGCGCTCGGCGCGAGAGCGTGCATGATCGGCCGGCCGCTCGTGTACGGGCTCGGCGCCGGCGGCGAAGCGGGAGCGCGCCGCGCGGTCGCGATCCTCGAGCAGGAGCTCCGCACGGCGATGGCGCTGGCCGGATGCCCGACGCTCGCGGACGCCGACCGCTCGCTGGTCTCCCCGCGCAGCTCGACCACTCGTGTCGAGGAACCCGCGGCTTGAAGCGCGGGTCCGTTGTGATTAGCATCGACCAAATGGTTGGTAGTGCCCACCGAACGACACGGGAGTGACGCGAATGCGGCTCGAGAACAAGGTGGCGATCGTCACCGGCGCAGGACAGGGCATCGGCGAAGCGGCTGCGATCAAGATGGCCGAAGAGGGCGCCAAGGTCGTCGTCTCCGACATCAACGAGCAGACCGGCAACGCGGTCGCCGAACGGATCCGCGGCGCCGGCGGCGAGGCGGTGTTCGTGTCCGCGGACGTCAGCAATGTCGACGACGTGAAGGCGCTGATGGCCGCGACCAAGGACGCGTTCGGCCGGCTCGACGTCCTCCACAACAACGCGGGTGTTCACGAGACGAACTTCAGCGAGCAGGCGAAGAGCACCGAGCTCGACGAGGCCGTGTGGGACAAGGTGATCGGAATCAACCTGAAGGGCGTGTGGATGTGCTCGAAGTACGCGGCGCCGCTGCTCGCCGATAGCGGCGGCGGCGCGATCGTCAGCGCCGCGTCGATCGGCGGGTTGATCGGCTACCCGATGGGCTCGGCCTACGGCCCGTCGAAGGCCGGCGTGGTCCAGCTGACCCGCGTGATGGCGATCGAGCTCGCCCCTGACAACATCCGCGTCAACTGTTACGCGCCCGGCAACGTCGACACGCCGATGGTGCAGAAGTACTACGACTCCGGGTCGCCCGAGGAGCAGGAGATGATCAAGGCCCAGGTCGTCGGCACGCACCTGTTCAAGCGCCTCGGACGGCCGGAGGAGGTCGCGAACCTGATCGTGTTCCTGGCCAGCGACGACTCCTCGATGATGACCGGATCGTGCGTCGTGATCGACCTGGGCACGCTAGCCTGGCGCGGCATCGACTGATCAGGCGGGTACCGCCACCGTCGCCCGCGCGTCGACGGCTCGGCTGCCATCGCCGCGGTCGAGCCAGACGTCGCAGTCGACCAGTCGCTCGCCGTTCTCGTCCCGGACCGCGGTGACCACGCCGGCGGCGACGACGCTCTCGCCGCCGAACACGTTCGAGGTGAAGCGCGCCTCGAGGTGCCGAAGGCACGACGGGCCCGCCCAGTCCATCAGCATGTTCGTGATGTATCCGAGGTTGGTCGGCCCCTGGTTGATCACGCGGTGGCCAAGTCCTCGCTTGGCCACCTCGTCAGGGTCCCAGTGAATCGGGTTGGGGTCCCGCAGGATCGCGGCCAGCAGCTTCATCCGCTCGGCGCTGACCGACTCGAGCTTCCACTCCGGAAGGCGCTGTCCGACCGACACCTCCATCACGTGCTCCGCAAGAAGATCCAGGAGTTGACCACGGTCGCGACCAGTGCGTCGCCGGCCTGATCGCGCACGTCGATGCGGAAGCTGACGATGTCCATCAGCCCGGCGCGCCGGCCCTCCTTGCGCACGACGTCGATGAAGCTCCCGGACATCCGGTAGGTGTGGCCGACCCGCAGCGGCTCGTGCACCTCCCACACGTACTCCCCGGCCCGGATCGCCTCGTCCGACTCGGCCCGGCACAGCTCGAAGATGTCCCCGTATTTGAGCCCGACCCCCGCGAGCGGCGCGTGGAAAAGGTACGAGGGATGCGCCAGGTCCTCGGGCAGCCGCTCGCACGCCATCGCGTCGCACAGCAGCGCGTTCTCCCATCGCTCGATCGTGAACGTCCCGCCGGGGAACGGGCGCCCCACGAGTTCGCGCATCTCCTCGATCGTGACCGAAGCCGACATCGGCTAGGCAGCCGGGGGCTGGGTGGGCACCGGGTGATTCTCCGTCAGGACGTGCTCCAGATAGTCGTTCAGCCGGTCGAGGTCAGCGGCACGCGGACCCTCCACCGCGTGGCCGAGGGTTCCGACGCGCACCTCCAGCCGGCGCTTGGCTCCACGGCCGGACAACCGGACGTCGGAGAGGAGCGTCAGCGGGTATTCGAAGGCGCGCTCATGCGTCGTGCGGGAAGTCTGGGTGTAGAACACGAGGCGCTCGGAGGTCACGAGCAGATACCCCAGGTGTTCGTCGACCTCGGACAGGCGGAACCACTCGACCACCTCACCCTCCCCCAGGCTGGTGCCCCAATCGGCCAGCACCTCCTCGAAGGTCACGTCGCTGGTGTCCTTGTGGAGACCTCCGAGTAGGTCGGCGAGCGCTGATCCCCCGCGGCGCCGGCGGCTGTCGAAGCGATAGCCGCAGTACCGGCACTTGCGAGCGGCAGCGAGCACCTGCTCCGCGCAGTCGGGGCACTGCTTGTAGACCGGGCCTTGCGCTTCTGTCACTTCAGTGCAATCGGGTTCAGTGGTGATCCCATCCCGCCGGGAAGGTGCAGGGGCTGCGCCGCAAGCATGAACTCGTAGGTGCCGTCGGCCGCGCAGTCCGCGGCCAGTTCGTCCAGCACCCACAACTCGCCGAGCGTCAGGCCCTGGTCCACCAAGCATCCCACGTGCAGGGGCAGACCGCGCTCCTCGGAGTCCTCGGGGGTTAGCGGCTCGACGCCGATCGTGTCGCAGGCCAGTGCCGAGACGCCGTGCTCGTGCAACCAGGAAATGTTGTCCCGGCTGATCCCGGGCGACTCGAGGAAGTACGCCATCGGCGTCTGATCCTTGGGGCGAGTCCACCAGCGCGACAGGTGGCCGGTGCGCACGATCAGCATGTCACCGCTCTGCAGCGCCACTCCCTGCGCCGCGAGCGCGTCGTCCAGCATCCCGGGCGTGATCAGCTGCCGCGCCGGGAGGGCGTCGACGCCCTGTTGACGGGCCACGTCGACGAGCACGCCGCGTCCGACGAAGCAGTCTCGCTGCTGCTCGATCCCGAGCACGCCGCAACCCGCGAGCGCGGTCACGTTGCCGGCCCAGAACCCGTTGTAGAGCGAGTCCTCGCACATCGCGTGCCCGAGCCCGTCCCAGTGCGTGGAGCCGTGCGTCGCCACCGTGAGGATGTCGTCGCTCCACTGAAAACCGGGCGCCGCGGCGTTTGCGGGGCTCCCGACGATCGCGTCAGAGCCGGTCATCGTGACCAAGCGCTGGGGCGCCGGGCGCGGCGGCCAGACCGGCGCGTCGGCGCGGAGCGGCAGCGCCAGCGAGAAGATCTTGCCGGTCTTGACCAGCCGGGCGGCGGCGACCCGCTGATCGGGCCCGATCAGGTTCTGCGTCCCGCGCTGATCGTCGTCCCCCCACCGGCCCCAGTTGTTGGGCTCGCGGGGGGTGTAGCCGCCCACGACCTTGCCGCGGTCGTCCACCGTGTACTCCGGCGCGGTCCAGCTGCTCGCGTAATCGCCGGGCTGAGTGCGTCCCATAATGGCCTCCTACCAGCGACAGGCCGCTGGGATCGCGGGATGGTTCGGCGCGGGGTACTTCTTGTGGATCTGGGTCACGACCTCCTCCCCGAACCGCTGGATCTGCTCGAGCGCCAGCTCGATCGGCGGCCCGTTCGGGAACCGGAAGCGGATCGTGAAGTAGTCGACCCCGAAGTCCTCGTGGTAGCGCTCGAGCGCTTCGATGCACTGCTGCGCGTTGCCGACCACCTGGTGGGGGGCGATGCTCTCCGGGGTGATCGACTCCGCGGTCGGGTACGTCGGGTTGTTGAAGATGCCCTGCCGCAGGTAGAACCGAAGCTCGTCGGCAGCGTACGTCCCCCACTCGCGCGCCGAGTCCTCGAAGCTGTCGGCGACCCAGCCGTTGCGCATCACGACGATGAACGGCTCCTTGCCGAACTCCCGGGCGTGCTCGGCGTAAGCCGCGGTCCGCTCCTTCCACATGCCCGGGTCGATCGGGAAGTCGTCGACGGTCATGCACTCGCCGTACTCCGCCGACCGCCTGATCGCCGCCGTCGCGGCGTGACCGCCGCCCCAGATCGGCCAGCCGCCGGGCTGGTAGGGCGCAGGAGCCAGCAGCCCCTGCTCCACCTGCCAGTACTTGCCCGGGAAGTCGAACCGCTCCCCTTCGAACGCCTTGAGCCAGATCCGGATCGCCTCCTGGAAGCGCCCGAGCAGATGCTCCTGGGGGATCCCGAACTGCTGCCAGTAACCGGGGTGGTAACCGCGCGACATCGTCGTGTACAGCCGCCCCTTGGACAGGTTGTCGATGACCGCGAACTGCTCGGCCGCCTTCATCGGGTGGAACAGCGTCGCCACGAACGTGAACGTTCCGATCGCCACTCGCTCGGTCTCCCGCGCGAGGATCGTGAGGATCTGCTCGGGGCCTGGGAAATAGCACTCGGTGCGGCCGTGCCGGTCCGGGACCTGGATCGAATGGAAGCCGCTGCGTTCGGCGGCGATGCCTTCGAGCACCATCGCCTCCATCGTGTCGTGGGCGTCCTGCGGGGTGGGCATGGGCTGGTCGTAGCCGCCCTTGTGCAGATCAAGCAGGTAACCGATCCTCATCTCTCTCCTCCATGCGCGGCGCCCGCAATGCGCGGTGTGGTTCAGCCAGCTGTTGAGATTTCTACCATACGTTTGGAAGTTACGGTCGATCTCTACGCCGCCCGCCCGGCGTCGTCGCCCTCCCGGAACGCGCGCAGCGCGTCGCGCGGGGCGACCGAGTCGCCGGCGAGCAGCACGCGCGCGCCGAGCCCGCGGGCGGGCGCGTCGAGGTCGAGCTCAGGACGGCCCGGTACCCCCGCCACGATCGCGTCGACCGCCACCCGGCGCTCCTCGCCCGAGTGCAGCGCTCGCAGCACGGCCTCGCCTTCGCGCACGTCGCGGAACTGAACCGCGGTCAGGAGCTCGCACCCGCCGCCGTACAGCCGCTTGAGCTGATCGCTGATGCGGGTGAAGCCGATGTAGGTGCCAACGGTCGGCATCGGCGTGGCCAGCGTCACCGCGGCGCCCTGCGCTGCGAGTCGCTCGGCGCAGATCGGTACCTCTTCGGCGCCGATGTGGTCAAGGATCAGCACGCGGCCCGAGCCGAGCCCGTCGGTCAACGCGCTTTCGACGGTCACGATCGGCACCGATCCGTCGCCGGCCGGCACGCGATCGGGCGCCGGGCGCGCGCCGGTGGCGAGCACGACGACGTCGGGTTGGCGCTCCGCGAGCGCGTCCGCGTCGACCTCGACAGCGAGCTCGATCTTGACCCCGAGCCGCTCGAGCTCCTCTCTCAGCCAGCGCACGGACTCGAGCAGCGCCGACGCAGGCCCGCAGTCGGCAAGCAGCCCGAGACGGCCGCCGGGGAACGACCGGCGGTCGACGACCGCCACGCGGTGGCCGCGCAGCGCGGCCGTGCGCGCCGCCGCGAGGCCGGCGGGACCGGCGCCCACCACCAGCACTCGCCGCTGCTCGGCGGCCTGCTCGGGAACGAGGCCAAGCTGGTACTCGCGGCCGACCTCGGGGTTGTGGATGCAGGTGATCGCGAGGCCGCCGACCATCCGGTCGACGCACCCCTGGTTGGCGCCGACGCACGGTCGAATTCGATCAGCGACCCCGCGCCGCAGCTTCACCACGATGTCCGGGTCGGCGATCTGGGCGCGGGTCATCGCCACCAGATCGCATTGCTCGGCCTCAAGCGCGCGCTCGGCGAGCTCGGGAGTGGTCACACGTCCGACGCCGACGACGGGCACGCGCGCACCGATCGCCTGGCGCGTCTGCGCGATCAGCGGCAACAGCTCGCCCGGCGGATGGTGGTAGCTCGCGACTGCTCGGGCGTAGTGCGACGAGCGGGAGCCCGATGACTGGTTCAGATAGTCCACGTGACCCGTGTCGACGATCGCGCGCGCGACCTCGCGGAGCCCCTCGGGGCCGAGGCCGCCGGCGTCTCGGCGCCGATAGTCGTCGACCGACAGCCGCACCCCGACCACCGGGTCGGAGCCGACCTGCGCACGCAGCCGCTCGAGGATCGTAGTCACGAACCGCAGCGGCTCGCCCCATTTGTCGTCGCGGGTGTTGGCCCACGGACTGAACGACTGCTGGATCAGGTAGCCGTGCGCGCCATGCAGCTCGACGCCGTCGATACCCGATTCGAGCGCCAGCACCGCAGTCCGCACGAACGCGTCGACAAGCTCCTCGATCTCCTCGCCGCTCATCCGGTGAGCGACCTCGTTCCCGCTCGCCGAGACCGTCCCGCCAAACGACCACAGCGGCGTGAAGTCCGAGTTCGCATCCGATCGGAACTCGGCGCCGAAATGCATGAGCTGCATGAACACGGCGGCACCATGGGCGTGGAGCGCGTTCCTCATCGCGCGCAGCTTCCGGCGCAGGTCGTCAGGTTCGTACGGGTAGTGTCCGGGCGCCTGACTGGACGGGTGAACCTGAACCGGCTGGAGGATGATCAGCCCGGTGCCGCCCGCCGCCCTGCGCTCCTGGTAGCCGATATAGCGGTCCGCCGGCTCGCCCGGGCGGTAGAACGACAGGAACGCTCCGTGAGCGGTGGAGACGACGCGGTTGCGCAGCTCCACCGAGCCGACGGAGATCGGCTCGAGCAGTTTCACCCGGCCGGCCCGGCTACCGCTCCCGCGCCCACCAGAGCCTTGACCTGGCGCATCGCCTTGAACGAGTAGCCCGACAACTCCGGGTCGGCGAACGGCGTGATATTCCAAAGGATCACGTCGCGCAGGCCGGCGTCCTCGTAGCCGCGGATCTGGTCGGCGATCTGCTCCGGGGTCCCGTGCAGTGTTCCCTCGCGCACGATTCCGGGCGCGATGTGCGAGATGACCCGCTCCGCCTCCGCGCGTGAGACCTTCGTCGGGACGAAGCTGTGGAACCCGGTGCCGCCCTCGAACGGAGACGTCGAGCCGTGGCGAGCGTACGTCTCGGGCGACAGGTCGACCGCGGCGAACAGGATCCGTACCAACGGCTGGTTGCACAGCCGCTCGAGCGTCTCCTCATCCGGAGCGGTGATCACGTATGCGAGCATCGAGGTCGTGATCGCGTCCGGATCACGCCCGGCGGCCTCCGCGCTCGCGCGGATCACCGACAGCTTCTCGGCATACGTCTCGGGCGTGACGTTCGTGGGCAGCCAGCCATCGCACAGGCGCCCGCAGATGTCGAGCATCCGCGGCCCGTGCGCCCCGATCCAGATCGGCGGCGTTTTGCCCTCGTATGGATCGAGGCCGAGGACCGCCCCGTCGAGTTTGAAGAAGTCGCCGTCGAAGTCGACCGGTCCGTCGGACTCCCACAGCAGCCGGATGACCTTGATCGCCTCCTCGAGCCGGCCCACCGGCTTGCGCCACTCGATGCCGTAGGGAGTGACGTTCATGCGCTCGCCGGATCCAAGTCCGAGGATCGCCCGGCCCTGGGCCAGGTGGTCGACGGTCAGCGCGGTCTGGGCGAGCATCGCCGGATGGCGCCGGATCGTGTCGGTGACGTTTACGCCGACGCGGATCCGCTCGGTGGCCGCGCCGGCAGCGCCCATCATCGTGAGCGGCTCGAAGTGGACGTGCGGGTTGGCCTGGTACTTCGCCAGGCCGGTCATATCCTCGGTCCACACCGAGTCGGGAATCCAGCCCATCAGATGGCACGGCCACCACACGGCGTCGTAACCGTCGGCCTCGGCCTTCTGTGCAAACTCGATCGCCTTGTCGGCCGGGGGCATGATCCGGCCGGGAACTCCAAGCGTGACGCTCATCCCTCGGCTCCTTGTCGGTGTGGGCCGGCAGAGTCTACCAAATGATTGGTAGATCCTGTATCGTCTCGGCCATGGAAAATAGTGCCGCTGACCAGACGCCCGTATCGATCCTCGGCGCCACCGGAGACCTCGGCTTCGGGCTGGCGCTGCGACTGTCGCACGAGGGCGTGCCGATCGTGATCGGATCCCGCAGCCCCGAGCGTGCAGCAGCCGCGGCCGAGCGAGCGCTCGAGCACGTGCCCCACGCCCGGATCGAGGGCATGACCAACGACCAGGCGATCGAGCGGGCCGAGGTGATCGTGCTGAGCGTGCCGTTCGCGTCGCACGCCGACACGCTCAAGGGTCTAGCTGAGAGCTTCCGCGAGGGTCAGATCCTCGTCGACGCGACCGTCCCGTTGGCGACCGCGGTCGGCGGGAGGCCAACGGCGACGATCGGCGTCTGGCACGGCTCCGCCGCGCAGCAGGCCAAGGCGCTAGTGCCCGAGGGCGTTCGGGTCGTCTCCGCGCTACACACCGTGAGCGCCGCGACGCTGACCGACCTCGGCCACGCCCTCCACGAGGACGTCCTGATGTGCGGCGACCGGCGCGAGGACAAGCGCCGGGTCGCGGAGATCATCGAGCGCGTGCCGGGCCTGCGCTGCATCGACTGCGGCCGCCTCGAGCTCTCGCGCTTCACCGAGCAGCTGACCCCGCTGCTGATCTCGATCAACGGCCGATACAAGACACACGCCGGCATCCACATCATCGGCATCCCGGACCAGGAGTAGCGGCATTCAGCTGCCCGAGGCGCGCCGCGCCTTCTCGGCCTTGAACGACGTGAACGTCTCGCGTGCCTCGCGCGTGGAGACCGCCATCGCGATCGCGTTCGCTTCCCACTCGAGCGTGGTGTCGAGATCCATCACCGGAGCGTGGCGCAGCCCGGTGAGGATCAGCTCGGACACCCGGCGCGGGATCGAGCTGACCCGCTTGGCGTACTCCCGCACCTCCTCCTCGAAGCGCTCAGCGGGGATGCATCGGTTGACCATGCCGATCCGTTCGGCCTCGGCCGCCGTGATCATGTCGCCGAGCAGGGCCAGTTCCATCGCGCGCGCCCGTCCGACCAGTTGCGGGAGGAAGTACGTACCGCCCATGTCCGGGACCACGCCGATCTTCGCGTAGTTCTGGCTGATCTTCGCGTCCTCGCGCATCAGCACGAGATCGCACATCAGGGCGAGATTGGCGCCGCCGCCGACCGCGAGACCGTTCACGGCGGCGATCGTCGGCTTGTCGAGATTGGTCCAGACCCTGACCACCCGCCCGATCAGGCGCATCCGGTCGCGAACCGAGTGCGGGTCGAGCATGTCGACCTCCTCAGAATAGGACTCGAGGTCGGCGCCCGCGCAGAAGGCGCGACCCCGGCCGGTTACCACGATCGCGCCCACCGACGGATCTGCGGCCAGCTCCTCGGCGCATCGCTCGAGCTCCAGGTACATCTCGCCGGTGAGCGCGTTCAGCCGGTCGGGCCGGTTCAGCGTGATCCAGCCCGAGCCGTCCTCGCGGCTCAGCTCGAGCGTGTTGTACGGCTCCACGATCTGTCCCTCCTCAGGCCTTTACTTCCGATTGCTGCCCCGGCTCTCCAAGAACGCGCGGATCCGCTCCTTGTGCTCGGCGGTCGTGAACAACAGCGCGGTTCCGTCGATCGCCTCGTTGATGCTCGCCATGTCGCGGTTCAGGAACTGCTTTCCGAACTGGACGGCCACGGTCGGATTGGCGGCGATCCGCGCGGCCACAGCGAGGGATTCCTCGACCAGGCGATCGGGCGGGACGACTCGATGGACGAGTCCGATCTGCAACGCCTGCTCGGCGCCGACGTCGTCGCCCGTCAGCGCCAGCCAGCGGGTCCACGCGCGGCCGACCGTCTCGGGGCCGCGCACGAGCCCATATCCCGGCATCAGTCCAACCGACACCTCGCGGAACGCGAACCGTGCGTCGGTGGACGCCAGCGCCAGATCGCAGGCCAGCGTCAGCTCGGTGCCGCCACCGAAGGCCAGGCCGTTGACCGCGGCGATCGTGATCGTCTCGCACCGCTCGAGCGACTGGAACGCGCCCAGCGCGAGCCGAACCTGGCGGCGATAGGACGGCACGTCGGTCAGCCGATCGAAGTCGGCGATGTCGCCTCCGGAGGAGAACGCCTCGCCGGCCCCGGTGATCACGCACGCGTGGATCTCGGGATCGTCGTCGAGATCCGACAGCACCGCCGGCAGGTCGTGGAAGAACGCGTGGTTCATCGCATTGCGCTTGTCCGGCCGGTTGATCGTAATCAGAGCGGTGCCGTCGTCGCGGCGGTCGACGAGGAGGGTCGTCATCGTTGGCACGTCCGACCTCCGTTAGGCCGACGCCGGCTTGGTGGGCTTTTCGTACAGCTCCACGTGATAGCCGTCGGGGTCGACCAGGTAGACCGCCTTGGCCCCGGCGTGCGGCCCCTGCTCGATCGTGACGACTTCGCCGCCGCGAGAGTGAAAGCCGTGCTCGAGCGCGCGCGCGTGCAGCGACTCGGCGTCGTCGACGTACAGGCACATGTGCCCGGCGCCGTAGTCGGACGGCCGCGCCGACGCGGGATGCCGTTCGATCGTCTGAAAGTCGAAGAACTCGAGCACGGTGTCGCTGCCGGGCACGCGCAGGAACACGATCCGGACCTTTCCCGGCTCCATCCCCCACACCCGCGCGGCGCTCGGCCCGCCCGTCCAGCCGTCGGAGATCACCTCGAGGCCGAGCACGTCGCGGTAGAAGCGCAGCGCTTCGTCCATGTCGGACACTGTCACTCCAGAGTGGAAGAAGCCCGTGACGCTCATCCTGTCCCTCCTGCTGCTCGAATCGCGGCGGTTAATTTCCCAAACAAGTGGTTGGTTGATAAATTACCGCTTCGCGCGCTTGGACACAAGGCGCCTGGACCACGATTCTGGAGAGGCTCATGAAGACGGTTGCCGTTATCGGAAGTGGAGCATCGGGACTCGCTGCCGCGCTGGCGGCTGCGGAGGGCGGTGCCCGTGTGACCGTCTACGAGCAGGACGAGCGGCTCGGCGGTACGACCGCGCTGTCCGGCGGCAACGCCTGGCTGCCGGCTCACGAGGGGCTCGAGGACGACTCGCCCGAGATCGCGCTGAGCTACCTGCGCGAGCTCTCGCTCGGCGACGCCGACGACGAGCTACTCCAGGTGTTCACGCGCGAGTCGGGTCCGACCGCGGCTCGGATCCAGCGGGCCACGCCGTTGCGCCTCCAGGCGATTCCCTACTGCGACTACCACGCGGAGCGCGAGGGCGGCCGCGCCCAGGGAGGCCGGACGCTCGAGCCGATGCCGTACGACCCCTCCCCGGAGGTCAAGGCACTCCTGCGAGATGCTCCCAACATCGAAGGCCCGATCACGTACGTCGAGCTCGCGACCGGCGAGATCAACCGTGACCTGCTGAACGAGCGCCGCGAGAAGGGGACGATTACGCTCGGCCGCGCCCTGCTCGCGGGGCTGCTCCAGGCGTGTCTCGACGCCGGCGTGCAGGTGAAGACGGGCGTGCGCGTGCGCGAGCGTCCGGACGAGGACGCCGTCGTGCTCGCCACCGGCGGCTTCGAGCGCGACCCCGAGCTCAGCCGCGCCTTCCTGCGCGGGCCGATGCTCGGACCGGTCGGCGCCCCAGGCGCCCGCGGCGACGGCCTGCGGATCGCGATGGCGGCCGGCGCTTCGCTCGGATGCATGAGCGAGGCGTGGTGGTGTCCGAGCATCCAGATCCCCGGCGAGACGATCGACGGGACGACGATGTTCCGGCTGATCCTCACCGAACGGGCCCGTCCCGGCTCGCTGATCGCCGACGGCAGCGGCCGGCGATTCGCCAACGAAGCCCAGAACTACAACGACTTCGGGCGCGCGCTCCAGAACTTCAACCCGGCGCAGTTCGCGTTCCCGCACGTGCCGGCGTGGCTGGTGTTCGACTCGGTCTATCGGAGCTCCTACCGGCTAGGCCCGTTGAGCAAGCGGGCCCCGGACCCGGATTGGCTGGTCAAGGGCGAGACGATCGCGGATCTCGCCGCCGGCATGGGCGCACCGCCGGCCGCGCTCGAAGCGACCGTGGAGCGGTTCAACGACGGTGCCGCGCGCGGCGAGGACAGCGACTTCGGCCGCGGCAGCTACCCGTACGACCGCTTCATCGGCCGCATGGGGCCGCTCCAGGATGGGCCCTATTACGCGGTCAAGGTCATCCCCGGGTGCCTCAGCACCAAAGGTGGCCCCCGCACGGACTCCGAGGGCCGGGTCCGCTCGGTCGACAACGGGCACCCGATCCCTGGGCTGTACGCCGCCGGCAACGTCTCGGCCAGCGCTTTCGGGATGGCCTATCCCGGCGCCGGCGGGACGCTCGGCCCGGCGCTGGTGTTCGGGCTCCGAGCCGGGGACGCCGCCGCAGCGGACTGATGGATGACCTGCCGCTGAGCGCCTGCTGGACGCTGCCCGACCACGTCGACCGGGCGGCGCGGCAATGGCCTGACACCGAGGCGCTGGTGTTCGGCTCGGAGCGGCTGACGTTCGCCGAGTTCGCCGAGCACACCCGCGCGATCGCGCGCGGCCTGGTCGCGCTCGGAGTGTCGCCGGGCCAGAAGGTCGGCGTGTTCATGGAGAACGTCCCCGACATGCTTACCGCGATCTACGGGGCTGCGCGCACCGGCGCCGTACCGATGCCGATCAACGGCCGCTTCAAGGCGCGCGAGCTTCGCTACGTGATCGGCCACGCCGACGTGGCCGTGCTGATCGCCTCGGGCGCCTACGCCGAGCTGGTGGCCGAGGCGCTCGCAGGCCCCGACGCCCCAGCTCCGGACCACATCGTCGTGCACGGCGGCGATCCGGACGGCGGGTTGACGTGGGGGGACCTGCTCGACGGCGGCCGCGCGGTCGCCGACGTCGAGGTGGAGCTCCGACAGCGCCGTATCGCCGTACGGGACATCGCGATGCTCATGTACACGTCGGGCACCACGGCCAACCCGAAGGGATGCCTGATCTCGCACGAGTCGCTCGTCCGAACCGGACGGATCTTCGGCCTCGAGCGGTTCCCGACGCGCCACGGCGATCGCGTCTGGGATCCGCTGCCTCTGTTCCACCTCGCCTCGATCCTCCCGTTCAACGGCTGTCTCGAGACAGGCGCCACGTACGTCGGAATGGTGCACTTCGACGCGGGCAAAGCATTGACCGTGCTCGAGTCCGAGCGGTGCACGTGCGCGTTCGCCGCGTTCGACCTGATCTGGATCGCGGTTCAGGATCACCCCCGGTTCGCCGAGACCGACCTCTCGCGGATCCGTCTGGTGAACGTCAACGGCGTGCCCGAGAAGCTGGCCCTGATGGCCGCCAGGACGCCCTGGCTCACGCAGATCTCTCCGTATGGCGCGACCGAGGGCGGCGGCGTGCTCGCGCTCAGCCACCTCGACGACGCGCTCGAGCACCGGGTCGGATCGGCCGGGCGGCCGTTCGCCGGCATGGAGGTCCGGATCGCCGATCCCGACACCGGCGCCGAGTTGCCCCCGGGCGACCGCGGCGAGATCACCTACCGCGGGCCGGCGCTGTTCGACGGCTACTACAAGCAGCCCGAGGAGACCGCCGCGGTGTTCGACGCCGACGGGTTCTTCTACTCCGGCGACCTCGGCAGCGTCGACGCCGACGGGAGGCTCACGTTCATTGGCCGCCTCAAGGACATGCTCAAGGTGGGCGGCGAAAATGTCGCCGCCGCCGAGATCGAGGGCTTCCTGGCGGAACACCCGGCGATCGCCGAGGTACAGGTCGTCGCGGCGCCGGACGAGCGCTATGTCGAGGTGCCCTGCGCATACGTCGTGCTCCGGCCCGGGGCAGCGCTCGAGTACGACGAGATCGTCGCGTACTGCCACGGCCGGGTCGCGACGTACAAGATCCCGCGCTACCTCCGGCTCGTGACCGAATGGCCGATGTCCGGAACCAAGATCCAGAAGTTCCGGCTACGGGAGCAGATCGCTCAGGAGCTCGCGACCGCGGGCATCCGCTCCGCGCCGAAGATCAACTCGCCCTCGCGCGTACGCGCGTGACTAGTTGCCGGCCCACGGGACGAGGCACCCGTCGGGGCCGCAGTCCGGCAGCGGCTCGCCGATCGGCCTGACCCGCCGACTGGTCGCGCGCGCGGTGATGACCGGCGCCCAGTTCTGAATCCAGGCCGACCACCCGGCTCCCTCGCCACCGGCGGTCACCAGGTACACGTCGTCCGGCGAGGCCACCGAGCGAAGCTTGCCCTCCTCATCGGGGGTCTCCTCGAACGACGCCCCCTTCACGATCTGCACGCCGTTCGCGAGCAACTCGTCCGGAGCGATCCGGCTCTCGCGGAACAGGAACTCGCGCACCTGCTCCTGCGTCCACCCCTCCGCGACGCAGAAGCCGGCATGCTCGGGACCGAGCACGGCCATGCCCTGTCCGGCCTTGCCGGTCGAGAAGGTCGCCGGGCTTCGGATCACGCTCGCCACCGTCCTCAACACGAGCTCGGCCGAGCGGGTCAGCTGTTGCGCGATCTGGCGCGGCCCCTCGCTCGGGAGGATCGTCACAGTCGTATCCCCGGGGGCGTAGCCGAGCTGTACGTGCAGCGGCTGCCACGGCTCCGGCGGCGGGTCCTCGGCGAAGCAGAACGTGTACTTCCCGGGGTGGCCGAATGAGGACGCGTCGGACTCGCCCGGAATCGAGCCCAGTACGTTCATCGCGACCAGCCGGATCGCTCGTCCGATCGTCGCGTTCGCGCGGTTGCCCGATCCGAGGGCGCCGTGGCGCGCGCTCATCCCGATCTCCTGCGCGATCGGGCCGCTCACGACCGTGCACAGTGCGGCGCCGCCGGTGCTCGTCAGCACCGTGTGCAGGTTGAACTCAGGGTCGAACATCGCCTCGAGCGCCGCGACGACGACCGGGAAGTACTCCGGGCGGCAGCCGGCCATGACCGCGTTGATCGCGGCCTTCTCGAGCGTCACGCCGCGCCCGCGCACCGCGAGGTATCCGATCAGGAGCTCCGGGTCCTCGTCGCCCAACACCGCGAGCATCTCGCGCACTCGGTCGGGCGTGGGCGGGACGACCGGCAGGCCGTCGGTCCAGCCGCGGGCGAAGAACTCCTCCTGGACGTCGGCCTCTTCGAGCTCGAGCGACTCCTCAGGTGCGATCGGCGACACCGGTCTCAGTCCCTCACGACCTCGGCCGCCACCTCGGCGGTCAGCTGCGCGACCGCACGGTCGACCATCATCGTGGCGAGCTCCCGAAGCTCGGAGTCGGTCTTGCCATAGACCGGGTGCGGCACCGCCACCGAGTGGAAGCCGGGCGCGCCCAGCTTCGCCGCGTGGGTGGCGATCAGCGTCTGGAACGGCTCGGTGATCACGACCGTCGCCGGCGTGCCGCGCTCCTCCATCATCACCGCGTCGTGCAGACTGCACGACGAGCAGGCGCCTCAGTCACCGACCCCGGTGATCACGAAGTGGGCCCGGGCGGCCATTCCGTCGGCCTGAACCGCGGTGACCGGGGACCCCGCCGACGGCTTGCGGATCATCTCGGTCGTGACATCCCGCCGCAGGCGCTTTCGCAGCTCCTCCGCCAGGGCCTGGAGCAGCTCCGCGGCCAGCGGCTTCCCATTGGAGATCAGGCCGATCACGAGCGGCTCGGGCGGCTCGCTCCGCGGCGCCAGCGTCAGCGCGGCCCGCGGCGGCTCGAGGAAGTCCGGACGGAGAACGGTGATGCGGCTCATGTCGTCGGCTGGCGCTCGAGCTCGGCGAGCAGACGCTCCCGGAGCTTGAAGCGCTGGATCTTGGTCGCCGACATCGGCCACTCGTCGCCGTCGATGAACCGGATCATCCGGGGAACCTTGAACGAGGCGATGCGGCCGCGGCAGTGCTCGACCAACTCTTCTTCGGTCGCCTCGCCCCCGGGTACGAGCTCGACATAGGCAGCCGCAACCTCGAGCAACCGGTCGTCGGGAATCCCGACCACCTGCACGAGCTTCACGGCCGGATGGGTCGACAGCTGCGCCTCGATCTCCTGTGGCGCGACATTCTCGCCGCCGACCTTGAGCGTCTCCTTCTGGCGGCCGAGGAACAGCACGCGGCCACCTTCGTCGAGGACGCCGAGATCCTGCATCGTGACCCACCCGTTCTCGCGGATCGACTGCGCGGTCTTCTCCGGAGATTTCCAGTAGTAGCTGAGCGTGTTGAAGCCGCGGAACTCGATGATCCCGCGCTCGCCCGGCCCGAGCGGGAGGCCGTTCTCGTCGACGACCCGGAGCTCGACGCCCTGCTGCGGGGTTCCGCACGTGTTCAGGCGAACTTCCGGCGGATCCTCGGGCCGGGTCATCGTCACCACGCCGCCTTCGGTCCCGCCGTAGCAGGTGAGCTGCACCGCGTGCGGGATCCGCCGCTGGAACTTGGCCAGCACTTCGGGCGGGGCGACGTTCTGGAAGATCCGCAGCGAGCTCAGATCGGCATCCTGGAAATCGGGATGCGCGAGCACGCCCTCCATCACCGGCTGATAAGCGGGGTAGAACTCGGTGATCCGCTCGGTCTCGAGCGCGTGCAGGCATCGGCCCGCATCGAAGTTGTAGTCGCTGAAGAACGTGCCGCCGGCGGCCAGGACCCAGGTCAGGCAGCCGAGCGCAGTGACGTGGAACAGCGGCAGCGCCGTGTAGTGGCGATCGTCGGGCGAGGTGTGCCAGATGCCGGCGACCCCGATCCAGCCGCGCACGAACGCCTCGTGGGTGATCATCGCCCCGCGGGGTTGCGAGGTCGTACCGGACGTGTAGAGGATCAGCGTGAAGTCGCGCAGCGGCACGCCTTCAACCCGGGTCCGCAGGCGCTCCTCGTCGACGTTCTCGCCGAGCGCCGCGAACGCGTCGCGGTCGACCATACCCTCGGGGCGGCGGCATCCCATCATCACGACCTGCCGCAGATACGGATGGTCCGGCAGGCTGAGCGCCATCGGATCCGCGGCCTCGCGCAACCCGGGAAGCGACTCGTGCAGGAGCGAGGTGAAGTCGACGTGCTCGTCGGCGCTGTCATGGGTGATCAGCGCCACCAGGTCGGCGTCCTCGACGATCGAATGCAGCTCGGTGGTGCGGTAGCGCGCGTTGATGGGGACGACCGTCGCACCGATCAGCGCCGCGCCGAATACCGTCGCCACCAGGTCCGGATGGTTGGTCATCAGCACGCCGACGTGCTCGCGCGGCTGCACGCCGAGACCGGTCAGCGAGCGCGCCACCTGCCACGTGCGGTCGGCCAGCGCGCGGTAGCTCAGCCGGACGTCCGGGAACACGAGCGCCTCGCGGTCGGGAGAACGGCGAGCGGAGCGGAGCAGCATCTGCCCGAGCGGCACGACGCCCTCGGGGATCCACACCTGCTCGAGCGGCCCGGCAGTGGACATGACCGCAAGTTTGCCAAACCAACGGTTGATTGGCAAGCGACCGCCGCCGGCGGGCCGCCCCGCGGTCGGCGAGAGTTGAACATCCGCAGCGGTAGAGGTAGGATGGTCAGCGCTATCTACCAACCGATTGGTCAGAATATGAGCAGCCGATGAAGTACGACGTTGCCGTGGTCGGTGCCGGCGTCGCCGGACTGGTCACCGCCTCGCTGCTGGCAAAGGAGGGCAAGCGGGTCGCGCTCGTCGAGGGCCATCGCTACCTCGGCGGCCGGGCGATGCACCACCGGTACCGGGGACACGAGATCGGGCTGGGCTCGCACCTCGTCGAAGATCCCGGGGACAGCCTCACGCGCGCGTGCGAGTACGTGGGCATCAGCGTGGAGCACTCCAAGCGGAGCGACTCGATGCCGTTCTGGGACAAGACCGGCTGGAAGCCGATCCAGGATTTCTACGGCGGCGCGGCGAGGCAGGGCCTCAAGCGCTGCATCGAGGCGGTCACGCAGTCCGAGTACAGCGACTTCGAGAGCTGGGATCACGCATCGCTGCGCGAGTGGATGTCCCAGTACACGAGCGACGAGGGCGTGTTCCTGGTGTGGGAGGCGATCTCCGTGCTCGAGCAGATCACGTTCCGCTGGTGGGAGCACTCGGCCTCCGAGAACCTCTACACCCGAAAGCTCCACTACGACAAGAAGCGGACCGCGGGCTACTCGTTCTGGCCGATGGGCGGCTGGGAGTCGCTGTGGAACGAGATGGCCGACGTGTTCAAGCAGAACGGCGGCACCGTGCGACTGTCCGAGATGGTCGAGCGAGTCCTGGTCGAGAACAGCCAGGTGAAGGGTCTCCAGTTGCGCAACCGCGAGGACCGATCGAAGCCGGGCGAGGTGATCGAGGCCGACCAGGTCGTGGTCAACGCCCCGGTATGGGACCTGCAAAAGCTGTTCGACGACGAGGTCCTGCCGTGGGACCTGCAGCAGCGAGTCAAGCTGCTCGCGAACAACCGCAACAAGGCGTGCTGGCTCGGATACTGGATCGCGGCCAAGGAGCCGATCATCGCGATGAGCGAGCTTGAGATGGCGTCGTTCTTCGCCACGCCGCGTACAGGTATGCCCGGCTTCACGCTGAACTTCACCGGCTATGACCCGGGCATCTCCCCTCCGGGCGAATACCTGACGTGCTTCGGCGCGGCGTTCGACGCGACCGAGCACTACGGCGACCGGCGCTGGTACGAATCGACGTTCGACAAGCTGTGGCTCGACATCGAGGAGATGCTGCCGGCGGCCAAGCACGCGCTATGGAAGAAGCCGCACCTCGTGACGACGTACGGCGTGATCTGCAAGCCGGGCCTCGTCGGCGCGGTGCGGCCCGACACCTACGTCCGCGGCATCGAGGGCCTGTGGCTGACCGGGGACACGACCCGGGCCCGCGGCATCGGGATCGACAAGGCCGCACGATCGGGGATCACCGCCGCCGAGGCCGTGCTCGGGAACCGGCTGCCGGTATTCGCCGATACGGTGCGCTATTGACCATGCGGGGCCTCTGCGGATGACGGCCGGCCTCGATCAGCGAGTCGCGCTCGTGACTGGCGCCGGTCACGGAATCGGTCGCGCGATCGCCCTGCGACTGGCGAACGAGGGCGCCGCGGTGGTCGTCAACGACATCCAGGATGACGCGTGTTCCGAGACCGTACAGGCGATCGAGGGAGTCGGTGGACGGGCCGCGAGCGCACCCGGGAACGTGACCGACCCGGCCGACACCGACACGGTCGTGGCCGTCGCCGCGAATGCCTTCGGCACGCTCGACATCCTCGTCAACAACGCCGGCGTGACCCGGGACGCGCCGCTTCACCGCATGTCGGATGATGACTGGCGGGTGGTGCAGGAGGTCGCGCTGTGGGGAGGGTTCTACATGTGCCGCTCCGCCCTGCCGCTCCTGCGCGGCTCGCGTGAGTCACCGCCCGATCATCACCGCAAGGTCGTGAACATGAGCTCGAGCGTCGGGATCTACGGCGCGCCCGGCACCGCCAATTACTCCGCCGCCAAGGCCGGGCTGATCGGCCTGACCAAGGCGCTCTCGCGGGAATGGGCCCGCCACCGGATCAACGTCAACGCGGTCGCGCCAGGTCTGATCACGGGGACCCAATTGACGGCGGCCAAACCGCCGGAGTTGATCGCGCGTGTCGAGGCGCAGGTGCCGCTCGGACGAGCCGGTACCCCCGAGGACGTCGCCGGGGCGGTCGCGTTCCTGAGCTCCGCCGACTCCGACTACATCACCGGGCAGGTGCTCGAGCTCCACGGCGGCCTGGAGGTTCCGAGCTAGCCATGGTCGGACCGCCCCCCGACAGCTGGGCCGTCGAGCCCGACCTGGCCCGCACGTTCGACATCGCCCCCGGGCTCTGGAGCTTCCGGCTTCCGCTGCCGTGGGACCAGATCACCCACGTCAACGCCTACGCGATCGAGCGCGACGACGGGATCGTGCTCGTCGACTGCGGCTCGGCCGGCGACGAGACCCACCGTGGCGCGCTCGAGGCCGCGCTTGGCCTGGCCGGGTTCACGATCGAGGACGTCCGCGTGCTCGTCGGCACCCACACCCACTCCGACCACGTCGGCCTCGCGGCCTGGGTGATCGAGCGGAGCGGAGCGGAGTTCTGGATGCATCCGGACACCGGTCACTTCTACGACGCCACCCGCGAACCCGAGCGGATCGCCGCCGCCCGCGAGCGACGGGCGCGCCAGGAGGGAGTGCCGGAGGACCTCCTAGCGCTCTACCGGGACGTCCGCGAGGAGACCGACGGCGTGCTCGAGCCCGTTCGCCCCGACCGGCCGCTCCTCGGCGGCGTCAAGATCCGCTCCAACCTCGGCGACTGGGAGGTCGTCGAGACGCCCGGCCACTGCCCCACCCACGTCTGCCTCGTCCAGCGCGACCGGCGGTTGATCATCCTTGGCGACCTCGTCGCGTCCGCGTTCTCGCCGTGGTTCGACTACGGCTACTCGGAAGATCCCGTCGCCCAGTACCTCGCCTCGCTGGACGCGATCGATGCGCTCGGACCCACCGCACTGGCGTTGCCCGGCCACGGACGGCCGATCTCCGACCTTCCGGAGGCGATCGCGCTGCACCGCCGCGGCGTCGCCGAGCGACTCCAGCAGACGCTGGCCGCGATCGCCAGCGGCCCGACCGGAGGCTACGAGATCACCGATCGCGTGTTCGGCCATCTCGACCCCCAGGCCGCGGTGTGGCGGATGGCCGAGATGTTGTGTTATCTCAAGCACCTCAGCCTCGCCGGCACGATCGTCCGCGACGAGCACCCGCATGGGACGTTCACCTACCGTCTCACCTGACCTGACCCGACAGCGAATCTCCCGAGGAGGAACCCGAATGTCGCGCCTAGCACCTGCGCCCGCCGAGATCTACGAGCCGCTGTTCGGTCCGGAGGCGCCGCTGCGCGTTCAGATCTACGCGCAACGGCCGGAGATCGCCGCCAAGTTCGTCGAGTTCGGTCAGCTCATGCGCGACGAGCACATCCTCCCCGCCCGCTTGCTCGAGCTCGTGCGGCTGCGGGTCGCCTTCCACAACCAGTGCCGGAGCTGTATGTCGGTCCGCTACAGCTACGGGATCGAGGACGGGCTGACCGAGGGGCTCGTGTGCTCGCTCGAGCGCCCCGAGGAAGCCGATGACCTGACCGACGCCGAGCGCTCGGCGATCGGGTACGCGGACTTGATGGCCACTAACCATCTCGCGGTCGACGAGGCGACCTTCGCGGGCCTGCGCGAGCACTTCTCCGAGCCGGAGATCATGGAGCTCTGCTTCCACGTCGCGTTCTACGTCGGCTTTGGCCGGATGGCGATGTCGCTGAACATGGTCGACGACCTCCCCGAGGGCTATCGCGCCGACGGCCTGATCGCGCCGTGGGGTCAGCCCGAGGTGCAGCAGGTCGGCGGCTGGGACGCGCGCGAGCCCGTCGCTCAGACTTAGACCCTTAGCGCGACGTCACGACGGGGCGGCGGTGGGCGACTCCGCCCCGCCGTCGACGACGATCCGCTGGCCGGTGACCATCGACCCCGGCTCTGAGACGAGGAAGCAGACCACCTCGGCGACGTCCTCGGGGCGGGTCACCCGTCCGAACGGCTGCTCTGAGTCAAGCTCGGTGACGCTCGCGCGCCCGAGCTTCGCCCGCACCAGCCGGTCGCCCATGTCGGTGGCGACCAGGCCCGGCGCCACGATGTTCACCCGGATCCCGCTGGCGGCCTCCTCGTGCGCGAGCGTGAGCGCGAGTGCCTCCGCGGCGGCCTTGGCCATGTTGTACGGCGCCCCGTTCGCGCGCATGTGGGTCACCTCGCTGCTCGAGATCACCACGATGTCGCCGCGCCCTCGCGCGCGCATGTCTGGAAGTACAAGCTGGGCCAGCCGGTGCGCGCCGAGCGCATGCGTCGCCATCACCCGCTGCACCTCGGCCGGATCGGTGTCGAGGACGGACTGACCTCGGCTCGCGATGCCGGCGTTGGAGACGAGTATGTCGATCGGCCCGAGCGATCCCCGCACCTGCTCGACCATCGCATCGACATGTTCGCGTACGTCGACCGAGGCGGCGAAGCACTCGGCGGTCCCGCCGGCGGCGCGGATCTCCTCCACCGCGGCGCGTGCCGCCTCCCCGTCCTTGCGGTAGTTCACCGCGACCGCCGCGCCGTCCCGCGCCAGCGCCTTGGCGATCCCACGGCCGATGCCGCGGCCCGCCCCCGTGACCAGCGCGACCCGGCCTTGTAGCTTGTTCATTCGCGGTAGTCTACCCGCCTCTAACAACCAAACGATAGGTTGAGGAAAGAGTGTCGGCAGCAGAGTCAGGTCGTCGGGTCCTGGTCGTCGGCGCGGGCGCGCTTGGCACGATCTACGGGGCCGGACTCTCCCGTGGTGGCGCCACCGTCCAGCTGCTCGCGCGCCGTCCCCACGCGGAGGCGATTCAGGGCGCCGGTGGGGTCGAGATCCGCGGCGTGGACGAAACCTGGCACGCCGAGCTGACCGCGGACTGGCGCCCCAAGCGGATCGAGCCCGCCGACACCGTGGTCGTGATGACGAAGTCGCACGACACCGCGCTGGCGCTCGCCGAGCTACCCCACCTGGTGGACGCCGTCGAGGTCGCGGTCTCGTTTCAGAACGGGATCGAGAAAGACCGCCTGCTCGCGGCGTGGTGCGGAGCGGACCGCGTTCTCGGCGGCATGAGCATGGTCGGCGCGACGCTCGATCGGCCGGGCGTAGTCAGCCACACGCTGCCCGGAGCCACCTACATCGGCGAGCTGCCGGAGGGAGATAGCCCCCGCGCTCAGGCGCTCGGAGCCGCGCTCGAGGCCGGCGGCCTGCGGGCCGTGGTCACGGCGCAGATCCTTTCGGTCGAGTGGTCGAAGCTCGTCCACGCCGGGCCGTCGATGACGATGACCGCGGTTCCGCAGCTGCCCTTCCATCGCGCGCTCCAGGATCCGGGGCTCGCCGACCTCTACATCCGCCTGCTCCGCGAGGGCGCGGACGTGGCCGCCGCGGGACCCGATCCGGTCGAGTTCCTGGACCTCCCGGGTATGTTTCCCGTGCGCTCCTACCTGGCCGCTTCGCACGACGACGCGGTGGCGATGGTGCGCGAGCGCGGCCTGCAGATGGAGCAGGCGGGCTCGACGAACGTGATCACCTCGATGCTCCGCGACCTGCAGACCGGCCGCCGGCTCGAGCTCGACGCGATCCACAGCTTCCTGGTGGCCGAGGGAGACCGGCTCGGGGTCCCGGTGCCTTACAACCGCACCTGCTTCGAGGTCCTGCTCGCGCTCGACGGCTCCCGGCGAGGCGCCGAGCAGGCCGTAAGCTAGCGGGCGTATGGCGTTCAGGGGACCGATCGAGGACAGGCTCGCGATCCGTGAGCTGATCGACACCTACGCCGACGCGACGATGCGGCGGGATCCGGAGGCATGGGGCGACCTGTGGGCCGACGACGCCGTGTGGGAGATGCCCGACTTCCCCCAGTACGGCGACACCGTCGGCAGGAAGGCGATCGTCGCACTGTGGATCCGGGCCGTCGCCGACCACCCGGATCTCGTCTACGTGGCGACGCCCGGCGCGATCGAGATCGAAGGCGACCGCGCCACCGTCCGCCTGTACACGTCCGAGGTCTACGCAAGCCCGCACGACGGCCGGACGGTCCGCCGCCGTGGCCGCTACGAGGACGCGCTGGTCAAGCGCGCCGGCCGGTGGTACATCACCCGGCACCGCTTCCACAGGCTCCACGAGGAGTAACGCGTAGCCCGCGCCGGCGCACAACGTGCCCTGGTTCGGGTGGCTGGAGGTAGCCGCCTGCGCTGGCCCTGAGTGGGTGGGGTTGCGACCCGGTGGCGGGTCGCGGCAGCGAATGCTCGCGCCGCGAAGGGCGAACAACACGCCACTCGACGGCCTCGCGTTGCCGAGATAACAGTTGTTCGGGTCAGAGCCGACTGGCTGCGCACTCGACCCGGAGCCGCAGTCGAGTGTCGAGTTGTTCGGGATGACCGTGACCGCCATCCGCGATCGCCGTAGCGCCGGCGACGCGGTCAACGCGGTCAACGCGTCATTCGCCGACCGGCTGGCGAGCGAGAGCGACGTTGGCCGCGCGTATCGCGGAGAACGTGGCAGTCGCGAGAGGGACCGTGGGATAACGCGTCACGCGTCCGGGAACAGGCCCTCGGCGCCCGCGGCCCACGCCGCAACGCCGACCACGCGGATCGCGCATACGATCGCCTCGACGAGCTCGTCGTCTGACGCCGCAGCCTTGCGCGCGGTAGCCGCGTGGATCGCCACGAATTCCCGTTGGAGCTCGGCGGCATTTAGCGCGACCAGCACGAGCTCGGCGAGCTTGGTCGCGCCGGGGTCGGCCGCGAGCGCGCCGTGATGCATCCGGTGATAGCCCGCGAACACGGCCGGCACGCGCTCGGCCATGATCGCCATCCGCGCCGGCAGCGACGGCAGGCCCAGATAGCTCAGAAAGTACACCTCGGCGCCGAGCTCGCAGGCCGGCCGCGGCGAGTCCGCGGCCGAGAGACCGCCGGCGATATCGACGAACCGGCCGGTCAGCTGCTCGCCCCGGGCGAGCAGAAGCGCCACCGCGGCGATCCCGATCTCACGGTCGCCGAGGCCGAGCGATCGCCCGCGATCCAGCTCCTGCACGGCCATCTCGTCGTACCCGCGGGCGGTCGCGCACACCCCCACGAGGAGCGCCTTCCAGCCCGCGCTCAGGGCGCCGTCCCGCGCGATCAGTTCCCGGATCTGCTCGTAACCGGCGGCCACCTCGGGAGCGATTCGCGAGATCTGGCCCAACATGTCCTCGGTGGGAGTCGAATCCCACGTGGCGCTCATGCTCGATATCTTACGACCAAATGTTTGGTCGGGAAATCGCCCGCACGGGAGTCACGGTTCCGGTCGAGGAGGGCCTCTCGGTCGGGCAGCTCGTGGAGCTGGCGCGCGCGGCCAACGACGGTGGATGCCACACGGTACTCGCGGGCGAGGTCAGCGGGCCCGACGTGTTCGCGCTGCTGGCGGCGATCGCCGGCGCGGCTCCCGACGTGCGCCTCGGCACCGGGATAGTGCCGACGACCACGCGCTCGCTTGCGTCGCTGGCGATGGCGTTCGCGACGCTCAGCTCGATCGCCCCCGGGCGGGTGCTCGCCGGCCTCGGCGTGAGCTCCCGGACCGTCGTCGAGCGCTGGCACGGACGGCCCTTCCCGCCACCGATCGCATTCATGCGCGAGTTCGTGCCGGCGTTCCGAGCCGCGCTGGCGGGCGAGCGAGTGCAGATCGACTCCGAGCATCTCCGCGTCCAGGGGTTCAGGCTCACGCTGCGACCGTCCGAGCCGGTGCCGGTGATGCTCGCGGCGATGAACCCACGCATGCTGCGGCTGGCGGGCGCCCTCGGCGACGCGGTCCAGCTGACCTGGTGCCCGCCCGACGAGGTCCCGGCGCTCGTCGCGCAGGTCCGTGAGGGGGCCCGCGAAGCCGGGCGGGACCCGGACGCGGTTGAGATCGTCGCGTCGTTCTTCGGCTACGCCGGGAGCCGGCCCGAGCTTGCGCTCGACCGCTACCGGCGGTTCGTGCTTGCGTACGCGCTCCAGGGCACGCACCGGACCGCGTTCCTCGCCTCGATTCCGGAGATCGAGGAGGCGGATCGGCGCTGGTCGGCCGGCGACCGCGCCGGAGCGCTGCGCCTCGTCGGCGACGACGCCGTTCACCGTCTGTGTGCGATCGGGCGCGAGGCGCTGCTCGAGCGCGTAAGCGCCCTTCACGCCGCCGGCGTCGACACCCCGGTCCTTCTGCCCGCGGGCGCCGAGCCCGGGGATTTCGAGGGTTCGCTCGCGTCGATCGATGTACTGGCGGCATCGCTCCGCGCCGCCGCGGTGACGCCCGGCGACGGGGAACGTAGGGACCCGTGAAGGTCGGGATTCTCGGCGCGGGCGCGGTGGGCTGCGCCTACGGTCACCTCCTGTACCGCGGCGGTCAGGAGGTGATCCTGGTCGACGTGTGGGCCGACCACGTCGAACGGATCAGGCGGAGCGGACTGAGAATCGAAGGCGCGGTCGAGCCGACGGCGGGGATCAAGGCGACCACCGACCCATCCGACCTCCGAGGCGTGGAAGCGGTACTCGTGCTGGTTAAGGCCTTCGCCAACGAGGCCGCGGGGGCCGCCCTGGCAGCGGCACTCGAGCCCGGCGTGATCGTGGTCACGCTCCAGAACGGGATCGGCAACGTCGAGGTGCTCGCGCGCTCGCTCGGACCGGACCGGGTCGTGCAGGGCTCGACCACGGTGGCCGCGCAGATCCAGGGTCCCGGTCAGGTCAGCGTCGCCGACGCTACCTTGGATGGACGGTCGCTCACCGCGCTCGGGCGGCCGTCGAGCGCCGCCTACGCCGCCGTCTGCGAGCGGCTCGCCCGCGCGCTCGAGCAGGCGTCCCTGCCGACGATCGTGCTCGACGACGTGAGGGGCGTCGTGTGGCGGAAGATGGCGATGGCCGCCGCGATCGGCCCGTTGTGCGCGATCCTCGACTGCACCGTGGCCGACGTGCTCGAGCGCCCGCCGGCGCTCGACGTCCTGCGCCGGACGTTCGCCGAGGTCGTCCGCGTGGCCGCCGCCGAGGGGGTCGCGCTCGACGTCCAGCAGCTGTGGTCCGACGCGCTCGACACCTACCGCCTGATCGGACCTCATCCGCCGTCGCTCGCAATCGACGTGACCCGAGGCCGGCCGTCGGAGATCGAGGCCCAGCTCGGCGAGGTCGTGCGACGCGCTCAGACGGCCGGGATCCCGACGCCTGCCGCCGATGTGCTCGCCACCGTGATCCGCGCCAAGACGCCCGTCGCACGGTGAGTGCAGTGGCTCGATATGGGTTATGGTTCACAACCAAACGATAGGTTGACAAAAGTTGAGGATCGACCCACACTCCGGGCCATGAGCAGCCCTTTCGACGATCGCGTGCAGGTCCGCCGCGACGATGCGGTCGGCGTAGTGACGATCGACAACCCGCCTGTCAACACGCTTGGAAACCCGGTGCTCGAGGCGCTGCTCGGAGCCGTCGAGTCGCTCGAGGCAGACCCCGCGGTCCGGGCGGTCGTGATCACGGGGACCGGCGAGAAGGCGTTCGCTTCGGGCGCCGATCTTCCGGAGTTCGTGCAAATGCTGGATTCGCCGGACGAGATCGCGTACCACACCTCGCTCACCAGACGGCTGTTCGAGACGATCAGCGCCCTCCGTCAGCCGGTCGTGGCCGCCGTGCAGGCGGCCGCCGTCGGCGGAGGGCTAGAGCTCGCGTTGAGCTGCGACCTGATCGTCGCCGACGAGCGAGCCCGGCTCGGCGTGCCCGAGGTGGGGCTCGGACTGATACCCGGCGCCGGCGGGACGCAGCGACTGCCGCGCCGGATCGGCGCCGCTCGGGCGGGCGAGCTCGTCCTCCGCGGACGACTCCTCAAAGCCGCCGAGGCCGAGCAGATCGGGCTCGTGAACGAGGTGGCCCCGGAGGGCACCGCGCTCGACCGCGCGCTCGAGCTCGCCGCCGAGCTCGCGGCGCGCCCGGCCGTGGCCGTGCAGGCGGCGAAGCGAGCGATGCGAATCGGGTTGGGGCTCCCGCTCAGCGAGGGGCTCGACGCCGAACACACCGAGTTTCTGGCCACACTTGCCAGCGCCGACGCGCGCGAAGGCGTCGATGCGTTTCTGAACCGGCGTCGGCCGGAGTTCGTACACCGGTAGAGAGGACACACGGATGGAAGTCGACAAGTCTGTAGGAGTGGTGACCGGCGGAGCCTCCGGACTCGGCGAAGGGCTCGTGAGGATGCTCGTCGCCGGCGGCGGACGCGCGGTCGTGCTCGACCTGCCGAGCTCGAAGGGCGCTGAGATGGCAGCCGAACTCGGGGCGGACAAGGTTCAGTTCGTCGAGGTCGACGTCGCCGTGCCCGAGCAGACCGAGCGGGCGATGGCCGCAGCGCATCAGGCCTTCGGCCGGATCGATGTGCTCGCCAACTGCGCCGGCGTCAGCCCGGCGTCGCTCGTGCTGTCCCGGAACAAGGATCTGTACCCGCTCGACGTGTTCCGTCGCGCGGTTGACATCAACCTCAACGGTCTCTTCGACATGGTCCGGTGGGGCGCGTACTACATGTCCGACAACGAGCCGTCGGACGAGGGCGAGCGCGGGCTGATCGTCAACGTGGCCTCGATCGCGGGATACGAGGGTCAGACGGGCCAGGCCGCGTACGCCGCATCCAAAGGCGGCGTGATCGCGCTCACGCTGCCGTTGGCCCGCGACCTCGCCCGCTGGGGGATTCGCGTGATGGCGATCGCCCCCGGGATCATGGATACGGGGATGCTCGCCGGCATCGACGACGAGCGGCGCGCGAAGCTCGTTGACATCCACGTGTTCCCCAAGCGGCTCGGCCGGCCCGACGATTTCGCGCGCCTGGTCCGGTGCTTCATGGAGGACACGCTGCTGAACGGCGAGGTGGTCCGACTCGACGCGGCGACCAGGCTCAATGTCCGTTAGCACGATGCGACGGACGATCTACGACGACGTTCACAAGGAGTTCCGCGATTCGGTGCGTACGTTCCTCGAGCGCGAGGCGGTGCCCCACGCCGATGACTGGGAGGCGCGGGGCATGGTCGACCGTTCGTTCTGGCGCAAGGCCGCGGCGGCAGGCTTCGTCGGCTTCGAGGCTCCCGAGGAGCACGGAGGCATCGGCGTCTCCGACTTCCGCTTCAACGCGATCATCGACGAGGAGGTCGAGTATCTCGGGGTCGTCAGCGACAACTTCGCGCTCGAAAACGACATCATCGCGCCGTACCTGATCGAGCTCACCAACGAGGAACAGCGGAAGCGGTGGCTGCCGAGGTTCACTGCCGGCGACCTCGTCGTCGCGATCGCGATGACCGAGCCGGGCGCGGGTTCCGACCTGCAGGGGATGAGCGCCACCGCCAGACGCGACGGCGACGTCTACATTCTCAACGGCTCCAAGACGTTCGTGACCAGCGGGATCCAGGCTGACGCGGTGATCGTCGCCGCGCGGACCTCGCAGGGCGGCGCCCGCGAGGGCTTCAGCCTGCTGATGGTCGAGGCCGGAGCGGAGGGCTTCGACCGGGGACGGAAGCTCGACAAGATCGGCCGCCGGGCTCAGGACACCGCCGAGCTGTACTTCAACCAGGTCGCAGTCCCGATCGAGAACCGGCTCGGCGACGAGGGACGTGGCTTCCCGTATCTGATGCGCAACCTTCCCCGCGAGCGCCTGTCGATCGCCGTCTCAGCGGTCGCCGCCGCCGAGCACGCACTCGAGCTGACGCTCGACTACGTCCGCCAGCGCCACGCGTTCGGCCAGCCGATCGGCAGCTTCCAGGCCAACCGCTTCCTGCTCGCCGAGATGAAGACCGAGGTCAGCGCGGCGCGCGTCTACGTCGACCGCTGCATCGAGGCGGTTTGCGACGGAGAGCTGACCGACGCGGAGGCCGCCGGTGCGAAGGCTTGGACCACCGATTTGCAGTTCCAGGTGCTCGACCACTGCCTGCAGCTGCACGGAGGCTACGGGTATATGAGCGAATACGCGATCTCGCGCCTGTGGCGCGATGCCCGCGTGCAGCGCATATACGGTGGAACCAACGAAGTCATGAAGGAAATAGTCGGGCGATCGCTGGGACTGTGACCCGGCACCGCGACAGGAGACTCTGATGCCTAGTAACTCATTCGCACACATATGCATGCTGGTCAAGGACCTGGATCGCGCCATCGAGGACTGGACGAAGATCCTTCGCGTGCTCGATCCGGATCAGCTCGAGGAACCGATCGTGCGCTACGAGCACTTCGAGGCCGGCGGCGACACGATGCGGTGGGCCACGTTCGTGTCGTACAACGGTCCCGAGATCCAGCTGATGGAGCCCGGGCCCGAGACGCCGCTCGGTCAGCGGCTGGCCAAGCGCGGCGAGCACGTTCACCACATCTGCTTCACAACCCCCGACGTGCCCCAGACGATGGCACTGCTCAAGGAGGAGGGCGTCGAGCTGGGGAGTGACGAGGTCTTCAACGATCCGACGATGCCGTGGCAGGAGTGGAGCTGGGTCCCGCCAGGTGCCACACACGGCCCCCTCGTCGAGGTCGCGCGGCCCTATCGAGCGGTCGACGGCAAATGGGAATCGGGCGCCGACTAGGCGCCCGTCCTGATGGGCTAATCAACCAATCGTTAGGTTGATTTAATACTGCACTACGTCTAGGATGTCGCAATGCTGAGGTACGAGGTGGATGGGCCGGTCGCGTGGGCGACGCTGGACCGAGCGGACAAGCTCAACGCGATGCCCCGCAGCTTCTGGGGCGAGCTGGTGGAGACGCTCGCGCGCGCCGACGCGGACGAGCAGATCCGGGTGATGATCTTCCGGGGCGCCGGCCGGTGCTTCTCGGTCGGGGGCGACATTGAAGGCTTCGGCGAGCTCCGGGATTCGGCCGACCGTCGCAACTACGTGCGCGAGGCGCTCGGCGCGCTGCGCGCCGTCGACCAGTTCTCCAAACCGACGATCGCGGCGGTCCATGGTCACGCGCTCGGCGGTGGCTGCGAGTTGACGATGGTCTGTGACATCGTCGTTGCCGACGAAACCGCTCGGTTCGGCACGCCCGAGTCACTCGTGGGACTGGTTCCCGGGCTCGGCGTGGTGCGTGGGCTGTCGCACTTGAACCTTCATTGGATGAAGTACATGGTGTTCACGGGAGAGCCGCTCGACGCCCACGAGGCGAAGGCGGCAGGACTGGTCAACCGCGTCACCGAGCCCGGGGCCCACGAGGCCCTGGCCGAGGACCTGGCGCGGAAGATTGCCGACCGGGCGCCGCTGGCGCTCGCCGTCGGTAAGCAGATCCTCAACCGACATGCGGATGAAGGGTATGGTCACGCGATCGAGGCCATCACCCTCCTGCAGGGGACCGCCGACGTGGCCGAAGGGATCTCTGCCTTTAGTGAACGGCGCGAGCCAAGATTCGAGGGACGGTGAGGGAATGAGCGTACGAGAGTCGGCCGACGAGTCGGTCGCGAACGGCCCGGTGCAGGACCTCGAGGAGAGGCGGGCCCGGGCGCTGGCGATGGGCGGCCCCGAACGGGTCAAGCGCCACCACGAGTCGGGACGCCTGACCGCAAGAGAGCGGATCGACAAGCTCGTCGATGAGGGCTCGTGGTGCGAGCTCGGACTGCTCGCCGAGCCCGAACTGCGCCGGCCTGAGCTGGCGGCGGCGGACGCGGTCGTGACTGGCTTCGCCCGGATCAACGGGCGCGGGGTGGCGATCATCGCGGTCGACGCGACGGTCCTGGCGGGAACGACTTCGCCGATCAACATGCTCAAGCAGAATCGCGTCGCCGAATGGGCGGGAGCGCGCGGGTTGCCGCTGATCTGCCTGGCCGACAACGACGGCGGCAGGCTGCCCGACATCCTGGGCTGGCGCTTCTCCCGGGTCTCGTTCGACTTCTCGACGTTCCTCCAGTCGCCGCCCGGATGCCCGGTGATCCCCCGCATCACCGCGGTGCTCGGAGCCAGCTTTGGCGACTCGTCGTTGCACTCGGCGATGGGCCACTTCGTCGTGATGAAGCGCGACACCGCGATCGCGCTCTCGGGACCCCCTGTGATCAAGGGCGCGATCGGCGAGGACGTGACCGCCGAGGAGCTGGGCGGGCCCGCGGTCGCGGCCGAGACGAACGGCAGCGCGCACATGATCGTCGACACTGAAGACGAGGCGCTCGACGCAGTCCGGCGCTTCCTCACCTACGTGCCCGATTCGGCGGCGTTGCCGGCTCCGGTCGCCCCGCCGGCCGAGCCGGCTCGCGACCCCGAGGAGCTGCTCAAGCTGGTTCCGCTCGAGCCGCGGCGCGGCTACGACATGCGCAAGGTGCTCGAGGCGATCGTCGACGCCAACTCGATCCTGTATTGGGGCGAGCGCTACGGGCGGAGCCTGATCTGCGCGCTCGCGCGAGTCGACGGCAATGCCGTCGGCGTGTTCGCGAGCCAGCCGATGCAGCGGGCGGGCGTCATGGACGTCCCCGCGCTGACCAAGGAAGCGGCGTTCGCCGATCTGTGCGACACGTTCAACCTGCCGATGGTGTTCCTCCAGGACGTGCCGGGGCTGATGATCGGCACCGACGCCGAGAAGGGCGGGATCCTCAGAGGCTACGAGCGCGTGGTCGTCCGCCTCGCGAGCGCCACGGTCCCGAAGATCGCGACGATCGTGCGCAAGGCATACGGCGGTGGTCACATCGCGCTGGGCGGTCGCCCGGTGAAGCCTGACCTGCTGCTCGCCTGGCCGACCGCGGAGATGGGGTTCATGGCGCCCGAGACCGGCGTGCGCACGGTCTATCGCCGGCGCCTGGACGCCCTGCTCGAAGAGGACGGTCAGGAGGCGCACGACGCGCTCGTGAGCGAGCTCGAGGCCGAGTGGGCCGCCGAGTCCGAGCCCTGGGAGGCGGCGAGGAACGTCATCCTCGACGACGTGATCGACCCGCGTCGAACCCGCGAGATGATCAAGGCCGGGATCGAGTTCACCTGGGGCAGCGGCCAGCGGGTGACCAAGGCCGGGTGCTGAGCGGTGCCGACCGTCGACGCGCACATCACGGGGACGGTGTGGAAGATCGAGGTGGAGGTCGGCGACGTCGTCCAGGAAGGAGACATCGTCGCGATCCTCGAGTCGATGAAGATGGAGATGCCGGTCGAGGCCGAGCTCAGCGGCACGGTGGCCGAGATCTTGTGCGAGGAGGGCCAGCCCGTCAACGAGGGCGATCCGCTGGCGCGCCTCGAGTAGCCGCGCCCCTCGCGTCCGCTAGAACGGGATGCGCCGGCCCGGATCCCGGCGCACGAGATGGAGCTCGTCGGCAAGTCGCCTGACCGCCGGAAGTCCGATCCAGCGCCGGTACGCGCCGCTCAGCGCCTTGATCGGCTGGATCCCCTCAGCCGTACGGAGAGCATCAGCCAGCGCGTCCTCGTCGACGACTTCCCCCGCGGCCCACGCCTGCGAGTCCTCGAGCTTGGGGCTCAAGAAGAAGTCCGTGAGCAGGTCATGTGCCCGGCTGTCGGGGTCGAACAGCATCAGATGTCCCTCCATCGGCAGCACGTGCAGGCGGCTCTCGAACAGTAGGTGGCTGAGCAGCGCGCCGTTCGCCGGTGGGACGATGCGGTCCTGGCCGCCGGCCAGCACGAGCACCGGCGGACGCAGGGTCGAGACCCAGTGCAGGCTCGACCAGGTCATGCCGACAAGCAACTGCTGCGCGTATCCGGTCAGGGACGGCGGGTGCTCCAGGCGCGCCGCAGCCTGCGCGCGCCAGGTGTCCGACTCGCGGTCGCTCGACCCGCTGTCGAGCAGATGATTGGTCTGCTCGAGCACCCGACGAGAGTAGTAGCGGAGCGGCGTCGACATCAGCGCCATCGCGCGAGCGGTTGGCGGGATGCTGCCCCAACCGCAGCTTGTCCCGACGAGCGCCACCCGCCGCACCCGGTCCGGCGCCTGGCGCGCCAGCTGCTGGGCGACCGTGCCGCCGAACGAGTACCCGATCACGTCGCACCGGTTCACGTCGAGCGCGTCGAGCAGGCGGCAGATCATCGACGCGTAGGCCGGGTGCGGCAACACCACCGGACTGGTCCGCGACCGTCCCATCCCCGGCGCGTCGAACGCGATCGTCCGGGCGGTTCGCGCCAACTTCTCCTGTGCGGGACCCCACATCTCGACGTTGGCGCCGAGGCCGTTGATCAACAGCACAGGGTCGCCCTCACCCCATTCTCGGACGAACAGCCTGAGGCCGGGTAACGAAACGACCCTGTCCCGCGGCGGCGCCATGGTCGGCGTGTCCGCCGGCGAAGGGGCCGCCCCGCGGTCAGCGCCGGCGCGCTCGGCGCTCACAGGTCAGCCGCCCTGACGCGGACGTACCTACCGGGCGCGGGTTCTATCAGCCGATGCCGCCGATCTCCCAGCCGGCTCGGCGCTGGGCGCACCCCGGTGCAGCGGTCGCCGAGCCACTCGATCCAGTGCTCCCACCAGCTCCCGTCGTGCTCCTCGGCGGCCGCCAGCCACGCCTCCGGATTGTCGGGAGTGCGCGCGGCGGTGCGGTAACCCGCGGCGCGCCCACCGGGCGGCCTCAGGATCGCCTGGAGATGGCCGCCGCTCACGAGGATGAACTCGCACTCGGAGCCGAGCAGCGAGGCGGTCCGGTAGCAGCTCTGCCAATGGGTCAGATGGTCGGTCAGCCCCGCGATCAGGTACGTGTCGACGTCGACCGCGCCGAGATCGATCGGCTCGGACAGGACGGTCAGGCTGCCGGGGTACGCGAGCGAGTTCTCGAGCGTCAGGTCGAGGAGATCAGAGACCAGCCCCGCGGGCAGGTTCGTGATGTCCTCGGACCAGTAGAAGAGGTCCATCTTCGGCAGGTCCGCGGCGATGAGGTACCGCTGCACCCACGCCCACCAGATGCTGTCGATCGGCCGCAGCCAGGCCAGCGCGCCCTGGAGGGCCGCGCCCTTGACAACGCCCTGGCGCATCGCCGCGGCGGACGCGAGGTCCGCGCTCTCGCGCGTGAGCAGGCCGGTCAGCGACCCCGGCTCGCCGTGGTGCACGACGCAGACCGGGAGCGACATGCTCGCGACCCGCTGCTGGAGTCCCTTGGCGGCCAGGTGGGCCACCGCGATCGTCAGCAGCTGACCCCCGGCGCAAACACCCAGCGTGTGGGCGCGCTCGGCCCCGGTGATCGAGAGAACCGCGTCGAGCGCCTCGACGATCGCGGCGATGTAGGAGTCGAGGTCGAGATGCCGTTGCTCGGGGCCGGGATTGCGCCACGAGATGCTGAACGTCTGCTGGCCCCGGCCGACGGCGAACTCCACAAGGCTGCGTCCGGGGGCCAGATCGGTGAGGTAGAACTTGTTGACGACCGAGGGCACGATCAGCATCGGCTCCATGCGGACCTCCTCCGTGGACGTTCCGTACTGGATCAGCTCCATCAGCTCCGTTCGCAGGACGACCGCGCCGGGTGACGCGGCGACGTCCACGCCGAGCTCGAAATCGTCCGGATCCGAGCGCGCCGGCAGCCGCGGCGGCGTCCGCATGTCCTTGTAGAAGCGCCGCGCGCCGGTGACGAGGTTGGCGCCGCCGGTGTCGATGACCGCCTTCAGCGACGCCGGGTTCGACAGCGGGAAGTTCGCCGGCGACAGTGCCGCGACGAGGTTGCTGAGCGCGATCTGCAGCTTGTAGTCGGCATCGGGATCGAGGTTCGCCCCGTCGACGACCGACTCCAGCGCGTCACCGGCGACCGCGTGGAGCTGCGCCATCCGCCGGAACACGGGGTTGCCCCGCCACGCCTGATCGCTGTACCGGCGGTCGCTCTTCCACGGGGTCGCGCCCGACCCGCCGGCGAGGATCCGGCCGGTCTCGGCGACGAGTCCTGCCGCCGGTCGGACCGCCACCTGCGGACGCCGGGCGAGCCGCCTGGCCAGCGCGAGTGTCTCTCTGCCGGCGACGGGCCGGCGCGCCATCCCGAGCGCCGCCGACAGAAGTGCGGTGTCGAATGCCGGCCCGGGCGCGTCGACGACCACCGGCTCCGGTGCCGGGTCGACGTCGTCGATCGGAGCCGGCGCGATCTGGTGCAGTCGCCACCACCCGAGCCCGGAGTTGACGCGCTCCCAGCCGGACTCGGGCGCCAGCGGCGTGGTTTGCTGGGTGTTCACACGTCAGATGCGCTGAATCAGCGTTGCCGTGCCGAGGCCACCGCCGCAGCACATCGTCACGAGCCCGATCTCCTTGTCGCTGCGCTCGAGCTCGTGCAGCAGCGTAGTGATCAGCCGGGCCCCGGTCGACCCGAGCGGGTGCCCCAGTGCGATCGCGCCGCCGTTGACGTTGACGCGATCCATGTCGGGCTCGAGCTCGCGGCTCCAGGCACCTACCACCGACGCGAACGCCTCGTTGACCTCGAATAGATCGATGTCGTCGATCTTCATCCCGTTGCGCGCAAGGATCTTCCGCGTCGCGGGGATCGGCCCTTCGAGCATCTTGATCGGGTCGCACCCGACCGTCGTCTGGTCGAGGATCCGCGCTCGGCCTCGCAAACCCAGCGCGTTCGCCTTCTCAGCGGAAGCCATCAACACCGCGGCAGCGCCGTCGGAGATCTGCGAGGAGTTGCCGGCCGTGATCTTGCCGTCGGGCTTGAACGCGGGCTTCAGCTGCGACAGCACCTCGAGCGTGGTCTCCGGGCGGATGCCCTGATCGGTGGTCGCGACGTGGCCATTGATCTGCATCGGCAGGATCTCGCGCTGGAACCGCCCCTCCTCGGTCGCCCGGTGAGCGAGCTGGTGCGAGCGCACGCCGAGCGCGTCGAGCTCGGAGCGCGGTATCTCCCACTCGTCGGCGATCATCTCGGCGCCGAGGCCCTGGCCCACGACGTTGTGGCGCGCGAGGAACTCGGGCGTGTACGGCGTGCCCCAGGTCGCCTGGGTCTCGGTCCCCGCCGCAAATGGAATTCGTCCCATGTGCTCGACGCCGGCGCCGATCACGATGTCCGCGACGTCGGCGGCGATCTGCAGCGCGCCGAAGTTCACGCCCTGCTGGGCTGATCCGCACTGGCGATCGACCGTCGTCGCCGGCGTCTCGACGGGAAGACCGCGCAGGAGCCAGGCGTTACGGGCGACGTTCAGCGACTGCTCGCCGATCTGCTGCACGCACCCGGCGATGACGTCCTCCACGAGCTCGGGCTCGATCCCGGCGCGCCGGATGACCTCCTCGTAGCAGGCTCCCAGGAGCTCGTCGGGATGCGTTTCCCGGTAGTAGCCCTTCTCTGGGTGACCGCGTCCGATGGGGGTCCGCAACGCCTCCACGATCACGACTTCGCGACCATTCATGCTCATCTCGCACGCCTCCTCTGGCGCAAACTGGGCTAAACCAAACGCTTGTTTGATAAAGCATAGCGGACGGGCGGGCTCCCGTCACCGGTTTCGGCGACGCTCACCCGGCGTTCGGAGCGGCGGCCTGAAGCTCGGCCTCGAGGCAGCCCGGAAGCTCGTCGGTCAGCAGCTCGACGTGACGATCCACCAGCTCGTCGTCCATAGCTCCGATCCGCTCGAAGCAGAAGATGTCGGTGACCGGAAGGCCGCTGATCGCCTCGGCGATGTTTCGGGCCGCATCCTGCGGCGAGAAGACATTCAGGCGCAGCAGCGGCGCGGAGCCGCCTCCGCCCCCACCACGCTTGTAGGTGTCGCGGTTGTGCCGGCCGTGCTCGCGGATGCCAGCCAGGACCGCCTCGGGATCGTCGGCCAGGAACAGGTTCACGAGCCCGCCCATGCGCGCCCCGCTCGGGTCGTGCCCTCCCTGCGCGAGGCCTTTCAGGTAGGGCTCGAGCAGCTCCCGCTCGATCCACAGGAATCCCGCCCCGACTCGGCCGGCGATGCGGGCGCCCCGCGGGCCGCGGCCCCCGATCCACATCGGGAGCGGGGACTGCACCGGTGCGGGCGTGGCCTGCCCCGACCCCCACAGCTCCGGAAGCGCCTTGGCCGTCGACTCGAGCGTCTCGTAGCGCCGGGAGTGCTCGGCCCCGAAATCGGCGAACTCGTCCTCGCGATAGCCCGCGCCGAGGCCAAGTTCGAGCCGGCCGCCGCTCAGCAAATCGACCACCGCGGCCTGCTCGGCGAGGGCCTGCGGGTGCATCAGCGGTGCGATCACGATCCCGGTGCCGATTCTCAGCTTCTGGGTGCGCGCCGCGACCGCCGCACAGAAGACCAGGGGCTGCGGCAGATACCCGTCGGCGAACCCGTGGTGCTCGGTCACCCAGACGGCATCGAGGCCCCGGCGCTCCCCCTCGACGATTCGCTCGAGCGTGCGGGCATAAACCTCAGGCCAGGGCTTGGCGCCGGCCGGATTGCGAAGGTCGCAGTACAGGCCGATCCTGGGAATTTCACCGACCATTCGTTTGGTAAACTTACCATCGCCGTTCGGGCCACGCGCGGTTGCAGACGGCCAGCGCCGACGTTGCGTCGCGGGGACGGCCCGGATCAGGCCGTCGCCTCAGTTTGTAAAAATGCTCTTCGGCGCAACGCGAGGAGCCGCACACACGCCAACCCGACGCCGCCTAAGAAGAGAGACGAACGATGGCACCCTCGACCCAAAAACGAGCCCGCAAGCAAGCCGTAACGGCCACCGAGCAACCCGGCGGCACCGTGGAGACACTGCACCGGCCTCGTAAGCGCCGAGATCAGGAGGTCATCGACGCGGCGGCCAAGGTGTTCTACGAGCGCGGGTTCGCCGACGCCTCGGTCCAGGACGTCGCCGACGAGCTCGGGATCCTCAAGGGAAGTCTCTACCACTACATCGAGACCAAAGAGGATCTGCTGTTCCGTCTGCTCGAGGAGCTGCACGACGAGGTGCAGGCGATTCTCGAAGAGGTGGCGGCGGTCGAGGGCCTCGAGCCGCTCCAGCGCCTAGAGCTGTATGTGCGCAAGCAGGTCCTGTTCAACCTCGAGAACCTGCCCCGCGTGGCCGTGTACTACAACGACTACGAGCGTCTGAGCCCCGATCGGCGCGCGCAGATCGTCGCCCGCCGGCGGCTGCACGAGCGCTACGTGACCGAGGTGATCGAGGAGGCGCAGCGCGCCGGCGAGGCCAACCCCGAGCTCGACGCGCGCCTGCTCAGCAACTTCATCCACGGCGCATTCATCTGGACGTACCGGTGGTACCGCCCGGGTGGGAAGGTCAGCCGCGAGAAGGTCGCGGACACGTGCGCCGAATTCGCGCTCCGCGGCGTGGTCGGCGTGAAGCCGTCGGGCCGTCGCCGCTAGCCGGCAGCCTCGATCGGAGCCACTACTTCAGCGTGGAGCTCGCGTAGCCACGCGGGCAGAGCGCGCGCCACCGGCACGACGACGAACTTGCACGCTCCCACGGCGAGGAACCGGTCGAGCAGCGCTCGCAGCTCGCCGGTGCCGAGCGCGAGATAGTCCCGCCGCGCGAGGCCGCGCCGCAGGCGCAGTCTTTCCGCGACGCCATCCGTGATCTCTTCTTCCCGCGGGGCCGCGAACACCGTTGCGCCGTAGTGGTCCTCGTCGATCGTGCGGTCGGCGTCGGCGGCGGCGGCGCGGATCGCCGCCAGCTTGTCCGGGAACTCATCAGGGCTGACCGCAGAGGCGAGCCAGCCGTCGGCAAGCTCTCCCACCCGCCGCAACGCGGCCGGCGCTCGCCCCCCGAGCCAGAACTCGAGCCGCCGGCGCGTCGGCCGCGGCGTCAGCGCGAGATCGGTGACCGACCAGAACCGGCCGTGGTGGGTCGTCGGCTCGCCACTCCACAGCGCCTTGATCAACGTGATCGATTCCGCCAGACGTGCCGCGCGCTCGTCGCGCCGGACGCCCATCGCCTCGACTTCGGCGGGGAGGTCGATCCCGAGCCCGCCCGCCGGCAGCAGCCGGCCGCCGGACATGACGTCGATCGTGGCCAACTCGCGCGCGAGCAGGACCGGGTTGCGGGGCGGGAGCACGAGCACGCTGGTGCCGAGCTTGAGCTTTTCGGTTCTCGCCGCGATCGCGGCCAGTGCCGGGAGCGGTGCCATCCCTCCGAGCGCCGCCGTGTCGCTGAGCCAGATCGAGTCGTAGCCGAGCTCCTCCATCGTCTCGACCGACCTCCAGAAGCTCCCGTCGGCCAAACCACTGCCGGCGAATGGGTTCAACCCGACGCCCACTCGAACTGTGAGCTTGGCCGGCGCGCCGGGGTTACGCTGTGCGGGCTCGGTGCTCACGGCATTCGTAATTCTACGACGCGAAAACCGCCCAATCGTTTGGTAGAATTTCTCGGTCCCCGACCGGAGTGGTGAGAGATGGTGAGCGAAGCCGAGATCCAAGGCGCGCTGAGCGCGTATTTCGACGGAATCAACTCCGAGCGCTACGGCGACGTCGGCGCCTTGTTCGCGCCGGAGGGTGAGCTGAAGGCGCCGGGCTCCCCTTGGCTCCGGGGACCCAAGGAGGTCGAGACCTACTTCACGGCCGCGCTTGGGCCATACCCCGAGCACCTCGACACCCCGACCCGGATCCTCGTGTCGGGCAGCACGGCGACGGTCGAGATCCACTTCAAGGGAGCGCTGGCCGACGGTCCCGAGATCGAGTTCGATGCGGTCGACGTGTTCGACTTCGACGACGATGGACTGGTCACGCGGCTGACGTCGTGGTACGACTCGCACGACGTTCGCTCGCGGCTCCGTGACGCCCGCACGGCCGCGTCGGCGGCCGCTCCGGACGGGGTCAGCCGATGACCACGACCCCTCACGCTCTTCCCGACGACCTACTCGCGCCGGAAGTCAACGACGATCCGTACCCGTTCTTCCGCGCGCTCCGCGAGCAGGATCCCGTCCATTGGAGCGCACGCCACCGCGCCTGGCTGCTGACCGGCTACGACGACTGCTCCGCCGCGCTGATGAACTTCAAGGCGTTGTCGTCCGACCGCGTTCGGCCGCTGCTCGACGTGATGAGCGAAGAGCAGCGCGCGGCGGCCGGGCCGGTGTACGAGATGATCACCGACTGGATGGTCGTGACCGATCCGCCCGAGCACCGCCGTCTGCGAAAGCTTGCCGCCGGGGCGTTCAACCCCCGCCGGGTTGCCGCCATGGCGGACAAGATCCAGGTCCTGATCGACAAGACCCTCGACGAGTTCATCAGCGAGGGCCACGAGGATTTCATCGCGCACTTCAGCTATCCCCTGCCGGCGACCGTTATCGCCGAGATCATCGGCGCGCCGGCGGAGGACGCCTGGCGGTTCCGCGATTGGTCGCAGGCCCTGGCGCACGTCGCTTTCGGCTCCGGCGGCGACGATCGCAACGATCGCTATCTGCGCTCGATGGAGGGCCTCGATCAGATGTTCGAGTATCTCGGCGGCCTGATGGAGCTGCGCCGACGCGAGCCCGGCGAGGACATGATCAGCGACCTGCTGGCCGGTGCGGACGGCGACACGCTGTCCGATCACGAGATCAAGTCCATGTGTGCGCTGATGCTGTTCGCCGGCCACGAGACCACCACGAGCACAATTGCCTCCGCCGTCCTGATGCTCCTCCAGCATCCGGACCAGATGGCGCTGCTCGCCTCCGACCCCGACGAGCTGGCGGGCGGAGCGGTCGAGGAGGCGCTTCGCTACGAGGGCGCGATCAAGGTGCTCCACCGCTGGGTGAAGAGCGACCTCGAGCTCCACGGCCGCGAGATAAAGGAAGGGCAGCGGGTCTTGGTCCTCCCGGCGGCGGCCAACCGCGACCCCGAGCGGTTCGAGGATCCCGACCGGTTCGACATCACTCGCGCGCCCAATCCGCACATCGCGTTCGGAAAGGGCATCCACGCGTGCATCGGCGCCCAGCTCTCGCGCCTCGAGATGCGGCTCGCGCTGGCGAGCGTCGTGAAACGGCTGCCCGGTCTTCGCTTCGCCGAGCACGAGCCCGAGCTTCGTTGGGTGCCGAGCCTCGCGTCGCGCGGCCTCGAGGCGCTCCTGGTCGCGCACGACGCGGGCAGCTAGGTTGTAGGATCGAACGGCCGTTTGGCGCGGCCCAGGCTCACATCGCGACCGAAGGGAAGGCCATGGCTGACAGCGTTTACCGGGTGACCGAGGTAATCGGCACCAGCTCGGAATCATGGGAGGCCGCGGCGAAGAATGCCGTCCAGACGGCGGGACGTTCGGTCCGCGACCTTCGTGTCGCCGAGGTCGTGCGTCAGGACGTCACGATCGAGAACGGCGCGATCACGAGCTTCCGCGTTCGCCTGGCTGTTTCGTTCAAGTACGAGACCGGCGACTGAGCCGGCCGAGCAGAGCCCGGATCAGCGCCTGCTGACCAGCTTCGGCGCCTCGGTGATGCCGCGCTCGCTTAGCTCGGCCTCGATCTGCTCTCGCAGCACGAACTTCTGAATCTTCGCGCTGGCGGCCACCGGGTAGTCGTCGACGAAGCGAACGTACCGGGGCACCTTGTACGTCGCGATGCTGCCCATGCAGTACTCGATCAGCTCCTCCTCGGTGACATCGGAGCCGGCCACCTTCTTCACGAACGCCGCCGGAACCTCGCCGTAGCGCGCGTCGGGCGCGGCGACGACCGCCGCCATCGCGACCCCCGGGTGGGTGATCAGGTAACCCTCGATTTCCGCCGCCGAAGCGTTCTCACCGCCGATCTTGAGCATGTCCTTGAGCCGGCTCATGAACGCGACCGTGTCGTCTTCCTCCTGCCGGACGAGGTCGCCGGTATGCGCCCAGCCCTCGTCGTCGATGACGCTGGCCGTGGTGGCGGGGTCGCGGTAGTACTCGATGAAGCGCGTCACGCCGCGGAACAGCAGCTCGCCCGGCACTCCGCGGGGGCATTCCTCGCCGGTCGCGGGGTCGATCACGCGAACCTCCATCCCGCGCAGCGGGCGGCCCGATGTCCGGGTGCGGGAATGCAGCGAGTCACCGATCGACCCGATGCAGATCGAGCCGGCGGACTCGGTCATGCCGACCATGGAGACCTGCACTGCCTGCGGCAGCATCTGCTGCATCCGCTCCATCCGCTCGGGCACCCCGACGTTCATCACGAGCCGCAGCTCGCTGAGGTCGGCCTCGGCAAAGCGGGGATGGTCCAGCACCGCCATCCAGATCAGCTCGAATGCCGGCATCGCCACCGTTACGCGCTCGCGTTCGAGCTGATCGAGCGTCGAGCCGGCGTTGAAGAAACCCACGTGACTGAAGCATCCGCCGACGGCGAGCGCCGAGGCCAGCACCTGCCACCCGCCGACGTGGAACATCGCCAGCGCCGTCCAGTAACGATCCTCGAACGTCAGCTCCAGGCGCTCGGAGGTGTTGTACCCGACCGCGATCAGCGTCGCGTGGGTGTGGAGCACCCCTTTCGGATTCGCGGTCGTGCCCGACGTGTAGAGCAGCAGCGCAGGCGTGTCGGCCTCTACCGTCCGCTCGATCTCCCCGACCTGTTCGGGCGACACCTCGTCGGCGCTTCCGTCGAACTCGCCGTCGTCGCCGAGCACGACGAGCCGGCAGCCGTCGGGAAGCCCAGCCTCGTGGACCAGGTCCTCGAACTCGGCGGAGGTGAGGAGCACGCGCAAGCCGGCGTGCTCCATCACATACGACAGCTCATGGGTCTTGTTGCGGGCGTTGATCGGCACGCAGATCCCGCCCAGGCGCATCGCGCCCAGCCCGAATGTCACGTACGGCAGGCAGCCTTCACGCAGCAGGATCCCGACCCTGTCGCCCGGACCAACGCCCGCCGCCCGCAGCTGGCGCGCGGCCAGGATGGTCCCGTCGGCGAGCTCGCGATATGAGAGCTCGCCGGTCGGGAACGAGACCGCCGGAGCGCTCGGAGTGCCTGCGGCGCGGCTGTCGAGCAGCTCGCTCAGCGACCGCCAACGCGTCGAAGGATGCGCCGCCGCCTCTTGGACACTCTGGCTGGTCATGTGGAACTCCTCGCTCGTTCAATCCACGCGCTCGGCGCGGTCTTTCGATCCTCGATGTGGCGAAAGATAAACCAAACGGTTGGTAAGGTAAAGGCCCCGGAGCGGCCATGCGGATCGGCTATCTGATCGACACCCATCACCAGGCGCGTGATCGTGACGCGATCGCCGACTCGATGGACGCGATGCTCGAGGAGGGCCTCCTCGCCGAGCGGGCCGGCTTCCATTCGGTGGTCGTGCCGGACCGTCACCGCGCCCCCGAGTGCCGGTATCCCGGGCCCGAGCAGCTGCTGACGTTGCTCGCGCGCGAGACCGACCGGGTCGCGCTCGGCACGTTCACATTCGTCGGGACGCTCGCCCATCCGATGCGGTCGGCCGAGCAGTTCTCGGTGATCGACAACCTCTCTCGCGGTCGGCTGTTCACGACGGTTTCGCGCGGATTCCTCAGCGATTTCTGGGGTCAGTTCGGGATCCCAGAGGATCGCATGCTCGGGAGGTTCCTCGAGGCACTCGCCATCTGGCGCGAGGCGTTCACCGGCGAGCGATTCGACTTCGACGGCCGGCATTGGCAGGTTCGCGGGGGCCAGCTCCAGCCGCAGCCCTACCAGCCCGGCGGCTGGCCGATCTGGGGCGGAGGCAACGCGTCCGCGGCTGCCGCTCGACGGTCGGCCGAGTACGGGGAGTGCTGGACCTGCGATCCGCTCCCGATCACCGACGAGGCTTGGCGCGAGCGCGCGGACGCCTACCGCGAGCGTGCCCTCGAGCTCGGCAAGCAGCCGTTCATCGTCGCCATGCGCGACGGCTGGGTCGCGGATTCGTTTGAGGAGGCCGCGGCCGAGTTCGGCACCCATTTCGTTAGCGCGGCGCGCTTCTATGTCCGCCACGGCCTGCTCCGCCATCCCGATTTTCCCACGGAGGCCGATGTCACGGCCAAGAGCCTGGCTCCGCATCTCGTGCTCGGCACGCCCGCGCAGTGCGTCGAACAGCTGCAACGGGCCGAGGAGGAGCGGGGAATCGACTACGTGATGCTGTGTTGCCGGGTGTCGACGGGCCCGTCGCTCGAGCGCACCCGGGAGCAGATCCTGCGCCTCGGCGAAGAGGTGGTAGCGCCCATCCACGCGCGCCACGCGACGCCCGATCATCCGGCGATCCCGGCCCGTTGCCGGGAGCGAGAGTGATTTTTCAGACGGGCGCCAGCTCGGACGCGACCGGGAACCGGCGCCGGACGTCGTAGAGCGTCGTCCGCTCCGCGGCCGGGCGCCCCGCCGTATGGGCGGCTCGGACCAGGTCCTCGGGGTCGAGCTTGACGCCGTGGTAGCTCCCGGCCATCCGGGAGATCGATTCCTCCATCAGGGTGCCCCCCAGGTCGTTGACTCCCCATCGGAGCGACTCCGTCGCCGCTTCGAGTCCCATCTTGACCCACGATGCCTGGAGGTTGACGATCGAGCGCCCGAGCGCGAGCCGGAAGACCGCGGTGTGCTTGAGGTTCTCCTCGCGGCTTATCTCCTGGACGCCGTGGGTCCGGCCGAGCAGCGTGTGGAACGGGATGAACGACAGCGGCACGAACTCGGTGATCCCGCCGGTCCGCTCTTGCAGCGACCGGACCACGCGCATGTGCTCGGCGAGCTCCCATGGCTCCTCGATGTGTCCGAACATCACCGTCGAGGTCGAACGCAGGCCCGCGGCGTGCGACGCCTCGATGATCTCGACCCACCGCGCTACCGGGAGCTTGTTCGGGCTGATCCGTTCGCGCACGCCGTCGTGGAGAACCTCTGCGGCCGTGCCGGGCGTCGAGTCGAGCCCGGCCTCGCGCAACGCCGCGAACACCCGGGCCGGACTCTCGCCAGAGATGTCGCACATGTGCGCAATCTCCATCGGGCTGTACGCATGGACGTGGATGTCGGGCGCGGTGTCCTTGATCACGCGCAGCCACTTTTCGTAGTCCGCGAGCCCCCAGTCCGGATGGATCCCCGACTGCATGCAGATCTCGGTTGCGCCGTAATCGACCGCCTCGAGTACCCGCTGGACGAACTCCTCCCGATCGTGCTCGTATGCGTCCGGCGAGCGCTTGCCCTGACCGAACCCGCAGAAGGCACATCCGACCACGCAGACGTTGGAAACGTTGATGTTGCGATTGACGACGAACGTCACGGTGTCGCCGGCAAGCTCGGCCCGGAGCCCGTCCGCGGCTTCGCGCATCGCCTCGATCACCTCGGGACGGGTCTCTGCGAACAGCGCGGTCAGCTCGTCCTCGCTCAGCCAGCCGCCTTCCCGTGCCTTGTCGATCGCTTGAGCTGCCAGGTCCGGGCGGAGCGGCCGCGGGGGCGCGGTCCGTCCCGATCCGCGGCGGGGGATGAAGCTCCAGTACCGACTCTTGATGACGTCGAGCACGCCCTGCGCGACCCACTCCGGATCGATGTAGTCCGGGTACACGCACAGGCGCTCGGTCAGCGCGATGCCGTCGGTGGCGAGCCGCTTGCGCACCTGGTGGGGGCTCGGGAACGGGTGATCAGGCGAGATGTGATCGCCGTTGGCGCTGAGGCCGCCAAGGTCGGTCGCGCCGGCGGCGACCAGCTCGGGCCACCAGTCGGCCAGGTTGGGCGGCACCTGGATGCCGACACCGGGCAGCACCCGCCGCGCCTCGGCGATCAGCCGTTTCATGTCCTCGATCGTCACCGGAGTCGACCACGCGGGCGCGGCATTGAACGGCTGGCGGCCGACGCCCGTGCGCCAGTACTCGGCCGCACTATCGGCGGCGATGTCGGCCGGTTCCTCGCCGTGATAGCGGCGATGGGGCACGAAGTTCTGGAGGATGAGCTCCTGGATATGGCCGTGGCGCGCGTGGAGCTCGGCCAGTTTCTCGAGCGCCGCGATCCGCTCGTCCTCTGTCTCGCCGATCCCCACGAGGACTCCGCTCGTGAACGGAATCCGGAGCTCACCGGCGGCGCGAATCGCGGCAAGTCGCATCTCCGGCTGCTTGGTCGGCGAGCCCTGGTGGGCGACCAGATCCGAGGCCATCGACTCGAGCATCAACCCCTGTGACGCGGTCACGTGCTTCAGGCGCGCGAAGTCGTCCCGCGCGAGCACGCCGAGATTAGTGTGCGGAAGCAGCCCGCGTTCGAGCGCCCGCTCGCATACCCAGCAGACGTACGAGACGAAATCCTCGTGACCCCAGGCGTTGAGCCGCTCGGCCACCGTTCGGTTGGTCTCCGGACGCTCACCGGTCAGGATCAGCAACTCCTTGACGTTGCGCTTTGCCGCGTGGTCGAGCGTCCTCAGCACCTCGTCCGGCTCGTGCAGGTGAGGCTGATGCGTCGCGAACGCGCAGTACGTGCAGTAGCACTGGCAGGTGCGCGAGAGCGACAGCGTCAGGTTGCGTGAGAACGTAACTCGGCGGCGGGTCATCGCCGCGACCTCCTCCGGGCCTTCATCGCCGCGACCTCCTCCGGGGTCTTCGTCTCTCGAGCACGTTGCCTCGCAAGGCGTGGTCGCCCGCAACGCTAGCATGCAAACGAACGATTGGTTAGTTTTCCAGAGCGCATGGGACTTCTCAACGGGATCCGCATCGTCGACTTCAGCCGCCTCCTCCCCGGGGCCGCGATGACGCAGCTTCTGGCCGACATGGGCGGCGACGTGATCAAGATCGAGCGCCCCGGCACCGGCGACGACATTCGGCGCGCCGGCCCGACGACGCACGGCAGCTCGGCCGTGCACCTGTTCCTCGACCGGGGCAAGCGGTCGGTGGCGCTCGACCTGAAGACCGCGTCGGGCGTGGCTGCGGCGGTGAGGATTGCCGCCACCGCGGATGCCGTCGTCGAGTCGTTCCGCCCCGGCGCAGCCGATCAGATGGGCCTCTCATACGAGGCGCTGAGCGAGCACAACCCAAAGCTTGTCTACGTCTCGCTGAACGGCTACGGCGACACCGGCGTGCGTTCCCTCGCCGCCGGCCACGACCTCAACTACTGCGCATACGCCGGAATCCTCGACTTCGGCGGGTGGGAGCAGGACGGGCCGCGGCCATCCGGAGCTCAGGTGGCGGACGTCACCGGCGGCGCGCTCGGCGCGGTCGGGCTGCTCGGTGCCGTGCTATCGGCATCGCGCACCGGCCATGGCACGCGGATCTCTATCGCGCTTGCCGATGCGGCGTTGTGGACGGTCGGCATCCACGTCTCGGCCTTCCTTGCCGGCGGCCCCGAAGGCCCGCGCAGCGGCGACCTGAACGGTGGGCTCCCCTGTTACGACGTCTACGAGTGCGGCGACGGTCGTCACATAGCCGTCGGCGCCCTCGAGCCCAAGTTCTGGCACGCGCTCGTGCGCGGGCTGAGCCGGCCAGATCTGGGCCCCCGCCAATACGACGACGGCGCCACCGCCGAGCTCCGCGAGCTCTTCGGATCGCAGCCGCTCGCGCACTGGATCGCGACGTTGAAGAGCACCGACGCGTGCGTAGCGCCGGTTCAGCGCTTCGACGAGCTGAGCGCCGATCCCCAGTTCGCGGCCAACGGCGCGTTCATCGAGGCGCCGGCCGGCTCGGGGCGCATCACCCAAGTCGCGACGCCGTTCCGCTCGCAGGCCATCGACAGTCCCGAGCGCTCGGCCCCGATCGAGGTCGGCGAGCACACCGCCGAGGTGCTGGCCGAGTTGGGCATCGAGCTCGTCTCCTCCTGACGCGCCGCAACCCCTCCCCCTCTGTAGAGGCGGCAACGCCTCCCCGGGTCAATGCGCCATGGTTCCCTTGACAACCTACCGGTCGTTTGGTTGGATGCGCTCGTTATGCTGATCGGTGTTCCTAGGGAGTTGGCCGTGGGTGAGCGGCGGGTTGCGCTCGTGCCTGAGGTGGTGCGTAAGCTTGGCGGGGCGGGTGGTGGTGAGTCGGGTGGTGGTGTGGGGGTTGTGGTGGAGCGGGGTGCGGGTGCGGGCGCGTTGATTCCGGATGGTCAGTTCGAGGGGGCGGGGGCGCGGTTGGTTGATGATCCTGCCGGCGTGTATGAGGCTGATGTGGTGGTGAAGGTCGCGCCGCCGAGTGTTGGGGAGATTGGGCGGTTGCGGCCTGACAGCGTGTTGATCGGGTTTTTGGCGCCGTTGACGGGTGGTGAGGCGGTTCGGGCGATCGCGCGGTCGGGGGCGACGAGTTTTGCGATGGAGGCGGTTCCGCGGATCAGTCGGGCGCAGTCGATGGATGCGTTGTCTTCGCAGGCGAATATTTCGGGGTATCGGGCGGCGTTGATCGGGGCGCAGGAGTTGGGGCGGTATTACCCGATGTTGATGACGGCGGCGGGGACGATTCGTCCGGCGACGGTGTTGGTGTTGGGTGCTGGGGTGGCGGGGTTGCAGGCGATCGCGACGGCGCGGCGTTTGGGTGCGGTGGTGCAGGGGTTTGATGTGCGGGCGGCGGTCAAGGAGCAGGTGGAGTCGTTGGGCGCGCATTTTTTGGAGTTTGATGTGGGTGGGGATTTGGAGGGCGCGGGCGGGTATGCGAAGGAGTTGTCGGCTGAGCAGCAGCAGCGCCAGCAGGAGTTGATGGCCGAGGCGATCGGGAAGGTTGATGTGGTGATCACGACGGCGCTGGTTCCGGGTCGTCGCGCGCCGATTCTGGTTACCGAGGCGGCGGTGAGGTTGATGAAGCCGGGGTCGGTGATTGTCGATCTCGCCGGTGAGGCGGGGGGGAATTGTGAGCTGTCTGAGCCGGGGGAGACGGTGTTGCGTCATGACGTGAAGATCCTGGCGCCGTTGAACGTGCCCTCGACGTTGGCTGAGCACGCCTCGCAGTTGTATGCGCGGAACATTCAGGCGCTGTTGGGGCTGATGATCTCCGGCGATGGGCGGCTGTCGTTGGATTTCGATGACGAGGTGATCGCCGGGGCGTGCATCACGCGCGACGGCGAGATCGTTCATGAGGCCGCGCGGGCGGCGGCTGAGGCCGGCGCGACCGCCGGCTCCTGACCCCCGGGGGAGGATTTGAGATGAGCACGATTACCGACATCGCGATTCTGGTGTTGGCGGCGTTCGTGGGGTTTGAGGTGATCTCGAAGGTCCCGAACACGTTGCATACGCCGTTGATGTCGGGCACCAACGCGATTCACGGGATTGTGCTGTTGGGTGGGTTGTTGTTGATGCATGACGCGGTTGGGTGGTTCGAGCATCTGTTGTTGGTGATCGCGATCGCGTTCGGGACGATCAACATCGTCGGCGGGTTCGTGGTCACCGACCGGATGCTGGGGATGTTCAAACGCAAGCCGGATCTGCCCGAGGCGCCGGCGCCGGGGGAGATCGAGGACGGCGGCGGGAAGTGACGGTCGTGGGCACGATCTTTTTGCAGTCGGCGACGTTCATCGACGCCTGCTACATCGTGGCGTTCTCGATGTTCATCTATGGGATGAGCGGGTTGACGGGGCCGCGGACGGCGGTCCGGGGGAACAAGATCGCGGCGGTCGGGATGGCGGTCGCGGTCCTCGCGACCTTGTTGACGCCGCATGTGCTCTCAGGGAGCGCGCCGTGGCTGATCGCTTTGGGGTTGGTGATCGGGGTCGCGGTCGGGCTGCCGGCGGCCAGGACGGTGCGGATGACCGCGATGCCGCAGATGGTCGCGCTGTTCAACGGCGTCGGCGGTGGCGCGGTCGCGATCATCGCGTGGGTCGAGTACCGCCACGCGTTCGGCGGGTCCTACGCGCTGAGGATCGAGATCCCGTCGCTGTTCGCCGCGATCGTCGGGTCGATCTCGTTCTGGGGGTCGAACATCGCGTTCGGGAAACTCCAGGAGATCCTCCCCGGCCGGCCGATCAAGCTCCCCGGGCAATCATTCATCAACCTCGCGCTGCTGGTGATCTGCGTCGGGTCAGCGATCGTGCTCGCCGCCGGCACCCACTCCCAGGCGCTGTTCATCATCGGGATCCTGCTCGCCGCCGGCGTGCTCGGGAACATGGTCGTGCTCCCGATCGGCGGCGCCGACATGCCGGTCGTGATCTCGCTCCTGAACGCGTTCACCGGCCTGTCCGCGGCCGCGACCGGTATCGCCCTGAACAACACCGCGCTGATCGTCGCCGGGATGATCGTCGGCGCGTCAGGCACGATCCTCACCAACCTGATGGCCAAAGCCATGAACCGCTCAGTCCCCGCGATCGTCGCCGGCGGGTTCGGCGGCGCCATCGCCGCGCCCGCCGGCGGCCCCGGCGGTGCGGAAGGCGGGACCGTCCGCTCCACCAGCGCCCAGGACGTCGCCATCCAACTGTCCTACGCCCGGCTGGTGGTGATCGCGCCGGGGTACGGAATGGCCGTCGCCCAAGCCCAACACGCCGTCCGCGAACTCGAACGCGCGCTCGAAGCCAAAGGCGTCGAAGTCAAATTCGCGATCCACCCCGTCGCCGGCCGCATGCCCGGCCACATGAACGTACTCCTCGCCGAAGCCGACGTCCCCTACGACCTGCTGCGCGAAATGGACGAAATCAACCCCGAATTCGGACGCACCGACGTCACCCTCGTCATCGGCGCCAACGACGTCACCAACCCCGCCGCCAAAAACGAACCCGGATCCCCCATCTACGGCATGCCAATCCTCGAAGTCGACCGCTCCGAAGCAGTCGTCGTACTCAAACGCTCCATGGCCTCCGGATTCGCCGGCATCGACAACCCCCTCTTCTACGACCCCAAAACCTCACTCCTATTCGGCGACGCCAAACAATCCGTGAGCGACATCACATCCGAAGTACAAGCGCTCTGACCGGAAGGGCCGTTGGGTGACTGACCCACTGTTCGTTGATCTACAGGCCGAGGCCAATCCGGACAAGCCGGCCTACGTGATGGCACGCTCCGGTGAGAGCGTGACATACAGGGAGTTGACCGATCGCTCCCGACAGGCCGCCCACGCGATGCGCGCGCTCGGCGCCGCCCGTGGTACTGCCGTCGCGATCATGATGGAGAACCATCTTCGCTACCTCGAGATCGCCTGGGCGGCTCAGCGTGCCGGGCTCAGGTATACGACGATCTCACCCCGCCTCACGGTCGACGAGGTCGCGTACATTCTCGACGACTCGGCGGCGCGCCTGCTGTTCGTCAGCGAGTCGGCTGCCGACGTCGCATCCGCGGCGGCGGCGCGAGCATCGGGTGTGTCCGCGCTGATCTGCGTGGACGGGCCCCGGCCCGGTGTCGAGGACTACGGCGCGCTGATCGGCGGTCAGCCGGCGGAGCCGCTCCCGGACGAGGCCGAGGGCGTCGACTTTCTCTACTCGTCGGGCACCACTGGCCGGCCGAAGGCGATCAAGACCGAGCTGCCGCTGCATCCGATCGGGACGCCGCCCGCGATCGTGCCGCTGTTCGAGCGGCTGTACGGATTCGGTCAGGACACCGTGTACCTGTCGCCGGCGCCGCTCTACCACTCAGCGCCGTTGCGGTTCAACATGGCGGTCCAGCGGCTCGGCGGCACCACCGTGGTCGTCGACAGGTTCGACGCCGCGTGGGCGCTCGAGCTGATCGAGCGCTATCGCGTCACCCACACTCAGATGGTCCCGACGATGTTCGTGCGGCTGCTCCGGCTGCCTGCGGAGACGCGCGACGGTGCGGACGTGTCCTCTCTGCGCGCGGTCGTCCATGCGGCGGCTCCGTGCCCGGTCGACGTCAAGAGGCAGATGATCGAGTGGCTCGGGCCAATCATCTATGAGTACTACTCGGCAACCGAGATCTACATGCTGACCGCGATCGACTCCGAGGACTGGCTGGCGCACCCGGGCTCTGTCGGTAAGTCGCTGGTCGGCACGCCCCACATCCTGGACGACGACGGCAGCGAGCTGCCCGCGCTAAAGGACGGCACGATCTGGTCAGAGGGCGGGCCGAGCTTCGAGTACCACAACGCTCCCGCCAAGACCGCCGACTCGCGCAACGGACGCGGGTGGACGACCGTCGGAGACATCGGTTACCTCGACGAAGAGGGTTATCTGTATCTGACCGACCGCAAGGCCGACATGATCATCTCGGGCGGCGTCAACATTTACCCGCAGGAGGCCGAGAACGTCCTCATCAGCCATCCGGCCGTCGCCGATGCCGCCGTGTTCGGCATCCCGAACGCCGAGCTCGGCGAGGAGGTCAAGGCCGTCGTGCAGCTCGTCGACACCACCCGCGCCACCGGCGACACCGAGCACGAGCTGCTCACCTACTGCTACGAGCGCCTGGCCAAGTACAAGTGCCCGCGCTCGATCGACTTCTCCGACGAGCTTCCCCGCCAGGCGACGGGCAAGCTCTACAAGCGGCTGCTCCGGGACCGCTACGCGGCTGCAGCGAGCGCCGCCGCCTCGGACGCGCCGGCTTGAACCGCCGGTGCGTCAGAGGCAGTCGCGCCACGTCGTGACGTGGCGCAGCGCCCGGCTACCAGCGTCAGCGCGTCTCCACCCGCGCCGAACGAGACGAGGCGGCGGCCGCCTGCTTCGAGCCGCCCCGCAACATCACAATCTCGCGACGGAGCAGCTCGCAGTCTCGAGCGGTGCGCGCCTCGATCAGCCGACGCCGATCCAGAAAGCTGGTGCGATTGGCAATTGCGGTCCTCTGGTACATGATCATCCTCCGAAGCGAGGCTCATAGACAACCAAACGGTTGTTAGATTATGTACTGCGTTCCGCCCGCTGTCAACCCCGGAAAGCACATCGGTCTCGGTAGTACTCGATCGATCGGCCCAGGACGAGGCGATGCCCTGGAGCTGAATGCTCTCAGAGCAACTTGTCCAAGGTGATCGGCAGGTCGCGCACGCGGCGGCCGGTCGCGTTGTAGATCGCGTTGGCGATGGCTGCGGCCACGCCGGTGATCCCAATCTCGCCGATTCCGCGCGCGCCCGCCGGGGCGTGCGGATCGGGGATATCGGTCCAGATCACCTCGATCCTCGGCACGTCCATGTGGACAGGCACGTGGTACTCCGCGAGGCTCGGGTTCATGATCCGCGCGGTCCGCTCGTCGAACTCGGTCTCCTCCATGAGCGCCAGGCCGATCCCCATGATGATTCCGCCGCGGAACTGACTTGCGGCGGTCTTGGGATTGATGATGCGGCCGCAGTCATACGAGCCGAGCACACGATCGACGCGGGTCTCGCCGGTCACCGTGTTGACGCGGACCTCGGTGAAGACCGCGCCGTAGGAATGCATCGAGTAGGCCTGCATCTCTTCCGGGTCTGCGGCAGAGGCGACGACGGTCAGCTCGTCATGGCCCGCGCGTTCCAAGATGTTCGAGTAACTCTCCCAGCGGCTCGGGTCGGCGAGCTCGCACAGCCCCTCGTCGCGCCCCCCGACCTCGTCGGCGGTCAGCCCGGCCAGGGGCGAGTCGTCGCCGGTTAGCAACAGCAGCTGCTCGACGAGCGTGCGCTGGGCGGCGATCACCGCGCCGGCGATCGAGGCCGTCTGCGAAGAGCCCCCGGCGATCATGCTGCCGGGGAACGAGGAATCGCCGTGGGCGACGGTCACCCGCTCGAGCGGCAGACCGAGCCGCTCGGCGGTGACGATCGTCTGCGTGGTCGAGGTTCCCATCCCCATGTCGTTGGCCGGAACCTCGACCGTCGCGTGGCCGGTCATGTCGAGCCTGATTCGCGCGGCGCTGCCGGGAAAGCGGTGGTAGGGATAGGTCGCACTCGCGCAGCCCGTGCCGATCAACCATTCGCCCTCCCGGCGCGCGCCCGGCGCCGTTCGCCGCTCCCAGCCGAAGCGCTCGGCCCCCGCGCGCCACGCGTCGACGAGGTGACGGGCCGAGAACGGCACGCCGGAGCTCGGGTCCTGCTCGGGCTCGTTGCGGATCCGCAACTCGATCGGGTCCAGGTCGAGCTCGATGGCGAGCTCGTCGATCGCTGACTCCAGCGCGAAGGTACCCACCGATTCCCCGGGTGCGCGCATGAAGGAGTTGGAGAGCATGTCAAGGTCGACGACCTGCTGGTCGGTCTTCAGGGTCTCGGTTGCGTACATGTGCCGGGCGGGGAACGTGAACTGTTCGGCGAGCGCGTTGTGGGCGGTCATCGCGGAGATGCCCGTATGGATCAGCGCCGTGAAGCGGCCATCCTCACCAGCGCCGATCGCTACTCGCTGCTCGGTGTTCGTGCGACCGCCGACCAGCCGGTAGACACCCTCGCGCGAGAGCGTCACCCGCACGGGGCGCGCAGCGAGCTTCGACGCGGCAGCCGCAAGCAGATGATGGGACCACAGCGTCTTGCCACCGAACCCGCCGCCGACGTAGGGAGAGGTGAGATGAACCTGACTCTCGTCGATTCCGAACACCTGCGCCAACGTCCAGGCGTGCAGCTTCACTCCCTGACTCGCGTCGTGGACGATGAGGTCGTCGCCGTCCCACGCGAGCGTCACCGCGTGGGGCTCGATCGCGTTGTGATTGTGGCGCGGTGTGCGGTACGTGAGGTCGACGGAGTGAGGCGCCTCCTCGAGTGCGGCCTCCGCATCGCCGACGAACACCTGGACCGGCTGGCCGACGAGGCTGTCAGGCGTCCGTGCGTGCGCCCTGGCCTCCTCGAAGGTTCGCGGCGTCGAGGACTCATAGGCGACCTCGATCAGCGAGGCGGCGTGGTCGGCCTGCTCCTGTGTCTCGGCCAGGACGACCGCGACCGGCTCGCCGTTCCAGTGGACGCTGTCGTCCTGCATCACGGGGAGGTCGCTGCCCCCAGCCGCCCTGGGCGCTGTCAGGAACAACGGCGGCGGCTGCATCCGCGGAGCGTTGCGGTGGGTCATCACGAGCACGACACCGGTCGCTGCCTCCGCGGCACCGGTTTCGAGCGTCGTGATGCGGCCGCGAGCGATAGTGCTGTAGCGCAGCGCGGCGTAGACCATGCCCTCCATCACGTACTCGGCGGCGAAGCGCGCCTCGCCTCGGACCTTGAGCGGCCCGTCGAGGCGCGACACCTGTGCGCCGATGAGACCGTGCTTGGCCCGCAACACCGGATCGGGGCCGACCTTCGGCGTCCAGCCCTCGGGAGTGATCGGCACAGCGGTCTGTGGATCGGTGGCGCTCATCGGCGGGCTCCTTCGGTCAGCTCCAGCAAGACGGCGGCGAGCGTGCGGCGGGCGAGCTCGACCTTGAACACGTTGCCGGACAATGGGCGGGCGTCGGCAAGCTCCGCGTCGGCCGCCTGAAGGAACGTGGCCTCCGTGGCCGGGCGGCCTTGCAGCGCTTCCTCGGCACGCCACGCCCGCCACGGCTTGGGGGCGACCCCGCCAAGAGCGACGCGCGCGCCGGCGATCTGTTCGCCGTCGAGTTCGAGCGCGGCGGCGACCGAGACGAGCGCGAACGCATAGCTGGAGCGGTCGCGCACCTTGCGGTAAGTCGAATGCGCGGCGAGGTTGGGCGGGGGCAGCTGCACAGCGGTAATCAGCTCGCCGGGCTCGAGCACCGTTTCGACATCGGGACGATCCTCGGGAAGCCTGTGCAGGTCGCAGAGAGCCACCGTGCGCTCACCCGATGTGCTCCGAAGGTGGACGACGGCGTCCAGTGCGGCCAGCGCGACGCACATGTCCGACGGGTGGGTGGCCACGCACGCGGACGACGCGCCGAGGATCGCGTGCATGCGATTGAAACCCTCGATCGCGTCGCAGCCTTCGCCCGGGGATCGCTTGTTGCAGCGCGAACCGTCGGTGTCGTAGAAGTAGGTGCAGCGGGTGCGCTGCAGCAGATTGCCGCCGACCGTCGCCATGTTGCGGATCTGCGCCGAGGCACCGGCGATGATCGCGCGCGTGAGCATCGGGTAGCGCGTGCGGACCGCAGGGTGCTCAGCCACGGCCGTGTTGCGCGTGGCCGCCCCGATCCTAAGACCCCCGTCGTCGGTCTCCTCGATCTCGGCCGACAGCCCGGTCACGTCAACGAGCGCCGAGGGGAGCTCGACGGTCTCGCGCATCAGATCGACGAGGTTCGTGCCGCCGCCCAGGTATTTCGCGCCTCGACCGTCAGCGCAACGGATCGCGTCAGCGGCATCGGTGGCGCGTGTGTAGGCGACCTCGATCACGCGCCCGGCCCCGCGTATACCTCGGCGATCGCATCGACGATCCCGTTGTAGGCGCCGCAACGGCAGAGGTTTCCGCTCATCCGCTCGCGCAACTCGTCATGACTGAGCGCGATCTCGATGTCCTTCAGATCGTCGGTGACGTGGCTGGGCACCCCACGGCCCACCTCGTCGACCATGCCGACCGCAGAGCAGATCTGGCCAGGGGTGCAGTAACCGCACTGAAATCCGTCGTGCTCGATGAACGCCTGTTGCAAAGGGTGCAGCGCGCCGTCCTGCGCAAGCCCTTCGATCGTGGTCACCTCGCGCCCGTCGTACTGGACGGCAAGGGCCAAGCAGGAGAGGATCCGCTCCCCGTCGACGAGCACCGTACAGGCCCCGCACGCGCCCTGATTGCATCCCTTCTTCGTGCCGTGGAGCTCAAGATGCTCACGCACGAAGTCGAGCAGCGAGACACGAGCGTCGGCCGGCACCGGCACCCCGCGGCCATTGACGATGATCGGCACGGCTGATCCCCCTTTCAGCGACGAATTCCTGACCGCAACCAGGCTACCGGGCCCGATATACGGACGGTCAGCAGACGGATGCCGTCTCGCCGACCAGCGCCCGCGCGACGTGCTGGCGCCCGCGGTGCAGGCGTGATGTGATCGTTGCTTCGCGGGTGCGCAGCGAGCGCGCTGCCTCGCCGTAGGAAAGACCGAGAAGGTCCACGGCGATCACCGCATCTCGATAGTGGGCGGGCGCGCTCGCGATCGCCTCCATGATTTCCCTCGCATCAGCGCGACTATCGGAGGCCGGCGCCGAGGTGTCTTCGAACAGCTCACGCGTCGCGGGCCGGTGCGCCGCGGCGCGCAGATGGTTGACGTAGGTGTGCCTGAGTGCCCGGAACAGGTACGCGAGTTCGTTGCCGTTGCGGATCAGCCGTGGTCGTCTCAGCACGCCGACGAACATCTCCTGCACGAGATCCTCAGCGTCGTGGCTTGAGCCGCACAAGGCCCGCGCCGCGCGATAGAGCGCATCGATGTGGTTCGACAGGCCGTCCGGGTCAAGCATCCGTGGGCCGGGCGCGCACTGCGAGTCGCCCGGTGATCGACCCAGCAGCGATCGTGAGCGGCCGCGCTCGGAGGACTGGGGCGTGGACGTCATGGCTGCCCGGACAACGAATGGGTGATGACCTTGGTGACCCGCTCGCATGGCAGCGCCGCGTGCCGAGCAGCGGCGCGCACCGCGTCCGCCGACGGCGCCTCGAACAGAACGAAGCAGGTCTCTTCACCGGGAACGAAGATCGAGCAGCGGTAGTGGACCGGGCTTCCCTGACGAGTCAGGTCCTCGGCGGCGGCACGCGCGCGCTCGCCGTGATCCGCCGCGACGCGCGCACCCGTCCGCGGAACGTAGAGCTCGAGAAGGTATTCCGGCATCCCGGTCCACCGTACGCAGGCCGCTTAGGAGGCACAATTACGGAAACCCCCAATCTTTGAGCCGGCGCGTTAGGGGGAGAGACGGGCCGCGAGCTGCCCGCGCGAATGAACGCCAAGCTTTGCGTAGCCGTGCGAGAGGTGCGCCTCGACGGTGTGCACGGTGACGTGAAGCTCGTGCGCGATCTGCTTATTGGACCGTCCGCTGGCCGCAAGCTCGGCGACGCGCCGCTCGCTCGGGGTCAGCTCGCCGATCGGCCGGGGGCGCCGCGCGCCTATACGCTCGACCTCGGCCTGCGCCTGCCGCGCCCAGCCCGGCGAGCCGAGTGTCTCGAACGCCGACCGCGCCTCCTGCAGGAAGCTTCGCGCGGCGCCCCATTGGCGCAGACGTCGCTGCGCGCGGCCGAGGCTGAGCAGAGCACGTGCCCGGTCGAAGCGCAGGCCGAGTCGCGCGTAGTCGCCGGCCGCCTCATCGAGCGCCGCGGCTGCCTCCTCGTCGGGGACGTCGGAGCCGAGCCGCACGAGCGAGGCGCAGCGCTTCACCGTCGCCATTCCCCACGGATGCTGCTGCGCTTCGGCCAGCTCGCGAAGGCGACCCGCTACCGCGAGCGCCTCGTCGAGCTCGCCGAGCTCGACGAGGCCCTCGACCAGATCGGGCGCGACGGGAAACACCCCCGGCTCCGTTATCCCCTCGCGCTCGGTGTGTTGCCAGACCGCCCGGAGGCTTTCCACGGCCAGCTCGGGCTCGTGCTCGTGTAACGCGGCAATCCCCCGTGCTCGCAGGGCCTCCAGCTTGTCCCAGCGACAGCCCGCCGCTTCCGCCTGCGTGATCGCGTCGGTTGCCCACTGCCGCGCGTCACCACCGAGACCGCGTCCGGCAGCGAGCAGCGCGCGGCATCGCTCGTACTGCGGCCGGAAGCGCAACTCCCGATCCGAGGACTCCGCCCACTCATCCAGCAGACGCGACGCGGCCTCCCACTCTCCCGCCCGTAGCTCCAGCTCGCACACATGCAGGCGCTGCAGCGCGTATGACGCCGCCTCCCCCCGCTCATCGGCAAGCGCCAAGAACCGCGTCAACAGCGAACGTGCCTGCGTCAGCTCTCCCCTCCACACCCGCCTCTGCCCCGCCACCCGCTCCGGGGACCCGACGATGTAGGAGGACGGGTCAGAAGCGGCCTGCGATCGCTCACATAGATCGTCGATTGGCTGGCCCCGCAGTGCGCGTGGCCACGACAGCGCATAGAGCGCGAACCGCTCGACATCAGACCCGGCGTCACCGGCGGCCTCCAACGCCTCAAGTGCCCACGCTTCCGCTTCGGACAGCCGCGACACGTTGCCAGCGGCTGCGTTTGCCGCCTTCCGCGCCAGCACATTCGAACGCAGTTCGGGGTCGTCCCGGCAGTCCGCCAGCGCCAGCTCGAGATGAAGATCGAGCTCGTCCAGACTTCTCGGGCCGGCGCCCTCGGACAGCAGAAGCCGTCCGCGCGCGCGCATGGCCCCCGCAGGCAGCGACGCCACCGCGGGAGTCAACAGGTCGGTTACGCGCTGCGCCTCGCCTGCGCGCTCCAGCTGCTCGGCGAGGGCGAGCAACCGCTCGGAGCGGGTCGCCGACCCCCGCGAGGTCAGGCGCAGCGCGTGCTCGGCCAACCGAACCGCCTGCAGTCGTGCACCCCGAGCAGCCGCGCCCGTAGCCGCGGCATCAACCGTGGCCGCGAGTCCTGCGTTGGGATGATCGCTCGCCAGCGCCAGGTGCAAGGCGTGCAATTCCGGATCGGTGACCACCTCCGCGAGTGCGCGGTGAAGCTCCCGTCGCTCCTGCGCCCGCGAACGCTTCTTCGCCACCCCAGCCAACAGCGGGTGCGATGCGCGGACACGCTCGCCGTCGACTACGAGCAGTCCGCCGTCAAGCGCGTCCTCGACCGCAGCCGGGCCTTCGATGGCCCCGAGCTCGGCGATTCCCAGATCCGCGCTCAGCGCCACGGCGAGCAGCAACCGGGAGACGGCCCCAGGCAACGCCGCAACGCGCGTTCCCAGCACATCCTCCACCGAGTCGGGCACCGGCATGTCCTCGCCCACCGGCGGCAGCCCGTGGTCCACTATCGAACGCCCCAGCTCGAGGACGAACAGCGGATTACCCAACGTCGAGTCCACGATCCTGCGCAGAAGCGCGCGCGACAACGTCAAGCCGAGCCGGCGGGAGAGCAGCTGGCGCGTCGCACCCATGCTCATCGGCCCGACGTCGAGGCGCTGAAGCGAGTGACGCTCGATGGCCTGCTCGAGCGCACTCCGACGACCTGGACGCCGCGCGAGCAGAAAGCGCACAGGCTCGTCCTGCAGCCGCCGGGCGACGAACACAAGCGCATCAGCCGAAGGCGAATCCAGCCACTGGAGATCGTCGATCGCGATCACCAGCGGCTGGGACGCCGCGAGCGCCCGCAATCCATTCAGCAACCCCAAGCCAATGGCATGGGGCTCCGCGGGGACGGCGGTCGGTTCCACCCGCAACAACGCCACCTCGAGCGCCGCCAGCTGCGGTGCCGGCAGACTCGCCAGCATCCCCGGCTCGATCCCGTCAAATAGGTCGATCAGGGCCGAAAACGAGTGCTCAGCCTCGGCGCCGCTGGGGCGGGCCACCAACACCCGCAGCCCTCGCTCGCGCGCACCCGCGACCCCAACATCCCAGAGCGTGGTCTTGCCCGCGCCCGGCCCCCCTACGAGCAGGAGCGCGCGAGGGGGCTCGTTCGCATCCAAGAAATCGCGTAAAGCCGCGCGCTCGGGATCGCGGCCCACCACACCAACATCCCGCTCCACCCGCGGGTCGCTCACATCGTTCGCCCCGTTGCTCACGCCGGTCCAACGCAGCTGGAGCCTGTCATCGCACCCTCTCAGTCGACTCGAGTCGGCGGTGTCAGTTTGACAGGACGCTGGTCCGAGAAAAAGCCGCCTCCCAACCGGTGCTTGGGGCGCCTTGAACCGGCGCATTTCCGTGGAGTCCGGGCATAGACTCGCCGCATCAAGGAAGGACGTCGCGCAGTGCGGCTACTGCCAGCCCGGTCAGATCATGGCCGCGGTCGCCCTCGTCAACGAGACCAGGGCCGAGGGCCGGCAGATCGCCGACGCTGACCTCGACGGACTGCGCAACATCTGCCGCTGCGGCACGTACCCGCGCATCCGCGAGGCGATCGTCGAGGCGGCGGCCGATATGTGAACAGCAGCCGGCGCTCGGCGGCCGCCTGGCATTAAGCGCCGCGCGTTCGGCTGGTGTTCGCGCAGGTACTCGTGCACCAGGCGAACGACCGTCGCGCCTTCGCCCACCCCCGAGGCGACGCGCTTGATCGAGCCCTGGCGCACGTCGCCCGCCGCGAATACGCCGGGCATGCTCGTCTCGAGCGTCAAGGGTTCACGGTCGTGCTCCCAGTCCGCACTCCGGCTGCTCGAGGAGGTCGCGACCCGTGATCAGGTAGCCCTGCTCGTCGCGCGCGATCTCGTCGGGAAGCCACTGCGTGTGCGGCTCGCCGCCGATCATGATGAACAGCGCGCCCGCGGACACCTCGCTCGACCGTGTCGTTTGCGCGATCAGCAAGCGTCGAGCGATTCGAGCGACCCGTTGCCCGCGCCGTCCACCACCTCGGTGCTGCGGCGAACGACGACGTTCGGCGGTCGACTCGATCGCGCTCACGAGGTAGCTCGACATCGACTTCGCGAAGCTGTCGCCGCGCACGACGCAGGGTGACTGCGCGAGCGTGCTTGGCGAGATGCAACGCCGCCTGTCCGGCCGAGTTGCCCGCGCCAACGATGAACACGTCCTGGTCCTGCATGCGCGCGCTCTCGCTGACCGCAGCGCCGTAGAAGACGCCCGAGCCCACGAGCGCCTCGAGTCGCGGACGCCGAGCCGCCGCCACTCGATTCCGGTCGCGATCACGACCGCGCGCGCCCGCAACTCGGTTCCGTCGAGCAGGTGTACGACTCGATCGCCGCCGCGTCGTTCGAGTGCGACCACCTGCTGCGCGAACACGATGTGCGCTCCCATCAACCAAGCCTGCTCGCATGTTCGCTCCATCAGAAGGCCGCCGTTGATGCCGTGGGGAAACCCCGGATAGTTTCTGATCAGCGGGCTCGTGCCGGCCTGCCCGCCCGAGACCGCTCGTTCGAGCAGCACCGTCTCGAGTCCCTCGGACGCGGCGTAGACGGCTGCCGTCAGGCCCGCCGGTCCCGCACCGACGATCGCGACCTCGCACGTGCTCGATGTCGTTCTTCACGCTGACGCCGATCGCCCCGGCAAGGTCGGGCAGCTCAGGATCGATGATCACGCTGGCCGTCGTAACGAATCACCGACCGGCAGGCGCGCTCCCGTCCAGCCCCGCCTCCTCGAGCAAATGCCGCCCGGCGTCGCTATCGATCGGATAGAAGCCGAACGGCATGCTGAACCGCGTCATCACGTCTCGCAACTGCAACACTCTGCTGTCACTCTCCGCGGCGATGATCCGAAACTCCTCAAAGTTCGGCTCCTGCTCGCGCGTCCACGAAGAGAGGTATTCGCTCATCGCGCGGTACATCATCTCGTCGTCCGCCCACGGCCGCACGATGTGATAGTCGGCTCGCCCGAGCGCCATCGCTTGCACCGCCGGACTCGTCGACGAATAGTCGCGGTCGACGAGCAGCACGCGCTCGGCCGAAGGATGCAATTCGTGCGCGCGACGCGAGGAAGTCAGACGCAGCGTCGTCCACCAGCAGCAGCGCTACCGGCTCGCCGGCAGCTGCGATCGCTTGCAGCACGGCAAGCGCCGCGGCGGGCGACGTCTCGCCCCGCACGATGAAGTCATTGCCGAACCGCCGGGACAGGCCGGAGAGCAGCGTGGCGAGCGAGTTCGGATCGTGATCGACCACGAAAAGCACCGGTAGGTGGGAGGGAATTTGATTCATGGGTCACATCTGACGCACACTGCCGGTCGCGGCTTCGGCTGGGGTGCAGCTGTGGCCACACGGGCGGCTTTGAGTCGACGTGTCGCAACGAGCCGGCCGATATGGCGTGGTCCGGACGGCGCCGATCTCGCGGCCCGTGCTTCGGCCGCGATCCGGTCTTGCTCCGCGCGACGGACCAGCTCGGAATGCCTCTGCTCGACGATGAGATAGTTCAGGTGCGAGTTCATGCGGTCCTCCCGATGCGTGAGTCGAGATGGTTGTCTCGGGAGAGACCATGCTGCGCCATCCTCCCCTTGCACATCGGGCAGAGTCCCTGACATAGACCCCCAGCCTCCGGCCGGCCGCGTCAAGACCAGCGCGAGGCTCCTGGCGCTCGTCAGAAGCGAATCGATGTGGGAGCCAGTGGATGCGTCGACAGGCGCAGCCCCGCCCGTCGACGCACCAGCCAGCTTGCCCCCGATTTGCCCTTGCCCCCTGCCCCTCGTATCGGCAATTCGTCCAGGAAGCTTTAGCAAGAATTATTAAAGTTGGCGAGCATGCCGAACCGGTCGACTCCCCGGCTCAGGTGCATCGGCTGACCTCTCGTCTCAACCCGGTGTCGCGCTGCACCTCACCTCCGTCGCCGGAGGTGTCGGACACCTCTGGGAGGTCGATTATTTCGGCCAGGCCCTCGGTGACGTTCGACCCGAACCGTCCGTCGAGGAAGAATGCCTCGACCATGATGTCGGGGTCGACGTGCGCCTGCGAGAGCAACGCGACGACGGTTCGTCCGGTGACCTGCTCGACGGTGTGCCTGTAACGCGCGGCCATCACGCGAGCGAAATCCGCACGCAGGGCGAGCACGCGCTCAGGCTCGCCTCCGTCCACCATCGACCGCTCGAGCGGAGTGAGATGCTTCAACCGCGCTACCACGACGATCATGTCCTTGATCGCATACGCGTTGACCTTGGTCGACTCGCGACCATAGTGCTCGCGTTGCAACCCAGCCATGGCGCGGGAAATCGCCGCCAACTGCTCTCGGCCCGTCAACCCGGGCTCTGAGACGCTCATGCCAGCCTCGTTCCCAACTCTTCTCCTAGAGAAGACCACCGCTGGGCTGAGAGAGAGGGAGAGGCCCCACGAAGGTGTGCTCCCCAAGCCTAGCGCCCAGCACGACGGTAGTCTGGTTGGCATGTCGAACCGCGGTGATGGTCTCGTTTCTCGACTCGTGGCACGCGGGCGCGGCGTGCCGACTGGGCGGGACTGGCAGCGCTGCGCCGTGCTCGAGCCGCTCCCCGCGTCACGGGTACCCGAGTTTGTTAGTGATGGGGCCGGTCTGCCGTTCTCGCCGGTCGTGCTAGAGGGGCGGCCCGAGCCGCTTGATTCGACCGATCCAGCGGTGAGCGCGCTGGCCGGCCAGCTTGACGGCCGGCTCGTCGGCTGGCGACTGCTCGCGCGGACCGACACGGAGGCGCTGTTCGGACGCGGACTCCCACCGGACCTGCTGACGGTCGTCGTGAGGCAGGAGGGCAAACGCGGCGCGTGGTCGTGTATCGCCAAGGGCAGCGGCCGGCCGCTGCGCGCGACGCGCGACGGGATCAGGGCGTCCTCGTGGCACCTAGACGAAGCTGTCGAGCTCAAGCCTGAGGACACCGTCCTGCGGATATGCGTGACGGAGCAGACGTTCGCCGGCGGTCGCCGGGCTGACGGTCGTGTGCTCGCGCCTGACCTTTATGCGAGCGAGCACGAGCTCGTCCTGACGATGTACGTCAAGCCTCAGTCAGGATTTCAGATGCGCACACCAAACCCCGAGACGCCGGTCCGAGTCGCCCTCGCGTACCCGATCGGCCATCGAGCGGTTATAGACGGGGCGGTGTACGAGTGAGGCGCGGTCGCGATCGACTGGCTCGCGCTCGTCCCCTTCGGATCCTCGGTTAAACCGCGGCGAACCCGGAAAAGCTACAAAGCAGCTTCGATCTCAGCGCGTCGTACGCTTGGCCGGGTGCACGCCAGAACCGCACTCGCTGCCTTGGCGATCGCGGCCGCCGCGGCGGGTTGCGGGTCGGGTGGCGGCTCGCAGCATGCGAGTGGCACCGCGCTGTTTGCCGAGGATTGCGGGACGTGCCACTCGCTGACCGGACGGCAGTCGCCGCGGCGTCAGGGTGGCGATCTGCTCGCGCTGCGCATGACGCGTGGTGAGATGCTCGAGTTCGTGCGCGAGATGCCTGTCCGGCACCGGCTGAGCTCGGCGCAGCTCCAGACCGTCGCCGACTACGTCCGCGCTGTCGAGGCGCGCGGGCCGTGAGCTACGGCTAGCGCGAGCGTTCCGGCACGAGCTCGCCCACGTCCGCGACTGTGCTCGTCGGCGTCAGCCCGCCCGCGACGACGATCCCCCCGCCGATCGGCACCGAGGCCGTGTCCGACAGCGGCTCGGGAAGGCGTCCCGCTACCGCGACGGCGCCGGTGCGCGGATCGATTGACCACACGGTCGCGGTCTGGGAGCCCAGATCGTTCCCGCGACCCCCGACCAGGTACACGAACGCGCCGAGAGCCGCCGCCGACGCGTGGGTGATCGGGTGCGGCAACCGTCCGATCTCGCGGACCTGCCTGCGGGCGGGATCGAAGCGGTAGATAGCGGTGCTCGCGCCGTCCGGCGCCGAGCCGCCGATGATCAGGATCTGGCCACCGACCGCGGCCGCCGCCGCGTAGCGAAGCCCGACCGGCAGGTGTCCAGCGACCCGCACCGGCGAGCCCGGGCGCCAGGCGAGGATCGTGTTCAGCCAGTTCGTACCGTCGTAGCCGCCGACCACGTACGCCGTATCGCCGGCAGCGGCGACCGTGACATCGGATTGCGCCCGCGGCAACGCGCCGACGGTGCTCACCGTCCCGCGAGCTGGATCGAAGGAGATGATGTGGTCGAGCTCGGTCGCCGAGCCGCCGCCGAACACGTACACCTCGCCGCCCAGCTCCGCCCCCTGCGCGTCGTGCTGGGCGAGCGGCAGCCTTCCGGTGTGCAGCACGCCCGCAGCGTCCGCGATCTCGATCCCCGCGCTCGAGATCTCGGACGAGTCGAGTCCACCGAACAGCGCGAAGCGGCCCTCACCGAGCACTGCGAAAGCCGGATCTTTGAGCGGCGCTGGCAGCTGGTACCGCGGCTGGTAGACGAACGTCGCCGGCCGCGCCGGTGGGGCGTGCCCGCCGGCGGCGTGGGACGCGCGAGCGTCAGCGTCCGACGATCGCGACGCGGTGGTGCTCGTACTCGTGGCGCCGCCCCCGCATGCGGACATGGCCAGCGCAGCCATGAGCATGGCCAGGAGTAGTGAACGGCGGATGCCGGCGATCCTAGCCAGCGAGAATTGGCCCGGACGGCGGGAGTGGTCTCCGTGTGGAAAGTCTCACCGCCCTCTTAGGTAGATCCGCGCGGCGGGACGCAAACTCGTCAGCTTGCCCGTCGATGGTCTCAGACCTCTGGGCCGGTTGCGGCCGGCTGCCGGGAGCGGAGCGCTCCTGGTCCTCGCGCTGGGGGCGCTGCTGCTCGCCGGATGCGGGTCGACCCGCCATGCGAGCCGTTCGTCGAGCGCGCGCACGTCGACGCTGACCCTCGGCCCGTCGCCTGCGCCGGACGCGGGCCAGCGCAGCGGGCGCCGGCGAGGCGTCGTGAACGTGTACAGCGCCGATGCTGCCGGCGACCTCAGTCCGGTCGTGCGCGGCGACCCGGCGCTCGTGTACGTGCCGAACAGCCTCAGCAACACCGTCGATGTGATCAGCCAGCGGACGTTGAAGATCGTCGCGCAGTTCCCGGTCGGGGCGCTACCGCAGCACGTCACGCCCTCCTACGACCTGCGGACGCTCTACGTCGACAACGACCTCGGCAACAGCCTGACGCCGATCGACCCCCGTACCGCCAAACCCGGGCGCGCGATCCCGGTCGAGGATCCGTACAACCTGTACTTCACGCCGGACGGCCGGAGCGCGATCGTGGTGGCGGAGCGCCTCCAGCGCCTCGACTTCCGCGATCCGAACACGATGCGCCTGATGCACTCATTGCCGGTGCCCGAGTGCCGCGGGGTCGATCACATGGACTTCTCCGCGGACGGGCGGTACGCGTTCGCGAGCTGCGAATTCGCCGGCGCGATGATCGAGATCGACCTCGCTACCGAGCAGGTGATTCGCACGCTCGTGATCAACAAAGGCGTCGCGAGCCCGCAGGACGTGAAGCTGTCGCCCGACGGCCGCACCCTGTACACCGCCGATCAGCAGAACGGCGGCCTGTGGGAAATCGACCCGTCCTCGTTCCGCGTGATCGGCTTCCTCAGGACCGGCGCTGGCGCCCACGGCCTGTACCCGAGCCGCGACGCCAGCTTCATGTACGTCGCCAACCGGCAGGCCGGCTCGATCTCGGTCGTCAGCTTCCGGACGCGGCGCGTGGTCAGGACGTGGCAGCTCCCGCTGCCCGCCAGCCCCGACATGGGAGGTGTCTCGGCGGATGGCAACACGCTCTGGCTGAGTGGACGCTACAACGCGGTCGTCTACGCGATCGATACCCACACCGGCCGTCTCCGCGCGGCGATTCCCGTCGGTGACGGACCGCACGGACTGTGCGTGTGGCCACAACCCGGGCGCTACTCGCTCGGGCACACCGGGATCCTGCGCTAATCGCGGCACCGCTGAGCTCGTTCCGGCTCACGCGTTCTTGGCCGCCTCTCGGACGCGATCCCATTCGAGCAGCTCTCGGAGCTGAGCGGGGCTGATGTTGCCCCCGCTGCATACGATGGCGACTCGCTGGCCCACGAGCCTCTCGCGGAGCTTGAGGACCGCAGCGAGCGGCGCCGCGCCGGCCGGCTCGACCAGGTTGCGGGTCAGCTCGATCAGATGCAACGTGGCGGCGCGAAGCTCGTCATCGGCGACGAGAACAAAGTCGTCGAGATGATCGGCGAGGATGCGTTGCGGCAGCTCGAATGACACCCGGGTCTGGAGCCCTTCGGCAAACGTGTGCATCTCATCCGCCACCGGCCGACGCTCCCGCCAGGCGCGATAGGCGGCGGGCGCAGCCTCAGATTGCACCCCGATCACGACGATCCGCGGATCGATTGCCTTGGCGACGACGCAGGCAGCGGCGGCTCCGCTGCCGCCGCCCACCGGGACGATGATCACGCCGATCGATGGCTCACGCTCAAGCAGCTCGAGCGTCGCCGTCGCGACGCCCGCGATCAACAGCGGCTCGTTGCCCGAATGGATGTACCGCGCGCCACGCGCCGCAGCCACCTCAGCGCACTGCTCGCGCGCCTCATCGAAATCCACGCCGTGCTCGATCACAGTCGCGCCCAGCGAACGCATCGAAGAGACCTTCACCGGATTCGCACCGCGCGGCACGAAGATCGTCGCCGCGACGTCGAACAAGCTCGCCGCATACGCCACCGACTGCCCGTGGTTCCCGGTCGATGCCGCATACACCCCAGCCGCTTGCTGCTCCGAGCCGAGACGAGCCACCAGGTTGATCCCACCCCGGACCTTGAACGCCCCCGTCGGGAGGTGGTTCTCGTGCTTGACGAACAGTTCGGCCCCCACCAAGCCATCCAACGCCGGATAGCGGCGCACCGGCGTCGGGTCGAGATAGGGAGCGATCACCCGCCGCGCGTCGAGGACATCGCGAAGCTGCGGAGCGCTGTCTGACATACACCGCTATTCGAGCACATCTCGCCAATCAACAGCGCTCGCCACCGACCAGACGCCCGACCGCCCCTCCCGTCGTGGCGCGTCCCGATTCCTCCACCGCCCACTTCATGTCTGAGCGGTGAAGGAATCAGTGAGGCGTTTACGCGTTCGTCAGTTCGCGTTCAGCGGCTGTGAGGACGCCGGCGCGGTCCTTGTGGGCGCGCTCGTAGGAGAGGACGTCCTTGACGCGCTCGTCATCACCTTCGGCGAGAACGGCTTGCACCTCGGGGGCGGTCAGCTCGTCATACCCCGGCCACGGCTCGTTGCCGCGCAATGTCGTGATTCGGCTGAGGATCGTGGTGCGGTTCTGGTTCTTGCGCTCGTAGGAGTCGATCTTGGCCAGGTCGATCTGTGAGAGCGTCGGCAGCTTGGCGGTGATCTCATCGGCCGTCAGGTTGTCGTAGCGCGCAATCGCTAGATCATCTGCCCCGGCGACGGCGCCCTTGACCTGACCTTCGACCTGGGCCACGCCCGGGACCTTCCGGGCCTGCCGAGCGGTGCGCTTGGCAGCGGCCGTGGTCTTGCGCACGGCGGTGTTGGTCGCCGCGCCGGCCTCCTTGACCGCCTCGCCCGCTCCGGTGGTGGTGATGTCATACGACGGCTGGCCCTTGACCTCAGCGCCGACCACCGCATCGGTCAGCTTCGGGATCTCGCGGATGATGCGCTGCAGCATCCTCTCCTCGTCGGCGAGGATGCGCTGGGCCAGATCGGCCGTCTCGTCATCACCCACGGCACGCGCGAGCCGCTCGATCGCCGTGTAGGTAGCGATCTCCAGCGCCTCGGTAGCGCACGCGTCCTTCGCGTTCTTGAGCACCTTCTCCTCGCCGCCGGAGCCGCGCAGGAGATCCAGCGGGGTCTTGCTGAACGCGAGCGTCTGCCCGATCAGGTCCTCCCAGAAGCCGACCACGGCGCGGAACGGGTTGGAACCGCCGTCGATCGCGTCCAGGCGATCGGCAACCTTCTTGGCGTGCCCTTGGGTCTCGTCGAGGTGCTTGTCGAGCGCCGAGCGGTATGACCCGTGCGGAGTCATCGCGATTTGGGACTGCAGCACTCGAACCAACGCGTCCTCACTGGCGCGCGCCTCGCTGAGATACTGCACGACCTTCTTTTCTGAACTATTCATCTAATCCAATCGATAGCTGTCCCCCTCAACATAGACGAACCCGCGTTCGTGATCGGCGACCTTAATAGAGCGCAATTAAGGTTCAAACTGGGCTCCGTGGGTAGCGCCGACGCCCGACGGCCGCGATAAGTGAGTTGACGTGACCCGGAGCACGCCGCCCGCCTGGAATTGCTCGGCCGATAAGCGCGTGTTGCGTCGATGCCCGTCGGTTGGTTAGCGCGTCGCGCTGTTGTGCGGCTCGTCGAGCACGATGCCTGCCGGGGTGATGGTGAACTCGCGGACGTCGGGATCGTGTCTGGTTGCGCGAGTCTTGAGCACCGTCACGGCACGCCGTAGTTGCTCATCCCGAGGCACGAACTGCAGCAGGATGACGTTGTCGGAGACATGGGATATGCCGTCTTCGGAGATGTGGGAGACGCCGAACAGCGCTGGAATTTCGTGACTCATCATGACGCTGATCTGTTGGTTTGCGCAGCGCTGCAGAAGTGAGTAGAGATATTCGCGAAAACGCAGTTCGTCTACGGCTGCGCGCCGTAGGTCTCCGAGGCTGTCGATGAATACCCGCCGCGCGCCGGTGCGCTCGATGACCTCGATGAGTTCATAGACCCATTCGTCTAGATAGAGGTCGACGGGTGAGCGGTACATGAGCTCGACCGATTCGCTGGCCAGCGACCAGCCAAAGCCCTTGACGATCCGATCGAGTTGGGTGCTGTTCTCTTGAAGGGTCGCCATGACCCCGGGCTGACCCGCAGCAGCGCCGTTGAAGATGAAATGCAACCCCATGAGCGTTTTCCCTGACCCTGATGGGCCGGCGACCATGGTGGACGCGCCTGGCCAGTAGCCGTCGACCAGCATCTGGTCGATGGCCGGGATGCCGGAGGACATCCGCTCGGTCTGCAACTCGTATGTCTCGACGGGCACGCTTTCCGCAAGCCTCGGGAAGACATGCAATCCGTCGGGCGCGATCCTGTACGCGTGCTCGCCTGACATGAATCCCGTGCCGCGAAGTTTGAGGACTTCGAGGTGGCGGATCGCCCGTTCGGATTCGCGGCGTGTGGTGAGCGAGATGATTCCGTCCGCGACCGCGAATTCCGGTGCGCTCGCGATTTCGTCCCGACCGTACTCGCCGACCCAGAACGTGGTCGTGGGGAGGGCCGTGAGGACGCCGGCGAGCTCATGGAGAAAGTGGCGGAACGCTCGCGGCGTTGCCGCGTACGCCGACAGCGCCTTGAAGCTGTCGATGGCGATCACGCCGGGCCGGCGGTTTGTGATCAGCGTTCGCAGGTGGGCGAGAACATCGTCCAGGCCGCCGTCGTTGAGCGTCCGCCCCAGGTCCTCGAAGAACACGCTCGTCCCGATCGCCTCGGCATCAAAGAACTCAAGGCTTTGCCCGTAGCGCAGGATCTTCTCAAGCGGTTCTGAGACCGTCGAGAGATATATCCCCGGCCGCTCTGTGGACGCGTTGTGAAACATGAACTGCTCCGCGAGGATCGTCTTGCCGCTGCCCGGAAGACCGATGATCATGTTGAGCGCGTTCCCCGGCAGTCCCCCACCGAGGACTGCGTCCAGATGCTGGTTGCCACTTGAGAACCGCACACTCATCAGTCTGCGCCGGCGCCTTCGCGCATGACTCCGCGCTGGCCGAGTAGGTCCTTCACGGTCGCTGTGAGTTGCAGCGGCTCGAGCGGCTTTTTGAGGAACGCATCCGCGCCCGCGGCGAGCGCTTGCTCGCCGAGATCCAAGCTCGAGACGCAAAGCACCGGCGTTCGGCGCCGCTGCTTCAGCCGTCCGCACAGCGCTCGGCCGACGCCGCCCGAGATCATCAACTCGACGATCGACAGCGCGGGATCCTGGGCGGCGAACTTCGCCTCGGCGTCCTCTGCGGTCAGCGCGATCTCGACGTCGTAGCCCTCCGCACGGAGGATGAAATCGCTGAGCTCCGCACCATGCCGATCGCTGTCGGCCAACAGAACGAGCATTCCTGCGGGGGGATTCGGCGTCCCCTCGTCCACGATCGGCTTCGTGCCCGCTTGACGTTCGGCGAGCAGGCGGTGTGCATCTGCGGCCGACAGCCCCTCGTCGACGCGCTCCTTGACGAATCGCAGCTGTTCAAGCTGATCACGCGTGTAGAGCCTCCGCCCGCCTTCGCTCCGCTCGGCCACGATCAGTCCGTACCGATCCTCCCAACTGCGGATCGCCGGCTGAGACATACCAAGCATGCGAGCGACCGATCCAATGCTGTAGATGCCGCGAGCGCTGGTCAAGGCACCGTGAGCGTATCGAAACGGACCGTTACCCGTCTGCGCTTTCTTCCGCAAGATGCGGGCATTCTACACATAAAATGTCAACAATACCTTGACATAAGCTCTGCAATATGTGAACATAAGTTATGCACTTCCCTCGCCAACCACGATCTCCCGGGACGGAGCAGCCGGGGCCGAGAATGCACGAAGCCGAGCAACAAGCACCCGCTCGCCGCTGCCACGCAGCATCAAAACGATCAGATATCCCCCTAGCTGCCGAGCAGACCAACGTCCCCCAGTGGACGGAAACGGTGCCGGGGGTCCTCCTGATGGCATACGGGCAACATCAGGACGTAGCCGTGCTCAGCGTCCACGGGCAAGTCGACCTCGGCACCGCTCCCGTCCTGCGGGAGGCCCTGCTGCCGGTTCTCGAGCACCAAACCGGTCCGGTCGTCGTGGATCTGTCCGAAGTCCCGTTCATGGACTCGACCGGGGTGCACGCACTCGTCGACACGCTCCGGCGACTCGAGCGGCCAAACCGCCGGCTCGCGATCGCATGCCGCGAGGGCGGCCAGGTACACCGGCTTCTCGCGTTGCTTGGCCTGCTCGACACCCTGGCCGCGTATCGCTCGCGCGAAAGTGCCGTGATCGGCGGCGACGACCGACTCCGATCGGAGCCTGGCAGAGACCGCCGCCTGTCCGGCACTCGAGCGCTGACCCAGCCCCTTCGATCAGCCCGGCAAACAAAAGACTGCTGACCAGGGCCGCTCCCGGCACGACACGGCCGGACCGGTTCGGTAGGAAATGCGTCGGACGACGCCCGGGACGCTCCCCGCGGACCCCGCACCGACCTCGCGCCTGCAATCAACTAGCTGGAGGTCCCATGGCCGCCACCATGATTCAAACGCGCGATCTTGCGCGCCTAACCGACGAAGAACTCCTCGACACTTACCACCGCGAGGGGGATGTTGTCGCTCGCGACGAACTGGTGAACCGCTTCATGCCGTTCGCCCGCAAGCTCGCGGTCCGCTACATCCACAGCCGCGAGCCTCTGGATGACCTGGTGCAGGTCGCGTCCATCGGCCTCCTGCACGCGATCGACAGGTTCGACCCGGAGCAGGGCAAGAAGTTCACGACGTTCGCCGCACCGACGATCCTGGGCGAGATCAAGCGCTACTTCCGCGACAAGGGATGGGTAATCCACGTCCCACGCGGCCTCCAGGAGCGAGTGCTGGCCCTCAGCCGTCACGCCGACCGGCTGTCCACCGATCTCGGGCGCTCCCCAACCGTTCGTCGAGCTCGCCGACGCGCTCGAGTGCACGGTCGAAGAGGCGGTCGAGGCGATCGATGCCGGCGAGAACTACCAGCTGACCTCACTCGACGCCCCCGTCGCCGAGGATGACGAAGATCGCTCCTCGGTTGGAGACATGTTGGGGAGCGAGGATGACGGATTCGAACTCGCCGAAGACCGACAAGCGCTCGCGAGCAGCTGGGCCACGCTCCCCCCGCTCGAACGCCAGGTACTCGGGATGCGTCTCGTGCACGGCCTCACCCAGCGCGAAATCAGCCGCCAGATCGGATACTCGCAGATGCACGTCTCCCGCCTACTGCGCAGATCAATGCTCTCACTCAACGCCGACGCAGTGCCGGCGACCTGCGCATAACGGCCTGGTGGCTTCTTCCGTTCGCTTGTCGCGAGCGTCTGTCTCGATCGGGCGAGGCCGCTACTCGTCGTCGGGCCGCATTTGACGGCGCACAACGATCTTCAGCGGACAAAGGTATGCAATTGCTGGACAAGCCCGAAACCTCGCCCGAACAGTGGTGAACTTGCCGGCCGTGGGGTCACGCCGGACTACCTCTAGTTCCACCATGCGCCCGAAGCCATGCTTCAGTCACGAGCACATCGACCGCTTCGGGAGTTTGCAGCACCACGAGGCCTTCGGATCCGACGGGCGTTTCGCGGGCTAACCGACCGCAAGCGCGCCAAGACAAGAGCTTTCTGGTCCAACTGCCGAAGCAGACTAACCACTGTGCCCGACCTTACCTTGACATGCACTACCTGAAGACGAGTGAAGCGGCGACGTTGCTCAACGTCAGCCCGAACACCCTGCGTCAATGGGAAGCGAGGTTCGATTTCCCAAAGCCGCAGCGATCGCCGGGCAGGCACCGGATGTACATGCATTGCGAGGTGGCCGCGTTGCGAGAGGCGCTGTACGACGGTCTGTCGGTGTCTTCAGCTGTTTCCCACGCGCGCGAGAGGCTCGCAGCCGATAACAACTCGCTCGTCACCGCACTTGGGTACTACGATCGCGACCGGGCAGATGTGGCGATTGAGGTGGCGCTGGGGTCACGCTCGGTTGAGCACGCGGTCGAGGAGGTGCTGCTGCCTGGGCTCGAACAGATCATCCGCCAGCAGACGGTAGATTCGGCGGCATGGGCGTTCGCCGCGCCTTGGGGGTCCGATTGGCTCCGGCGTGCCACCCGGCTTGCGCCGCCGCCGTTGCGGCCGTGGTCGATCCTAGTCGGCGACGCGTCGCGAGACGACCTCGACCCCGACGCCCTATACATCCGCGCGCTCGAGCTCTTCTGCGGGCGGGCCGGCGTCAAGATGATGAGCCTCTCCGCGCGCGGCATCGCCGGCATACGTGACGCACTCGCCGCGCACCGACCCGATCTCGTCGTGCTCGCGGGCGCACACATGGCCGACGACACAGTCGCAAGCTGGACGCATGCAGTCAGACTCGCAGCCGGTCCGATCCCGATCGCGCTCTACCGTCGCGGACACCACCTCACACGAATGCCCACCACAGGCACCAGCCTATTGCCATCCCGCGCGACTGACGCGCAACAGCGCCTGCTTGAACTAGTCGAAACTGAGCAGGTGAAGACGACGATCACGAGGTCGTCAGCGCTCAGCTACTCGGACGTGGTCACCGCCAACCAGCGGGCGATGCCCCTCTGAACGCCAACGGCCCGTAGGGCCTCGGCCCGGTGGCGGATCCGGGCTGCCGTTAGTCGCCGCCGAGGCCGGGGTTGCTCGGTGGTGGGTCGACGAGCTCAAGTGCGCCGAATCCGGCTAGCGGTCCGTCCATCAGGAAGACCTCGATCGTGAGGTCGGGTTCGACGTGTGCTTGGCTCAGGAACGCAAGCACCTTGCGGCCGGTGAGCTCCTCGATCATCTCGCTGTAGCGCTCCTTCATCATCCGTTGGAAGTCGCGGCGCATCTCGAGCACGCGGTCGGGCTCGCCGCCTTCCATCATCGTGCGCTCGATCGCGGTGAACCCGTCCGTGAGCACGCAGACGATCAGGTTGTCGAGCACGTAGGTTTTGGCTTTGATGGGTCCGCGACCGTAGTGCTCGCGCATGAACGCGACGATCCGGTTAGTGATCTCGGCCAGCAGCCTGCCACCGACGAGCGGCCGAAGGTCGTGATCCTCCGGCCCGGCGTCGCTCATCGCCGACCTCGTCGTGCTCTGCTGTCTGTGCTGCTCACTGATGCGTTCTCCGCCATTTGAGTTTGTACACCTGAAGCGGACGCAGGCTCAACGCCAACGGCATTCTGCGTGTACCCGTACGCGGTCTCTTTGATGCCTTGTATTCGGTTGGGATCGGAGTAGTGCCGGACGGGTTGAGGTTCGGCTGCGCCGTCGGCGACCGGGGCGGCCAGGCATCAGCGCGGAACGAGCGGTCACCCGCGCGTTCTGACGCCGGTCGTGCCTGAGGAGATTCTTATATTGCGCGACGGCCTGATCGGAGTAGAGTCGAGAAAGAACGCTGACGAGCCCGCCCACTGGGCGAGCACCGTCGGGGTCCAGGATAAGAAGGCGTATGGCGCGTCTGCGGCGGCCGATCGGCGGCTAGCGGGGGCGTTGCAAAAGCAACGCAGCTCCCGTCAGGAGTAAAAGTGCGGTACTCATCGCGCGCCGATCTGAGCCCTTGGTCTGCACGTGTGGTGGCTCGGTGATCGGCTTGCGCCTTGAGATGGCGCTCCGCGGCCGGCTTGAAGCCCACCCTTTGCGAAGCAGCCCGCGAGCCGGGACGCCGACTTCCGGAGAGTCCACGTGCTACTCACACGCCTAGCTCGCCTTCTGAACTCCGAGGTCGCGCTGTACTAGCAGCCAGACGGCAAAGGGCAGCCGCTCCGAGCGATCGCGGCGTGGGGACTGGGGCGCCCCAACGAGCAGATCGCGCGATCACACGAAGGAGGGGTCGTCGGCCGCGCGCTTGGGGCGAAGCGCGTGGCCCTCGGACCACTCAGTCGCGGCCGCGACGGTCTCAGAAGCGGGCCGCCGCATGACGGCATCGGCGTTCCAGCCCCGCGCATTCGCAACGATCGATCTCCATGCGGATTCGCGGCGGTGACGATGCACCCACCCGGGCTCGCAGATCGGTGCGTTCACAGCTCGAAGGCCACATTCCTGCCACCACAGCGTCAGATGCTGCTCTGCTCGTCAGTGAGCTCGTCACCAACAGCGTGGTCCACGCAAACGTCGGCCGTCGCCGAGCGCTGACCGTGGACGTAACGACGCTCGATGATCGACTTCGAATCGCTGTCACCGACCCAGGCTCACACCTGAGACCCTGCATGCTTCCCCGTGACCCCGAAACCCCAGGCGGCCTCGGGCTATTGCTCGTCGACGAGCTGTGCGAGACATGGGGAGTCTGGCAGGACCTAGGCCCTACTTGTGTCTGGTGCGAGCTCCTGCTCGACCAATCCCGCCCTCGCCATTGACCACGCCGGTGGCACACGCACCTACGCTGAGGGCTGGTCGGGCGTGATGCGCTGGCCCTACGTGGCCGATCCGGTGCCCGGATGAGCGTCTCGTTGGAGAAGACCCGCTGGCGCTCGCCGGGCAACAGCGCGGCGCTGTCGTGAAGTCTCTGTCGCGGGTACTCCCGTCGGGGTTGGCGCGCCGCGTGCTCGCTGCCGGTGACGCCGATCGCCAGCGCATCGAGCGAGACCTCCACGACGGCGTTCAGCAACGCCTGACCGGACTTCGGATACGGCTCGCGCTCGCTGCAGAGAGCTTCCAGGAGCGCGGCAACGCGGACGCCAGCGCGGCGTTGAACGGGTTCGGAGAGGAGGTCCAGCAGGCCATCGAGGAGGTCCGCGCGTTCGCGCGTGGTGTCTATCCGCTGCTGCTGGCATCCGAAGGATTGGGTGCGGCACTGGTCTCCGCCAGCCGTTACGCGGCCGAGACGGTCACGGTGTCAGCGCGCGGGATACGCCGGTGCCGGCCCGAAGTCGAAAGCGCGGTCTACTTCACCTGCCTCGCCGCGATCGACAATGCAGCCAAACACGCCGGACCGGCGGAGGTTTCCGTACGCGTCTGGGATAGCGCCCAAGCGCTGCATTTCACCGTCGGCGACACGGGCTGCGGGTTTGACCCCAACAGGACGCCGAGCGGGGCCGGACTGAGCAACATGCACGACCGCATCGCTGCCATCGGCGGCACCCTGACCGTTGACTCGAGACCCTCGCACGGAACGCGGCTACACGGCACTGTTCCGGATCCCTGGCCGGACGCAGCCGCAGAACGGCGACCCCGCGGCCTTCGAGCCCCTCGGCCCGCCGATCTCGGCGACCGCTCAGCATAAGCGCGGCCCCTTCAGCAAACGGCACGGCTGGCCTCGTCTAGGCGGACAACAACGGGATCCCGCGGCCCGCACCGTCCCGGTTAGCCGGCTCGCGGCCGTCGCCCGCCATGGCGTCGGCATCACAACCCCGGCGGTATTGAGAGTTAAACGTGCACACGAGCGGTGGCGTCCCGCTCATAGGCGGAATGCCATGCATCGTTCAGCTGATCGGACTGCCGGACCATCCTGGCCTCAGGCTTCCACTCCGGCGGCGAGTCGACCCCGATGTGCGACAAAATCCGCGCGACGGCGGCCGCCGGATCGGGCTTGACGTCGGTCTCGTAGTACAGCTCCAGCGGCTCGATCGCGGAGCGCAGGAAGTAGCGCCCCCACGCCTCGTCATCGGCGCTCAGACGACGACGGAGGTGCTCGATCCCGCGGAAGCTGTAGGACAGCTCTGGTTCCCCGTCGTCGGTGGGGTGCTCCCGGTGCCAGGTGCGGGTCTGGAGGGCCCGCCACATGCTGATCGCCTGGCGCACCTTGTCCAGCCGCCGCATCCACACATAGCTCGGGTGCCCGAACAACCCATCGAGCAGCTCAGACCTAGTCAGTCCGGCGAAGTCCGGGACGGCGGCGGCGTGCTGTTCCAGGTCGGGTAACTGGTTCCACATCAGCTTGGTTGCAAACACGCCGTTGTCAGTCGTTCCCAGCTCGAAGGTCCGTTCCAGATGGGCCTCCCAGCCGTCGACCGAACGCAGATCGGAGTAGTCCGGAGCATCGGTCGGACGCTGGTCGTCACGGATGCCGGCCCCGGTGCGCGGCAACCCCGCGAGGAAGTAGCTCGGGTGCGGCGGTGATCCGGTCTCAGCGCGCGCCTCGAAGTATTCCAGCGGGTTCCCCGCCACCCCAGTGCTTGCCAAAAGGTGGCAGAGGTAGGTGCTCCCGCTGCGCTGAGTCGAACAGACGATGTAGGCGCGGCTGGCGTGGATCATGAACGGCCTCTGCCCGTTTCTCTTACCCTCCGAGCGCCTCCGTGTCCCACGCTAACGGGGTTGCGGGACGATCCGAATGTAAGGCCGCGGCGACTCCCACTCCCCGAAGATCTCCTTCGCCTGCTCGTCGGAAACCGAGCCCGCGATGATCACGTCCCCACCCGGACGCCAGTTCGCGGGCGTAGAGACCTTGTGCTTCGCGGTCAGCTGCAGCGAGTCGATCACCCGCAGCACCTCGTCGAAGTTGCGGCCGGTGGTCATCGGGTAGACGAGGATCAGCTTGACCTTCTTGTCGGGACCGATTACGAACACGTTCCTCACGGTCTGATTGTCGGCCGGTGTGCGCCCGCCCGGCGTCTCCCGACGTCGTCGGCAGGCAACATTCCGTAGAGCTTGGAGACCGTGAAGTCGGCGTCGCCGATGATGGGGTAGTTGGGTGCGTGGCCCTGCGTCTCCTCGATGTCCCGCGCCCACCGGTCGTGGTCGTCGGTCGGGTCCACCGACAGGCCGATGACCTTCACACCCCGGCGGTCAAACTCCGGCTTGATGCTCGCCATATAGCCGAGCTCTGTAGTGCACACGGGAGTGAAGTCCTTCGGGTGTGAGAACAGCACGCCCCAGTCGTCGCCGAGCCAGTTATGAAAGCGAAGCGCGCCTTCCGTGGTCTGGGCCTCGAAGTCCGGGGCGGTATCTCCAATCTGCAAGCTCATGCATGCTCCTTCGGTGCTCGGCTAGCTCGATGGTTCGCGATTCGGTTCCGGAGCGCGTCAGATCCTCGTCCGAACCGTTCCGACCGAGATACTCTACTAAATTAGTAGTATTTATGAGGAAGCCCTGGGCGGTGGATTCACCCAGCCGACGGCGCGCGGCTACGCCCCCCAACCCGGCCCGATCCGCGACGTCCACTTGACCCTTCGGGAGCGTCACGACCAGTCGATCGAGTCTGAGTAAATCCCTCGAGCGAAAGGCTTCATTGTGCGCGGTCGACCAGTCGCGACAAGCTCTGCTACGCGCTCGAGGCGCCGGTCTGGGATCGCTTTGGGTCCTTCGCCCGGCAGTTCCAGATCGCAGGGGATGACGTCCTCGACTTCATCTGGAAACTCGGCGAACACGCGCAAGCCGGAGGGACCCAAGAGACCTCCTGTTCGGTACCGATCCCATCGCCGCGTAGCCCAGCTACCCCGAACGTCGCGGAGCTGCTTCGAAGAGAAGACCCCCCCGCAGCAGCCGCGCTAGTCGCGCTGGAGGGCAATCCTCTCGCTCGGATTTGGGCGAAGGCGCGAGTGCGCTAGCGGCCACGGGCTTCGTCCGCTGCCCGCCGGCGAAGTCCAGCGCACTATGGGCGGTCGACCCCCGACGTCGCCGTGCAATGCCGTCACCCAATCCGGGTGATGCGGTTGCCACCGGGGCGTATTACCGTCATGAGTCAATGCCAGAGGCCCCATCCCGGCGGCTGCTCATCGTCGCCAACCTGACGGAATCAGCGCCGCAATTGCTGGATGAGGTCACGCGCCGCGCCCGCGATGGCTGGCAGCTCGCGCTCATGATCCCCCCGAGCGCCATCCTGACGCTCCCGACTGGACGCCCGAAGAAGCGTGCCGTCTTGTGCGCCGCGCCGCCGACGACCGGCCGGTGACCATCGTGGACTGCGGCGAGGACGCCGCAGCGACGATCGGGGCGCTGGCGGAACGCGGCGAGTGCGACGAGATCCTGCTCTCCACGCCGCCCGAGCACCACGAGCTTTGGCACCGCCACACGCTTCCCGAGCGCATCCAAGGCTTAGGCATTCCGGTGACTGTCATCCCGCCCGACAATTCGGGCGCGTCCTTGCACGGCTTCCCGCCGGAGTGGATCGCGAGTCAGATCGGCCCGTCGACGTAGGTTCGCAGCGCGCCGTGTAGGCACTGCCCCGGCGCGCCGCAGCTGGCCGGAGTCCGCTGTGGCCGCTTCCGCTCCATCGCCGACTCGGCCACGAGTCCGCCCCTGCTCTCGCCAGGGCCAAGCAGAACTCTCGTCCGGCCTTGCTTCGCCGGCAGCTGACGCATCTCGGGCCAGCGCCCCTCCCTGCGCGCATTCTCAGGTTGTGAGTCTCACCGGGGTGAACGCCAGAACGCGAGCAAGCGTCTCGTAATGCCGGTCGACGTGGAGCACGCCCGCTTGGTGTTGGTGCGCGCAGGCGGCGATCAGAAGGTCGGGGATCGGTACGCGATGCTGACTGTGTGTCGCGAGCTCACGCTGAGCGGTCAACGCGATCGTGATCGTCTCGGCGTCCACTCGGAGCTGATGGAACGTGTCAAGCTCGATCTCGAGCTGCTCGTAAGCCTGAGCCGAGCGGGCGCTGTAGAGCATCTCGAGTCTCGTGATCGCGCACAGGCACGGCTCCCCGTGCGCGTCATCGATGTCCGCGCCGCGCACGAGCGCCGACTTGTCCAACAGCAACCAGCGTCGCTCGCGAGACCCCGTCAGCTCCACGCCTCGTCGGAGAGCAACCGATCGACGTCAACCAGCGACGGGATCCGGTCGAGCGCCAGAGCAATCCGTCCGCGCCGATCACCAGCAACCGTCGCGAGCTCGGCGCTGGCAAGCGCTTGATGTCCTTCCTCCGCGAGTCGGAGCAGCAACTGCTTGCGGTCAACGACGTCCGGCCACCGGCGCGCCGCCGCGTCGAGCAGCTCCTCGAGATGCCCGCTGTCCGTCACGGTGTATCGAGGCTTGGTCGTTGGCATAGAACCCGAAGTGTAGCACCGAGGTCGCGAAGGTGCGACACCTTGTATCGTCCGCCTCCCCACTCGGCTAGTAGCTGTCGGGCGGTACTTTGGCGTTCCGGCTGTTGGCTAGCTGCCAGCGACGCCAAGGCCAGATGCCGTCTATCTCAACCTCCAGCGCGAAACTGAGAAGAATCCGGATAACCACGATGATGCCAAGGACCGCAACGCTCTCGATCGTGGGGTCGACGATTATCGTGCGGACGATGTCGGCGACGATCAGGACCTCGAGACCGAGCAGGATGCAGCGACCCAGGTTGCGGCGCAGTCCGTGGTAGGACCCCTGCACCGTGGCCGGATACCGGACCTGCCAAGCAAACACGACAAACGAACCGAACCCGCCGACGACCATGATCCCCGCACCGACCGCCTCAACCACCTTCACGATCTCCGAAATCACATGCTCGTAGCTCATATGGCCCTACCGTGCCAGCGCGTGCCAACCGGCGGCAGACGCCAGTCGTAGGCTCCAGCGACCTTGTCGATACCCTGGCTGCCACACGGCTCGGCTCGGCTGATCACCCCGACCGGAGCATGAATCTTTTGCTCGGTTCGGAGTTCATCGGTCGCGGGCAGTCGATCGCGTAGATGACCACACGTGAGCGAGAATCGCGTCCCGACGGAGCGCCGGCAGCGACAGCCGGGGGGACCGCACGCCCATGAGCCGAATCGGTGACGGGGCGGTAAGACCGGATCCGCCTGGCTGAGGCGCGTGGCGCCCACGCTCGCTACAGCTTCAGCCACTGCCGCGCCACCGGCGGTTACGCACGGGGTCAGGTTATGCGTGCTCGCGGCTTGCTCCGCTTCGCGCGCGCGATGCGTTGTAATTGCGCCATCAGTGCGAGTCGCTAAAGCCGGCTTGTGCGACAGGCGGCCGAGCTCGGCGTCAAGAAGATCGACGAGGGCGCTGTTCACGGCAACTCCGCGGAGCATCTCGAGGCTCGCCCGGTAATGGGCGACCTTGGCGCGGATCGTGGTTTCGTCAAGGCGCGAGGTTGGCAGCAGCGTGAGCTCTCGGACTTTGGAGATCTTGTCCGCGGCGAAGATCGCGACGGTGTCGGAGCCGGCGTGCGCGACGCGATCGCGCAGCTCGCGCTTCCGCAAGCCGTAATCGTCGATCGATGGGTCGTCTGAGACCGACTCGACGAGCCCGGCAACGCGGGCTCCGAACCGGCGCTGAAGCTCCGCGCGAGTAGTCCCGGTCTTCTCGAGCACGTCATGAAGCAGGCCGGCGGCGATGACTTCGTCTGGCTGCCCGTCAGCGCGCAGCAGCGAACCAACCTCGATCGGATGGGCGATGAACGACGCGCGGTCGATCTCCCGGTACTGATTCGCGTGGCGGGCAGAAGCGAACCTGAGCGCGGCTCGTGCGATTGGCAGCCCGCGGAACGAGTTGCTGGCGCGACGCGACCAGACGTCGGCGCTGCCCGCGACCTCTGGATTGCAATCGGGTGATTGGAATCGAGACGCTGGTATGGACTGCCGCCCCGGCCGCGCGGTGACGCTCGCGGTCTTCGAGGGTGGCACTTTCCGCCGCGTAGCCGCGTCGTTCTCGTCGACGTTGACCTCGGCGAGGTCGGCTGGCGCCTTCGAGCGCGACGTTCGGGCCGGTCGCGTTTTCGTCTCCTCAGGCAAGCGCTTTCCCTATCCCGTGGCTGGTGTGGGTTTCGTCTGGGCGCCTGGTTGCACGGTCGGGATCCCTCGGGTGAATGGGAGGGCGATGAGCGCGAGGAGTGCGAGGATGGCCTCCGCGGTGCGCAGACCGTCGATCTGGCTCTGCTTGTTGACCTTGATGATCTCGTTCGCGGTCGCGGCGGGCACGTTCGCCTTGGAGAGTGCGGTTTTGACGTCGGCCTCGGACATGAACGGAACGCCGCTTGCGAGCTCCGTGTTTGCCTTTGAGACGACGCTGGAGGGAACGTTGGGGTTGTTCTGGATGCCGGTGAAGAACGCCGCTGTCATCGCGGATATGAGCACGGCGCCTGCGAGTGCGGTGCCGATCGACGCGCCGAGCTGGGTGCCGGTGTTCTGGAGTCCACCGACCTCGCCGCTCTTCTCGTCAGGCTCCGCTGAGACGGTCACGGCGCCGAGCTGGGAGGCCATCGCGCCGAGCCCGGCGCCGGCGAGCAGCAGCGGCCAGGTGACGATTTCTGGGCCGACGCCGACGTTGAGCAGCGCGACTAGCAGCACGAGTCCGGAGAACAGCAGCATGAAGCCGAGCACGGACGACTCGCCGCGGGTTCGCGTTGGGGCGCAGCTTCGGGACGCCGATGGCGAACACGAGCAGGGAAAGCGAGAGCGGCAGCAGCCGGACGCCGGTTTGGACCGCCGAGATTCCGAGCGCGACCGACAGGAACAGAGCGACGGTGAAGAAGATGCCGGCTTGGATCAGGAACATGAACAGGAATGACATGACCCCGCTGCGGAGCTGGAGGTTGCGCAGCATCGCGGGTTCGACCAGCACGCCCTCGCCGCGCTTGATGCGCCGGCCCTCCCAGGACACGAACCCGACCAGCACCAGGGCGCCTGCGAAGATCAGCCAGATCACGGGGGAGAGCCCGAGCCATGCCGGGGCGTCAGGCTTCGGTCTGACGAAGCCCCAGGTCCCCGACTTCAGGATCCCAAACACGATCGCGCCGAGTCCGAGCGCGGACAAGGCCGTGCCGACGAGGTCGAGCCGGGCTCCTTCCTCGGCGGGCGTGTCGTTCATGCGGCGAGCCAGGGCGAGGATCACGAGCACGATGAGTACCTCCCCGACGAACACCCATCGCCACGAGGCGTAGGTGGTGAAGATGCCGCCGATCAGCGGCCCGAGTGCCGCGGCGATCGCGGCGGAAGCGGCGACCAGCCCGTAGGCGCGGGGACGCTCGGGCTTTGCGAAGTTCGACGCCACCAGCGCCACGATCGCCGGCATGATCAGCACCGCCCCCAGCCCCTCAAGGAACGACCAGCCGAACATCAGCACCGCCAGGCTATGAGACAGCGCGGTGGTCAACGAGCCGCAGGCGTAGATGACGCATCCGATCGCGAATGCGCGCTTGCGCCCGATCATCTGACCGATCTTCCCGCCGGTGATCATCAGCGACGCCATCACCAGCGTGTAGAGCGTGATCGCGGTCTGGATCCCGGTCACCGTTGTTCCCTCGTCCTTGGCGACCGTCGCGATCGCCGTGTTCATGACCGTCGTGTCCAGCGCCATCACGAACTGCCCGGCCGCGAGCGTGATCAGGGCGATCTTCGCGGCGCCAACGCTCTTCGCCGCGGTGCCGGTTCCCAGCGACGGTTCAACATGCGCGTGGGAGCTCATCTCGGGACCCGACCCTTCTCCACCGATGAGCGGTCAAGTTCGTCGATCTGCCGCTCGATTTCGATCTGCCCGCCGGGCTTTCGCCGATCGACCAGCGCGGCTTGCTGAATCAGCGCCATCGCGAATCCTTCCGGCTCCTGAGCACGCCGCCATCCGGCAGGAGGCCGGCGCTTTCAGCCAGCCTTACCGCTTCGGCTCGTTTGGTGGCCCCGAGTTTCTTGTAGATGTTCTGGACGTGCGTTTTCACGGTGGGACGGGCGATGCCGAGCTGGCTGCCGATGCCGGCGAGCGTTTGATACGTCGTTAGGAGCGCCAGGACGCGGGTCTCGGCTGGCGTCAGGGAAACAGTGTTGCGGGACTTATTCTTGTTGGGCGGCTTGGGTTGGCTGGTAATGGTGCTGTCACGGTACGTCGCGGGCGATCGATTCGGACATCGGCCGATTTGGCTGATATCGCTGTGCCAAGGCGACCCCGCTCGAGTCGATTCGGTGACCGGCGCCCCGGGCTGTTCGTGACCGGCGACCACAAGGTCGTCGTCGCCTGGGACTCCTCCATCGACTCGAACAGGATCTGCGCCGGCGACATCGCAGCTTTCCCGGCGGGCTCTATGCGGTTTTTCACGGATCCCACGCCCATCACGCCCGGGTACCGTCGAAGCTGTCCATGTATTGGGCACCGAGAAGTGGCATCTCCCGATGCGGCGGACCGGCTGTGTTGAGCTTTAGGTAATGCGATTTGGTTCGCGCGAAAGGAGCTACCTCTTGTCCGAGATGTTGGCGCGGTCCCTGCCCACGGTGAGTGGGACGATGGCCATCGACGCGTTCGTCGTCGAGACTGGGCACCAAATGGCGTGCCGGCCGCGCTTGCGCGGGCACCTTTGTCTTCGTCTCGGCGTCCAGGACTGGCGAGTCGCGTGCCGCCTCGAAGCCTGGCTGGCACGGGAACCGGGGTGGCGTGGAGGGCCGAGCGATGAGTAGCGTTGCCCCTTCCAGGACCAGGCCGCTGGTCCGGGAGTCGAAGCTTCGAGTTCCGACTGTCCCGCCTTGGGTGGTAGCGCGACCTCGCCTGTCAGCGGCACAGATGGCCGCAGAGCGCAGCCGGGTGGTATTGGTCTCTGCGCCGGCGGGTTATGGGAAGTCGACTCTCGTCGCGCAGTGGATCGACCAGGATCCGAGGGCCAGCGGGTGGGTGCAGCTCGGCCCCGGCGACAACGACTCCGTCGTGCTGCTCGCCCATGTCGTGGCCGCCCTCGAGCGGACCGGCCCGGTTTGCGATGAGCTCCTCGAGGAGTTGTCAGGACGCACGCCCAGGATCGATGAGGTCGCCATTCCTCTCCTCGCGGCCGACCTCGGCGAGCGCGACCCATTCGTTCTGGTGCTGGACGATGTGCATGTCATAACGGCTAGGAAGAGCCGCGCGATTCTCGCGTGTCTCGCCGACGAGGTTCGATCCGGGTCTCAGTTGGTGTTGGTCACGCGCGGCGATCCGGGGGTGCCGCTCGGCCGGCTCCGCGCGAGTGGGGATGTGGTCGAGATCGGGACCGAGCTCCTCGCCCTGGACCCGACGGAGACCCGTGATGTTGCCGCGAGCACAGGACTGGAGTTATCGCAGGCGGCGGCCGGGGCCCTGTGCGAGCGGACCGAGGGATGGGCCGCCGCGGTTGCGCTGGCCACGCTGGCGCTGCGCGGCCGTGCCGATGGCGCCGACGAGGGCTGCCGGCCTGTCCGGCAATCAGCAGCAGATCGCCGACTACCTCCTGGAAGAGGTGCTCGAGCGCCAGCCGGACCATCTCAAGAGGTTCCTGCTCGGGACGTCGATCCTCGATCACATGACAGCGCCCTTGTGCGATGCAGTGCTCGGCACAACGGACGCGGCTGGTTCGCTTGAGGACCTCGCGCGTTCCAATGCCTTCATCGTCTCGCTCGACGACCACCGCGAGTGCTACCGCTACCACCACCTGTTCGGCGATCTCCTCCGTGCGGAGCTCAAGCGCCGCCACCCGGAGCTGCTCCCCGTATACCTCCGACGAGCAGCACGTTGGTGCGAGCAGCACGGATCGCCTGGCGAGGCGTTCGCCTACGCGCATGAGGCCGGCGATCTCGCTCACGCCGGCCGCATCGCGCTCGCGTACCGGGACGAATTTGCCAGCCGCGGGCAGATCGAAAGCCTGCGGCTGTGGCTCGACCGCTGCACCGACACGGAGATCGAGTCAGACGCGCAGCTGTCGATCGCGGCCGCGTGGGTGTTCGGGTATCTCGGCGAGCCGGCCCGGGCGAGGCGGTTCCTTTTCGCCGCCGAGCGGGCTCCGCTCGACTTGGCATCCGCCGACGAGGCAGCTTCGCTTCGCTCGGCACTCGCGAACCTCCGAAGCTCCATGGCTCCGGACGGCATCCCGCAGATGCTGCGCGATGCTGAGCTCGGCTACGCATGTGAGAAGAAGATGGGCACCCGATGGCTTCTCAGCGCCCGTCGCGCCATGGGTGCGGCGTATCTTCTCCTGGGCCGGCCGCAGGAGGCAATCGCCGTGCTGCGGGAGTCACTCGCGCTTTCCACAGACCGACCCGAGCTCAGCCACACTCGGGTCTTCACGCTCGGCTATCTGGTCTTCGCGGCCGCCGAGCTGGGCGAGCGGCGAGACGCGCAACGATGGGCGGTCGAAGCGGGCTGGCTGGCCGCCCAGCAACACCTCCACGACACGATTTACGGCGCCATCGCGTACACGGCAGGAGCGCTCGCGCACAACCAACGCGGTGACCAGACCGAGGCCGCACGCCAGCTCGAGAACGTCCGGCGGCTCCGCCCACTGCTCCGCGTGGGCCCATGGCTCAACGCCGATCTCGCGCTGCGCTGCGCCGACATCAGCCTCGACCTCGGCGACGTTGCCGGCGCCCTCGAACACGCGCAGGTCGCGGGCGACGCACTACAGGGATATCCCGATGCCGGAACGCTCCCGGCCCGGTTGCAGCGTCTCGAAGCGCGGATCAGGCGGGGACAGGACTACGGACTCACACCTGCCGAGCTCCGGCTCGTCGCCTTCCTGCGGACGCATCTCTCGCTCCAAGACATCGCCGATCGTCTTCACCTCGCACGCCCTACCGTCAAGACACACGTCGCGTCGATCTACGACAAGCTCGGCGTCACAGGCCGATCCGACGCTGTCGAGGTCATCGAACAGGCCGGCCTCGAATCGACAGAAGCCAGGGTCACGATGCCGGGTCCAGAACTCGACTGGCGTCGCGACGCCGAATCGCCGTTGGCTGACGGGTCAGGCGGTGCGTTGGGGTTCGTCCGAGGGTGAAGCGCTTGCCATACGTCGCCCGCCGGCCGATACCCCGGAAGTAGTCGCCTGAGGGCTCGGCGCAAAAGCTTGGTGTTGTGCGTCGCGTAGGCGCTTTCCGCAGCGTTGAACGACACTGGTCCAGTGTGCCGATCTAGTCGGCGCCGATCAGGGCGACGCTTGCTTTGGTGCGCGTCGATTGGGGGGCTTCGCCGGCGACGATTCGTGCCCCACTCTGCGGCCGAGTAACCCGACTACGCGGCCAGCAGAGCCACGACCGCGGCCTGCATCGGGGTGGGTGTGGCGGTCTGCGTGGTTCATCCTTTTTGGCCGATGCGGGGTGGGGGTTGGGGGCCGTAGGGTTTTGTTTGTGGCGGCGATGGCCGCAGTGTCGGGGAAGGCTTGAGCCCGAGCGGGGAGTCGCCTGCTGCCGTGATGGCTGTCGCGGTCGAAATGACCGGAAAGGAGCAGGACGATGAGTAAAGACAACCCTGTGTTTGTGTATGGAGCGGTGTACGCGGATCGTGATGACGCTGATGCCGATTACGACACGCTGCTTGACCTGCATTCGGCTGATCTGGTGGGCACCTATGACGTCGCGCTGGTGTACAAGGACGACGACGGCAAGGTGCACGTGACCAAGCACGAGAAGCCGACCCAGCACGGCGCGTGGACGGGTGCCGCGGTCGGCGCGCTGGTGGGGATCATCTTCCCGCCGGCGATCCTCGGTTCGGCGCTGGTCGGCGCCGCGGCGGGCGGCGGGATCGGGCATGTGATGGGTGGCATGTCGCGCAGCGATGCCAAGGAGCTCGGCGACTACCTCAACGACGGCCAGGCCGCGCTGGTCGTGATCGGCGAGTCGCGCTTGCAGGAGCAGCTCGACAAGGCGCTCACGCATGCGGAGAAAACCCAAGAGAAGGAAATCGACGCCGACGGCAAGGAGCTCGCCAAGGAACTCAACGCGCTACCCGCCTAGCAGCAGCTCGTTCTCGCCGACGCCACGGCCCCCTCCGCAACGACACAAGAGGCGACTGTGTTCCTTCGACCCTTGCTTGAACGGCCCGTCGCACCAACGCCTCGCAGCGACGCGCATGCGCGCGCCGACACGTCGCTTGGTTCAGATCGGCATCGGGACGCGCACGGGATGTGTCCGATGAACGCAGCGGACCCCGCCGGTCGGGCTACCTCACCACGGCAGCCGCAGTAGCAACCCGGATAGAGGAACAGCATGACTGAGCTAGCGAAAGTGTTCGAAGTTAAGTGGCAGGGATTCAACCTGCGCAGAGGTGCCGTGTTGGCGGTCGTGCTGGGGCTGCTGATCGTCGTGGGCGTGCTCCCTCACGAGCGGAGGTACTTCCTGAGTGCGATCTTCGGGGCGCTGTTCGTGGCGATGAGCGACCCCGGCGGGAAATACGGTCCCCGGGTGCTCGCGATGGCCGCGATGGCCGGGGCCGGTGCGCTGCTGACGGCCCTGGGGTTCGGCATCGGCGGCGGTCCGTGGGGGTTCGTCGTGCTGGCCGCTTTCGTGGCCACGTTGCTGGGCGGGCTGGCGGTGAAATACGGCTTGCACAGATTCGTCGCGGCCCATCTTCTCAACATCTGGTTCATCATCGTCCTCGGCCTGCCGACGCTCATCTCCTTCGGCCATCCGGGCGCCTTCCACTCCGGCCTGATCCACACCGAACCGTGGAAGCAGGCGCTGGCGTGGCTCACCGGATCGGCACTGTGGATCGCTTACACGTTCATCATGTGGCTGGCGCGCGGGCGGGTCGCGGCGCCCCAGCCTGTCGCCGAGATCCCCGGGGATATCTCGCCGAGGCCGCTGACCCGGCCACTGATCCTGTTCGCGGTGATCCGCGCCGTCGCGGTGTCGATCGCCGTCGCGATCGCCTTCGGGCTGCAGCTGCCCAACGCCTACTGGATGCCCATCGCCGCCATTATTGCGATGAAGCCCGACCTGCAGCAATCCACCTTCTTTGCCGTACAGCGCGTGGCCGGGACGACACTGGGCGCCGCGGTGGCTGCGCTCGTCCTGCTGGCCGTCGACAACAGAACCGCCCTCGAAGTGATCATCGTCGTCCTGTTCGCGGTGGCGGCGTCGATCCGCTTCGTCAACTACGCCTGGTACACCGCAGCCGTGGCCGCGGGCCTCCTGATCGCGATGGACGTGCCCCACCCGTCCAACCTTGCCGACGAGGGACGCAGGATCCTGTTCACGCTCGCCGGCGTGGGGATCGCCGTGATCGTCCTGTTCCTGGCAGACCGACTGCAAAAGCACACCGCCAAAGCGACCCGCACAAGCACCACAAGCCAGCACCGCCTGACGCTGGCGAGGGGGCCTGCACGTGAGCGCCCAGCGAGTGATCTCAACCTTTTTGGCTGATGCGCTGCCTCGCTCTGCGGCATAGCCTGATGCGACACCAATTGTGAAATGCCGGTGGCTATGAAACGCGCTGGTGCGATAACTGATTGAGGGAAGGAACGGCGATGGCGACCACAACTCCAAGTAAACGGACGACCGCTGCGAGCCGCGGGACGGCCGCGCCGGGGAAGAAGTCGGAGCCCGCGGCCGTTCGGCATTTGTCGGTGGCTGAGCGGGTTGCGCGTGGTAAGGCGGCGCGGAGTGAGGTGCCGCGCGCGGATCACGCGAAGTTCGAGCCGCCGCCGGGTCGCGCTGATCCGGTCGCGTTGTTGGAGCGTCAGGCGAAGACGCGGGTACCGGAGCTCGTGCCGATCCGCTACGGGCGGATGCTGGTCTCGCCGTTCACGTTTTATCGCGGGGCGGCGCTGCTCATGGCCAATGACCTCGCGTCGACGCCGCGGTCGGGGTTGACAGTGCAGTGCTGCGGGGATGCGCACCTGTCGAACTTCGGGGTGTTCGCCTCGCCGGAGCGGCGCTTGGTGTTCGATGTCAACGATTTTGATGAGACGCTGCCGGGTCCGTGGGAGTGGGATGTCAAGCGGCTGGCGGTGAGCATGCTGATCGCGGCGCGCGACAACGGCTTTCGCGCGAAGGAGCAGGAGCGGATCGTGCTTGACACGGTCGGCCAGTACCGCACCGCGATGGCCAACTTCGCCGGGATGAAGAACCTCGAGGTGTGGTACTCGCACCTGGACGTCGAGAGCGCGATCCAGGAGTACGGCTCGCAGTTCAAGCCGAAGATGGTCAAGCGAACCGAGAAGAATCTCGCGAAGGCCCGGACGAAGGACAGCATGACGGCGTTCTCGAAGCTGACCGAAGTCGTCGACGGGAAGGCGCGGATCGTCGATCAGTCGCCGCTGATCGTGCCGATCGAGCAGCTCGCGCAAGGCAGAGAGCGCGATGAGATGTTCGAGGCGCTTCGCCAGTTGTTGCGCGGCTACCGGGAGACGCTCGAGTTCGACCGGCGGGTGCTGCTGGAGGAGTTCGAGCTGACCGACTTCGCGCGCAAGGTGGTCGGGGTCGGGAGCGTCGGCACCCGCGCGTATATCGCGTTGCTGGTCGGCCGCGACGGCCAGGACCCGCTGTTCCTGCAGATGAAGGAGGCCGAGGCGTCGGTGCTGGAGGAGTTCCTCGGCCCGAGCGAGTTCTCAAACCACGGCGAGCGCGTGGTCGTCGGCCAGCGGCTGATGCAGGCCGCCAGCGACATCTTCCTCGGCTGGCTGCACATCGACTCCGGGCTTGACGGCAAGCCTCGCGACTTCTACGGCCGTCAGCTGAAGGACTGGAAGGGATCGGCGGAGATCGAGCAGATGGTCCCTCAGGCCATGGCCACGTACGGCAAGCTGTGCGGCTGGACGCTCGCCCGTGCGCACGCGCGCAGCGGCGACCGGATCGCGATCGCCGCGTACCTCGGCAACGGCGACAGCTTCGACCGTGCAATCGTCGAGTTCTCAAAGGCGTACGCCGAACAAAACGACAGCGACTATCAAGATCTCGCCGCGGCAGTCAAATCCGGCAGGATCACCGCCAAAACGGGCCTCTGACAGACCCTCTCTCCGCAGGCGAACTCCTGCCGGCCAGACGCAGACGAGACCCCCGCGCAGACAGGAAGCTCCTCGCGCCGTGCCCACGCGTGGATCGCCGGCTTGCGATGAAAGCCGTCCGACCGCGCTTAGCGGCGGGTGGCGATGACGGCGGTGGCGATCACGAGTGAGAGCGCGACGAGGCCGCCGAGGGCGGTGAGCGGGGTGATGCCGGTGCTCTGGCGCTCATGGTCGATGAACGCGATGAATGCGATCGGGATCGCAACGGAGAGAATCAGCAGCGTGGTGCGCAGGATCTGGCGCTTGTTGTGTCCGGCGTCCTCGTTGCTGTTTGGCGGCGGCGATCGCCGCTTGCGCGCTGTCGGGCTCGCTGTCGTAGAAGATCAGCGCTCGCCGCCCGAGGTCTCGCGCGTTGGAGTCACAGCCCCAGCCCAGCGCGATCATGAAGCTGAGCGGGAACACCCACGTGATCACCCAGACCGTCAGCCCGAACAGGCCCCCGATCGCGGTCTTCACCCATGGATGGGCGCCCTCCTTGCCCTTGTCGGAGGGGGCGGAGAGAAACCCGCCGTAGATCAGCAGCACGTAGATGCTGCGGACCCACGTACGCCATGGGCGGCGCGCGGCTGGCTTCTCGGGCATCGGCGTGTCTCGAACCGGGAGCAGGGCCGAGCGGGCGTCGTCGACCGTCGGGTGCACACCGCGCAGCGCCAGCATCTCGGCGGCGGTCTCGAGCTCCCGTGGGTCGCGGTCGTATAGCGCGGCGGTGCGCAGCACCATCCGCGCCTCCTGGCGGAGGTAGAGCAGGTAGCCGGGGACCAGCGCGATCAGGAACGGCGTCGCGGCGATCGCTCCGTCGATCGCCGCGACCTTCGCGCTATCCGTGCGCAACTGCTCGGCGATAACCGCCCGCGGAACACCCTCACGCTCCTCGCGGACGCGCTGCGCCCACTCCAGAGATGGCTCGCCGAGGCTGTGCGTGCTGTTCAGCGCGATCCGCTCGGCGACATGCTCGGGGTCGCGATAGGCAACCACCGCGAGGTGCCACCCTTCTGACAGCGTGCGCCCGATCCGCCTTCTCGAGCCCGCCGGGGCGCTATCCGGCGAGGTGTCATCCGCCGCTGGCGCTCCCTCCTTCGCGAGGTCGCTGGCGCCCGTCTGACGGCGGCAAGCTCGGATCGCCGGCGATTAGCACTCATGTCTGAGCCGGCGCCGCACGTTGAGCACTTCTCGGTGCAGCTCGAACGGTTTTCGCCACTCGGGCCATGGAATCGTCCGGCTTCGAAGGAGGATGCGCGCGTCCCCGAGGTGCGGCCTAAGACCGCGGTCGGGGCGGGTGCTGTCGCGGATTGGGGCCCGGCGGCGATGGGACTCACGGTCTCGTGAGCTCCAGCAGTAGCGACTCGACTCGCTCCAGCCGCGCGGCGATCTGTTGAGCTGCGGGTCGCCTGGTGCGTCCGCGGCGGTTTCCTCGGCCGGTGCTCCGGATTTCTGCTCGCGCTGCGCGCGTGTCACGAACGTCGAGGTGATCGCTGCAGTGACGATCGCGAGGAACGCGATCCCCTCGAGCATCACGACCGCGCCGACGATCTTGCCGGCCGTGTCCTTGGGCGTCACGTCTCCGTACCCGACTGTCGTGACCGTCTGCAGGGACCACCACATGCCCTCCCAGATGCTCGAGTACTCGCGATGGTCGATCGCCCTGATCGCGATCCCGCCGGCGACCACGACGATGAACGTCGCCGTCACGATCACGCTCGCGGCGTTGCGCACCGAAATCGGCTCGCGTAGGAACCGGTTCATACGGCGCTCGATCGTCCTCGGCCGTTTCATTCCCGCCACGTCACACCCCCCGGCCCGGGAAGCGGGCCGAGCGACCGCTGACCGGAACGCCCGGCATCACGATCGGCCTCTTGACCATCTTCTCGCTGCACGGCCCCAGCACCGAAAGCACATCAAGGCACACGTTCCACCCAGCCGAGGACATTCGTCATCGGACTGCTTTCCCGCGGTCCTGACCGCGCTCGTGGTCCCCACCGAGCGCGACCAACGGGTCGAGCAGCGCCGACGCTAGAGCAAGGATGCCAAGCAACGAGCCGGCTAACACCCGACCCGCCGTGGCGGACTGACGTGTCAGCTGCACTTCGACTTGCTGGCGTCCGTGAAGCTATTGACCGAGCTCACGACGTTCTTGGCGCTCGAGTCCGATCGCGGCGATCTGACTGGCTGAAGGGCTCGCCGGGAGCGCCTTGACGGCGCTCTGGAGCGCGTCGACCGACGTCTTGACGGCGCTGGTCTGACTCGGGAAGTCGCTCTTGGCCGAGCTGACAACCGAGTTCGCATCGCTCACGATCGTGTTGAGCTGTGACTTCAGGCCGCTGACGCCGCTGCTGGAGGTGACGCTCGGCAGATTCTTGACCGAGTTCTCGAGGTTGGTGCGATCAGTGCAGTACGCCGGCTTGCTGCTGCTGCCACAACCGGCGAGCGCGATCAGCGTGCCGGCGGCTACCGTCGCGACCGCAGTGCGCATCGCGGCGCGACCCATGGGACGCCTTGATATGTCCACCTTGTTGCTGAGTTCCATGGCATCAGGCTATGCCGCAGCGCGAGGCAGCGCATCGGCCAAAAAGGATGAGATCACCCAATCTCCACCCTGCATCGGCCAAGAGGATGACCTGCGCAGCCGCGACACCCACGTCAACCCGGACCCCCAAGGCGCTTCCGGCTCGGCAAACGACATTCTCTTGGTGGCCGGGTCGGGCTCACATGGGCATGCCGCGGCACCCGCGCCGCACGAATGCGGGACCGGGTTCGCCAACGGCCGGAGGCGGACGCTCGCACACTTATTGCTGACGACCTGCCCGAAGCGGCCGGCGACCGGCCTGGCTCTCGCAAACGACCTAAAGCAGCGGCTGGTACGGCCACCTGGCTCGCCGCCCTTCGCATGAAAGACAGTCGCCGTGGGACCGAGCTGTGGACGATCGGATTTCCCACGAACGCAATCGCGTCTCGCCGTCTAAAGGTGGCTTCTCGTGGTGCCAGGCGACAACGATCCGACGCCAATGCTGCCGTGGTTCATCGCCGCTCCCGGACAACACGGCCACGAACGGGCGCGCCTGTGCGCACCCGCACGAGAACGAAGGCGGGGGCCCGTCTCGCGGATCGGTTGTCGTTTCGGGATTTGCCAGCACCAGGACGTTCCACTGGAGACATGACCACAATCAAGCGAGCGCTCCTACCTACTATGCATGGCCGTCGCGAACGGGGCAGCGCCGGTTGCTTTAGTACGAGGTCTTAGCAACAAAGGGGAGATTCACCAGACACCTGGTCTCACGAATTACCAGCCACGTCACGGGCTGGAATCGGCCCGTGCCTAGCTCCTGCTCTGGGTCGGCGACCGGCCGAAGCAGGAGTGCCGATCTCGTAACTCGGAAGGGCGACAGAGCAGCACCGCGCCCGCAACGACCGGTGGCAATGCTGCACGTCGTCTGCCGCGGGCGTCCCGGCAGCCCGGTCGCTAGCTGTTCCGTGAGTCATACGCGTGTAGCGGTGATCGTCAAGGATTGTGGGCTGCACCTCGGGGGAGCGTATGCTCACTGGCATGGCTGCGGGTGGGCCTGACGAAGTCGGGGGGCGGGCTTGGCGACGTTTGCGTTTCTGTTCACCGATGTGGAGGGCTCGACGCGTCGCTGGCAGGCGGATCCGGAGGCGATGCGTACGCTGCTGGCCGCTCATGACCGCGCGCTGAGTGACGCGGTCCAGGCTCATCAGGGAAGCGTGTTCAAGCACACCGGAGATGGTGTGTGTGCGGTGTTTCCGTCGGTGGCAGAGGGCGTGCTGACGGCGGTCGACGCCCAGCGGCGGCTTGAGCTGCCGGTGCGGATGGCGGTCCATACTGGTGAGGCGATCGAGCGTGATGGTGACTACTTTGGGGTGGCGCTGAGTCGCTGCGCCCGGCTGATGGAGGCAGGCCATGGTGGTCAGGTGCTCTTGTCGGGATGCTCGGCTGGTGTGCTGGGAGCTGCGGTTGCGGTGCGCGATCTGGGAGAGCACCGCCTGCGGGATCTGAGCGAGCCCGAGCGGATCTTTCAGGTGCTGGCCCCGGGTCTTCGTGACGGTTTCCCGGCGCTGCGGACGCTCGACGCCGTGCGCCACAACCTGCCCGTCGTGCGTTCCTCGTTCGTCGGCCGCGAGCGTGAGCTGGTTGAGGTGTGCGAACGGTTTGAGAGTCCGTCGCTGCTGACGCTTACCGGGATCGGTGGATGCGGGAAGACGCGGCTGGGTCTGGAGGCGGCCGCGCGGCTCCTGGACCGCTTTCCTCAGGGGGTGTTCTTTATCGATCTGGCGGTGGTTTCCGATCCCGAGCTGGTGGGTCAGGCGGTGGCTGGCGCGTTGGGGCTTCAGCTGCTGGACACGGGTATCGCGAGCCTCGCCGGATATCTGAACGGGCGCCGGGTGTTGATTGTGCTCGATAACTGCGAGCACCTGCTGGACGCGTGCGCGGAATTTGTCGGTGGGCTGTTGAGCCGGTGCCGCGAGCTGTGCATCCTGGCGACTAGTCGCGAGCCTCTCGGCGTCGATGGAGAGCAGGTGTTCCGCGTCCCGTCGCTGAGCGTCGAGACCGACGCGGTCAGGTTGTTTATCGACCGGGCGCGGGCTGTCGGTGCGCGCCTTGACCTCGACCGCTCGAGCGATGAAGCGGTGGTGGAGATCTGCCGGCGTCTGGATGGGATTCCGTTGGCGATCGAGCTCGCCGCCGCGCGCAGCACTCATCTGGCGGCGGTTCAGATCTTGGAGCGTCTATCCGACCGTTTCCGGCTTTTGACCGGCGGCCGTCGACGGGTTCAGCGCCAGCAGACGCTGGAGGCGGCGATCGATTGGAGTCACGACCTTCTCAGCGATGCGGAGCGGAAGCTGTTCCGTCGGCTGGCCGTATTTAAGGGATCGTTCTCGCTGCCGGCGGGCGAGGAAATTTGCGGGGCGGGCGTTGACCTGCTGGGGTCACTCGTAGACAAGTCGCTGGTGAACGTCCAGCATGCGGGTGGAGTCCCTCGCTATCGGCTGCTTGAGACGGTCCGCCTGTACGCCGAGCAGCGGCTATTGGACTCAGGTGAGGCGGCTGACGTGCGGTCGGCCCATCGGGACTGGTTCCTTGGCTGGGTCGAGTCGTTTCCGATCGGCCAGCTCGTAGGGCCGGGCGGTGGCCTGCAGCTGATTCCAGAAGCCGACAACCTCGTCGCCGCTCTGGAGTGGTCCCTGGAGCAGGATCGCGTAGATCTCGTGGTCCGCGTCGCATCTCGAATGGGCGCCTACCAGGCATCGGACGCTCGGCTCGCCGAGGTCACCCGATGGTGGCGCGTGGTGGAGAGACGGCTGGGCGAGCTGCCTGCGGATCTGCGGGCACAGGCGCTGCTGGTCGGGATCGAGTACGCGCGCGCGTCGGGTGACTTCGACCAGATGGAGAGGCTCGCCGGTGCTGTGCTGGCGATCGCGGCGCCCGACGGCTGGGTCGCTGCTTGCGCCTGGTCATACCAGGCTCTGTACTGGACCTACGCTGACCCGGAGCGAGGCCGGCGGTGCATCGAACAGGGGTGCAGGGCGGCCGTGTCCGCGGGCGTGCCCGAGCTCGAGCGGAGCATCGCGATGTGGTCCGCGAACCTGCTGACTGGAGACCCCGAACGGGACGAGCGACCCACGGTGCGCGCGGTGCTCGACAATGCGGTTGCGCTGATCGAGGAGGAGGGCCGGCCGGCGGGCGCATACGTCGCGCTCGGGATTATCGCGGCGCTCGGCGATACGGGCACCGCGTCGCGGCTTGCCTCCTCGACCGCCGCCACGGCCGCGTTCACCCGTTTCAGCAGTGTGCTGCTGGCTACGGTGATCGCGATCCGCGAACGCCGGACGCAGGCCGCCTGCGAACGTCTCCGAACCTTGACGGGAATCGTGCGCGAGTACGCCATCGCGCTCGGAGAGGCCTCCTGCCTGGTCGGCTTCGCCGCACTCGCCGCCAGCACCGGCGATTTTGAGAAGGCGTCGCGGCTTCTTGCGTCAGTGAGAGCTGCTGCGCCCTTCCCCTTTCGCACGCCGGTCGAGGCGCTCCTCTATCGCCAAACCGCCCGCGTCGTCCGGGATGCGCTCGACCCGGACACTGCGGCGCGGTGCCGCGCCGAGGGAGCTACCACCCCCGTCAGCGAGGCCCTCGACGCCGAGCTTGCGCGGCCCCGCTCCACGCGCTCGACCGCCGGGGCCCTGAACACGCCTTCGACCTGAAGGCTGCCTATCACGCTGGTCGCTCGATCGCCTGCTGCGGGGTCAGCTAGCAGAGGTCGCGAAGGAGCCGTCTACGCCTCGCGAGGCTTCTGCCACGGACGAGCAGCACGAGCGCCACCACGATTTCGGTTGGCTGATGCTCCCGCTCGGAACGGAAGAGCTCCGCTCGGCTGGTCGGTCGGCCGATTACCGCGCTATTCCAAAGGAGGTCTCGGGCGGCGAGGAGAGCAACTCACCCGGTATTCGCCCAAAACCGCGCCTCGGTGCTTGCAGGGTGCCTGCTAGCGGCCGGGCCGATCCGAAGTCTCAGCTGGAGCGGTCGCGCTGCCGGATTCACGAATTTTCGGCCGTGTCGCCGGGCACGAACGCGGGCGATCTGATTGCCGCTTCCGCCTCGCGGGCAGCGAGAGCAGCAGTGCCGCGATCAGACCCGCGTGGGCGACACAGCGGAACCGGTTCGTGCTTGGCCGAGGGGACTGGGGGTGCGCGGTGTTCGCCCAACTGAGGGCCTGATCTGCTCGGTCCGTTGGATTCGGGCGGGCTGCCACCAGGTCGGCACAATTGGCGGGTATGTCGTTGAGATTTCACTTGGCTCGTCATCGCGTGTCGACTGCTGTTGTCGTCGTGTCCGGCGTGCTGGTGATTGCTGGCTGCGGGTCGTCGAGCACATCGAGTAGCACGAGCAAGCGTCCTTCGAGTCCTTCGACCTTCGCGCGATCCCAGCTCGCGGCCGCGCGGTGCATACGTTCGCACGGGGTGCACAACTTCCCGGATCCGACCTTCGGCGCGGGCGGCGCTCAGGTCAACCTCCAAACCCCACCGGGGATGCTGACCTCGTCGGGGTTCGAGTTGGCCCAGAAGGCGTGCGCGAAGCTCGGCCTGGAGCTCGCCGGCGCTGCCGCCGCGTCCGAAAAGCCGTCCGCTGCCACCATGGCGCAGATGCTGGCGATCGCCAGCTGCATGCGCGGGCACGGAGTGCCGAACTTCCCCGATCCGGCGACGACCATGCCCCCCAACCCCGCCACCTACCCCGCTAGGTACAGCTCGGTCGGGAACCAAAACGGCGTGATCTGGGCGATCCCAAAGTCGGTCGACGTCCAGTCGCCCGCGGTCAAGCACGCCGCGGCCGCCTGCGGCCCTGGCGCGGCCGCGGTGATCGGCCCCTGACGCCGCGAAAGCCCGCGATCGTGAGCGCTGGGCTCGCCCCCGCGATCCTGGCGAGGTCGTTCGTGATCCCGGTCCCGATCGTGTCCGAACCTCTCCCTCGATCCGGACGAGCGACGCCAGATCCGACCATCGACCCGCCGTCTCGAATCAGATCCAAAAACCAGAAGCAGTGCCTGTCCGGCGGCAGCCTTCCCCGCCGGACTACACGGGGCAATGAGGCGCGGACGAGCCGAGACCGCTCCGCTCACGAAGGGGCGGCCACACGTCTTCCCCGAGAGGAGTGCCAACGCGGCTTCCGCTTTGGGCCGCTGACCAGTTCAAGCGGCAGTACCGACGTCGCCGCTGCTGGGGCGACAAGGCAGCGCTCGGCTGCTGTGTCGGGAGGCCGTAACTCGCGACGGTCTCTCATTCGACCGTTGCGAGGGTGTGTGTCAGCGCCGCAACCGTCCGATAGGGATCGCGCTGGCCGGCTTGCTCTTCGGCGGCGATCACAGACTCCAGGTCGGTGATCACGACGTCGCGATCGAAGTGATCGGTGAAGAGCCTGACGCCGTACCACGCGATGACCCGGGCGCCAGCGCCCTCCAGTAATGCTTGAACATCGGCGGGGTTATCGGCTCTGGCCCGCTTGATCCCGAGGCGGTTGGTGTAGTGGGTGGCATCAAACCCGTCCATCGCGCCCCGCCAGTCTCCGGCTATGCCAGCGCGCATCGCGATCTAGCCCGATTGCGGGTCAACAGCGACACCACCCCACCAGACCGCGCCACGGCCACCAGCTCGGTCACCAGCTCACCGGGCGAGGGTAGATACATCGCGACGCCGTGACAGCACACGACGTCGTAGCGCCCTCGGCGATGCTCACCCAAGTCCAGCACGTCGCCGCGCTCGAACACCAGCCGCCGAGCCACATCCTCGGGCTCGCTTTCCCGGGACCGCTCGGCCTCTGCCAACAGCTGATCGGACAGATCGACTCCGGTCACCCGATGTCCCAGACGAGCCAGCAAGACGGCCTGCGTGCCCTGCCCACAGCCGGCGTCCAGCACCTCAAGTGTGCTCCCCTCGCCCGGGAGGTGGGCGGCCAACTAGCGAGACACCAAAGCCTGACGGACCGCATCTCGGACCGAGCCGACGCCCCGTATCCAGGCGCCGACCCCGGGCGCAAACGCTCCAGGCTCTCGCTCGTTCACCGGGGCAACTCTAACCGCCGCCTTCAACAGGACCCCGGGCATCACGCTTCCGCACCCAAGAACGACCGGCCGCGGCGAGCTTCATGGCGCCGGCGATCAGGCTTCTGCTTCCGCCCGGTGGACAGCGAGAGCGGCATCGCCGCGACCAGACCCGTATCGGCAACCGAGCGGCAGCGGACCGTGCGCCGTACGAGAGTTCTCAGATCGCTGCGTAGTGGCTCAGGCCCCTCGACTTATAGGTCGGTGATTGCGAGTTGGGTTGCGTCGGGATGCCGCCGGCGCTTTCGCTCATGAGAACTGTTGGTAGATCAGGAAGACGTTCATCAGGCTGATCGCGACGGCGATCGTCCAGGCGGAGATTTGGAGGGTGCGGCCGTTGACGTGGACGCCCATGATGTCGCGGCGGCCGGTGAGGATCACGAGCGGTACGAGCGCGAGCGGGATGCCGAAGGAGAGCACGACCTGGCTGAGGACGAGCACGTTGGTGGGGTTCAGTCCGATCGCGAGGACGGTCGAGCGCGGGGGTCATCGTGATCGCGCGGCGTAGCGCGAGCGGGATTTGGAAGTTGATGAAGCCGGCCATCACGACCTGGCCGGCGTAGGTGCCGACGCTGGAGGAGGAGGCGCCGGAGGCGAGCAGCGCGACGGCGAACGCGAGCGCGGCGGTGCCGCCGACGAGGTGTCCGAACTGGGCGTGTGCTTGCGGGATCGTGCTCAGGCCTGAGAGGGCTGGGGTGTGGAAGAGCTTGGCGGCGACGGCGAGCATCGCCAGGTTGACCAGTCCCGGCGAGCCCGAGCGCGATGTACACGTCGAGTCGTTCGAAGCGCAGCACGCGCTTTTTCTCGCGGTCGTTGCGGGTCGGCATCCGGCCCTTGGTCAGCGCGGAGTGGAGGTAGATCACGTGCGGCATCACGGTCGCGCCGACGATCCCGACCGCGATGTACAGATAGGTCGTGCCGTGGATGCTGGGGATCAGGCCGTGCAGCGAGCCGTGCACGGAGGGTCCGATCCGCAGCGTCTCGTAGAGGAAGCCGGCGAAGATGATTCCGAGCAGGGCGCTGATCGCGAGCTCGAAGCGGCGGAAGCCGAGTGCCTGCAGTCCGAGGATCCCGAACGCGATCACGCCGGTCATCAGCCCGGCGGGGAGCAGCGGCACGCCGAACAGCAGGTTCAGTCCGATCGCGGCGCCGATGAACTCGGCGATGTCGGTCGACATCGCCATGATCTCGGCCTGGACCCACATCCCCCAGGTGAACGCGCGTGGGAAGTGTTCGCGGACGAGTTCGGGATAGTTGTGGTCGGTGACGATCCCGAGCTTCGCCGAGAGGTACTGGATCACCATCGCGACGAGGTTCGCTGCCAGCACCACCCACAGCAGCAGGTAGCCGAACTGTGCGCCGCCCTGCACGTTGGTGGCGAAGTTCCCGGGGTCGACGTAGGCGATCGAGGCGACGAACGCGGGGCCGAGCATGAACAGCGTCGCGCGCACCTTCCCGCGCGAGAGGAGGCGCTCGAGCGCGCTTTCCTCGAGCTCCTCGTAGCAGCGGCAGGCTCTGGCCGGCGCCGGCGCCCTCGAGCGCTGGGACCGGTGGGCCGGGCGGCGGGGTCACCGCGCGTCTTTGTCGGTCTCGATCCGCATCGCGCGGGCGAGCTCGCCGCCGATCGGATGCTCGCGCTCGCCGAACCGTACGAACACCGGTCCACCGAACGGTTGGCGGTCCACGACCTCGAGCCGAGCGTCGAGCGCGATGCCATGCTCGGCGAGGTAGCGCAGCATCTCCGGGTCGGAGTCCGACACGCGAACGAAGCGGCCCGCGGCACCGACCGGCAGCTCGTCCAGGCTGGACGTCGGGCGCTCGTCGATCTCGAACTCGGGCGTGGGGATCGGATCGCCGTGCGGGTCGACCGACGGGTCGCCGAGCCGCGCGGCGATCAGCGTCTCGAGCTCCTCGGAGAGCACGTGCTCGAGCACCTCGGCCTCGGCGTGTACGCGATCCCAGGACATCCCGAGCTCCTGAGCGAGGAACAGCTCCAGCAGGCGGTGATGGCGCAGCACCTCCAACGCCACTCGCCGACCCTCGCCGGTCAAGCGCACACCGTGATAGGGCTCGTGCTCGACGATCCCGACCTCGGTCAGCTTGCGCACCATCCCCGACACCGAAGCGGGTGTCACCCCGAGCCGCGCCGCGAGATCGTTCGTAGAGACCGCCGCGCCGCCGCGAGTCTCAAGCGCGTACACCGCCTTCGCATAGTCCTGCACCGATGGCGAAAGAAATTGTTGCGCAGCCATGCGTACAAGAATATGGCATGCCTAATATATTGTTATCAAGCCGGCGAAACCGCTGGTTTCCAGACCGGCGATTGGTGTCGGCCGCGGCTCGTCCGCGCGCCGCGCCGACGGTCAACACAACGCGCGTTAGGATGAGATCGTGTCCGATGACCGCTGCGACCTGCTGTGCCTGGACCTCCCGCGCGCCGAGCACATCCGCCGCCACCTCGACGAGGCGGCGATCGCCGACACGGCCGCGCGAGGCAAGGCGCTGGGTGACCCCACGCGAGTGACGATCGCCGTGGCGTTACGCGAAGGCGGGGAGCTGTGCGTCTGTGACCTGGCTTGGATCACCGGCCGCCCCGAGAACCTCGTCTGCTCATCACCTGCGGACCCTGCGTGCCGCTGGCCTGGCTAGCTCGCGGCGCGAGCACAAGATCGTCTTCTATGCGCTCACCGAGCTCGGCACTCGCCTGCTCGACACCTATCTCACACCGACGCCAGCCGGCCGATGAGCACCACCCCGCTCGAGCTGCCGATCGCCCGCAGACGCAGGTCGCCCAGCAGCGCCTGGATCCCCGCGAGCGCGACCGGCTGATCCGCCGCGCCAAAGCGCTGTCCTGGCTATCACTGGCCTACATGACCGCCGAGGGCGCGATCGCAGTCACCGCCGCGCTCCTCGCCGGCTCGGTGGCGCTGCTCGGCTTCGGCCTGGACTCCGCGATCGAAGCGCTCGCATCGGTGATCGTGATCTGGCGCTTTACCGGCTCGCGCCGACTCTCACAAGACGCCGAACGACGCGCCCGACGCCTCGTCGCGATCAGCTTCTTCCTGCTCGCCCCCTACATCGCGCAAGACGCGATCCGCGCGCTGATCGCCGGCGAGCACCCCCACACCAGCTGGCTCGGGATCGGACTAGCGGCCTCGAGCATCATCGTCATGCCCCAGCTCGGCAACGCGAAGCACCGCATCGGCCAGCGCCTGGGATCCGGCGCCACCACCGGCGAAGGCACCCAAAACCTGCTCTGCGCCTACCTCGCCGCAGGAGTGCTCGCGAGCCTTGCGCTCAACGCCGCCTTCGGCCTCTGGTGGGCCGATCCCGCCGTCGCGCTCGCCGTCGCCATCCTCGCGATCAAAGAAGGCCACCAAACCTGGCAAGGCGAAGGCTGCTGCGCCAACGCGCCCATCAGCGACGAAAACACCACCGGGCGCAGCGACGACTGCTGCTGACTGCCGAGACCGCGCACAGCCTCAGCCGCGACCTGCCGACGCTCGTCGGTCTCCCAATCCGCGAAGCGCAGAAGAGTCGGATCCGCCAGCCAGTGACAGAACCCATCTGACCTGCAAGCACCGGCGACGACGCAAAGCGACAGTCACGATCCCGGTCGGGTCGTTGCCGCTCCTGAGCAGGGGCCAGCAACACGACCCCGACAGATCTCTGCACTTCTGCTCCCACGAAAACTCAGCCCTCTGGCCAGACCGATTTCGGCCTCTCCCCACTGCTGCTCTGCGTCTCCAGCTCGCCGGAGCAGCAGCCGGCGGCTGAGGGTGACGAAGGAGAAGTCTGGGCTGCCGCTCGAGCACTTCTCGTGCTCGACTGGGCGGATGACGAGGCTCGCGCTCTGGGATTCGCTGACGATGCGGGCGGCTCATCCGGGCGATCACCCGATCTGGATGATGCTTGGCCGTCGGTGGTTTGTGACGGTGAAATCGCGCACTGCGGTGCGCGATCTTCTTCCCTCTGCAGACATGTGAGGTTGGCGCGATGAGCGAGCGGTTCAAGGGCGTTATCAATGTCGATATCCGTGATTCGGTGCCGGATTGGACTCCGTTTGAGGCGCCGAAGGCTCCTGAGGGAGCGCCGAACGTTCTATACATCGTGCTTGACGACGTGGGCTTTTCGGTGTTGAGCAGCTACGGCGGCCCGGTCCCGACGCCGAACATCGATCGGATCGTGGCCGGCGGGGTGCGCTATACGCAGATGCACACGACTGCGTTGTGCTCGCCGACGCGCTCGTGCCTGCTGACGGGGCGCAATCACACGCGCAACAGCATGGCGTGCATCACTGAGGCGGCGATCGGGTTCCCGTGCGCGAGCGGTGTGATCCCGCCCGAGAACGGCCAGATCCAGGAGATTCTCGGGGAGGCGGGCTGGAACACGTACATGGTCGGCAAGTGGCATCTGTGCCCGGAGTCGGAGATGAACCTCGCGTCTTCGCGGCGCAACTGGCCGACCGGCCGCGGCTTTGAGCGCTTCTACGGGTTTCTCGGCGCGGAGACCAACCAGTGGTATCCGGACCTCATCTACGACAGCCATCCCGTCGATCCCCCGCGCTCACCCGCGCGAGGGCTACCACCTGACCGAGGACCTGACCGACAAGGCGCTGGAGTTCATCAAGGACGCGAAGGTGGTCGCGCCGGATAAGCCGTTCTTCCTCTATTACACGCCGGGGGCGTGCCACGCCCCACACCACGCACCCAAGGAATGGATCGCCAAGTTCAAGGGCCAGTTCGAGATGGGCTATGAGGCGATCCGCGAGCAGACCCTGGCGAAGCAGAAGGAGCTGGGGATCGTCCCGGCTGATACCGAGCTGCCGCCGATCAACCCGATCGCCGACCAGACCGGACCAGACGGGCAGGCTTTCCCGCCGCTAGACGTGACCCGCCCGTGGGACTCGCTGTCGGCCGACGAGCAGCGGCTGTTCTGCCGGATGGCGGAGGTGTATGCCGGCTTCATGGCGCACGCCGACCATCAGATCGGGCGACTGCTGGACTATCTGGAGGAGACCGAGCAGCGCGAGAACACGCTGATCTTGTTGATCTCCGACAACGGCGCGAGCGGTGAGGGCGGCCCGAACGGCTCGGTGAACGAGAACAACATCACCAACGGCATCCCGGACTCGATGGAGCAGAACCTCGCGATGCTCGACGAGCTCGGCGGCACTAAGACCTACAACCACTACCCCAACGGCTGGGCGATGGCGTTCAACACGCCGTTCAAGATGTGGAAGCGCTACGAGTTCAACGGCGGCACCAGCGACCCGTGCATCATCTCCTGGCCGAAGGGGATGGCGGCGAAGGGTGAGATCCGCGATCAGTACCACCACGCGATCGATCTCGTCCCAACGATCCTCGATTGTCTGGGCGTCGAGCCGCCGGAGACGATCGGCGGTCATGTCCAGAGCGACTTCGACGGCGTCAGCATGCGCTACAGCCTCGACCAGGGGGCGACACCGACCGCGCGCGCGACGCAGTTCTACTCGATGCTCGGCTCCCGGGCGATCTGGCACGACGGCTGGAAGGCGGTCACCGCCCACCCGACGATCAGCGGCTGGAGCCACTTCGGCACCGACACCTGGGAGCTCTACCACACTGACGTCGACCGCGCCGAGCTGCACAACCTCGCCGATCAGGAACCCGAACGGCTCAACGAGATGATCAGCCTGTGGTACGCCGAAGCAGGCCGCAACGGCGCGTTCCCGCTCGATGACCGCTCAGCCCTCGAAATCCTTACGACCCAGCGTCCGCTGCTGAGCCCGGCGCGCAACCGCTACGTCTACTACCCGGACTTGGCGGAGGTGCCGGAGTCACAGGCGGTCAACATCCGCAACCGTTCCTACGGGATCGGCGCGCTCGTCGACATCCCCGCCCCAGGCGCCGAGGGCGTCCTGTTCGCCCACGGCTCGCGATTCGGCGGGCACGCGCTCTACATCAAGAACAACCGCCTGCACTACGTCTACAACTGGGTCGGTCATTTCGAGCAGAAGATCGTCGGCACAGAAGACGTGCCGGTCGGCAAGAACCTGATCCTGGCCGCCAACTTCGTCAAGGACGGCGAGGATCCGCCCGGCGTCTCGACCGGGATCGCTGTCCCTCTACCACGGCGAGACGAAGGTCGGCGAGCAGCGAATCAAGACCCAGCCCGGCAAGTTCTCGATCGCCGGCGAGGGCCTCTGCGTGGGACGCGACGGTGGCGAGCCCGTCACCGACGACTACCCAGGCCCCCACCCGCACGAGTTCACCGGCGGCACCATCAACCGCGTCGCGGTCGACGTCAGCGGCGAGCCGTACGTCGACCTCGAACGCGAAGCCGCCGCCATGCTCGCCCGCGAATAACCCGCGAGCTCCGACGGCTCTCCGGGGGACCGCTCCCCGAGCACCGGCCTATGCGTTCTTGCGACCACGAGAGTGATCGGAAAGTTCGGGGTCGGTCGCCCGTGGTCGAAACCGGGGCGGCACTCCTTTCAGCACGGCGGAAGCCCGAAACACTCAACCTCAAACGCTCGCCGGCTCGTAGCCACACGGGCGTGTTCCCAGAAACAGTCGCCCACGAGCGATGATCGCCCGTCCGAGCGCAGCGCCTCGGAACGCACAGCACTGCTGACAGCAAGAAGCGCCACAGGCCACATCTGAGACACCTGCTGCCACGAACAGGCGGCCACGTCAACGGCAGGCCCGGGCCGCTCGTCCTACTGCTGCTCCGAGGCTGTGGCCGACCGGAGCGGCAGCGACGGCCAGGTGCCTGCGTGGGCGACGAAGCGGAACTGCTGGTTAGGTGCTGGCGGCGAACAACGCATTGAGGATCAGGCGTCGGCGGTCTGCAGTTGCGGGCGTCCGAGCCGGTCGCCGAACAGCAGGCGCGCGTTATCGTCGCGGGGCTGTCAGCGGATCGTGATCGTGGCGCGGCGAGTTGACCAACGGCCGCTGTGGAGGTGTCGTACGGTTAGGCTGTAGCGTCCGTGTTTGAGCGGCTGCTGCTGGGTCAGGAGCAGGAGAGAGCGCCCACCGCCAACTGGGAGGCTCGTTCCCGTGGCGTACACGACCCGTCCGCGAGAGATCGTCGCGCGGCCCCGCCTACCGGCGACAGTGAACTTCAGGCTGCCTGACACGCTCTTCCCGGTGCACTTCTGCGCTTTCTGTTTTGCCTTGCGCCGCTTGCCTTTGGCGTGCTTGGTGACGGTCTTGCAAGTAACCAGCTCGATCTTGCCGGGCAAGCCGGCAGGCCCCCGCGGGCCAGTCGCCCCGGTAGTTCCGGTCGCGCCGCCGCCGGTCGAGACGCCGTTCGGGGCTACGCCGGTGCCGCTGAGCCCGATTATCGACACCGGGCGCTGGTTGGAGAGCACAAACAGCGACGCGTCCTTGACACCGGGGGCGATCGGGATAAAGCCGACGGTGACCTGACACGCAGCGCCGGGAGCAAGCTGCTGGCCAGAACAGCCATCGGAGATCGGAAACACCTGCGGCGACCCCGACGCGATGAACAGCTCCTGGAACTGAAGCGGAGCATCACCGACGTCCCTCAGCGTGAACAGCTGGGAAGTCGACGAGCCAAGCGGAATATTGCCGAAGATCGCCTGCTGAGGACTGACGCTCAACGCCGGGCCGTTCAGACCGATCCCCGACAGCGACACGAACAGAGGACTGGCGGTGCCGTCGTTGTCGATCTCGAGCTGAGCCGACTTGGGCCCAGCCGAGGCGGGCTGGAACTGGACGAAGATCTGACAGGTCGACTTTGAGCTCAGCGTGAAGCCTTGACAAGCGTTGCCCTGGACACTGAAGGAAGAAGCGTCGAGTCCGTTGATCTGAACACTCGTCACGCGCACGCCGAAATCCGCGCCTGCGGCAACAGTCACGGCCAGCTGCTGCGAACCACCGCCGTTGTTGTTATTCGGGACGACCTGAGAGCCAAAGTCAAGCGAGCTCTCGTTAACCGACAACGTGCCCGAGAACCCCGTTCCCGTCAGCGGGACGTCCACAGTGCCTGTGGTATCGGTGAGCTCGAGCGTCGCGATCTTAGGACCAGGGCTCGACAGCGGGCCAAACAGGATGTTCACGCGGCAGCTGTCGCCCGGAGCGATCGTTTCGCCGCTGCAGAGGTCCTGCCCGGTCTGAATCGAGAAGCTCGAGGTATCACCAACAATAGTTACTGAGTCCACCGTTGTCGGCGACCCGGACTCGTTGAAATAGTTCTCCTGCATCCCCTGCTGGAAGTGCATGTCCACGCCGCCGAAGTTCTCGGCCGTGGGCGACGGAACAAGCACTGAATCGCCCAACGCCGCGGCAGGACTAAACAGCCCGGCGGCGACGAAGAGCATGCAGACCAGTAAGCCGACAAGCACGATCCAAATCCCGCGAACAGGCCACCTCTGGCCATTCGTTATTTCCTCGGACGCCCCCACGCACAAATCGCCCACAAAGCGCACAATAGTCACAGGCCCCTACGTGAAGCCCGCGCAGTCGAATTTGCAGCACTTCTGGAAACCACCGAGCCGAGCACCACGCACGCGTCGCGCTCGAGGCTCCCGCTTGGGAGCGCGGAGCAGCCTTCTCGGCCAGCACTGACGATCGGGCCTGCGTGGCCGCTGTCGGGACAAAGGAAGCCACGCAAACGCCGTGGGTGGCAAATCGCCAGCAGGAAGGCACGTCTCGCAACGCGCGATCCAGGAGACCCCGTATTCGCCAAGACCGCGCCTCGGTGCTTGCAGGCTGACTGCTAGTGCCCAGGCCGATCCAGAAGTCTCAGACGAAGCCCGCCGCGCTTCCGGATCCACGAACCACCGGCATCCCGATTGGGCGCTGAGCACGGGAGTCGGAGTTCTCCTCTGAGATGCGCAGAGGCAGGAGCAGAAGTGCCTGCTGCGTGGCCTTGTCCGGGCTAAGTCTGGGTCTCGCTATAGGCTTGCGGCTTTGGCATCTGTGCCCTGACGGAGACCTCGGCGCGCACCCTTGCCTTGTAGCTCACAGGCTGCGATGATCGTCGCGTGAGGTGCTCGGGGGCGGTAACCGTGATCGGGGTGGTTGTGTCGATCGCCGTGGCGGCGCCGGCGGCGGCGAAGGCCCCGGCAAAAAAGTCGACTCCGAAGCCTGACTTGAAGATCTCGCTGTTCAAGCCGCATCTCGGCAATCCCGCGTATGCGGTCGTCGGCACCGACGGCCGCGTGGAGCCGATCGAGGTCGAGGTGACCACATACAACCAGGGCAAGGTGAAGGCCCCGGCGTCGATCACGGTCGTCGAGCTCATAGACAGCGCGCATCACGACGTCATGAAGGAGATCAGGGTCGGGGCGCTTAGGCCACATCACCACTTTCACCGGATCGTGTCGTTCACCGGCGTCAAGCCGGCACTCGGGTTCGCGCAGCTGAGAGCGGAGGCGGACTTCATCGAGAAGATCAAGGAGTCCGATGAGTCCAACAACGTGCGCAAGGAGCGCGTGGCGATCGTGGCGAAGCAGTGGAACGTGAGCGTCTTTCAGACGCAGGTCACGCCGCCGGGTGGCTCGGACCTCACGTACAGCGCACCGGGATTTCGCTTCGTGCTCGCCAGGTTCGATCACTCGCGCGAGGTGTGGCATTACGACGCGATCGGGTCGGTGACGAACGCGCAGAGTTTGTCAGGCACTGTCTGCTCGTACAACGTGTCGGACACGAAGAGCCAGAATCCGTGGGGGGGCGACAGTGCGCTGGAGATAGCCGCCGATCTCGGCGGCTATCAGGGGATCGTGCAATCCTCGCTGCTGCCGAAATACGTTGCCTCGGGCACGTGTCTCGGGGGCTTTCCATACCACGCGATGGTCGGCTACAACGACCTGGAGACGTTTGTCGGGGAGGGGATCCAGGAGGCCGCGATGTCGCCGAGCGACACCGACCTCTCCAGGACGGTTGAAGGCGCGCTGAACACAACGTTCACGTGGGACTTCAAGGCGGCGATCGGCGGGACGCACTAGACGGCTCAGCCTCGACGACCGGCCGGGCGAGCCAAGCCGCGACACGTCCCCGTGCTTCGAGTAGCGCCCACACGGCAAGCGTATGCGCCAGGGCGCGGATATGCGGCCTATGCCGACTCCGTCTCCGCCGGCCGCACCCGGGCCTCGAGAACCTCTAGCACACGCGGCTGCTGCGGCTTGGCCATGCCCCGAATCTTGACTCGGCCCTCCGGCACAGCGATAACGAAATACCTCCTCGCGCGCTCGACGATCTCCATTCCCTCATAGGGGATCGAGACGTGCTCGCCAACCCCGCCGGCCACGCCGGTACTGATCATGATCAGTCGCCGGTTGGTGCAGGCGACTAGAACGTTGGTGGTTTTCCTCAGATCGGAGACCGCGCTTGCCAACGTACCCGGGACGAAACGACCACCCTGGTGGTACTCAGGGTGCAGCGCCACTCCCGCTGCCAGCAGCGACTCGTCCGGCTCTGAGATCCCAGCCAACTGGTCGTAGGCCTTGCCGTACCGCCCCCAGCCGAACGGCAGCGTCTTTTTCTCGCGCTCGATCTCCTCAGGAGTAATCGTCATCGCACCGGTCCCTGTTCAAGAATGCCCTAACGGACGATCTCACCCGCAAGCGGTGTTGTCAATCCGGCCCCAGCTCGAGCAGATCAACTCCCCACGATCCGGCAAGACCACCCACCAGCCCGTATCAACCACGCCCGACCAGCGACCGGGAAACGCGCCGAACACCCAGCGGGTCTAATGGAACGAGAAACCCGACCGGGCAGCTCAGGCGACACGATCACGAGGTGATCGCACGCGTCTCCAATCACGAAACATGAGCCGCCTGACCAGCTCCGCTCAGGCGAGCCCAGACTCCTCCTCGTAATCTGCAATCGCCCGAAGCAGCAGTTGTGATCCGACTGCCCTGGCGGCGACTAAGCAGGTGCCGACGCTCAACAAGCTCGGGTTCTTCTTGCCGCGCAAACCGGGAACTGACCCTGCTGGGCCGAGGTGCCGTGCTGGGAGCGAGGCAGGTGCGCGTGGATGACGGCGACACATGATGGGTGGTTCGTTTCGGTCGAGAGCGGGAAAGCCACGTCGATTCTGAGGCCGCCGCCGGTTCGGGCTTGTGCGGTGAGGGCGGCGTCGTGGGCGTTGGCGATCGCTTGGACGATCGCGAGCCCGAGCCCGACCCCGTCAGGAGAGGGGCCTGCGTGAGAGCTGAGTCGCTGGAACGGTTGGAAGAGGCGGGTGAGCTCGCCGGCCGGGATTACGGGTCCGGTGTTGGCGATCGCGAAGGTGACGCGGCCCGCGGCGGTGTACGTGGCGACGTCGAGCCGGCCGCGCCGGATGTTGTGACGGACGGCGTTCGCGACCAGGTTCGCGAGGAGGCGCTCGACCAGCTGCGGGTCGCCGACTGTTCGGGCGGGCTCGAGCGCCGTCGTGATTTCAAGTTCGTGATGATCGTGGGCTCGGAGGACTTCGGTGGCGGTCGTGGCGAGATCGATGGGCTCCCACCGCAAACGTCCGTACTCGCTGCGGGCGAGGGTGAGCAGCGCCTCGAGCAACCGTTCTTGCCGCTCGCAGGCGGCGGCAACTTGCTCGCCCATCTCCCGCAAGGTGGCCGCGTCTGCGTCGGGGTCGGCGAGCGCGGCCTCGGCGAGCGTGAGCTGGAGCGTGATCTCGCCGCGCAGCTCATGAGCGGCGTAGGCGATAAAGCGCCCGTCCGCTTCGGAGAGGTCCCTGGCTGCGGTCGTCGCCCGGGTCCCGCCGCCGAGCGTGCGTGCGGCAGCCGTTGAGCGTGCGGGCAGTGCGTGCTCGCAGTCGCGGGCGTAGGCCCTGATCTGCGGCGAAGTCTGGGCGCTGCCGGGTAAGTCTAAAACCGGGGGTCCCCCGTTATCGGTAGTGGGTCGGGGGAGTTCGGCAGGCCGTGGCTGCGCATGCACTTCGCGAACTTCGGCGTTTGTCCGCCTGGCTGTAGCTGCTGGGAGGTGCTCACCGTGCGCCTGGGCATGCTCCCGGCGGGAGCTGCCTGTTGCGTCGCCCGCGTCGACTCCGATTCCGTCCATCAGTGCGGGAGCCCAAGTGGCGGCGCGCCGCACGCGGTCAAGGCCTGCTTGTACGCCGGCGCCTGCAGGTTGATCGTGGCCGGGAACAGAAGGATCGCTCCGTCGAAGTCGGTGATCTCCCGGATGCCGGCTGGGTTGGACGGGACCGTGGTCCGAGGGTCGGGGAACTGCGGGACCCCGTGCTGGCGCATGCACACCGCGATCTTGCGGAGCTTCGCCAGCGTCTGTGCGGAGGGGTGGGTCGTCGAACCGGGGACAGGGGGGCCGCCGCCCATGAGCTTCTGGCATTTCGCCTGGGCCGCCCTGAACGCGGGCGATGACGGGTTGATTCCAGCAAGGGAGAACAGCACTCCACGTCCGGGGTTCGGGTCTGGAAAGTTGGGCACGTCGTTGGCGCGCATGCACTTGGCGAACGCGAGCGGCCCCGACCCACCGGCGCCCGCCGCGGTCGAGCCCGAGCTCGTCGCACCCGCGCCGGTTGTGTTGCTCGACCCAGCGGTGATCGCGGAGCCGCTCGCCGCGCTCGACGCCGAAGCGGTCGGCCCGGGCGAGCTTCCGCCGCATCCAGCCACCAGGACGCCGCTCACGAGTGTTACGACGGCGAGCACGCAGGCTCGCCGTGCGCCGGTCAGCTGTTTTGGATGGATGCTGTCTTGCATCTGGTCTCCGTCTGCTGTGCTTTCGGGTGTGCGCATCGGTTCTACGCGGCGCGTGGTTTCCGCACGGTTTCCTCCTTGAGGCCGAAGGCACGGTCGGCAGCGGTCGGTGAAACCGCCGTGAAACGCTCGGGCAGCTACCTTCCTCTGAGAAGGAGCGCCGATGCGGGTGCTTGTGATCGAGGACGACGAGGAACTGGCAGAGACGGTCGCCGCCGGCTTGCGGGAAGCGCGGATGGCGGTCGATATCGCGCTGGACGGCGAGGCCGGGTTGGCGCGCGCGATCGTCCACGATTACGACGTGGTCGTGCTCGATCGCGACCTGCCAGCCGTCCATGGCGACGAGGTGTGCGCAAGGCTCGTCGCTGCGGGCGGCCGCAGCCGGGTGCTGATGCTGACCGGTGCATCGGAGGATGACGATCTGGTCGATGGGCTCGGGCTCGGCGCCGATGACTACCTGGCCAAGCCGTTCGCGTTCGCCGTGCTGGTGGCGCGGATCGGCGCGCTGGCCCGCCGTGCGCACCCAAGCATCCCGCCGGTGCTCGAGCACGGCGACATCGTGCTCGACACCGCCAAGCGGTGCGCGCAGCGGGCCGGCAGGCCGATCGCCCTGCGGCCCAAGGAGTTCGGGGTGCTCGAGCTGCTGCTCGCCGCTCAAGGCCGGGTCGTCTCCGCCGAGGAGCTGCTCGAACGCGTGTGGGACGAGGCCGCCGACCCGTTCACCGGCACGGTCAAGATCACGATCAGCCGGCTGCGAGCCAAGCTCGGCGACCCGCCGGTGATCCAGACCGTCGCCAAGGCCGGCTACCGGATATGAGCGCAGTCGCTCGTCTGAACCGCCGGATCACCCAGCTCGCGGTCGGGCGACACCTGCCACACCGGACCGCTCGCATACGGCTCACGCTCCTGTACGGCGGTCTGTTCCTGCTCTCCGGCGCCGCGCTGATGGCGATCACCTACGCGCTTCTGGTCAACGCCGGATTCATCTTCACCCTCCAGAACGGTACGAGCGCCCAACCACTGACGGCACCACCCACTCTGGCCCGCAAGGGGCCGCCCCCCGGCTTTCCTGGCCCCGGCTCGACGACGCATCCCTCCGCCCAGACGATGGCGCACTGGCGTGCGGTTGCGCGGTGCATGCGCCGGCACGGCGTCTCGGGGTTCCCCGACCCTACGACCTCGGTCCCGTCCAACCCTGCCGCCAAGTACGGCATGATCGCCGATCGCGACGGAGCGATCCTGGCGATCCCGGCCACGATCAACACAGATTCGACAGCGTTCATGCAGGCGACGACCACGTGCGGGTTCATGCCCGACTACACCAAGCTCACCGCGCAGGACAACCGCCGGCGCACGCAGACACGGGAACAGCTGCTGATCCAGTCCGGGATCGCGCTGGCGGGGATGTCGCTCCTGTCGCTCGGCCTGGGATGGCTCATGGCCGGGCGCGTCCTGCAACCGCTGGAGCACTCCTACCAGGCGCAACGCCAGTTCGTTGCCAACGCCTCCCACGAGCTCCGAGCGCCACTGACACGCCTGCGCGCGCTGAGCGAGGTCGCGCTCGCCAGCCCGGAGGCGAACCTCGCCTCAATGCGTAGAGCCCACGAGCGCGTGCTCGCGTCCGAGCAACACCTCGAGCAGCTGATCGACGGGCTGCTGGCACTCACGCGCGGCCAAGCCGGGCTCGAGCGCCGCGAGGACGTCGACCTCGCGACCCTCACCTCCCACGCCCTGCTCGCCCACCAGCTACAGCTCGCGGGTCTCGATCTCGACGTGCGCGCAACCCTGGACGCGGCGCCGGCCGCGGGCGATCCACGACTGCTCGAGCGCCTGATCGCCAACCTGATCGACAACGCGATCCGCCACAACACCCCCGGCGGACATATCGAGATCACCACCGGGGCTCGTGTCCGGCATGCCTTCGTGACCATTGCGAACACCGGCCCGACCATTCCACCCGAGGAGATCCAGCGTCTCTTCGAACCGTTCCAACGACTGGACGGCGCCCGCACCCGCCACAACAACGGCCACGGACTGGGACTCTCCATCGTCCAAGCGATCGCCAACGCGCACCATGCCGAGCTGGGCGCGCGCGCACGACCCGGGGGCGGACTCATCATCGAAGTCTCGTTCCCGCCGGCAACCGGCGCCAAGTCCGGGCTGACGTTCACCGCCCGAACGAAACGCGGCAGCCCGCGTGCCAGCCTCCCAGACTGACGTTCTTGCAGGAGGCTGAACAGCCCGGCGTTGTGGCAAGAAACACCGCGCTACGCACCAAGCAGGTCTCGGACGGCGCTCACCCGCGCACCTCCTGTTCGCCAGACGCAGAAGCCGCTCCGGGACCTCGACCGCGTCTTCAAGAGACCTGCTTCCACGAAGACTCAGCACTCTCGCGGCGGCTCTGACCTGCATGCGGGGCTTCTGCTTTCGTCCGCAAGCGGTCACGCCGGACGGGTCCGTTGTGGCGCGTGCAGTCCTCTACCGCTGACGAACCCCGTCGTTTACAACGGCCGTTTCCAGACCTATCCCCCGGCCCCACGGGCCGACCTGCGGATGAACCCCTTGTGGAAATACGGTTCCAGAGAGCGTCCGTATCCGCTGGAATCATCCGCGCATGTCTGCTGTTTACGACAGGAATGCGCTCGCCACCGACCGCCGGGAGCCGGGCGCCCAGGCCAGATAGTGAACTACCCGCGGCGCCAGCAGTTCCGTCGCCGCGGTCGCGCCGTCGCAACAGGCACGGGCACTCTAACCGCGGCCGGCATGGCGCTCCTCGCCGGGTCCCAAGGGGGGTTCTGGATTGCCATCTCCCTGCTTCTGGTGGCGATCGCGCTGGGCGCAAGCGCGCGCAACTGGGCACGACTGGCGGGGCGGAGCCGAGTGGGCGCGCGCTCAGAGGAGCAGGTGCAGCGCGCACTGGCCCCGCTAGCAGCCGAAGGCTGGCGCTTGCGGCACTCGCTGCTCTGGCAGGGCCGCGGAGACATCGACAGTGTGGCGATTGCGCCGACCGGGATCGCGTTCGCGATCGAAACAAAATGCGCCGCGAGGCGCCCTGTTGTATCCCCGGCTCAGCCGGGAGGAACTCGAAGGGAGGTTCTTGGGTCCAATGGCTTACCCGGATCTGAAAGGTGAACGGGACAGCAGCATGCCATTGAAGCGATGGTCAGCCGAAGCGTCAGGGCTGGGGTGTCGCGGGACCCGCGTGATATGGCGAAAGCTGAATTGCCTGAATCCCAATCTCCAGACGATGCAACGATCCGTCTGCCGGAAAGACGCTTGTGACCGGCACCATGCTCTGCGATGGCTTTCTTCGTTGGCTGTCGCAACCTTCGGGGTGTGGAGCGTTGCCCAGTGAGGGCAATCAAGGAGATGAGTGGGACGCCTACGTCACGCTCGGACGTGCAACAGGGACGAACGCGGGATCAATCCTCGGGGTGCGAGCCCCAGGGTGACGGAGTGCTCGTAGTAGTCGTGGGAGTTGCGCCCCACCAAGGAGGACGGGAGAGCCGTCCACAGGGCGAAGGGGCACAGGTGACGGGACATCGAAGCGCCGCGAGGTATGCGTAATGCAGAACGCCGAAACGGTCTTGGAGGTCCTCCGTGAACGCGGCAGGCGCGGCCTGCCGTGCGATGAGCTGTATCGACAGTTGTTCAACCCGCAGTTGTATCTGCTGGCCTACGGGCGCATCTATTCCAACAAGGGAGCGATGACCCCGGGACCCGACGCGGAGACCGCGGACGGCATGAGCATGGGCAAGATCGAGCGCATCATCGACGCGTTGCGTCACGAGCGCTACGGGTTCAAGCCCGCCAGGCGCCACTACATTCCCAAGAAGGACGGGAAAACGCGGCCGCTGGGATTGCCGTCGTGGTCGGACAAGCTGGTCGGCGAAGTCGTGCGTCTGCTGTTGGAGGCGTACTACGAGCCGCAGTTCTCCGACTGCTCACACGGTTTCCGGACCGGCCGGGGGTGCCACACCGCGTTGCGCGAGGTGGCGAACACCTGGACGGGAACGACCTGGTTTATCGAGGGCGACATCTCCCGGTGTTTCGACGAGCTTGACCATCAGGTCATGCTCGCGACGCTGGGCGACAGGATCCACGATCACCGGTTGCTTCGGCTGATCAGCCAGATGTTGGCTGCCGGGTACTTGGAGGATTGGGTGTGGGGTGCCACGCCCAGCGGTGCGCCGCAGGGCGGGGTTCTTTCCCCGTGCCTGTCCAACATCTACCTGAGCAGGTTGGACGCGTTTGTCGAGACGGTTCTGATGCCGGAATACACCCGAGGTGTGCGCAGGAAACGTAATCCTGAGCACGGCAGGATCACGGCCGCGATCGGTCGTGCTCGCAGGCGTGGCGATCATGCCGCGGTGCGGGCGCTGCGCAAGCAGCAACGCCGCCTTCCGGGCCCGGATCCGAATGATCCGGAGTATCGGCGGCTGCGTTACGTCCGCTACGCCGACGACATCCTGCTCGGGTTCGCCGGACCACGATCAGAAGCTGAGGAGATCAAACGTCGCCTCGGTCAGTTCCTGCACGACGAACTCGCGCTGGAGCTGTCGGAGACCAAGACGCTGATCACCCACGCCCGTACCAACGCGGCGCGGTTCCTCGGCTATGAGATCGCCGTCCAGCACAACGACCGGAAGATCACCGCTGGCCGCAGGTCGGCCAACGGCGGAATCCGGCTCAGCGTGCCCACGGAGGTGATCGCGACCAAATGCGCGCGGTACATGCAACGGGGCAAACCCGAGCGACGGCCCGAGCTGATGAACGAGCAGGACCACGCGATCATCAGCCAATACGGCGCCGAGTACCGCGGCATCGTCCAGTACTACCTGCTGGCCGGCGACGTCTACCGGCTGGACCGGCTGCGCTGGGTGATGCTGACCTCGCTGCTCAAGACGCTGGCAGGCAAGCACGACTCGACGGTGACGAAGATCGCCCGCAAGTACGCGGCCACGATCCAGACGCCGCACGGGCCGCGCGCATGCATGCAAGTCGTCGTTGATCGCGGCGAGGGCAAGACGCCGTTGGTCGCCACGTTCGGTGGCATTCCGCTCAGGCGACAGAAGACCGCGATCCTGCGGGACCGCGTTCCTGTCCGAGCGACCTCCCGCCGCAAAGAGCTGATCCATCGGCTCCTGGCGGGACAGTGCGAGATCTGCGGAGAAGCGGAGAAGGTGCGCGTGCACCAGATCCGCAAACTCGCCGACCTCGACAAGCCCGGACGGCCGCCGCCCGAATGGGCGCAGATCATGGCCAAGCGCCGTCGCAAGACCCTCGTGGTCTGCGAACTCTGCTACGCCAGCATCCACCCCAGGACGGCCGCCGCGTGACTCACGGAACAGTCGCTGGAGAGCCCGGTGAGCTGAAAGGTTCACGCCGGGTTCGGGAGGGGGCCAGAGGAAACGGAGCAACACCGCCACCGCGCCTCTGGCCTACCTCGTCGACCAGGACATTCGACGATCAGCACGTCGCCCGCGTGGAGGAGATAGTCAGCTGGCTGCGGGCACGCCGCCGCCGCTGGTGTCCCGAGGGCGCGCTCGCGGTCCTCTGCGTGGTCCACGCCAGGCGGCTCGAGCGCGTCGAGGCCGGCGTGCTGGTCGTGTCGCTGGACCGGCTGGTAGGAGCGCTACGAACCGCGGCGGGCACTCGCCAGCGGCCGAGGTTCCTCGCGGGGCCGGCTTCACCTCAACCTGACAGGAAAATAACGTTCAGGCAGCCGCGGCCTCGAGGGTGACGTGGTGTCCGAGCGCTTCGAGTTGGGTGATGAGTCGTTTGGTGATGCGTTCGGGGTCGCGTTTGCGGAAGTAGTCGCCGCCGAGGTCGTTGTAGAGCTCGCCGGTGCCGAGCATGTGCCAGCAGGCGATCAGGATCGAGTGCTTGACGGCGCCGAGCGCTTTCTTGTGCCCGCGGCGGGGTCTGAGGCGGGCGTATTGGGCGGCGAGGTAGACGTCTTTGGTGCGGATCGCGGCCATCGCGGCTTCTTCGAGCGCCCAGTCCAGCCACTTGGAGCCTTTGCGGGTCTTCCCGGAGCGGCGTTTGCCGGCTGACTGGTCGTTGCCGGGGCACATCCCGGCCCAGCAGGCGAGTTGTTTGTCGGTCGGGAACACGCTCATGTCGATGCCGATCTCGGCGATGATCACCTCGGCGGTGCGCCGCTGAACGCCGGGGATCGTGCACAAGAGTTCAACGGCTTGCTCGAAAGGGGCGATCTGCTCCCCGATCGCCTCAGTCAGCGACGCGATCTGCCCATCGAGGAAGTCGATGTGCTCGAGGATCGCGCCGATCCACACGGCGTGGAGATGGTCAAAGCGGCCCTCCAGCGCCTCCTTGAGCGCCGGGATCTTGGCGCGCAACCGGCCCCGCGCGAGCTCGGCGAGAACCTCCGGATCCGTCGTCCCGTTCACGAGCGCGTCGAGCATCGCCCGCCCGGACTGCCGAGGATGTCCGAGGCGACGCAGTCGAGCTTGATCCCGGTGTCCTCCAAGCGCTTTGTGCAAGCCGGTTCGCCTCCCGCGCACGCTCCTGGATCTGGGTCTTGCGATACCGGGTCAGATTCCGCAGCGCCCGGATCGGCTTGGGCGGCACAAAACTCGCTCTGCAGCAGCCCGGCCTCGGCGAGCTGGCACAGCCACTCGGCATCCTTGACGTCGGTCTTGCGACCCGGGACCTGCTTGACGTGCCGGGCGTTGACCAGCACGCACTCAAACCCGTCCTCAAGGATCGCCCACACCGGCTTCCAGTACACGCCGGTCGCCTCCATCACGACCTGCGTGACCCCGAACGCCTTGAGCCAGTCACGCAACGTCAACAAGCCCGCGACCGTCGTCGGGAACTCCGCCACATGCTGCTCACGCGAGCCGTCCTGCGCGGGCACCCGCACGCACGCCGTGACCTGCTCCTTGTGAACATCCAGCGCCGCTGGGCGCTCAACTACCGTCTCCATCCAGCCTCCCGAGATCCGATCGACAAGATCGTCGCCCAGGGGCCTCTGAGAACTAACGAGTCTGACAAGCGTGCTCTTGGCAACAGTCCGGAACCCCGGGGAGACCCACACGCCAAACTAAGCTCGGGCTCACCGGCACCAAGGACAGGATCGGCGTCGAGGGCGACCCCGGCATCAAACCATTTTCATCTGCCCGCGACCGGCCGCCAGGCCAGCACAACTAAGGCTAAGCGAGGATGGGAGAGCAA
>CAVVCP010000002.1:0-94153 GCA_963746695.1 uncultured Solirubrobacterales bacterium | reverse complement strand
GCACCGCGGAGGTCGAGCGGGCGCTCAGGACGTGCGCTGAGGCGAGTCGCTTCGGTGACGGTGACCTCGGCGCGATCCTTGCCCACCAGCAAGCCGGCGGTGAGCTGCTCCTGTTCCGCAGCCGTTCCGAGGAGCGCTCGCTGCAACGCTCGACCCGCAGCTGGGAGGGATTCGGACGATGAACACCCCTGATCTCGTCGCTCACAGCGAAACCGGCGGGCTGAGAAGCGATCTGCGGCCATCCAACCGCTCGCCGCGACCGATCCATCACCCCGAAACGGGCACCCACAGCGCGTTCGGAGCTGGGCGATGACGGTCAAGCCACCCGCCCCGCCACCACTACCCGACGAGCTCGACCGTCTCCTCCGCCGCCTGCGACTCCCATACGTCCGCCGGGCAGCGCCAGAGGTGATCGCCAACGCAACCGCGCAGCGCTGGGATCACGCTGAGGTCCTCAAAGTCCTGCTCTCAGAGGAAGCCGCCGGCCGCGACCAGGCCACGATCAGAACGCGACGCCGCGCATCCGGGCTCCCCGCAGGCAAGACGTTCGATGCCTGGGAACCGGACCGCTGCGCGATCCCGGCAAAGACCCAGCAGGCGCTCCAAACGCTGGAATGGATCGACCGCGCCGAAGTACTCGTGATTTGCGGGCCATCCGAGCACCTTTCACACTGCCCTCCTCGTCCGTCGTCATTGGTCAAAGAGTCCAGTCGCGGACCCTTTGACCTGAATCCTCAGGCCTTTCCGCCGTCCGCTGATGACCTGGACGGCGTGCAGCTCACCGCGTTGGACCTTATGCAAAACGGTCTGGCGGGCGCACCCGAGCCGCTTCGCGGCTTGATCGAGCGGCAGGTAGTCGTCGGGGACATCGGGCACGAACCGTGCGCGAACCTCCGGAGTGAGGCGGATCCGCCACGGCGCATGCGCGGTGGTCTGCTCGCCGGGAGCAGCCCCGCTCGCAGCCATCGATAGATCGTCGTCTGCGCGACGCCGAGCTCGATCGCGGCCTGTTCGACGGTGAACAGGTCACTGGCGGGGTCTGGTGGCGGCGCGGCAGGGATCCCGTGCTTGGCTCGGAGGTACTGCGACGCGTGGCTGGTTGAACGGCAGACCGGTGCCGGTGCGGCGGCCTTGCTTATTGAGGATCGCGGCGATCTGCTGATCGCGGTGTGCGCGGCGAGCTTGCGGACCAGCTCGACGGTGTCCTCGCTGGTGCGGTTGCGCTCGGTCCCGCGCTGACCAGCGCCACGGTCAGTTCGGTGCGCGCGCCGCCCTCCCAGACGATCTGCACCTCGGCACGACGCGGCTCGTGGTTGATCGTGACGATCACTTCGCTGATCAGTGTGCGCAGCAGCTCCTTGCGGTCACGGGCGCGTCGTGGTGTCCGCGGCCCACAGGTTCGGGAGGTCGCGGATCAGCCGACCGAGCGCTTGCCGCTCTGCCGGAGTGAGCGGCTCGGGGCGGCGGGTCTCGAGCTCGGCGAGCTTGCGCCGCTCACACTCGAGCTCAGCCAGCGCGGCTTCCAGGCGGGACTCGAGCGTGCGGGCAACGAGGCGGTGCTCGGGCTCGCAGGCGTCGAACTGGCGTTGCGCGCGGCCGGCTTCGAACTCAGTGCGCTCGACCGCGAGCCGCTGCCCGGTCAGCCGATCCTCGTGCTGGCGCTCGAGCTCGCCGATCGCCTCCGTGCAGGCGCGCACCCCGGCGGGGGTGATCGCTTCTAGGAACGCGGCTGTGACGGCCTTCTCGAGCCGGAGCGCGCCGAGCGACTGGCAGGCGCTGTCGGTGCCGTGCAGCTGGTGAGCGCGGACGCACGCATACCGTGGGACCTGTCCGTCATTGCCTGAATAGGCGACCTGCATCCGTCGGCCGCACCGTCCGCAGCGGACGATCCCTTGCAGCAGCGCGACGCCTTCGCGGGCGGCGCCGCCGCCCTGCCCGCGCGGTCTCACGTTCGCTCGCAATCGTTCGCGGGTGGCGAGGTACTCATCCCAGGTGACATAGCCGGGATGGTGCTCGGGCAGGCAGACAGACCACTGCTCCAGCGGCAGATCGATCGTGCGGCGGCGCACCCGCCCGGTGGCGTCCAGCGACTTCTTCTGGCTGGTCCGGCCGAACACGAACGCTCCGGCATACGCCGGGTTGGTCAGGAACGCGTGCACCGATCCATAGGTCGCCGCCGCCCACCGCACCCGACGCGATCCCACCGTCCGGCGCGGCACGCGCTGCCCCTCGTCACGCAACACCGAAACGACCTGCCGGGCGGAGCCGATCCGCCGCCACAGCTCGAACACCCGCTGAGCGCGTGGCGGACCTGCTCATCGGCGCACAGCACGATCCGGCCGTCCTCGTCGCGATCCAGCCCGATCGGGAGGCTCAGCTCAAGCTCGCCACGCTGGGCCTTGTTGCGCAGCCCGCCATCCAGCCGGGCGCGGATCAGGTGCAGCTCCGCCTCCGACATCGTGCCCTTCAAGCCGAGCAGCAGCCGGTCGTTGAAGTTCCCCGGCGAGTAGATCCCGTCCTGGTCAGCGATCAGCGCCCCGGTCAACGCGCACAGGTCCAACAGCTGATGCCAGTCCGCCGACGACCGCGCCAGCCTGGAGGTCTCAAGCGACAGGATCAGCCCGACATGCCCAAGCCCGACCTCGGCGACCAGCTCCTTGAACCCCAGCCGCCCATCGCTCGACGCGCCCGAGCGACCGAGATCCTCGTCGACCACGGTCACCGACGCCGCCGGCCACCCCAGCTCGATCGCTCGCTGTCTGAGCGCGTACTGCCGCGCGCGTGACTCGTGGTTGCGCTCCAACTGCGTCGGGGTCGACTGGCGCACATACACCACCGCCCGCCGGCGGCGATGCTGCTCGGTGATCTTCTGAAGATCACTCATCGCGCGCCGCCTCGACCAGCCGGGCGAGCAGACGCGCGAGCCTGACCGCGACCTGCAGCTGGCGCTCGGGCGGCAGCGTCTCCCACACCGCCGCCGGAACGACCGTCTCCTCCTGCACCGCCAACGCGAGCTGTCCCGACACGATCACCTCCGTTTTCACCGGAGGCTCGACCCCGACGCGGACGACGCAACCGCTCCGCCCGCGCCAACAACAACCGCCACCCCGCAGGCGACCCAATCCCGCCGACCGCCAGCTCAGGCGCCACTCGCCACGGCAGATCCGTCCACCGCGCCGGGATCTCCCCGGAGCTGCCATCCAGCAGCCGGCACAGCAACACCGTCTCGCCCGAGGCATCGTCCGTCGACCACCCCAACACATCAAGCACGACATCCCGAAGCTCGCCAGGCGCGGCGATTAGCCGCACCCGCTCCGGCAGAAACTCCACAACATGAGTAGTGCGACCACTACTCGCCCGGGACCGGCAAGAGTCACCTCATCGAAGCGCTCGGCCATCTCGCGATCGACAAAGGCAAGACCGTCGCCTGGCACACACTCGAAACGCTCGCGCAGCTGCTGCGCCGCCACCGCGCCGACGACAGCATCAACAAAGCGATCGGCAAACTGATCCGCGCCGATCTCGTGGTGATCGACGATGTCGGGCTGCTCCCGGTTTCTGCCGACGCGGCCGAGGCGCTGTTCCGGGTGATCGATGCCACCTACGAGAAGCGCTCAATCGCGATCAGCTCAAACATCCATCCCTCGGGGTTCGACGAGCTGATGCCCAAGAGCATCGCGACCGCGACCGTCGACCGGCTACTCCATCACGCCCACGTCCTGATCACCGAAGGACAGGACAGCTACCGGCTCGCGCAAGCGACCGCCGGCAAGGGGGTGAAGCCCCTGACCTGAACCCCCGGCGGCCCCCACATGGTGGGGAGAAAAAATGGCCGCCAGTGGGGAGAAACCATGGCCGCCGGTGGGGAGAAAAGATGGCCGTAGTTGGGGAGAAACAGATGGCCGTTGACAGTCCGGCTGGCGATCGCGGTGCGGCGCGACCACGTGTCTCGCGGACGATCTGGTCCAGGACGACGGGGCGCCGGGATGGGTGTGATGTGCCTGGTTGGGTTCGTCGGGAGCTGGGCTTGTCTGCCGAGTAGGGGTGGCTCGGTCCTCGTCCCGCTGGTGTTATTTCGCGTCGCGCCCGGTCGTGGTCGCGACCTCGTTGGTGATAGGCGCGACGCGAGCGCCCGCGTTTGGCGACGGCATCCTTGCCGTCGCCAAACGCGGCCAGATGACCGGCGGGCCGGGGGGACTCGCTCGATGAGGAACCTCTAGGGGAGACCGGCGTGATCAGCGATCGGATCCGCGCTTGCGACGCGTACGCCCCTGAGCAGCCTGGGAATTCATTTGGACCCCGCGGGACGACAGATCGTTGCCCGGTACGGTTGCCCGTCACCTCGGCCGGCCAACGCTAGATCCAGGAACGTCTTGATTTCCAGTTCGTTATACAAAGCGGACGACGGGGCTCGAACCCGCGACCTTCGGCTTGGGAAGCCGACGCTCTACCAACTGAGCTACATCCGCAAGTGGCCCGGAAATGCTAGCGATTGGAGGATGACCGTCCTGGGGCCACGGCCGGGCACGAGCGCACGTCGCCCGCCGGCCCGAGCCGGACGGGTTGGTTTGCAACCGCCGGTGCGGCGAACATGCGTGAAGCAGGCCGTTTCGTGGTACATCCAGTCGCGTATTACCTCTCTCCTCTCACTTGGTGGGCGCTCGGGCGTGTGGGATCGGATGTCTCGCTCGGCGTCCACCACGTGTCTTCGGCGGGGTCGCGCGGGTTACTTTGAGGGGTAGGTCAGGCGGACGGGGCGTCCGGCAGCGAGCCTGAACCCTCGCCCCAGGGCTCGTCCATCCCGATCGGGACGAACGGGAGCAGTCCGACGATCTCCATGAGCCGGCGGGCGTGCGCCGGCAGGTCCGCGCTCAGCCGCAGACTGCGGCCGGTGGCCTTCGCGATGCGGACCAGTGCGGTCATGGCGCGCAGGCCGGCGGAGTCGATGAACTCGATCGCCGAGAGGTCCAGCAGCACGTGACTGTTCGAGCGCAGCTCGTGCTCGACGGTGCGCTCGAGCGCGGAGGAGCTGTCGAGCGCAAGCTCTCCCTCGACCCGGACGCGCACCCAGCCGTTGGGCATCGGCTCCAGATACAGGGCAAAGGGGTTCGTTGGGTACCCCTGGCCGGCCCCGGAAGGCTGCTTCGCGTGATGCGGATTGGCGTCTGCAGGCAAGTTGACCTCGAAGTTCGTGTTCTGATCGGGCCTCGAGTCAGGTGCAACCATCGCACGAGCCGTGGCCGGCTTGTGAAAAAGAGGACGCGGCGTGTTGCGAACAAACCGAGAGCCACTCGCCGCGGCCCGAACGCCGTCAGAGATGCCGGCTGGCCAGAAAGCTCTCGTACTACTCTCCGAGCATGCGCCGCTTCGCGATTCCAGCGATCGCCGTCGCTGTGGCGGCCGGTCTTCTCGCTTTGCTCGCGTTCGGCGTCTCCCACCAGGGGACCAGTACGTCGATCGACGCGTCCGTCGCACGCGGGGACTACCCGATGGCGCCGAACGCCAGCACTAAGTTGCCGATCCTGGGCTCGACGGGCTCCGAGAGCCTCGCCGATCTGCGCGGCAAGGTGATCGTGCTCAACGTGTTCGCGTCATGGTGCCCGCCGTGCATGGCCGAGGCACCGATTCTCGAGCAGGAGCAGCGACAGATAGTCAAGAACGACGCGACGGTGCTAGGGGTCACGTTCCTGGACAACGCGGATGACTCCGAGCAGTTCGTGCGTCAGCACGGGATCACCTATCCGGTGATCCGCGACGTGAGCGGAACCTTCGTGAAGTCGTTCGGGACCGACGGCGTCCCGGAGACGTTCGTGATCAACCGCCAGGGCCGGATCGTCGCCCTGCGTCGCTTCCAACTTGCCGGGAACTGGCTGAAGCAGACCGTGACTCGGATTCTGGCCCAACCGGCATGACCGCCAGAGCGCTTCGCCTCGGGGCGGTCGCCCTGCTGCTCGCGGCCGCGGCCTGGCCGTTCGCGCTCGCGCCGGCGGCCGCCTCGGCAGCGGCCGTCCCTCGCGCGTCGCTGACCGACATCGAGGGCGACGTGATGTGCACAGAGTGCCGCGAGCCGCTCGCCGTCGCGCAGTCGCTGGAGGCCGACAGCGAGCGCGCCTACATCCGGGGGCTGATCGCGCAGGGCGAGACCAAGTCGCAGATCCTGAAGAACCTCGTCGGCCAGTACGGACCGGCCGTTCTCGGCAAACCGCCGGCCCACGGCTTCAACCTCGCCGTCTACGTGATCCCGCTGGCGATCCTGGCCCTCGGGGCGGCGGTCCTGGCTTTTGCGCTTCCCCGCTGGCGGCGCCGAACGCGAGCGGCGGCGCGAGAGCCGGCCGCGGCGCCGCCCTCGCTCGACGCCGCGGACACGCAACGCCTCGAGCAAGAGCTCAGCCAGTTTCAGGGCTGAGGGTCGCGGCCGCCGGCGCCGGCCCCGCGGCCGGCGCACCACCGCGTCACATCGTGTCGGGCGCGGTCACGCCGAGTAGCCGCAGCGATAGCGCGATCGTCGTCCGCGCGGCCACCGACAGCGCGATTCGCTGCGACTCGAGCGCCTCCGGCGTGGCGCCGACCACCCGGCACGCCTCGTAGAACGTGGTGAAGTCCTGGGCGAGCTCGAGGGCGTAGCCCGCGACCCGGTGCGGCCCCCGCCGCTCGACCGCCTCGGCGACCTCGCTCGGGAACGACAACAGCTTCTTGATCAGTTCGCGCTCGGGCCCCTCGAGCGCCACCGCGCCCCAGTCGGCGGACAGCGCAGCCTCGACGCGCGCCGAAGGGAACCGCCTCAGCATCGACGCGATCCTGGCATGGGCGTACTGGATGTAATAGACCGGGTTCTCGCGCGACTGCTTGCGCGCGAGCTCGACGTCAAGCTCGATCGTGCGGTCGTGCGATCGTTGGAGCATGAAGAACCGGGTCGCGTCGACGCCGATCTCGTCGAGCAGGTCGTCGAGCATGACGAAGTCGCCGCGGCGCTTGGACATCGCGGATACCTCGCCGCCCTCGACGAGGTGGACGAACTGCAGCAGCGGGAGCTCGACCGTGTCGGGATCGCCCCCGAGCGCCTCCATCGCCGCCTTCATCGCGCGCACGTAGGCCGAGTGGTCGGACCCGACCGGTACGAGCTGGAGCTCGAACCCGCGCTCGCGCTTGTTGTCCAGGTAGGCGATGTCCGCAGCGAGGTAGGTGGGCTCGCCGTTGGAGCGGACGACCACCCGGTCCTTGTCGTCGCCGAAGCTCGTCGTCCGCAGCCACATCGCGCCCTCGGAGTGGTAGACGTGGCCGACCTCCTCGAGCCGCGCCAGCGCGCGCTGCAACTGGCTCGGGGAACCCTCGTGGAGCGTTCGCTCGCTGAAGAAAACGTCGAACCTGACCCCGTAGCGATCGAGCGTCGCCTTGATCTGGGCCAGCAGCAAGTCGACCGCGCTCCGGGACAACACGTCCACGCTCGCGTCCGCCGCCCCGGGAATCTCCGAAGCCAGGTCGGCCACATACGACCCCTGGTAGCCGCCCTCGGGCACCTCCTCGCCGCGCGCGCGGGCCCGGACCGACTCCCCCAGCAGCCGGATCTGATTGCCGGCGTCGTTGAAGTAATACTCGCGCTCAACGGAGTGGCCGTAGTGCTCGAGAATCCGCGCCAGCGCGTCCCCGTAGGCGGCGTGGCGTCCGCTCGCCGCGACCAGAGGTCCCGTCGGGTTGGCCGAGACGAACTCGATCGAGATCCGCTCCGCCGGCTTGGCGTCACCGCCGCCGAGCCCGTCGCCGGCGTCCAGCACGGACCGCAAGCCCCGCCGGTGCCACGAGTCGGACAGCACCAGGTTGAGGAAGCCGGGGCCCGCCACCTCCGCCCGCTCGAGTTCGTCGCCGAGCAGGCCCACGAGCTCGGCGCGAAGCCGTTCCGCGATCTCACGAGGCGGCGCGCCCAGCACGGGCGCGAGCAGCATCGCGGCGTTCGTCGAGTAGTCGCCCTGTCCCTTGTGCCGCGGGCGGTCGAGCGTTGGCGGCACCGGCGGCTCGCCGGCGCTTCCACGCACGGCCGCGGCGGCGCGCCTGACCGCGATGCCGAGCGTCCCGACCGGATCGTTTGCCTGTCCGTCCGTCACAGGCCCTGAATGGTCGGCCGGATCCCGGAATGAACCCTCGGTGGCTGGAACATCCGCTCGAGCTGCTCGACGGCGGACGGTGCACCCATCGCGACGATCAGGTCTCCCGAATTGAACACGGTGTGCGGCGGCGGCTGGGTCTCGAGCTCGCCGTCCGGGTGCCGGATGGCAACGATCAGCGCGGGTCCGCCGACGTCGGCGATCGTCTTTCCCACCGCTTCGCACACGGGCGATACCTCGATCTCCTCCATCCGGTAATCGGCCACCTCGAAGGCGGCGCCGACCTGCGGACGCAGTGCGACCCGCGCCATCGTCGCACCCGAGGTCTTGTACGGCGAGATCACCCGGTCGGCACCGGCGCGCAGCAGCTTCTTCTCGGAGTCCTCGGCCGACGCTCGTGCGACGATGAAGATGTCAGCGCGCAACTCGCGCGCGGTGAGCGCGATGAAGATGTTCTCCGCGTCGGAGTCGACGCACGCGATCACCCCGAGCGCGCGCTCGATCCCGGCTTGCTTGAGGATCTCGTCGTCCGAGGGCTGGTTCTCGATCAACGGGGCGCCGGTCGCGAGTGCCGACTCGCGATTGGCCGGGTTCGGATCGATCACGACGTAGCGGGCGCCCGCGGTCCGCAGGTCGCGCGCGACCTGGCGGCCGACGCGGCCGAAGCCGCAGATGATGTAGTGGTCGGTGAACGAGTTGATCATCTTTTCGATCCGGCGCTCTTCGAGGACGCCACTGAGCTGCCCCGAGACGAAGAACTCCGCAACGGTCGCGAGGGCGTAGAAGAGCGTACCTATGCCGACCAGCTCGAGGCCAACCTTGAGCGCGCGGCCACCGGCATCCGGAGGGTCGGGGATCGACCCGAGCGTGGTCACCGTGTCGATCGTCCACTCGAACCCGTAAGCCGGGGAGACGTGCTCGATCACCGCGAACCCGATCGTCCCGATGATCACCATCCCACCGAGCGCGCCCAGCAGGATCCCGAGCCGCCGGATGAACAGTCGCACCTCGTGTCGGGCGTGCTCGCGCTGGCGAAGGGCTCTCTCGCGAGCTTTCCCGCCGTCTTCGCCCGGGAAATTCCACGCGCCGCTCTGGCTCCAGTCCTCCATCAGTAGTGATACGGCTCGCCGGCGAGAATCTTGTGTCCGCGGTACAGCTGCTCGAGCAGCACGACCCGTGCGAGCTGATGCGGGAGCGTCATCGGACCGAGCGAGATCCGATGGTCGACCGCGTCGAGGTCGAGCCCGAACGGACCACCGACGACGAAGCACAGGTCGAGCGCGCTCTGCCGTCGCGCCTCGAGGAAGCGGCTGAACGCGACCGAGTCGAGCTGTTCGCCGTCACGGTCCAGCAGCGACACGAACACCCGCTCGGGGATCCGCCGCGTGACGTGATCGTCGTCGCGCACTTCGATCAGCTCGAGCTTGGCGTGCCGAGCGAGCAGCTTCTGGTAGTGCTGGACATCGTCGGAGAAAGGTGGGCGCAGCCTCCCGACGGCGACGACGAGGATCCTCACGATGGGATACTACGTTCCCATGGACGATCCTGGCCGCCCAGAGCGGCACATCAACATCCACTTCTCGCCGGACATCATGGCCGGCGTATATGCGAATTTCGCAAATGTAAGCCACTCCGACTACGAGTTCACGATCACGTTCGCCCGTGTGGACCACGAGGTGGAGGACGAGGAAATCCCCGGCGTCGTCGTGTCGCGTATCAACTTGAGCGCCCGGTTCATGCGCGAGCTGATCGACGCCATGCAGGACAACTACTCGAAGTGGCAGACGCGCGAGGGCATCAAGAATCTGCCCGAATACGGTGGCGCTCAGGAACTCGACGAGCCCGCCGAATAGTCCCCGGATCGAGCGGACCCGTTTTGGCTTCGGCCTGCGAAGCTGACGGCCGAACCGATCCGCTCGGCCGTCGGCGGGTGTGTGGCCAGAAGCGAAGTGAGCCAGCGTGGCGGCTCGAGGTCGGCGACGTTCTGAACCGCGATCGCGCGCTCGAACGAGATGAACGCGTCCGGAGCGTCGGTGAGCGTCAGCGAGTAGGCATCGGAGCGGCGCTCGATCGCCCGCGAAAGGCGGTTGCCGATCAACCCGGTCGGGGCTCCAACCGCCACCGCCGCGAGCGCGAGCGCGGGCAGCGCGCCGGCGGTCCCGCGCTCGGGCGAGAGCTCCCAGCTCAGATGCTGGACGGCGAACGCGACGGCCGGCGCGACCAGCGCGGCGTACAGGACCCCGCGAGGCACATCGCGGTGGCGCACGTGGCCCAGCTCGTGCGCGACGACCACGCGAATCTCGTCGCGGCTGTATCGGTCGAGCAGGGTGTCGAACAGCACCACCCGCTTGGTCGGCCCAAGCCCGGCCACATAGGCGTTGGCCGCGGTCGTGCGCTTGCTGGCGTCGACCGAGTACACCTCCCCCACCTTGACGCCGGCGATGCGGGCGAGCTCGAGAACGTCGGACCGCGTCTCGCCCTCGGGCAGCGGCGTGAAGTCGTTGAACACCGGGTCGAGCACGACCGGCGCCAGCGCCGCGAGGGCGCCGCCGAACAGCACCGAGCCTGCCGACGCGGGCAGCCACCAGCGGTGCGGATACCGCCGCGTCACGGCCACCGCCGCCCCGCCGGCGGACGCCGCGAGCACGGCTTCGATCGCGCCGCCCTTGAGCAAATCACCGGCCCACCCGCGCCAGGACTGGGTAACGAGCCCGACCGCCTTGCCCCGCCTGCGAGCGATCGCGGAGAAGGGCAGCGCCGGCAGCGACATCCCCACGGCGAGGCCCGCTCCGGCCAGCGCACCGCCGAGGACCGGGCGCTCGAGTCGGCGCACCAGCCACCGAGGTGGCCGTCGCACGACGAGCGCGAGCGCGCCGATCTCGACCGCCGCCCGGCTGAGCCCGAGCGCGAGCTGCGGCCGCGCGTACCGGGCGCCGCGCTCGATCTCCGCGTCGGTGAAAAAGCTGTGAAGATCGATCTCCGCGGGCTCTATCGGCCGTTCCCGCGGCGAAAGCAGCCGTACGCCACCCTCTGCCACAGCGAGCGCCAACAACATCGATTCCACTAAACGGTGGCGCGGAGGGTGCCTCACCCGCGAGACTGTAGCCGCGCGCCACGCTGAGCCGCCAACCAAATGAGAGTCGCAATCGTTTCTGACATCCACGGCAACCGCCACGCCTTCGAGGCGGTGCTCGACGCGATCGAGGCCTCCGAGTGCCAGGAGATGTGGTGCCTGGGCGATCTCGTCGGCTACGGGGCCGAGCCCGACGCGTGCGTCGAGCTGGCCCGGCGGTACGCCGCGATCTGCCTCGCCGGCAACCACGACCTCGGCGTCCGCGGGGCGCTTCCGCTCGAGGAGTTCTCCCGCGGCGCGGCGCTCGCGGCTCGGTGGACCCAGGGCGTGATCGTGCCCGAGACCCGCGAGTACCTGGACAAGCTCGAGCCGGCGTATCTCGAGGAGCACGTGGGGCTGTTCCACGCCAGCCCACGGGATCCGATCTGGGAGTACGTGCTGTCGCCGTTGCAGGCCGAGCTGTGCCTCGACGCGCAGACACACCGCATCTGCCTGATCGGCCATTCGCACGTCGCGCTGTCGTTCTCGCGGGCCGACGGTCAATCCGCCAGCGGCCAGACGCGGGCAGCCGACGAGCAGCTCGACCTGACCGACGGCGAGTGGCTGATCAACCCCGGGAGCGTCGGCCAGCCGCGCGACGGCGACCCTCGCGCCGCCTGGCTAGAACTCGACCTCGACGCCTGGGAGGCGGTCTACCACCGCACGGATTACGACATCGCGGGAGCCGCCGCCGCGATCCGCGCGGTTCGGCTCCCGGATTCGCTGGCCGAACGCCTCTCCTTCGGTCAGTAAGAAACCTCACAACCAAAGCCTCTAACCCAAAGCCAACGGGTCGACCCTCTAAAGTCAGGCCGCGGATGCGCCTTGCGCCTCGCGCCATCCTCGCCGGCGGGCTCGGCTTCGCCGTTTCGTGCGTCGCCGCCTGCGGCGGCGGCGCCGGCCTGCTCTCGGGCGACCAATCGCTGTCGCTCAGCGGCCAGGGCAACGAGGTCAATGCCGCGGTGCAATCGGGCAACTGCGGGGCGGCGATCAACGCCAGCGTGTCCCTGAACCACGATGTCCAGAACCTGCCGGTCACGATCAACCCGACCTTGCGCAGCAATCTGAGCCAGGGCGCCGTGACGATCGCGAGGCTGGCCCAGCGCGACTGCCGCCAGCACGCGGTGAGCACGCCGTCGGTCCCGACGACGTCCTCATCTTCGACCAGCACGAGCACTTCGACGCCGTCGACCACCACCTCGACGACCACGCCGACGACCACGACTTCGACCACGACATCGTCGACGACCGCAACCACGCCGACCAATACGGGTACTACTTCTACGACCGGTGGCGCGGGGCTCGGCGGCGGGACCACCACCGAGACCGGAACGGGGACTGGAACTGGAACTGGCGACAGCGGTGGAACGGGTCCCGCTAACGGGAACGGGAACAGCGGCGGAAACGGCGGTGGTGGGTGACTAACGGAACGGCGATCGTAGGGCGGTACCGGATCGAGGGCCGCCTCGGCGTGGGTGGGATGTCCACGGTGCAGCTGGCGTTCGATCAGCGCCTCGAGCGCTACGTCGCGATCAAGCTGCTCGCCGAGCATCTCGCCGACGATCCGACGTTCGTGTCCCGCTTCCGCCGCGAGGCGCTTTCCGCCGCGCGGCTGGTGCACCCGAACATCGTGCAGGTGTTCGACTTCGGGTTCGACGAGGAGGCGCACCAGCACTTCATCGTGATGGAGCACGTCGCCGGCCACTCGTGCGCCGAGCTGCTACGCGATCACGGGCCGATGCAGGTCGATCAGGCGGTCGACGTCGTGACCCAAGCCTGCCGCGGGCTCGACTACGCGCACCGCAACGGCGTCGTGCACCGGGACGTCAAGCCGGGCAACCTGCTCGTGTCCGATTCCGATGTGGTCAAGCTCGCCGACTTCGGAATCGCCCGCGCCGCCGACCAGTCGAGCATCACCCAGGTCGGGTCGGTGCTCGGGACGGCCGCCTACCTCGCCCCCGAGCAGGCGCGCGGCGAGGAGGCCGGCCCGCGCGCGGATCTGTACTCGCTCGGGGTCGTCGCCTACCAGCTGTTGAGCGGCCGCCTGCCCTACGAGGCCAACTCTCTGTCCGAGCTCGCGCTCAAGCAGCAGCGCCAGGCGCCCGCGCCCCTCGACGAACTGAACCCGCGCGTGCCGCCCGAGCTGGCCGACGCGATCTCGCTGGCGCTCGCGCTCGACCAGGAAGACCGGCCGGACACCGCGCTGCTGTTCGCCGAGGCAATCGCCGCCGGCGCCCGCGGCGTCGAGCCCAGCCGCAACGGGTCGGGAACCACCCGCAACCCCGGGGGGACCGCGGCCACCCGTGTGCTCTCGGGCCACGGATCGCCCACGGCACAGACCCGGGTGGCGCCGCGCTCGGCCCCCGCCACCGGCCGGACCGCGGCTCAGCCGCGGCAGGCCAGACAGCTCGAAGCCCGCCGGCCCGCGTATCCGCCCCCAATGGCCGGCTACGGTCCGGACGAGGCGCGCCGCGGGCAGGCGAGGCGCTCGGGCGGATCACGCGCCGCGCGCCGCTTCTTCGCGTTTCTCGCGATCGTGATCCTGTTCGTGGCGGCGGTGGCGGTGGCGATCACGATCGCCGCGAGCACGTCGAACAACGTCGTTCACTTCCGCAAGGTCGTGGCGCACGACACGAACGACGCCGTCAACCAGCTTCAGAAGATCATCAGCAAGTACACGAAATAGCCGGCTCCGGTGGCGTCCATGGGGCCGGGTTCCCCATCCGGACAGAGGTCGTGGGCCTTCAGACGGTGGACATGCCCGGCGCCGCGCCGGCCCGGAGCGCCGCCGCCACCGCGGGCAGGCGCCCGCCGTCGATCGCGTCCCGGAGGTCGGCCATCAGCCGGGCGATGAACGACAGGTTGTGAAGCGTCACGAGCCGCAGCGCCGTCAGCTCGCGGGCGCGGATCAGGTAGTGGAGGTAGGCGCGCGAGAACCCGGCCGAGCACGCCGGGCAGGGGCAGCCGTCGAGGATCGGCTCGGGCGACTCGCGCCATCGGCCCTTGGCGAGATCCAGGCGCCACCGTGTGCCCGGGTCGGGCACGAGCGCAACCCCGTGGCGCCCGATCCGGGTCGGCAGCGCGCAGTCGAACGTGTCGATCCCGAGCTCGACGAAGGCGATCAGATCGTCGACGTCGCCGATCCCAAGCAGGTGGCGGGGCCGGTCGGGCGCGACCCGTTCGAGCTCGGCCGTCGTCCAGGACACGACCGAGTGCATCTGCGCCTTGTCCTGCCCGAGCGATCCGCCGATCGCCACACCGTCGCAGCCGCTCGCGGCCACGGCCCCGGCGGACACCATCCGCAGGTCCTGCTCGACCCCTCCCTGGACGATCCCGTAGACCACCTGCCCCGCCGGCCCGTGCTCGCCGTGCCAGCGCAGGCAACGCTCGAGCCAGCGGTGAGTGCGCTCCATCGAGCGCTCGGTGTACTCGCGCGTGACGTGGAACGGCGTGCACTCGTCGAATACGAGCGCGATGTCGGAGCCGAGCGACGCCTGGACGGCCATCGACGTCTCCGGTGAAAGGAAGCGCTCGCGTCCGTCGACGTAGGAGCGGAAGCGGACGCCCTCCTCGTCGATCGAAAGGATCGCCCCGGTCGACCCGTCGCGGGCACCCGTGACGCCGGCGCCGCCGCCCCGCCGCCGGCCCTTGATCTCGTCGGCGACGCCACCGTGGCCCATCGAGAACACCTGAAAGCCGCCCGAGTCCGTGATGATCGCGCGGTCCCAGCGCATGAACTCGTGAAGGCCGCCGAAGTCTGCGACGAGCTCGGGACCCGGCGCCAGCAGCAGGTGGAACGTGTTGCCGAGGATCAGCTCGTAGCCGAGCGCCGCGACGTCGCGGGGCTCGAGCGTCTTGACCGCTCCCTTGGTCGCGAGCGGCACGAACGCCGGCGTACGCACGTCACCGTGGGCGAGATGCAGAGTGCCCGTGCGTGCGCGCGAGTCAGAAGCGCGGGTCCGGACCGTGAACACGGCCCGGACCCTACTTGGGAGAGAGAAGAGAGGCCCGGGGCCTCAAATCAGAAAGCCCCGGGGTACTGCAACTAGGCCGCGGCCGGGGCGGACTCGGTGTCCTCGCCGCCCTCGATCGTCTTCGCCTCACGGCTGACCGAGATCGCAACCTTCTGGGGCTTCTGCTGCTCGGGCTTCTGGATGTGGACCTCGAGCACGCCGTTGTCGAAGTTCGCCTGGATGCCATCGGCGGTGACGCCCTCGGGAAGGCGCAGCGACCGGGAGAAGCGCCCGAATGCGCGCTCCACGCGGTGATAGCCGTCCTTGCTCTCGCTGTGCTCGGACTTGCGCTCGCCGGAGATCTTCAGAACGTTGTCGTCGAGCTCGACGTTGACGTCACCCTCGCTCAGGCCCGGCAGGTCGGCCTTCAGGACGTACTCGTTCTCGTTCTCGGCGACGTCCATCGCCGGAATCCAGCTGCGCAGCGACGTGCGACGCCCGTTGCCCGGGGTCGGCGAGTCGAAGATCGTGCTGAACAGCCGGTTCATCTCACTCTGCACGCTGTGGAGCTCGCGAGCGGGCTCCCATCGAATCAATGCCATGTTCAAACCTCTCCTTTACGGATGAGAATCAGTATCTGCGACGATTATGAAATCTAAGTCGCTCCCTGTCAAGTATAGTTCGCCACGCGCGCAGAGATCGACGGCCGCCGCCGACGGCTACAGCCCGCCCGATGGCGACCACGTCGGCCGCGCGGAGGCCGAACCCCAAATAATCGATCCTCCGGGCGCGCACAACGCCGGGCTGCACCACCCCCGGCGGAACTTAGCCCTCGATCAGCGACTCCCCGGTCATCTCGCGCGGCTGCTCGATCCCGAGCACCTGGAGCACCGTCGGCGCAACGTCTGCCAACACACCCCCGGAGGTCCGGAGCGACAGCCCCGGCACGGTGACGATCAGCGGCACCGGGTTCAGCGAATGCGCGGTGTTCGGGCTCCCGTCTTCCTCGAGCATGTGGTCGGCGTTGCCGTGATCGGCGGTGATGATGCACGCGCCACCGGACTCGTGGACGGCGTCGACCACCGCGCCGAGGCACGAATCGACGGCCTCGATCGCCGTCACCGCGGCCTCGATCACACCGGTGTGCCCGACCATGTCGGGGTTGGCGAAGTTGATGATCCCGAACTTCGGCGAGTCCTCGCGCCACGCCGACACAAACGCGTCGGCGGCGGCACGGGCGCTCATCTCGGGTTTCTTGTCGTACGTCGGTACGTCCCGGGGCGAGTCGACCAGCTCGCGGCGCTCGCCGTCGTACGCGGTTTCCTCGCCGCCGTTGAAGAAGTACGTGACGTGGGCGTACTTCTCGGTCTCGGCCACATGCAGCTGACGGACCCCGCGATCGGCCAGAACGTGCGGGAGCGTCATCGCGGGGTGCGACGGCGCGAACGCCACCGGATACGACCAGTCCTCCTCGTACTGGGTCATCGTCGCGTACCGCTCGACCACCGGAGCACCACCGCGATCGACGTCAGAGAACGACGGCTCGGCCAGCGCCCGAGTGATCTCGCGCATCCGGTCGGGGCGGAAGTTGAACGCGAACACCGAGTCCCCCGGGCGGATCAGCGCCTCGGACTCCCCCACCAGCGTCGGCGTGATGAACTCGTCGGTCTCGTCGCGCTCATACGCCTGGCGCGCCGCCTCCGCCCCCGACGGCGCGCGGTGCTCGGCGCGGCCGTGAACGAGCAGATCGTACGCGCGCTGGACCCGATCCCAGCGCCGGTCGCGGTCCATCGCCCAGTAGCGGCCGACGACCGAACCGATCCGGCCGGTACCGGCGTCGTCCATCCACCCTTGCACGGTCTCGAGATAGCCGGCACCCGCCCTGGGCAGCGTGTCCCGCCCGTCGGTGAACGCGTGCAGAACGAGGTCGGGAACCTCGAGCGAAGCCGCCAGCCCGATCAGCGCCTCGAGATGCCGCCACCCCGAGTGGACCCCCCCATCCGACACCAACCCGATCAGGTGCACCCGCTCGGCGTCCGAGAACGCCGCGCGCAGCACCTCGTTCGACGACAGATCACCGGAGGCGACCGCTTCGTCGATCCGCGTCAGGTCCTGCATGATCACCGCCCCGGCCCCGAGGTTCATGTGGCCGACTTCGGAGTTGCCCATCTGGCCCTCCGGCAGCCCAACCGCCCGACCGCACGCGGTCAGCTGAGTGTGCGGGTACGACGACCACAGCTCATCGAACACCGGTGTCCGGGCCAGCGACACGGCATTGCCCGGGCCGTCCGGGGCGAGACCCCATCCGTCCAAAACAACGAGGACAGCCGCCGGCGCGGGCAGCTCGCTGGGACCCGGAGCGACGGCCATCAGCGCGAGGCGGCGTTGATGATCGCCGCGAACGACTCCGCGTCGAGGCTCGCGCCTCCCACGAGAGCTCCGTCGACATCGGGCAGCGCCAGCAACTCGCTCGCGTTGTCGGCCTTGACGCTCCCGCCGTACAGCACCCGCGTGCGCGTGGCCTGCTCGCGCGAGCGGTCGGCCACCAGCGCGCGGATGAACGCGATCGCATCCTGGGCCTGGTCGAGCGTCGCCACCCGCCCGGACCCGATCGCCCAGATCGGCTCGTACGCGATCACCACATCCCCCAACCGCGAGATGTCCACGCGGGCGAGGTCCTCCTGAACCTGATGGCGGAGCTTGCGCTCGGTGTCCCCGGCCTCCCGCTCCTCCTCGGTCTCGCCGACGCACAGGATCGGCTTGAGCCCGGCCGCCAGCGCCGCGGGCACTTTCAGCTGGAGCGCGCGGTCGGTCTCGCCGAACAGCTCGCGACGCTCGGAATGGCCGAGGATCACGCCGTGGACGCCGACCTCGACCAGCATCGGCGGCGCGACCTCCCCGGTGAACGCCCCAAAGTCGGCGTGGTGCATGTTCTGCGCGTATATCTCGACCCGCGACCCGCGCGCTGAGTCGACCATCGCCTGCAGCGCCGTGAACGGCGGGCACACCCCGACCTCGACGCCCTGAATGTCCGAGACCCGCGGGAGCAGGGCGGCGATGAACTCCTCGGCCTCGGCGACGGTCTTGTTCATCTTCCAGTTGCCGGCGATCACGGGGGTGCGCTCGCTCATGACAGCGCCTCTACCCCGGGAAGCGGCTTTCCCTCGATCAGCTCGAGCGTCGCGCCACCGCCGGTCGACAGGTGCGTGACCCGGTCGGCCAGGCCGAACTTCTCAAGCGCAGCGGCCGAGTCGCCGCCGCCGACGACCGTGGTCCCGGGGGCGGCGGCCACCGCCTCGGCGACCGCGCGCGTCCCCGCCGCGAACGGGGCGAGCTCGAACGCCCCCATCGGACCATTCCAGAACACCGTTCCGGCGTCCGCGATCACCCGAGAGTAAGCCGCCGCCGTCCGGGGGCCGATGTCGAGGCCCATCCATCCGTCAGGGACGTCGAGCCCGTCGAGCTCGAGCGCCTCGGTGTCCTCGGCGAACCGCTCAGCGATCACGAGATCTACCGGCAGCTCCAACCGAGCCCGAGCGTCCGACCCCGACGACAGCGTGCCACGGGCGAGCTCCACGTCGTCCTCAGCGCACAGCGACGAGCCGACGGAGTGGCCCTGCGCCGCCAGGAACGGAAAGCACATCGCGCCACCGATCAGGATCGTGTCCGCGCTCTCCCGGAACCGGTCGATCACGCCGATCTTGTCGCTCACCTTGGCACCGCCGAGCACCGACACCAGCGGCCGGGCGGGATCCTCGAGCACACCCATCAGCGTGCTCACCTCGCGCTCGAGCAGCAGGCCGGCGGCCCGCTCATCGACCAGCCGAGCGACGCCCTCGGTCGACGCATGCGCCCGGTGAGCGGCTCCGAACGCGTCGTCGACGTACACATCGGCGAGCGACGCCAGCGCGCTCGCCAGCTCCGGGTCGTTCTTGGTCTCCCCCGGCTCGTAGCGGACGTTCTCGAGCAGCAGCAGCTCACCGTCCTTCAGATCGTCCACCGCGCGCCGCACGTCGTCGCCGACCACCGCCGGCGCCACCGTCACCGGAGCGCCAAGCAGCTCGGCGAGCCGCGCCCCCACCGGCGCCATCGACAGCGAAGGCTCGCGATCCTTGGGCCGGCCGAGATGCGAGACGAGCACGATCCTCGCTCCGCGCCGGCGCAATTCCTCGATCGTCGGCAGCGCCGCGCGGATCCGCATGTCGTCGGCGACCGCTCCGCCGTCGAGCGGAACGTTGAAATCGACCCTCACCAGCACTCGCTTGCCGTCCAGGTCTCCCAGGTCCCGAAGCGTCTTCACAACAGCTTCTGCGCCACGTCGACGACCCGATTGGAGTAGCCCCACTCGTTGTCGTACCAGGCCACGAGCTTGACCATCGTCTTGTCCATCACCACGGTCAGCAGCGAGTCGAAGATCGAGGAGGCGGGATTCTTGACGATGTCCGAGGACACGATCGGCTCGTCGGTGTATTCGAGCACGCCCTTCATCGGGCCGTCGGCGGCCGCCTTCATCGCGGCGTTGAGCTCCTCGACGGTGGTCTCGCGATCGACCTCGGCGGTCAGGTCGACGACGCTCCCGGTCGGCACCGGCGCCCGCACCGCGAACCCGTTGAGCTTGCCGTTCAGCTCGGGTATGACGAGGCCGATTGCCTTCGCCGCGCCGGTCGAGGCCGGGATCAGGTTGATCGCCGCCGCCCGGGCCCGGCGCAGGTCGCGGTGGGGCATGTCCTGAAGCCGCTGATCGGCGGTGTAGGCGTGGATCGTGGTCATCAGTCCGTGCTTGATCCCGACCGTGTCGTGGAGCACCTTGGCGATCGGGGCCAGGCAGTTCGTGGTGCACGACGCGTTCGAGATCACGTCGTGCTTGGCCGGGTCGTAGGCCTGCTCGAAGTTCACCGCGAGCGCCACGGTCACGTCGGGCTCGGTCGCGGGCGCCGAGATCAGCACCTTCTTGGCGCCGGCGGCGAGATGCTTGGCGGCGTTCTCGCGATCGGTGAACAGACCGGTCGACTCGATCACGACGTCCGCGCCGAGCTCTCCCCACGGGAGCGCCGCCGGGTCCTTCTCGGAGATGAAGCGGATCTCGCTGCCGTCGACGCGGAAGCCCGTGCTGGTCGACTCGACCTCGCCCGGGAACGGCCCGTAGTTGGAGTCGTACTTGAGCAGGTGAGCGAACGTCTCCGGCGCGCCGATGTCGTTGATGCCGACCCACTCGATGTCGGCTCCGGCTTCGTAGGCGGCGCGGAACACGTTTCGGCCAATTCGCCCGAAGCCGTTTATCCCGACGCGTACCGGCATGCCCGCACCTCCGTATCGACTCCAAAAGAAAGGCCGACTTTGAGCCGGCCAGCGGAAGGCTAGCGACTCACCTGCGCGAGACGACTTCCACCCGGAGCCCGTCGGGGTCGCGCAGATACCCCGCGTAGTACCGCCGGCCGTATTGGGGACGCATGCCGGGAGGGCCGTCGTCGCTGCCCCCGTTGGCGAGTCCGCCGTTGTATGCGGCATCGACCGCCGCCTTGCCGCTCGCCCTCAGCGCCAGGTGGCCGTAGCCGGGCCCGGGCGCGCGGCCGCGCACGACGATCCAAACCTCGGGCCCGTTGACCCCGTAGGCGACGACGTGCTCGGACTGAACCATCCGCCTGGCCCCGAGCGCATACAGGACGGCGTCGTAGAACCGGCTCGAGCGCGCCAGATCGCTGACCTCGAACCCGATGTGGTCGATCACGCCGGCCGGTTGACGTCTCGGTGGACGACGTGCACGAGGTACTCGGGGTCGGTGTTGTAGCGGCTGGCGAGATGCGCGGCGATCGCCACCGACCGGTGGCGACCCCCGGTACAGCCGATCGCCACCACGAGATGGGCCTTGCCCTCGGCCAGGTATTGCGGCAGCAGATAGTCGAGCAGTGGGTGAAGCCGGTCGTAGAACTCCTCGAGCTCCCCGTCGCGGTTGATGTACTCGACGATCCGCGAGTCCTCTCCCGTCAGCGGCCGCAGGTCCCGGTCGTAGTGAGGGTTGGGGAGGAAGCGGACGTCGAGGAGCAGGTCTGGGTCGGCGGCCGGCCCGTACTTGAAGCCGAAGCTCTGGAACGTGACTGCCAGACGTCCCGGGGTGCGCGTCGGCAGCAGCTCATCGGCGAGCTTGCGCCGCAGCATCGCCGCGGTCAGACCGGACGTGTTGATCACGACGTCCGCGCGGCCACGGAGCGGCCGCAGCAGCTCCCGCTCGCGGGCCACGCCCTCGGTGACGCTGCCCTCGGGCGCGAGCGGGTGGCGCCGGCGAGTCTCCTTGTAGCGGGTCAGCAGCGTCTGCTCGTCGGCGTCGAGGAACAGCACCCGATGGGTGACGCCGGCCGCTCGGAGGTCGTCGAGCATCTCGGCCAGCCCTTCGAAGTAAGTGCCGCCGCGGACGTCCGAGACGACCGCCGCGTGCTGCACCTTCGACCCCGCGTGCATGAACAGGTCCACGAGCGAGCGGATCATCTCCGAGGGCAGGTTGTCCACGCAGAAGTAGCCCTCGTCCTCGAACGCGGCCATCGCGGTCGACTTGCCGGCGCCTGAGAACCCGGTGATGATCACCAGATCGATGAGGGCCGAGCCTTCCTCCGGCGGTACTTGTACTTGCTCGTCGATCTGATCCACGCCTGAGACTTCCATGGTAGGAGCTTGACGGGTCAAGCGGACAAGGGGGTGTGTTTTGGCCTCGCTGCGCTCGGCGTCCGTGGGGCCGGGGAACCCCATCCGGACCGGATCCGGCTACACCCCGGTCTTGTGCAGCTCGCGGTAGACCTCGCGCGCGAGCTTGCCGGGCAGCCCGGGCACGGCCTCGAGCTCCTCGCGCGAGGCCGAGAGGATCGCGTCCGGAGAACCGAAGTGCTTGAGCAGCGCACGCTTGCGGGCGGGGCCAACGCCTGGGAGCTCGTCGAGGATCGACGCGGTCATCGCCCGGTCACGGCGGATCCGGTGGTGGGTGATCGCGAACCGGTGCGCTTCGTCGCGGACCCGCTGGAGCAGCTGCAGCTCGACCGTCTCGTGAGGGAGGCGGAGCGGCTCGCCGGCGCCGGCCGTGAACACCTCCTCGATCCGCTTGGCGAGCGAGATCACGACGACCCCGCGGTCGCGGAACCCCTCGAGCGCGCGCAGCCCGGCGGCGAGCTGGCCCTTGCCGCCGTCGATCACGACCAGGTTCGGCAGCGCCGCGAAGCTCGGGTCATAGTCCTTGTCGTGGGGCGACAGCTCGTGCTGCTGCTCCCACCGCGCGAGCCGGCGCGAGAGCACCTCCTCCATCGCGGCGAAGTCGTCGGGCTGGCCGATCGTCCCGGCACCCGGTCCGGCGCCGTTCCCGTCCCCATCGAACCGAACCTTGAAGCGCCGGTAGTCGGACTTCTTCGGCGCGCCGCCCTCGAACACGACCATCGACGCCACCGTGTTCGTGCCCATCAGCGTCGAGATGTCGAAGCACTCGATCCGCAGCGGCAGCGTGTCCAGACCGAGTGCCTGCTGCAGCCCGTCGAGCGCCTCGACGCGCTGCTGGCGCCGGCGCTCGGAGCGCAGCCGTTCCTGATCGAGCGCCAGCCGCGCGTTGCGCTCGGCGAGCTCGAGGATCCGCCGCTTGTCGCCCCGCTCGGCGGCGCGGATCTCGACCGAACCGTCGCGCCGGGCGCTCAGCGCGGCTGCCAGCGTCGGCGCGAGGGTGGGTGGAGTTGCCAATTCCCGTTGCACGATCAAGAGCGGCGGCACCATCATCGCGTTCGTGTAGTACTGGAGGATGAACGCCTCGGCGACCTCGGCGACCCCGCCCTGGGCCTCGTTGTCGAGGTAGAAGCTCTGGCGGTCTGACAGCACCCCGTCGCGGACCTGAAACACCTGGGCGTTCGCCTCGCCCTCGTGGACCGCGACCGCGATCGCGTCGAGCGTCCCGATCGAATGGCTGGCGACGCGCTGGCGCTCGAGCAGCGAGTGCACGGCACGCAGCCGATTTCGCTCCCGCGCGGCGTCCTCGAACCGCTGTTCGGCGGCCGCATCGCGCATCGACCGCTCGAGCGAGCGCTCGATCTCGCGGTAGCGGCCGGACAGGAAGTCGATCACGCCGTCGATCCCCTCGCGATAAGCCTCGCGGCTGACGTAGCCGACGCACGGGGCCTCGCACCGCTTGATGTAGTAGTCCAGGCACGGTGAGCCGCTGCGGCGGCCCGGCTCCGGGCCCTCGCACGAGCGGAACATGAACACCTTCCCGAGCACCTCGAGCGTCGAGCGGACCCGCTTGGCGTTGCTGTACGGGCCGAAGTACGCCCGGTCGCGGCGGTGGCGCTCGCGGGTGAAATAGACCCGGGGGAAGTCCTCGTCAAGTGAGATCGCGATGTATGGGTACGACTTGTCGTCGCGCAGCCGGATGTTGAACCGCGGCTTGTACTGCTTGATGAAGTTCTGCTCGGCGAGCAGTGCCTCGGTTTCGGTGTGGACGACCAGCGCCTCGATCTGATCGATCATGTCGACCAGATCCCGGCCCCCGCGTGTGCTCGGGTTCGAGAAATGCGACGCGACCCGCTTGCGGATCGAGTTGGCCTTCCCGACGTAGATCACCTTCCCGCGGCGGTCGCGGAACAGGTAGACGCCGGGCTCGTCGGGGAGCTCGCGACGCCTGTCGGCGGGTACTACTGACACGCATTCGAGGATAGGGCCGTCAGGTGGAGCGACTACGCTTCCATCGCTGGATCTGGATCGAGTCCGACCTCAGACCGAGTACGAACGGAGCAGATGTCCGCTTCCTCCCTCACCCCCCTCTCGGATGTCGCGCTGGCTCAGCTCCTCCGGGCTCACGGTCTACGCGCCACCGCTCAGCGGCGGGCGATCTACAGCCTGTTCGCGGGCGCCGCAAACGGGCATCTAAGCGCGGAAGAGGTCTTCCAGCAGGCGCGCGCCCAGCTCCCCGAGCTGTCCCGCGCCACGGTCTACAACGCACTCGGCGAACTCGCCGAGGCCGGCCTGCTCGGGGTCGTCGAGGGCCCCGGGCCCCGGCAGTTCGACGCCAAGGTCACGCCCCATCACCACTTCCGTTGCCGGGAGTGCAGCACGCTGTATGACATCGAGCCCGACAGCGTGGAGCTGACGCTGCGCGACGACGGATTCCAGGTCGAGCGGTCACACGTCCTGCTCGAGGGGCTTTGCCCGCGGTGCGCGGGCGGTGGCGGTGCGCGCAGCGCCCCCAGGCCCGCGGCCCGTCGCGTCCTGAGGGCCGGCCGGTCGCGTCCTTCGCGGCCCGACGCGCCCGGGTCAGTACTTGCGCGCCGACCAGAGCACGGCGAATATCGCGTAGGCCGCGCCGCCGAGCAGCAGCAGCCACGCCACCGAGCCGGCGCCGCCGCTGTTCCATAGCTTCGAGGTCGCGGTCAGCGTCAGCGTCGCCACCCCGGCCGCGATGTAGAGCAGCGCGCGCCGCCCATCCCCGAGCGAGTACAGCGTCGCCCGGTGCTGGCGGTACATCAGCGCCGCGAACCAGCAGAACGTCCCGAGGAACGCGAACGTGACCGCCTGGATCGCGACGTTGGCCGCGGTCACACCGCCCTTGATCAGGGCCACGAGCGCCGCGATCACGAGCACGATCAGGATGTTCCGCACGGTCGTGCTCATCCGCATGTACTCAGCGTACCGCGGCGAAGTCGTCGCGTGGGGACGCAGCCGCCGTCCGCGCTTCGACGGCGTCCGGGCCGCCGCCGAACGGCTCGGCCGCGAACCGGTAGCCGACACCGAAGTGGGTGTGGACGTAGCGCCAGCCGGGTGAGATCTGCTCGAGCTTCTGGCGGAGCTTGCGCACGAACACGTCCACCGACCGGTCGCCTCGGACCATCGTGTAGCCCCAGACGCGCTGGTAGATGTCCTCGCGCTCGAGCACGCGGCCGTCGGCCCCGGCGAGCTGGCGCAGCAGCTCGAACTCCTTGCGCGACAGCGACGCGCCCTGCTCGCCGGCGTAGGCGTCATAGCGGTCGGGACGGATCGCGAGCTCGCCGGCCTCGATCGTCGTCTCCTCGAGCGGCAGCTCGCCGGCTCGCCGCCGCCGGAGCACCGCCTGGATCCGGGCCAGCAGTTCCTCGGGGTGGCACGGCTTGGTCACCCAGTCGTCCGCGCCCGCGCGCAGGCCCTTTACCCGCTCGGACACCGTGACCGGCCCGCTGCACACGAGCAGCGCGAGGCCGGGCAGCGCGGTTGCGACGCGCTCGATGTAATCGACGCCGGTTAGCGCCGGATTCACGATCAGCGCGTGAAGACGGAGCGCTGCGAGGTGGTTGGCGTCCGGTGGAAACGCCAACACCTGCATATCCCAGTGGAGGGCTCCGAGCCTGCGTTCGAGAACGGTGAGCAGGCCGCTGTCATCATCGACCAGCGCAACCCGGATCGGCGACGCATCGCTGAGCGGTGCCATCGTTGAGTTTGAGTCTAGAGAGCCCTCCCGACGACCTCGGGTTAAGGTTCGGCCGGGCAGCCATGTCGACCTCCCCTCCCCACATCTCAACCGCCGCCTCCACGAGTCGGCGGCCCCGGCGCATCGGCGTTCTCGTCCACCCCACCCGGAACGTCGACGAGCCAGTGCGTGTGATCCGGGAGTGGAGCGAGCAACATGGAATCGACATCGTCCAGGTCGCAACCGCATACCCACAGCGGCCGGTCGCCAAGAAGGGCGAAATGGCCGACGTCGATCTGATCGTCTCGATCGGCGGCGACGGAACGACGCTCGCGGCTCTCCGCGCCGGCGCCGTCTCCGGTCGTCCGGTACTCGGCGTCGCCTGTGGGAGTCTCGGAGCGCTGGCCAACATCACGGTCGACGACCTGATCCGCTCGCTCGACCGGTACAGCCAAGGCCAGTGGCACCCCCGCCTGTTCCCGGCCCTGGCGGTCGCGCGTGACAACGGCGACCGGCTGTTCGCTCTGAACGATGTGGCGCTGGTACGCGCCACGGGCGGCCAGGTCCGGCTGACCGCGTCGGTCGACGGGTCGCTGTTTGCACGTATGGCCGGCGACGGTGCGATCGTGAGCACGCCGATCGGGACGAGCGGCTACGCGATCTCCGCCGGCGGTCCGCTGCTGCTGACGCACGTCGACGGCTACGTGTTCACGCCGCTCCCCAAGCACGGCGGCTTCGCCCCGCCGCTGGTGATCGCCTCCGATTCCGAGCTAACGCTCGAGGTCGCCGGCACCTTCGCCGGTGCGAGGATCGAGATCGACGGCCAGGTGTCCGGCGAGTGCGCGGGCGCGATGACGATCACCTTCAAGCCGGGGGTGGCCACGCAGGTGAGCTTCGATGATCAGGAGTCGCTGCTGGCCGGGCTGCGCCGGCGCCGGATCCTCCTCGACAGCCCGCGACTGATGGCCGAAGCGGCCCGCGACTACGTCAATCGGCCCGATCGGCCCGATCGGCCCGCGGGAACCTGACCGCGACCTCGAGCCCGCCCTCGGCTCGCGGCGTGGTGGTCATGCGCGCGCCGTGGGCCTCGACGATCGCCTGCACGATCGACAGGCCGAGGCCCAGCCCCTGGCGCCCGTCGGCGTTCCGCGCCGCGAGCGCGCCGTTGCCGTCGAGCCGGGAGAACGGCTTGACCAGCTCGCCGACCTGTTCTTCGGCGACGACAGGCCCCGGGTTCGTAACCTCGACGGTCGGCTCGCCGTTGCGCAGCCCGGTCCACGCGGTGACCCACCCGTCCGGCTCGTTGTAGCGCACGGCGTTCTCGACCAGGTTCGCGACCAGCCGCTCGAGCATCGCCTGGTCGCCCGTGGTGGACGCCGCGCCGAGCTCGGTCTTGACCGTGAGCCCGTTTGACGGCACGGACCGAACGACCTCCTCCGTCACCTCACACAGGTCCACGCGAGCGCGCGACTCGACCCCCCGCTGGCTCCGGGCCAGCGTCAGCAGCGCCTCGATCAGGCGCTCCTGCTGCTCGCTGGCGATCAGCACGCGCTGGCACGTCTCGCGCAGCGACTCGATCGACGGGTTGGGGTCGCTGAGCGCGACCTCGACGAGTGCGCGCTCGAGCGTTATCGGCGTTCGCAGCTCGTGCGACGCATTGGCCACGAACCGGCGCTGGGACTCGAACGCGGCCTCCAGGCGGCCCAGCAGCCCGTCGAACGTGTCGCCGAGCTCCTTGAGCTCGTCGTCGGGGCCCTCGAGCGCGAGGCGCTCGTGCAGATTGCGCTCGGAGATACCTCGGGCGCGAGAGCTCATCGTCCGCACCGGCCGCAGCACCCGGCCCGACACCAACCAGCCGAGACCGATCGACGCCAGCGCCATGATCCCGAGCGCGATACCCGAGCGCGTGAGCAGCGTGTCGAGTTGATCGTTGCGGACCTCGGCAATGCGGAGGTTGGCTTTGTTAGTCAACGACGTCAGCTGGGCTTGGTGGTTTGCCACGAGGCGGTCGAACGTCGCGTTCACCTGGCCGGCATAGGCCCGGACCTGAAACTCCGTCTTCGACCCCGCCGACTTCTGCTCGATGATTACCGCCCCACCCTTGCTCGGCGCGGCCGCGACGGTGCCGGGAGCCGCGGGCAGCGCGACCCCCGGCCCCTTGGTGCCGGAGAGGAAGAATGGCCTGGCCCCCGCCGCGGTCCCGTTCGCCACCAGTCCGTAGGTGATCGCCAGCAGCGCCGTGCCCGCCACGAGGAACAGCGCCCCGTAAAGCATGGTCAGCCGCAGGCGGACGCTCCGCCGCGGCAGCCACCGCCTAGATGCGATAGCCGGCACCGGGCACCGTCATGATGATCGGCGGCTCGCCGAGCTTGCGGCGCAACCGGCTGATCGTCACCTTGACCACCGCCGAGAACGGGTCGGCGGCCTCGTCCCAGGCGCGCGCGAGCAGCGCCTCCGGGGACACAACGGTGCTGCGCGCCGCCAGCAGCAGCTCCAGCACGGCGAGCTCCTTGGCGGTGAGGTCGAGTCGGCGCCCCGCGCGATGGGCGATCCGCCGGCCTGTGTCGAGCGACAGGTCGCCGCTCCGCAGCACCGGCGCCAGCGCCGGCTGCGCCCGTCGCGCGAGCGCGCGGATCCGCGCGATCAGCTCAGCGAATGCAAACGGCTTGGGCAGGTAGTCGTCCGCGCCCAGGCTCAGCCCGGCAACCCGGTCCTCGATCCCCGCCGAGGCGGTCAGCATCAGCACCCGCGCGCGGCCGCCCTGACTGACGAGCGTCTCGCACACCCGGTCGCCGTGGACACCGGGGAGGTCGCGGTCGAGCACGATCACGTCGTAGTCGTACACGGCGGCGTGCTGCAGTCCGGCCGCGCCGTCGAGCGCGACGTCGACCGCCATGCCTTCGCGCTGCAGCCCCAGCGCGACCGTTTCGGCCAGCTCAGCGTGGTCCTCGATCACCAGCACGCGCATTCCCGTCGGTCACAGTGTGGCGCGTGGCCACTTGTGGCCACGGGTCGGTCAGGAGGGTGGCGGAGCCGTGGTTACGCAGGCGTAACAGCCCTCGTTCCCGTCACGTAACCGCCGGTCGCGTACCACTGTTGAACTACGACTCAGGAGGTAACAGTGCGATACGTGATCCTGCTCTGTCTCGCGGGGGCAGCGATCTCGCTGTCCGCATGCGGCGGCACCTCGAGCCCGAATACGGGCGCCGGGTCGACGTCGCCCCAGGACACCGCCGCCAGCAACGGCAAGGCGCTCCAGTTCGCCCAGTGCATGCGCTCGCACGGGGTCCCCAACTTCCCGGATCCGACCGGCGGCCGGATCGACCTTCAGGTCCAGAAGAGCCCGAGCGGCACGGCGGTGAACGGAGTTCAGGTGAGCGGGCCGGCATTCCAGTCGGCGATGAAGAGCTGCCAGTCGTACCTACCGAACGGCGGTCATCCGACGGCGGCTCAGACGGCCAAGGCGAAGTCGCAGGCGCTCGCGATGGCGCGCTGCATGCGTTCGCACGGTGTTCCGAACTTCCCCGACCCGCAGTTCCAGACCGGGCCGAACGGCGGCGTCGGCGTCAGGATCGGCGGAGCCGGCATCAACCCGGACTCGCCCGCGTTCCAGACCGCCCAGAAGGACTGCGGCTCGATCTTCGGCGGCGCGCCGACGGTGGCGAAGGCGCCCGGCTAACCGGCGATCCGCTCCCAGCGGCGGTAGAGGTCGTCCACGGCGTCCTTGGCCTGCTGGTGCCGGGCGGTGGCGCTCGCGCTCTTCTGTGGCGTCGACCACGCCGCCGGGTCCGCCAGATCCTCTTCGAGGGCCTTCAGCGAGGCTTCGGCGGCCTCGATCTCGCGCTCCAGCCGCTGCTGCTCCTTGGAGTTGGTCGACTGCGGCGGCGTGCCGGCGGAGCGGGCGCGCGGCTTGGGTTCCTTGTTGCCGGGCTTCGGCGGTTTCGCGGCCTCGTCGCGTACGCGCTCCTCGCGGGCGCGGACGTACTCGGGCCAGCCCCCGATGTAGCTGTGGAGGCTCGCGTCCTCGATCGCCACCGTCCGCTTTCCGACCGCGTCGAGCAGTGCGCGGTCGTGCGAGACGAGCAGCAGCGAGCCGGTGAACTCGTTGAGCGCCTCCTCGAGCGCCTCGCGACTCTCGAGGTCGAGGTGGTTGGTCGGCTCGTCGAGGATCAGCACGTTGGCGCCCGACTGCACGAGGATCGCGAGCGACAGGCGCCTACGCTCCCCGCCTGAGAGCACCTCGAGCGGCTTCTCGGCGTCCTCCCCGGAGAACAGGAATCGGCCGAGCAGCCCGCGCGCGTTGTTCGGGGTCAGCTTGGTCAGGTGCGTGGTCGCCTCCAGCACCGTGCGGGCGCTACCGGCGGACAGCTCCTCGGCGTGCTGCGAAAGGAACCCGAGCTTGACGTTGTGGCCGGTCCGGAGCTTGCCGGTGACCGTGACCGGCCCGACCGCCGCGCCGTCCGCATCTGCGAGCTCCCGGCGCCCGGCGAGCGTCTCGATCAGCGTGGTCTTGCCCGCGCCGTTCGGACCGACGAGCGACACGTGCTCGCCACGCTCGAGCCACAGGTCGACGTCGTCGAGCAGCACCCGATCCGCGACGTCGACGCGGCCGTTCTCGAACTCGAACACGACCCTTCCGCTTCGCTCGGGCGGCTTGAACGAGAACTCGAGCGCGGCCCCGTCCGCCGGGCCTCGCGCGAGACGGTCCATCTTCGACAGCTTCTTGGCTCGCGACTGGGCCTGGCGAGCTCGGGTCCCCGCCCGGAACCGGGTCACGAACCGCTCGAGCCGGTCGATCTCGGCCTGCTGGCGCTCGATCGCCCGTCCGAGCGCGAGCTCGCGGGCCGCCTTCTCCTTGCGCCAGGCGTGCCACGGCCCCTTGAAGAACCTGCCACGCCCGGCCTCGAGCTCGAGCACGCTCGTGCCGACGGCCTCGAGGAACCAGCGGTCGTGCGCGACCAGCACGATCGCGGCGTCCAGGCTCACCAGATGCGTCTCGAGCCACTCGAGCGAGGCGATGTCGAGGTGGTTCGTCGGCTCGTCGAGCAACAGCAGGTCGGGGTCTCCGGCGAGCGCGCGCCCGAGCGAAGCCCGCGTCAGCTCGCCTCCGGAGAACGTGTTCAGAGTCCTGTCGAGATCGACGTCGTCCCGGAAGCCGAGGCCGTGGAGGGCCGAGAGCGCGCGGTCGCGCCAGCCGTACCCGCCGGCGTGCTCGAGCCGCGCCTGCGCCTCGGCGTAGCGGCCGAGCGTGGCGTCGTCGTGGGCGCCCTGCGCCATCGCCTGCTCGAGCGCGGCCAGTTCCTCTTCGATCGCGACCAGCTCTCGCGCGCCGGACAGAACGTAGTCGCGCAGCGTTACATCGCGCTCGCGCGGGGGCCGCTGGTCGTGGAGCGCGATCTTCGTGCCCTTGGCGAGCACGAGTTCGCCGACGTCGATCGACGCCTCGCCCGAGAGCATTCGGAGCAGGGTCGTCTTGCCGGCGCCGTTGCGGCCGGACAGCGTCATCCGGTCGCGGCGCTCGAGCTTGAACGAGATGCCGCGTAGCAGCGGCTCGCCGGCAATGTCCTTGCCGATGTCGGATGCGATCACGACGGCCATCGCAGGCAATGGTAGGCACGGTCGGGCGAGCGCCCTGGCTAGGATCGGCGACGTGCGTCGATCCGTCTGGCCACCGGTTCCTCCGATCGAGATGCCGCCCGCGCGGACCCTCCGCGTTCCTGGGCACGGCGAGCTGTTCCTGCGCGATACCGGCGGCGACGGTCCCGGAGTGATGCTCCTGCACGGCTGGATGGCAAGCGCGGACCTGAACTGGTGCGGCGCCTACGGCGACCTTGCCGGCGCCGGCTACCGCGTGCTGGCGATCGACCACCGCGGCCACGGGCGCGGCCTGCGCTCCCTCGCGCCGTTTCGCCTTGCTGACTGCGCGGCCGACGCGGCCGCGGCGCTGCGGCAGCTCGGGTGCGCGCCGGCAATCGTCGCCGGGTACTCGATGGGCGGCGCGATCGCTCAGCTGATGGCCCGCGACCACTCCGACGCCGTGCGCGGCCTGATCCTCAGCGGCACCGCCCAGCACTGGCAGGATCCCGCCACCCGGAGGGCGTTCAAGGCGGTCGGCGCGCTCGGGCTGGCGCTGTCGGTGGCGCCGCGCGCCACCTGGGGCGCCGGATTTCGCCGCGTCGGCCTGCGCGAGTCCCCCGAGACAGCGTGGGCGCTGTCCGAGATGACGCGCCACTCGGCGCGTGACATCGCCGAGGCCGGGCGCGAGCTCGGCCGGTTCGACTCGCGGCCGTGGCTGGCGCCGCTGCCGATCCCGACCGCGGTCGTGCTCACGAGTCGCGATGACGCGGTGGCGCCGGCAAAGCAGCGGGAGCTCGCCACCGCGCTCGACGCCCAGGTGTTCGAGGCGCCGATCAACCACCTCGAGATCACGACGGCCGGCGCCGTCTACAACCCGGTACTGCTGCAGGCGCTGGCCGCGGTCGGCGGTCGCGAAGGCGTCGCGGTGGCGTAGGCCCGGCCGGCGCTCGCCCCGGCCCGCGGCGGCGCTCACCCGGGCCCCGGCGCCGCTCCCCCGGGCCCCGGCGCCGCTCACCCCGGCCCCGGCGCCGCTCGCCCGGGGCCTCGGCGCCGCGAGCCACCGCGCTCGACCCCGAACATGCACCGCGCGACATTCCGCGCCGGCCCGCCCGGCCTTGCCGACTCGTGCACGACAGTCACGCCTGACGCGGCAAGGCTTGGCGCTGCGGCATCAATTGTCGTGTTGTGCAGCACGTTCGGGCCGCGCCGCGCTCTCGCGGAGATCCGACATGCAGCGCCTGACATTCGGTGACGAGACGCGAGGCCTCGGTAGGCCGTGCATCTGCCACGTGCATCGCCTGACAAGGCTGGCGGTCGGGACGCGAAATGTCAGGTGATGCAGGGCGGCGACGCGGATGGGCATGCTTCGTGGGCCATTCGGTGGCGATCGCCGCCACTGTGGCCCGGGAAGCATGTGGGGCATGCGCCACGGGCCACGGCCGGGGCCGCGGGCGCCGAATGGCCCGTCACGCAGGTCTTCGCCGCCGGCCCCGCCCTTGGCCGCCACCGACCCACACCTCCGGTACTCTTAACTCCAGATGCGCCGCGCCCGAATCGCCACCGCGCTCCTGACTTTCGTCGTCGTCCTCCTCGCCACCGCGCCGGCGGCTCTGGCCGACGGCGTTTCCCACGGCGGCGAGGGCTGGTACGGCGAGACGAGCGACACCGTGATCACCAACGCGATGTTCATGGTGATCATCTTCTTCCCGACGGTCATCCTGATCATGTGCGCTCATCGGGTGGCGTCGAGACAAGCGCAAGCACGCGCGGATGGACGCCGCCAAGGCCCGCGCCAAGAACGCCGACTGGCGCGGCGGCTGGTAGCCGCCCGGCCGGCCGAACGCCTCCAGTCGCGGCCACGCGCCGCAAGGCGTTCAGATCCGTGCACGATCGCGCCCTAGAACACGTGTTTATCCAACATGTGGTTCGGCGAATTGGGCGCAATCCGGCGATAATCTGTGCCTCGGTCAACCAGCTTCATACACAACGCGTAGCCATGCAGGGGGCGGCTCGCGGGAGCAACTGAACGGAGGCGCAAGGCATGGCGAAGACTGGGGCAGCAGAGCAGAGAGGCACTGTCCGGGTGGGCTCGTCGCGTAAAACCGCAAACGGCGCAGCCGCGCCGAAGGACGCTCCGGCCGGCGCCGGAGCCAAGAACGGCCGGCGCCGGCGCATCCGCTGCCAACGGCAAGACCGGCCGCGCGGGCGCATCCGCGGCCAACGGCAAGAACGGCCGGGCCGGCGCCTCCGCTGCCCCCGCGACCAACGGCCGCGCCCGCGTCGACGATCCCGCGCTGGCGCGCCTGGAGCATGCTCTGCAGTCCGCAGCCGCCGGCGACTTCGGCGTTCGCCTGCCGGCGCGGCGCAAGGACGACATCGGCCGGCTCGAGGCCGCCTACAACCAGATGGCCGCGCGCAACGCCGCGCTCGAGGCCGAGCTCGTCCGCGTCGCCGAGATCATCGGCCGCGAGGGCCGGATGACCGAGCGCGCCCGCCTGCATGGCGCATCCGGCGCGTGGGCCACCACCGTCGGCTCGGTCAACGGCCTGATCGACGACCTCGTCCGCCCCACCACCGAGGTCGCGCGCGTGATCGTCGCGGTCGCCGAGGGCGACCTGAACCAGAAGATGGCGCTCGAGATCGAAGGCCGCCCGGTCAAGGGCGAGTTCGCGCGGATCGGAACCACCGTGAACGCGATGGTGGACCAGCTCTCGAGCTTCGCGGACGAGGTGACGCGAGTCGCGCGCGAGGTCGGCACCGACGGCAAGCTCGGCGGTCAGGCGCAGGTCCCGGGCGTCGCCGGTACGTGGAAGGACCTCACCGACTCGGTCAACTTCATGGCGTCGAACCTGACCGACCAGGTCCGCAACATCGCCCAGGTCACCACCGCGGTCGCCAACGGCGACCTCAGCCAGAAGATCACCGTCGACGTCAAGGGCGAGATCCTCGAGCTGAAGGACACGATCAACACGATGGTCGACCAGCTGCGGTCGTTCGCGGACGAGGTGACCCGCGTCGCGCGCGAGGTCGGCACCGAAGGCATCCTCGGCGGCCAGGCCCAGGTGCCCGGCGTCGCCGGCACCTGGAAGGACCTCACCGACAACGTCAACTTCATGGCCCGCAACCTCACCGACCAGGTGAGAAACATCGCCCAGGTCACCACCGCGGTCGCCAACGGCGACCTCAGCCAGAAGATCACCGTCGACGTGCAGGGCGAGGTGCTCGAGCTCAAGCGGACGGTCAACACGATGGTCGATCAGCTGTCCGCGTTCGCCGACGAGGTCACCCGCGTCGCCCGCGAGGTCGGCACCGACGGCAAGCTCGGCGGCCAGGCCAAGGTCGAGGGCGTGTCCGGCACCTGGAAGGGCCTGACCGAGAACGTGAACTTCATGGCGTCGAACCTGACCGACCAGGTGAGAAACATCGCTCAGGTGACGACCGCGGTGGCGCAGGGGGACCTGTCCAAGAAGATCACGGTGGACGCCCGCGGCGAGATTCTCGAGCTCAAGGACACGATCAACACGATGGTGGACCAGCTTCGAAGCTTCGCGGCCGAGGTCACCCGCGTGGCAAGAGAAGTGGGAACCGAGGGAATCCTCGGCGGCCAGGCCGAGGTCGAGGGCGTGTCCGGCACCTGGAAGGGCCTGACCGAGAACGTCAACCTGATGGCCTCGAACCTGACCACTCAGGTGCGGAACATCGCCGGCGTGACCACCGCGGTGGCGCACGGCGACCTCAGCCAGAAGATCACGGTCGACGCCAAGGGCGAGGTCGCGGCGCTGGCCGAGACGATCAACCGGATGGTCGACCAGCTGAACTCGTTCGCGGCCGAGGTCACCCGCGTCGCCCGCGAGGTCGGCACCGAGGGGATCCTCGGCGGCCAGGCCCAGGTGCCGGGCGTCGCCGGCACCTGGAAGGACCTCACCGACAACGTCAACTTCATGGCCCGCAACCTCACCGACCAGGTCCGCAACATCGCCCAGGTGGCGACCGCGGTGGCGAACGGCGACATGACGCAGACGATCACCGTCGACGCGCGAGGTGAGATCCTCGAGCTCAAGCAGACGCTGAACCGGATGGTGGCGCAGCTGTCGAGCTTCGCCGCCGAGGTCACCCGCGTCGCCCGCGAGGTCGGCACCGAGGGCAAGCTCGGCGGCCAAGCCGAGGTCGAGGGGGTGTCGGGAACGTGGCGGCGACTGACCGAGAACGTCAACCAGCTGGCGGTCACGCTCACCACTCAGCTCCGCGCGATCGCCGAGGTCTCGACCGCGGTGACTCAGGGCGACCTGACCCGGTCGATCTCGGTCGAGGCTCAGGGCGAGGTGGCCGAGCTCAAGGACAACATCAACCAGATGATCGCCAACCTGCGCGAGACGACCCAGCTCAACGCCGAGCAGGACTGGCTGAAGACCAACCTGGCGAGCATCTCCGGGATGCTCCAGGGGCAGCGAGACCTGGCCGCGGTGACTCAGCTGATCATGAGCGAGGTCGCCCCGATGGTGAACTGCCAGCACGGGGCGCTGTTCCTGACCGAGCACGCCGCCGACGACAGCGCTCCGGAGCTCGTGCTGGCGGCGTCGTACGGCTACACGCCGCGTCGCAGCGAGATGAGCAGCCGGTTCGTGATTGGCGAGGGCCTGGTCGGCCAGGCCGCGCTCGATCGCAAGACGATCGCGATCAGCGACGCGCCTCCGGGGTACATCAAGGTCGGGTCGGGCCTTGGCGACGCGACCCCGGCGGACATCCTGGTCATGCCGGTGCTGTTCGAAGACCAGGTCCTCGGCGTGATCGAACTCGCGTCGATGCGTCCGTTCTCCGAGGTCCACCGGGACTTCCTGGCCCGGATCAGCGAAACGATCGGCGTCGTGCTCAACACGATCCGGGCGAACATGCGGACCGAGGAGCTGCTCGAGCAGTCTCAGAGCTTGACGCAGGAGTTGCAGAAGCAGTCTGAGGAGCTCCGTGAGACCAACGATGAGTTGCAGGAGAAGGCGTCGTTGTTGTCTGAGCAGAATCGGGATATCGAGGTCAAGAACGAGGAGATTGAGCTCGCCAGACGTGGTTTGGAGGAGAAGGCATCGCAGTTGGCGCTGTCGTCGAAGTACAAGTCGGAGTTCTTGGCGAACATGTCGCACGAGCTGAGGACGCCGTTGAACTCGATGCTGATCCTGAGCCGTCTGCTGGCCGAGAACGAGGAGAACTCGTTGACCGGCCGGGAGGTCGAGTTCGCGCGGACGATTCATTCCGCGGGGAACGATCTGCTGTCGTTGATCAACGACATCTTGGATCTGTCGAAGGTTGAGGCGGGGCGGATGGAGCTCGATCTCGCGCCGGTCGCGCTGGTCGATGTGTACCGGGATGCCGAGCGGGCGTTTCGGCATGTCGCCGAGCAGAAGGGGCTGTCGTTCTCGGTTGAGATCGATCCGGAGTTGCCGGGGTCGATCATCTCCGACGAGCAGCGCCTCGGGCAGGTGCTGAAGAATCTGCTCTCGAACGCGTTCAAGTTCACCCACGACGGCGGGGTCACGTTGTCGATCGGGTACCTGCAGGACCGCTCAGGGCTTAGCGTAACGATCAGCTCCGCGAGGCCGAGCGGGTGGTCGGGTTCTCGGTCGCCGATACCGGCGTCGGGATCCCCGATGACAAGCTGTACCTGATCTTCGAGGCGTTCCAGCAGGCCGACGGGACCACCTCGAGAAAGTACGGCGGGACCGGCCTGGGACTATCGATCTCCCGCGAGATCGCGCGCCTACTGGGCGGAGAGATCCAGGTCGACTCCCAGGTCGGGCAGGGCAGCAGCTTCTCGCTGTTCCTTCCCCTGATCGAAACCATCGCCGACGCCCCCGTCGACGGCCGCACCGAAACCCCGCCCACAGAGGCTGCCGTGCTGAGCGACGGCACCCCGCCGCTGCCAATCGAGGATCAGCTGGCCGACGAGATCGACGAGTTCGAGCGCGGCGACCGGCTCGTGCTCGTGATCGACTCCAACTCCGATCGAGCCAAGGTCATGGTCGAGGCGGTCCGCGCCCGGGGCGCCAAGGCGATCCTGGCGCGGCGCGCCAGCGCGTCGCTCGGCCTGGCGCGTGAGCATCGTCCGGGCGCAGTCGTGCTGGCCGGCGACCTGCCCCGGCTCGAATCGGTGCTCGGGCAGCTGAAGAAGCACCCCGACACCCGCCACCTCCCGGTCGCCCTGGTTGGAGAGGGCGCCGTTCGCCTCGAGGGGCTCCGGGCGGGCGCGGCAGCGTTCATCGACGACCCGGTTGAGCCGGACGGGCTCGAGGCCGCGCTGCGGCGGCTCGAGCAGATCGCCGAGGGTCCGACCCGGCGGATCGCTCTGATCGCCGAGAACGGCGAGCTCGACGACGAAATCGGCGCGCTGCTGTCCGGCGACGAGAACCTCGACGTCCAGCAGATAGAGCCGGCGTCCGCGCTCGAGGCGCTCCGCGACCAGCCGTTCGACCTCGGAGTCGTGGTTGTTCGCCGCTCCCGCTCCGCGGCGTTCGCGCTCATTCGCGAGGCGGCGACCGACGAGGTGCTGCGTGAGCTGCCGCTGATCGCGTTCGTCGGAGCAGGCCTGACCAAGGCCGACCGAGCCAGGCTCGACGCGGTGGCGAAGTCGGCGGTGATCACGATCGCCGACTCACCCGAGCGGCTGGTCGATCGCGCCGCGCTGTTCCTGCACCGCGCGGAGGCCACGCTGCCGGTGCAGACCCGCGAGCTGCTCGGCCACCTGCGGACCGGCGACGCCCCACTGCACGGTCGCAAGGTGCTCGTGATCGACGACGACATCCGCAACGTGTTCGCGCTGACCTCGACCCTCGAGCAACGCGGGATGAAGGTGGTGTTCGCCGAGAACGGGCGGGAGGGAATCGAGCGGCTGCATCAGCACCCGAACACCGATGTCGTGCTGCTCGACATCATGATGCCCGAGATGGACGGCTACCAGACCGCCCGCGCGATCCGCTCGATGCCGCGTTTCGAGCACCTGCCGATCATCTCGCTCACCGCCAAGGCGATGAAGGGCGATCGCGAGAAGGCGATCGCCGCCGGCGCGTCGGACTACATCACCAAGCCCGTCGACGTGGATCAGCTTCTGTCGATGATGCGCGTGTGGCTCGACGCGTAGAGATGAATTTGGGTCCCGCCCACTCACCCCCCACCACCGCGGTCGCCGACCCAGAGGCGGTGCTGGATCTGGCGGCGGTCCAGCCGCTCCCGATCCTGCTCGTCGACGACCAGCCCGAGAACCTGCGCACGCTCGAGGCGGTGCTCGAGCCGCTCGGATATCCGCTCCACACCGCGGCATCTGGCCACGGAGCCCTCCGCATGCTGCTCGAGCAGGACTTCGCGATGATCCTGCTTGACGTGCGGATGCCGGGGCTCGACGGATTCGAGACCGCGCAGCTGATCAAGGATCGGACGCGCACCCGAGACATCCCGATCGTGTTCCTGACCGCCGCTCGGGACGAGGTCTCCGAGATCGCCCGGGGCTACGGGGTTGGAGCCGTCGATTACGTGCTCAAGCCGTTCGACCCCGACCTGCTCCGGTCGAAGGTCTCGGTGTTCGCCGAGCTCGAGGCCAGCCGGCGAGCGCTGAAGCGCTCGGAAGCCCTGCTGAGCGGCGCGTTCGAGGCGGCGCCGATCGGCAAGACCGTGCTCGACTCCGCCGGAAGGATCATCCGGTCGAACCCCGCGTTCGCGAGCCTGGTGGATCGGGAATTGGGTGAGCTGAACGGCATCGCGGTCGTCGAGCTGTGCCATCCGGATGACCGCGAGGAGCTTTTGGCCACGCTTGACCGGGCCGCTCGGCAGCATCGCGATGCGATCGATCCGGGGCGCCCGGGCGCCGATCTCCGGCTGCAGTCGAGCGCCGGCTCCCAGGTGTGGGTGGCGATCGTCGCGTCGGCGATTGAGACGGCGGAGTTCGCCGAGCCGCTGCTGCTCGCGCAGTGGGTCGACCTGACCGTCCGCCGCCGGGCCGAGCAGGACCGCGCCGATCTCCTCCTCGAACAGGCTGCGCGCACCCAGGCCGAGTCGATCGCCGAACGGCTGTCGAAGCTCCAGGACCTCACGAGCGCACTCGAGCCCCTTGCACTCGACGAGCTGCTGCCGCAGCTGGCGGCACGGCTGGCCGACCTGTTCGGGGTCGAGGCGGCCGAGGTACAGATCCGCGATGAGCACAACGCGCCGCTGGTGGTGCGCGCCGCCGGCGGACAGATCCGGAACGTCTCGCGCGAGCCCGAGTCGCTCGACGAGGACGGATGGCGCCAGGTCCCGCTCGTGATCGAGCGAACGACCGTGGGCTACCTGCGCCTGGCCCAGCCGACCGGCCGGACGTTCAGTCCCACGGAGCTCTCGTTGCTTCAGGACGCGGCCGACCGCGCGGCGCTGGCGATCCGCCGGGCCCAGCTGCACGAGGAGGAGCATCGGATCGCCGTGGAGTTGCAGCGCGGCCTGATCCCGAAGCGGCTCCCCACGGTGAACGGCATCGCGATCGCCGCCTCCTACGACGTCGCCGGGCTCGGCGCGCAAGTGGGCGGAGACTGGTACGACGCGTTCGCGATGCCGGACGGACGGTTGGGGATCGTCGTCGGCGACGTCACCGGACGGGGCATCCGAGCGGCCTCCGCGATGGGCCAGCTGCGAACCCTTACGCGCGCGTTCGCGCTCGCGCAGGGCGGGCACCGGTACCCCGGCGACGCGCTCACGCTGTTGAATCACCACCAGCTCGCCGGCGAGGACGAGCATCTGTTCACGATCGTCTACGTGATCATCGACCCCGCGAGCGGCAAGATCTCGTGGGCCAACGGCGGTCATCCGCCACCGCTCCTGCGCCACGCCGACGCGACGTGCGAGTTCCTCGACGGCGGCAATGGATTGATGGGCGTCGAGGAGCGGGCGTACGAGACCCACGAGGGGCCGACGGCCGCCGGCGACGCGGTCGTGCTTTACACCGACGGACTGATCGAGCGCAGGGGCGAATCGCTCGACATCGGGCTCGAGCGGCTCGCGGACGCGGCCGTGTCCGGGCCCGAGGATCCGCAGGCGATGTGCGAGCACATTCTCGAGCGCGTGCTCGAGCCTCCGGGGCAGCGCTACGACGACGTGACCGCGGTGGTCGCGCGACTCTCTGACTAGCCTCCATCGCCGATGGGCTCTCTCCACATGACGGCGACGCTCGAAAAGCGCGGCCCCGCGGCCGCGGTCGTGCTCGACGACGGGCAGGTGCAGCAGGTCGGCGAGGGCGCGAAGCGCTTTCCGGTGCTCGCCACGGTCAACGGTTACACCTGGCGCACGACGATCACGCCCATGGGCGGGGAGTTCCTCCTCGGATTGAGCCGGGCAGTGCGCGAGGCGGCCGGCGCGCAGGCCGGCGACAGGGTCGAGGTAGCGCTCGAGCTCGACACGGCTCCGCGCGAAGTGGATGTGCCCGAGCCGCTCGCGAGCGCCCTGGCCAAGGATCCGCAGGCACAGGCCGCATTCGACGCTCTGTCGTTCACCCACCGCAAGGAATACGCCCGCGCCGTTGCCGAGGCCAAGCGCGAGGAGACGCGCGATCGCCGCGTCGCGCAGACGCTCGAGAAGCTCCGCGGGGGCAAGGCCGGCACGTGACCGTGGGTGCCAGCAACATCGAGCTGGCCCGGCGTGGCTACGAGGCAATCATCCGCGGTGACCTCGATGCGATCCGAGACCTGCTCGATCCCGACGTCAAGTGGCACGCCGGCTATCCGGCGGACGGCTGCCAGAATCGCAAGCAGGCGCTGCGGTGGATGCGCGAGGCACAAGCACGCCGAGGGACCCCGCCCGCCGAGCTGATCGAGATGGTCGACGCCGGCGACAAGGTCGTGGTGATCATGCGGCGGACCGGAGAGGACGGCGAGCCCGAGCTGGTCGCGAACCTGACGACGTTTCGCGACGGCAAGGTGATCGAGATGGTCCACTACCCGAACCCACCGGACGCGCTCGCCGCGGCCGGGGTCGGGTCAGCCGACCGGGGCTGAGCGCCGGCCGGGGCCGAGGGTCAGCCGACGTAGCCGTGCGTGCGCAGGAACTTCCTCAGCTTGGCCACGAACTTGGCCCCGCCGGGCTCCACGGGGCTGAGCGCGCTGTTCAGGTGCCCGGCCTTCAGCTGCCGGGCGAGGAAGCGGTTGACGACCTTCACGTGCCCGAGCAGCTCCTGGTCGGCGGCCCACGCGGCCGCCAGCCCGACGCTGTCTGAGTAGTGCTGCTTGGCCATGCTGTTGAAAGCCTTCATCCAGCGGGTGGCGTCCTTGGTGATCAGCCCCGGGTACTGACGGGTCACGTTCAGGAAGCGCCCACCCGAGAACGTGAGGATCTGGATCGGCAGCCCCGACGCGGCGAAGTCGGTGAACTCGTACGCGAACGAGTCGTCGGCGGTGAGAAACTCGAAGCGGCCGTTGTGGCCGAGATCGACGATCTGCTCGCCCGGGTCGCCGAAGTCGTGCTGGGTCATCCCGTAGGTCATCGTGCCCGGGTCAAACGAGAAGACCTGCTCGATGGAGCAGCAGTGGGCGCCGCCGCTGTACAGATCGAGGACCACGTCGGGCTGGCCGTTGTCCTCGAGGTCGAGTACCTGCACCGAGGACGCGTTGCCCGAAGTGGATCCCGGCGCGCAGAACTTGCCGCACGGCTTCGAGACGACCGGTTGGTTGTAGAAGACCGTGCCGCCCTGCGCGATCGACAGATGCAGACCGGTGAAGTTCGGGTACTTGCCGCTGAACGTGAACGTCGCCGTGACGTTGCCGGATTGCCCGGTCTGCGTGGTCGCGAGCGCCGCCGGCGCGGCCACGAGCAAAGAGCGCGATCGCGGCGGACAGGATGAGCAGCGGCCGTCTCACCGGCGGGATCCTATCCGCTGGTCAGATCCTGAACACGGGGATCAGCCGCTGCTCGTGCTCGGCTTCGATCCGCGCGATGACCTCGATGTGCTCCTCGAGCCCCGACCCGCGGAGCTTGGTCGCGAGCAGCTCGTCGACCTGGAAGATCCCGGCGCTGTTCGACATCGCGATCTCCACCCGCACCGCGCGGTCCTGCCCAGGCGAGATCTTGACCTCCTCGATGGCGTAGGCCGACACCGAGTGGATGTCGAACCGCCCGGCCTCGAACTCCACCCGCGACCGCCCGCGGGCCATGTCGAGTGCGTCAGCAACGCGGACGATCCCAGCCTCGACGGTTAACGGAGCACCGTCCCGCCGGTGCCCGATGATCGCGTGGAGCGCCTCTGAGATGATCACGGTCCGCTCGGGCTCCTCGTACGCCGTGGCCAGCAGCCCATCGAGCTTGTCGGCAGTCAGGAACAGGCTGTAGCGCTCGTGGTCCTGCCGATGGATGGACATGCCGACGCAGTGGAACAGGCATCCGGCTGCGATCACGACCTCGGCATCGTGCTCGGTCATCCCATAGTCCGCGGTGACGCTCGGCGTGATGCTGCGGCGGAACAACAGCCGAGCCATCCGCAGACCGATGTTCAGCACAATCTGAACGTGAACCCAAGAATGGTCGGTCATGCCAAGCCGCCGGGTCGCGTTCACCGCCGAGACGTGCCATAGCGCCTTCACGTGGGGATCAGCATTGACTGCATCGAGCAATCGCTCGAGCCGCCGGTTGCCGCGGGTCGGTGCCTTGACGTGAACCTCAGCGATTGCGTCCCGCGGTGTCATCGGCGGGTCGAGGCGTGGCGTCTCGCCGCCCTCGGCAGGCGCGCCGACTACGGCCTGATCCTCGTCGTCATCCACTTGGCGCCTCCAGTAGTAGTCCTTCGCGCAGGCCGCCGTTGGCGACCTCGAGCGGGCTCCCGAACAGGTCCGCGGCTGCCTGCAGGATCACCAGGCCGGCCGGTAGGAGACGGACGCGGTCCGGGTCGAGCGCGAACCGGCGGGCCACCTCAGCCGCGCGCTCGCCGGCCAGCAGGCTCAGTACCCGGGTGAACGCATCGTCGTCGAGCCGCGGGCCCGCGATCCTGCGCACGGACGTGGCGCTGCCGCCGACGGCAACCACCCGTGCGGCGGGCGGGGGACTCACGCCGTCTAGCACCTCGCGCACACGCGCCCGGGCTCGCGACAGCTCCTCGGCCGACGGCGGATCTGACCGCAGGCACTCGTCCGCGAGCTGACCCGAGCCGAGCTCGAACGAGACGTACCAGCTGACCTGATCGGGCACGGTACCGACCACCAGCTCACACGATCCGCCGCCGACATCGACCACCCCGAGCGGGCCGGCGGGGTCGTAGCCGAGCGTCCGCGCCGCCCCGCCGAACGCGAGACGCGCCTCTTCTGCGGCAGACAGGATCTCGACCTCGAGCCCGCATGAGCGGCGGATCGCGGACAGGAGCTCGTCGCGGTTGGCCGCCCGTCTGACGGCGGCGGTGGCGACGGCGCGGATGTCGTTCGCACCAAGTTCGCGTGCCGCATTGAGCTGCGCGGCGACCACGATGGCCACCTCGGCCACCTTCTCTGCAGCGATCTCCGCATCCGTGGTCATTGCCCGCCTGACGTGGGTGAACGCCCGCTCCTGGTGGACCTCGAGCAGCCGTTCCCCGTCGCAGTCCGCAACAAGCAACCGCGTCGTGTTCGAGCCGATGTCGATGCAGGCACGGCGCACGTTAAGGGGGCGACGCTCGAGCGCAGACAGTGCGATCGCTCGCGGCCGGACTCTACTGATGTCGCCCCACGGGCGCCGGCGCAGCCTCGTGGAGCGGGTCGTCACCCTCGCCGGAATCCGGATCGGGGCTGGGGTTGGGGTCGGGGTCCTCAGCACCGTTTCCTGGATCCGGGCCGGTCCGGTGGGACCCGAGGCGATCGGGCAGCCCATCCGCCGCTGCCAGCGGCGCGAGAGCGAACCAGGCCGCGCCCGTGACCAGCAGCGATCCACCCGCCGCCACCGCGAGCGCCGTCCGGGGGCTTCCGAGCGCGGTCAGCGCACCGCCGAGGAGGATTCCGGCCCCGGGGACGCACTGGAACAGCGAGTCGTTCAAAGACATCATCAAGGCCATCCACCGCTCCTCCACTAGTTCCTGGAGCGCGGTGCGCGCGGCGACGGCCTCGATCCCGTTGCCGACCCCGGCGACCGCCGCGCCGACGAGCGCGACCGCGATCGTCGGCGACACCGCCATCACCAGGAAGCCCGCGCCGAGTGCTCCGGCCCCGAGCACGATCAGCTCTCGCGACGGGAGCCCGCGCCAGCGGGCATACACCGCGGCGCCGGCCACCGCACCGCCCCCCCATGCCGACAGCAGCCCGCCGTAACCGGCTGCGCCCGCGTGCAGCGTGTGCTGCGCGAACACGACCTCGACCGGGACCGAGATCGTGAAGAACAAGACCCCGAACCCCTGCAGCAACAGCAGCCGGCTGATCACCACGCGCTCGCGGGCGTAGGCGAGCGCCGCCCGCACCCGGCCCTTGGCCGAGGCCCGGCTCGGCGCGGGCTCGGGCAGACCCTTGGCGGTGGCCAGCGTGAACCCGATCAGCCCGAACAGGCAACCGTCGGCGATCAGCGCGAGGCTGGTGCCACCGGCGGCGACGACCGCGCCTCCCACGACGGGACCGAGCATGAAGCAGATCGAAAACGCGGCGTTCGCGACCGCGTTGCCCTCCCGCAGCAGTCCGGCCCCGGAGGTCACGCTGACCGTCGCAGCGCGCGCGAGCGACCGTGACGTCAGCGCGGCGACCCCATCCACGAGCCCGAGCGCCAGCACCGCGACCAGCGAAAAATGCATGGCGACCCAGGCCAGTGCGAAGAACACCAGCGCCTCGAACCAGTACAGGGCGGGCAGCACCGCGCGCGGCCGGCGCCCGTCCAGACGGGCTACCGCCGCCGGCGATATCAGTGCCGGCGCGAACTGCGAGACCAGGAAGAACGCCGTGGCTCCGAATGCGCTGCCGGTGCGGCGATATACGAGCAGCGCGAGTGTCAGAGAGCCGACCATGAAGGCCAGCTCGTTCAGCGTATAGGCAGCCAAAAGCCGCCGATATGCGGGAATCCTCAGGACCCGATTCACGGGGTATACCTCCGTGACGATCCTATTACTGGTCGCTCCTGGGTGGCGGGTCGGTCCGTGCGCATGAATACCCGTCTGGACACTCCCATCAATCCTCTTTTGGGAAGTTTGGGAGGCTCGCGGCTGTCATCCTCTGCGGATATGTCCATCCGAGCGCGGTCGTGGAGCCGCACAAACACCTTTGTCCACGGGGATTTCCCGCCTGAGCGGCTGGCCGCGCAGCGCGAGGCGACGGTGTCGGTCTGCTTACCCGCTCGCGACGAGGCTCGCACGATCGGCCCGATCCTCGAGCAGCTCGTACCGCTGCGCGATCGGGGCGTCGTCGACCAGATCGTCGTGGTCGACCATTCGAGCGATGGGACCGCTCAGATCGCCCGCGACCTCGGCGCCGAGGTGCACGATCAGGAGAGCCTGATGCCCGAATTCGGTCCGGTGCTCGGCAAGGGCGACGCGATGTGGCGGGCGCTGCCGGCCCTGAAGGGCGAGGTGATCTGCTTCCTCGACGCCGATTCGGAGCGGTTCGGGGCGCATTTCGCGTGCGGCGTGATCGGCCCGCTCTTGTGCGTACCGGAGATCTCGTTCGTGAAGGGCTTCTACCGCCGCCCGTTCCGGGTCGGCGAGACTACCGTCCCCGACGGTGGCGGGCGCGTCACCGAGCTCACCGCTCGCCCGCTGCTCAACCTGTTTTATCCCGAGCTGGCAGCGGTCCGGCAACCGCTGGCGGGTGAGATCGCGGCGAGGCGGGAGTTGCTCGAGCGGTTGCCGTTCGCGACCGGCTATGGCGTTGACATCGGCCTGCTGATCGACGCGTACTCGCGCGACGGGCTCGACGCGATCGCCCAGGTCGACCTCGACGTCCGCCAGAACGCGCACCAGGCCCTGCGGGACCTTGGTCCGATGGCGTACGCCGTGCTGCGGACGGTGGCGGTGCGGCTCGAGCGAGAGGGACGGCTGCACGGCCCGTTGCCGGCGACGTTCACCACGGCGGGCGTGGACGCCGCTCAGCCGGCACAGACCGAGCCGATCGAGCGCCCGCCGCTCCGGAGCCTGCGCGCCGCCGCCTGATCAGGATCGCGCGAACGCGCTGCGGGCCGCCTTGACTCCGGCGGCCGAGCGCTCGAGGTATCCGAACGTCCCGTGGTCGCGCAGCTCCTCGGCGGCGTCGGACAGCGCCGCGAGCGCAGCGAACGCAAACGCCCCGCCGACCGATATGCGGGCGACGCCGAGCGAAGCCAGCTCGGCGACGGCCGGCACGCCGCGGAGCGCGAGCACATTTACGGGCCGGTCGACCGATTCGGTCACCCGCCGGATGTCATCCGGGGCGGTGAGCCCCGGCGCGAACAGCACGTCAGCGCCGGCCTCCTGATAGGCCTGGAGGCGGGCAATCGTGTCGGCGAGATCGTCGCGTCCGCGAATATGGTTCTCGGCGCGAGCGGTGAGCACGAGCTTGACCGGCCCGGCGTGCGCGACATCGACAGCGGCCGCGATCCGCTCGCGAGCGAGCCCGAGGTCATAGATCGGATCCTCAGCACGACCTGAGTAGTCCTCGACCGAGCAGCCGGCCAGGCCGGCATCGAGCGCCAGAGCGACCGTCTCGGCCACGCCGGCGGGCTCGTCGGCAAACGCGTTCTCGAGATCGGCTGATACCGGCACCTCAGACCCAGCCGCGAGCACGGCGGCGTGGGCGAGCGCCTCGTCACGGGTGACTCCGCCGTCGAGCCGGCCGAGCGTCGCCGCATGCCCGCTACTCGTCGTGGCCAGCGCCTGGAAGCCGAGTGCGGTGAGCAGCGCCGCCGAGCCGAGATCCCATGCGTTCGGCATCAGTAGGGGATCGCCGCGGCGGTGCAGCTCCAGGAATTTCTTCGCCTTCTCAGTCTGAGTGTTCGTCATGGCGTCAGCCTAACGCCGCTGCCGTCTCAGTAAAGTCGAGAGCATGAGCTCCGCAACGTCGTCCCGCGACCCCGAAACCGGCGACGACGGATCATTCCGGCGCCAGGAGAGCCAGTTCCGGCGCTGGGTCACTCCGGACGGCGACTTGGCGCCCCAGGCCGGGCGGTACCACCTGTATGTCTCCCGCGCCTGTCCCTGGGCTCATCGCACGATGATCGCCCGCCACCTGATGGGACTCGAGGATGCGATCGGGCTTTCGTTTGTGGACCCGATCCGCGACGAGCGCGGGTGGGCGTTCACGGGAGGTGAGTACGTCGATGAGGTCAACGGCTTCGATTACCTCAGCGAGGCGTACATCGCGACCGATCGGAGCTACCACGCGCGCGTGACCGTGCCGGTCCTGTGGGACAAGGACTCGGGCACGATCGTCTCCAACGAATCCGCGGACATCCTGCGGATGCTGGGCACTGTGTTTGCGCCGCTGGCCGAGCATCCGATCGAGCTCTATCCCGCGCCGTTGCAGAGTGACATCGACGCGCTCAACGACCGGATCTACGAGAACGTCAACAACGCCGTCTACAAGGCCGGGTTCTCCATTCAACCAGGAGGTCTACGAGCGCGAGGTGGCCGCACTGTTTGCCACGCTCGACGAGCTCGACGCGAGGCTCGCCGACCGTCGCTTCCTGTTCGGGTCGACGCCTGTCGAGACCGACTGGCGTCTGTTCACCACGCTCGTACGGTTCGACGCCGTCTACCAGATTCACTTCAAGTGCTCGCTGCGCAAGCTGATCGAGTACGAGTACCTGTGGCCGTATGTACGCGACCTGTACCAGTGGCCGGGCGTCGCGGACACGGTCGATTTCGACGAGATCCGCCGTCACTATTACCTGACGCATCCGATGATCAACCCCAGCGGGCTGGTCGCGGTGCGCCCGGCGGCAAGCTTCGATCAGCCACATCGGCGCGCCGCGCTCGCGTAGGCGCACGGAGCCGCACGCAGCGCGCCGCGCTCCGCGCTCCGCGTAAGCGCAAGATCGGTGTGGGACCGGTTCCACGGATGTGTCCATTCTTCACATAACCGGCTAGACTCTGCTGGGGACGAGGGGTCGCGTGACGCCAACCCGGGGGAGAAACAGGTTTGCCCGAGGGACGCCGCACTGACATGCTGCTCGAACGCGAGCCCGACCTTCACCGGATGCAGGAGGCGATCCGGTACGCCGGCAGCGGCGCAGGCGGCCTGCTGGTGATTGGGGGGCCCGCGGGCATCGGCAAGACTGCCCTGTTGCAGGCGGCCTGCGGTATGGCCGAGCGGACCGGTATGCGGGTGCTCCGCGCTCGGAGCAGCGATCTCGAGCAGGAGTTCGCGTTCGGCGTGGTGCGCCAGTTGTTCGAGGCGCCACTCACGCGGGCCAGCGCCGAGGAGAGATCGGCGCTGCTCCATGGCGCCGCCGCCCTGGCCGGACCGCTGTTCGAGCCCGCTCCGGCCGGCCAGCCCGACCAGCCCGACCGCCCCGGCGGGCCTGAGGACAGCCCCGAGCCCGGACCTCCGGGCGGGGCTCGCGTGACGGCCCCGGCGCCCGCGGACCGGCGGTTCACGCTCGTGCACAGCCTGTACTGGCTGACCTCGAACATCGCGAGGACGGGCGCGCTCGCGCTCGCTGTCGATGATTGCCACTGGGCCGACGCACCGTCGCTGCGGTTCCTCGCCTACGTGAGCGCCCGGTGCGAGGAACTCGGAGTGCTCGTGATCGTCACGGTTCGCGATGGGGAGCCGTCGACGGTGCAGGAGATGCTGGTCGCACTCCGCGCCGACCCGCGCGCCACGCTGATCGAGCCGGCGTCGCTGAGCGAGGGAGCGGTCACGACCCTCGTGCGCTCGGCGCTGGGCCAGCATGCCGACGCCGGGTTCTGCGCCGCCTGCGCGCGAGCGAGCGCCGGCAATCCTTTCCTGGTCCGCGAGCTGATCGCCGAGCTCGAGACCGAGCGTGTGGAGCCGGTGGCGGCCAGCGCCCCGGGGGTCGAGAGCGTCCGGCCCGAGTCGGTGTCGCGGGCCGTGGTCGCGCGACTGAACCGCCTCGGCGCCGACTCCAGGAACTTGGCGCGATCGGTCGCCGTGCTCGAGAGCGCCTCGCTCCGCCAGGCGGCGACGCTGGCGGGCATCCCCGGCAGTCGTGCGCGCAAGGCCGCCGATCGATTGATCTCGGCGCAGATCCTGGCGCCGTCGGCCACGCTGGCGTTCGTTCATCCGTTGGTGCAGCTGGCGGTGTACGAGCGAATCCCCGCCGCCGCGCGCGCCGACGGCCATCGGCGCGCCGGGCTGCAGCTCGCCGCCGAGGGCGCTCGGAGCACTCGCGTCGGAGCGCATCTGCTGCGCGGCGAGCCGGCCGGCGATCCCGCGGTCGTCGTGCTGCTGCGCGAGGCCGCTCGCGCGGCGCTCGCCGACGGCGCCCCGCAGACCGCGGTCCGGCTGCTGCGCCGGACGCTCGCCGAGCCGCCCGGGACCGAGGCACGCGGGGTGGTCCTGGCGGAGCTCGGCGAGGCCGAGGCGCTCGCGCGCGATCCGGCGGCCGGGGCTCATCTCCGCGAGGCGCTCGAGCTCGTCGTGGCGCCGGCGATCCGCGCCCGGCTGGTCCGGATCCTCAGCGAGCTGCTGTTGTGGGACGGGCGCGCGATCGAGGCTCACAGGGTGATCGTCCAGCTGATCGACGAGCTCGGCCCGTCGGCCGCCCCGCAGCTCCGGGCCGGGCTCGAGACGCTTCGGGCCTTGATGGCAATGACCGACCGGCGCCTGGTCGCCGAGGTCGAGCCTCGGCTCCCAGCGCTGCGGGAGCTCGCGGCCGCCGCGGGTACGGCCGGTCGCGGACTGCTCGTGCTCGACGCATGCTGGCAGGCGGCACGCGGCCCGTACTTCGCGGACTGGCGCGAGCTGCTCGACGCCGGCCTCGATCACGGACGGCTGCTCGCCGAGGAGCCGGTGGGCCCGCAGATGGTCAGATACGCAACTGCCACACTCGTGTTTGCCGACGAGGTGCAGCGCGCACAGACGCAGATCGCGGCCGTTCGCAACGACACGCTCTCACGCGGGTCGGTCGATGCCCACCTCAGCGGTCTGACCTGGGGCGGTCTGCTCGCCTTCCGCGTCGGCGACCTCGCCGCGGCGGAGGCCGACGTGCGCGAGGCGCTCGGGCTCGCCGAGCGCCACGAGGTGGCGCATGCGCGGATTTGGTCGGCTGCGCTGTTCGTCCTCGTTCTGCTCGAGCGCGACGCGCTCGCCGAGGCCGACAGCGTGCTCACGGGCGCGCCCATTGAAGCGGCGATCGGCACCACCGCCGGGCCGGCCGCGCTGCTCGCCCGCGGCCGGTTGCGCCTGGCGCAGGGGCGCACGGTCGAGGCACTCGCGGACCTTCGCGCGGTCGGCGAGGTCTCGATCGTCGACAACCCGAACTACGTCGCCTGGCGCTCCACGCTTGCCGTGGCGCTGGCACCTGAGGACCCCGAGCAGGCGCAGGCACTCGCCTACGAGGAGCTCGCGCTGGCACGCCGTCTCGCGCAGCCGCGCGGAATCGGCGTCGCCCTTCGCGTGTGCGGGATGCTCGAGGGCGGTGAGAAGGGCGTTGCCCTGCTGACCGAGGCGACCGAGTGGCTCCGCAGCTCCCCGGCTCGGCTCGAGCTCGCTCGGGCCCTTCACGACCTCGGCGCCGCGTGGCGCCGCGCCGGCAAGCGAAGCGCGGCGCGCGAGCCGCTGCGCGAGGGGCTTGGTCTCGCCGAGCAGTGTGGTGCGGATCTGCTCTCGTCTCGCATCCGCGAGGAGCTCGCGGCGACGGGCGTCCACCTGCGCCGCGACCGGGCCTCAGGGCCGGAGGCGCTGACTCCCGCCGAGCGGCGCGTGGCGGAGCTCGCCGCGAGCGGACTGACCAATCGCGAAATCGCCCAGACGCTGTTCGTGTCGGTCAAGACCATCGGTACGCATCTCGGGCACATCTACGAGAAGCTCGACCTCCAGGGACCGCAGGCGCGGGAGCAGTTGGGCGCTCTGCTCAACGGGGTCGTGGCCGCGCCCGCCGACAGCGCGGAGACGCTGGACGGGGCTCAGCGCGGCTAGCGGCGCTGAGCCCCGGCAAGCATGCCCCCAAGCCACGCGCCATACGTGGCCGATGAACGCGCCCCCCCTTCAGCTTCGGTCGCTCACAAGCGACTGGAGAAAGATGACCTGGCCGATGCTGGACTGCCAGGCGAGACCGGGCTCCGAGTGGGCGGCATCGTTCGCCATCGGTGCGCCAGCCGGCGGAGCGGTCGCCGCGGCCGCACCGGCAAGCGGTGTCAGCCCAAGAACAACCGACCCAACAGTCTGATGCATCCCACGATCATCGCGTGGCGGCCGGGCCGCTCGCATCAGGACCCCACCTGATTTTTCGATGCTCCGGCGCACCCTCGCGCCGGGGAATCGATCGTCTACTCGTGGTCCCCGCGGGGAGAGGCCACTAGTGCCGGCGTCGGCGACGCCGCGCCAGCAGCAGCACGACGGCCACACCGGCAGCGGCCGCGGGAGCCGGATTGCGCTTGATCCGCCCCCACACCACCGTGCCCACGAGCGACAGGCCCTGCATCGGCTCGCTCGGCTCGAGCGGGTGCGACAGCGGCGGCCGCGTCTCCGCCGCGGGGGGCGGCGGTGGCGGCGGTGGCGGCGCGACCGGGGGCGGCGGCGGCTTGGGCGGCTCCTCGGCCGCCGGCGCAGCCTCCTCGGGCGTCACCGCCGCTGACGCCTCGACCGACGGCGGTGGTGACTCCTCGACCGGCGCCACATCCTCGGGCGTCTCCGCCGCCGGCTCGATCGGCGTCTCGATCTCGGACGGCGGGAGGACCTCAGTGGGAGGCTCGGCGGCGGCCTCGGCTGGTGGCGGCGCGGCCTCGGCGGGTTCCTCGGGCGTCGCAGAGACGACCGTATCCGCCGCGGGCTCCGGCTGTGCCGCGGCCTCGGCAGGCCCCTCGGGCGCCGGGGAGACGACCGTATCCGCCGCGCGCTCCGGCTGGGCCGCCAGCGAGCTCTGGAGCCGTTTGGCGAACTCTCGGAGCAGCCGCTCGGAGATGTCCTCGATCATCCCGCCACGGCCGAACCGGGCCAGCCGTCCGGTGATGTGGTAGTCGGTGACGACCTCGACGCGGGTCCCGTGACCGTCGGCGGGCGCGAGCCGCGACAGGATCGTCGCCTTCGCGCCACCCTGGCCGCGTTTGTCGGTGCCCTGGGCCTGCATCGTCGCGGTATGCGACGCCTCGTCGATGTTCTCCATCTCGAGCTTGCCGCTGTAGGAGGCGGTGGTCGGCCCGATCTTCACCGTGAACGTCCCGTTGTAGCTGCCGTCGTCGTTGCGGCCGGTGACCGCGGCGCCGGGTAGGCAGGGCGCGACGTGCTCGACGTCGATCAGCGTCTGCCACACCTGCTCGAGCGGCGCGGCTACCTCAAACGACTGCTCTAGCTTCACGACGGATCGCCTCCAGGTCTTCGGGTGTATCGACGTCAAGCGCCGAGCTCAGCTGTCCACATTCGATCGTCTTGCCCCCGTGGAGCAGGCCCCGGGCGCCGCGGTCGCCGTGCAGGCTGCCGATCGCGCGCATCTGTACCGGTCCGAGCACGACGGGATGTCCGGGGCGGCCATCGTAGACCGCGCGCGCACCGGCCGGCTCGCCGAGGAACCGCGCGATCAGCTTGGGCGTCATCCGAGGTTGGTCGCCGAGCGTGACGATCACCTTGGTCACGTGGGCGCCATCGGACAGGCGCTCGATTCCGCACCGAAGCGAGGCGGCCTGACCGTCGTGCCAGTGCTCGCAGATCACCGGCTCGGCGCGCCTGAAATCGACGCGCTCGAGGATCTGCTCAGCGAACGCCCCGAGCACAACCGCGATCCGCCCGAGCTCGGCCACGGCGCACTGCGCCGCGATCGCGTGATCGAGCAGTGGGCGGCCGTCGAGCTGGGCCAGCTGTTTCGGCTGCTCTCCGAATCGGGTTCCGGCGCCGGCGGCGAGGATCAAGCCGCAGATCAAGCCGGTACCTCGTGGATCCGGCCCTTGGCCTCCGCGAGCCGGCCGCCGCCCCGTCCGTGGCGAGCGGCGACGATCTCGGCCAGGATCGACAGCGCGGTCTCCTCCCGGCTGATAGCGCCGAGGTCGAGGCCGACCGGCGCGGAGATCCGCTCGAGCTCGTCTTCGCCGAGCCCCAACTCGAGCAGGCGCTCGCGCCGCTTGGCCTGGGCGCGACGCGACCCCATCGCGCCGATGAACCGCGCCGGCGAGCTGAGCGAGAGTAGGAGCGCCGCGTCGTCGAGCTTCGGATCGTGGGTCAGGACGACGATCGACGTCGCCGGATCGATCCCACCGATCTGCGCGACCGCCTTCTCCGGCCACGCCGCGATCACTTCCTCGGCATCGGGGAACCGGTCCGGAGTAGCGAACCGGGCACGCGGGTCGACGACGTAGGGACGCCACCCCGCGGCGCGGGCGAGCGAGCAAAGTGAGGCCGCGATGTCGACCGCGCCGAACACGATCAGCCGCGGCGCCGGCCCGATCACGTCGATGAACAGGCCGTCGTGGCGCTCTGACGTCTCCTCCCACAGCTGCTCGACCGCGATACGGGCGGCCTCGTCGTCGAGCTCGGGCGCGCCCAGCGATCCCAATCGCGCCCCATCCGCCTCCACGAGCAGCTTCGCCCCCGGAGCGGCGCCTTCCAAAACCGTCACTTCGGCGGCCCGGCCACCGGCGCGCGCGATCTCCTCGAACCGGCCGGGCTCGTACGCCTCGACCCACACGTCGATCTCACCGCCGCAGGGCAGCCCGACGTCCCATGCGTCCGAATCCGCAATCCCGAAGTGCACCAGCCGCGGCGGCCCGCCGCGGAGGATCTCGTCGGCGATCTCGGCCACTGCGCCCTCGACGCAGCCGCCGGACACCGAACCCGCGATCTCCCCGTGCTCGTTGACGGCCATCTTGGCTCCGGGCGGGCGCGGCGCCGATCGCTGAACGTCGATCACGGTGGCGAGGGCGATCCGGTCCCCCCGCGCCTTCCAAACTTCAATCTCGGACAGGACCTCTTTCATGATTCAGATCTCCTCAAGGATGACAGCTAGCTGCTCGAGCGAGGCGAGCGAGTTGCCCGCCAGCAGCTCGTCCGTGTGTGGGATCGCCGCACGCATGCCGCGGGTCAGCGGCGCGAACTCGGGGTGGGCGGCCAGCGGGTTCAGCCATACCAGCCGGTGAGCGCTGCGGCGAAGGCGCGCCATCTCGACCTGCAGCCGCTCGGGGTCCCCGCGGTCCCACCCGTCGGACAGGATCACGACCACCGCGCCGCGTCCCACCCGACGGCCATGGTCACGGTTGAGCGTTGCCAGGGCATCGCCGATCCGGGTCCCACCCGAGAAGTCGGTGACCGCCTCCGCGGCGCGCTCGAGCGCGCGGTCATGGTCGCGGCCGCCGAGCTCGTGCGTTACCCGGGTCAGCCGGGTTCCGAACGCGAACGCCTCCACCCGGCGGCGGGCGGCCACGGAGGCGTGCAGGTACTGGAGCAGCATCCGCGCGTACGGCGTCATCGAGCCGGACACGTCACAGACGAGCACGACCGGCCGCGGCCGGCGCGAGGGCGCTCGCCAGTACCGCTCGACCGGCTCACCCGCGGTGCGGAGCGACGCGCGCACGACGCGCCGCAGATCGGGCGCGTGGCCGCGCCGCCGAGACGGCCTGGTCCGCCGCGAGAGCCTGGTCGGCCCCCGGCGGGCGAGCTGCGCGATCAGCAGCCGCGCGAGCGCCATCTCGGCGTCCGTATACGTCGCGAAGTCCTTGTGCCGCAGCAGCTCGACGTCGCTCCAGGCTGACGGGACCGGCGTCAGCTCCCGGTCCGCCGACGGCGGTGGAGGCGCTCCACCGGTGGCGAGCCCGGCATGCGGCAGCACCTCCTGCTCGATGCCCCCGAGCTCGTCGAACGGGGAGTGCCCGAGCGGCGCGCCGCTGCCGTACACCGCCAGGAACGCGAGATCGAACTTCGCGAGGTCACCGCGATCCGAGCACAGCACGGCTCGCAGCGCGAGCCGCGCGTCCTCGCGAGAGGTGCAGTCGACCGCCTCGAGCGCCTGGTGCGCGGTCAGCAGCTCGCCCATCCCGACGCGCGATCCCTGAGCCCGCAGCGTCGCCGCCAGCTCCGCGAGTCCGTTCGTGACGCCCTCGGCCAGCTCACCGGCAGGCCTCTCGGCCAGCGGCTCAAACACCGTCGAGCACACCTCGCGAGATCACGCGTTCCATGTCCTCGTGCACCTTGAGCGCGACGCCGAGCGTCTCCTCGAGCTCGGCGTCCTCGCCAAGCTGGAGCAGCGCCCGCGCCCACACGATCGTCTCCCCCACGCCCGGCAGCTTGTACAGGTCCCCCTGCTCGCGCAGGCGCCCGACGGCGGTCACGACGCGGCTCGCGATCGTCTCGGGCACCCCGGGGATGCGTGTGCGCACGATCTCACGCTCGAGCTCGGCGCTCGGGTAGTCGATCCAGTGGTACAGGCACCGGCGCTTGAGCGCGTCGTGGAGCTCCCGGGTCCGGTTCGAGGTCAGGACGACGACGGGCCGAGTCGCCGCGGTGATCGTCCCGAGCTCGGGGATCGTGACCGCGAAGTCGGCCAGGAACTCGAGCAGGAATGCCTCGAACTCGTCGTCGGCCCGGTCGATCTCGTCGATCAGCAGGACCACCGGCCGGCCCGAGTCTTCCTCGAGCGCGTCGAGCAGCGGCCGGCGCAACAGGAAGCGGCGCGAGAACAGCTCACCCTCGTCGACGCCCGACTCCGCGGCCCGCAGCGCGAGCAGCTGACGGGCGTAGTCCCAGTCGTAGACCGCGTGGTGGAGGTCGATCCCCTCGTGGCACTGGAGGCGGATCAGGCGGGCCCCGGTGGCGGTCGCGAGGGCCCGCGCGACCTCGGTCTTGCCCACGCCGGCCTCGCCCTCGAGCAGGAGCGGCTGCTCCAGGGCCACGGCGAGGCTGACTGCCAGCGCGAGCGGCCGGCCGGCGAGATAGCCCTGGGAGGCGAGCGCCGCGCTCGCCTCCTCTACGGACCCGACGTGTGAAAGTGTCACACAGCCATCATGGCAGCCCCGCTGCCTCTTCGAGGGCGCGGCGGCATAGCACCCGGGCCAGGTGGCGCTTGTAGTCGGCGGTGGCGTTCAGGTCCGCGGGCGGATCTGTGCCCGCGTCCGCCTGCTCGGCGGCCCGCGCGATGCTCTCCGCGTTCAGCGGCTGGCCACGGAGTGCCTCCTCGACCGCGCCGGCTCGCAACGGCACCGAGGACATGTTCGTCAGACCGACGCGGACGTCCTCGCAGACGTCGCCGGTCTGCTTGACGAGCACGCTGACGGCGACCATCGCCCAGTCCTCGCTGCGCCGGTTGAACTTCTGGTAGCTGTAGCCCCAGCCGTCGTATGCCGGCATCCGTACCTCGGTCAGGACCTCGGCCGGCTCGATCGCGGTCTCCATGTAGTTCTGGAACAGGTCGTTCGCGCCGACGCTCCGCTGGACGCCGCCGGCGGCCTGCAACGTCACCGTCGCGTCGCAGATCATCATCACCGCCGGCAGGTCCGACGCCGGGTCGCCATGTGCCAGCGACCCGCCGATCGTGCCGCGGTTGCGCACCTGCGGATCCGCGATCGTCCCGGCCACCCGGGCCACGACCCCTAGATCTGCGGTGTGCTCGATCTCGGAGTGCGTGGTCAGCGCCCCGATCCTCCATGTGCCGTCCTCGCGCTGGATCCCGTGCAACCCGGGGACCTTGCGCAGGTCCACGAGCAGCGACGGCGCCGCCAGGCGGAGCTTCATCAGCGGCAGCAGCGAATGTCCGCCGGCCAGAAGCTTGGCGTCCTCGCCACCGTCGACGACCGCCTTGATCGCCTCCTCGAGCGTGTCCGGCGCGGTGTAGTCGAACTCGGCCGGAATCATGCCGGCACACCTCCCTTGGCTTCCTCAATCGCTTGCCACACCCGCATCGGGGAGAGCGGCATGTTGATGTAGTTGACTCCGAGCGGGCGCAGCGCGTCGATCACGGCATTGGTGACCGCCGGGGTGGCGGCGATCGTACCGGCCTCGCCGACGCCCTTGACCGCCAACGAGTTGACCGGGCTCGGCGTCTCGGTGCGGTCGGTCTCGAAGCTGGGCAGCTCCGCCGCCGTCGCGAGCGCGTAGTCGACGAACGTGCCGGTCACGAGCTGGCCGGTCTCGTCGTAGTGGATGCGCTCATACAGCGCCTGCCCGATGCCGTGCACGATCCCTCCGTGCACCTGCCCGTCGATCAGCATCGGGTTGATCGCCGGCCCGCAGTCGTCGACCGCCACCCAGCGGACGACCTTGACCTTTCCGGTCTCCGGGTCGACGTCGACCACGCACGCGTGCGCACCGAACGGGAACACGAAGTTCTCCGGGTCGAAGAACGACTGCTCGTCGAGTCCCGGCTCCATGCCCTCGGGCATGTCCATCGTCACGTACGCGGCGCCCGCGGCCTCGGCCAGCGTCAGCCCCTTGTCGGGCGAACCGCGCACGGAGAACTTGCCGTCGCGCAGCTCGATGTCCTCGGGGGCCGCCTCCAGCTGGTGGGCGACGATCGCCTTGACCTTGTTCGCGACCTTGTCCGCGGCTCGCGCGGCCGCCTCGCCGCCGACGGCGAGCGAGCGCGAGCCATAGGTGTCGAGCCCGAACGGGCCGGTCTGCGTGTCGCCGTGGATCACGTCGACCTGCTGCGGATCGATGCCCAGCTTGTCGGCCACGATCTGCGCGAACCCGGTCTCGTGACCTTGGCCGTGAGGCGATGTCCCCGTGTACAGCGTGGCCGACCCGGTGGCGTGCACGCGTATCGTGGCGGACTCCCAGCCGCCGCCCTGGAGCCCGAACCCGCCCGGACCGACGGCCCGCGACGGCGCGTTGCCGCAGATCTCGGTGTAGGTGGAGAAGCCGATGCCGCGGTAGATGCCCTGCTCACGAAGGGCCTCGGCCTCGCGGTGCACCTCGGCCGGGTCGATGTGCTCGAGCAGCTTGTCGAGCGCGGCCTCATAGTTCCCAGAGTCGTAGACGACGCCGATCGGGGTCTCGTGGCCGGTGGCGAACGGCGGGATGAAGTTCTTCCGCCGCAACTCCAGCGGGTCCATGCCCAGCTCGTGCGCGAGCTGGTCCATCACGACCTCGATCATGTGGGTCGCCTCGGGGCGGCCCGCTCCCCGGATCGCGTCCGTCGGGAACTTGTTCGTCATCACGCTGGTCACGTCGGTCACCACCGCCGGCGTTTTGTAGACGCCGCACATCACGAACGCGCTCAGCGGCGGGATCAGCGGCGTCAGCAGCAACTGGTAGGCGCCGACGTCCGCGATGATCTTCGAGTGCCAGGCCGTGAGCGTGCCGTCGCGCTTGGCGCCGACCTTGACGTAATCGATCTGGTCACGCCCGTGGTGGGTGACCATCATCCCCTCCGAACGCGTCTCGATCCACTTCACCGGGCGCCCGAGCTTGCGCGCCGCCCAAGCGCAGCCGATTTCCTCGGCGTAGATATTGAGCTTGGAACCGAAACCGCCCCCGACCTCCGGAGCGATCACACGGACCCGGTCCTCGCCGACGCCGAGCAATATCGCGAGGAACAGACGCAGGAAGTGCGGAACCTGGGTGGAGCTCCAGACGGTCAGATGGTCGCCGCGATACTCGGCCAGCACCCCGCGCGGCTCGATCGCCCCACCGGCCATGCGATGGTTGACGACGCGACGCTCGATGATGACGTCGGCCTCGGCGAAGCCGGCCTCGAGGTCGCCACCGCCGAGCGACCAGTCGCACACCTTGTTGGTCCCGAACTTCTCGTGGACCAGCGGCGATCCGTCCTCGAGCGCCTTCTCCGGATCGGTGACCACGGGGAGCGGGTCGTACTCGACCACGACGTCCTCGGCGGCGTCAACGACCGCGTAGCGGTCATCGCCGATCACGAGCGCGACCGGATCGCCGACGTGCTTGACCTCGCCCTTGGCCAGCACCCAGTGATCGGGGGTGTTGACCTCGACGCCGGGCGGCACCCACGCCATCGGCAGGCCCGCCTCCATGTCGAGATCCTCGTTGGTGTAGACCGCGACGACGCCGTCGCGCGCTTTGGCCGCCGACGTGTCGATCGAGACGATCTTGGCGTGGGCCTCGGGCGAGCGCACCCAGGCCCCCCACAGCTGGCCGACCAGGTTGATGTCGTCGACGTAGCTCGCGCGGCCGGTGATCAGCCGCGGGTCCTCCTTGCGGCGCAGGGAGCGCCCGACGTGCGACTTACCGTTCGTCGCAGCCCCATCCGTCGTTGTGCTCATGACGACACCCCCGACTGCTCCGAGACCGTCGCGCCCTTCGCCTTGGCGGCGTCGAGCACGGATTTCACGATGTTGTGGTAGCCGGTGCAGCGGCACAGGTTCCCCTCGAGCCCGTGGCGCACCTCTTCTTCGGTCGGATTCGGGTTCTCGGCGAGCAGCCCCGCGGCCGCCATGATCATGCCGGGCGTGCAGTAGCCGCACTGGAGACCGTGGTCGTTCCAGAACGCCTCCTGCAGCGGATGCAGCTCGTTCTCGGTCGCGAGTCCCTCGATCGTGGTCAGCTCCGCGCCGTCCGCCTGCACCGCGAGCACGGTGCACGACTTCACGGCCCGTCCGTCCATGTGAATCGTGCAAGCTCCGCAGTTGGACGTGTCGCAGCCAACGTGCGTACCGGTCAGCCCGAGGTGGTCGCGGATCGCGTGGACCAGCAACAGGCGCGGCTCCACCTCCAGTTGGTGCTCGACCCCGTTGACGCTCAGGCGGACGGGAACCGTTTTACTCATGCGTCTCCCTCCAGGTTTTGCTGGGCAAACGCGACCATACTCCAACCGGTGCATCGCTGTGAAGTGGCGATCGCCTCGGAGGGCGCTCGTGGGCACGCGGCCGTGCGCGCACAGACAAGGCGCCGCGTCAGCGGTGCGCCAGGACCTGGTACACCGACGCCCACCCGGTCTCGAAGCCCTGCCGGGCGGCGCGCAGGTACAGCCGCCAGATCCGGGCGCGCTCGATGCCGGCGAGGCGTACGGCGTCGTCCCAGTGGGCGTCGAACCCCTCGATCCAGTAGCTGATCGTCCTCGCGTAGTCGCCCTGGAGACCCTCGACGTGGGTCGTCGTGAACTCCGCGAGCTCGAGTGCGCGCAACACGCGCGAGAGCGGTAGCGGGACGCCGTCGGGGAACACGAATCGCTCCGAGAACGCTCCCTCGTCCGGGGTGTCGAAGTCCTTCAGCTTGGCGATCCCGTGGTTGAGCAGCCTCCCCCCGGGTGCCAGCAGGCTCCACAGGCGCTTGGCGTAGAGGTCGATCTGCTCCTCCCCCACGTGTTCGACCATCCCGATGCTGGCGATCGCGTCGAACGGACCGTCGGAGATCTCGCGGTAGTCGGCGACGCGGAACTGCACCCGGTCGGCGACGCCGGCCTCGCGCGCGCGCTCGCGGGCCAGTTGCGCCTGATGCTCGGAAAGCGTGATCCCGACCGCGCTGACCCCGTGGCGAGTCGCGGCGTGGAGCACGAAGCTCCCCCAGCCGCAGCCTACGTCGAGCACGCGCTCACCCTCGCGCAGCGCGAGCTTCTTGCAGACCAGCTCGAGCTTGGCCTCCTGGGCCTCTTCGAGCGTCTCGGCGCCGCCCGAGAAGTACGCGCAGCTGTAGGTCATCGATCGATCGAGGAACAGGGAGAAGAACTCGTTGCCGACGTCGTAGTGGTGGCGCACCGCGCGCCGGTCCCGCCCGATCGTGTGGCGCTGGCCGCGAAGCCGCAGCTCTGTCGCCGGCACCGGCGGCGGGACCACGAGGCCGCACGCGCGGATCACCGCCACCGCGAGGCTCACCTGCTGGCCGAGCGAGAGCTCCGGCGGCTCGAACTCGTCGACCATCCGAAGCGCGGCGTCCATGTCGTCGACCTCGAGCATCCCCGCGACGTAGGCCCGCCCGAGGCCGAGCTCACCGGGGGCCCGCAGCGCGTGTGCCAGCGCTCGCGGCGTGAGCAGGGTGAGCGTGGGCGCGCCCGGCTCGGTCGCCGGCACCTCGGTCCCGTCCCAGAACCGGACGCCGAACGGCCGGCGGGGCAGGGTCGACGTCAGCGCACGCCGGAGGGGAGCAGTCTGAGACAGCGGCACGAGTCAGGGCACGCGGTTTACGCGGCGCCGGCCAGCGCCTTGCCGTCCCTGCGCTGCGGATTCACCCGCACGACATCCCACGCCAGGCCGATCATCTCCATCGTCCGGATGATGGCTGCTGAGGGGTCGATCTGCCAGCGCCGCAGGCCGTGGCGATACGAGCACGGGAACGCGTGATGGTTGTTGTGCCACGCCTCGCCCCAGGTCGGAATCGCCAGCCACGCGAGGTTGCGCGACTCGTCCTGCGTGTCGTAGTCCTGCCGGCCGAAGAAGTGACACAGCGAGTTGATGCTGAACGTCGCGTGGTGCATGAAGAAGATGCGGGCGGCGCCACCCCACAGCAGGGCGGTCAACCCACCGGCCACGGTGCCCGAGAGGGCAACGCCGAGGCCGAACGCGGCGGCGAGGCCGAGCAGCACCCAGAGCACGAACGTGTCGTTGACGAACCGGATCCACGGGTCCGCGAGCAGGTCCTTGGCATAGCGTCCCTCGTCGGCGACCTCCATATCACTGAACACCCACCCGAGATGAGCGTGGACGAGCCCGCTGATCGCGCCCCGCCAGCCCGAGCCGTGACCGACGTGAGGGCTGTGGGGGTCACCGTCGGCGTCCGAGAATTGATGGTGCTTGCGATGCGTCGCCACCCAGTCGATCACCGGCCCTTCGGCCGCGGCGGATCCGAGCGCGGCGAACACGGCCCGGGTGAGGCGGTGACACTTGAAGCTGCCGTGGGTCAGCAACCGGTGAAAGCCGACCGTGATGCCGGTTCCGACGCCCATATAGAACACGGCCAGGATCAGGATGTCCTGCCAGTTCAGGAGATTTCCGACCCAGCCGAACCACATCCCGATGACGACCATGATCGGCGGCACGGCCGTCACGACGGCGCTGGCGATCCGGTCCACCAAGGGCATCGTCACAGGCCGCACGTGCCCTGCGGGCGCGCTTACGGGAGTTGATCCCATGTCTCTCCTTGTCTGAGGTTGTCGGCGTCCGGGGCGGATCCTCGCGCGCCACCTGCACTTGCCAGCGACCTGACGTCGGGCGCCGCTCGGCTCACGGGCCGAGCCGCGAGTGACGCGGCGCGATCCTACCGGCTGAGGCGGGATACTGCGCGCAAACGCTCCCCGCGCCGTGCGGATTACCCGGATCGCAGCGCCGCCAACACAGAAACCAAGCGCGCGCATACAGTTCCCGTACCGCCCCCCGAAGACGAGGAGAGCCAATGGGTTTCGACCAGTACCACGAACCGCCCGAGGAGCTGCCGCCCGCGACTCGCACGTTCGCGCGGCTGTGCGCCTCGCTCACCGAGGAGGCCGAGGCGATCGGCTGGTACGAGCAGCGGATCGCCGTCGAGACCGATCCCGAGGCCCTATCGGTGATGCGCGACGCGCAGGGCGAGGAGTTCAAGCACTTCGCGATGGATCTCGAGTTCCTGCTCCGGCGCTCGCCGGCGTGGCGCGAGATCGCCGAAGGCGTGCTGTTCCAGCCCGGTGACATCGTCGAGCACGGCGAGCAGGCCGAGGCCGAGACGCTCGACGGAAACGGCGCCGACGGCGAGGGCGGCTATCCAGCCGGCTCGCTGGGCATCGGAAGCTTGAGAGGAGCGCTGCGATGAACCACCTCCTACGCGCACTCGCGCCGATCAGCGATTCGGGCTGGAAGGAGCTCGACGACGAGGCGCGAGAGCGGCTCACGCCGGCGCTCGCCGCCCGCAAGCTCGTCGACTTCTCGGGTCCGCACGGATGGGAGTACTCGGCCACGAACCTCGGGCGCATCGAACCGCTCGATTCGGCTCCCTGCGATGGGGTGACCGGCGCCAGGCGAAAGGTGCTTCCGCTTGTCGAGCTCAGGGCGTCCTTCGAGATCGCGCTGTCCGAGCTCCGCGACTTCGACCGCGGTGCGGAGGACGCCGACCTCGAACCGCTGGACAAGGCCGCCCACCAGATGGCCGTCGCCGAGAACAAGGCCGTGTTCCACGGGTGGAAGAAGGCGATGAGCGGGATCGCCGAGGCGTCGCCCCACAAGGCGCTGGCGCTCGGCGCGAAGCCCGACCTCTATCCGCGACCCGTGGCGGCCGCGGTCGAGCGGTTGCTGCACAACGGGGTCAGCGGCCCCTACGGGCTCGCGCTCGGCGGAGACCAGTACCAGCGAGTCGTCGAGACCGCCGAGCACGGCGGCTACCCGCTGCTCGAGCATCTGCGCAAGATCCTCGAGGGCCCGATCATCTGGGCCCCGGGCGTCGGTGGCGCGGTCGTGGTCAGCCTCCGCGGCGGCGACTTCCTGTTCGAGTCCGGGCAGGACATCTCGATCGGTTACGAGGGGCACGACGCTCAGGCGGTCCGGCTGTACCTCGAGGAGAGCTTCAGCTTCCACGTGGCCACGCCCGAGGCCGCCGTGGCGCTCACAGACTGATCAAGCGATCCGGCCCGGAACGAGCGAGCCCAGCACCGTCTGCACGCCGTCGGCGACCGTCAGCACGAAGTCGCGCTGGACGTCGGCGGCCGACTCGGTCGCCGCCGGCGGCGCAGGGGCGGGCGGGGCGACGAAATGCTGGGCCACGACCGGCGCGTAGGTGGCGTCGCGCGGGTTCTGGTCGAAACACTTCGAACCGCGCGCGACCGCATTGCTCGCGGCCGTGGCCGGTGTGTCTCCCTGTGCGAAGTTGCGAAGCACGCACCAGATCGTGCGCGGCGCGCCGTAGCCGCTGCGTCCGATCACCGGAGCGTTCATGTTCACGAGGCCTGAGTCCCACCCGATGTTCTGGTCGTTGAAGTCGTAGTAATAGACGCGCGCGATCTGAGGTGACTCGCTCGGGAGTCGGAGGTAACCCTCAGCGGCCAGCGCCTGGGCGGTCGGATTGCCGTTCAGGCACGCCAGCCATGTGCCGTCGTCCTCGGGATTGCCGTCGCCGCAGAGGCCGGAGGCCGCATTCTGGCCCGAATTCGTCAGCCACACTCCGACCTCCGTGAGCCAGACGACGGGATCGGTGGGGTAGATCTGATCGACGGCCGCGATCGCGGCCTGCGCGCTCGGCAGCCCCGACGACGCCGGCGGGAGCGGATCGCCTCCGTTGAGCGCCGCATAATCGACATCCAGGTAGGGGTGCAGCGAAACCACGTCGGGCGGGCGCGGATAGATTCGCGACAGCGTGCGGAAGTAACCACTCAGGTAGTAACACTCCGAGGTAACGCAGCTCGAGCTGTTGAAGTTGAAGCCGCCCGCGACCATCGTGTGCGCCGGGCTCGGGTCGACCGTCTTGGCGTCGAGATACCAGTACGCCGCCGCCTGGGCACCACCCCCGTGCCCGTTCCCGCCAGGCGGAGCGGCCGCCGAGCTGCCGAGCACACACTGATCCTGCGCCGCCACCCAGGTGCCGTTTCGCGCCACGCAATTAGGACCGCCGCCCGGGGCCGAATCCGGGATGTACGCGGAATCGGGCTCGTTGAACATCTCCCACTGGGTGATGCCTGGCGCCGCCCGCTCCAAGCCGCTGAACCCGCACTCGTACTCGCTGTCGGTCGGCCAGATGTCGTCCGGTGAGGTGTTGAGCGCCGAGGTCAGCGCGACCAGGACGTGATCCATGCCGACGGCCTGCGCCGCCGCCGTGACCTCGTCGGTGAACTGTGCCGCCAGCGTGCCCGGACCGGACGGCGATGCCTGGCACGTGCCGGCCGAGAAGCTCCCCTTGCCGTCGTTGACGGCGTCCCACGGAATGTAGACGCTCGCGTAACACACGGCATTCGAGGTCGCGTTCGCACAGGCTGAGCCGCCCAGCAACCCGCTGAAGTACGGGTTGCTCTGATACGTGAACGCCGGCGGACTACCGGTGACGACCCCGTCCAGGTTGAGTCCCCACCCGACCGCCTCGGCCTGTGCTGGCGCCACAAACGTGCACGCGGTGATGGTCAGCAGCGCGATCCATGCTCGCATTCGCGATCGCGCCTGACCGTAGCGGAGCGGCCGGACCGGCGGCGTCGGTACCGTCGGAGGATGCGGCCGTCCGCGGGAGAACGAGCTTCGTGAACGAGCACGAACTACCCGCCCGATGAGCGAACGGTCGGTGCTCTCCGAGCAGCGCGCGCTGTGGAGCTCGAACCCGCGCGACTGGGCGACGATCGCCGAGCCCCAAAACCGGAAGCTGTTCGACGAGCTGCTCGACCTGACCGGGGTCGGCGCGGAGACCCGGTTGCTCGACATCGCGTGCGGATCCGGCTACGCCGCCGCGCTGGCGGCCGCCCGCGGGGCCGACGTCACCGGCATCGACATCACGCCCGCGCTGCTCGAGATCGCCCGCGAGCGGACCCCGGACGGCAGCTTCCTCGAGGGCGAGATGGACGCGCTGCCGCTCCCGGACGCGCGGTTCGACGTCGCCATCGCCGTCAACGGCTTTCAGTTCGCGCTCGACCCCGGTCGCGCCTTCGCCGAGGCCGCGCGCGTACTCGTGCCCGGCGGACGGCTTGGCGCGGCCACGTTCGCCGAGCCCGAGCGCAACGAGGGCACCGCGCTCCACCTGGCGATGAAGGCGCTGGTCGACGAGCCCGCGGACGACGGCTACGCGCCGTATGCGCTGTCCTCGCCGGGCGGCCTCGAACGCATGCTCGACCCCGCCGGCGTCCGCCTGGTCAACTCGGGCGAGGTCGCGCTCGCCTGGACCTACCCGGACACGGAAACGACCGTGCGTGCGCTGCTCGCGTCGGCCGGCGGCGCCCGCGCGAGCCGCGTCGCCGGCGAGCCACGGGTCCGCGAAGCGCTCGTCGATGCGATCGAGCCGTTCCAGGACGGAGACGGAACGGTCTCGATCCACAACGTGTTCCGCTACGTGGTCGGCGTCAAGCTCTGAGCGACCCGCGCCGTCGCGGCGCGCTGCGCGTACGGCTCGAGCCCGTCGATCGCCCGCGCGATCGCCCAGTTGTGGTTCCAGCGGAAGATCGGCCGCAGCACGGGCGTGAACACTCGCAGCAGCTTGCGATCGGCGTGAACCTGCCAATCGAAGCGCACGTGGGTCCCGTCTGCCGTCGGCGTCAGCGTCCACGTTCCGCGACCCCGGAGATCACCGTCGACAACCGCGGTCACCTTGTGCGGGGGATCGAGCTCGGCGATCACCGAACGCGTGTGGAGGTGGTACGGGAGCCGCCCCTTGAAATGCTGGCGAGCCTCGGCGCCGACCCCCACCGGCCCGGCGGAGTCGACGTCGAGGTAGACCGGGCGCCACCACCGCGGGTAGGTGCGAGCGTCGGCGAGCGCGTCGAACACGGCCTCCGGTGGCGCGGCCACGTCCCATTCGTCGACGAACAGGTACGGCGCCATCGGGTGCGCAACACCCACCACCAGGCCGGCGATCGCCCGCTGCACCCGCAGCGACGGCCTTGCGGCATGGCCGGTGTCGCCGTACTCGAGCACAAGCTCGGCGCCCGCGACCGGGCGCGGGAAGCCCATGCGGGTGATCTTGCCCTCCCGGCAGAGCTCGGCGAGGCGCTCGAGGAACGCCTGCGTCCGGCCCGCCGGGCGGACCTGGATCCGGACGACCCCTTGACCGTCGCCGACCGGAACCTGGGTGTGCGGCGCGCCCGCGGGCACCTCGATCGACTGTCCCTGACTCAGCACGTGCTCGCGGCCTTCGATCACGACCTTGAGCGTTCCCGAGACCACCTCGAGTCGTTCGACCTGCCCGCCGTGCACGTGGCGCTGCGACAGGAATCCTCGCGGACACCCCTCGACCTCCATCTCGAGCAGCTCGCCGCCGGTATCCGCGGCCGTCCGCAGGAACTTGATCCGGAGCCCGAGCTGCTTCATCTCCAACGTGTGATTCGCCATCGTGATCGGTCACCTTTCGAGGATCGTGCGCCACCCCACCCCGCATCTGATGAGGTGTTCGCACCGACCGTGACGGCTGGATCACACGCGGACCGATGTCACAGACCAGCGCCAACTCGACAACTAGCGGCATATGAGCACAGCAGCGGGCGCCAAGGTCATGATGCTCCGGGACTCGGCCCGTCTCAGAGTCGTCAGCCCCGGACACACGCCTGGCTCGGCGCTCGCGGAATTCGAGGCGATCTACCGGGCCAACGTCGACGTGGTGATGGCGTACTTCGCTCGGCGGTGTGCCGAGCCGCAGATAGTGGCCGACCTGACGTCGGAGACGTTCGTACGCGCCGCCGGGACGTTCGGCAGCTTCGACCCGCGGAAGGGGTCGGCCCGGGCCTGGCTGTTCGGGATCGCCACCCACGTGTTTGCCTGGCATTGCGCGCAGACGGCGCAGGGTCGAGATGCGGTCGCGCGCCTGGCCGGGCGCCGGCAGTTGGACAGCGACGAGATCGACGAGCTTGCCGGCCGGGTCGACGCCGAGCGCGCCGGACGCGAGCTGATCGGGCGCTGCTCGCAATTGCCTGAGATCGAGCGCGCTGCTGTCGAGTTGGTCGACCTCGCCGGGTTGACGCCGAAAGAGGCCGCGACGGCTCTCGGCGTCTCCCGGGTGGTGCTGCGAAAGCGGCTGTCCCGGGCGCGGACCCGGCTGAGAAAGGAGCATCAGGGCGATGACTAAGTTCGAGGACCGGCTGTGGCGCGAGATCGTGCACAAGCACGGCGCTGATCTGGCCGAGATCGAAGGGCACCAGGTCAGACGGGCGCGGGCGCGACCGCGGGTGCTTGCCGGCACCACAGTCGGCCTGGCCCTTGCCGGCGTGGCGTCGGTGCTGGTGCTGAGCGCGGCGAGCAGTCCATCCGCGTTCGCGGTCAGCCGCAACGCTGATGGGACGGTCACGGTCAAGCTCCAGAGGATCGCGGCGATCCACGGCGCGAACGCGAAGCTCGCCGCGCTCGGTATCCGGGCGAGGCTGGTCGAGGTCGTCCCCGGCTGCCAGGTCAAGACGCTTTCGCCCGCGGCGGCGCAGGCGATGACCTTGGCGAGGAGCATGGCCGGCAAGCCCGCGCCCCAGGCGGCGATCACCCGGCTCGATCCACGCAAGATTCCCCCCGGCAAATGGCAGGTGATCCCGACGTATCCCGTCGCCGGCACGGTCCACGTCGACACGGGCCATCTGATCCAGGGCAGGGCGCCCGTCTGCATCAGCACGGTTGCGGCGGCCCCGTGCCCGGCCCAGAGCATCCTGCGCAGCCGTGGCGCGACTCCGACCGCCCTGGCCAACATCCATCGCCAGGCCGCTCAAGAGGCGCTCAAGCGGTTCCTGGCGCGCCACCCGGCGGTCAGCACGAACAGCGGCAATAGCGGCAACACCGGCAACACCGGCAACACCGGCAACTCCGGCAATAGCGGTAGCGGCGACACCGGCAACAGCGGCACCTCCACCCCGACCGTCAAACCAACGCAGGCACCCGTTCCGAACTGGGTCGTCGGCTGCTATGTGCGCGTCCCTCCAGGCCACCCCCCTATCACTCCTGACAGCGGAAACAGCGGCAACTCGGGCGCCAGCGGCAACAGCTGATCTCGAGCCTCCCCGCAGCCACGGGCCCGCCTCGCGCGGCCCGTGGCTGCTTGTCGTCGGGGCGGTCGCCTGGAACCTGCTGAGCCTCAGGGCGCAGACGATCGGCGTCTCGTATCTGGATGACGGTTCCGTCCATGAGCAGATGGTGCGGTTCGCGACGACTCAGCTCCGCGGCGGACATCTGCCGCTCGACAGCTGGTTCCCGTTTCTCGGCCTGGGCTCGCCGCAGTTCCTCCACTATCAGAGCCTGCCGGCGATGCTCACCGGGCTCGCCGGCCTGGCCATCGGGCCGGACGCCGCGTACCGGTGGACGCTCTACCTGCTGCTGTCGCTGTGGCCGGTGAGTGTCTATCTCGGCGCGCGGTTGTTCGGCGCCGGCCGCCCGGCCGCCGGCGCTGCGGCCGCGATGTCCCCGTTCCTGATGAGCAGGACTGGGATCGGCTACGAGCAGAACGCGTACGTGTGGGTCGGATACGGCGTCTGGACTCAGCTGTGGGCATCGTGGACGCTGCCACTCGCCTGGGGGTTCAGCTGGCGCGCGATCCGCCACGGCCGCAACGTCTTCGCGGCAGTCGCGCTCGCGTCGCTCACGATCGCATTGCACTTCGAGACCGGGTACCTGGTGATGCTGCCGCTGCTGCTGTGGCCCCTGGTCTCGGGCAGGTCGATCGCGACGAGCGCGCGCCGGGCCGCGATCGTCGCCGTCGGCGCGCTGCTCGCCACCGCGTGGGTGACCGTGCCGTTGATCGACCAGCGCCCGTGGGCGTCGATCAACGAGGCCCTGCAGAGAACCCCGCTCGTCAACGGCTACGGCGCGGGCCGGGTGCTCGGCTGGCTCGCCTCGGGCCAGTTGCTCGATCACGGCCGAATCCCGATCGTGACGCTGTTCGCGGCGATCGGCCTCGCGCTCGCCCTGTTCCGGTTCAGGACGGACCCGGGCGGCCGCGCGATCGTGGTCGCACTCGCCGCGTGTCTGCTGCTGTCGTTCGGCCGGGCCACGTTCGGGTCGCTGGTCGACCTGATCCCCGGCGCCGCCGATGTGTTCTTTCGCCGGTTCATGATGGGCGTCCAACTCGCCGCGCTGCTGCTCGCGGGTGGCGGCGCGGCATGGTGCGCCGGCAAGATCTCGCACACGCTCGAGCGCCGGTGGCCGACCCGACGAAGCGAATCGCTTGTGATCGCCGCCGCCGGCGTCGCGACGATCCTCGTGCTGTCGCCGGCGTGGCTCCAGCTCGGATCATTCGACCACCGCAACGCCACCGCGATTGCCGCCCAGCGGCGCGCCGACGCGACCCAGGGCGCCGAGGTCGACCAGCTGATCTCGCTGATCCAGGCCGACGGCGGCGGGCGGACGTACGCCGGCATGCCGTCGAACTGGGGAACGGACTTCACGGTCGGGGCCGTTCCCGTGTTCAAGTACCTCGAGAGCCGCGATGTCGACGAGGTCGGCTACACGCTCCGCACCGCGTCGTTGATGACGGGTCCCGAAAGCCGTTTCGACGAGCGCGACCCGGCCGATTACGAGCTGTTCGGGATCCGCTATCTGATCCTCCCGTCCGGGACCTCACCCCCGGTTTCCGCCCAGCTCGTGGCGCTCAGCGGCACGTACGCGCTCTGGACCACCGCAACCACCGGCTACGTCCACGCCGGCACGATCGTCGGCCAGCTCGCGGCGAACCGGGCCGATCTCGGCGCCCGCAGCGTCCCCCTGCTCCATTCCGGGCTTGCCCAGTACGGGGAATATTTAGAAGTCGGGTTCGATCGATCGCGGGCGACGTCCCGGCCATTGCCCGTGCGCCGTCGCGGGCCGGCCGCCGGCACGGTGACCTCGGAGTCCGACGACCTCGCCCACGGCGAGGTATCCGCCACCGTCACCATGCGCCGGCCCGGGGTCGTCGTGCTCAGCGCGTCCTACGACGACGGCTGGACCGCGACCGTGGACGGCCATCGCCGAACCACGGAGATGGTCGCGCCCGCGCTCGTCGCCGCCGACGTCCCCGCAGGCACGCACACGATCGTCTTTCGGTACCGGGGGTACTCCGGCTATCCCTATCTGTTTGCGCTATGTGCGCTGACGCTGGCCGCGCTCGCCGGCGCCCGGCGACTACGCCGGCGCCGGCGCCCGCTCAGACCAACGCTGCGGTTGCTCTAAGACCCGCCGACCGTGTTGTCGAGGTGCCAGGTCTTTCCGCCGTCCTTTGACACGTATTGCGTGGCCACGCTGCTCGAGCCGCTGGTCTCACCGTCGACGAACGCCACGAGGTGCCCCTGCGGGTTCTTGACGACCGCAACCGGCAACCCGTTGAACATCGCGCGATACCACTGCTTGCCGCCGTTGGGCGTGGCGTCGATCACCTGGCCGGTGCCCCAGGCGAAGATCTTCTTCGTACCTCCGGCGCCGATGTCGACGACCGCGAGCGGCGCCTGAGCGGCATTCAGGTGCAGCGCCGGCCCGTTGGTCTTCCAGGTCTTTCCGCCGTCCGCGTCGCCGCCGGATACTGCGCCTGGCCGTTGTCGACAAGCGCGTAACCGTGGTTGGCGTCGACGAACACCCGATTTCCGAAGATCTTCGTCGCGGCGACGGTGGTGCCGGGCGCGAGCGTGTTCGAAGGTCGGGTGATCAGCGTCGCCGGTGACGGTCGTCTGCGGCCCGGCGGCGGCGTGGGCGGAGCGCGTCGGCGCCGCGGACGCGCCGGCGACGATCGAGCCGAGCGCCCCGGCGCTCACGACAAGTATTGATACGGCGGTGCGCATGAAAACCCTCCGGTTCGACGAAGCCCCCTTCGCTCGCGCAGCCTAATGCAGGATCAGCCGGAGCGCGATGATCAGCAGGCCGAGCACCGCGCCGAACAGGGCCTGGAGGAGCAGCTCGCGTCCGGACTGCTTCGCGCGGATCCCCGCGACCACTTCGATCAACACGACCATCCCCGCGGAGGTGTAGAGCGCGGTCGTCACCGCGGTCGAGAGCGAGGCGCCCACCGCCCAATCGATCAGCAACGCCACGAGCGGGATGGCCGCCCCGAACAGGATCGGCACCTGGTGGCGCATGATCCGCGCGAGGGGCGCGAAGCGGAGAGGCTGACCCTCAGTCAGGCGATCGGAGGCGAACTCGGCATACGAATGAGCGAGCCAGTACACGAGCATGGTGATCGCCACCGCGCCGACGGTCTCCGTGTAGGTCTCGCTGTTTGCCGACTCGGCGGCGAGCAGCGCTCCCACGGTCATCAGGCCATAGATGGCCGCGCTGAGGTCGGACAGCATCGCTACGCGACCGGGGGCCGGCGGTCTGTCCAGGGCCGCTCGGCCTCGAGCTCGGCGGCGAGCGAGAGCAGGGTGCGCTCGTCGTCTCGGCGGCCGACCAGCTGCACCGCGAGTGGCAGGCCATCGGCGGCATATCCCGCGGGAACCGAGGCGGCAGGCTGACCGGTGATGTTCCACAGGATCGTGAACGGGACCCAGCCGGTCTCCCAGTTGTAGGTGGCGATCGCCCCGCGTCCTTCCATGATTCCGGCCGGTACCGCCGGCGTCGACATGACCGGGGTGAGCAGGACATCGTGGTTGTCGAAGACCGAGCCGATCCGTTCGGCCATCACGCGCTCGGCCGCGAGCAGGCGCTCGGTCATGCGGTCGGACACGAGCGCCCCAGGCCGGGCAAATGCGCGCGTGCGACGCTCGAGCCGCTGGGGTCGCTCGGCGGTGTCGACCATTTCGTGAATCGCCCGGAACATGATCCCGAGAATCACCGGGACATCGCGCGGGCGCATGTCGACCGTGCCCTCGACGACCGTGTGCCCGAGCGAGCGAAGCACATCGGCAGTCGATTCGAGCGCGCCGCGCACGTCGTCGGACAGCCGGCCGCGGGTGCCGGTCGGAAAGTCGTTCACGACCGCGATCCGCAGGCGCGGGGGCCGCGCTCTCGCAGCGTCGGCGAACGTGCCGTCCTGGCCGGCGAGCACGTCGAGCATGACGCCGGTGTCCAGCACCGAGCGCGTCAACGACCCGAACGACACCCAATGGAACCCGTCGCTGTCGTGTGGAGCGCGGGGCACGCGATCGCGCTGTGGCTTGAGACCGAATACGCCGCAGCAGGCCGCGGGGATGCGAATCGATCCCGCCCCGTCGGCGGCCAGCGCGGCCGGCACGATCCCCGCCGCGACCGCGGCCGCTGAGCCCCCACTCGAGCCCCCGGGCGTGCGCTCGGGATCCCAAGGATTGCGGGTCACGCCCCAGGTCACTGACTCCGTGAACGGCCACAACCCGAGCTCGGGCATCTTCGTCTTGCCAACCACGATCCCGCCGGCGGCCCGGACTCGCCGCACGACCTCGGCATCCGCCGGCGCCGGCGTGACCATCGCCCCGGTGCCATGGCTCGTGATCTCGCCGCCGATGTCGATCTCGTCCTTGACCGCAATCGGCACCCCGATCAGAGGCCGGCTTCCGCCGGCCCTCATCCGAGCGTCGGCTTGCGCGGCTTCCAGCAGCGCACGCTCGGCGTACACCGCGCCGAACGCGTTCAGCTCGCGATCGAGGCGCTCGATCCGAGCGAGCGCAAGCTCGACCAGTTCCCGCGAAGAGACATCGCCCCGACGGACCAGCTCGACCTGGCCCGACACACCTGCGAACGCGACGGCTTCGTCGAGCACGCCGCGATCCTAAGGCCCCCGGCGCCGGCTATGAAGTCGAGCCGTCGGCCTTTGGACCCTTGGCGGGGATCGCCGCCTCGAGCCACCGACTCAGTGCACGGCGCCCTATGAGCGTGATCTCGCCGTCGGCCCCGAGCCAGTCGCGAACCCGCAACTCGCGGACGATCCCGAGCGCGTTACTCGGTCCTGGGCCATCGCCCTTGGCCGCGAGCGCGTCGGTGCCGGGCTCGACGATCCAGCGGCCGGACTCCAGCGCGGCCAGGGCGGTGCCCTGTTCGTCGGTCGGCATGTCCAGCGGGTGCGGCCCGGCGCTCCGGAGCGGATCGTCGCTGCGCAGGCGGCCCTCGCTCCGCAACGGGTCCTCAGGCGCCGGCGGGCGACGCTGACCAGGTGCGCGAATTGGAAACTCGTCCTCGAAGCGGTCGGCGTGGGAGCGCAGCCAGCTTCCGGCGCTCTCCACCCACTCCCTCGCCGCGCCGGCGTCGACGCCGAACATCTGGGCGAACTCGTCTACGTCGATGTTGTCCACGGCGCGCTCGACGGAGCGCCCCAGCTCGCGCGCGATCGCGCGGAGGGTCTCCTCGAAGCTCTCATTGTTCGATTCGTCATCAGGCATGAGCATATGATCGCACGCCACAGCATCGGTTCCGGATTGATGGCCGCCGCCCGCCCCCGGACGAGGCGCGGCACAATGACCCGACCTTGGGGTGCGACTGGTTACTGGTCGACGGATCCAGCCTGATCTTCCGCGCCTATTACGGCGTGCCGGCAGGGGCTCCGGGGCCCGATGGCTTTCACGTGAACGCGATTCGCGGCTTCCTCGAGCGGCTCGGCCGGCTCGCGGCGCAGCGGCGGCCGCGCCACCTGGCCATCGCCGACGACGAGGCGTGGCGCCCGGACTGGCGGGTGGAGCTGATCCCGACGTACAAGTCCCACCGAGTCGCCGAGCCGGTACCGGCCGGGCTCGAGCCGCAGCTGCCGGTGATTCGCGAGCTGCTGGGCGCGATCGGGATCGACATGGTCGGGGTGGCCGACCACGAGGCCGAGGACGTGATCGCGACCTGGTGCCGGCTCGCCCCGGGCACGATCGAGATCGCCAGCGGCGACCGCGACCTGTTCGCGCTCGTCGAGGATGACCGTGTGTCGGTCCTGTATCCGGAGAAGGCGGGCCTCGCCGTGATCGACGAGCACGAGATCGCGCGCCGCTACGACATTCCGGGGCGGCGGTACGGCGACTTCGCGATCTTGCGCGGCGATCCCTCCGACGGGCTGCCAGGGCTGAAGGGCGTCGGCGCCGTAACCGCCGCGGGCATGATCCGCCGGCACGGCGACATCGCCGGCGTGCTTCGCGAGCGCGAACTCCGCGACACCGACCGCGAGTACCTCGAGAGCGCGCTCAGAATCGTGCCGCCGGTCGACGATCTGCCGATCGATCTGCCCGCCGGCCGGCGGGACACATATCCGGTGGACGCGGCTGCGGTGGACGCCCTGGCCGCGCGGTATGGCGTGCGAGAGGCCTGCGCTCGACTGATGAGCGCGGTTCGCCGCCTCGGCTCAGCTTGACGGCGCCGGGACCACGGTCAGCACCAGCCGCGACGGCCGGTCAGCGTCGTGGTACAGCACATTCCGGGCGATGACGCCTTCGGTCGCCTGCGTCTCGTCGGCGCCGGTGCCGAGGTTCACCGCGAACTTGGGATGCGCCGAGCTCGCGATCTCGACCCGGATCCGGTGGCCCGGCTGAAGCCGCTGAGCGGTGTCCCACATCTCGACCGCGACCTCGTAGACCGCGCCCGGCTCGACGGGCAACGCCCGCTCGTGGCCGCCGCGGTAGCGGAGCCTGATCAGGCCGTCGCACAGTCGCTGCGCGAACCCGTTCGGATGCACGTCGAGGAGCTTCGCCGCGACGTCGGTGTCCGGTGCCGACGTCGACACGTGCGCGACCAGCTGGACCCGACCGATCACGTCGAGCGGCTCGGTCAGGGGCTCGCTCGTGAACACGAGCACGTCGCCGCGGGTCTCGACCCCGGCGAAGTCGTCGGGACCGCCGATCTGCGCCGAGGAGGCGCCGGTGATGAACGGGACCGGACGGTCGGGATCGTGCACCCATTCGTCGGCCGGTGAGCCGACCGGTGGCGCCGCTTCGATCAGCCGGCCGTCGCCGAACCGCGAGGTCGCGCCACCGTCGCTGTCGAGGTGCCAGCTGCGCTCGACGCACCCCGGGGGCGGCCACGCCCTGAGGTTGAGCCACTCGTTGGCGCCCATCAGGAACACCCGCGCGGGCGCGGCCGGTTCCGCAGGCGCCCGGCCGCGGACCATCTCGTCGAGGAAGCCGTTCATGACCGCGTACAGATCGACGACCGAGTCGTGGCCGAAGTCGACCTCGCCGAGCTTGCGATCCGAGTTCACCTGGTGTCCCCACGGCCCCATCAGGAGCCGCTGGCCGGACCGGCCGGCGGCGGTCATCGCCGCGAAGTTCGCCGGCGTCGCGATCTCCTCGTCGTCGTACCACCCGGAGATGTGCAGCACCGGCACGTCGACCTCCGCGATGCGATGCTGGTAGCGGAGCGGCTCCCACCAGTCGTCGAGCGTGTGATGCCGGCATTCCTCGCGCCACAGCGCGGAGTCAAAGCCGGCGGCGTCGTCGAGGTCGGCAAGCGGCCGGTGCCCGTAGACCTCCATCCAGTCGACGGCCTCGGTGTACTGGTTGGCCCGGCCGTCGGTCATCCGGAACCAGTGGACGTGCATGGGGCTCGGCACCCCGGTCGGATTCTCGACGAACGGGTCGGCCGGGGTGACGAGCACGATCATCGCGCGCAGCGCCGGCGGCTGGTGCAGGGCGGTGAGCCACTGGATGCGGCCGGGGTAGCTTCCGCCATACGTCGCCACCGCGCCGTCGCACCACTCCTGCTCGGCGACCCACGCGAGCACGTCGACCCCGTCGAGCCCGTCGTTCCGGTACGGGTCGAACCGCCCGTCGGAGTCGCCGCGGCCGCGCACGTCGACCCACACCGCCGCGTACCCGGCCCTGGCGAACGCGTCGGCGCGCTCGGTGGCTCGGTCGCCACCGCGTCCGTACGGGGTGCGCATCACGACTGCCGGCGCCGGTCGCTCGGCGGGCAGCACGAGGTCGGCGGCGAGCGTGATCCCGTCGCGCAACGGGATCCGGACGTTGAAGCGTCGGACCAGCGTCAGATGAGGACCCGTCGGCACGACCGGCACGCTATCGGTCCCCGGCGGTCTCGCGTCGGCACGGACACCGGCTCCGCCACCGTGGCGGATCAGAACGCGTGGTTGAGCGCCGCGACGACGCTCACGTCGTCGGCCTCACCGAGATACGCGGCGTGATTACACGCTGTGTTGAGCGCGGCCTCGATGGCGCCGGCGTGTCGGCCCGCCCCGGCGAGATGCTCGTTCACGTACAGCCGCGCGTACGCCGCCTGCTGTGCGCCGGTCGCCGAGCTCCACGCCGAGCACGTCGACGAGTCCGCCAGCGCGCCCGCCCTGGCGCTCGGGAGCGCCGCCGCGACCATCACGCCGACCAGGACGAGCACGACCGCGACCGCCGCCGCCGAGGCGGCCTTGTGGCGGAGGATGATCGCCTTGATGCTCGGCGCCTCCGGGTTCATCGAGCTTCAGGATGCCACGGCGCTTGGGAAGTAACGACCTCCATGCTGACGGAACTTCCCACGCGCGGCGCCCCGGGGCCGGGGCGCGGCGGCGCCGCTTCAGCCGCAGCCGGTGATGCCGCCGTCGAGCGGGATCACCGCGCCGGTCAGATACGACCCGGCCCGGGACGCCAGGAACACGGTCAGCCCAGCGGCGTCGTCGGGCCGCCCGATCCGCCCGAGCGGGACCTGCCGCTCGACCTCGGCCAGCTTCTCGGGCGTGTCGAGCATGAACGCCATCATCTTGCTCTGGAACGGCCCCGGGGCGATCGCGTTGACCGTGATGTGCTCGGCCGCCAGCCTCCGGGCGAGATGGCGGGTGAGCATGTGGACCGCGGCCTTGCTCGCGCTGTAGCTGTAGTTCTCGGCCAGCGGAACCCGGATTCCGTCGATCGAGCCGATGTTGATGACCCGCGCCGGGTCATCGGCGGTGGCGGCCGCCCTGAGCGCGGGCAGCAGCGCGACCGTCAGCTGGAAGATCCCCTCGAGGTTCGTGTGGATGACCCGGTCCCAGCCCGACGCCGGGAACTCCTCGAGCGGTGCCCCCCACGTCGCGCCGGAGTTGTTGACGAGGATGTGGAGCGCATCGAACCGCGCCCGCACCGCCTCGGCGAGCGCGCCGGCACCCTCAGGGGTCGAGAGGTCTGCCGGGATCGCCTCGCACTCGCCCGAGCCACGCAACTCGGCGGCCGCCGCCTCCAGATCCTCGGCCTTGCGTGATGCGATTACCACACGGACGCCCGCCTGCACCAGCCCCCGCGCGATCATCAGCCCGATCCCGCGCCCCCCGCCGGTCACCAGCGCGGTCTTGCCGGAAACGTCGAACAGGCTCACGCGCGCATCCTATGCCCGCGCCCGGAGTACGGCCGCGTACAGCCGGCCCCTAAAGGACGGCGCCGAGCTTGTCGATCATCGGGGTGTCCGGGAAACCGGACGGTTGTCCCCTACGCCAACGGAATCGTTCGGCCTTGCGACGACTTAATCACGATCAACGAGCAGATATTCATCTCGACACCGAGGAGCAGCCTCTGCCCTGTCGTGTTGCCTCCGTTCAGGGCGGCGTTGCCACTCTGACGCGCATCGGCGAGCTCCCGACGGAACTGCATGACAAGCTCGCCCCCGGCGCGCTCGGCTACCTGTTGTTCGAGCATCGCGGCGCGATGACCGCGCTGAAGGGAATAGCCACGATCAGCCCGGGCGAGCCGGCCGAGCTCGCGTTCGTGGTGATCGACGGCGTCCAGCTGCCCGAGCGCCGGTTCGCCGAGCGGGTCCAGCTGACCGCGCTCGCCCGGGTCTCCGCACCCGGCGACGGCGACGATGGCGCGGCCGTCGAGACCACCGCCGCGAACGTAAGCGCCGGTGGCGTCCTGCTCGAGCGCCACGCCGGGCTCGGCGACGGCCCGCGCTATCGGCTCGAGCTCACGGTCGCCGGCGACGACGCCCCGATCCGCTGCGATGCCACGGTCGCGCGTGAGACGCCCACGCACATCGCGTTGAAGTTCGTCGATATCCAGGACGCCGATCGCATCCGGCTGGCCGGGATGATCCGCCACCAGGCCCTCGGCGCCGCTTAGCCGTACGCGCGCGCCTGCAACTCGAACAGCTCCGCGTACGTCCCGCCAGCGGCCATCAACTGCTGGTGCGAGCCCGCCTCGCGCACGAGGCCATCCTCGAGCACGACGATCAGATCGGCCGTCCGGACCGTCGAGAAGCGGTGCGACACCAGCAGCGTGATCGTTCCGTAGGCGTCCGCGAGCGCTCGCGCGGCTGACGCGTAACGCGCGAACAGCGCGCTCTCGGTTGGGGCGTCGAGGCTCGCGGTCGGCTCGTCGAGCACGACCAGCAGCGGTCCCTCGCGCATCAGGCCCCGAGCCAGCGCGAGACGCTGCCACTGCCCACCCGAGAGCTCGCGCCCGCCGGTGAAGCGATTTCCGATCCGGGTCTCGAGCCCGTCGGGCAGCTGCTCCTCGAGCGCGCCCGAGCCGGCACGTGCCAGCGCGGCCCGTACCGGCTCGGGCTCCTCGATCCGCGGGAGGTCACCGGCTCCGACGCTGTGAGCGAGCGTGAACTGGAGCCGCTGGAAGTCCTGGAACGTCGCTGAGGTGCGCTCCCGCCACGCGGTCACCGCGAGTGACGAGAGGTCCGTTCCATCGACGCAGATCGACCCGGCGGTGGGCCGGTACATCGCGCACAACAACTTGACCAGCGTCGTCTTGCCGGCGCCGTTCTCGCCGACGAGGGCGATCGTCCGGCCGGCGGGGAGCTCGAGATCGAACGGCCCGAGCACCGTCCGCTCGTCCGCGCCAGGGTAGGCGAACACGAGCCCTTCGAGGCAGATGCCGGTCCGCAGCCGCGCCGGCACCGGCGCATGGCCCCCGTCGACATGCGCGAGCGCCCCGGCATGATCCTCGAGCCAGAGCAGTTGGCGGGCCGCGGCGACCGCGGTGTTGAAGCTGCCGGCGGTGTCTGTCGAGCGCGAGATCTGGGTCTGGGCGCGGCGCAGCAGCGTGACCGCCATCACCACCTGTCCCGGGCTGACGTGGCCGTGTGCCGCCTGGAGCACGAGCACGACGATCGCCGCGACGAGCCCGATCGCGAACACCAACCAGCCCACCGCCTCGATCGCCGCGCTGAGCAGCGCCGCGCGGACGGCGCGCCGGCGCACCCGCTCGGTCAGCTCGTCGTGGCGACGGGCGAGCGCGTCGGTGATGCCGTACGTCCGCAGCTCGCGCGCGGTGTGAGCGCTCGTGGCCACTGAGAAAAGGTCGGCGAGGAGGCGGCGATCCTCGGCCAGCGCATCGTCCGAGCGCTGCTGCACGCGGCCGGCCAGGCGATCGGACAGCGCCGGCGCGACCGCGAGCAACGGCACGACCAGCACCGGCAGGTAGATCGTCGCGAGCAGCACCACGATCCCGACCGCCCGCAACGTCTGCCCGAACAGGCCAATGAGCTGGCGCGGGGCGCCGGCGAGCGCCCGCCGGTTGCCCGTGAGCTGCTCGACCCTGGCCAGCAGCTCCGACCGCTCGAAGTGCTCGAGCGTCGGGAGCGTCGCGGCCAGCCGCGCGACGCGCACCGCGAGCACCAGGCTTGTCCGGTCGGTGAGCATCGAGCCCTCCGTGCCGCTGAGGATCTGGAGCATCCATCCGAGCGTGAACAGCCCCGCCACCAGCACGGCTCCGAGCGCGATCGACGTCCCGTCGCCGGCGATCGCGCCGTCGATCATCACCTTGAAGCCGATGCTGTACGTGACCGAGGCGACCGCCGCGGCGACGCCCATCACCAGGCATGCGATCGCGGTCTTCGGCGCGGCCCGGAACCCGGTGCCGACGAGCAGGTCGGCCGTCCTCCGCCAGGCCCTGATCACGACCCGTCCGGGTGATCGCCCGCGAACCGCTCGGCCTGGAGCGTGAACATGTGCGCGTAGGTCCCGCCGGCAGCGAGCAGTTGCTCGTGCGTGCCCAGCTCGGTGATCAGGCCGCCGTCGATCACGGCGATCCGGTCGGCGCGGCGCACGCTCGCGAACCGGTGCGAGATCACGATGCTCGTGACACCCGCCGTCAGCTCGAGGAACCGCTCGTAGAACGCCGCCTCGCCCCGCACGTCGAGCTGCGCGGTCGGCTCGTCGAGCACGAGCACGCGCGCACCGTTCTGCACGGCATACAGCGCGCGCGCCAGCGCGAGACGCTGCCACTGTCCGCCCGACAGATCGACGCCGCCGGCGTAGTGCGGAGACAGCACCGTGTTCCAGCCGCCCGGAAGCGACGCGATGATCGCCGACGCCCCGGCCCGGTCCGCGACCTGGTCGAGCAGCGCCTCCTCAGCGGTGCCGTCGAGCGTCATCGCGACGTTCTCGGCCGCGGTCAGCGGGAGCCGCGCGAAGTCCTGGTAGACGACCGCGACCTGGCGCTGCCAATTGCGCGCGCCGAGGGTGTCGAGCGGCACGCCGTCGACCGTGATCCGGCCGGCGGTCGGCTCTCGCATCCGCGCGAGCAACGTCACGAGCGTGGTCTTGCCGGCGCCGTTGACCCCGACCAGTCCGAGCGACTGCCCCCCTCGGAGCTCGAGCTCGACGTCGTGGAGCGCGGGCGCGGTCGCTCCGGGGTATGTGAAGCCGAGCCGTTCGAATCGCACGACCTCGCGCGGCCGCCCCGCCGCGGGCTCGCCGCCGGAGTGCATCGCGCCCTCGCGGGCGAGCGTGCCGGTCAGCGCGTCGAGGTCGGGCACCGCCGAGAGCAACTTCTCGAGATTGATGTCGCCGTAGGAGATCGACCCCGCCGACATGCTCGTGGGCAGCATCGGCAGCATCGTCGCCAGCGTCCGGAGCGAGATCTCGTGGTGGTAGGCGGCGTAGCCGAGCGTTCCGGCGGCCAGCGCGTAGGCGGCCAGGACGGCCGCCCCCGCGATCAGGGCCCGGATCTGCATGCGCCGCATCTCGCCCCACGCCGGCTGTATCCCCTCGAGCCACTCCTCGCGATGGCGGTCGGCGACCCAGTCCCCAAGGCCAAACACCCGAACCTCCTTGGCGGCGGGCGGCTTCCATGCGAGCCCGAGCAGGTACCAGCTGCGGCGCAACGGCTCCGCCGCGCCCCGGATCCGCCGCGACTGATACCGCAGGCTGGCCGCGAGCGGGCTGCGGACCGCCAGCCACACCGCCAGCAGCCCGGCTCCGAGCCACCACCGGAACGTGGCCAGGACCACGCATGCGAGCACGCCGGTCAAGCGGTCTCCAAGCTGGGACACCAGCGCGATCGGCGCGCCCGCGGGCTGACCGCCGATTAGCTCGCCCTGCGCGGACGCGAGCTGATCGAGCGCGCGCCGGTCCTCGAGATGCTCGATCCCGACCGGCGTGCACACCGCGTGCACGAGTCGCCGCTGCATCAGCGCGTCGACCCGGCCGGTGGCGGCGGCGGTCAGCGCGTCCTCGGCCGGACCCCGCATCAGCGACAGCGCGTACAGGGCACCGGCGACCGCGAGTGCGATCAGCAGGCGGTCCCCGGCGGGCGAGGACAAGCCATGGTCGACAGCACCGGGAATGGCGCCGGTCACCCGCCCCATCGCGATCAGCACGAGCACCGGGAGCGCACCCTCGGCGACGATGAACGCCCCCGAGGCGAGCGTCAGGGCTCGGCTCGATCGCCACAACAGCACGAGCGCGCGCACGCGACTCGATCCGACAATCGCCCGGAACACCCTTGCCACACGTGAGCCAACCACGTGCGCGGAGGCTACGAGCTGGCGGCTCTCGGTTCCAGCCTCCCGGAAGCATCGTTCGATGCGCCGCGCGCATCGTTGAACAGCGACCTCGCGAGCTCCTCGATCGCTGCCACCGGCGGGGCCGGCGGCGCCGGGCGGCGGACCAACACCACGCGGCTCGGCGCGTCCTCGATCTGCACGAATACGACGCCCGGATGCGGCTGCGTCGCGCTCGCCTGCATTCGGTAAACGCCGATCCCGGCGCTGACCAGCGCCAGTGCCTCGGTGGCCGAGCGCACGTGCTGGACGATCCGGAGCTCGAGTCCGCGCGCCCGGGCAGCCTCGAGCACGGCTTCGTAGGCGCGCGGGGCCAACGCCCGGTTCAGCGCGATCAGGGGCTCGCCGTCCAGGCGCGCGATCGGGATGCTCGCCGCGCCCGCGAGCTCGTGGCGCTCGGGCACCGCGACGACCGAAGGCTCGTGCATCAGCGTGACCTCGACCATCTCGTGCTGCTCCCACAGTCGGCGGGTGATCACGAGGTCAACGTCGCCGCGGCGCAGAGCCGGCAGGATCTCCACATACGCCAGCTGCGAGACCGACAGCTCGATCTGACGGTGGCGCTCGGCGGCGGCCCCCACGAGCCGCGGCAGGTACTCGCTGAGCGTGCTCCAGACGAACGCGACCGCGACTCGGCCGGCCACGCCCCGCCGCGCGATGGCCGCGCGCGCCTGCAGGCGGTCGGCTGCGGCGAGCGTCTCGCGGGCGTCGACGAGCAGCAGCGCGCCGGCGTCGGTCAACGTCGTGCGCCGGGCGGTGCGGACGAACAGCTCGACCCCGAGCATCTCCTCGAGCGCCCGCACCCGCCGGCTGACCTGGGGCTGGGAGAGCCCGAGCCGCAACGCCGCGCGCCCGAAGTGGAGCTCCTCGGCGACGACCACGAACGAGCGCAACACCGCAGGCTCGAGATCCATGCATGAAGCGTATGACTCCGGTGTGGTCCGCGGGCGTCCGACGATTGCTGTGATCGGTATCGCGACCGAGGGTACGGCGGCATTCGCCGAGGAGCGCGTGCGTCGGGCATCATACGCACGCCATCCAACCCCTGAGGAGAGGGAGCACCTAGATGAAGACCCAGGCCGCCGTGTTGACCGAGCGCAACGCACCGTGGGAGATCATGGAGCTCGACGTGCGCGACCCCAAGGAGGGAGAGGTTCTGATCCGCTTCGTCGCGTCGGGTCTGTGCCATTCGGACTTGCACCTGGTCACCGGGGATCTGCCGTCTCCACTACCGTTCGTCGGCGGCCATGAAGGCGCCGGGATCGTCGAGGCGGTCGGGCCCGGAGTCACTCGGGTAGCCAAGGGAGATCACGTCGTCTGTGCCTTCATCCCGGCGTGCGGCCGGTGCCGCTGGTGCGCGACCGGCCGTCAGAGCCTTTGCGATCTTGGCGCGTCGATCCTCGACGGGTGGCTCCCCGACGGCACGTACGGGTCGTCGCTCAACGGCGAGGGCATCGGCGCCATGTGCATGCTCGGCACGTTTTCCCAGTATGCGACGATCAGCGAGTACTCGGCGGTCAAGATCGACGACGACCTGCCGCTCGAGGTGGCGGTCCTGGTGGGTTGCGGCGTGCCGACCGGCTGGGGCTCGGCCGTCAACACGGGAAATGTGCAGATCGGCGACACCGTGATCATCTTCGGCATCGGCGGGGTCGGCGCGAACGCGGTACAGGGCGCTGCGCACGCCGGAGCGACCCGAATCATCGCGGTTGACCCACTACCTAACAAGGGCGAGTTCGCCCAGGAGATGGGTGCCACCCACGCGGTGCAGACCGCCGAGGAAGGCATCGCGCTGGCCCAGCAGAACCCCGCCGGCGGCGCCGAGGTGGCGATCGTGACCGTGGACGTCGTCAACGAAGAGGTGGTCCAGGCCGCAGCGATGGCTTTGTGCAAGGCGGGCACGCTCGTCATCACCGGTGTCTCGAATGCAGAGGCGTTGACCGTGCACCTCTCAGGAGCCGACCTGTTGCTGAATCGCAAGCACGTGAAGGGCTCGCTGTTCGGCGACTGCAACCCGACCTACGACATCTTGAAGATGCTCCAGCTCTACCGCGCCGGGAAGCTCAAGCTCGACGAGCTCGTCACCAAGCAGTACAAGCTGTCGGAGATCAACGAGGGGTATGCGGACCTCGAGGCCGGCAAGAACATCCGCGGGGTCATCATCCACGAGCACTAGGGCCGTGTGACTTCGTTCACTCCAGATGTCGACGCGATGGTGGTGGGCCTTCGCCGTGAGGCGGAGATCCTCACCGTCGCGCTCGAGCAGGGCTGCCACACCGTGCTCGAAGGCCCGCCGGGCACCGGCAAGTCGACGTTGCTGCGCAGCATCGCCGGCGCCGGCGGCCGCGGCGTGCAGTTCGTCGAGGGCAACGCCGAGCTGACCCCGGCGCGGCTGATCGGCTCTCATGATCCGGCGCTCGTACTCGATGGCGGCTATACGCCGGAGGCGTGGACGGATGGCCCGCTGGTCATGGCGATGCGGGCGGGAGAGCTGCTGTACCTCGAGGAGCTCAACCGGATCCCCGAGGAGACGCTGAACGTCCTGATCACCGCGATGGCCGAGCGCGAGGTCGTCGTGCCGCGGGTCGGGCGAATCGCCGCGGCCGACGGATTCGTGCTGGTCGCGGCGATGAACCCGTTCGACGCGATCGGCACCGCGCGCGTCAGCCAGTCGATCGCGGACCGCATGTGCCGGATCGCGATCGGCTACCTCGACGAGCGCCAGGAGCGCGAGGTGGTCAGCCGTCAGACGGGCGTCGACGGGCGCGTGGCGACGGTCGCGGTGGCGGTCGCGCGCGCCACCCGCTCCCACCCGGCGGTGCGCATCGGCACATCGGTCCGGGGCGCGATCGACATGGTCCGCCTCGCCCACGGGCTTGCGGCCGTGCGCGACGAACCGCAGACCGAGCGCGGGATCATGCTCGACGCCGCGATCGCCGCGATGTCGGGGCGGGTCAGGGTCCATGAGGATCAGACCCGCACCTCCGAGGAGGTGATCGCCGAGCTGCTCGATGCCGCCCTCGCCACCGAGGACGGAGATCGGGCATCCTTACCGCCGCCTCCGCGCACGTCTCCCGACCCGGCGCCGCCCGGTCCGATCAGCGCCCCTGAGGCCCGGTCTCAGATTTCCGACGCGGCCCGGCGGACGCTGAGCCGCGAGCAGCTGGCCGCTCAGCACATCACGTTCACGACGGTGTCGCCACAGGTGGGGCGGATCGACCAAGATGCGCTCGCCGGCGCGATGCGCCAGGACGCCGACGGCGCGGTGGCGCTGCTCGCGGACATGGCCGTGGCGACGGACGCGGCCCTGCGCGCGGACGCCCGTCGGCTGGCCGGACGCCTGCTCCCGCCGCTCGGACGGGTCGGGACGCCGCGCCGGCGCGGAACCCGGCGCATGATCGCCCGCTCCGGGGTCGCGGAGGGCGACCTCGACCTCGAGCGCACGCTCGAGCGCAGCGACGGCAGGCGTCCCCGCGAGGCCGGGGAGCTCGTGTCGAGGCAGTTCGCGGCTGCTCCCCGCGCCGTCTGCCTGCTGATCGATCGCAGCGGATCGATGTCCGGCCATGCGGTCGCGCTCGCCGCGGTGGCGGCGGCGGCGGTCGTCCAAGCGGCCTCCGACCGCCTCCGGTGCGGGGTGATCGCGTTCGCCACCGAAACGATGGTCCTGCGCGACCCCCGGGACGAGGTGCCCTCCGAGCGGGTCGTCGACGACCTGCTGTCGCTGCGGGGCCACGGGAGGACGGACCTCGCCCGCGCGCTGTCGGCGGCCGCGACCCAACTCGAGCACGTGCCACCGGGCGGCCGGACGGCGATCCTGATGTCCGACTGCATGCACACCAAGGGCGCCGATCCGCTCGGTCCGGCCGGCGGGCTCGATGGCCTGCACGTGCTCGGCACGAGCGCGGATCCGGATTCGGTAGAGGCGGGCAGGGCGCTGGCTCGCCGGGGCCACGGCCTATGGCTACCGGCCACGACCCTCGACGAGCTGGCGCGAAACCTTCAGTCAGTGTTGCCCTGACGGCCTCACGGCTCGTAGGACCCCGGGACCCACGCCCGTGTGCTGACGCTGATCGCGTTCCAGGCGTTGATCGCGACGATCAGGCTGATCAGCGCGGCGACCTCGTCCTCGCTGAAGTGCTCGGCGACCGCCTCGTAGGCGTCGGTCGGGACATGGTCGTTCGCGACGAGCGTGACCGACTCCGCGAACGCCAGCGCCGCCCGCTCGCGCTCGGTGAAGAACGGCGTCTCGCGCCAGGCGCTCAGGGCGTACAGACGCTGCTCGCTCTCACCGATCGCGCGGGCGTCCTTCGTGTGCATGTCGATGCAGTAGGCGCAGCCGTTGAGCTGCGACGCCCGGATCCGCACGAGCTCGCGCAGGGGCGGGTCGAACTCGACCTTGTCGAGCTGCTTGGTGGCGGCGTGGTCGAGGTGGGCCATGGCACGGGCGAAGTCGGCGGCGTGAGCGTCGAAGTCGAGACGGACCGGGATTTCGTGATGTTGCTGTGCAGTGTTCATACCCACACCCTAGGCCAGATGCGGCCCGGCATTAAGATCCAATCCCGATGGAGAAAACATGGGCCATTTCGGGCGTCGACCTGCACCTCGAGCTCGACGGAACGCGCGTGCGAGCGGCGCTCGAATCGGCGCTCCGCGAGGCGATCTCGAGCGGGCGGCTGCGGCCCGGCAGCCGGTTGCCGTCCTCGCGCGCGCTCGCGGGCGACCTCGGGCTCGCGCGCAACACCGTCGCCGAGGCCTACAGCCAGCTCGTCGCGGAGGGGTGGCTCACCGCGGTGCAGGGCTCGGGCACGCGGGTCGCCGAGCGCCCCGACGCGCCCGAGCCGGCCCCGCCCGCCCGCGACCGGCCCGCTCGGCCGACCCGGTTCGACCTGCGCCCCGGCTCGCCGGATGTGACGGCGTTCCCGCGCTCGGCATGGCTCGCGGCCGCCCGCCGCGCGCTCGGCGCCGCGTCCTACCGGGCGCTCGAATACTCCGACCCGCGCGGCCTCCCCGAGCTCCGAGCCGCGCTCGCCGACTACGTCTCGCGCGCACGCGGCGTTCGCGCGACGCCCGAGCGCGTCGTCGTCTGCTCGGGCTTCACCCAGGGATTCCGGCTGCTCTGCGAGGTGCTGCGGGATCGCGGCGCGCGCACGCTCGCGACCGAGCGGTACGTCCAGGCGGTGACCCGGGAGGCGGCGAGCGCGTGCGGACTGAGGCTCGCGTCGCTCGACGTCGACGACCAGGGTGCGGCCGTCGGGAAGCTCGGGGCCGCCGACGTCGCGCTGCTGACGGCCGCTCACCAATTCCCGATCGGCGTGCCGCTGGCCGCGCGGCGCCGGGCGGTCGCGGTCGACTGGGCGCTCGACACCGGCGGGCTGATCATCGAGGACGACTACGACGGCGAGTTCCGCTATGACCGGCACCCGCTCGGCGCGCTCCAGGCGCTCGCCCCCCAGCGAGTCGCGTACGTCGGCACCGCGAGCAAGACGCTCGCTCCCGGTCTCAGGCTGGGCTGGCTCGTGCTGCCGCCGCACCTGGTCGACGACGTCGCCGCCGCCAAGGCGCTCGCGGACCGGGGCACGAGCGCGATCGACCAGCTCACGCTGGCCGAGTTCATCGTCTCCGGCGCCTACGACCGCCACGTGCGCCGCGCGCGGCTGGTGTACCGACGCCGGCGCGATCGGCTCGTGGACACGCTCAGACGGCAGGCACCGCAGGTCCGGATCTCCGGGATCGCGGCCGGCCTGCACGCGCTCGTCGAGCTCCCCGATCCACTCCGCGAGGACGACGTCGTCGCCCGCGCCGCGGAGCGCGGCCTGTCGGTCCAGGGCCTCGGGGTGTACGCACACGGATCGGGCCCCCACCCCCAGGCGCTCGTCGTCGGCTACGCCAAGCCGCCCGAGCACGCGTACACGGGAGCGGTGGCGCGATTGGCGGCGGTGCTGCGCGACGCGACGCGCTGACCGAGCGGCCCGCTCAGTCCGCGACGCCGAGTCCCCAGCCGCCGTCGATCACGATCTCCTGACCGGTGATGTACTCGGACGCGGGCGAGGCCAGAAACAGGGCCAGCGGCTTGATGTCGTCCGGGAAACCGACGCGGTGCATCGGGATGTCCTTGGCGAGCGCCGCCTGCACATCGGGGTTGTGCGCGTGGCCGCCGCCGATGTTCGTGACGAAGAATCCGGGCGCGATCGCGTTGGCCGTGATGCCGTACGCGGCCAGCTCGAGCGCGAGCATGTGCATGAGGTGCCTGGCGCCGGCCTTCGCCGCCATGTACGCCGCGCCGATCGCGGGCTCGTTCTTGGTCGCGGCCAGCGACGTCGTCACCACGATCCGCCCGAACCGGCGCGGGCGCATGTGGCGGGCCGCGGCGCGCGCGGTGGCGAAGATCCCGTTGAGGTTGATGTCGATCACCCGGTTCCAGCGCTCGTCGGTGTAACGCTCGAGCGCGCCCTCGTCCACCCGCGGCCGCTCGCCGCCCGCCCAGGCGCCGACGAAGCCGACCCCGGGGTCGATGCCGGCGTTGGCGAAGGCCACGTCGAGCCGGCCGTATAGCTCCGCCGCTTCGTCGATCACGCGATCGAGCGCGCCATGGTCGGTCACGTCCGCGACCGCGGCCCGGACGTCGAGGCCGTCGCCCGCCAGGCGCGCCGCCTCCGCCGCGACCCGGTCGCCGTCGACGTCGATCAACGTGACGCGGGCGCCGTGCGCCGCCAGCACCTCCCCGTATGCGAGCCCGATGCCGCTGGCACCGCCGGTGACGATCACGCCGAATCCGGCCACATCGAATCGCGAGGAAACGTTCACGCTCACAGCTCCTGGGATCTGGTTTGGGCGGCGGAGCGTATCGCGCGACGCCGGGGCAGTACGCGGGGCGCCTAAGATGCCGAGATTCGCGGTGCCGATGTGATCGTCGTCGGGCTCGGGGCGATGGGGAGCGCAGCGTGCCTGCAGCTCGCCGCGCGCGGCGTGTCCGTGATCGGGATCGACCAATACGCGCCACCGCATCCGTGGGGCTCGACCCACGGCGACACCAGGGTCACCCGTCTGGCGATCGGAGAGGGACGGGAGTACGTACCGCTCGTGCGCCGGTCGCACGAGCTGTGGCGCGAGATCGAGGGGGAAACCGGCTCGCGATTGATGACCCAGACGGGGATCGTGATCCTCGCGCATCCATCGAGCCCGTTCCTGCAGGAGACGCGGGCGGCGGCTCGGCAGTATGCGATCGACCACGAGGATCTGACCGGCGACGAGGTGCGATCCCGGTTCCCGATGTTCGCGATCGGCGAACAGACCGTGGCCTATTACGAGCCCGACGCCGGGTACGTGCGGCCCGAGGCCGCGGTCGCGGCGCAGCTCGAGCTCGCCCGGCGCCGCGGTGCGGCGCTGCGAATCGGCGAGCGCGTCGAACGTTGGTCGAAATCGGACAGGGGCGTGACCGTCACCACCGACACGGACACCTATCACGCCGAGCAGTTGCTCCTGTGCGCCGGCGCGTGGATCGGCGAGCTGTTTCCCGGAGGCCGCGAGATCTTCGCCGTGTACCGGCAGCTTCTCCATTGGTTCCCGATCAGACAGGGATACACGCAGCTCCGGGACATGCCGGCGTTCGTGTTCGATTTCGGCGGCGATCAGCGCGGGTTCGTTCACCTCGACGGCTTCTATGGATTGCCGGCCGTCGACGGCCCTGACGGCGGCGTGAAGGTGGCGATGGAGTCATTCGAGCGCACGACGACGCCGGACGGCCGCCAGCACTCGCCCACGCGGGCCGACATCGATCGAATGAGAGACCGGTGCATCGCGCCGTATCTCCCGTGGCTCGACCCCGAGCCGCTCAGGTCAGTCTCGTGCCTGTACACGAGCACGCGGGGCAGCCGGTTTGTGATCGACCGTCACCCCGAGCACGACTCGGTGTTGATCGTGTCGGCCTGCTCGGGCCACGGTTTCAAGCACTCCGCGGCGATCGGCGAAGCCGCCGCGCAGTGGCTGACCGGTCACGAGCCCGACGTCGACTTGGGTGCGTTCAGCTTCGCCCGGTAGCGCCGGCAGGCTGAGTAGGACAAGCGTCCAGAGCGGGATACGTTCCGCGGTACGCTGGGTAAGGGGGACATGGACGACAAGGACGACGACGAAGGACCGGCGGGCCGCGCCCGGGACGACGAGGCGCTGGATCCTCTACTGATCGCGCCGGCCGCGGTGCTCGAGGGTTTGCCGGACGCGGTCGTGGCAGCGGCGCGCGACGGCCGGATCGTGTTCGTCAACGCGCTCGCCGAGGAGCTGTTCGGTTACCCCAGGGACGAGCTTCTCGGACAACCCGTGAAGTCGCTGTGGCCTGAGCGCGTGCGCGATCAGTACGTCCGCAATATGGACCTCTACTTCGCCACCGAGCATCCGATGCGATTCTCCACTGCGGCCTGGGGGTTGCGACGCGATGGCTCGGAGTTCATCGGCGAGATGAGCTGGGGGATCGTCGAGACCAACGCCGGCCAATTGCTGCTCGCGGTCGGCCGGGACATCTCCGAGCAGCGCGCCGCCGACGCGCGGCTCCGCGCGGTGGCGGCGATGGGCGGACGAGCGCTCGCCGGCGCCGACCCTGCCGACCTCTCCGGCGAGGCGATCGAGCGGCTTCGGAAGCTCCTGCCGGTCTCCGCCGCCGAGGTGCGACTCGCGGGCGGCTCATCGCTCGCGTCGTACGGACCGGATCCCGAGGCGGGGTTGCGGTTTGCGATCGGCACCGGTGACGAGCTGCTCGTCGCACCCATGCGCCCTCTCACCGAAGAGGAGCTGAGCTTCGTACGCGCGGTCGCGAACACGCTCGCCACCGCCCTCGCCCGGCTCCGTGACGAGGAGCGGATGCGACACGAGGCGGTTCACGATCCGCTGACCGGACTCGCTAACCGCACGCTGCTCCGAGACCGCCTCGAGCACGCGCTCGCGCGGTCGGAGCGCGAGCGAGGCGCCACCGCGGTGCTGTTCGTCGACCTCGACAACTTCAAGCAGGTCAACGACGTCCACGGGCACGCCGCTGGCGATGCCGCGCTGGTCGAGCTCGGCCGGCGCCTGCAGACCGCGGTCCGCCCGGGCGACACGATCGCGCGGATTGGCGGCGACGAGTTCGTCGCGGTGTGCGAGCACGTCGACGAGGAGTCGGCGCTCGCGGTCGGGCGGCGCCTGCTCGAGGCGATCCGAATGCCGTTCTCGACCAGCAACGCGCAGCACGAGCTGTCGGGCAGCATCGGGATCGCGCTCGGGCACGCCGGGCCTGACCAGCTCCTCGCCACCGCGGACGCGGCCACCTATCGCGCGAAGGCTGCCGGGCGCGGTCGCATCGAGCTCGCGCGCTAGCGCCTCCGCCCGCGACCCCGACCCCCGACAGGCGGCCGCCCCGCCCCGGCCCCCGCCCCGGCCCGCGACCCCGACCCGCGAGAGCAACACCTGGAACCCGCTGCTTGACAGGTCGCGCCCGCTCGCGCTATCTTAGTGATATCACCACAGTATCGACCTGAGAGACCGCCATGAGAGCTACACGGATCCTGTTGGCGGTGGGCGCGGCGATCGGAGCGGGCACGGTACTGCCCGCCTGCGGCGGCACCACCCAGAAGACCTCCACCCGGCCAATCGCCAATTGCGGGACCAGCGGCAACCCGGCCGCCGTGAGCACGGCCCCGGCGTCCGGATCGTGGCCGTATCCGGGCGGCGACATCGCCAACACGCGAGACGCCACCGGGTCGACAATCTCCTCGGCGAACGTCAAGAGCCTCCGGCAGGCCTGGACGTTCAAGATCACCGGACCGGCCGCGGCCGGGGTCGCCGGGACCGGTTCGCTGGCTGCAAACCCGATCGTCGAGAACGGGCTCGTGTACATCCAGGATCTCGACTCGAACGTGTACGCGGTCGCGCTCGCGACCGGCAAGCTGGTGTGGGAGTGTCACCTCGACAAACCCATACAGAGCGGACCGGGTCCGAACGGAGTCGCCGTCGCCGGCGGGAAGGTCTACGGGACCACCCCCACGACCGCGTTTGCGCTGAACGCGGCGACCGGCCGGAGCATCTGGGTCGACAGCGATCTGCTCAGCTCCGACCAAGGTACGTTCGGCATCCAGCCGGCGGTCGCAAACGGGCGCGTCTATCTCGCCAGCCAGCACGGTGCGGTACCCGGGGGTGGCCCGCTGATGGCACTCGACGCCGCGACCGGCAAGCTGCTGTGGAAATTCAACAGCGTAGTCGGCGGGAACGCCGGCGTGTCAGCGGTCGGCGCGGGCTCCGGCGGCGCCTGGGAGACGCCGCTGGTGAGCGGCGACGGCTCGGTCACCTTCGGCGTCGGGAATCCGTACCTGTCGGTGGCGTCGGCGATCGCGCATCCGTCCCGGCAGCTATACAGCGACAGCGACGTGAACCTCGACGCCGCCACCGGCAAGCTCCGCTGGTACTACCAGGGCGTGCCGAACGACTTCATGGATCACGACTTGCAGACGTCACCGATCTCGGCGAGCAGCGACGGAGTCCCAATCGTCATCGGGTCGGGCAAGGTGGGCTACGTGTACGCGATGAACGCGCACACCGGCAAGCTGATCTGGAAGACGCCGGTCGGTGAGCACAACGGGCACGACGACGACTCGGCGCTCGCACTCGAACACAAAATCACGCTGAAGGTGCCGTACACCGTTGCCCCCGGAGGGATCGGCGGCGTGCTGTCCAACCCGGCGGTGGCCGGCGACACGGTCTATGTCGTCACCTGCGACCTGCCGTTTACCTTCACGAGCTTGACGCAGGTCCTCGGACGGCCGACGCTCAACCTTGGCACCGCCGGCGGCGAGGCCGAGGCGCTCAACCTTGCCACCGGCAAGGTCGAGTGGGATACGAAGCTGCCCGGGTTGCCGTTCGGCGCCGCCACGGTGTCCAATGACCTCGTGTTCACCACGCTCTACAAGGGTGTGCTCGTCGCGATGAACCGCAACACCGGCAAGATCGTCTATCGCGTCAACCTGCCGACCTCGGCGAACGCGACGATCGCCGTTGCCGGTAACACCGTGCTCGTCCCGGCCGGCGGCCCGGTCGCACAAGTCCCCGGAGGGAATCCGCAGCTGGTGGCCTACACGGTACGTTGAACGCGCATACCGCCGCGATCGTGATGGCGCGGGAGGGTGCAGTCATGACCCGCCTCGGGACGGGCCCGCCACGGGGGATCATTGTGAGGAGGTGTTGTTCACGCCGGCGACGTACGGCCGGCACGGCTCGTCGCGCAGGCTCGGGCACGCCGGGAGTCCCGTCGGCACGTTCACGCCCGGAACCACCGGGAGGATCACGCCGGGGCGGACGCCGTCTTGTCCAGATGGTCGCAAGGGGGTTGGCCAGTTCGTGCACCGAGGAGTTGCGCGCTGCGCGCGCGTGTGAAAAGACTCCGGGCGGGCTTCGCAACCGCAGTCGCTGACTGCTCGGACACAAGGGAGAGGTAGTGCAACGATTGTTCAGACTCGCCGCTCTGGCGAGCGTCGTGATCGGCATGCTGTGGGCGGCGGCCTCCGCCAGCGCCGCGGCGCCGAGCATCGCCTGGGGACCGTGCTCGGACCCGAATCTCCAGGCGTTCAACGCTCAGTGCGGCATGTTGTCGGTGCCGCTCGACTACAGCCACCCGAACGGCCCGCAGATCCAGCTCGCCGTCTCGCGTATCGAGCACACGTCGAGCAACTATCAGGGCGTGATCCTGACGAACCCGGGCGGCCCCGGCGGATCGGGCCTCGGCCTCGACCCGTTCCTGATCGCCCAGTTCCAAGCCGACGGCTACGGGACCACAGCGGGAGACTACGACTGGATCGGCTTCGATCCGCGGGGGGTCGGCTCGAGCATCCCGGCGATCAGCTGTGACCCGAATTATCTTGGGCCCGACCGGCCGGAATACATCCCGTTCACCCGGCAGCTCCTGAACACATG
>CAVVCP010000001.1:0-460476 GCA_963746695.1 uncultured Solirubrobacterales bacterium | reverse complement strand
GCTGCAAATCGACTCACTCCCGGTTTCGGGTGACGCAGGCACCGGACAGATTCGCAGGCCTCGTCGGCCTTTTCCGGCCTTTTTCAGCGGTCTCATGAGCCACTCCGCGGTGCTAGCGAGGGCTCAACGCGCTCGCGCACGTGTGACCACGCCTTCCGCTGCCCCGACCTCCGCGGCGGACTCGTGCATCGCCAGTTGACGACGCCGGGCGATCTCGCCACGCCGGCGCCGCTGCGGGACAGAGCGGTAGATGCGGTTGGTCGTCGTGACGTCTTCGTGCCCGACCTGGGCGGCCACGTATTCCTGGTCGGCGCCCGCGGGCGAAGAGCGAGGCGATGCAGGTGTGCCGCAGCGTGTGCGGGGTGACGTCGTCGCGAATGGCCGGGAGTCCGGCCTGGGCGCGCTGCCGGTTGGCCTCCTCGAGAGCGGGCGGGATCACGTGCTGCGCGATGGCGTTGCGCGTCCAGCGCTTGCCGCGCGCGTTCAGGAACGCCGGCTCTCCTGGTTCCCATGCTTCACCGCGTGCGGCCTCGTATGCGGTGAGCTCTTCTTGGAGGTCGTCGTGAATGTCGACGCGGCGCACTCCCGCTGCGGGCCTACGACGCTACGGCAGCAGAGTGCGGGATCTCATGCGGCACCCGTCCGCTAGCGTCGCGAAGCTTCAAGAATGAGCTTTCATCTCGACTTCTTCGAGGATAGAAACGGGAATACTCCGTGTCGGAGGTGGATGGACGGCCTAGACGATGAGAAACTCGCGTCTCTAATCGCTGCCCTGCGGACGATCCTTAGCGAGTACGGCGTCGGTGTCTGCGGCACCCCATATGGCAAACAGCTCGGGGCCGGCGTCTCGGAGTTCCGCGTCCGTCGCGAGACCCCCTCTGGGCGAATCTTGTTGCGCGTCTTCTTTCACGCATACGGCCAGAAGCGGATCCTGTTGCTGAGCGGTTACGACAAAGGGGCGGATCCGAGCGACCGGCGGCAGCAGAAGGAAATCCGACGAGCGCGGCAATTACTTCGTGAGTTTCGCGATCGATAGAGATCGCGCCGCGCTCTCGATGCGGCTTTCGTTGGACCGCTCAAGAAGGGTTGACATCGTGCCGATTATGGGTTATAACACATATGGTGTTTAGCCCATAAGCGTTGAGGAGCTTACGATGCCTACGTCCTTCGATCGATATGCCAGCCGCGTAGAGGAGCGCCGCGGCGCCCGCTTTGCTGAACGCGTGAAGGAGGCGGAGGAGGAATTTGGTTTGAGCTGGCAGCTTCGAGAGCGAAGGCTGGAGCTCGGACTAACGCAAGTCGCGCTAGCAGAGCGCTCCGGCGTTCCGCAGGCTGATATCAGTCGGATCGAGTCCGGGGCGGCCAACCCTACGATCGCGACCGTCATGGCGCTCTCCGCATCCCTCGGTGTCCGCGTCGGGCTTGCGGAGGCGTGAGCGCGTGCCGGAAGCCGCGTCCCCGTTCCATCCACGCCGCGCCGTTCCACCCGGCGGCCTCGTTGGCGGACAGCGCGCAGCTCGTAGGGCGGTCACCCGTCTGGTGCAAGACACGCGAGATTTCCGTGCGGATCCGTTGCTCGTATTCGGTTTTCCGCGATCAGGACGCACGTCCATATTGAATCTCGTCACGTGCTCGGCGACGGAGGCAGGCATCCTCGTCGTCGACCTGGATTTGAACACCAGCGTTCTCGACGTAGAGGGCGAGGTCGCTGCTGCGATCGTAACGTCCGTCGTCATAGCTCTCGAAGCGGCGGGGATGCTTGCGGATCACCCGCAACGCCGTCACACTTGGCTTGGGCAATGCGCGCGCGTGCCGGTCAACGCTGATGCCGCGGACCCGCTGCTCCTAACCCCGGGCAATCGCGCGACGTTCCACGGGGTCGCGCTTGTCCGGGACCTCAACGTCCTCGCGGATCATGTTCGCAGCTCTGGCGGCAGTGGCATCGTTATTCGGCACGACGACGCAGACGAGCTTCCTCTGGAGGCGAAGAGCGTTCTCGGGACGCTCGTCCTACACGCTGGAAAAGCCTCTGGGTGGTCCCTCGCCTTGGCGGCTTTGTCGCAGGCCCCTCTGCAGGCCGAGATACTGAATTCGGTCGAGCTGGTGCCCCTGACGCGCGTCGACATCTTCCGCATGGCGGCAGAAGCCGCGGCCGACACTCGCCACCCCGGGGCACCCAACGTTATTTCCAGACACGCAGCAGCTGCAATCGCGGACGCGACGCGCGGAACGCCCCGCGAGGTCGCATTCTGCCTAGACCGAATGTGGCGTGTTTCGTCCGTCGACACGGCGCTACGCTTGGAGCTGTCGTGTGAAATCTTGCGAGAGCTGCTCGCGGCACGGGGTGCGTCAGTGGCAGCCGAAACACTGCCTGTTCTTGATCGCATCGCTGGCTTGGATGCCAATGACCTCTTAGGACTGCATTTTCTCGCAACGTTTGAGGCGATGACGGAAGACCAGCTCACTCGGCTGCTTGAAATCATGTCGCTTGTGAACACCGATCTTCCTCCCGATGCCGAGGTGCACCGCCTAAGGCTTCCGGCTATCGGTGTCCTTGTCGAGCGTATGGAAAGTGAGGGGTTTCTTGAGCGCCACGAAGGTCGTTTCACAGTGCTGCACGACGACGCGATTGCCAGGGAATATCTCACATGCCAAGTCACCGACCGTGACCTACCAAGCCTCGGGACTGGTCAACCCACGTATACGGCTGTGGCGACATACCATGTCGTCCGGGCGCTCACTCAGGACCTCGCACCATCCAGCCGGATGATTGCGGGGACTACCGAGGACCTGCAAAATGACGCCGCCAAGATCAGCCTGGTGGACTGTCTGGCCAGCCTGACTGATCCCGGCGTCGAGCAGCTCATCAACCTCGGTCTTTCATCTGCTGACAGCACCTTTGGTTTTCCCGAGCTTCATCATCCCTGCTTTCTGCTCGCTATTCGCGTCCGGTCGTACATAGATAACGGCCTGTGCATGGCGGACGAGGAGCTGGCGATGGTCACGCTCGTTCAGTGTGATCATGTCAGCAACGATCTCGACGAGCGCGCTCAATCGTGGCTTGGTGACACCACAGAGCGTCTCTCGGAGGCTAGGCTCCAAGTGCTTCAGCACAGTGTTCTACCGCTTGAGGGAGCGAAGGCAGACGAGCTTCGCGCCGCGCTCGCGCCCTCTTCAGTGCTTGCGACCATGTTCGGGGCGTTCCTGACGCAGGAGTTTGCTGAGGCGGTGGATTACACCGAGCGTATGCTCAGCCTTGCGGAGCAACTGCAGAGGCACCAAGGCAATCGCACCAAGAGGCTCCTGAACATCGCCCCGGATCTTCGGAGCCGACTGATCTTCTTGAACGCGATTGTCGGGAACCTGTGTCGTGCGGAGGAGCTGGCTGACCAGGTGTTGAGCAGGGCGGGCGACCGGCTTTCCTGGCTCGACGTCTACAACAGCGCGCTCCTCAGCGGTTACCGTGAGGAGTGGGCTATCGGCGCAGAGGTTCTCGCCGACCTGCAACCCAAGATAGGTACGGGCGTCGCGAACATTTTCCTGCTGTTGCACCTGGTCGGTCTGCCGCTTGATGGTTCGCGACCGCCGGCCGCGCGCTTTGCGCGGCTTAGCGCCGACCAGCTTGACGACGTACTCGCCGCCCAGCGTATGAGTTTCGAAGCAATGAGCGGCCGTCACTCCCGCTCCGATTATCTCGCGCACGTCCACTCGCTCGTCGTGCCCGCTGCGACAAGGGTTGGCGCCTGGACGCTTGCAAAGCGCTACGGGGACGCTGGTCTGGCGGCTACCCTGATCGGGCAGCTCCTCGAGTCCGATCCAGGAAACCGTGAAACGTACGAGGCCGACATCGATTTCCTGAGGAATAGCGGTTCCGAGACGCGTGCGGGACGTTAGAAACCGCCCCGTCAGTGTCGCGGCGGAGGTCGAGCGGGATTCTGACGGAGGAGACCGCCACGGCCCATTCGTCTGCGGGCGCGAGCGAGCGCCGGGCCGCACGAGTTCTCTTGTGCACGCGATGGCGTGCCACAGCACCTGGGAGGTTGCCCCGGTCGCCGTGGAACTTCGGTGACGGCGGTGCAGTTGTGATCCTTACACAGTGATTGCGACCGCGGCTTCCTGGGTCGTGGCAGGGTGGGGCTGTTGAAGGTGGAGTTGGCGTTCGATCGGTCTCGCGGCCGGTGGGCGTCCGACAGCGGAGGACGGCAGACTGTCTGATCGCCGGGCTCGAGCAGAAATGTGACGGCAGCGGCGAGATTGTGGTCGTCGTCGGTTGCAAGTGCGCGAGCGGACGGCTCCAGAGCCCGCGGGACGCGAAGGGACCGCGCAACCCTCGACCCGCGTCGCTGCTGGCTGCCCGTATAAGCCCGAACGAGAAGCGAGTGCGGCTCCGCGCGTTGGGCAGTGATGGAGGGCAGCGCGGGTCGCGGGTGCTGATGCATCCTGTGGCGACGGAGGCCGTCGGCGCGGATTGTGCGGCTTGGCGGATGTTCGGTCTGTCATCCGGTTGGGGTGATGTGCGCTCGCTCGTACGTGATTGGTTGTGGTAGGCGAGTGCGGATTGGGTCGCGCGCCCGTGTGCGCGACGGCGGAACGCGATCAGGAGGTTGTTATGAACATGTGCACGTGCGCTCGTCAGGTGCCCGCGACTCGCCCAGGGCAGCGCAGGTGACCACGGCCGTGGGTTCTCGGGGGAATGGCCCGGTTCGGCATTTGTCGTTGGCGGATCGTGTGGCGCGCGGGAAGGCGGCACGGGCGGAGGTGCCGCGCAGCGTGCATGGCGAGTGGGTGGCGCGGTCGGCTCGTCGCGATCCGGTGGAGCTGTTGGAGGAACAGGCGGTGTCGCGAGTGCCGGAGCTGCTGCCGATCCGCTACGGGCGGATGCTGGTCTCGCCGTTCGCGTTCTATCGCGGTGCTGCGTATCTGATGGCCGCGGATCTCGACGACTCGCCGAGGACCGGCTTGGACGTGCAGTTGTGCGGTGATGCGCACTTGTCGAATTTCGGTGGGTTCGCGGCGCCGGATCGGCGGTTGGTGTTCGACGTCAACGATTTTGACGAGACGTTGCCGGGCCCGTTTGAGTGGGATCTGAAGCGGCTGGTCGCGAGCTTTGCCGTCGGCGGTCGTGACCTGGGCTTTGACGCCGACCAGCGCCACGGGGTGAATCTGGCGGTGACGCGCGCTTATCGCGAGGCGATGCGCGGCCTGGCGTCGATGAAGACGCTCGATCTGTGGTACTCGCGGGTCGATGCCGAGACGCTGATCGGTCAGTTCCGGAGCTCCGCTGGCGCCAAGCGCCGCAAGCTGATGGAGAAGAATCTCGCTAAGACGCGGGCGAAGGACAGCCTGCGGGCGTTCGGCAAGCTGACGACGATCGTTGACGGCGAGCCGCGGATCATCAGCGACCCGCCGCTGATCGTCCCGATCGAGGACCTCGCTGGCGGCCGCGACGTCGAGGAATTCGCGCGCGCCGTCACCCGTAGCTACCGGCGCACGCTGCAGGGCGACCGCAAGCATCTGCTGGAGCGCTTTCGCTACGTGCACGCGGCGCGCAAGGTGGTCGGGGTCGGCAGCGTCGGCACGCGCGCGTGGATCGTGCTGATGCTCGGTCGTGACAGTGACGATCCGCTGTTCCTGCAGCTCAAGGAGGCCCAGCCGTCGGTGCTCGAGCCGTTCTTGGGCAAGAGCCGGCACGCCAACCACGGCCAGCGCGTGGTCGAGGGTCAGCGGCTGATGCAGGCCGCCAGCGACATCATGCTCGGCTGGGATCGCGTGACCGGGATCGACGGCGTCAAGCGCGACTTCTACTTTCGCCAGCTCTGGGACGAGAAGGGCTCGGCGATCATCGAGGGCATGAAACCCCGAGAGCTGACCGGCTACGCCGAGATCTGCGGCCGCACACTCGCCCGCGCGCACGCCCGCTCCGGCGATCCCGTCGCGATCACTGCCTACCTCGGCTCAAGCGACGCGCTCGACCGGGCGCTGTCCGAGTTCGCCGAGCTCTACGCCGACCGGAACGAGCTCGACTACGCCACGCTGGACACGGCCGTCAAAACCGGACGCGTCGAAGCTCAGATGGGGCTGTAGTCCCGATACCAGCGTTTCGCTTCCAATCACCCGATCGGGATGACGTTGGTCGGATAGTGGTCGGCGATGATCGCTAACCCCTGCTCCGTGGCAGAGATTTCCGCAACTTTTGGGTCCTCGGCGTGTCGTAAGCATCGTTCCGGGGTCTCCGCCGCCGACTAGCGTCGGCCACGTTCTTGCGAGGGGCAACCGGAGGGCCGTCGACATTTGCTTTGGCCGACTGCTTGCCCGGAGATAGTCAGACCCGCACGACGCGGGTGTCAATCGATACAGAGAGGTGTATTGATGCGTTCGCATCGAAGCTTCGTTCGGGGTGCGGCTGTGCTCGTCTCGAGCCTGGTCGCCTTCGGCTCGGCGACCGGCGCCGCCCTAGCGCATGGCCATGGCCATGACCATGGGCAGGGCAAGTCGAAGTCCGGTCATGGCCACAAGGGAGCGCTGTACGTCTCTCCCAGCGGCAAGACCGGAGCCGCGGACCGCGATTGCAAGTCGGCGGCCTACTCGACTGTGCAGTCTGCGGTTTCCGCTGCGCCGCGCGGCGGGACGGTCGTCGTTTGTCGCGGCACCTACACCGAGGACGTGATCGTGTCCGCGCCGCTTATCCTCACCGGCCAGCACGGCGCCGTGATCCACGGCTCGTCGACCGCCAACGGCATGTGCGACCAGCTCGGACCCAAGGGGCCCGGCAGCGCGCCCTGCCTCGCCGCGATCACGATCAAGTCAAGCGACGTCAAGGTCGAGGGCCTTAAGGTCACGGGCGCGATTGGCGAGGGGATCCTCGCCACCGGCTCGTTGGCCGGCGGCTCGATCAGCCACGTGACGATCGCGCATGACACGGTGGTCGGCAATGACACCGGCGGGATCCCGCCGGCCAGCAACACGACCTACCCCCAGTGCGTCGGGTTCGGCGGGGCCCCGGGGGACTGCGGCGAGGGCATCCATCTGATGGGCGTCGCTCACTCCACGGTCAGCGATGACTTCGTCTCGGGCAACTCGGGGGGCGTCCTGCTGACCGATGAGTTCGGGCCGACCCACAACAATGTTGTGTCCCACAACGTCGTCACCAAGAACCAGTACGACTGCGGCATCACCGTGCCGGGCCATAATCCGTTCGCGCTTGACGCCAGCGGCAATCGTCAGCCGTCGAAGGCCGGCGTTTACAACAACGTGATCGCTTTCAACCGGGTCACCGACAACGGCATCAAGGGTGAGGGCGCCGGCGTGCTGTTCGCCAACGCGACGGCAGGCACGGGCTCCTACGACAACCTCGTCGAGCACAACTACATCGCCGGCAACGGGCTCTCGGGCGTGACCATGCACGCGCACACGCTCGCGCCCGGCCAGTTCGAGGACCTCAACGGCAACCGCATCGTCGACAACACGATCGCCAAGAACAACATCGACGGAGATTCCCTCGACAGCCCTGCATCGCCGGCCGACAACGCCACGACGGGCATCCTGGTGTTCTCCGGCACTGTTGCGGTGAAGGTCGACATCGCTCACAACCGGATCCGCAACAACACCAACGGTATCTGGCTGGGAACGGGCGGACACGTGACGGCCAACATGAGCCACAACGTGTTCCAACACGTGACCAACAAGGTGGTCACCGCCCCGTAGCAGGCTGCGTTTCGCGCGCCCGAGCCAGGCCCCGCACGGCCAGGCTCGGGCGCGTCGGCGTCCAGGACGTTCTCACACGCCGCAATTGCGGCGTTGACGACCCTGTCTGAAATTCGCGCCGCGGCGAGCAGGAGGCTGCGGATCCGGTTCCACCCAATGGACAAACTAGACGCCGGGGCCGGCCTCCGCCGTGCTCAGTCGACGTGAGGACCCCCTCCTTACGGGGCAATCGTAGGACCTCCGTGCTCGGACACAGAGGGGCGAGGCTTGAGCCGGATGCGCTGAAGTGGCACGCCCGATCTCACGGACGCCGAGCGCCGCTCGCCGCCCGATCCAGAAGCCACCAGGGTTGCCTCGCCGAAGGCCTGTGGCGTCCGTGCCGAGACCGGGGACGTCGTCCGGACGGTTCAAGTCCGGGTCTCGCCATCAATCGAGAGCCCGCCGCCGCTTCGGCCCGGGGCGACTCGATGCGCGCCCGGACACCGGCATGTAAAACTCCACAAATTCTGTAAGAATTATGAAGATTGCCGGGTCGGGCAATCGCCTCTCAACAGCGTGGAGTACTTGCAAGCCGCGGCCGACCCGCCGTGTTACTCGAAGACGGAGGTCTAGCTGTGTCGCATCGCAAGGCAAAGCGCCGCACCGGACGACGGTCGGCGCTGGTGGCGTTGGCGTTGGCTCTCTTCGGTTGCGTGCTCGTGCAATCGGCCGTTGCGGCCGCCCCAACGCCGGAGTCCGCGACCCTGTGCGGCGGGACCCTGAAGCGCGCCAAGCCCACGGCCGACGATCCCAATCTGGTGAATTACCAGTTCAACTGCAGTCAGGGCATCAGCGCTTACACGCTGATCGTGCTCCGCCAGCCCAACAACTTCAACACGATCGACGACTTCGACACCAACCCGTTGGTGGTCGACCCGACGGGCAACCCTCTCTCAACGGTGGCCGTGAGCTGCGCGGGACAGATCCCGGGTAACGGCATCAACTGCAACTCGGGCGCGGGCGGCTCGATCGCATCGCCGGACTCGGTCGAGGGAACGTTCGACGCCACTGAGCCGTACTGCGCGAACATCCCGCCGGGCTCGCCCGCCGGGACGAAGCCAGACCCGACCGCAGTGGTGCAACTTGTGGTCAGTGATTGGACCGGCGCCGAGGATGGCCCCTTCAGGCTCCCGCTCGCCGGCAAGTGCCCCGTCGTGCACGTCAAGCCGAAGACGAAGAAGAAGGCCGGGGCAAGCAAGGCCGCCGCGCACAAGGCGGTCCGCGGTTAGAAGTCGGCGTCCCGCGCGTCCGATCCTCACGATCGGACGCGCCGGCCGCCCGGTGCGAGCGGTGGCGCTAAGCGCCGGGCAGCGCGGTGCTCGCGAACGAGTGGGCGCTCTTGGCGTGCACGAGCGGCGTGTAGCCGAACAGATCCTCGATCGTACGGAGCACCGAGTAGGGATCGTAGGTCCCGGATAGCGTCCTGCCCCGCTTGGCCAGGGGTGAGAGGATCAGCGCACCGGTCTTTACCGGCCCGTGCGCGCTCGCGCCGGCGCCGCCAACCGGCTTCCCGTCCGCGAACACGATCATCAAGACCCCGTCCTGTTTGTACGCCGCGGACGTGAGTATGGGTGGAACCCACCGTTTGAGGAACGCGTCCTCGCCGGCGAGTCCACCGGGGGTGTTGCCGGCGCACGATGTCGCGGACGGTTCGTCGCACAGACCGGGCGCGATATAGGCGAAGGTCGGGGTGCGCTTGGCCACGCGCAGATCCTTCGCGAGGTGTTGGATCCCGACGTCGTCGCTTTGGCAACCTCCGAGGTCGAGCAACGAGTGGAAGTAGATGAACGGGTTGTGTCTGGTCGCGTAGTCGCTCCCGGCTCCGGTCAGCGGCGCGTCGTCGGCGGCATTCGAGTCCGGATGCATGCAGGTCGAGGGGCCCATGCCGGCGAGGTAGGCCTTCCACTGCTTGCCGGCAGCGGTTACCTGGTCGCCGATCGTCAGCGCCGTGTTCGGGTACACGCAACCGGGGCCTTTGAATTGACCGTTGCTCTGCGCCTTCGCCGATGACGCAAACTCGGCGTAGACGGCACAGTCGCTGCTGGTGTCGGTGTTCGGCGCCTGGCCGCTGATCATCGCGAGGTAGTCGGGTAGCTCGGTGTCGCCCAACGTCCGGTAGCCGCTGAGCAGCGTGCCCCGCCGGCGCAGCTTGCCATTCAGATAGTGCGCGACCGAACCGGAACCAAACGCGGCGTGGTAGGTGGTCGTGCTGAGCGCGATCACGAACACGTGCTTGACGGGATGAGACGCAGTCGTGGGGGTCGTCGCTGTGGCCGACGGACTCACGCCGGCGCTCGCGTCGGTTGTCCCGTCGTCGCCGCCTCCCAAATCGTCGCCGGTCGTGTCGGCGCTGCTTGTCGTCCCGCCTTCGTCGACCGGGGAGCTCGCCACCGGGGAGACATTGCCGGCCGCCACCGTCGCCGGCGCGGGCGCGGGTGCGGGCGCCGGCGCCGGTGCGGGCTGCGCGGCTGGCCGAGGCGTCGGCACCGGGGTGGATGTGTGCACGACGACGCGCCGTCTGAGCGCGGACAGCTCGGTGTACGGGACGTGGTCGCGGCGACTGCTCGCGTGGATGACCACCGCCGTCGCGAATGCTGACGCCGCCGCAATCATCGCGATCTGCGGCCAGGTCAGGCGGACCGAGCGCAGCCGGGCGATCATGGCGGCGCGGTGAGCGGTTGGGCGCACTGGGGGCAGAACGCGGCACCGCGGGCGCACAGGGCGCCGCACGCGGGACACGCCCCCCCGCCTTTCGAGCTCCCCGATTCGATGATCTGCTCGAGCTGGCTCAGCTCCGCGTCGACGCGCTGCAGCTCGGCTGCTTTCGGGATCAGGACCTCCATCCGCACGTGGTCGCGAATTGCCATCTCATAGAACAGACCGCCGAGCTCGGACTGCATGATCGCGAAGCGCTCGACCAGCCGGTCGCGCTGCGCCACCAGCTCGGGGTCAGTCACCGCCGGACCACCAGCATCCTCCGCCGTCGTCGCGGATCGCCTGCGACGGAGCGCCGTCACGGCACCGAGATCGAGTCGGGCAGCCCTTGCTGCGATTTCACGTAGTTCCCGTTGATCTCCTTGCTGACCTTCTTGACTGCCTGGGCACCACTCTCGAGCTGACTGGCGCTGGGCTTGAAGCCGGAGACCTCGTGGGCGGAGCCATAGCTGGTGGTGGAGAGCACCTTGCTCGAGCTGCCGACCGGAGCCACCGCGATCACCTTGGCTCCCGGGAACGCGTGCTTGAGCTTGGCGAGCGCCGCCGTCGCGTCCGCGCTCGAGTGGTACTGACCGGAGTAGATCACGTAGTCGCCGGCCGGGGGTGCCGGCGTGACCTTGAAGTCCGCCTGCCTGATCAGACCCACCGCGGTTGCGCCCCGCGACCGGGCATGGCGTTCGGCGGCGGCAACGGTCGCCTGGGTGGTGCCGGAGGCCGGGAGGTCTGGAGTTCGACTGCGTAGCCCTGCTGCAGTCCGAAGTTGCTGGTCAGCCGGGCAACCGGTGTCGCCGTCGCGTCTGCGCTCGCGTGCGTCGCCGCGGTGGTTGCGCCGCCGCCACCGCTGACGTTCACGACCGTGGGCTTCTGCGCGCGCAGCGCCGCCAGCAGCTTGGCGTTCGAGTCGTCCCCGCGCCCGCCGAGGAGCACGCCGGCTGCGACCGCGAGTGGGATCGCGGCCAGGACCAGCGCGATGGCCAGCCCAGGCGATCGCCGCGCTGGCGCGGTCGGGCGACGCGCGACCCGAGCAGCGGACCGCGACCGGCTCGTGGCGTCGGAGAGGAACCGGGCCGCCGGGTCGTAGACGTGCCTGCGGTGAGCTCCGCACTCGACGCAGTAGCGCTGGTGGACGTCGACCGGGGCCTGACACTGTTCGCACGTCTCGTGTTCGACCGAAGGCTGCGTGACCGCCGGCGCCTCGAGAGTCTGCTCACTGTCAGTCACGCTCATGCTCTCTGCTCCTAATTGAAGATCGTCGGTAGTGCGATCAGCCGCAACGTGGCCCTTTGGCTTACGCCCAGCAGAGTGATGCTCACGGTCGTCGTCGCCCCCGTTCCGAGATGTGTCACGTCCGCGCGCCCAGCGCCCACGTCGCGGCCGGCGCGAACCGCGACCGCGTACACCGGGAGGTCGTACTGAGGGATGCCGGAACGGTTTGACACCAACACGGCAAAGGTGCCCGGGGCCGACCGTCCCGTGTGCATCGACGCGTCGATCTGCGGTAGATCTGCGCCGGTGGACGAATGCAGCGCTGAGATGCCCACCGTCGCGAACGGGCGGCCGCTCGGCACACGCCTACGGGTTGTGAAGACCCAAGTCGTAACGCCATGCGGCGCGATCGCCGCGACGTGGCTGTCGAAATAGTCGAGGTTCGCCGAGCGGTTCAGATATATCGGGTGGCTGCCATGCGTGTGGACGCCGACGGAGATCGGCAGATCGGTCAGCGTGCTCGACGCGTTGTTGCGGAGCGAGGCCACGATGGCGGTGCCGGTGTGTGTGCGGATCAGTGTCAGCCGGCCGATCGTGACATTGGGGTTGGCCTGGGTAACTTCGGTCGCGCTCTGGCTGGTCAGTTCACGCGCGCTCACGAGCCGGGCCCGCGCGGCGATGCGCTGCGTCGACACGCAGCCGGTGAGGACGAGCGCAACCGGCAGCGTGGCGATGCAGGCCGCGGACATGCGCCTAACCGAACGCTCCACCGACGTAATCCCGAGTTCGCTGCTCGCGGGGTGAGCCGAAGATCTTGCGGGCGCTTCCGTATTCGACGAGCTCCCCGAGGTACATGAAACCGACGTAGTCGGCGACGCGGTAGGCCTGCTGCAGGTTGTGGGTGACGATCACGACCGCCACGTCGTCCCGCAGCTTGATGATGAGCTCCTCGATCAGCCGCGTCGACATCGGATCGAGTGCCGAGCAGGGCTCGTCGAGTAGCAGGACCTCGGGATGAGCGGCCAGAGCGCGGGCGATGCAAAGACGTTGCTGCTGGCCGCCCGAGAGGCGAAGCGCCGGGTGGTCGAGGTTGTCCGCGACCTCGTCGAGCAGCCCGGCACGCGCGAGCGCGTCACGGACCTCACCGCGGACGGCCGCACGTCTCGGCCGTCGCCTGGCCTGTTCGCGCAGCACGTACGCGACGTTGTCGAACACGCTCATCGGAAACGGGTTCGGCTGCTGGAAGACCATCGTCACCCGGCGCCGCAGCGCGGTCGGATCCATGCTCGCGATGTCGGCTCCGTCGAGCGTGATCCGCCCGGACAGCGATGCGCCGCGGGTCAGCTCGGTGAGCCGGTTGAGCGAACGCAGTAGCGTCGTCTTGCCACAGCCCGACGGCCCGATCAGTGCGAGCACCTCGCCCTGGCGGATCGGCAACGAGACCGATTTGACGGCCGGCTTCGTTCCGTAGGCGACCGACAGGTCCTCCACCTGCATACGGTCGATCGCGATCGCGCTGTCGCGAATCGCCAGTCGAGCCGGCGTCGTGAACGCTGACGCGCGGCCCGTGCCCATTGCCGTTCCGTCCGGCAGCGGGGGCACCGATCCCGGGCGGCGGGGGAGCGCCCTGCACCCGCGACGCGTAGCCCTCGTTGCCGGTCAGGCGCCTGACCGGAGGCGGCTTCCTCATTTCCACGTAACCGCCTTCCGCGACCGCCTTAGGACCACGTCGACACCGAGGTTGAGCGCGAGCACGAACAACATCAGCACGAACGCCGCCGCGTAGGCCTTTGACGGCTGGTTCCCGTCACCGGTTGGAGCGTTGTAGTAGATGTAGCCGGTCAGCGTGTCGCCGGTGCCTCGAAGCAGACCGAGCAGCGGGCTGGAGTTCGCGGCTTGGAACGTGAGCGTGCCCCCGAGCAGGAGCAACACGATCGCGGTGTCACTGATCACGCGCCCGAGGCCGAGCATCGTGCCGGTGATCACCGACGGCCGCGCGGCCGGCAGCAGCACACGCCGGGTAGTGGCGATCTTGGTCTTGCCGACCGCATAGGACGCCTCGCGCACGTGGCTCGGAATCGCCTGGAGTCCCTCGCGGGTGCTCGCCACCACCAACGGCAGGCCGACGAGGGACAGCAGCGCGGCCGCGGCGAAGAACGATTGCCCGAGCACGACCCCGTTTGTGGTTTGGCTGAGGAATCCCAGCGCCGGCACCTCGAACAGGGCGAGCCCGAACAGCGCGAGCACGACCGCCGGCTCGCCGGCGAGCATCTCGATGGCCGATTCCGCCACGCGTGCCAGCCACGTCGGACGTCCAAACTCGCTGAGCCACACCGCGATGCCGATCCCGACGGGCACCGCGATGGCCATCGCCATCGTCCCCAGGATCAGCGTGCCGAGCAGAGGGTCGAGGAAGCCCCCGGTCTGGCCCTCGCTGGAGCTCGCCACGGGATTGGTGACGAGCAGGCTCGGGCGCAGGTACCGGATCCCCTCGACGAGGAAGTAGATGACTATCGCCGCGGCGATCGCGCAGAACAGCAGCCCGAGCAGCCAGGCCAAGCCGAGCCCGAGCCGGTCGGACAGGCGCCACGATGCGCGCACTCGATCCGGGTGGCGGACCGGTGCTGTCGCCGTCGCACTCACGGAACGACCCCGTAGCGGCGCATCGGCTGCTTCGCGGCCCACCCGATCACCGAAAGCATCGCCGAGGAGAACAGCAACACGGCGGCGATCGCGTACAGCGTGTGCTTCAACGGTGGCGAGCTCAGCCCCTCGCCGGTGTTGCGGATGAGCGTCGCCGCCAGCGGCTGGGACGGCTCGAAGAAGAAGATCAGCCCGTCGACTGGGTTGGGAGCGAACCCGACCCCGCCCGAGACCATGCTGATCATGATCGCCTCGCCGAGCGCGCGGGCGGTCGCGAGCACCGTACCGGCGACGAGGACGGGCCGGGCGGTTCGCACCGCCACCTTCCAGAACGTCCGCCACTCGTTGATTCCGAGCGCGAGCGAGCCCTCGAGCCACCCGCGCGGAACGGCCTGAAGCCCATCGGCGAACACCGCGATCATGATCGGGGCGATCATCACGGTCAGGATCAGCACCGCCGCGAGCAGGCTCGCGCCGCTCAACTGAATCGTCGGGGTGACGGACGCCTTCTCGGCCTGTGTGATCAGGTGGTTGCCGATCAACGGCACGATCACCAGCACGCCGGCCAAGCCGTAGATCACCGACGGGACGCTCGCCAGCAGCCGCACAACCGGCTCGAGGATCCGCTTCAACCAGGCGGGGGCGAACTCGACCATGAACACCGCGATGAACAGCGCGGAGACGAACGCGATCGTCACCGCGCCGAGCGTGACCAGAATCGTGCTCCAGATCAGCGGCCAGGCATGGAATGCGTAGACGGGCGCGGTCTTGAGTTCCCCCGAGTTGAAGATCGCCTCGATCTGGCGGTCGACGTTGCCGCCGCCTCCGAACCAGCCGAGGCCGTTATGGGCGAACGATGGCCACGCCTCGTGGAACACGAACGCCAGCATCGCCAGCAGCAATGCGACCACCACGAACACCAGCGCGCCGAGCCCAAGCTCGGCGCGCTGATCCTGACTGAGACCCCGGTCCCGTTCGAGGAAGCCGTCCTCGTCCATTCCCGCGGAGGGTCCTCCGCTACTTCTTGTTGAACGCGGCAACCGCGCCGCCGCGGTTGATGATCTGGCCCGCCTGCTTGCTGGTCCGGATCCAGTCGAAGAACTTCTCGACGGTGCGGCTCGGATTGTTCGTCGGCAGGACTCCCCAGGCGTAGCGGAACAGGGGGTAGTGCTCGCTCTTGATGTTCGCCTGGTTGCACGGCACCCCGTTCACGTCCACGCTCTTGACGCCGCTGCCCTTGCCCGTGTGGGCGATGCCGACGTAGCCGATCGCATTTGGGTCCTTAGAGACCGCGGTCGCGACCAACCCGTCTGAGGTCACCTGCTGGACATTGGACGATTGCGTCGCGCCTCCGAGCACCGCCTGCTGGAAGAACGTGTACAAGCCGGCGGTGGAGTTGCGCCCGATCGGATCGATCGTCGACGTCAGGTTGGAGCCGAAGCCCTGGCTCCAATTGTTTGCCACGCCGGTGAAGATGTTCTTCGTTTGCGCGATCGTCAGGTTGCTGACGCTGTTGGACGGGTTGACCGCGATACACAGGCCGTCGAGCCACAGCTTGAAGTACGTGGTACCCGAATCGCTCGGGAGCGGCGGTCGCGTGTTGATCGAGAACAGACGCCGGCCGGCTTGGACGTCCACGACCCCGGCGTTGCCGCCGTCCGGCAGGTAGTTGAAGCGGATGTTCTTGTGGAGCTTGTTGTACGCCCTGAACAGCACATTCATGATCGGCTGCTCAGCGCTCGATCCCGACCCGAACAGCGTTGTCGCGCCGGCTGCCGCCGGTACCGCCAGCATCGCGACGGCTACCGCAAGCGCAGCGAGACTTCTAACCCTTGATCTCAATCTCATTCCTTTCCCATCGAAGGCCAATCCCCACAACTTCGATCAAAATTGCGGGGTGAGCGTATCAGGATTCAGCGGTTTCTCGATCGAGTTGATGAACTTTGGTGGCGGAGGAGGCCGGTGAGGGCTGCGGAGGGGGCCAGTGGGGGCCGGTGGGGCTGCGCAGGGGCCCGATGGGAAGCTGCGGAGGGGCCGGTGGGGGTGCGGGAGGGGGGTGCGGACTCGGTGGCGCCGGCGCGGTGTCAGTCGACGCCTTCGAGGAAGGGCTCGGTGGCCGAAACCCCGGCAGGGTCGTTGACGAACGCTCCTTCGGGCACCGGCACCGGCCCGTCGAGTAGCGGGTCGGCCGTCTCGGCCATCCACTCGTGCAATCGTTGGTCCAGCTGATCGCGCACCGGCACGAGCTCGGGCACGTCGGCGAGGTTCCGCATCTCGCCGGGGTCCATGATCAGGTCATACAGCTCGAGTCGCGGTCGCGGCTCTGTTCCCCATCCGGCCTCGACCAGCAACGTTTTCGAGGGCGAGTCGTCGACGTTGGGAAGCACGGGCTCGAGGCGGTCGCCGAAGTGTCGGATCAGCTTGTGGCGGTCGGTTCGGATCGCGCGTTGAGGGTCGTACGCGGCGTGGTAGGTCAGCTCGGCGAACAGCTCATCGCGAATCGCGGTCGTCTGCTTGCGTACCAGGGGCAGCAGCGAGCGGCCGTGGGTGTCCGCCGGGATCTCCGCCCCGGCAAGCTCGAGCAGGGTCGGGTAGATGTCGACGTGTGAGATCAGCGCGTCCGTGACGTGCCCGCCGTAGAAGCCGCCGGGTCCACGGATGATCAGCATCACCCCGAGCCCGCGATCGCTGAGGGTTCCCTTCGCCCCGGGGAATGGAAGCCCGTGATCGGTCGTGAGGACCACGAGCGTGTCGTCCGCAAGCCCGGCCTCGTCGAGGCCGTGCAGCACGGCGCCGACGCCCTGATCGAGCGAGCGGGCGCTGGCCTTGAACGCGGCCATGTCCGTGCGAGTGGCAGCGGTGTCAGGCAGCTGCGTTGGCGGCGCTCCGTACAGCGCATCGCGTACCGAGCTCGGCTCGAAGAACTCGCGGTGGGTCTCGAAGAAGCCGATCGACAAAAAGAACGGACGCGGCAGCCGGCTGCGGAGCAGTTGCAGGGCCGCGGGCGCGATCGAGTGGACCCTGGTGGTGCCGATGTCCACGACATGGTCGTAGCCGAGCGCATCCGGTTGCGCCGAGACGTGCTGCTCGCCGACCAGCGCCGACCAGTACCCGGCCCCGCGCAGCGGGTGGACGATGTGGCGGCCGTAATCACGGAGCTTCCAGCCCCGGTGCGCGAGGCCGGTCATTCCGTTCACGTGGGCCCACTGGCCTGTCAGCAAGCACGCCCGACTGCCCGAGCAGGTCGGCGCGGCGCAGAACGCCTGCCTGAACAGCAGGCCCTGGTCGGCCACGCGCTGGATGTTCGGCGTCGGGATCTGATGGCCGTAGGGCTGGACGTAGCGGCCGGTGTCGTGCGAATGCAAGTAGACGATGTTCGGCGGCGGCATCCTGTTGTATCCTTTGTCAATCAATTTAGTGAAGTTTGAAGGATCTAGACACTTTGCAGGCATATCTTGTTTGCGCGACATCGCGGAGCGGCAGCACTCTCCTTTGCGAGATGCTGCGCGACACCGGGCTTGCCGGACGACCGCTGGAGCACTTCGAGATCCTGCGGCACTCAAGCTTGCCACGTCAGCCCAACGGATATTTCGGGGATCTGGACGTGGACGGGCTGGACGAGCTGCCGCCGCCGCCTCGTGCCGGGACGCCTAGCGACGAGCCGCCGGAGGCGTGGCGCGCGCGCCACCGCGATGAGCTCTCGGCGGCTTGGGTCGAGCGCCACCGCCAAGAGCGGGACAAAGCGGCGTGAGCGCCACCGCACCCCGCGTCTCTCAGCTCCGAGCGCTCGAGGCCGAGGCAGTGTTCGTGGTGCGCGAGGTCGTGTCCGAGCTCGCGAGGCCCGTGCTGCTGTTCAGCGGCGGCAAGGACTCGATTGCCCTGCTCCGGGTCGCCGAGAAGGCCTTCCGCCCGCTGCCGTTGCCGTTCCCGGTGCTGCACGTCGACACCGGCCACAACTTCCCGGAGGTGATCGAGCTCCGCGATCGGAGCCTGTTCGAGGCCGGCCATCGGTTGATCGTGGCCTCGGTCCAAGCCTCGATCGATAGCGGTCGCGTCACGGAGGACACGCCGGGGGGCTCCCGCAACCGGCTCCAGACGGTGACGTTGCTGGATGCGCTCGAGCAGCACGGCTTCGATGCAGCGTTCGGCGGAGCTAGGCGCGATGAGGAGCGGGCGCGCGCGAAGGAGCGGGTGCTGTCGTTCCGCGACGAGTTCGGACAATGGGAGCCGCGGGCGCAGCGGGCCGAGCCGTGGACGCTCTACAACGCGCGGATCCGGCGTGGTGAGCACATCCGCGTTTTCCCGCTGAGTAACTGGACCGAACTCGACGTCTGGCGATACATCCAGGCCGAGGAGCTCGAGCTGCCCTCGATCTACTTCGCCCACCGCCGGCGGGTGCTCGAGCGCGACGGGATGCTGCTCGCGCAGTCTGAGTGGATCAGGCCGCAAGACAACGAGCAGGTCGAGGAGGCGATGGTTCGCTATCGCACCGTCGGCGACCTGACGGTCACCGGTGCGGTGCGGTCCGAGGCCGCGGACATTGCGGCGGTGATCGCAGAGACCGAGACCGCGACCATCTCCGAGCGCGGCGAGACGAGGGCCGACGACCGGACCTCGGAGGCGGCAATGGAGGACCGAAAGCGCGAGGGGTACTTCTGATGACCGCCGTGGCGCTGACCGGCCAGCGCGAACTGCTGAGGCTGGCGACGGCGGGATCGGTCGACGACGGCAAGAGCACGCTGATCGGTCGTCTCCTGCTGGACACAGGTTCGTTGCTCACCGATCACCTCGACGACGTCTCGCGAGACGGAGGTCTGGATCTCGCCGCGGTCACCGACGGTCTGCGCGCCGAGCGCGAGCAGGGCATCACGATCGACGTCGCCTACCGGTTCTTCTCGACCACGCGGCGATCGTTCATCCTGGCCGACACCCCGGGCCACGAGCGCTACACCCGCAACATGTTCACCGGCGCGTCAACCGCGGACGTCGCGCTGGTGCTGATCGATGCGCGGAGCGGCGTCGTCACCCAGACCCGCAGGCACGCGCACATCGCCGCGTTACTGGGAATCGAGCACATCGTCATGTGCGTCAACAAGATGGATCTGGTCAGCTGGGACCGGGGGCGGTTCGAGGAGATCTCAGATCAAGTCCACGAGGTCATCCGGCGGCTCGGCGTACCAGATCTGACCGTGATCCCGATCAGCGCGCTGAACGGAGACAACGTTGCTCGCAGTTCCGAACACACGCCGTTCTACGACGGCCCGACGCTGCTCGAGTATCTGGAGGAGGTGGACATTCAGGCCGACCGCGACCTGTGGCGGCTGCGACTCCCCATCCAGTGGGTGGGCCGGCCCGTGGACGAAGGCTCACGGCTGTACATGGGGCGGATCGACGCCGGCACGCTCGAGGTCGGAGACGAAGTGGTGGTGCTCCCTTCCGGCGTCTCGACGACGATCAGCGAGCTCGACACGCTCGACGGCGATGCGCAGGCGGCGGCGCCGCCGATGTCGGTCACGTTCGGGCTCGCGGACCGGCTCGATGTCGGACGCGGCGATGTGCTGGTGGCGCCCGACGATCAGCCGGTGAGCGCCCGCGAGCTCGACTGCACGCTCTGCTGGATGAGCGAGCGACCGTTGCACCCAGGCCGGCGCTACGCCCTGAAGCACACCACCCGCACCGTCCGCGCCACCGTGCAGGAGATCATCGAGCGGACCGACCCGGAGACGCTCGAGCGCCAGCTCGAGCCGACGTCGCTCGTGGTCAACGACATCGGCGAGGTGAGGCTCCGCACGAATTCGCCCGTGGTAGCCGACCCGTACGCGGTCAACCGGGTGACCGGCGCGTTCATCCTGATCGACGAGGACAGCAACGAGACCGTGGCGGCGGGGGTGATCCGGACGGCACGCGCGCTCGAGGGTGCGCGCGAGAATCGGCGCGACATCACCTGGCACCCCTCAGCGCTCGACCGTGACGAGCGCTGGGTGGCGATCGATCAACGCGGCGGGACCGTATTGCTCACCGGGCTGCCGGCATCGGGCAAGTCGACGATCGCCGTGGAGCTCGAACGGCGCCTGGTCGACAGCGGCCAATCGGCGTATCTCCTCGACGGCGACAACATCAGACACGGCCTGTCGGAGGATCTCGGGTTTTCGCCTGGCGACCGCTCCGAGCACATCCGCCGCGTCGGCCAGGTGGCGCGTCTGATGGCCGATGCCGGAACGATCGCGCTGGTTTCGCTGATCTCCCCGCTGGCGCCGGATCGCGCGCACCTGCGAAAGGCCCACGAGGAGGCCAACCTGCCGTTCGTGGAGGTGTTCGTCGACACACCAGTCGAGGAATGCGAGCGGAGAGATCCCAAGGGTCTCTACGCGCGCGCACGCGCGGGAGAAATCAGAGGCTTCACCGGCGTCGACGCTCCCTACGAGCCGCCCGAGCATCCCGAGCTCCGGGTCGACACCTCGACCACCGGCGCTAAGGAAGCCGTCACGCAGATCATCGAACTACTCCAAACCCGGCCACGGGTCTTAGCTAAGGGGGCCGCAATGAGGATCTCCGCCAAGGCGGACTACGCGGTACGAGCCGCCATCGAGTTAGCAGCCGCGCCCGTTGGCAAGGCCGTGCCGGCAGAGCGGATCGCTACCTCACAGGGGATTCCGCTCAACTTCCTCGAGCACATCCTGTCGGAGCTCCGCGTGGCCGGAGTGGTCCGCAGCCAGCGAGGCACCGACGGCGGCTACCGGCTGGCCAGAGAGCCCCGGCAGATCACGATCGCCGACATCATCCGCGCCGTCGAGGGCCCGCTCGCCACCGTGCGGGGCGGCAAGCCCGAGGAGGCCGAGTACCCCGGTGTCGCCAGCCAGCTCCCCCGCGTCTGGATCGCGGTGCGCAAGAACCTACGAAACGTCGTCGAGAACGTGACTGTCGCTGACATCGCGACCGCCAGCCTGCCCGACCCGATCAACCTGCTGGCCGACGACCCCGAGGCCTGGGTGACCCGGTAGGCCCCCGCTCCTCGCCATCGCGCCGGACTGGTTAGGCTTCCGCGCCAAGATCGAGACCCAATGACGGGGTAAGGGAGGTCGAGCGGATGTCGAGACTCGTGTGGAACGGACGCCAGCGCGTCGCGATTGCACTGGGTGCGGTGCTGGTGGCGGTCGCGTTGCCGGCGGCGCCGGCCTGGGGCGCCTCGTCGGTCAGCACCGACTGCACGAACCTCCAGGCGACGATGAACGCCGCCACGAGCGGCGAGACGATCGAGCTCACCGAACTGTGCACGGTTTCGAACAGCGGCGCCGCCGCCGGAAGCTTCGCGACTCCTACCGCTAGCGACGTCACGATCGAAGGAGCCGCTGCCGGCGACGGGTTCGACGGCACCGGCGTCGTCAACGGACCGGCGTTGCATGGGGTGGCGCCTGGCGGCCTGACGCTGCGCAATCTCACGTTCGAGAACTACAGCCTCACGGCCAGCGCCGCCGTCACGCTACAGCTCTCCACCGGCGCGCTGCCGGTGATCGACCACGACAGCTTCGTCAGCAACACGGACACGAGCAACACCGAGCCGGCCGGGGGCGGCCTGGAGATCTTCGGTGTCAACACGTCGTGCCCGTACACGGGGTCGCTCACGATCAGTAACTCACTGTTCTCCGGCAACGTGCTCGTGTCGACACAGACGACCAACCCCGCCAGCGGTGGCGTCACGGGCGCAGGCGCGTCGGTCTCGTTCGAGTGCGTGTCTCCCAACACGGCCAACCTGGTGATCACCGGGAACACCTTCACGCAGAACTCGATCCATACCGCCGGCCCGACTGCCGCCGGCGGGGGGCTCTACGTCGCGAACGGCGAGAACGGTCCGCTGACGGCCACGCAGTCCGGGAACGTGTTCGAGTCGAACTCGATCGTCAGCACCGGTTCGACGGCAGCCACGTTCGACGGAGGCGGCGAGTGGCTCGCGTCGGTCAACCTGACGAGCTCCGCCGACGCGTACATCGGCAACTCGCTCCCAGGTCCGGGTGCGGGCTCGGCTAGCGAGGGTGCGGGCCTCGGCACGGTCCGTGGCGATTGCGATTCACCGACCTTCACCGCGACCGCAACCGCGACGAATCTCGTCGCGGCCGGCAACTCGATCGGCGCGCCGTCGGGCGGCGACGTCGAGGGCGCCGGCGTCTACGCCGGTTGCACGGCCACGACGGGAACGCAGGGCTTCCAGCTGATGCTGATCGATTCGACGGTCTCGGGTAACTCCGGGCCGGGCGGGGCGGCGGGCGTCGACGGCGAGAGCGGCGACACCCTCACGGTTCAGAACTCGATCGTGGCCGGGAACACCGGTGCCGGTGCCACGGATGTGGGCGGGTTCGGCGCCACGCCGGGGACGAACGTCACCGCCGCCAACAGCGACGTCTGCGCGGTCGGAAGCACCACCACGCCGTTCGCCGGCGCCGGCAACCTCTGCGCCGCCCCGAACCTTGCCGGCGCGGCAACCGGAGATGTCCACGAGACGGCCTCGAGCCCGACGATCGACGCGGGCTCCAACGCGCTCGTGCCGAGCGGCGTGGGCACCGACTTCTACGGACAGCCGCGGATCGTCGGCACCACGCAGGCTCAAGGGGTCGTCGACATCGGTGCGGCCGAGGATCAGACCGCCTTTACCCCGCCGAGCGGCAACCCGTCGCCGCCATCGCCACCGCCACCGCCACCGACGCCCCCGGTCGCGCATGTGGTGAAGGAGAAGGTGACCGCGTCGGGCGTCGACGTGACGATCCACTGTGCTGGCACGGCGTCGCAGCGCTGCTCAGGCCGCGTCAGCCTCACCACCGTCGAGGTGCGCACCGGCCCGAAGGTGATCGCGGTGATGAGCGCCGCCGGGCACAAGCCGAAGCGCCGGCGCGTGACCACGAAGGTGGCCGGCGCCGGATACGTGTTGGCCGGCGGGCGGTCGATCACCGTTCACGTGAAGCTCAACCGGGTCGGGCGACGGCTGCTCGCGCGATTCCACAAGCTGCCGGTGAAGGTTGCCGTCACGCAGGTAGGCAAGCGCAAGGCGATCTCGACGCGCAAGCAGACGATCCACGCGAGAAAGCCAAAGCACCACCTCCCCTGACGATGCGCGTCAAGCGTCGATCTCGGGAAGCAGCTCGATCCCCTGGTCTGCCGCCTGCGCGACGAGCAGGCGGCTGGCGAGAGCCGTCAGCGCGCTGCGATCCGACCGCTGCAGGTGATCGAGAAGCGCGGAGACGGTGCTCGTGCCCTGATCACGGCGCGATCGTCCGCCACGGTCCGGGCCGGGTGGCGATGAGTTAACCTCAGGGTAACCCCGGAGCACGCCGGCTGGCCCATAGGATCGGCGTTCCGTCCGCACCGGCCTCGCGGGGAAACCGTCCACAGAAGAGGGGCATCGGTCATGACTTCACGACTGGTCCGTCCAGCGACGCTCGCTGCCGTAGTCCGCGTTGCGATCGTGGCGGTTGCCGCTGCGGCGCTCTCCGTCGCAATCGCCGTCGCAGCCCCCGCCGCGGCGTTCGCACTCCCGAGCGGCTGCTCCCAGGTAGGAGGCACGGTCACCTGCACGTACACAGCGATCGGGGAGCACCAGTTCGCGGTTCCGGCAGGAGTCACTTCGGTGACGACGACCGCCGTGGGCGGCCAGGGCGGCTCGGACTTCGGCCTCGGCAAGCCCGGCGGGCTCGGGGCTGTCGCAACCGGCTCGCTTGGGGTTACCCCCGGGCAGGTGATCTTCGCCGAGGTTGGCATCCTGGGCGGCGCAGCCGGACAGCTGATCCCGGGATTTACCGACAGCGGTGCCGGCGGCGGTGAGTCGGACGTGCGGACCTGTCCGACGAGCGGGAATCAGCCGTGCCCGGCGGGTAGCACCCTCGCTTCCCGGTTGGTGGTCGCCGGAGGCGGCGGCGGCACGGGCGATTTCGGCGGAGCGGCTGGAAACGCGGGCACCACCGCCAATGGCGGCGACGGGACCATCGGGACTGACGGGCGGAACGACGGCGGCCCTGGTGGCGGAGCGACCGCGTCGGCGCCGGGGGCAGGCGGCGCGGGGTGCGACGGTGGGGGCAACGGCTCTCCGGGCGCCGCGGCCGGGGGTGCCGGCGGCGCGGCCGGCCCCGCGAACGGGGCGGACGGCGTTAGCGGTGGCGGCGGCGGCGCCGGCTGGTTCGGCGGCGGTGCCGGCGGCGGCTGTTCGAACGCCAACGACGACGGTGGCAGCGGCGGCGGCGGGACCAGCCACGCGGCCGTTTCGGTCACCGGACCGTCGTTCTCGCAGGCTTCCTCTGGGCAGGCGCCGTCGGTGACCTTGGTCTACACGGTCTTCGCCGTCACTACGACCTCCCTGGCGGGTGGAAGCGTGGGCGAAAGCTACTCGGCGCCTCTGGCGGCTGTCAACGGGACGACGCCATACACGTGGTCGCTGGCCAGCGGGTCGCTGCCGGACGGGCTGAGCTTGGACATGACGACCGGGACCATCTCCGGGACGCCGCAGGCAGCCGGCACGTCGACCTTCACGGTGCAGGCCACCGACTCTTCCTCGCCGGCGAACGTGGCGACGCAGAACCTGTCGATCGCAATCGCCAAGACCGGGACGACGACCCAGCTTCTGGCGGCCCCGCCGTCGGGGGCGACGGCGGGCGACCCGATCACGCTGACCGCGGACGTAGCTCCGTTCGCCGGCGGCGGCCCGGCGGCTGGCGGAACCGTCACCTTCACCGCCAACGGGACAGCCGTGTGTGGGCCTGTCCCGGTCAGCGGCGGCGTCGCGCAGTGCCTGACGACCCTAACGCCAGGGACCTACACGCTGGAAGCGGATTACTCGGGCGACAGCAATTACACCGGCGGCTCGGGCAGCATCACGAATTACGTCGTGGGAAAGGCAGCGGCAGGGCTGTCGCTGTCGGCGTCGCCGTCGTCGGGCGCGACCGCGGACAGCCCAGTGACCCTGACCGCCAACGTCGCCGCCCAGGGCACCCTGCCTCTCCCGGGCGGGACGGTGGACTTCACGGTCGACGGGACCACCCCCTCCGGGTGCGGGAGCGTCATGCTGACGTCATCGCAAGCGACCTGCACGGTGGGGGTCCTGCCGACGGGAAGCTACACGCTTGCGGTGTCTTATCCGGGCGACGGCGATTACCTGGGCGACTCGGCCAGCATCACGAACTACGCGGTCAGCCGGGCAACCCCCACGGTGGCGTTGTCGGCGTCGCCGTCGTCGGGGGCGACCGTGGCCAGCCCGGTCTCGCTCACGGCGACGGTGACCGACGCCAACGGAGGACCGGCGCCGTCCGGAACGGTGGACTTCACGATCAACGGGACGGGTGTGCCCGGCTGCGGCAACGTGACCGTTACCTCGGGTAGTGCGGCCTGCTCGGCCGGCACCCTTCCCGGCGGGACCTACACGTTCGGGACGTCGTACTCCGGTGACACCAACTTCCTGACCGGTTCGGACAGCATCAGCAACTACCAGGTCGCGCAGGCGGCCCCGGGAGTCTCGCTATCGGCTACGCCGTCGTCCGGCGCGACCGTGGCCGATCCGGTGAGCCTGTCCGTCACCGTAGTGCGGGTGGCCGGCGGGCCCGCCCCCACCGGAGACGTGACGTTCCTGGTCAACGGGACCGCGCCGGCCGGGTGTTCGAACGTGAGCCTCAGCGCCGGGACGGCGTCGTGCGCCGTCGGCACATTGCCCGCGGACACGTATACGTTCGAGGCGTCTTACACCGGCGACGCGAGTTACCTGATCGGGTCGGACAGCATCGCCGATTACGTCGTGAGCAAGCTGACGTCCGCCGTCGCGGTGTCCTCGAGCTCAGTGTCCTCGAGCGTCGCCGCACCGGTGTGGGGCCAGCCCGTCTCCTTTGTTGCGACTATCACCGCGCCCGGCGGCCCGGCGACGTCGGGCACCGTGCAGTGGTCGGTCGGCGGAGCCCCGGTAGGGGCGCCTGTCTCGGTCGGCCCGGACGGCGCCGCCCAACTCGGTCCGGTGACCGACCTGGCCGTCGGATCGGATCAGGTGACCGCTGCCTACTCGGGCACCAGCCAGATCGCCCCGGCCACCGGGGAGGACGACATCGTCGTCGGCAAGGCGGCCACGAGTACCCGCTTGACCGTCACCGCCGCGAGCCTCGTCGCGACCGTCGCGGCTGTGCCGCCCGGCGCGGGGACCCCAACCGGCTTCGTCACGTTTGTGGTCAACGGCAGCACCCTCGGCAACGCTCCGCTGTCACCGTCGGGGACGGCCACGCTTCCCAACCCCTCCCCGGGGGTCAGGACCGTGTCGGCCGCGTATGGCGGGGACGCGTCGTTCACGGGGTCCTCCGCGTCGAACGCGACCACGAACCCGGCGATCACCGCCGTGGTGACGAGCAAGCATCCAAAGACGAAGTACGGCTGGTACCGCTCTCCGGTCACGATCACGTTCACGTGCGTGACCGGGTCTGCACCGCTCACCGGACCGTGCCCCGGCCCGGTGACCCTGAGCCGTAGCGGAGCGGCGCAGTCGGCGACCGCAACGGTCCATGGCGTGGACGGAGGGATCGCCACCGCGGTCGTGTCCCCGATCAACATCGACCGGGCGCCGCCCGCGCTGCGCGTCAGCGGGGCCGCTAACCGGGCCACGTATAACGCGCCCGGCCCGGTGCGAGTGGCGTGCGAGGCCAGTGACCGGCTGTCCGGGCTGGCCGGTCCTTGCGTGCTGAAGGTTCGCCGCGGGCCGTCCGGCATCACGTGGAGGGCGACCGCGATCGACAAGGCGGGCAACGTCTCGACGGTCAAGGGCGCCGCTGGCCTGATCGACTACTACGTCGCCGGTGTTCGCAAGGTCGGCGGGTTCTACCAGGTGAAGATCGGCACGTTCTGCACGCTCGAGGCCTTCGTGAACGCCGCCAAGGCCCCGCGCCTGGTGTTCGCCGCACCGCTTGGCGTCCAGCCGCACCCGGTCGGCCCGGCGATGATCAAGGTGGGCGACGGCTTGTGGAGCATCCGGGTCCATCTGACATCGCAGCTGCGCCAGTTCCGGTTCTGGACGCTCGGCGTCCTAACCGGCGGCCACGTCCACACCGTGAAGATCGAGGTACGGAGCTGACGCTAGGGCTCGGTGTGAACGACGACGTCCTGCATGTGTGACTGACCTTCGCGGATGTCGTCCTCGAGCCGGCTGGCGAGGTCGTGGGCTTCGGGCAGCGTCATGTCCGCGGGGACGGCGACGCTGACGAACACGACGAGCCCGCCGGCGGCGTGTAGGAGCCGGAGCTCCCGCGGCGCCTGACCGGTGCGGTCGCGCACGAGCCCCCTGATGCGGCGGCGCTCGACCTCGTCGGGATGGTCGCGGTCCTCGGCGGGGCGGGCGGCAAGTGGCTGCTCGAGCGGCTCGAGGTGGGTGTGGACGTCCTGCACGTCGGGCTCCTCGCGGAGCGCCGCCTCGACGCGCTCGGCGACGTCGTGCGCCTGAGCGATCGCGACGTCGCGCTTCATCTTGAGATGCAGTGACACGCTGACCTTGCCGTCGTGCTCGTAGATCGCGATGTCGTGCGCCTCCCGCACCAGCGGCTCGGCGAGCGCGATCGCGAGCACGCGGTCGCGGAGGTCGAGCCCCTCGCGGCGTGGCTCGAGATGGACCACCACGTCGGTCTCGGGCAGCGCGTCGCGGACCGCGGCCTCGACGGCATCGGCGGTGTTGTGGCTCTCGACGACGGCCTGGCCGGGCGGCACGCCGACGACAGCATCGGCGAAGTAACGCCCGCCGGACTCACGAAGGCGCAGCCGGCGCAACTCCACGGCGTCGCCGAGTCCGCTGATCGCGGCCTCGGCCTGGGCGCGCGCGTCGGCCGGGGTGGTGTCCATCAGCACCCGCGCGTTCTCGTAGATCAGCCGGCTCGCCGCGCCGAAGATGATGCCGGCCACGACGAGGGCGGCGATCGCGTCGCCGTCGTGGAAGCCCGCGGCCACGGCAACCATGCCGCCCAGCACGGCGATGGAGCCGGCCATGTCCCCGGCGAAGTGGAAGGCGTTCGAGCGCAGGGCCGCGGACTTGTAGACGCGGGCGGCGCGCAGCGACACGACGATGCGCGAGCCGTCGACCACGAGTGCCACTGCGATGACCGCGAAGACGTACCAGTGGGCTTGCAGCCCGGTCTCCCCATTGGCCAGGCGGACGACCGCTTCGATCACGATGAAGACGCCGCCGGCGAGCAGGATTCCGGCCTCGCCGAGTGCCCCGAGGTTCTCGGCGCGTCGGTGACCGTACGGATGGTCGGTGTCGGCCGGCCGGACGCCGAAGCGGATCGCGAAGAACGTCAGGATCGCCGCGACCACGTCGCCCGAGGACTCGATGCCCGCCGATACGAGACTCAGGCTTCCGGCGATGATCCCCGTGCCGAGCTTGAGCGCGACGAGCACGGCGGCCGCCGCGATCGAAACGAGCGCGGTGCGCGATTGGCTTATGCCCTGTTCGGCGGCGGATTCCCGCTCGCCGGTGGCGATGGTCGTCTCGGCCGGCATGGCGCCCGCTAGGTTAGGCCCCAACCGCGCCGATCGGGTTCACAGTGTCACCACGCCGACCGAGCCGGCTGAGCGCTCAGCTGTCGTGCTCGGCCGAGTCGAGCGAGCTCGCGACCGTGTCGAGGATGCCCGTGACCTCATGGAGGATGGCCGCGGCGGTCTGGATCTCCTTGTCGCTGAAGCCCGACAGGCGGTCGGACCAAAGGCCATTCCAGACGGATAGCTTGCGCTCGAGCAGCTCCCAGCCCTCGGGGGTCAGGGCGACGTTGCAGACCCGACGGTCCTCGGTGCTGCGCCGGCGCTCGACGATGTTCGCGCTCTCGAGCTGATCGAGGATCGAGGTGACCGTCGCCGGCGTCAGCTCGGCGCTCTTGGCGAGCTGGCCGGCGGTCATCTCGCGCTCGCGCCCGAGCGCCGCGATCGTCCGCAGCTGCGCGAACGTCAGCTCGCCCGGACGGCTGTGGTCGCGGCCTCGCAGACGGCGATCGGCGGCGAGCAGGTGGTTGAGCGCGACCCGGAGCTCGTCGGTCCGGGTTGTCGGCTCGGCTGCTTGAGTGGCGGTAGCGGTCTGTTGGCTCATGCTGCCTCCAGCAGGGGCTCCTCGACCGAGATCGCGACCGGGATGTCGGCGGTGTCGGTCTTGGCCCGGCGCTCGATTCGCGCCAACATTAGCGTCGGGATCAGCGCCACCAGCGTCACCGCCATGACCCACCAGTAGGTGTGGCCGAACGCGGCGGCCGCGGCGGCCGGGGTGTGGGCGGTCTTGATCTGGCTCTGGAGGACAACCGCGATCAGCGCGGTCCCCAGCGAGCCGCCGACGCGCTGCAGGACGGTCAGCTGCGGGCTGGCATCGTTCACCTGCTCACGCGATAGCACCGAGAACGCCGCGGTCATCGCCGGCATGATCGCCAGGCCGACACCGATGCCGCGGAGCAGCATCGCCGCGCCGATCACCGCGAACGGCGTCGTGTCGGTGACGAGCACGAACGGGATCGTGGCCGCCGCGAGGATCAGGCCACCGAGCAGAGAGGTTCGTCCGGCGCCGAATCGGGAGGTGAAGCGTCCCGAGAGGAACATGCCCAGGCCGCCGCCGATGCCCTGGGGGATCAGCAGGATGCCGGTCATGATCGCGTCCTCGCCGCGGATCGTCTGGAAGTACAGCGGCATCAGGATCATCGCTCCGAACAGCGCTGCGCCGAGGCAGAAGGTCACGATCGAGGCGGCCCGGAAGGCGGGGTTGGCGAACAGCCTGAGGTCGAGCAGCGGGTGCTCGATCCGCTGCGACCGGACGACGAACGCCGCGAGCAGGGCGAGCCCCGCGAGCGCCGGACCGAGTACGGACGAGGAGGTCAGTGTGCCGGCGGTCGCGCTCTCGGACAGGCCGTAAGTGAGGCCGACGACGCCCGCCGCGGCGAGGCCAAGACCTATCACGTCGAGCCGGCCGGCCTGGCTCGAGCCCGCCTCGTCATGGGGGAGCAGCCGCCACCCCAGGAACAGCGCGAGGGCACCGACGGGGACGTTGATCATGAAGATCCACTGCCAGCCGGCGGTCTGCAGCAGCAGGCCACCGAGGGTGGGGCCGAAGACCGGGGCGAGAACGATCGGGATGCCGATCAGGCTCATCACCTTGGGCAGGTTGCGAGGGCCGGCGGCCTTGACGAGGATCATCTGACCGATCGGGGTCAGCATGCCGCCCCCGACGCCCTGGAGGACGCGGAAGGCGATCAGCTCGCCGGTGTTGGCGGCCAGCGCACACAGCGCGGAGCCGAGGGTGAAGACGACGAGCGCAATCAGATACAGGCGGCGCGCGCTGTAGCGGCGCACGGCCCAGCCGGTGACCGGAATCACAGCGGCGAGCGAAAGCAGGTAACCGGTGATGACCCACTGGATCCCACCGAGCGTGGAATGGAGGTCGATCGAGAGGTCGTGGAGCGCGACGTTGACGATCGTGGTGTCGAGGACGGACATGATCGCGCCCAGGATCACGACGATCGCGACCCGCATCACCTGCGGCTCGATCCGCGGCGCGTCGGTCGCGTGAGCGGAGGGAATGCGGCTAATCGAAGTTGGGGGGGAGGTGGTAGTCGTAGAATTCATTTCGTGCCGAAAGTTTAGCAGAAAAACATTTAGGTGCCGAACTAATCTTCGGCTCAAGACAGCAATTCCTTGAGCCCGACATTTCGCGCGCGGGCGCGGCCCACTCTGAGATGGTGTGCACCGAGAAGTAGGGAACCCGTCGAGAGGAGACACTGATGGCCGAATGCGACCACGCCGACCAGATCAAGGTCGACGTCCCCGACCAGGTCGAGGGATGCGAGGAATGCCTGGCGACCGGCGGGACGTGGATCGCGCTCAGGGCGTGCCGCACCTGCGGCCATGTCGGCTGCTGCGACTCGTCGCCGGGCACCCACGCGACCAAGCACTACCAGGAGACCGGGCACGCGGTGATGAGCTCCGCGATGGCCGGTGACAGCTGGTCGTGGTGCTACATCGAGGAGGTCACGTTCTAGATTCGCGTGGGGGGCCGACCGTTGCCGGAGCGAGCCCGGCCTGACACGAGCGCCGCCAGTGCATGGACCGCAGTTGCGTCGCTGAGCGCACACAAGTCCGCATCGCGCACCAAGCCGTATCGTTCAGCCGCGAGGGGTTGAACGAGCGACGAAGGAGACGCTGACATGACGACGGTCGACCTTGCCCACCAGCAGCTGCTGATCGGGGGCGACTGGACGGGCGCCAAGTCCGGCCGCGAGTACGAGCAAAGCTTTCCGTTTACGGGCGATCAGGTCGGGTGGGCGGCCGCCGCCGGTCGTGAGGACGCGCGCAAGGCGGTCGATGCGGCTGCGGCCGCGTTCGGCGAGTGGTCCCAGAGCGCGCCGGCGATGCGGCGCCAGATCTTGAACAAGGCGGCTGACCTGCTGATGGAGCGGCAGGTGGAGATCGCCGGGATCGTCACCGAGGAGACGGGCGGCGTGTTCGGCTGGGGCATGTTCAACGTAGAGCTTGCGGCGGGAATGCTCCGCGAGGCGGCGGCTCAGGCGTACGGGCTGGTGGGCGAGGTGATCCCTTCGGACGTGCCCGGCAAGCTCGCGATGGGCGTCCGGGCGCCCGCCGGCGTGGTCGTCGGGATCGCGCCCTGGAACGCGCCCGTGATCCTGTCCACGCGCGCGGTGGCGACGCCGCTCGCGTACGCGAACACGGTCGTGCTCAAGGCTTCGGAGATCTGCCCTCGCACCCACGCCGCCGTCGTGCAGGCGCTGGTCGAAGCGGGCCTGCCCGCCGGCGTGATCAACCTGGTGACGAACTCACCCGAGGACGCGGCGGATGTGGTCGACGAGCTGATCGCGCATCCGGCGACGCGGCGGATCAACTTCACCGGCTCGACCAAGGTCGGGCGGATCATCGCGGAGAAGGCCGGCGCCCACCTCAAACGGGTACTGCTCGAGCTCGGCGGCAAGGCGCCGATCGTGGTGCTCGGCGACGCGGACCTCGACCGAGCGGCGGCGGCCGCGAGCTTCGGCGCGTTCTTCCACCAGGGCCAGATCTGCATGTCGACCGAGCGGATCGTGGTCGACCGGACGGTCGCCGACGCGCTCGCCGAGAAGCTCGCCGAGCGGGCGCGCGCGCTACCCGTCGGCGATCCGCGCGAGCAGTCGACGGCGATCGGTCCGCTGATCAACCGGGCCGCCGTCGAGCGCGTCTCGGGGCTCGTGGAGGACGCGGTCGGTAAGGGCGCCAAGGCGCTTAGCGGCGGCGAGGCCGACGGGCCCTGCTTCCCGCCGACCGTGCTCACCGGGATCACACCGGAGATGCGGATCTACTCCGAGGAGTCGTTCGGCCCGCTGGTCACGATCCTCCCGGTCGACGGCCCCGACGAGGCCGTCGAGGTCGCGAACGACACCGAGTACGGACTGTCGGCGGCCGTGTTCTCCGAGAACGTGCCGGCGGCGCTCGAGCTCGCGCAGCGGATCGAGAGCGGGATCTGCCACATCAACGACACGACCGTCCACGACGAGCCGCAAATGCCGTTCGGTGGCGTGAAGGCGAGCGGGTTCGGCCGGTTCGGCGGCCGCGCCGCGCTCGAGGAGTTCACGGAGCTGCGCTGGATCACGGTCCAGTCGCTGCCCCGCCACTACCCGATCTAGTCGAGCGCCCCCGCGCCCGGCAACCACCGAGTTGCCGGGCGCGAGCGCGGTCTTAAACCCAGCTGCTGTACGGCGTGGCCTGCTGGTGGCCGTCGACGACCGTGGAAACGTTCTGGTCGAGGCTCGAATCGTCCGAGTGGCCGTGAGCCGAGACGAGATGGTGCTTCGCAGCCGCCAGCACATCATCCCGCTCGCCGATCATCTGCACCGAGCAGGTGTCGCCAGGCACGCGTGCGCAATCGAATACAGTCCGGCTCATGGGGGCCCCTTTCGGATGGACGAGACCGCATCCTCGCGATTTCCCCCCGTCGAGTCAACGCTGATGGCCGCCGCCCATGTGCGGCTGGAAGGATCGGGGCGCGCGCCCAAACAGGGCGCGGTCCGCGTCGGCGACGTCGATGCCGCCTCCGCGATCGACGTCACCGTCACTCTCAGCGAGTCGCATCGGTCGCCGGACGACTTCGGCACGGTCAAGCGGACACTCGGCCGGTTCGGGCTGACCGTCCAGGCCGAATACCCCGCCACCGGCAGCCTGATCATGCGCGGCACCGCGGCTCAGGTTGAGGATGCGTTCGACGCCGGACTCGGGATGTACAGCCATGGCGAGGACGGGTTGCTCCGCGGCCGCGAGGGTGACGTCCATGTTCCGTCAGAGCTCGACGGGATAGTGAGCGGCGTCTTCGGCCTCGACCAACGGAGAGTGGCCCGCCGCTTGGACCGCGGCGCCGCGGCCAAGGGCCCCGGCGGAGCGGCCGCGAACCCGCTCGGCCCGGCCGAGCTCGAGCAGCGCTACCGCTTCCCCGACGGGGACGGCGCCGGCCAGACGATCGCGATCGCCGAGTTCGGGGGCGGTTACTACCCGGACGACGTGCGCGCGTTCTGCTCGGCACACGGGCGTCCCGCGCCGCACGTCGACGCCGTCTCCATCGGCTACACGCCGATGACACCGAAGGAGATCGCGGCGCTCTCGGCCGAGCAGCAGGGACCGGCGCTGGGCGAGAGCCATGAGGTGATGATGGACGTCGAGATCGTGGCCGGGCTGTGTCCGGGCGCGAGGATCAGTGTGTTCTTTGCACCTTTCGATCAGAAAGGTTGGATCGACCTGCTCGACGCGATCGTCGCCCTCGAGCCGGCGCCAGTGACACTGTGTGTCAGCTGGGGGCTGGCCGAAGACGCGCCGGACTGGTCGGCGGCGGCGCTCGAGGCGATCAACGACCGCTTGCGCGCGGCGTCGTCGCGCGGCATCACGGTCTGCGCCGCTACGGGCGACGATGGGTCAGGCGATCAGATGCACGACGCGAACGCACATGTGCACTTTCCGGCGTCGAGCCCGTTCGTGCTTGCGGTCGGCGGCACGATGCTCGAAGGGGGCGAGGAAGTGGTCTGGTGGAACGCGCCGGGAGACCGGAGTCAGCACGGTGGCGGCTCGACCGGTGGAGGGGTGAGCGTCAAGTTCCCGCGACCGGAGTGGCAGGAGGTAAGTGTCACATCACGCAACGCGGGTGGCACCGATGGGCGCGTCGTCCCCGACGTCGCGGCGCTCGCGGGGCCACCCGGCTACAGCCTGGTGTTCGACGGCCAGCCAACGATGAACGGCGGCACCAGCGCGGCGGCGCCGCTGTGGGCGGCGCTGATCGCCCGGATCGCCGCCCAGACGCCAAAGCACCGGTCCCAATTTCTGACCCCGCTCCTGTACGCGGAGCGCGGCGCCGGCACCGGTTTCACCGACATCACCAAGGGCCACAACGCCTCCCCCCAACCAGGGTTCGGCTACGACGCCCAACACGGGTACGACGCGGTCAGTGGCTGGGGCGTCCCGAACGGGCAGGCCTTGCTCGCCTCGCTGACGTAATCAGCGGCCGGCCGCGATCGGCAGACCGGACACGAGGCTCTCGGCACGAGCGAGCGCCGGCTTTGCCCCGAGCTGGGTCAGCGTCGCGATCGCCTCCTCGAGCAGGGAGCGGGCCTCATCGGGGCGCTGATCGCCGATCAGGACGCCGGCGAGGTCGATCTGGACACACGCCAGCCAGTACGGGTAGCTAAGCGCGCCGAACATCTCGATCGCGATGCCGAACTGCTCGACCGCGGTCGCGCCGTCCCCGTGAGCCACGGCCAGCAGCGCGCGGCCCCGCGCGAGCTGTGAGCGCAGGAACGGAGGCACGTGACCGAGCGGCTGGCCGGCAACGAGCGCGAGCAGGCCGCCGGCCTCCTCCACCCGTCCTAGCGCGAACGCGGCCTCGATCGCGCACGGGAAGCCGATCCGGCTCGCCTGACTCGACACGCCCTCGACCGAGATGATCTCGCCGATCGTGCCCGACAGCAGTTCGAGGGCTCCCGCGGCGTCGCCGCCGGCGAGCGCGATCGTGGCCTCACACGCGGCATGGGTCCAGCGCGCCTCGCTCGACTCGATATTGCGCCAGGCGGACATCCCGCGAAGGTGCTCGCGCGCGTTAGTGAGATCGCCGCGCGCTGCCGCCAGCAGCGTCAGCTCCAGATGGAGGTACTCGGCGCCGGGACGCTCGGGCGCTCCCTCGAGCAGGTCGACCCCGAGCCGCTCGGCGTCCGCCCACGCGCCCGAGTATTCCCACACGCGCATCAGGTTCGATGCCGCCACGCTCTCGTACACGCGGCTGCCGGCGCGCCGGGCCGTGGCCAGCGCGTCGCTTGTGCGATCGCCGGCATCGGGCAGATCGAACCTCCGCAGGAAATCGCCGCTGTTGAGCTGGACGACGATCAGCCGGTCGGTGAGCTCGTACCGGCGGCACAGCTCGATCGCGCCGTCGAACAGGATGCGCGCTTCGGCTACGCGCCCGAGCGCGACGCACAGCTGCGCCTTGTAGGTCAGGGCGCCGGCCAGGACGCGCGGAAGGTCGAGCGCCTGTGCGAGCTCGAGTGCCCGCTCCAGCGGCTCGACCGCTTCGCGGACGCGGCCGGCGGCGAGCAGCGCCACCCCGAGCTCGACGTTGATCTGCGCGGCGTCGCTGTCCTCTCCGTCGCCGCTCAGCAGCGCGAGCTCGTCGCGCATGAGATCGATCGCCTCTCCGGTGCGGCCCACCCGGCGCAAGGCGTGCCCGATCTCCGAGGCGAGACGAGCCGCGTCGAGCTGGCGACCGAGGCTCCGGAGCCGTGTGGCGGCATCCCCGAACAGCTCGAGCGAGTCCTCGTAGCGACCATCCAGCAGCGCCATCTCGCCGGCCGCCACGATCAGGTCGATCCGTTCCTCCTCGCCGGCGGCGAGATCGATCGCGGTCCGGTACGCGCGCTCGGCGGTCTGGGGCGCGCCGACCGCAGCCGCGCGCTGGGCCCCGCGGCGGAGCGCGGCGACCGCCTCGGCGCGGAGCTGGCCCGCGTCGGAATCGTTCGCGGCGCAGCGATATGCCGACAGATAGTGCGCGGCCACGACTTCGGCCACGTCCTCGCCCTCGTGGGCGAACGCATGCGAGAGGTACTCCGCCGCCGCGCGGTGGCGGGACTTTCGCTCGCGCCTGGACAGCATCTCGTAGGCGACGGTCCGGAGCAGCGTCTGACCGAACCGGTACTGGCCCCGGTCCGGGGAGAGCGGATCGGCGCGAACCGTCAGAACCTGCTTGCGCACCAGGCCGGCCAGCACCGCGTCGGCGCGCTGCGCCGGCAACCCGGACAGCTCCTGCGCAGCGGCCACGGGGAAGTTGCCCGCGAATACCGACATCGACTTGACCAGCTCGCGCGCCTCGGAGCCGAGCGCGTCCAGCCGGGCCCCGAGCAGCGCGATCAGGCTGGCCGGAACATCGAGCTCGCCGAGCTCGCCGGTCAGGACGAGCGAGCCGTCGCGCTCGATGAGCACCCCGCGGTCGGCGAGCGCCCGCACGGTCTCGATCGCGTACAGCGGGATACCCTCGGCGCGCGAGATGATCCGTTGCTTCGCGGCGACGGGCAGCGTCGCCACGGAATCGAGCAGCTCCTCCATCGCCTGGTCGCCGAGCGGCTGGAGCGAGATCGCGGTGGCGCTGCGATGGCCGGCGGGCCATCCCGGCCGGCGCTCGGACAGCTCGGGCCGGGCGAACGTGAGGATGAAGATCCGATGCTGGGCCGACCAGTCGAGCAGGTGCTCGACGAAGTCGAGCAGGCCGTCCTCGGCGCAGTGCATGTCCTCGAACACCATCACGACGGGATCGCGCTCGGCCAGCCGCTCGAAGAACAGCCGCCACCCAGCGAACAGCTCCTCGCGGCCCGGCCCCGACTCGGCGACGCCGAGCAGAACGCCGAGGCGGGCGGAGATGAATTCCCGCTCGGCCGGATCGGCGACCCAGCGTTCGAGGCCGGCCGCGAGCCTCGACTCCGCCTCCTCGGCGGGAGCGTCCTCGCGGATCCCCAGCCGGTGGCGGACCATCTCGGCGAGCGCCCAGTACGCCACGCCGTCCCCGTACGGAAGGCAGCGGCCGGGATGCCAGAGGAAGGTGTCGGGCAGCTTCATCAGATAGTCGAGGAACTCCGCGCGAATCCGGCTCTTGCCGACACCGGCCGCGCCCGAGACCGCGACGAGCCGCGCCGATGTGCGACTCACGCCGCCGTGAAACAGCTCCTTGATCAGCCGCAGGTCCGCCTCGCGCCCGACGAACTCCGCCTGCGGGCCTTCGGAAGCCATCCCCGGGGCGACCGCGAGGACCTCGCTCGCGCGCCACAGCCGCAGCGGCTCGGTCTTGCCCTTGAGCGAGCGATGTCCCACGTCCTGGTAGGCGATCGCGGATGTCGTGACCTGGCGCGTGACCTCGTCGACGAACACCGTGCCGGGGTCGGCGGCCGCCTGGATCCGGGCGGCGGTGTTGACCCGGTCGCCCACGACTACGCCCTCCTCATGGTTGGCGAGCAGCGCAGCCTGGCCGGTGACGACGCCGCCGCGAGCACGAAGACCGGGCGCGCCGACGGTCGCTCCGAGCGTGGCCACCGCGTCGACCAGCTCGAGCGCGGCCCGCACGGTCCGCGCGCCGTCGTCCTCGCGGGCCACCGGGGTGCCCCACACGGCCATCACGGCGTCCCCGATGAACTTCTCGATCGTCCCGCCGTACCGGTCGACGATCTGTCGCGCCGCGTCGAAGTAGTGACCGAGCAGATCGCGGACGTCCTCGGGATCCCACGACTCCGTCAGCGGCGTGTACCCGACGAGGTCGACGAACATGACCGACACGTTTCGGAGCTCCGCCGAACCGGAGCGTGGCGACCCGGCAACGGACGGCCGCGTCGCGTCGCGGCCAGGCAATGCGACCTCGCCCGTGGTGGCCACGCCCGGTGCCAGCGCCAAGCCGCACTCCGAGCAGAACTTCTGCTCCGGCGCGACGGTGTGACCACAGCTCGGACACGATGTCTGCAGCCCGGCCCCGCATTCCATGCAGAACTTGGCACCGGAAAGGTTGTCGGTGCCGCACTCCGGACAGGCAGTCGCTCCTCCGGTCACCCCGCGCCTAGTGTACGGCTCGCCACGCGAACGATTGCGCTCCGGGCATCCACGGCGCATGGGAGACTCTGCACGCCGTGGTCCTCGCCAGCTACAACATCAAAGGAGGCGTGGGCAAGACGTCGGCCGCCGTCAACCTCGCGTACCTCGCGGCGCGCGGGGGCGCGACCACGCTGCTGTGGGACCTCGATCCGCAGGGCGCGAGCACATACCTGCTCCGCGTCAAGCCGAAGGTCAAGGGGGGAGGGCGCAGGCTCGTCCGCGGCAAGAGCGACGCCTCGGCCCGGATCAAGGGCACCGACTACGACCGGCTCGACCTGCTGCCCGCCGATTTCTCCTACCGGCACATGGACCTCCACCTCGACGCCACCAAGCGCCCGACGCGGTCGCTCGGCCGGGTGCTGGCGCCGCTCGAGCCCGACTACGACTACGTGTTCCTCGACTGTCCGCCGAGCATCTCGCTGGTGTCCGAAAGCGTTTTCGAAGCGGCCGACGCGCTGGTGATACCGCTGCTCCCGGCGACGCTGTCGGCGCGGACGCTCGACTACATCGACCAGGTCGCCGGGGCCGCCGTGCAGCGGCTCCCGTTCTTCTCGATGGTCGACGCGCGCAAACGCATGCACCGCGACGTGATGGAGGCGTTCATCGCGGAGCGGCCGGAGATGCTCCGCACGGTCGTGCCGCTCGCCGCCGACGTCGAGCGGATGGGCCTGGCCCGCGAGCCGCTGGAGGAGTTCGCGCCGCGCGGCCGCGCCGCGGAGGCGTTCCGGAACCTGTGGGCCGAGATCGCCGAGCGGCTCGCCCGCCGCGCCGGCTGACCCCGAGGGCTTTACTGATTCATCACAGGATCGCTCCGCGGCTCGCCCATCATCGACCTCGATGAGCTACACAGAACTCCACTTTCACCTGCTGCCCGGGATCGACGACGGGCCGTCGTCGATGGACGAGAGCGTCGCGCTCGCCGCGGCGGCCGCGGCCGACGGGACCGGCACGATCGTGGCCACGCCGCACGTGCACCCCCAGTTCGACACCGATGTGAGCTCGCTCCCCGAGCGGGTCCGCGAGGTCTCGGCGCGGCTGGCCGCCAGGCACATCGCGATCCGCGTGCTGTGCGGGGGCGAGCTCGCCCACGACATGGTTCCGCGCCTGTCCCAGGCGGAGCTCGAGACGATCGCCCACGGTCCGCCGGGGAGGCGGTGGCTGCTGCTGGAGGCGCCGCTCGAGGGCCTCGATCCCGCCTACACCGAGGCTGCCGACGAGGTGCGCGACCGGGGCTTTGCCGTCGTCGTGGCTCATCCCGAGCGAGCGCTGAGGTGGTCGGACGCCAGCTGGGAGACGCTCGAGCGCGAGCTGGCCGTCGGCAGCGTCGTCCAGATCAACGCGTGGTCGGTGGCGGGCCTCTACGGCGAGATGGTGCGCGCGACCGCGCTGTGGCTGCTGCGGACCGCGCCGCGGGCAGTGGTCGCCTCCGACGCACATGGTGGCTCGCGGATGCCGGCGCTCGAGCTCGGGCTCGACGCGCTCACCGCCGCCCGCGTCCCGGACCCGACCGGGCTGCTCGAGGCGGTCCCGAACGCGCTGCTCGAGCAGGGGTTGGCGCTGGAGAAGGGCTCGACTCTCGCGGCCTGACCTGCCGGTCAGGCGGCGACCGGCGCGAGGTCGACCGGCTCGGGGTCCGGCTCGAGTCGCGGCCACAGCTCGATCGCTCGCTCGAGCAGCTGCTCGACGACCGCCTCGACATCGACCCGGCGCTCGAGCTCGATCAGCGGCTCCGGGTCGGTCCACGTGACCGCCCGGGTCGGCGCGAACAGCGTGCAGCAGTCCTCGTCGGGCAGGATCGAGGTCTCGAACGTGCCGAGCCGCTCCGCCTCCTCGATGATCTCGGACTTGTCGCGGGCGAGCAGCGGGCGCAGCAGGGGAAGCGTGGAGGCAGCCTCGACCACCTCGAGGTTGCGCAGCGTCTGGCTCGCCACCTGACCGAGCGAGTCGCCGGTGACGAGCGCCTCGCACTGCTCCCGGCGCGCGATCGCGTCGGCCACGCGCACCATCAGCCGTCGCTGCGCCAGCACCTGCAGACGGCCGGCGCCCGAGCTCGCGAGCAGCCGCTGCGCGAGACCGAACGGAATCACGAACAGGCGCGAGCGGCCCTGGAAGCGGTTCAGCTGGGCGACCAGCGCGTAGGCCTTGTAGGCCGACTCGGGCCCGGTGAGCGGCTGCCCGCTGAAATGGACGTAGTCGCAGCGCAGGCCGCGCCTCATCATCCGGTAGGCGGCGACCGGCGAGTCGATCCCGCCCGAGAGCAGCACCAAGGCGCGGCCACTGGTCCCGACCGGGAGACCGCCCCCTCCCCGGAGCCGGTCGAGCGACACGAACAGCTCGGTCTTGTACGCGTCGACGTGCAGCTCGACGTCGGGGTGGGAAAGATCGACGCCGAGCCCGAGCTGGTCGACGACGACCGCGCCGACGTGTCGCGCGATGTCCATCGAGCCGACCGGGAAGCTCTTCTCGCGCCGGCGCGCGCGAACCGCGAAGGTTCCGGCCTGGACGTGACGCAGAAGCTCGACCGCGGCCTCCGCGGCGCGCTCGACCTCGGGCTCCACCCGAAGCGCCGGCTGCACGACGCTCAGTCCGGGAATCTCGGTGGCGATCTCGAGCACGGCTGCTAGTCCGTCCGGTTGCGGCACGACGAGGAACGACGATCCGCGCCGGTGGAGGTCGACCGGACCGGCCCGGCGCATCGCGAGGCGCAGGTTGCGTGCCATCACCGCGGCGAAGGCCGAGCGTCGCCGTCCCTTGAGCGCGAGCTCGCCGAACATCAGCAGCGCGCATGGGACGCCGCGAGCTTGTGCCGAGGCGCGGATGAGACGATCGGCGGCGGTCTCTGAGACGCTGGCGGTCATGCCCTGATCGGCGTTCAGGCTAGTGGGTCCGCGCCCGCGGATGCGACCGGTGGCGCCAGTCCGAGCCTGCGGGCCCGCTCGAGCGCCCGCGCCAGCACCTCCTCGGCGCCCTCGATCTCGCCGTCGCGCATCACCGCGCGCCCCGCGATGACCGTGCTCTGCACGACCGCGCCCGACGCGGTGTAGACCAGCGCGGCGGGCAGCTCCCCGAAGCTGAGCTCGGGCGTGCGGGCGCGGAGCAGGAGGAAGTCGGCCGGCTGCCCGACCTCGAGGCCGGGCGCCGCGCCGAGCAGCGGAGCCCGCCGCCCAGTGGCGATTTCCCAGGTCTCGACCGCGTCGATCGCCGCGGCGTCCCTGGCCGCGTGCTTCTGGAGCAGCGCGAGCACCTTCATGTCCGCGAACAGGTCGAGCGAGTTGTTCGAGCCCGGGCCGTCGGTGCCGAGCCCGACCTGCACCCCGGCGGCGCGCGCCTTCGGATACGGGAACACGGCGCCGACCGCCAGCTTGAGATTCGCCACCGGGTTGGTCACGACCACCGAGCCGCGCTCGGCGATCAGCTCGAGCTCGCCGTCATCGAGCCACACGCCGTGGGCGAGGACCGTGTGCGGCGTGAGCAGCCCGACCCGGTCGAGATAGTGCGCGGGCCGCTCGCCGGTGGCCGCGACACAGTCGATCACCTCCTGCTCGGTCTCGGACAGGTGGATCTGAACCACGAATCCGCGCTCGGCCGACAGCTCGGCGATCCACCGCAGGCTGCCTTCGCTCACCGTGTAGATCGCGTGGGGCGCGAGCCCGGCATCGATCCGCTCGCCGATGGCGGCGACCGCGTCGAGGCTTTCGCGGGCGGCCTCGCGCATCGCCTCGGTCTTGCCGTCGACGTCGATCAGCGGGGCGGCCACGGTGGCGCGCATGCCCGAGTCGCGGACCGCGCGCCCCGCCGCCTCGGGATGCCAGTACATGTCCCAGAAGCGGACGGTGCCACTCCGGATCATCTCCAGGCACGCCAGCCGCGTGCCCCAGTACACGTCCTCGGGCTCGAGCTTTCGCTCGATCGGCCAGATCTTCTCCTCGAGCCACCGCATCAGCGGCAGGTCGTCGCCGTACCCGCGGAACAGGGTCATCGCGGCGTGGGTGTGGCCGTTGATGAGCGGCGAGGACAGGATCGCCCCGCGAGCGTCGATCACGTCGTCGCCGGGCTGAGGCTCGACACCGGGCCCCAGTTCGGCGATCAGACCGTCCTCGGCTCGCAGCCCGACCGGCTCACCGGCGAGTAGCGCGCCGGTGACCGCCAGGCTCACGAAGCCGACCGTCCGACCGGGTCTCCGGGGACTCCGAGCGCGTGCTCCTGGAGGTCGATGGCCGCCTGGATCAGCGGCGCTTCCTGACCGCGGGGCGCGATCAGCGACACCCCGACGTTCCAGCTCACCGGAAGCGCGGCGACCGGCATTCCGGTCATGTCCCACAGCGCGGTCAGCTCGATCAGCGGATCACCGGCGCCGCCGGCGTGGCCGCGCTCGTAGCCGGGGCCGCGCTCGTAGGGGAGGATCGGGAGCGTCGGCTCGAGCACGAGGTCGACGCCGTGCTCGACGAACCACGCCTCCCAGATCGCGGTCCCGTCCGCCCGGCGCTGTTGCGCGCCGAGGTACGCCTGGGCGTCGGTGAAGTTCGCGGCGGCCTCGACGAACTCGGCGATCGCGGGGCGGTAGCGATCGTGCCGATCGGCGTGACCCTTGTGGTAGGTCCACACGTCGGTGAACAGCACGCAGCTGAGGTCGTCCCACTCGAACGTCCACGGGGCCGGAAGCTCGACGATCCGCGCGCCGAGGCGCTGGCACGTCTGCACGACCTCGTCGAGCCCGATTCCGACCGCCGGCGCGATCGTCATCCCGTGCGTGCGGTCGGTGAGCGCGATCGTGACGCCTTGCAGGGGGTGTCCGCCAGAACGAGCCGAGAGCGGGACGCTGTCGAGCGCCACCGGCGGCGGCATCAGCGGCGTCACGGTCGAGGCGCCGGCGGCCATCCCGGCGAGCACCGCCGCGCAGTCCGCGATCGTGCGCGCCATCGGTCCGGCGTGGTCGAGCGACGGGGCCAGCGGCACGATCCCATCGATCGGAATCAGTCCGTGGGTCGGCTTGATCGCGCAGATGCCGCAGCACGCCGCGGGGATCCGCAGCGAGCCGCAGGTGTCGCTGCCGAGCGCCGCCGGCGTCATCCGCGCGGCCAGCGCCGCCGCGCTCCCGCCGCTCGAGCCGCCCGCGATCAGGCGCAGCGAGTGGGGGTTGCCGACCTGGTCGGTCGTCCCGCCCGCGGCGAACTCGTGCGTGTGGGTGTGGCCGAGCAGCACCATCCCGTCCTCGCGCAGCCGCTCCCACACCGTGCAGTCGGCGCCGGCGACGTTGTCCTCGAGCATCCGGCTCGACGCGGTCACCGGCAGTCCGGCGACGCCATACAGGTCCTTGACGCCGATCGGGATCCCGCACAGCAGCGGCGTCGCAGCGCCCTCGGTCGCGCGGCGCCGATCGGCGTCGGCCGCCTGCTCACGGGCGAGGTCGGGATACAGGCGGGCCCAGGCGTTGATCGCATCCGGGGCACCGTCGGCGCTCGGCGGCCCTCCGTTTCGCTGTTCGATCCGCTTCAGGCATGCCTCGGTCAACTCGACCGACGACAGGCGGCCGGAGCTGAGCAGCTCGGCGGCCTCGAGCACGCCGAGGTCGGCGGGGTCGGCGTGCTGTGGCTGGGCGGCCGCGGTCGGTGAGCTCGTCTCCTCGGGCATGCGGAGAAAGCTACTGGTCCGTCACCGCTTTCTGGAAGCGAGCCAGGCGCTCAGCTGATCGGGCGGCGTGGGCGCGGCGAACACGAATCCCTGGGCGCCGTCGAACCCGAGCCCGCGCGCCGCCTCGAGATCATGCGTGGTCTCGATCCCCTCGGCGATTGCTTTGAGCTCGGCAGCCCGCGCGACGCCGAGCACGGCTCCGAGCATCCGCGCGGCCTTGGGGTCGGCGAACGCCGGCCGAGTGGTCGAGCGGTCGAGCTTGACCACGTCGAACGGGTAGCGCGAGAGCGCGCTCAGCGACGCGGAGCCCGTGCCGAAGTCGTCGAGGCAGAGCCTCACTCCCAGCCGCTCGAGGCCCTCGAGCACCGCGCCGGCCCGCGTCGGCTCCTGATCGACTGTCGTCTCGGCGACCTCGAGCGTGAGGCATCCCGGAGGCAGGCGCGCGCCGGCGAGCGCGCGGTCGACCGCGTCGATCAGCGACGGCGAGCCCAGCGAGCGCGGGGAGATGTTGACCGAGACCGACAATCCGCTCGGCACGAGTCCTGCCTCCCGCCAGCGTGTGAGCTGGAGGCAGGCCTCGGCGAGCACCCACTGGTCGATCTGGGCGATCAGCCCGGTCTCCTCGGCCATCGTCAGGAAATCTGCGGGCGCGAGCAGCCCCCGGTCCGGCTGCTCCCAGCGCACGAGCGCCTCGACGGAGACCACCTTCGCGTCCGAGGCGAGTGTGAGCACGGGCTGGTAGTGCAGGCGGAGCTCGTTGCGCTCGATCGCACCGCGGAGCTGATGCTCGATCTCGAGCTCGTTAAGCGCGTAGGCGTCCATCGTGGTGTCGAACAGCTCGACGCCACTGTGTCGCTGCTTGGCGCGGTACATCGCGGCATCGGCCTCCCGGATCACGTCCTGGGCGTGGGTTTGGCCGCGGCGAGCGCTCGCGATGCCGATGCTTGCCCGCACCGTCACGTCGTGACCGCGCAGGAGGAACGGCTCGGCGACGGCGGCGCGCGCCCGTTCGGCGACCCGGAGCGCCTCGCGCTGGCCGCGCAGGTCCTCGCACAGGATCACGAACTCGTCTCCGCCATAGCGGGCGACGGTGTCGCCAGGCCGCAGCGCTCGTTGCAGCCGGCGCGAGACCTCGATGAGCAGCTCGTCGCCGGCGTCGTGGCCGAGGCTGTCATTGACGCGCTTGAACCCGTCGAGATCGACGAACAGCAGCGCGAGTGACGTTGGCCGCCGGCGCGCGCGTCCGAGCGCGACGTTCAGGCGATCGAGGAGCAGGACGCGGTTCGGCAGGCCGGTCAGCGAATCGTGCACGGCCTGGTGGGCGAGCCTGGCTGCCGCGCGCTTTCGCTCGATTGCGTACCGGATCGCCCGGCCCAGCGAGTCCGAGTCGGTCGCCGGCTCGAGCAGGTAGTCCTGGGCGCCCTCGTGGATCGCGCGCTGGGCGATCGACGGCTCGCCGGAGGCGGCGAGCACGACCACCGGCACATCCGACGCGCTCGACAGAACGGCCTCGAGCGCCTCGATGGCCTCGGTGTCGGAGTCGGCGACGTGGAGCACGACGCAGTCGACCGGATCCTCGAGCAGGACGTGGCGAGCGCGCGCCACGGTGTCGTGGATGAGCATGTCGACGTCTGCGCCGACGCCCTGGCGCACTACGTCCTCGAGCGCCGCGGTGTGCTTCGCGGTTGTGTCGATGACGAGCAGCCGCAGCCGCTCAGTGAAATCCGTTTCGTCGAATTGCCCCAACACCACAGAGATCCCGTCTCTTGCAGTGACTACGCCTACGAGGCTAGCGCACGGATAGTTCCGGCCTGGGGCTGTAGGGTGCCCACCCGCGAGATGTTCAGAATGGGCGAACGGTTGAGGATCGGTTTGTTGGTGGGGATGCTGCTGGCTGCGATCCCGGCGACCGCCTCGGCGGCGACTCACCTCGGGGTCGGCGGCAGCGTCCAGCAGGTGTACGTCACCGGCGCCCACCCGGGCGAGCGTCTCGCGCTCGTGAACCGGCGGGGCGCGACGGTCGCGACGCTGAAGGCCGGCGCGCTCGGCGGGCTGATCTTCCGCGGAGTGAAGCCCGGGCCTGGCTACCGGGTCCGACCCGCGGGTGGCGGCGCCGCGTCGGCGGCGGTGACCGTGCTGACGGCCCGCTCCGCGCCGCCGAGCACGAGGCTCTATGACCAACGGATCCCGGCCTCGGGCTACGGTTACCTGACCACCCGGGACGGGACCAAGCTCGCGATCGACGTCCGGCTGCCCGCGGGGCCCGGGCCGTATCCGACGCTGGTCGAATACTCGGGCTACGGCTACGCCGATCCGGCCGGCGCCCAGAGCGGCCTCAGCGCGATCGCGACGCTGCTCGGGTTCGCGGTCGTCGACGTCAACATGCGCGGGACGGGGTGCTCGGGCGGCGCCTTCAGCTTCTTCGAGACGCTCCAGAACCTTGACGGCTACGACGTGATCGAGACCGTCGCCCATCAGCCGTGGGCGCTGCACCACAAGGTCGGAATGCTCGGCATCTCGTACGGCGGGATCAGCCAGCTGTTCGTCGCTGCGACTGATCCACCCGACCTGGCCGCGATCGCGCCGCTGTCGGTGATCGACAACGCCGCGACCACGCTGTATCCGGGTGGGATCCTCAACACGGGCTTCGGGGTTCCGTACGCGAAGGCCCGTGACTTCGACGCCGAGCCCGCCTCGCCGGGCCACGGCGAGGCGTGGGCGCTCCAGCGGATTCGGGGCGGCGACCGCACCTGCGCCGCCAACCAGGTGCTCCACACGGCGGCGGTGAACGACGCCTCGGAGGTCGCGGCCAACCGCTACTACATCCCGTCGTTCGCCAACCCGCTGAACCCCGACACGTTCGTGCACAAGATCCACGTGCCGGTGTTCCTCGCCTGCCAGTGGACCGACGAGCAGACCGGCGCCCACTGCCCCGAGCTCGCCGAGCACTTCAGCGGGACCGGGCTGAAGTGGTTCACGTTCACCAACGGCGCCCACATCGACTCGCTCGACCCCGCGACCGCGGTCCGGTGGTACGACTTCCTGACGCTGTTTGTGGCCCACCGGCTTCCCGTGCTGTCGCCGGATGTGAAGGCGCTCGCGCCGCTGCTCTACGAAACCGCGATGGGGATCGGCGGGATCACCTTCCCGGCCGATCCGATCGAAGACGAGCCCGACTACGCGTCCGCGCTGGCGGCGTTCGAGCGGTTGCCGTCGGTCCGGATCCTGTTCGACAACGGCGCCGGCAGCTCGACGCCGCGGGCGCCGGTCGACGCGTTCGAGCAGTCGTTCTCACGGTTCCCGCCGCCCGGGACCCGCGCCGCGTCGTGGTACCTGGGATCGCGTGGGGCCTTGCAGGAATCTCCGGGGGCGTCCGGCGCGGTCGACGCGTTCACGTGGTCGCCCCGGGCTCGGCCCCTGACCGACTTCACCGGCAACACCGGACCCGGCGGGCTGTGGGGCGCCTCGCCGAACTATCACTGGACCCAGAATCCGGCGGGGACCGCGCTGTCGTACGTCACCGCACCACTCACCCAGAACACCGTGGTCGTCGGCGCGGGCGCGCTCCATGCCTGGATCGAGGCCACGGCGCCGGACGTCGATCTCCAGGTCACGGTCTCCGAAGTCCGTCCGGACGGCAACGAGACGTTCGTGCAGAGCGGATGGCTCGATGCGAGTGAGCGCAAGCTCTCGGCGCAGAGCACGCTGCTCGAGCCGCTGCTGACCGAGCTCCGGACTGACGTGAGGCCGCTGCCGAAGGGCCGGTTCACCGAGGTGGTCGTGCCGCTCTACTACGAGGGTCACGTGTACCGGGCGGGATCGCGGATCCGGATCACGATCTCGGCCCCCGGCGGCGATCAGCCCACGTGGGCGTTCGCGGATCTGGTGCCGAAGGGACAGGCGACCGTCCGCATTGCCCACTCGCCCGCGATGCCGTCGCGGATCATCCTGCCGGTAATCCCGGGCGTCGCGGTGCCGACGTCGCTGCCGTCGTGTCAGAGCCTTCGCGGCGAGCCGTGCCGCCGGTACGTACCGCTGGCGAACCGAACCGCCGTCGGCTAACTGAGGCTGAACAGCCGCTCGAGCACGCGCCGTCGAGGTCGGAGGCGACGAGCCGAGGGCACATCGTTTGATCCTGGCAGGTGGTCGTCGCCCGCATGCTTGCGGCGGCGCGCTACGCGGCGCTGTCGGCGCCGATCGGGAGGTGTCCGGTCATCACGCGCTCGGTGACGATCCACGAGATCAATCCGACCGCGGCCGTCCCGGCGCCGAGTGCGCACACCGCCTCCCAGCCGCCCGACGCGTAGAGCGCCGACGCGGCGGCCGACAGCGTGACGCCCCCGAGGAAGTAGGCGACCATGTACGCGGTGGTCAGGCGGCTGCGGGCCTGTCCGTGCAGCGAGTAGACCGCGCTCTGGTTGGAGATGTGCATCGCCTGCGCCCCCAGGTCGAGCACGACGATCCCGACGATGAGCGCGACCACCGAGCTCTTGCCAAACGCGAGCAACCCCCAGCTCACGAGCATCACGACGATCGCGCCGCTCATCGCGGCTCGGCCGCGGCCGCGATCGGCCAGGCGGCCGGCGACCGGCGCCACCACCGCCCCGGCCAGCCCGGCGAGGCCGAACAGGCCGATCACCGCGTTGCCGTAGTGGTAGGGAGCGCCGGAGAGCAGGAACGCCACCGAGGTCCACAGAATGCTGAAGCAGCCGAACGCGGTCGAGCCGAGCAACATCCGCTGGCGGAGCAGCGGCTCCTCGCGCACGAGCACGAGCACCGATCTGAGCAACTGCGGGTAGCTGAGCCGCTCGGTGGTGGGGACGCGCGGGAGGGCCATTCTGAGGACCGCCGCGAGCAGCAGGATCGCGAGCGCGGCGATCACGTACATGACGCGCCAGCCGAGTAGCTGGGCGACGATGCCGCTGATGATGCGGGCGACGAGGATGCCGATCAACAGGCCGCTCATCACGGTGCCGACGACCCGCCCGCGCTCCTCTTCGGCGGCGAGCGAGGAGGACATCGCCACCACGATCTGGGCCACGACGGCGGTGACGCCGAGGACTGCGACGGCCAGCGCGAACACGGCGAAGCTCGGCGCCGCCGCGGCCAGTCCGAGCACGGCGGCCGCGATCAGGAGGGTCACCGCGATCAGCGTCCGGCGCTCGAGCAGGTCGCCGAGCGGGACCAGCAGCGCGAGCCCGACGACGTAGCCCGCCTGGGTGACCGTCACCAGCAGCCCGGCGGAGCTGTCCGGCACCGAGAATGCGTGCGCGATCGTGTGCAACAGCGGCTGGGCGTAGTACAGGTTCGCCACCGAGGCGCCACAGGTGACCGCGAGCAGCAAGACCAGCGGACGGCTGATCCCGGCGCCGTGCTCCGCGCTTCGGTCGTGTTCGCGCATACTTGTCCGTCGCATGAGAACTCTGTGGCTGTTTCTGGGCGTCGTGGTGGTGGGTGGTTTGATCCTGGCAGGGTCGGTGGCTTCAGCGAGCTCAGTCCGGGTCAGGGCCCGGGCTGCCGGCGGTGATCCCGCGGCCGATTGCCAGCCGTTCGGGGGTCGGCCGTGCCTGCTGCCGTTCCCTAACAACCTTTACACGCGCGCGGACCGCTCGAGTCAGACCGGCCTACGTTTGAACCTGCCCGCGGGGGCGATGCCCGTAAACGCTAGCGGCCAGCGCGAGAGTGTCGCTCCGTTCGACCGCGCCGACGGCTTCAGTCCTGGCTCCGCCGCGATCCTCCACGTCCCCGGGCTCGACACCGCCCAGGCGTTTGCGCGGACGGGCGCGGCCGGTGTCCTCGACATGGCCAGCTCGCTGCGCAAGAACCAGCCGATCGTGGTTGTCGACGAGCAGACGGGGCGCCGTCAGCTGATCTGGTCAGAGCTCGACGCGAACGCCACGACCCCGCAGACCACGAACCTGCTGATCCACGGCGGCACGGCATTCGCCGACGGCCACACGTACATTGTCGCGCTGCGCAACCTGCGCGACGGTGCCGGGCACGTGATCCCGGCCCCCAAGTGGTTCGAACGGCTGCGTGACCAGAAGCGCCTGCCGGCCAACGAGCGCTCGCAGCAGACACGATACGTGACGGATCTTCGCCGCGCTGGCGAAGGCCGGCGTCCGGCGGGGGAATCTGTACGAGGCGTGGGATTTCACCGTGGCCTCGCGTCAGAACCAGACGGGTCGGCTGCTCTCGATCCGCAACAGCGCGTTCGCGCAGCTCGGCGACAAGAAGCTCGGCGACGGCAAAGTGACGGGCCACGCGCCGAGGTACACGATCACTCAGACGCAAGACGATCTCGCCACAGCTGAGCGCGGTCGTGGGGACGTTCGACGTGCCCTGCTACCTGGTCCAGTGCGGGACGACTGCGACGACCGGCTTCCACTACAGCTCCCACACGCCCGACGCGCTCCCGAGTCAGCGCCCCGGCAACGTCGCCGTCGCGCCGTTTGAGTGCATCATCCCGAGCACCGCCGGCAACCCGGCGCCGGCCCGGGCCTCGCTCTACGGGCACGGGCTGTTCGGCTCCTACACCGAGGTCGAGGAGCCGTGGGTGGAGGCGCTCGCCACCGAGCACAACATGGTGTTCTGCGGTACGGACTGGTGGGGCCTGACCCAGGACGACGAGCCGTTCGCGGCGAACGTCGTCTCGAACCTGAACCTGTTTCCGGTAATCGTCGACCGGCTCCAGCAGGCCGTGTTGAACACGCTCTACCTCGGCCGGCTGATGATCAGCCCGCAGGGCTTTGTGGCGAACCCGGACTTCCAGGCCGCGGGGCACTCCGTGCTCGACACCTCGCACCTGTACTACAACGGCAACTCGCAGGGCGGGATCATGGGCGGGGTCACGCTGGCGGTGTCCCCCGACGTGCGGCGCGCCGTGCTCGGCGCCACCGGCATGGACTACGGGAATCTGTTACTCGCCCGGAGCACTGACTTCACGACGTTCAGCACGTTCCTCGGCCTGTATTACCGGGACCCGTCGATGTACACGGTGATCCTCGACCTGCTCGACCAGTTGTGGGATCGTGGCGACCCCGACGGCTACGCCCCGTACATGACCTCACACCCGCTGCCGGACACGCCGTCGCATCAGGTGCTGATCCAGATCGCCTACGGTGACTTCCAGGTGAGCATGTACGCCGGCGCGGCCGAGGCGCGGACGATCGGCGCGTCGGCGGTTGTGCCGTCGCTGGATCCGGATCGCGCGCGCGATCGCAACCTGTTCTACGGCCTCCCGGCGATCACTCACTATCCGTTCGACGGTTCGGCGGTCGAGATCTGGGACAGCGGTCCGGGACGCGTGGACGAGCCGCCGGTCGGGGACGTCCCGCCGACCGCGAGCGCCACGAACATCGACCCGCACCAGAACCCGCGCAACACACCAGCGGCCCAGCAGCAGATCTCCGATTTCCTCGAGCCGGACGGCGCCGTGACAAACGTGTGCGGCGGGGCGCCGTGTCACTCGTCGGTGTTCACGCCGTGAGCTGAGCGGTCTCCTCCGCGCCGCGGCGGAGCCGTCGAGTCCCGGCGCCACCGTGGTCGGCGAGATCCGGACTGATGACGTCAGACGGCTGCATGCGCGGCCACTTCGGATACCTCGACCCATCGTCGCTGGGCCGAGGCTAGCTCGATCGCCTCGCACACCGCCTGGACCTTCAGCCCGCTCATCAGATCCGGGGCCCAGGGCCCGTCGGGCCACTGCCCGAGCAAGTCGGCGGCCTGGTTGGCGAAGCTCGCGCCGTAACCGATCCCCTGACCGATCGGCCACCAGCCCGCGGTCTCGGGATGCGCCGGATGCTCGGCGCGGATGCGTACCATTCCGTATAGCTCGGGCGGCGCGTCGGCGGTGCCGTACCAGAGCTCGTTCAGCCGCGGGTACTCGAACCGCAGCGTTCCGCGCGACCCGCTCACCTCGAGCGTAAAGTCGCACGGCCGGCTCGGGCAAACCTTGGCCGTCTCGAGCACCCCGAGCGCACCGTCCTCGAATCTCATCAGAGCCGAGCACGCGTCCTCCACGTCGACCTGGCGGCCGGCGCCGGTGACGGGATCGCGGCGCGAGCGTGTGAAGATCTCAGACTGGGCAGCGACCGCCGTGACGTCGCCGACCATCCAGCCGGCCAGGTCGATCAGGTGCGCACCGAGGTCGGCAGCCGTGCTGGCCCCCTGGCTGCGCTCAAAGCGCCAGTCGAACATGATCTCCGGGTCGAGGAACTCATCAGACAGCCAGCTGGCGCGCAAGAGGCGCACGGTGCCGACGCGGCCCTCGTCCATGAGTTGCTTCATCAGTGCCAGCGCCGGGAGCCTGCGGTAATTGAAGCCGACCGCAGCCAGCACACCGGCGCTTTCCACCGCATTGGCGGCGCGCCGCGCGCCGGCGTAATCGGCAGCGAGCGGCTTCTCGCACATGATCGCCTTGCCCGCCCGGGCGGCCGCCTCGACGATCTCGGGGTGAGAACCCGGGGGAGTGCAGATGTCGACGATGTCGACGTCCGGCGAATCGATCACCTCGCGCCAGTCGGTCACGGCGCGCTCCACCCCGTACAAACCCGCGGCTCGCTCGACCGCCGCGCGGGTACGCCCGCTGATCATCCGGAGCCGCGGAATGCATGGCAACTCCCGTACGCGAGGCGCGACCGTGTAGCCATAGCTGTGCGCCCTGCCCATGACGCCATAGCCGATGATTCCGATGCCCACCTCCGGCTTCACGAGCCCACCGCCTAAGGAACTGGAGCAGCGGTGCCGGCGAGCGACTCAGCCACCTGCGCGGCAACGGTGAGGGCGGCGACCGCGTCGTCGCCGCCCGCTCCCTCGCGCGGACCGCCGCGGACCGCCCGGGCGAACGCCTCCGCCTGCGCGCGCATCGCGCCGACGAACACTTCAGCGCTGCCCTCGCTCCACACGTCGGCATCCCACATGAAAGGCACTCGCTCGTATCCACGTGTGCCCCAGACCTCGAGCCAGCACGAATCCGCGTGCGGGAAGCGGCGACCGAGTGAGATCGTCGCGACCGCAGCGCCCGAGAGCTTCGCGAGCACTACCGCCGCATCCGGATCGGCGGCGGACGTCGCCTCGGGCGGGAGCGGACCTGCGGAAAGCGCTGTGACCCGTTCAATTTGCTCCCCCAAGAGCCAGCGGATCTGATCGATCTCGTGTACCCCCATGTCGATAGCAATCCCACCGGAATCAGCCCGGAACGAAGCCGACGGCGGCTCCTGATCCCACTGCATGCAGGACAGCTGGTAGATGTCGCCAAGCTCACCCGCCTCGATTCGCGCGCGGAGTTCGCGCAGCTGTGGCACGAACCGCCGCCAATAACCGACCTGAAGCACTACACCGCCCTGCGACGCCGCATCGCGCGCGCTGGCAGCCTCCTCGGGTGAGACTCCTACCGGCTTCTCGCACAGCACGGGGATGCCGGCCGCCGCAAACTCGCTGACCAGCGTGGCGTGCATCGGCGACGGGGCCGCGATCAACACCCCCTCGGCAGTACCGGCGGCGATCAGCTCCTGCGGCGATGCGAACAGCGGTACATGTTCGTCCTCGAGCTTCGCGCGCACGGCGTCGGCCGGTTCGACGATCCCGGCCAGTGAGATCTGGTCAGAGGCTTTGAGGGCGGCAAGGTGCACATGACCCATCCGCCCGGCTCCGACGAGCGCGATACGAACAGGGCTGCTCACAGGCCGCGGGCCCGCAGGTACTCGCGGTTGTGCTGCTGGTCGACTACCGGCTGATCGGGGGTGTCGGGGTCCGGGAAGATGTCCTGCTCAACGACCATCCAGCCGCGGTAGTGCTGCGCGCGCAGGTTCTCGAGGACATCGCCGAGCGGGATGTCTCCGGTCCCGAGCCGGCAGAACGCCCGGCGCTCCCAGATCGCCCGCACTGGAGCGCGATCATCGATGATCCCCTGGATCACGTCGAGCTTCGCGTCCTTGAGATGGACGTGATTGATCCGATCACCCCAATCGCCAACGGCCTGTACGGGATCACCGCCACCGAGCAGCAAGTGCCCCGTGTCGAGGCATACACCGACGTCAGTGAGGGAAAGCAGTCGTTCGATCTCCCACGGCGCCTCCACGTATGTGGCGGTGTGCGGGTGGAACGTTGGCTCGAATCCCCGGTCCCGGCAGCGCTCGACCACCCGCGCCATCGAGTCGGCGAACCGGGCCCAGCCCGCGTCGTCCCACCCCAAGCTGTGGTCCGCTTGGGCACGGCCAGGTTGGGCGCTTCGGCGTTCCGATCCCGCGTCGGCAAGCGTCGGCCGGGCGGGCGGTCCTCCGTCGGCGGCGGCATCAAACACGTCGAGCAGGCGGTCGAGCTGCACCAGCTCGTCTCCAAGACGAGTCGGATCGTTGAACTCGATCTGGAAGTAGCCCCCCGCGAGTGCCAGCCCACGGTCGCGCAGACGCGCGGGCAGTTCGTCGGCGTTCCCTAGATACCCGATCGGACCGAGGTCGATCCCTCGGTACCCGGCTTCCGATACCTCGTCCAGCAAAGTCAGCCCAGGAGGTACGTTCGGGTCGACTCCCACCGTGATCTCAAACGCGCCGTAGCTGCACGGGGCGTTGGCCACCGCCATCTCGTCGGCGCTCATACCCGCACCGCATTCGCGAGCTGGCTCGGAGCGAGCGCTGGCTCGCCGGTCATGTGAACCCGAGCGATCGAGTGGCAGAGGGCGACGTCGTGGAGCCCGTCGATTCCGTCGGTGTGCGGCGGGCGCTCCTCGCTGATCGCTGCGTGAAACTCGACGAGCTCGCGCTTGAAGGCTTCCTCATACGAGACGACCTCCACCCGCGACCACGAATGGGTGCCTCCGGGGTCACCCCCCTCGATCGTCAACTCGCTTGGCATGTTGCGTAGGTACGGTGAGGGTAGCGTCAGCGTCAGACGCTTGTCGGGAGCGAGAAACATGAACTCCTGTCGGTAACGCGCGATCCCCGGAAGGTCAACCCACGACAGGTGACACTCGACGCCCGCAAACGTCATAGTGATGGCGACGACTCGACGGGATAGTTCGGCGAAGGCCACGCGGTCGGGCTCACCGAGCGCGCCCCGCAGCGCGTTGAACTCATGGACCAGGTTGTCGAGCAGCATCCATCGATAGCAGTAGCGGGTTTCCTCGTCCGCTCCCGGCAGCGCCGCCTCAAGGCGACTGTCGTCTTCCTCCCGAAGCGCTTCGAGCACCGAGGAAGGCACACCGTCGCGGCAATACCAGCGGATAGTGCCGCACGTAGGGTTCGAACGGTGACTCGAGCGTGGTTACGCGCACCAGGCGCAGATCATCGACCTCGGGTAGCAGCTCGAGTAGGCGCTGATATGCGGGGTCGTAGCGTTTCATGGTTCCGACCATCAGATGCACTCCGGCGCGGTTGGCAGCCTCGACCATGGCCCTGCCCTCGGCCGGGCTCAGGCACATCGGCTTTTCCACGAAGACGTGGGCGCCGGACTCGGCGGCGGCGATCGCTACCGGAGCATGGCTACCGGACGTCAATACGAGCACCGCGTCCAAGTCCATCTCCAGTAGTGCCTGCCAGTCGCTCACAGCGCGGCCGGCGCCGAACGCACGCATACATGCCTCGGCCGCGGACGCGGAGATATCACAGACCGCCGCCAGCTCATACTCATCGTCGAGCTCTCTCAAGTGAGGGAGGTGCATCACCTGCGCGATCACCCCGCAACCTACGACGCCGACTCTCAGACGTTGACCCACCTTTACGACCCCCTTGCGCTCGTTCTGAAACCTACGGTGATCACTGCTCGCCGGCCTTCACGCGGGACTCCGCACGGCCGGCGCGGCGCGTTGGATCTTCTGGGCGCGCCTGCTCCGGACCCGGCGGACCGGGACTCGCAGCAAGCGCGGGATGAACAACCCGAGGGCAGTTATCCCGAGCGAGGTGACGATCAGCAGCGTCGCCACCGCGTTGATCGCGGGCGTGATGCCAAACTTGATCTGCGTATAGATGTAGATCGGTAGCGTCACCTGCGCCCCGATGATGAAGAACGTGATCACGAATTCATCCAGCGAGAGCGTGAACGCGAAGAGCGCGCCAGCGAACACCGCTGAACCGATGAGGGGCAAGACTACGTAACGGAACCGGCGCACCGCGTTCGCGCCCAGATCGCTGGCCGCTAACTCGAGCGACCGATCGAACCCCTCGAGGCGGGCCGCCACGATCAGGAGGACGAACGGTGTCGTGTAGACGGACTGGCCGATGACAACCGTCTCCGTCGACAGGGGAACCCCCAGGCCCTGCCGCAAGAACGAAAGCAGACTCACCCCGATCAGGACGCCGGGGATCATGATCGGCAACGTGAACGCGATCCGGAATCCCGTGCGGAACCGCAGGCGGCTCCGCACAAGCGAGAACGCAGCAGCGGTTCCCACCACAGTGCTGATCAGCGTGACCTCGAGGGCCACTCGTAGCGACGTCTTGATCGCAGATTGCAGATCCGGGCTGTTCGCGATGCTCGAGTACCACTGGAGCGTCCAGCCGGTGATCGGGAACGAGCCGTACCGGTTCTTGTTAAAGCTCAGGAGTATCAGCAGAACGATCGGGCCGAACAGGAAGATGTAGATCACGCACGCCCAGCCGGCCAACGCGCGTCGCACCAACCGCCCGCGGCGTGCCACGATCTCGACTGCGCCCGGCTCACCGGCCATACATCTCACCCACCTCGAGCGAGCGGCGGAAGATCACGAGGAGGACGATCACGACCACCGCGATCAGGATCGAAATCGCCGCGCCTACCGCGTACTGTGCTTCCTGGAAGAAGTTATCTATGAGGTTGCCGATCATCACGCCTCGCGTACCTCCGACCAACTCCGGCGTGAGATATTCGCCCAGGATCGGAATGAACACGAAGATGACGGCCGTCGTGATGCCCGGCTTTATCTGAGGCAGCATCACGCGGCGAACGGCCTGTATCTGGGTGGCACCGAGATCCATGGCGGCATGCAACTGCCTCCAGTCGAACCTCTCCAGCGCTGCGAACAGCGTCAAGGCGGCAAACGGAAAATAGAGGTAGACGAGAACGAATATGACCGCGGGCCGGTCATACAGGAGCCACGACGGCGTGCTGAGGCCAACCACGCCAAGCAGGCGAGACAGGGCGCCGTTGTTACCCAGAATGATCGTCCAGGCGGTGACGCGGAGCAGGTAGCTCACCCAAAACGGGAGGATCACGAGGAACAGGAGTGGTCGCCGCCAGCGGCGGCTGACGTAGCGTGCCAGCCAATAGGAGAACGGGAATGCGACCGCGAGCGTCAGCGCGGTGGCTGCAGCTGTCATCCACAGGGTCACCAGGAAGGTGTTGACGTAGACCGGCATGTTGAAGACTTCCCGGTAATTCGCCAACGTCCAATGCGAAACGACCTGGTAGCCGTCCTGCGTCCAGAAGCTGTACGCGAGGATGAGCGCCATTGGCGCGGCGAAGAACAGGCCGAAGAGCACCATCGCCGGTGCGAAGCCCGTGTACTGCGAGAGCGCCAGCACGCCCCGACGCGGACTGAACCTGCGGCGCTGGGTGGCGGGGCTGGCCGTCGCCGAGTCGCTCGGGACCGGTGTCGTCGAGGAACTCATCGGACGGCCAGCTGTCGATTCGGTGCGAGGCGCATCGGGGGGCAGGCTGGGCGGCGGCGCGCGAGGCTAGGCGCCGAAGACGGAGTTGAATGCCGTGATGTACGCGTTGGGGTCCTTCTGCGGACCCTTCAGGTGCGCCTTGAGTGCCTGCTCGGGCTGGTTGTAGAGCAGCGCGTCGGCGAACTCCCCCTGACCTTGGTTCACCAGCATCTTGTACGCCTTTTCGTTGAACCACGCCTCCTTGAACTCCTTGAACAGCGGAGGGATGAATTCCGCTTGACCCCAAGCGTTGATGAATTGGCTGAAACGATCGGCGTTGGATGTCTTCATCTTCATCTCGGCGTCCAGCCATCCGACCACGCCTTCCTTGGGTACGGCGGCTTTGATCACGGGGCCACCCGCCGCCTTTACTCGGAAGTCGGTACCGAGATTCTCGGAGGTGAACCATGCCGACTCGTTCGTGAGCGCCTGGACCACACCGGTGTTCTGCGAGACGAGGGTCAGGAACGCCGGCTTCGCGGCCTTGAGGAACTCGGTGGCCCGGCTGAGTTCGGCCGAGGTCATGTTGTAGGGGTCCTTGGCGCCGGTCGCCAGACCCGCCTCGGCGACGATGTCGGTCGGCTGGTTCTCGCGAACAAACTTGCCGTGATACTTCGGATCGAGCAGGACCTCCCAGGAGGTGGGCGCCGGCGAGACGAACTTGGGGTTGTAATAGAGGCGCAGCGCCGACCACGCACGCGGATAACCTAGATAGCCTGCGCTGTTTTGCCAGATTGGAAAGTCGCGCGAGACGGAGTACAGCTGTTGAGACACGGGGATGGAATCGATGTCAAATGGCTCTGTGAGCCCGTGCTGGTGGTAGTAAGGAACCCACAGCGCATCGGCTGAGACGATGTCGAACTGACCGCTCTGCTGGGCCTTGATGAACATCCCGGCGTCGTCCGAGCCGAGCGTGACGTCAACGCTGATACCAGTCTCCTTCTTGATTGCGGGGAGCTGGTTCTGAGGATCGTAGTGGTCGTTCCAGGTGAGCATGTTCAACGTAACGGGAGTCGTCGTCTTCGCGACGGTGTTGGCGGCCGCGGTCCCGCTCGAGCTGGCAGAGCTAGTGCTGCCGCACGCTGCGAGCGATAGCGCTCCCAGGCCAACGGCTCCGGCTCGAAGCGCGTCGCGACGGGTGATCATGTTGTTGTCAGTCATCTTGGGTCTTCACCTCTTCGTTCACTGCGCCGTGAAATATGACCGCAGCTTCGGCCTCCCAGCGGAGCTGAACTAATGCGTCCTCCCGTACCTGCTCATGTAAATCGGTGGGCATGTCGACGAGAATCGGATCATCGGCAGCCGGGCAGTCCACGCTGGCTCGCGTGAAACTGCCGAGAAACGACACCTTGACCACGGTGCCAAGAAGACCTGGATCGTCAGGGGAGGCCGGAGCCAGCCGGACCGATTCCGGCCGGATCATCAGGCTTCCGCTTCCCGAGTCCGTTGTGTACGGCGACGCCAGCGGGATCCTGCCGCTTGACGTGACGACCGCGCCGTCGCGCCACTGGACGGGAATGAAGTTCGACTCGCCGATGAAGTCGGCAACGAATCGCGACGCCGGCTGTCGGTAGATCTCGCTGGCAGTCCCTATCTGCTCGACGCGCCCGTCATTCATGATCGCGATCCGATCGGCCATCGCCATCGCTTCGCCCTGATCGTGGGTGACAAAAACGAACGTGGTCCCGATCTCACGCTGAATCTGCGAGAGCTCGACCTGAAGCCGCTTCCGAAGCTTGAGGTCCAACGACCCGAGCGGCTCGTCGAGAAGCAATACCGCCGGACGGTTGACCAAGGCACGAGCCACGGCGACGCGCTGCTGCTGGCCCCCGGACAGCTGCGATGGATAGCGGTCGGTGAATGCCTCGAGCGCCACCAGCTGCAGCGCCTCCAGAACGCGCTGATCGGCCTCGCTACGCGGCACTTTCGCCATACGCAGACCGAAGGCGACGTTGTCCCGGACGTTCAGATGAGGAAACAGGGCATATGACTGGAAGACGGTGTTGACCTTCCGCCGGTGCGGAGGGGTCTGATTGACGAGCTCGCCGCGAATACGGATCTCGCCCGTGGAGGCCTCCGCAAAGCCGCCGATGAGATTCAGCGTTGTCGTCTTCCCGCAGCCGGAGGGGCCGAGCAGGCAGAAGAACTCTCCCTCGTTGATCTGAAGGTCGAGTGATTCGACAGCGGTGTGCGCGCCGTACTTCTTGGACACCGCACGAAAAGTGATTGCCGGCGGAGCATCCAGCGTTGGGTGGTCAGCGGGGGTGACTTGGGGGGACGTGCTCACGCCAGCACCTCATCGAGCGACGCGGCAGGATCGGGCTCGCAGCCGCACGATCGGCGGCGGACCAGCTCGACGTCGATCCGCATCTCGCTGGGTGGCGCGGGCCCGCCGAGGATCGCGGCCAGCAGCAGGCGGGCGCCGGCTTGGCCGATGGAAGGACTGTCATAGGCGATCGCGGTCAGTGACGGCTCGAGCAGCGGGGCGAAGTAGAGATCGTCAAAGCAGGCGAGCGCAAGATCTGCCGGTATCGATACCTCCGCACGTCTCGCAGCCACGAGCGCGCCCAGCCCCAGTTCGCCACTAGCGGTGATCAGCGCGGTAGGCCGGCGCTCCTGCGGCGAGCAGCGCCTCCGCATGTGCAAACCCGCTTGCGATCGTCCACTCGCATTCGCAGATCAACTCGGGAAAGACCTCAAGCGCGTGGTGGCTCATCGCGTCCAAGAAGCCGCGGAGACGTTCGGACCCGCTGGTCCGGTCGGTCGGCCCCCCGAGATACCCGATCCGGTCGTGACCGTGGCCGGCGATGTGGTCGACGAGCAGCGCTATGCCCCGCTCGTTCTCCAGCACCACGTTGCCCACGCCCGCGCCGGGTGCCAACTCATCGATAAACACGCATGGCGTCCCGTCGAGCAGAACGTTGAAGTGCTCGGCGCCAACCGGGGCGGTCGACATCAGGATGCCGTCGACCTCGTGGTCAAGCAGCGTCTGCACCGCGGCGGTCAGGGTCTTGGGGTCCTCGCCCGAGTCGATGAGGATCAGTCGGTAGCCGTGCTCCTCGAGGGTCCGCTGCGCGCCGTTGGTCACCGCGGCGTAGAAGCTGTGCGCGACCGTCGGAACGACCAGCCCGACGGTTTTTGACCGGCGGGTGCGCAGTGTGCGCGCCAGGGGCGACGGACGATATTGAAGGTCCTCCGCGGCCCGCGTGACCGCATCGCGGGTCTCGTCGGACAACTCCCCGATCCCGTTCAGCGCGCGCGAGGCCGTGGAGCGAGACACGCCCGCTCGGCGCGCCACATCGTTGAGCTTGGCTCTCCTCATCGCCGCAATCGGTTGCGCAATCGATTTCTGAGGCCGATCCTAATCACCTAGTGCGGTTCGTGTCAAGCGCACAGGTGCGTGGTCGATTTGGGTCCGATATGCACCCGAATCGACCACTCCCCCCGTGGGCGCCGGCGACCCGTAGGGGGTCGCGCGACGACACCGTTGGTTGGCGGCGTGGAGTGACGACCCGTCGTATCCGGTCCGGATGCATTTCGCCGGACGGCTGCCCTGTTGCAGCCGGTTGAAGACGCTCTTTCGGGCGAACTCCTACACCGCGCGGTCGGACGCCTACCTGTACCTGCTCACCGAGACATACCCGCCGTTCCGGGACGAGCACACGCGCCCGCCCGGCGTGTAGAGCCTGCCGGACGGCGCCCGCGTCGGATAACCCGCGGATACACCGAGGCGACCGCGCCGGCGGGGTGGCGAGGTGCCTACCGCACTCGCGCCAGAAACCGCATCAGCCCCGCGAAGAACGCGTTCCTCGGGTACGCGCCGGCCGGGTCGTTGTGGGCGTAGGTGCTCTGGCGGTCGATCAGCAGGAGGTGCGTCGGCGGGATCCCCGACTCCGTCGCGAGCTCCTTGGCGTCGACGAGCACGCCGGCTCCACCGAGCCGCGCACCAAACGCGTAGATCTCGAGCCTTCTCGGCAGGTGACGGCCGAGCGTCGCGCTCAACCCGAGCACGCGCTGGGCCGGGTTCGGGTCGCCGTTGGCGACCGCGCCCGAGTCGATCGTCAACCGCATCGGGAAGTACCACTCGGCGCCGTCGGCGTCGCCCACGCCGAGGCCGGAGAGCATCGTGGCAAACCGGCTGATCGGGGTGAGCGCGCCGGCGCCGTCCCAGCCATGCAGCGGCCCGGCCGGCGAGATGCCGGCGCCGAGGTGGGCCTGGGCGGCGAGGAGACTTGCCGGCGAGGTCCCCACGTTCAGCGCGTAACCGAACTGCGCGAGGTTCGTGACCGGGACCGACGGGGACAGGCCGAACGCGGTCAGCAGCCCGGACGACTGGCCGAGCGACTGCGAGTTCGGGTCGATCAGGGCCGCGGTGGCGCCGGTCATGCTGAACAGCCCGGCGAACGGAGCCGGGATGCCGCCGAACGTGAGCCAGGGAGAGCTCCCCGACGATTCGAGCGCACGCAGCTCGGACCGCGCCTTGCCGGCGCTGACCGCCGGGAAGCTGCCGCCGTCGATGTAGACGAGACCGGCGAGGCCGTCGGCGCCCGGGCGGCCGTGGAAGTCCCAGGTGGCGTACGCGGTCACGACCGCGCCGCCGAGCGAGTGGCCGCCGAGCACGACCGCCCCGCCGAGCCGGCGCGCGGCGGCGATCACGTGGTGGAGATCCTCGACCGCGACCCGCATGCCCCACTGCTTCGCGAACCCCACCGTCGCGTTCGGGATCAGCTGAATGTGGGTCTGGACCTGGAGGGCCGGATCGAGCCAGCCGAGGTAGTAGTCGAACAGCTGGGTCGAGGTGGCGAGTCCCTGCTTGGCCAGGGTCAGCACCGACTGGTCCTCGAGCAGGTTCTCGCGGCGCTCGACCGACCACACCTGCCACCCCGGCGCTCGGGCCACGATCCACTTGGCGAGCGGCACGAAGTAGGCCGCGCCGGCGGACGTCCCGGGCTCGAGCACGAGCACATTGCGAGCCGACGGCCGCCCGACCTTGATCACGCCCACCTTGTCGTACCGAGCCGGCGTGCCCGGCGAGGAAGCGCCGCGCATCCAGTCGACAGGCAGATCCGCGCGCGCCGGTGCAGCGGCGATCACCAGCAACGAGAACACACACGAGGCGATGACCACCGCCGGCACGCGAATCACGCCGGCAAACATATAAGTTGCGCGACGGTGCGAGCGCTCGTCTCAAAGCAATCCCCGCCGTACGCCGAGCTGGCCGAGGTGCCGGATCCCAAGCCGGAGCACCACGAGGCGCTGGTCGAGGTCAAGGCGTTCAGCCTCAATCGCGGCGAGACCCGGCGCCTCGAGACGCTCGAACCGGGCACGGTCACCGGCTGGGACGTTGCCGGCGTCGTGCGCGAACCGGCCGCCGACGGAAGCGGCCCGCCGGCGGGGACACGCATCGTCGGCCTGATGCCGGCCGGCGCGTGGGCGGAGCTCGGCGCCGTCGGAACCGATTGGCTGGCCGAGCTGCCCGACTCGGTCTCGTTCGAGCAGGCCGCGGCGCTCCCGGTGGCGGCACTGACCGCGCTCAGGGCGCTCGAGCTCGGCGGCTACCTCGTCGGCAAGGCGGTACTCGTCACGGGCGCGAGCGGTGGCGTCGGGCGGTTCGCGATCCAGCTGGCCAAGCTCGCCGGCGCCCACGTCACCGGCCTCGCGCGGCGGACCGAGGGCCTGCGCGAGCTCGGCGCGGACGAGGTCATCGCGGAGATCGACCTCGACGGACCGACCTACGACGTGGTCCTCGATGCGATCGGTGGCGGCGTGCTCGGCGCCGCGATCCAGCGGGTCGCCCCGAGGGGCATCGTGGTCAGCTTCGCCTCGACGGTCACCGACCCGGTGGCGTACCCCGCGCGCGAGCTGTTCGCGCGGGCGCCCGGCGCGCGGCTCTACGGGCTGTACATATTTGCCGAGCTCCACCACACCCAGACGTGCAGCTCGGATCTGCGGCGCCTGGTCGATCTGATCGCCGCCGGCAAGCTCGACCCGCAGATCGATCTGATCGCTCCATGGAGCGAAGCCGCCGGCGCGATCGAGGCGCTGCTCGACCGCCGGATCAACGGCAAGGCCGTCCTCACCGTCGATAACGGCTAGCCACAGCCACGCACCTGCCGGGTGACGCGTCGCGCCAGCCCGTGCCGCGTGTACTCGAACACGCGCACGCGATGGGTGGCCGTCCCGGGCAGGCCGGCGAGACGCACCGACCGCAGAGACCGGCCGCGCCGTCGCATGACGAGCCGGCGGCCTACGTAGACCTTCACGAACGTGATCGGCCGCCCGTGGAATCGCGGCAGGCGGAAGACGGTCGCCTTGCCGGCGACGTATGGCGTCAGGCTGCCGCCCGACGACAAGTCCGCGCCGGGCCCGCTCAGGGCGTCGGGGCTGGTGTCGATCGCCAGGTACGAGTAGACGCCCGGGTAGCCGTCATCGCCGACCATCCCGGGGCAGCCGTCACGTAGGTCCTCACAGTCCCACACCCGCCCGCCGGCCAGATGGATGTCGAGGCGCGAGTAGTAGTAGAACGAGAACGCGTTGCCGTCGCCGTTCGGGTCGACGCCCGCTTCGATCGGGTCGTCGCGCCACCGATCGGTCAGCAGCATCGCGTCGGCCGCGGGCGAACCCTTCAAGTACTTGTCGAACCATGCGGTCGTGTACCAGTCGATCATGTCCGGCCCGTACCACGTTGACCTCGCTGCGCGCCTGCGCCGCCGGCGCTCGCTGGCGGCGTCCGAGGGTCGCCGGGTGATCGGGCTGTCCACGTCGAAGGCGCCGTGGCGAAGCCTCGAGCTCGACCGGCGTGCGGTGATCGCGCAGGGGCCGCCGGCGATCGGCGGCGAGCGCGAGCAGTCGCTCGAGGAACTGCGTGGCGCCGTGCAGGTGGCGGCAGGACACGGCCGCCGCGGCGAGGTAGACCCCGGCGATTACCTGCCCGAGCTGCTGCTGAGGCGCTCACCGCGGCTGGCAAGCCAGGTCCGCGCTCGCGTCTACGGTCCGCTCGATGGCGACCACCCCGAGCTTGTCCGCACCCTGGACTCATTAATCCAAAACAACTTCGAGAAAGGCCGGGTCGCGGCGGCGCTGCCGGTCCACCGGAACACGCTGCGGGATCGGATCGCCCGCATCTCCGAGATCACCGGCGTCGACCTCGAGCGATCAGAGGGGAGGGGGCTCGCCTGGCTCGCGTGGCTGGCGCGCGGAGACCCCACAAATGGGGGAGATCCGGGCGAAGGATCCGTGTTTCCAGTTGATTAGGGACGGCCCAAGCTCTTCCATCCGCCACCCCTTCTGAATTAGATTTTGCGCAACAACCTCTAGGAGGAGGACTGCATGAAGTACAAGAGACCGGCCGCGGTGGGAGTCGCCGTGGCAACGGCGCTCGCGCTGGCCGCGTGCGGCGGCTCGTCTGGGAGCTCGTCATCGAGCGGCGGGGCCGCATCGTCGACGTCGGCCTCGACGTCGAGTTCGACCGCGTCGGGCGGCGCCCCGAAGGAGGGCGGCACGATCAAGATCGGGACCGTCGGGCCTGACTCGTATGACCCGCAGGAGTATGAGACCGTGCAGGCGGACTCCGCCCTGCATCTCGTATACGAGGGCCTGCTGGCGTTCAAGGACGCCACCGGCCAGGCGAGCACCGAGCTGATCCCGGCGATGGCCGAGAGCATCCCGACGCCGACCAACAACGGGAAGATGTACGTCTTCCAGATCCGGCCGAACCTGCACTACTCCGACGGCGAGCCGGTGAAGGCCAGCGACGTCGTGAACATGGTCAAGCGCAACCTGTTCCTCGGCGGCCCGTTCTCGTCGTTCTACGACGACATCGTCGGCGCGACCGACTACGCGAACGCCAAGAAGGCGAACGCCCCGCTGAAGGGGATGATCGCCGACGACGCGACCGGAAAGCTGACGATCAACCTGGTGACGCCGGACACACGCGTGCTGTACGCGTTCGCGATCGGCGAAGCGGGAGTAGGCCCGGCGAGCAAGGCGCTGTTCAAGAACATGACCGGCAACCCGTTCCCGGGTGATGGTCCGTACACGCTCAAGGTCGTGAATCCGTCGCCGACGAACGGCGAGTTCATCCTCACGAAGAACCCGAAGTTCGACATCCCGACGGTCGCGAAGGGCTACGTCGATCAGATCGACGGCATGGTCTCGACCAACGTCAACACGATGACCGAGAACGTGATCGACGGGTCGCTCGACTACATGACCGAGGACCCGGTGGGCGACCTGCTTCCGCAGGTGGAATCGAAGTACAAGGATCGGTTCCTGATCGGTCCGGGCTATCCGAACACGTACTACTTCTTCATGAACACGACGACCCCGCCGTTCAACAACGTCGCGGCGCGGGAAGCCGTCAACTACGCGATCGACAGCCGTGCGCTCGAGCGGATCTTCGGCGGGCGGCTGCATCCGACCTGCAACCTGCTCCCGCCGGGGATGGTCGGCTACAAGGCGATCACGCCATGCCCGTGGGGCGACCCGAACGGGCCAGGCGACCCCGCCAAGGCGACGCAGCTCGTGAAGTCGGCCGGGCTGGCAGGTACTCCTGTCACCGTCTGGACGAACAGCAAGGATCCTCGGCCGGCGATCGGCGCCTACCTGGCGTCGTTGCTGAATGAGATCGGGTTCAAGGCGTCGATCAAGACGCTCAACCAGACCGTCTACTTCTCGACGATCGGGAACCCGAAGACCAAGGCCCAGATCGGATTCGACGACTGGTTCCAGGACTTCCCGCACCCTGGTGACTTCATGGGCAACCTGCTGACCACCGCTGCGGCGAAGTCGGTGCCGTCGTTCAACAGCGGCTTCGTCAGCGATCCGCATATCGACCAGCAGGTCAACGCGCTCGACGCGCATCCCGCGGCCGACGTCGCGGACCAGTGGGCGGCTCTGGACGCCTACGTCAACAGCCCCGGGCACGCCTACGTGGCGCCTTGGGGGAACGAGGAGGACACCGCGTTCTACTCGACCCGGATGAACGTCGCGCAGTGCTCGGGCTACCCAGACCTGGCGCATCGCGTCGACTGGTTGCTGCTCTGTCTGAAGTAGTCGTCTGATGGTCAAACGGGAGGGCGCTCCGGCGCCCTCCCACCGGCCAAATGCACCCACTTAATGACCATATAATCGGCCGTCGTGGCGACTGAGCCGGTAGCCGCTCCGCGTTCCGAGGAGACCGGGTTCGAGGCGGTCGCCGAGCGCGAGCATGCGGTCGGCGTCGGTCCGTGGAAGCTGGCCGCCCGGCGCCTGCGCCGGAACAAGGTCGCAATCGGGTTCGGGATCCTGTTCCTGGTGCTCGTCGCGATGGCGCTCGCCGCACCGATCTGGGCGAACGACGTCGCCCACACCAACGACCTGACCAACCATCTCACCGAGACGCTCCAGGAGGGCAAGAAGCAGGTCCTCGTCGTCTCATACAGCGGCATCCCGGTCGGCCCGCAGTGGTTCGCCGCGGGCGGCAAGTTCTTCCTCGGCGCCGACGACAACGGACGCGACGTGATGGTGCGGCTCCTCTACGGCGCACGGACTTCGCTCGAGATCGGGATAGCCGCATCGATCATCACCACGGTTCTGGCGGTGATCGTGGCGCTGTTCGCCGGCTACCTGCGCGGAGTGACAGACACCGTGCTGTCGCGGATCATGGACGTCATCTGGGCGTTCCCGGTGGTGATCCTCGGCGTCGCCCTCGGTACCGCGCTGTCGATCGGCGGCCTGGCGCTCGGACCGATCAAGATCCAGAGCGGGTCCCTCGCGATCCCGATCCTGATCATCGGGTTCGTGTACGTCGTGTACATGGCGCGCCCGCTCCGCGGGCAGGTCCTGTCGCTGCGCGAGAAGGAGTTCATCGAGGCGGCGCGCGCTCAGGGAATGGGGTCGTTCCGGATCATGTTCACCGAGATCCTGCCGAATCTCGCCTCGACGATCGTGGTGTTCTTCCCGCTGGCGATCGCGAACGCGATCCTGCTCGAGGCCTACCTGTCGTTCCTGGGCGCCGGCGTGCAGGCGCCGACTCCGTCTTGGGGCGAGATGATCGCCGAGGGCATCGACCGGATCACCACGGCGCCGCACCTGACGATCGTGCCCGGCGTCATGCTCGTGCTGACGGTGCTCGCGCTGAACATCTTCGGCGAGGGCGTGCGCGACGCGCTCGACCCGCGTGCGAAGGTCCGGATCGGGGACAACGCCTAGGGGCTGCTGATGGTCCGGTTCATCATCAGACGCCTGATCGGGATGTTCGCGGTGCTGTTCGCGATCTCGGTGATCACGTTCGCGATCTTCAACGTGATCCCGAACGGCGATCCCGCGCTGCGCCTGGCCGGCCACAGCGCGACCCCGGCCACGGTCGCTGCGATCCGCCGTCAATGGGGGTTCGACAAGCCGGTCTACGTCCAGTACGTGCGGACGATGGACAGGATCTTCAACGGGACCCTGATCTCCTACACCACCCAGACAAACGTCGACAACGAGATCCGGCACGACATCTGGCCGACGTTCTCGCTGGCGATCGGCGCCGCGCTGATCTGGATGTTCTTCGCGATCTGCCTCGGCATGTACTCGGCGCTCCGGGCGGGCAAGATCTCCGACCGCTTCCTGACGATCCTCGCGCTGGTCGGGATCTCGATGCCGGTGTTCTGGGTCGGCGCGCTGCTGAGCTACTACTTAGGGTTCAAGGCCGGGATATTCCCCAACGGCGGCTACACGAAGCTCACCTCCGACCCGATCCAGTGGGCCTGGCACCTGATCCTGCCTTGGTTCGCGCTGTCGATCTTGTTCATCGGCGTCTACTCGCGCCTGGTGCGCTCGAGCATCCTCGACACGATCAACGAGGACTTCGTGCGCACCGCGCGCGCGAAGGGCCTCGGGCAGCGCCGGGTGCTGATCAGGCACGTGCTCCGGAACTCGCTGATCCCGGTGATCTCGTTGTGGGGCCTCGACTTCGGGGCGATCATCGGCGGCGGCGCGATCGTCACCGAGTCGGTGTTCAACCTCGGCGGCGTCGGCCAGTACGCGGCCAACTCGATCGGGTCGCTCGACGTGCCGCCGGTGCTGGCGCTGACGATCTTCATCGCGTTCTTTGTCGTGCTGTTCAACACGATCGTCGACATCGCGTACGCCTGGCTCGACCCGAGGATCCGGCTGTCGTGAGCAGCACGAGACCGCTGCTGTCGGTCAAGGACCTGGCCGTGTCGTTCGCGACCGAGGACGGCACCGTCCGTGCCGTCGACGGGGTCTCGTACACGCTCGCGCCGAGGGAGATCCTCGCGATCGTCGGCGAGTCGGGCTCGGGCAAGTCCGTGACGGTGATGACGCTGATGGGCCTCACGCGCGGCGTCAACGCTCGGTTCGACGGTTCCGCGGTGTTCGGCAGCACCGATCTGCTGACTGCGAGCGAGGAGGAGCTGCGGCAGGTGCGCGGTGCCGAGATCGCGATGATCTTCCAGGATCCGATGACCTCGCTCGATCCCGTCTACAAGATCGGCGACCAGATCATCGAGCAGATCCGCGCGCACGAGAAGATCTCGAAGGCCGAGGCGCGAGACCGGACAATCAAGCTGCTCGACGAGGTCGGGATCCCGCGGGCGCGGGAGCGAGTCGACTCCTACCCGCACGAGCTCTCGGGCGGGATGCGCCAGCGCGTGATGATCGCGATGGCGCTGTCGTGCGATCCCAGCATCCTGATCGCCGACGAGCCCACGACCGCCCTGGACGTGACGATCCAGGCGCAGATCCTCGAGCGGATCAAGGCGCTGCGCGACGCCACCGACACCGCGGTGATCATCGTGACCCACGACCTCGGGGTGGTCGCCGACGTCGCCGACCGGATCGTCGTCATGTATGCCGGGCGGATCGTCGAGCAGGGAACGGTCGACGAGATCTTCTACGACCCCCAGCATCCCTACACGTGGGGACTGCTCGGGTCGATCACCCGCCTGGATCGTGAGCGCCCGCGGCGCCTGCCGTCGATCCCCGGTATGCCGCCGTCGCTGCTCGACCCGCCAAAGGGCTGTCACTTCCGGCCCCGCTGCCCGCACGAGTTCGGTCGCTGCACGGACGTGCCACCGCTAGAGGGGCATCTGCCCGACGTACCGGGGCACCTCGATCGCTGTTGGCTCTCGGTCGACGACAAGCGTCGTCTCCGCGAGGTCGCGGACGGCCAGATCGGCCTGCCGCAGCCCGAGGAGGCACCGGCATGAGCGACGACCGGCAATCGAACGGAACGCTCCTCACCGTCGATCACCTGAAGCTGTACTTCCCGGTCCGGACAGGCGTGGTGTTCCGCCACGAGGTTGCGCGCGTGCACGCCGTCGACGACGTCACGTTCCGGCTGAAGACGGGGAAGACGCTCGGTTTAGTCGGCGAGTCCGGGTGCGGCAAGACGACGCTCGGGCGCTGTCTGGTGCGGTTGCTCGACCCCACCGACGGCTCGATCAAGTTCGAGGGGCGGGACATCACTCACGCCAGCACACGCGACCTGCGCCCCCTACGGGGGGAGATGCAGATCGTGTTCCAGGATCCGTACGCATCGCTGAATCCCCGCAAGCGGGTCGGTCAGATCATCGGCACGCCGCTCGCCCTGCACGGGACGTCCAAGGACAAGATCCCGGGCCGCGTGCGCGAGTTGCTCTCGCGCGTCGGGCTGTCCCCCGAGCACATCAACCGCTTCCCGCACGAGTTCTCCGGTGGCCAGCGTCAGCGCATCGGCATCGCCCGGGCGCTCGCGCTCGAGCCGCGCATGATCGTGCTCGACGAGCCGGTCTCGGCGCTCGACGTATCGATCCAGGCCCAGATCGTCAACCTGCTCGACGACCTCCAGGACGACCTCGGGCTGACCTACCTGTTCGTCGCCCACGACCTGAGCGTCGTGCGCCACATATCGGACTCGATCGCAGTCATGTACCTGGGCAAGATCATGGAGGTGGCGCCGGCCGAGGAACTGTACGTAAAGCCGATCCATCCGTACTCGCAGGCGCTGCTCAGTGCGATCCCGATCCCCGATCCGGAGCTCAATCGCCGGCGCGCGCGCGCTCCGCTCGAGGGTGAGCCGCCGAGTGCGATCGCGCCGCCCCAAGGCTGCCGGTTCCACCCGCGGTGCCCACACGCGACCGAGATCTGCCGCACCGTTGAACCACCGCTCAGCGAGTACGCCGGCGGCCATATCGCGGCCTGCCACCATCCGCAGGAGGTCACCGCCGCCGAGATCGCCGCCGCGACGCGCTCGGACATGAGTCCCCTGAGCGCCGGGCCGGATCTGCCGAGCTCCAACGGTGACCGGCCTGCGGCCGTGCCGGATGCGCCGGGTATGGACCCTCCCGAGTAGCGCGGCCGTGACCGAGACGACCGAGCCGCTCGCAGTTCTCCTGCTCCCCCGCCGGCTCGAGGACTACGAGCTCGCCGCCCACGCGCAGGACCTGCTGGCGATTCCCCGCGTGGTGGCGCTGGAGCCTCCGCGAAGACGGGGGTCGCGTCCGGCGCGTGAGATGGCGGCCGCATTGCAGGCCCGGCGCGTTCGCTTCCCCGGCGACCCGGCTGTATTCGTGCTCTACGACCCCGGGCAATATCCGCTGGCGCGCGCGCTTCTTGGTGTCCACGACCATGCCGAGCTCTGGTACGCGAGACCCGACCGGGCAGCGTTCGCCGGCGATGAGCGCCGGGAGCTCGACTACCTCGCGCGGGCTCGCGCCGAGCACCTGCTCGTGATCACCGCGGACGGCGACCCGCGCGCCGAGAACCAGCCACTTAGGGATCGGCTGGTCGAGCTCGGGGTCATCAGCCATCAGGCGTTCGTGCCCGGAGCGCGCATCGGTCCGGCGGCGGCCACGGATGACGGCCACATTCCGCACATGGGCTGGGGCAGGCGGACGGGTCCAGGGCGAGGTCAGTTCCAGTAAGGGGTCCTGCGCGCCAAGTAAGGGGTCGCGCGTACAGATCGGCTGCATTCGCCCGATGTTGCCTGCGGGCTCTTAGCTCATTCTGATTCCAGTGGATTCCAGAGCCGAGAGGAACGCAGAATGCATCCCACCATCTCCCAAGCCGTCGCAAGCCAGCACATCGAGGACTTCCAGCGCGCCGCCCGCGAGCAGGCCCAGGCCGCCGAGTACCAGCGTGAGACCGGCCGAGCACGGCGTCGCGGCTTCTCGCGATACTTCCCACATGCGCACGAGGGTCACCTCAAGTCGATTCATCGGTCGCATCGGGGAACTCGCGGAGCTGGAACTCGCGCTGCGTGAGGCGGCCGGGCAGTGCCCGGTCGTGGTCTTGCTCGGCGGCGAGTCGGGCGTCGGCAAGACCCGGCTGGTCAGGGAGTTCGAGCGCCGCGGCACCGAGGATGAGGCGCTCGTGCTCCGCGGCGAAGCCGTCGAGGAGGCCGACGGTGAGCTTCCCTACGCGCCGTTGATCGGCGCGCTGCGGCCACTGGTTCGCGCCCGCCATCCGGCGCTCGACGCGCTCGGCCGCGGCAGCCGGGCCCAGCTGGCGGCGCTGCTGCCGGGGTTCGACGAGGACGTGGTGGCATCTGACGTCAACGACCCGTCCGGGCAGGTCCGTCTGTTCGAAGGGCTGCTCGAGCTGCTCGACGTGCTCAGCGAGGACAACCCGGTGGTGCTGGTCCTCGAGGATCTGCACTGGGCCGATCGCTCGACGCGGACGTTCGTCGACTTCCTCGCGCGGAGTCTGCGCCAGGAGCGCGTGATGTTGCTCCTCAGCTACCGGACCGACGAGCTCCATCGCCGCCATCCGCTGCGGACGCTGCTGTCGGAGCTCGACCGCATCGAACGGGCGCGTCGGATCGACCTCGACCCGTTCGACCGCGCCGAGCTCGTCGAGGCGCTGACCGACATCCTCGGTGAGCCGCCGAGCGACCGGCTCGTCGAGCGTCTGTACGAGCGCAGCGAGGGGAACCCGCTGTACACCGAGGAGCTCCTGGCCGCCGGCCTCGACGGCCGTGGCGCGCCTCCCCAGAGCCTACGTGACGCGTTCATGCTGCGGATCGAGCGGCTGTCCGCCGATGCCCAATCGGCGGCCCGCGTGATCGCGGCCGGCCGATCGCTCGACGAGCCGATGATCGCCGAGGTGAGCGGGATCGAGCCCGATGCGCTCCACCTCGCCCTGCGCGAGGCCGTCGACGAGCAAGTGCTCGTGGCCTGCGAGCCGAGTCGCCTGAGCTTCCGTCACGCGCTGCTACGCGAGGCGATGTACGACGATCTGCTCCCGGGGGAACGAAGCGAGCTCCATATGGCGCTGGCGCGAGCGTTCGAGGATCGGTCGGACTACGAAAACGACAGAGGCGTTGAGCTGGCGTCGGCGATCGCCCGTCATTACGCCACCGCCGGCGACCAGCCGGCCGCGCTGCGAGCCACCGTGCAGGCGGCACTGGCCGCCCGCGAGGTCCACGCCTACGGCGACGCCGCCGACCTCGCCGAGCGTGCGCTCGAGCTGTGGCCGCGTGTCCCCGACGCCGACCAGATGATCCCGCTCGACCACGTCGAGCTGATGAGCATCGCCGCGGCCGCGCACAGCGTCGCCGGCGACCGCTCCCGCGCCGAGGTGCTGCTCAGCCACGCGCTGAAGGAGCTCGATCCGGACAACGATCCCCGGCGCTACGCCGAGCTGCTCGCGCGCATGTCCCAGGCTCAGTGGTCGCTCAATCGGGGCGGGGAGGCGGTCGAGACCGCCGAGCGGGCGCTGTCGATGCTCCCCCCGGATGAGATCAGCCGCGAGCGCGCGTCGATCGTCGCCTGGGCCGCGCGGGTGCGTTACCTGCGCGGCCGATACCGCGAGGCTTTGAGAGAGGGCCGCGAGGCGCTCACCACCGCCGTCGCCGCCGGGGATCGGCGCTCGGAGAGCGAGGTCCTCAACACGCTCGGAATGGCCGGGATCGTCACCGGGTACATCGACGAGGGGATCGCGTCCCTGCGGCGGGCGATCGAGATCGCCCGCGAGGACGACGACATCGACGGCACGGGCACGGCGTACGCGAACCTGGCCGACACGCTGAGCCTTGCCGGGCGCACGAACGAGGCGCTCGAGACGGCCAAGGAGGGACTCGCTGCGGTGTCAGGCCGGGTGCCGAGGCCTCACGACTGGATGTCGCTGACGGTGTCGGACCTGTCGTTCGAGGCCGGGGACTGGAAGGCCGCGCGCGAATACCTGACGCCCGACCGGACCCAGCTCGCCGGCCGGCACCTGATCTTCCGCCACATCCGCGAAGCCGAGTTCGCCCTGGGGGTCGGAGACCTCGAGACGGCGGCGCGATGCCTGGAGGCGGCCGAGCCGCTGGTCGCGCAGTCCTCGGAGCCGCAGTGGATCGGAGCGTTCGGGACCCTGCAGGCCGAGCTGCTCCGGCGCCGGTACGACCTCGCGGGCGCCCGCGCCGCGGTGGCGAATGCGCTCGACCGGATGGAGCTCTGCACAGATGACGTGATGCGGATCGCCCGTGTGACCGCGGCGGGAATGAGGGTCGAGGCCGACATCGCGCAGCGCGCCCGCGATCTACGCGAGCGCGGCGAGGAGCGCGACGCGATCGCACGGGCCCGGATTCACATGCAGCGACTGCGCGCGGCCGCGCAAGAGGGCGGACCGGTCGAGAGTGCGTGGTGCGCGATGGGCGCGGCGGACCTCACGCGGGCCCGCGCGCGGAGCGACCCCAAGCTTTGGATGAAGGCGGCCCGCGAGTGGGACGCGATTACCAGGCCTTTCCAGCGAGCGATCGCACTGTGGCGAGCGACCGAGGCCTACGTCGAGGCCGGGGACCGTCCGGCCGGTTGTCAGGCGGTCGAAGACGCGCTCCAGATCACCCGCGACCTCGGGGCGGTCTGGCTGGAGGAGGAGCTGGTCGCGCTGGCACAGCGCGCGCGCCTCGAGCTCGGGTCCGGGCCCGGAGACGGCGACGGCGCGGCGGTCACCGGGGCGGCGGGCGCCGGGTCAAACGGAGGCGGCGAGGACCCGTTCGGCCTGACCGCGCGCGAGCGGCAGGTGCTGGCGCTGGTCGCCGAGGGCGCGACCAACCGGCAGATCGGAGCCGCGCTGTTCATGGCCGAGAAGACCGCCAGCGTGCACGTCTCGCGGATCCTGTCGAAGCTCGGCGTCCGGAGCCGGACGCAGGCGGCCGCGGTCGCCCACCGCCACCACCTGGATTGAATTCAGGCCCGGGCGAGCTTCTTGCCGGGGTTCAGGAGGCCCTTGGGATCGAACGCGCGCTTGATCGCCTCGTGCATCTCGACCGCCGCCGGCTGCCACTGCCTCGCGATCTGGCCGTTCTTGACCAGCCCGATCCCGTGCTCGCCCGAGACCGAGCCGCCGAGCGCCACCGCGAGCGCGAACAGGTCCTCGGCCGCATGCTCGGCCCGCTCGAGCTCGGCCGGGTCCTCGAGGTCGATCATGAACGTCGAATGGAGGTTGCCGTCGCCCGCGTGGCCCCAGCTGCAGGCCTCGAGGTCGTGCCGGCGCCCGATCTCGACGGTCGCGTCGATCGCCTCCTGGAGGTGGTCGATCGGAACCACGATGTCCTCCGAGACCTTCCCGCCTCGCTGCGCGGTGACCGCGAGCGAGGCACCGTCGCGCCACCGCCACAAGGCGTTGATCTCCTTCGGGTCGGTGGGGGCGTGGACGAGGAGCGCCCCGTCGCTCAGCACCTCGGTCAGCTCCTCGTGAACGCGGGCCGCCTCTTCGGCCGTCCCGTCGGCATCCGCGATCACCATGAACCTGGCGTCCGCGGGGAGCTCAACCGGGAACGCGCCGCGCGTCGCCTCCACCGCTCCCGCATCGAGGTACTCGATCGCGGCCGCGACGATGCCGCTGGCCAGGATCGCCTCGATCGCGGCGCACCCGGTCTCGGAGTCCGGGTACAGCGCGGCCAGCGGCAGCGCCGCCTCGGGCGCGGGGATCAGCTTGACCCACGCCGCGGTGACCACTCCGAGCGTGCCCTCGGAGCCGATCATCAGCGACTTGAGGTCGTAGCCGGCGACGTCCTTGCGCAGCGCCCCGCCGATCCTGACGAGCTCGCCCGGCGCCAGCACCACTTCGAGCCCGGTGATCCAGGCTCCGGTGACGCCGTACTTGAACGCATGAGGGCCGCCGGCGTTGGTGGCGATATTGCCGCCCAGCTGGGATTGCTCGGCCGAGCCGGGATCGGGCGGGAAGAACAGCCCGTTCTCCCGCGCGCGGCGGCGGAGGTCGGCGGTCACCACACCGGCCTCGACCGCAGCGCGCCAAAACTCGGGGTCGAGGTGCCTGGTCTTGCGGAGTCTTTCGAGGCTGAGCACGACCCCGCCGTCGAGCGGGACGGCTCCGCCGGTGAACCCGGTGCCGCCACCGCGAGGGACGATCGCGACGTCGTGCTCGTAGCACCAGCGCACGGTCCGCGCCACCGCGTCCGCGTCGGCGGGCAGCGCGATCGCGTCCGCCCGGCCGCGGAGATTGCGGCTCTCGGTGGCGTCGCTCAGGTAGACGCGCGTGTTGCCGGGCCGGACCGATTCGGCTCCGAGCAGCGCGGTCAGATCGCGCTCGAGGGATGTGGAAGCGATCGTGCTCACGACGACCCGAATCTATCGTCCCCGTAATCTGTGTGGCGTGGGAAAGGTCTACGACGCCATCGACGAGCGCCTCGAGAAGTGGATCGCCGCGCAGCCGATGTTCTTCGTGGGCAGCGCTCCGCTCGACGCCGACGGGCACGTGAACGTCTCGCCGAAGGGTCCGATCGACACCCTGCGCGTGCTCGGTCCGACGACCGTGGCCTATCTCGACCTCATTGGCAGCGGCGCCGAGACGATCGCCCACATCCGCGAGAACAGCCGCATCGTGATCATGCTGTGCGCGTTCGAGGGCCCGCCACGAATCCTGCGGCTGCACGGCCGGGGTGAGGTTGTGGTCGTCGCCGACGAGCGGTTCGAGAAGCTGACGGAACTGTGCGGGTTTGCCGTGCCGCCGACGCCCGAGTCGCGGCGGGCGATCGTCCTCGTCGAGGTCGAGCGGGTCGCCGACTCGTGCGGCTATGGAGTGCCGCTGATGAAGCACGAGGGGCGCCGCCCGCACGCGGAGGCGTGGGCGGCGAAGAAGGTCCGCGTCGGCGGGGTGCAGGCGCTGCTCGACTACCAGCGCGAGAAGAACTCCACCAGCATCGACGGTCTGCCAGCGGTCGACCTGCCGCTGACGGTGCCCGAGTGACAGCCGTGCCGCCCGTGTTCGACGGGCACAACGACGTCCTCACGACCGACGACCATGGGCTCATCGTCGACGGCCGGCCGGACGGTCATCTCGACCTTCCGCGGATGCGCGCCGGTGGCGTGCGCGGGGGGATCTTCTCGGTGTTCACCCGCTCGGCCGGCGGCAGTAGGGAGCATCAGGTACCGCGGGACGACGGTGTGATCGAGTTCGAGCCGGCGCCGCCGGTCGACCACGCGGTGGCGGCCGCTGACGCGAGCGCGGTCGCGGGGCGGCTGCTCGCGCTCGAGCGCGCCGGGCACGTGCATGTAGCTCGGACGGCTGCCGATCTCGATCGCGCGCGGGACGACGGGGACGGGCCGCCGGTTGCGGTCCTGCACATCGAAGGCGCCGAGGCGATCGACCCCGGGCTCGAGGCGCTCGAGCTCTGGTACGAGGCCGGGCTGCGCTCGGTCGGGCCCGTGTGGAGCCGGTCGAACGCGTTCGCCCACGGCGTGCCGTTCATCTCGCCTTCGACGCCGGATACCGGACCCGGGCTCACGGACGCCGGAGTGCGCGCTCGCGCGCCGGTGCGCCGAGCTCGGAATCCTGATCGACGTCAGCCATCTGAACGAGGCCGGCTTCTGGGACCTGGCGCGCCTCGACGTGGGGCCGATCGTGGCCACCCACTCGGGCGTGCACGCGCTGTGCCCGACCTCGCGGAACCTCACCGACGCTCAGCTCGACGCGATCGGGAAGTCCGGCGGACTCGTCGGGATCGTGTTCGCGGTCCCGTTCTTGAGGCCGGATTTCGCCGACGACGCCGACACGCCGCTCGAGCTGATCGCGACGCACGCGCGCTACGTCGCCGACCGGATCGGCGCCGAGCACGTCGCGCTCGGCTCGGACTACGACGGCGCCACGATCCCGGCGCCGCTCGGCGACGTGACGGGCACGCCGAAGCTGCTCGACGCGCTTGCCTCGGCTGGGTTCAGCGAGGCCGAGGTGGCGGCGGTCGCGTGGGACAACTGGCGCCGGGTGCTCGGGGCGTGGTGGCGGGATTGAGCGTCCTCATTCGGCCGCTTCTGAGCCGCCGCTGCTGATCGGGAAGGCGTAGAAGACCCCCAAACCGGCGCAGATCGCGAGCGTCAAATACGACGACACGGCGGCCAGAGCTGTGGCGATCGCGTACGGGATCACACCGCTGACGCTGCGAACGAGGATCTGTCGCCGTCGCGCGACCGAGAGCGGCTCGCGGAGCCGGTGCGGCTTGACGAGCAAGATGTGCCGGTTGAGGGTGGCGAAGCACACCCCCATCAACAGGAGCGATCCGCTGTAGATCGCGGCCGCGAGGTGCTGGCCGCTGCTCTCGCGCAGGTAGGTGGCCATCAGGCTGGTCGCGAACGGCAGGATCGCGATGCTCATCAGCAGCAGCAGGTTCAGGAACAGGATCATGTGGTCGGGCTCCCGCAGTCGCCGGATCATCACGTGGTGGTTGATCCAGATGATCCCGATCGTCAGGAACGAGGTGATGTAGGCGGCGTAGACGGGCCAATTGGCGCCTAGCTCGTGGGCGAGCGTGGTCCCGGCCGGGAGCGGTGGCGCCGGCACCTGGATGTTCAGCACGAGCAGGGTGATCGCCACCGCGATCACCCCGTCCGAGAACGCCTCGAGCCGGCCCGTGGTCACGCCGACAGGGTTCGCCGCTAACCGAGCGGCTCCTGTACCGCGCCCGACGCACGAAGAAAAGCGCAATAAGCGGGGCAAACCTACTCTTTACTGCTCAAGTTTCTTCCCAGAACGCCGATGCCGAGAGTGCATGGGATCCAGGTCATTGCGCCCCCACGGCAGGCTCCGCCTGATCGTGTTCGCTCTGGTCGGCAACGTTTTGCCGATCACGATCGCCGTTGCCACGGACCGGTCCATGCATCGCACCGCGTTCTTTGCGGGCGCGATCGCCGCTTGCGTCGCCGCCCTGGTCGTCGCGATCGTGCCGCGCCGGCGCCGGCTGGCGTTCTGGGCCGGCGCGTTCGGGGCGATCCCGGCGCTGACGCTGATGCAGGCCTACACCGGCGGCGCGGCGTCCGGCTACTCGGTGCTGGTGATCATGGCGATGGTGTGGTTCGGGCTCGAGGCGACCGACATCGAGCTGGGGCTCGGCATGATCGTGCTCGCGGCGTGCTGCGCGCTGCCGATGGTCCTGATCGGCGCGCCGGCGTATCCGCGCAGCTGGGGTCACGCCACGCTGCTGACGCTGGTCGGGGTCGCGGTGGCGGGATCGCTGCGAGCGGTCACCCGCGAGCTCGGCACGCTCGCCCAGCGCTTCGCGCACGAGGCCGTCGTCGACGATCTCACCGGTCTTCTCAACCGGCGCGGGTGGCGATACACCGCGCCCCGCGAGCTCGCTCGCGCGGCGCGCAGCGGCAACCCGATAACGCTGGTGACGCTCGACCTCGACAACTTCAAGGAGCTCAACGACGAACTCGGCCACGAGCAGGGGGACCACGCTCTGCGCGACACCGCCGAGCGGATTCGCGCGACGCTGCGCGCCGGCGACGTGGTCGCGCGGCTCGGCGGCGACGAGTTCATCGCGCTGCTGACGAACTCGACCCTGACCGGATCGCTGACCGCGATCGACCGGTTGCGCGAGTCGACGCCTCCGAGCGAGGGCTTCTCGGCCGGAATCGCGGTATGGGACCGCCGGGAGGAGCTGCCGGAGCTGCTCCGCCGCTCCGACCTCGCCCTGTATGCGGCCAAGGGCAGCGGTGGCGGCTGCACCTCGGTGGCGCCGCCCCAGCTCGAGTCGCTGCCGGCGCTCGACGAGGGCGACGACGACGACGAAGCATTCCGGGAGCGCGTCCGAGCCGGTTGAGTTGACGCGATCCGCGCGCTGCGCGCCGCGCCGCGCCGTTGCGCGGTCGCGGCCGTAACCCGCCTCATATCGGCCTCTTCTCAAGTCCATAAGGGCCTCTTCGTGAGCTCCTCAGCCGTTCTTAGGTCCACTGCCGACAGTGGAGCGCATGAAATTACGTATGGCTTTGACAACGCTCACGGCGGGCGCCGCACTCTTTGGCGTGTCCGCCGGCTCCGCGGGTGCAGCGACGAGCGCCGCGGATGCTCAGGTGAGCCAGAACTGGGCTGGATACGTGGCCGGAAGCTCGGACGGGAGCACACAGTTCTCGAACGTCTCCGGAAGCTGGGTCCAGCCTACGTCGAAATGCGGTACGGGACAGGACGACGCGGCCTTCTGGGTCGGCATCGGCGGCTCCGGGTCGACGTCGTCGTCGTACGGGTCGTCTCTTGGCGACGGGTCGTCGACATCGCTCGAGCAGATGGGGACGGAGGGCAACTGCACCGGCAACGGAACCCAGTACTACGCGTGGTACGAGCTTGTGCCCGCGGCGCCGGTCCAGCTGAACCTCGCCATCCATCCGGGCGACCACATCACGGCCAGCGTCAGCGTGAACGGCTCGAACACGTCGTTCTCACTGACCGACAAGACGACCGGACAGTCGTTCAGCAAGACGGTCCAGTCGCCCAACCCGGACACGTCGAGTGCCGAGTGGATCGCCGAGGCGCCGTCGCAGTGCGACGGGTCCGGCGACTGCACGCCGCTGCCGCTGTCTGACTTCGGCACGGTCGACTTCACCAGCGCGTCCGCGACAGCGGGCGGTCACACCGGCACGATCTCGGACCCCAACTGGTCCGCGCAGCCGGTGGCGCTCGGCGCAGACGGCTCCTATGACGTCAGCTACGGCTCCGGCGGCAACACCGCAGGGGCGACGCCGTCGACGCTGTCCTCCGATGGGTCGTCGTTCTCGGTGGCCTGGCAGGCCAGCGGGGCTGGTTCCTCGTCCTCACAGACGAGTGGATCGTCCGGCGGCTATGGCGACGGCGGCGACGGCGGTAGCGGTTACGGCTACGGCGGCGATCCGGGCGGCTACGGCGGCTACGGCGGCTATGGCGACGGCTCCGGTGGCTACGGCGGTTACGGCGGCTACGGCTATGGCGGCGGCTACGGCTATAGCGGCTATGGCGACGGATCCGGATATGGCTACGGCTCCTTCTGATCCGTTCGGCGACGGCTATGCGACGCCGCGCGCGCGCCGTTGATCCGCGCGAGTGGCGAGCGCGATGCGATAGGCGGCGGCGAGCCGGTCAAGTGCAGCCTCCCAGCTGCGCCCCCGCACCGCCGCCAGCGCGCCGCGACTTATGCGCTCGCCTAGAAGCGGAGTACTGGTCAGTGACACGACGGCGTCTGCGAGGGCACTGACCTCAGGAGGCGCGAGCAGCCCGTTCTCGGCATGCTCGATTAGGCAGGCGGGCCCGCCGCGGTCGACCGCGACCACCGGCAGCCCGCTTGCCTGCGCCTCGAGTATCACCTGACCGAACGTCTCGGTCGAGCTCGCGAACAGGAACACGTCGGCGCTCGCGTAGGCGCGAGCGAGGTCCTCGCCTGACAGCCATCCGAGGAACGTCGCGTGCTCGCCGAGGCGGGCGCGGAGCAGCTCCTCCTCGGGCCCGCCGCCCGCTAGCGACAGATGCAGGCGCGGGTCGCGGCGGTGGGCCTCGAGGAACGCGTCGGCGAGCAGGTCGACCCCTTTCTCCTTGCTGAGGCGTCCCGCGTAGAGCACGTTGACCTCACCCGGGAGCAGGAGCACGTTGCGATGGGCCGGGTCGAAACGGTTCAGGTCAACGCCCCGATCCCAGCGCTGGATCCGCGCGTTGTCGATCCCGAGCTGATCGAGCCGTTCGTCGCTCGCGCGGCTCGGCGAGAGGACGACGTCGCAGGCGCCGTAGAACATGCCGAGGCCCCAGTTGGCGAGCGCCTCGAGCTGCGGCTGGCCGGTGCGGAGCGCGGCATACGCGCCGAGCTCGGTGTGGTAGCTGCCGACCCGCGGCAGTTCGAGCACCCGTCCGAGCAGCCAGGCGCCGATTCCGGCTGGACCCGGCGAGCAGACGTGGACGATGTCATAGCGGCCCTCGGCGAGCGCGTCGACGATCGCGGGGACCGTCGGGACGCCGATCTCAAGCCCGGGATAGAAGGGGACGTCGATCTCGGCGACGGCCGCGAGCCGGCGGTCGACGTCCGCGTCGGTGCCGATCACCTCGACGTCGAACCCGCGGACGCCGTGGGTCCGGATCTGCTGGATCGTGTGCGTGACGCCGTGCATCGAGCCGATTCCGTCGGCCACCAGCGCGACCCGGGGTCGATCTCCCTCGCTCCGCGCGAGCTTGGCCTTCTCGCGTCCGAGGAATGCGGTCGCCGCCGCGTACGGAATCGCCGGCATGCATGCATCGAACAGCGCCAGCGCGCTGCGCGCGCCGTCCGGCCGGCCTTGCTCGAGGCTCGCGACGGCGTCGTGGATGACGCCGGCGAGCTTTCGCTCGTGCACGCGCCGAGCGCGCCGGTCGAGGTCGGCATGGCCCAGCTCTCCCTCTTGCAGCTGGGTCAGCAGCTTGTGCTCGTCGACGTCGAGGTCCATCGCGAGCAGCCACGCGCGCAGCAGCGCCAGCGCGTCCTTGGCGTCGAGGTCGGCTCCGCCGTTCCCATGGCGGGCGTCGCCCTCGCGCATCACCCGCTCGACAATCTTCAGGACGCTCGCGGGGTCCGGCCGGGCGGGCGCGGTGTGGTGCGTGTTCGGAAGCGAGCGGATCGCCAGCGCCATCGCCGCGTGCGCCCACTTCGCGGCGCTGCCCTGCTGGCCGTGCGCGGACGCCCGTCCGGCGCGGACGTTCGCCAGGAACTCCCGCGGCGTGGTGGCTCGCGGGGTCTCGGTGAACGTCCGGCCGATATCGATTCCGGCGTGGTCATCGGACCCACCGATGGCGGTTCCCCCATGGGTCTCGATGTACACGAACGCCGGAAGATTCAGTTCCTTGGCCCGCGAGCCGTTGCGCGTCTCCCAGATCGGGAACAGCTCGGCCAGGCGCCGCCGGTGGCGCGCGGTGAGCGGCGCGGCGACCGCGTAGAAGGGGTGGGCGAGGGCGGCCGTGATGTCGCGGTCGTGCAGGTACGCCGCGCACGCTTCGACGTCGCCCCGATTGGCCTGGAGCCACTCGTGGTCGTCGGGGGAGATGCCGTAGCAGAGCACGTGCACGGCCTGGGGCTCCCCCTTGAACGAGGCGGTCAGCTCCTCGGAGATGAACAGGTCGGGCAGGTGGGCGAGCGACAGCGCTCCATCGATCGTGTCGTGATCGGTGATCGTCACGAAATCCATCCCGCGACGCTTCGCGAGCTCGTAGACCTCGAGCGGCTCGGTGGCGCACTCGGGGATCTGTAGCGACCGCTGGACGCCGAGCTTCGAGATCTGCGAGGCCGAGGAGTGGACGTGCAGGTCGGCGCGACTGGTTTCGTTCATGTAGGTCAGGATCACCCTGCTGGTCGGGTGGCTCGTGAAGAACGAGGTCCCGTCCTGTGACGTTTTGGTTACCGCCGGCATGGGATCGGGTCATCGTGGGAGAACCTTCCGAGGGATGACGATCTCTGGTGTGAAGGCCGCGGCCGGTGCGGACGCGGTGGTGCTTCAGCGCGGCCGGTTGCGCGTCGAAATCGCGCTGCGACCGTTCGAGCTGACCGTCCATCGCGGCGACCGGCGACTCGTTCGGTCGCTGGGGGCATGGGTGGCGGACGGCACCGTCCACGACCACTTCATTCCCTTGACCGAAGGCGTGGTGGCGCACGAGGACCTCGCGCCGGTCGAGCGCGCGCGGGCTGCCGTGGTCAGACGATGCTCGGCCGACCGGGCGACGCTGGCGCTTTCGCTGAGCGGGGGTAGAACGGCCTCGCTTTCGGTGTCCGTGCTCGAGGACGACCGGGTCTGCCTCGAGGTTGTGCCTGATGGCGACCCGCTGCGAGTCGCGCTCGATTGGCGCCGGCGCGCCGACGAGAGGTACGTCGGCCTCGGCGCCCGGCACGGCACGCAGTTCGATCAGGCCGGCCGCGTCGTCCAGCTCGGCGCCGACCGCCGCTACACCGGGCCTGACTGTCCGGCCGAGCTGCTCGCCGGCGGGGGCATCCCTCAGGGCGACTGCGCGCCGGTGCCGTGGTTCGTCTCGAGCCGCGGATACGCGGTCTGGGTGCGCTCGGAAGCGAACGGGATCAAGTTCGATTTCGCCGGCGACCGGGTGTCGGCGTCGGTTCGCTCCAGCGCGGGCCCGTTGCGCGTCGATCTCCTGTGCGATCCGACGCCGGCGGCGCGACTGCGGGCGTTCTGCCGCCTGACCGGCTTCCCGGCACTGCTCCCCGAGTGGGGATACGGGTTCTGGAAGAGCCGCGACGTCTACGAGCACCAGAACGACGTGCTCGACGACTACGAGGGCCTGCGCCGGCACGACATTCCGGTCGACGCGATCGTGTTCGACTCCCCGTGGGCTACTCAATACAACACCTGGGAGTTCAACCGTTTTCAGTTTCCCGATGCACCCGGGCTGATCCGGCGGATGCGCGACGACGGGGTCCGGACCGTGGTGTGGGTGACCCCGTGGGTGAACACCGACTCGCGCGACGGGCAGATCCCGCCCCAGCCCGAGTCCGAGCGGCTGCACCGCGAGCCGGCGTCGAACTACGCGCCCGGGGTCGCCGCGGGGGCGTTCGTCGGTTCTGCGGAGTCGCGTGCGGATTCCGGCTTGGAGCCGTTCGTCACGCAGTGGTGGATGGGAACCGGCTCGCCGGTCGACTTCACGAGCAACGACGGCGAGCGGTGGTGGCGCGAGCAGGCCAAGCGGCTGCTCGCGCTCGGGGTCGAGGGTGTGAAGGCGGACGACGGCGAGGGCTACTACCTGCCGGATGGGGTGCGGCTGGCGGACGGGCGGACCGGCGCGGAGGCGGCATGGGCGCTCGGCGGCCTTCATCGCTTGTGCCTTCAGCGTGCGCTCGACGAGGTCCATCCCGGCCGTGGGGTGCTGTTCGGTCGCAGCGGCTGGACCGGTCAGCACGCGGTCGGCCACACGTGGGCGGGCGACCAGGCGTCTGACTTCTGGTCGTTGCGCGTGCTCGTGGTCGCGACACTGTCGGCGGCGTGCTCGGGCTTCTCGAACTGGTCGCACGACGTCGGCGGGTATCTCGGACACCGCCTGGTCGAGCGCTGCCCGCCCGAGTTGCTGCTGCGCTGGGTCCAGTTCGGCTGCTTCACCCCGCTGATGCATGCCCACGGCCGGATGCCGCAGGAGCCCTGGCATTACTCCGAACGCGTGCTCGAGCTCTACCGCGAGTACGTGCTGCTGCACGAACAACTCGTGCCGTATGTGCGGGCCGCCGCGGCGACCGCCGCCCGGACGGGGTTGCCGATCATCCGGCCGTTGTGCCTGACCGACCCCGCCGATCCCCGCGGGTGGGAGGTCAGCGACGCGTACGGCTACGGCCCCGCGCTGTGGGTCGCGCCGGTGCTCGACGACGAGGCCCGCGAGCGCGAGGTCGCGCTGCCGCGGGGAGACTGGATCGAGACCTGGTCGGGCGGTTGTGTGTCCGGGGGCGGTGAGACCGTTGTAGACGCGCCTCTAGAACGGATCCCGGTGTGGGTCCGGGCCGGCTCGATCGTCGTCACGTACCCGGCTTCGCATGTGGCCCGGGGGTTAGGCGACGTCCCCGAGGGCGATCGCCCACTGGTGGCGACGCTCTGGGGGGTCCCGCGGCTGGGTCGTGCGGCGGTGCGTCTGGCCGACGGGACTCGGATCGCATGGCGGAGTGGACGCTGGTCCGTATCGCCTTCGGGGTCCGCCGATCGGGACGTCACCTTCCGCGAGATCGGGGTGTGAGGCGCGCGCTTACGGCGCGCCGATACGCGTCAGGGCGAGGGCGCCGGCCTCCGCGCCGAGCTTCGCGGCGTCGGCGATCGAGTCGCCGCGGCCGAGCCCGAGTGTGAACGCGGCGGCGAACGAATCCCCGCATCCGTAGGCGTCGTGGGCTGGGCCGGGGAGTGGCGCGGCGGCCCAGCGGCCCTCGGACTCCCCCCACCAGCGCCCGCCGCGGTCGCCCTCGGTGGCCACCAGTAGTCGCGCATGCGCGGAGACCCGGTCGGCCCAGGCGCGCTCGTCCTCGTCGCCTTCGCTGAACACGAGCGCGTAGATGGTTGCGGCGCCGGCGTCGAGCACCGATCTGGCGCGGGGGGTGGCGACGACGATCGGGGCGTCGTTCGCATGGCGGAGAGCGCCGGCGTCCCCGGCGGTGAAGTACACGCTGCTCGCGTGTTTGACCCGATCCCATTCGAGGTCGTCGGATCCGTGGGGCTCGAGCCGCTCCCCGAGCGTGATGATCGTCCGCTCGCCACCAGGCTCGAGCAGCACGACCGCCCGTCGGGTCGGCTGATCGCGCCAGGCCACGTGCACGCGGACGCCACGTTCCTCGAGCTGGGCCACCGCGGCGTGGCCCTCCGTGTCCGGTCCCAGCGCGCAGTAGAAATCGACGTCGGCGCCGAGCTCGGCCAGGACGGTGGCGGCGACGGCACCGCCTCCGCCCGCGCGCGCGAACGCGTCCTGTGCGCCCAGCACCTCGCCGCGCAGCGGGAGCCGGGGCACCGAGACGAAGTCCGCCCATTCGACGTGACCGATCACCGCGATGTGCGTCATGCCGGTAGTGTGAGGGTTCGTGGACGAAGGTTTGCCGATCGCGTACGAGGTGCTCGAGCGAGGGGTGCCGGTTTACGCCTCCGGCGGCGAGGTCATCGGCACGGTCGACCACGTAGTTGCGGCGCCGGAGGAGGACATCTTCCACGGGCTCGTGATCAGCACCGAGCGCGGGCCGCGGTTCGTTCCGGCCGACCAGGTGGCGTCTCTGCACGAGCGCGGCGCGGATCTCAGGATCGACGTGGCGACCGCGGCCGCGCTGGAGCCGCCGAGCGGTGGCGCTCCGGCTTGGCGCGAGCGTGAACCCGGGATCAAGCCGAGCCGGTGGCAGCGGTTCGTCGACCTCGTGACCGGGAAGGACCCGCGCGCTAGGGGCTGGGACGAGGAGGACTGACGCCGTTCAGCAGGCCGGCTTTCGCGAGCCGCTCGCGGAGTCGCTCGGGTGAGTCGAACTCGATCGCCTGCATGCCGAGGCTTTCCGCGGCGCGGACGTTGTCAGAGGAATCGTCGACGAACAACGTCTCCGGTGCGGTCAGGCCGAAGCGATCGAGCAGCAGTTCGAAGATCACCGGGTCCGGCTTGGCCACACCCTCGAAGCCGGAGACGACCGTGCCGTCGAACCATTCGAGGAACTCGAACCGCTCGCGCCGGAGCGGGTATGTCTCCCGCTCCATGTTCGTCAGCGCGTAGCACGGAACTCCCGCTCGTTTGAGCTCCGCGAGCAGATCGACGGTCCCGTCGATCGGTCCGGCGATCATCTCCTCGCTGCGCCGGGACCAGGCCCAGATCAAATCCGCCTGCTCGGGGTGGGCGTCTGCGAGCGTCGCGCAGGTGCGTTCGGGCGGCACGCCGAGGTCGTGGGCGCGGTGCCACTCGACCGTGCAGACCTCCGCGAGGAATCGCTCCATCGCTGCCTCGTCGCCGCCGAACAGCTTGCGGTAGAGGTAGCGGGGATTCCAGTCCAGGAACACCCCGCCGAGGTCGAACACGACCACGCGGATGCGCCCGGTCGCGTCCGGGACCGTCATACGGTTAGTGAAGCAAGCGGCGGCTCTGCCTGCGCCCTTCCGCGCGCGGACGACGACCTGCACAACGCGACATTTCGCGCGGCGCGAGCTGGCCTTGCCGAGCTATGCACGACTATCGTGCCTGACACGGCAGGGCTCGGGTTGCCGGCGCGGTTTGTCGTGCTGTGCACGTACGCGTGGTCCGCCTACCCGCCGGTCAGCCGCGCCGGCGCCTTGCGCTCCCAGGCGTCGGTGAGCAGATCGGCTAACAACGGCTCATCGGTGGCGCCGAGGTCGACGCGGACCGCGGCGAGGCGCTTTCCCCACATCACCGTGGAGCAGATCCTCGGGTTGGCCTCGGCTGCGGTGAGGATGCCGGGCTCGTCGAGCATCACGTTCATGTGCTGCTCGTCCCACAGGGTGGCGAAGATCTTGCCGGCGACGCGGAACGAGGGCTTGCCGTGGTGATCCTGCTCGACGGCCTCGGGTAGGGCCAGCGCGAGCCGTCGAGCATCGTCACGAGTTAGCACGGCTCAGGCGTATATCAGGCCGTTATTCTCGACCCAATGCATCTCGCCGAGCTTACCCCCGCCGAGCAGCGGGTGTTGGGGTGTCTGATCGAGAAGCGCTGGACCACGCCGGACCAGTACCCGCTGTCGCTCAACGGCCTGAGACTGGCCTGCAACCAGTCGACGAACCGCGATCCGGTCACCGCCTACGACGAGTCGAGCGTGAGGGAGGCCGCGCAGCGGTTGTGCCTGTACGGCCTCGCCCGGCTGGCGAGCGGCCACGGGAGCCGCTCCGTGAAATATCGCCATCTGGCCGAGGAGGCGCTCGGCCTTGGGCGCGACGAGCTCGGGGTGCTGGCGGTGCTCCTGCTCCGCGGGCCGCAGACGCCGGGAGAGCTCAAGGCCCGCGCCGAGCGGATGGCGCCGCTTCAGTCGCTCGCCGACGTCGAGCGTGTGCTCGAGACGCTCGGCGAGCGCGACTACGCGCGCCGGCTCGAGCGCCGGCCGGGGCAGAAGGAGGACCGCTTCGAGCACACGCTCGGCTCCCGGGGAGATGGAGCCGCGCCCGCGTCCATGGCCGCGCCCGCATCCATGGCCGGCCCGCGTCCGGCCTCGCCGCATCCACGGCCGCGCCGGTGCCGGGTGCGCCGGCACAGCCGCCGGCCCCGGGGCCTGCGCCGGCGTCGGTCGCGCCACCGCGGGTCGATGTCGACGGCGCGCTGGCCAAACGCGTCGACGTGCTCGAATCCGAGGTCGCGTCGCTGCGGGCCGAGCTCGAAGAGTTGCGCGACCTCCTCACCACGCCGGCTGCGCACTGAACGCGCCCGGACCCGGGAGTGGCGCCGGCCGCGCGCCGGACGACCAGCGCCATACGCGCGGATGCCCGTTCGGCAGCGATCAGCGTGATATCACAGCGTCCCGGACTTGTCGACCGGCGCTCGTGGCGACCGCAGTCGGACGCACTACCGAGTAGCATCGCGCGCACGAGTTCATTGCGCCCGGGCGGGTGCGAGTGGATCCACCAAACGGCTCGGTAAGCCACCAAACGGTGGTTCGAATCGGCCTCGCATTGCCCATCCAAAGCTATCGATAGCTCCGGCATCCGGTTCCAATCGAATGGAACCGGTTCCCTCAAGTCACTGGTCAGAGTGCCGACAAAGGGAGTGACCTCGATGAGCCTGACGTGAAGTCGCGGCAGGTTCGGAACCCTGAATCGGACGAAAGGGAAGAACCCGAATGAAGCTTCGCACGATGCTGCCCGTTGCGGCGGCGGCACTCAGCAGCCTGCTGCTCGTGGCGGCACCCGCTGGCGCCTCCACCACCGCGACGGCCACCTTGACCGCCGGCTCGCTTGGATTTGTCTCGCCGCCGGCCGCCCTCACTTTCCCGTCGGTCACGCTGAACGGCACCGACAAGACGACGACGGCTCAGCAGCCGCTTGACGTCGCCGACGCTACGGGCTCGGGCGCGGGTTGGAACATCACCGCGACCTCGACTCTGTTCAAGTCGGGCAGCAATACGCTGTCGGCCGGCGCCACGACGATCGGCTCGGCCCCGGCCGCGGCGACCTGCGACGCCAATGCGACGTGCACCCCGGGTGGTTCGACGACTGTGTCGTACCCCTACACTCTGCCCGCCGCCGCCACCGCCCCGACGGCGACCCGGGTGTTCAACGCTCCGCTCGGCACCGGCATGGGCGACCAGACCGTGACGCCGACTTGGACACTCGCGATTCCCGCTAACGCATATTCGGGTACATATAACTCGACTTGGACCCTCTCGCTCGTCAGCGGACCGTAGGAAGAATGAAACTCAAGTCGCTCTCGCTGCTGGCCGCCGCATCTGCGGTGGCCAGCATTGCGTTCGCACCGGCCGCCCAAGCTGCCCAGATCGGCGGCTTCGGCGCCCGGCCTGCGCACTTTGATCCAAACGTCCCCGCCACTCGCGCCTACTTCATCCGCTCGGTGCCGAGGGGTGGATCGTTCACCGACCAGGTGATCGTCTCCAACAGCGCCTCGAAGCCGGTGACGCTGCGGGTCTACCCGGTCGACGGCCTGACCGGCGCCACCTCCGGCGTGGTCTACGGTAACCATCAAGACCAGTTCCGCGGCGCGGGTCAGTGGGTGACCCCGGCGGTCTCGAAGGTCACGGTTCCGGCCAACTCCCAGACCGCCGTCGGCTTCACTCTCAGGGTCCCGACGAGCGCGGCGATCGGCCAGCATCTCGCCGGACTCGCACTCGAGAACGTTCACTCGGGTAAGTCCGCGGGCCGGTTCTCGGTCACCGAGGTACTGCGTACCGTCGTCGGCATTGAGGTCGCCGTGCCGGGACCGAGTAACTCACGCCTCTCTCTTGACAGCTTCTCGATCGCGCCGATTCAGGGCACGACATACCCGTCGGTAGTGGTCAATCTCTCCAATATCGGTACAAACCTGTGTAAGCCGATGCTCGCGATTGCACTGAACGGCCCGGACGGCATTCAGCGCTCGAGTCGACGGCTCGACACGGTCCTGCCGGGCAGCGCTATTCCCTACCCGTTCGTGTGGCCGCACTCGCTGGCCGCCGGCAGCTACAACGCGACGATCACCGCGACAGGTTGCGGTCCGCGCCAGGTTCTGCGCGGGAGCGCGTCGCTCGGCGCGAAGCTCGTGAAGAGCACGGTCCCCGCATTCGTCGCACGTGACTCTGGTGGCGGCAGCACAATTCCGTGGTGGCCGATCGCGCTTGTCGGGTTCGGTGGGATCGTCGTCGGCACGCTGTTCGGGCGCCGTCGCCGAGGCCCCTCCTCGAGTTGAGAGGGGTCCGCCGCGTGGTGACGCGACGCAGAGTGACACGAATCAGGATCCTGGTGGCGGCGGCGATCGGCACATGCGTGCTGGTCGCCGCCCCCGCCGCCCTGGCTATGACCTGGGCTGGCCCCGAGACATCTCCGACGACGAGCACGCTCTACGGCCTGTCGTGTCCGGATGCCAGCCACTGCTTCGCGGTCGGCGGCACCACCTCGGCGGGCACAATCATCCACACCGCGAACGCGGCGGCGACCAGCCCCACGTGGAGCACGCAGACGCCCCCGAGCGGCGCTACCGGGCAGTACAACGCGATCAGCTGCGCGGACGACAGCGACTGCATCGCGGTCGGAAACACCTCCAGCGGGGCTCCGTTGATCGTCGCGACGACCAATGGCGGCTCCAGCTGGTCGAAACAGACCCCGCCGTCGTCGGCGACCGTGGCGCTTCAGGGAGTCTCGTGCGCAAGCAACACGCACTGCGTCGCAGTGGGAAACGTCGTCGGCAGCTCCCCGGTGATCATCGCCACGGCCAACGGCTCCACCTGGACCTCGCAGACCGCGCCGGCGACGCATACCCCGCTCAACGACGTCAACTGTCCGACCACGATGGTCTGCTACGCCGTCGGGGGCAACAGCAGCGTCGCCACGTTGCTGGCCACGATCAACGGCGGCTCGACCTGGACCGCCCAGGCGCCCCCGAGCGGCGACAACCAGGCGCTGAACGCCGTCACGTGCACGAGCACGACCGTGTGCTTCGCGGTCGGGAACGCCGTCAGCGGGACGGGCGAGATCGCCGCGACGACCAACGGCGGGCACTGACTGGTCCTATCAGTCCGACGGCAGCCAACTCAGCCTGTACGGCGTGTCGTGCTGGGATGCCACCGACTGTGTCGCGGTCGGAGCATCGGGACGGATCGCCTTGACCGCGAACGGGACGGGCTGGAGCTGGCTGAACACCTTGACCAGCAACACGCTGTACAGCGTCGACGTCAGTAACCAGACCGCGGGCGCGGCTGTCGGCGCGTTGGGCACGATTCTCGGTTACGGCAACGGAACCACCGCCTGTAGCTCCGGCGGGCTGACGCTCACCCCGCCCGCGACGCTGGCCTTCCCGAGCACTGCGCTGACCGGCCGCGATCAGTCGGTCACGACGCCGCTGGCGCTGTCGCCGAATGACGAGACCGGCTCCGGGTCCGGCTGGAACCTGACCGCGACCTCGACGACGTTCACCTCCGGCACGCACACCCTGCCCACGAGCGCCGCGCAGATCACGGCGGGGTCGTCGAGCGCAGTCACCGGCACGTGCTCGGTCCCGGTGAACCAAATCTCGTATCCGGTGACAATTCCTGCCGGAACCTCCGCGCCGTCGGCGGTCAAGATCTTCGATGCGAGCTCGGGGTCCGGCGCCGGCCCGGTCGACCTCTCGCTCACCGCGGCGCTCAAGGTGCCGGGAAACGCCCGCGTCGGAACCTACACCTCCACCTGGACGCTGACGCTCTCGAGCGGGCCGTAGCCCTCCTGCCTGCCGCCGGTTTCAACGCGCCTTCGGTTGGAAAGGGGGTCCGGTGAGTCTTCGAGGAGGTAGAGCATGCGTACTGTCGTCCCGCTTGCGGCGATCGCCGCCGTCCTTGCGTTTGCGTCCACGGCCCAGGCGGCAAAGCCGGCGGAAGCCGGCTCGTTCGTCCTGACCGCCAACAGCCCTGGCGGGACGTATGCCCCCACCTTCACGGGCAACGGGACGCTCGGCGTCCGCGTACCGCCGTCGGGACAGGGCTACGCCGGCGGCACGGTCCCGGCGCAGTCTGAGCTCGCCGGCTTCTACGGACAGGTGTCGGGCGACCCCAAGCCCGCGAACGACGTCCAGCAGCGGGCGAACATCCCGACCTGGTCGACGCTCACGTTCTCCGATGGGGGCCAGGCGTTCACGGTGCCCGGCGCCGGGGTCTCGCGGTGGCGGCAATCGATCGATCTCCACACCGGGATCGTCACCACTACCGCGCGGTGGACCGCCCCCGACGGGCACGTCACCGACCTCACGTATGAGGTGCTGACCGACCGCGCGAATCCGTCGCTCGGCCTCGTCCGCCTCGAGTTCACCCCGCAGTGGTCGGGGGTGGCCACGGTTACCGACGCGATCGACGGAACCGCTGATGAGACCGCCACCCCCGAGCTGACCACTCAGATCTCGAAGGGCTGGAACGTCGCAACGCATCAGGACTGGGTCACGGTCGGGACCAAGGGAACCGGAATCCAGGCCACGCTTGCGAGCCAGTTGCAGGTCAGTCCGAACGTGCTTGCGACGACCACCCAGACCGGCCAGAGCACCGATCAGAGCGTCGGGCAGGAGCTTGGGTTCCCGGTGAGCGCGGGTCAGACCTACGCGATCACCAAGTACGTGGGCGTCGAGAGCTCCCAGAACGTCGCGGACACCCAGACCGCGGCGCAGACGGACGCCGCCGGTGCGGCCACCATCGGGTGGACCCCGCTGCTCGAGGCCAACCAGTCCGCGTGGGCGTCGCTGTGGCGCGGCTGGATCGAGGTCCGCGGCAACCGTACGCTCGCGACCGACGTCAACGCCAGCGAGTTCTACCTGTGGTCGAGCACGCGCGACGGCGTCGACTGGAGCGTGTCGCCGGCGGGCCTATCGTCCAACGGCTACGACGGCCACATCTTCTGGGACGCCGAGACCTGGATGTACCCGTCGCTGCTCGCCCAGCACCCGGACCTCGCCGCCGGCATGAACGCATACCGCTTCCAGCGGCTGAGTGAGGCCGAGCAGCATGCCACGGCCACCGGCTTCGGCGGCGCGCGCTTCCCCTGGGAAAGTGCACTTGACGGTACCGAGCAGATTCCGCCCCCGACCTCGGTCAACAGCGAGGGCCTGTACGAGCAGCACATCACTGCCGACATCGCGCTCGCCCAGTGGCAGTACTACGTCGTCACCGGTGACCGGTCGTGGCTCGCGCAGCAGGGCTGGCCGGTGCTGTCGGGCGCGGCGGCGTTCTGGGCCTCGCGGGCGACGCTCGGCAGTGACGGCAAGTACCACATCAACGGCGTCACTGGACCCGACGAAGAGAACCCGAACGTCAACGACGAGGTCTACACGAACGTCGGCGCGATGCGGACGCTCGAGGACGCCGTGCAGGCCGCCCAGGTGCTCGGGATCTCCGCGCCGCCGAGCTGGTCGCAGATCGCGGCCAACCTGGCGGTTCCGGTCGACAACGCGCTGAACATGCATCCCGAGTTCTCGGGGTACGGCAACCAGCTCGTCAAGCAGGCCGACGTCACGCTGCTCCAGTACCCGTGGGGCTACGCGATGCCGTCGAAGCTCGCTCAGGGCGACATCAACTTCTACGTCCCGCGCACGGATCCGGGTGGGCCGTCGATGACCGACGCGGTCAGCCTGATCGACACCGCCGCGCTCGGCACCGCTGGGTGCGCGAGCTACGTGTACACCGAGCGCAGCTATCAGCCGTTCATCCGCGATGTGTTCCACCAGTTCTCCGAGACGCGGACTGGTGGCGCGTTCACGTTCATGACCGGGATCGGCGGGTTCCTGCAGGAGTTCCTGTACGGGTACTCGGGGATGCGCTGGAACACCGGCAACGTCCAGCTGAACCCGAGCCTCACCGGCCAGATCGGCGGGATCGTGCTCCACGACGTTCAGTGGCGAGGCCGCGTGTTCACGGTGGACATCGGCCAGCAACACACAACGGTGACGCTCCAGAGCGGCGCGCCGCTGACGGTCAAGACGCCGAGCGGCGTCCGCACGGTCACCCAGGGCCACGCGCTCACGATGCCCACGCGGCGGCCGGACCGGATCGCCTCGAGCGACCTCGTCCGTTGCGGTCGCGCGTCGGCGAGCAGCACGCAGCCCGGGGCGCCCGCGCTAGCCGCGGTCGACGGCAGCCCGGCGACCGACTGGGAGCCGAAATCCGTGCATTCGACGCTGACCGCTCCCGTCCGCGGCCTGGCCGCGCCGATCCGGACCGTCACGCTGAGTTGGGGACGCCAGTGGCCGACGGCGCCAGCGCCGAACGTGCCGCCGCCACCGACGCCGGTGATCGTGCTCCGGCCGGCGAGCTACTCGGTGCTCGTGTCGAGCAACGGCCGCCGCTGGCGACGGGTCGCGGTCGTGAGCGGCCGCGCCGGGCAGGTGGTCGACACCCTGCATCTGCACGGCGTGCGGGCCCGGTTCGTCCGGATCCGCGTCACCGCGACCAGCGCAAAGCAGCTGCCGATGCTCGAGGAGCTCACCGCCAGCCGATGACGACCGGGATCTACAGGATCGAGATCTCGGAGTTGTCGCCGACCAGGAACCGGTAGGCCCGGGGCTGGCGATCGTCGCGCCCGATCTTGACGTTGCGCCCGAGCAGCGAGGACTCGATCCGGCCGTCGAGGTCGCGCACGACCGATCCCGCCAGCAGGATCGAGTGCTCGACCTCGGCGCCGGAGATCTCGCACGCCTCGCCGATCGCGGTGTAGGGCCCGACGTAGCAGTCGGTCAGCCTCGCGCCCGCGCCGATGATCGCCGGGCCGCGGACGGCCGAGCGCTCGAGCCGGGCGCCGGGCTCGATCACCACGCGCCCGTCCACGCGCGAGTCGATCAGCTCGCCCTCTAGCCGCGACTCGATCGTGTCGAGCACGAGCCGGTTGGCCGCGAGCATGTCCTCGAGCCGGCCGGTGTCCTTCCACCAGCCCTTGACCACGTGCGGCTCGACCCGGAGCCCGTCGTCGACGAGTCGCTGGATCGCGTCGGTGATCTCGAGCTCGCCGCGCGCCGAGGGCTCGATCGCCCGCGCCGCGCCGTGCACGACCGCGGTGAACAGGTAGACCCCGACGAGCGCGAGATCGGTCCGCGGCTCTGACGGTTTCTCGACCAGCCGCACCACCTTCCCGTCGCTCAGCTCGGCGACGCCGTACTGCTCGGGGTCGGGCACCGGCGTGAGCAAGATCATCGCGTCGGGGCGGTCGGCGCGGAACGCGGTGACCAGGTCCCCGATCCCGCCCTGGAGCAGGTTGTCGCCGAGGTACATCACGAACGGCGACTCGCCCAGGAACGGCTCGGCGGTCAGCACCGCGTGGGCGAGCCCCAGCGGCGCATCCTGCGGGATGTACGTGATCCGCACGCCGAACCTCGACCCGTCGCCGGCGGCCAGCCGGATCTCGTCGCCGGTTTCGGGAGCGATGATGATCCCGATCTCGTCGATCCCCGCGTCCGCCATCGCCTCGATGCCGTAGAACAGCACCGGCTTGTTCGCGACCGGCACGAGCTGCTTGGCGCTGGTGTGCGTGATCGGGCGCAGGCGGGTGCCCTTGCCTCCCGACAGGATCAGGCCCTTGAGCGGCTGCATCGCCGCGCAGGCTAGCGGTCGGGGTCAGCGCGCGGCGACGGGGGCGGCAGCGGCGCGGATCGTCTCGGCCGCCTCGCGGACCGCGAGACGGGCATCGTCGGGCTCGAGCACGACCGCGTCGCCGGCTTCCTTGAGGACGTCTCGCACGAGATACCGCATGCTCGCGAACCCGCGCTCGACGACGATTGCGCCGTCCTCGAGCTCGGCGGTGATCCGCCGCTCCTCGCGAGCCCAGCGGGCCCGCTCGGGCGAGATCCACACGCGGGCGCGGCGCGAGGCCGGCACCTCGCCGGTCCGGGGCCAGCCGTCGACGTCGGCCGCGGGGTCGACGTCGGGGCGGGGCTCGAACGACTCCTCGGCGACGGCCGCGGACTTGAAGCGGTCCAGGCGGAAGTGGCGGACGTCGTCGCGCGAGGGGTCGAAGGTGGCGACGTACCACCCCTCGCGGCCGTTGATCAGCGCGTACGGCTCGACGGTCCGGGTCGAGAACTCGTCCTCGTTCTCCTTGTAGTACTCGAACGACAGCAGCCGGCGCTTGGAGATCGCGCTCGAGACGACCGCGGCGATCTCCGCGTCGTCGGCGCCGGGGGTGGCGATCTGGAGGCCCTCGTGCACCGGGTCCTCGCCGAGCGCGGCGACCACCTTCTCGCGCACCGAGGTCAGCGATCCCTCGGGAATGTGCTCGCCGATCAGGTCGATCGCGGCGACGAGCGCCTTGGCCTCGACCGGCAGCAACCGCGCCGGGCGCGCGAACGAGTCGCCATACGGCTCGGGATCGACCACGATCATCCCGTCGGGGAGGAGCTCGGCGTATAGGACGTACGTGCCCGCGCCGAAGTTGACCAGGTTCAGCACCGAGATGTCCTCGCGCAGCTCCTGCTCGGAGACGTTGAGCGTCGCGCACAGCTCCCGGGCGTCGATGCGCCGCTCGGCGCGGCCCGCGTCGATCAGGATGCTCGCGAGCGTCACCAGGCGGGCGAATCGCTCGGGCCGGATCGCGCCGTCGGCGTGATGGCCGTTCTCGGTGTCGGCCGGCGAGCGATCGGCGTGCACCGAGCCGTTGGCCGACAGAGCCTCGGCGGCGATCTGGGGGTCGCCGGCGTGGCGCTCGATCAGCAGCTCGACGCGCTCGCGGAGCTCGTCGGCGAGCTCGGGCGGGCCGAGGATGCGCGCGTGCTCGCCCAAACCCAGCACCCACGCGATCAGCTGGCGCGCGTTCGCGTACGGAGTGACGAACACGCGGTCGCCGGTCTCCTCCTCGCCGGGGCGCATCTCGCCGTAGCGGCCGAAGTGGCGCTCGATCTGCCACGCGATCCGGGGTCCGATCCAAATCTCGGCGGTTCCCACGGAGTCGCCGAACTGCCAGTCGATCCGGTTCGCGTACGCGCGCGGGTCGAAGCCGGGTGGGCGCTGGAAGTCGTGCTCGGCCTTGGTCGCGTACCCGACCTTGCCGCGGATCCGAGACAGCCGGAAGACGCGGATCGCGCCACGCTCGTGTGCGTGGCCGACGAGGTAGAACTGGCCGCTCTGGAACAGCAGCTGGTACGGATCGACCCTGCGCGCGCCGAGCTCGCCGCGCTCCATCGTGAAGTAGTCGAACACGATGGTCTTGCGGCGGAAGATCGCGGTCTCGATCTTGGCCAGCCGCTGACTCAGCTCGTGTCCGCCCGCGGAGCCGGTGATGCCGAGCGCCACCGTGTGCTGCTCGGGTGAGCTGAGCGGGCTCGGACGTCCCCAGGAGATCTGCTGGAGCGCGAGCCGCAGCGGCTCGGCGTAGGCGAACTCACCGTCGAGCAGATGCAGGGCGGTGTGCAGGCCGGCGAGCTCCTGATCGGTGAACTCGATCGCCGGCAGATGGAAGTTCTCCGGTGCGAGCGAGTACGTCTCCTGCTCGACGAGGCCGTCGACCGGCTTCTCGACCGACAGAAAGATCCGGAGCGCCTCGAGCTCGGAGCGGTCCGCATAGAAGCGGCGCGCGAACGCGTCCTCGTTCATCGCGCTGTAGCCCTCGACGTCGCGGCGAATCTCCTGGGCGGTCACCGGACGCCGTTCCGCCATCAGGTATGAGATCAGCGACAGCTGGCGGATCAGCTTTTCCGTGTCCTTGGCCATGCCCGCTCCAACTGTAGTTGGGCCAGCCGGAAGGCGTCCCCGGTGGCGCGCGGCCGGGCGCAATTTGCGGCGAAGTTGTGGCGCGGTGTTGCAGAGGCGTTTCGGGGCCGCTTCGCGGCGTCCATGGGGCCGTGCGACCCCGTCCGGACGGGGGACACGGCCCCACGGACGCCGAGCGCAGCGAGGCCCAGTACTAGGCGGCTTCGCGCTGAGCGTCGGGGCGGGGCGCGAAATAGGCGCCGCCGCCGAGCGCCTTGTCCCATGCCGACCACTGCTCGCCGGCGCGGAGTTCTTTCTCGAGCCGGTCGAAGCTCCCGAGGCGCCCCCCGAGGTTGTCGATCATGTGCACGAGCGTCGCCTCGCGCGTGCACGGGACCACGGGGCTGCCGTGCTCGAGCGAGCCGTGGTGGCTGAGGATGATGTGCAGGACGGCTTGGGCCAGCTCCGGGGGGAACCCGTCGAGCCGCTCGATCGTGCGGCGGACCCGGTAGTAGCCGAGCGGGATCTCCCCGTGGAGGCGCCCGTCGTCGGACATCGAGATCGTGCCCGCCTGGAGTTCGTAGGCATCGAGCTTGCCGATGTCGTGGAGCAGCGCGCCGGTCACCGCGACGTCCCGGTCGATGCCCGGGAACGTGGCCGAGATCGCGCCGACCGCCTGGGCCACGGTCAGCGAGTGCTCGAGCAGCCCGTGGCGGTAGGCCTGGTGGTACCGCTTGGCCGCCGGCGCGTCGCGGTAGCCGGACCAGGTGTCGGCGAACACGGCGTTCAGCAGCCCGCGGAGGTGCGGGTTCTGGATCGTGCCGACCAGGTCGCGCAGGTCGCGCTCCATCTGGTCGAGTTCGCGCGCAGGCCCGTCATGGAGGTCCTCACGCGCATACTCGTCGGCTTGCGCCTCGCGGAGGGCAGACACGGTGAGATGCGGCCCGGTGAACGTGCCGGTCACGTGCACGACCTCGCCCGGCCGGCACAGGTCGCCGGCGATCTCCCGGTGAGCCAGCGCCGGCACGGCTCCGGTCCGGTCCCCGAGGATCAGCTCGAGCTGATCGCCTCGCGTCTCGACCTTGCGGATCAGGAGCGCCTGGCAGATGTCAGTTCCTTGCGCAAATTCCCGAACTCTCATCCCGGGCGAAGATAAAGTGGCCTGCGGACAGCACGAAATGGAACGCTCGGCGATCGTCACCGGAGGAACAGGCGGGCTCGGCTCCGCGGTAGTGGGCCGGCTGCTCGACGACGGCTGGCGTGTGGTCGTGCCCTGGATCGTCGAGCGCGAGCTCGAGCGGGTACAGCCGCGCGACGGGTTGGAGCTGGTCGAGGCGGACCTGTTCGACGGCGCCGCGGTCGAGACCGTTGTCGCCCGGGCGGCCGGGGTCGGCGAGGCGCCGTTGCGCGGCGTGGTCAACCTCGTGGGCGGGTTTGCCATGGGCGGTCGCGTGCACGAGACCCCGATCGAGGAGTTCGAGACGCAGTTCCGGCTGAATCTGCGGCCCACCTACCTGGTGACGGCGGCCGCGGTGCCGCACATGCTCTCGGCCGGGGGTGGGGCGATCGTGTGCGTCGGCACGCGGGCGGCGCTCCAGCCGTTCAGCGGGGCCGCCGGCTACATCTCCTCGAAGGCCGCGGTGATCGCGTTCGCGCAGGCGGTGGCGGCCGAGTACAAGAACGACAGGATCCGCTGCAACGCGATCCTGCCGAGCGTGATCGACACGCCGGGCAACCGGGCGTCGATGCCCAAGGCCGACTTCGAGAAGTGGGTCAAGCCGGCCCAGATCGCCGGCGTGATCGCGAACCTGCTCAACGACGACACATCGCCGACGAGCGGCGCCGCGATCCCGGTCTACGGCCGGGCCTAGTCGACCCCGGGCGCGGGGTCAGAGGCCGATCGGGTGGCGGACCGCGAACGTCTTGAGGTCGGGCTCGTCCGCGGGCCGGTCTGACCACCGTGACCCGCCCTCGGCCAGCGCCACCGTGTCGAACCGCAGGCCGGCCACGTACATGAAAGTGTGGCCGGCGTTGGCGAACACCGTGATCCACTTGCCGGGGCCGGCCGCGCCCCAGTTCTCGAGCTGGCCCGAGACCACGGTCGAGTTGAGCAGGCCGGCGGCGCCGAACACGAAGCTGATCGAGCCCGAGCAGTCATACGCGGTGTCCTCGTAGGTGGTGTGGCCGCCGCCGTAGCGGTAGGGCAGGTGGGCGATCTCGTTGCCGGCCGCGATCACGGCCTGGACCGCCGGTGGCGCGTTGATCGGCGGGATCGCGAGCCCGTCGGGCGTGAGCGTCGCCTGATTCGGGTTGGCCGACAGGCCGCTGGCGGCGAGTTGCTTGCGAACGGTGTCGAGCGAGATCGGCTGCGCGAGACCGCCGCCGGTCGGCCCGACGCTCACCGCGGCAGGCGCGGTCGGATTCGAGCTCGTCTGGGCGCCCGCGCCGGCAACCGGCTCGACCGCCTGCGGGTGGGCGTGCACGGTGGGGGCCACGGTATCCGCCGCCGGCGTGGCGGTCTGCGGGTGCGGTTGAGCCTGCGATCCGCAGCCCGCACAGACCACGGCCAGGATCGCCAGCACTGGACGAGCTCGGCGCATATACCGAGTATGTCGGCCGGCCGGCGCCGCCGAGTTAGTTAGGGGTTAGTTGTCGAAGTCGCCGGCGAACAGCGCGAACACCGCGCCCTGCGGGTCCTGGAGCACGCCGATCTTGCCGATCCCGATGTCCATCGGCGGCATCAAAGCGGTCCCGCCGCTACCGGTCGCCTTCGCGGCGGTGGCGTCGATGTCGCCGGTGCCGAAGTACACGAGCCAGTAGGACGGCTCGTTCTCCTGCGCGGCGCGCATCCCGCCGTTGCTGTTGCCGGCCGCCGTGCTAACGACCATGTACGGCATCGCCATGCCCTCCATCGGCGCGATCTTCCACCCGAACAGCTCGCGGTAGAAGTTCGCCGAGCCATCCAGATCGACAGTGGCGAGCTCGTTCCAGGAGAGCGCGCCGGGCGCGTTCACGAGCGAGGCGCCGATGTGGAGCTTGGGCTCCCAGAGCTCCAGGACGGCACCCTGGGGGTCCTGGATGATCGCCATGCGGCCGACGTCCATGACGTCGAACGGTGGCGCGATCACGGTGGCGCCGAGCTTGCCGGCGCGGTCCGCCGACTCGTCGACGCTCTCGACGGTCACGTACGAGTTCCAGCTGGGCGGCGCACCGGCGTCGCGCTGGGCCTGCATCTGCGGGGAGATCGCCGCGACGTCCTTGCCGCCGATCTGCATCATCGAGTAGACCATGCCCTCGCCGACCGGGTTATCGACGGCGTCCCAGCCGAACAGCTCGCCGTAAAACGCCTTCGCCGCGGGCTGGTCGGTGGTGGTCAGGTCGGTCCAGGAGAAGGTTCCCGGTGAGTATTTGGTTCGTTCAGACATGGTCTGCGACCCTATCTGCCGCGCACCCGGCGTGTGTGAGGAAACTGCTAACGGGCGTCGAACGGGGCGAGCGCGGCGGCGATGCCGTCGCGGTCGAGATCGGCGCCGAGCCCGCACAGCAGCGCCACCCGCGCCGCCGCGGCCGACAGGAACGGCGCGCAGATCGCGCCGCTGGCCCGCAGATCCCGCTCGGCGCCCTCGAACCCGTAGGTCGAGAACAGCATCGAAGAGCGGTCCGGGCGGCACGTGATCACGACCGGCACCCGCCCGGCGGCCCGGCGGAGCTCGGCCAGAACCTCCTTCGACAGGTGTCCCGCGCCGAGCGCGACCAGCACGACCCCGTCGGAGATCTCGCCGGCGTGGCGGAGCAGGGCCCCGTCGTCGCCGAGCCCGGTGGTCACGGTCGACACGCGGTGCTCGAGGCGCTGCACGGCAATCGGGGTCGGCCGGCGCGGGGTCGCGTGCAGCCACACCCGGCCCTCGACGATCCGCCCGACCGGGCCGGCCGTGGGCGATCCGAACGCCACCGGGCCCGTGCTGTCGATCTTGCGGACGGTCATCGCGGCGTGGACCTCGCCGCCGAACGCGACCACGACGCCGAGCCCGCCGGCCGCGGGCGCGCGGGCCAGGATGATCGCGTCGAGCAGGTTCGCCGGTCCGTCGGCGCCGGGGGCGCTGCCGGGCCGGTTGGCGCCGGTGATCACGATCGGGGCATCGCCGCCGTACGTCAACCCGCACAGCGCCGCGATCTCCTCCATCGTGTCGGTCCCGGTCGTGAGCACGACGCCCTCGCCGCTGTCGGCAGCTCCGCAGGCCCGGCGCGCGAGGTCGAGCGCGTCGGACAGGGTGATCTGCGCGCTCGGGAGCGACAGCACGGTCTCGGCCTCGAGCCGGAAGCCGGCGACCTGGGGGAGCTGCTCGACGAGCTCGGAGGCGTCGAGCGCGGGCACGGCCTGCTCGCCGCGCATCGCGATCGTGCCGCCGGCGGCCAGGACCCGGACCGGACGGGGCCGGGAGTCGGTCGGGGTCATGGCAGGAGCTCGGATGTGGCGTCGGCCGGGATCACGGCGGCATCATCGCGCATCCTTCTACCCTTGGGCCCGATGCAGTTCGTGATCACCGGCGCGGCCGGGATGCTCGGCCAGGATCTGGCCGCCGCGGCGAGGAGCGCGGGGCACGACGTGCTCGCGTTCGGACGCGCCGAGCTGGACATCTCCGACCGCGGCGCGCTTGAGGCCGTTCTCGGCGCCGCCGAGGCGGACGTCGTGTTCAACTGCGCGGCGTGGACCGACGTGGACGGCGCCGAGAGCTCGCCCGAGGATGCGCTCGCGGTCAACGGCGCCGGCGCCGGCAACGTCGCGCGCGCGGCCTCGGCGGCGGGCGCGTGGACGGTCCACGTGTCGACCGACTATGTGTTCGACGGGACCAAGCGCTCGCCATGGGTCGAGTCGGATCCGGTCGCTCCGGTCTCCTCGTACGGTCGATCCAAGCTCGCCGGCGAGCGCGAGGTGGCCGCCGGGGCGCCCGGACGCCACACGATCGTGCGCACGTCGTGGCTGTTCGGCGCCGGCGGTCCGTGCTTCCCGGCGACGATCCTGCGGCTCGCGGAGACGCGGGACGAGTTGAAGGTGGTCGACGACCAGATCGGGTGCCCGACGTTCACCGGGCACCTCGCGCAGGCGCTGGTGGACCTGGCCGCGCGCGAGTCGCGGCCGGTCGGCGTCCTGCACGTCGCCGGTGGGGGAAGCTGCTCCTGGTATGAGTTCGCCCGCGAGATCGTTGCCGCTTCAGGCGTTAGCTGTGAAGTGCAAACGTGCCGTACAGACGAAATGCCGCGGCCGGCGACGCGACCTGCCTACAGCGTCCTTGGCAGCGAACGCGGCGCGCCAGTTCTGCCGGACTGGCGCCGTGGCCTGGCCGAGTACATGGCCCTGACCGGGGTGGTGAGCCCGAGATGAAGCTGCTGGTCTGCGGTGGCGCGGGGTTCATCGGGTCGACGTTCGTGCGCGAGCGGGTGCGGGTGCATGGCGATGAGGTGACGGTGCTGGACAAGCTGACGTACGCGGGGCGGAAGGAGAACCTCGTCGACGTCGAGTCTGAGATCCGGTTCGTACACGGTGCGATTGAGGATCGGGAGGCGGTTGCCGGCGCGGTCGGGGACGCTGAGGCGATCGTGAACTTCGCGGCCGAGACGCATGTGGATCGGTCGATCGCGGATCCTGAGGGGTTCATCGTGACGAACATGCAGGGCACGCATGTGCTGCTCGAGGCGGCGCGGCAGCGCGGGGTTCGGTACTTGCAGGTGTCGACCGATGAGGTGTACGGATCGATTGAGGAGGGTTCGTTCACCGAGGAGTCGCCGCTCCAGCCTTCGAGTCCGTACAGCGCGACCAAGACGGGCGCGGATCTGCTCGTTTCGAGCTACTTCCACACGTACGGGCTCGAGACGGTGATCTGCCGGGGCTCGAACAACTACGGCCCGCACCAATACCCGGAGAAGCTGATCCCGCTGATGATCCTGAATGCGCTGGCGGGCGACCGGTTGCCGGTGTACGGGGACGGCAAGAACGTGCGGAACTGGTTGTTCGTGGAGGATTTCGCGCGGGGGATCGGGCACGCGCTGCTGCACGGGGTGCCGGGCGAGGTCTACAACTGCGGCGGGCCGGATGAGTGCGACAACCTGGCCGTGGTGCGCACGATCATCGAGCTCACCGGTCGCGACGAGTCCTTGATCGAGTTCGTGACCGACCGGCCCGGGCACGATCGTCGTTATTCGCTGTCCCCGGCGAAGCTCGAGGCGCTTGGGTGGCGGGCGCAGGTGCGGTTCGAGGAAGGGCTCGAGCGGACCGTTGACTGGTATCGCGAGAACGACTGGTGGTGGGAGCCGATCCGCTCGGGTGCCTACCGCGAGTACTACGAACGCCACTACGGACGAGCCCTGAAGGCTTGAGCGGCGCCGGACTGCGGGAGCTCGAGCGCGAGGTCGTCTCGTGCCGGCTCTGTCCGCGGCTCGTGGCGTGGCGGGAGGAGGTGGCGCGGGTCAAGCGCGCGTCGTTCGCCTCGGACGAGTACTGGGGCCGGCCGCTGCCCGGGTTCGGCGACCCGGACGCCACCGTGCTCGTGATCGGCCTGGCGCCGGCCGCCCATGGCGGCAACCGTACGGGGCGGATCTTCACCGGAGACCGGTCGGGCGACTGGCTGTTCGGATCGCTGTACCGGACCGGGTTCGCGAATCAGCCGACGTCGGTGGCGCGCGAGGACGGGTTGCGCCTGAGCGGGTGCTACATCGCGGCCGCGGTACGGTGCGCCCCCCCGGCCAACAAGCCGACGCCGGTCGAGCGCGACAACTGCCTGCCGTATCTCGTGCGGGAGGTCAGGCTGCTCGAATCGGTTCGGGTGATCGTCACGCTCGGGTCGTTCGCGTGGGACGCGACGCTCCGGGTGCTCGCGGCGCTCGAGGTCGCGGTGCCCCGTCCGCGGCCGAAGTTCGGGCACGGCGCGCTCGCCGAGGCCGGGCGGTTCACGCTGCTCGGCTGCTACCACCCGAGCCAGCAGAACACGTTCACCGGGAAGCTGACCGAGCCGATGATCGACGGTGTGTTCGAGCGGGCTCGAGAGTTGGGCCGCTGACGGACTTTGGCGCTGAGGCTGCGTATGTGTTAGCTGGATCGCCAAAGTCCGGGGTGGCGTGCGGTCAGGTTCGGTCCTAGATCGCGGAAATCAGCGGTTGGGGCTCGATACGCTCGAATGGTGCCCCTAGAGCAGTTCAGTCCCCTAGAGCAGTTCAGTCCGCGCACCCGCGAGTGGTTCGAAGCCGCGTTCCCCGAGCCGACGCCGGCCCAGGCGCAGGCGTGGCCGGCGATCGCCTCGGGCGAGCATGTGCTGATCTCGGCCCCGACCGGATCGGGGAAGACGCTGGCCGCGTTCCTGTGGGCGATCGATCGGCTCGCGGGTGAGCGCGACGGTGGCGAGCGGAAGATCGGCCTCGTGTACGTCTCGCCGCTGAAGGCGCTCTCCTACGACATCGACCGCAACCTCCGCGTGCCGCTACGCGGGATCGGCGCTGACTTGAAGGTGGCCGTGCGCACGGGCGACACGCCCCAGCGCGAGCGCCAGGCGATGTTGCGCGAGCCGCCGGACATCCTGATCACGACGCCCGAGTCGCTGTACCTGATGCTGACCGGCCGAGCTCAGGAGCTGTTCGCAGGCGCGGAGTCGTGCATCGTCGACGAGATCCACGCGGTGGCGGCGACCAAGCGCGGCGCCCACCTGGCGCTGACGCTCGAGCGGCTGAGCGCCGCGGCCGGCCGCGAGGTCCAGCGGATCGGGCTGTCGGCGACGCAGAAGCCGCTCGAGGAGATCGGCCGGTTCCTGGTCGGGCCGACGCGCGAGTGCCGGATCGTCGACACCGGGATCCGCAAGGAGCTCGATCTCGAGATCAGGGTCCCGGTCGACTCGATGGTCGAGCCCGACGCCACGGCCGCTCCCGACCTCGATCCGCTCGTGGGGGGCAGCGAGGCCACCCGCCGGTCGATCTGGCCGGCGATCTACCCGGAGCTGGTCGAGCTGGTCAATCAGCACCGCTCGACGATCCTGTTCGTGAACAACCGCCGCGCCGCCGAGCGGCTGGCGCTGCGGTTGAACGAGCTGGCCGAGCACGAGATTGCGCGCGCGCACCACGGCTCACTCGCGCGCGAGGAGCGGCTCGTCGTCGAGGAGATGCTGAAGGCCGGCGAGCTGCCGTGCCTGGTGGCGACGTCGTCTTTGGAGCTCGGCATCGATATGGGGGCGGTCGACCTCGTGATCCAGGTCGAGTCGCCGAAGTCGGTGGCGCGCGGGCTGCAGCGGATCGGCCGCGCCGGCCACTCCGTCGGCGACGTCAGCCGCGGCCGCATCTTCCCCAAGTTCAGGGCCGACCTGCTCGAGTGCGCGGTCGTCGCGCGGCGGATGCGCGACGGCGAGATCGAGACCACGGTGGTGCCGCGGAACGCGCTCGACGTGCTCGCTCAGCAGATCGTGGCGATCGCGGCGGCCGCGCCCGAGGACAAGCCGGTGGCGGTCGACGACCTCCACGCGATGGTCACGCGGACGCATAGTTACGCCGAGCTCAGCCGGACCCAGCTCGAGAACGTGCTCGACATGCTCGACGGCCGGTATCCGAGCTCGGAGTTCTCAGAGCTGCGGCCGCGGATCGTGTGGGATCGGGTCAAGGGCACGATCCGGGCACGCCCGGGAGCTCGGCAGCTGGCCGTGACCAACGCCGGCACGATCCCCGACCGGGGCCTGTTCAGCGTCACGCTGCCCGACGGGCGGCGCGTCGGCGAGCTCGACGAGGAGATGGTGTACGAGGCCCGCCCGGGCCAGACGTTCCTGCTCGGAGCGAGCACTTGGCGGATCGAGGAGATCGGGCGCGACCGGGTGATCGTGACGCCGGCGCCGGGACTGCCTGGCGCGGTCCCGTTCTGGAAGGGCGACGGGATCGGGCGGCCGAAGGAGCTCGGCGAGGCGATCGGCGCATTCTCTCGGTGGGCGGTGGAGCAACCGGCCGAGGTTCTCGAGCGCGAATACGACCTCGACGGGCGGGCCGCGAAGAACCTGCTCGAGTTCCTGCGCGAGCAACAGGCGGCCACGCGCGTGGTGCCGTCGGACCGCGCGATCGTGGTCGAGCGGTTTCGCGACGAGATCGGCGATTGGCGGCTTTGCGTTCTAAGTCCGTTCGGCGGGCGCGTGCACGCGGCCTGGGGGCTCGCGCTGAGCGCGCGGATCCGCGATCAGCTCGGGCTCGAGTCGGATGCGATCTGGTCGGACGACGGGATCATCGTCCACCTGCCCGACGCCGAGGAGCCGCCCGGTGCCGATCTGGTCATGCTCGAGCCTGACGAGATCGAGGACCAGGTTGTGGCGGAGCTGTCGGCCTCCGCGCTTTTCGGGGCGCGGTTTCGCGAGAACGCCGCCCGCGCGCTGTTGATCCCCCGCGCGCGGCCCGGTAGGCGGACGCCGCTCTGGCAGCAGCGGCTGAAAGCTCAGTCGCTGCTCGAGGTCGCGAAGAAATACGGGGAATTCCCGATCATCCTCGAGACCTACCGCGAGTGCCTGCGCGACGTGCTCGACGTCCCGGGACTGGTCGAGCTGCTGACTGCGCTCCACCGCCGTGAGCTGACGCTGGTCGAGGTCGAAACCGCCACCGCGTCGCCGTTCGCGTCCTCGCTGCTGTTCGACTACGTCGCCACCTACATGTACGAGGGCGACACGCCGAACGCCGAGCGCCGCGCCGCGGCACTGTCGCTCGATCGCGACCTCCTGCGAGAGCTGCTCGGCCAGGAGGAGCTGCGGGACCTGATCGACCCGGGCGCCTTGGACCAGGTGGAGGACGACCTCCAGTTCCGTTCGGAGATGCGCCAGGCGACCGGCCGCGACGGCCTGCACGACGTGCTCCGCGGGGTCGGGGACCTGACGGTGGCCGAGGCGCAGCTCCGGGTGGTCGCGGGGCTCGACGGAGCCGCGATGCTGGAAGAGCTGCGGCGCGAGCGGCGGGCGATCACCGTGCGGCTTGCCGGCGAGGAGCGGTGGATCGACGCCGCCGACGCCGGGCTCTACCGCGACGCGCTCGGCGCGGCGCCCCCGGGCGGGTTGCCGGCGGCGTTCCTCGAGGACGTGCCCGACGCGCTGTCACGTCTGGTCCGCCGCTACGGCGCGACGCACGGCCCGTTCGCGGTCGACGACCTGCGCGCACGGTATGGCGTCGACTGCGCCGCGGTGCTGGGTGGGCTCGAACGCTCCGGTGATCTCGTCCGAGGCGAGCTGCGACCCGGCGGCACGGAGCGCGAGTGGTGCGACCCGGAGGTCCTCCGCCGCTTACGCCGCGCGTCGCTCGCCGTGCTGCGCAAGGAGGTCGAGCCGGTCGACCCGCGCGCGCTCGCGCGCTTCCTGCCCGCATGGCAGGGTGTCGACCGCCACCCGGCGACGGGCGCCGGCGTTGACCGCCTGCGCGAGGTGCTGGTGTCGCTGCAGGGGTTGGCGCTGCCGGCCGAGGTGTGGGAACGCGACGTGCTGCCGCGCCGCGCGGGCGCGTACTCGCCGGCGTGGATCGATCAACTGTGCGCGAGCGGCGAGCTCGTTTGGATCGGCGCCGGCGCGCTCGGACGGTCGTCGGGGCGGGTGGCGCTGTACTTCCGCGACGACCTGTCGGTGCTCGGCCCCCCGCCGGCCCGCGGCGCGGTGCCCGAGTCCGAGAACCACGCCAAGCTGCGCGAGCGGCTGGCCGCCGGCGCCTGCTTCTTCACCGATCTGCTCGTCGACGTGGACCTCGCCCCCGAGGAGCTCCAGGAGGCCCTGTGGGATCTGGCGTGGGCCGGGGAGGCCACGAACGACGCGTTCGCGCCGCTCCGGGCGCCGCGGCTGACGCTGGCTCGGGCTCAGCGGGAACGCACCCGGAGCGCCGCCCGTCCCGGCAGGTTCGCCTCACGCCGGCGCGGCGCTGGCGCCTCGGCACAGGTCCAGGGACGGTGGTCGCTGACCGAGTCCCTGTTCCGCGCGGCGGTCGACCCGGCGGCACGGCGGCGAGCGGTGGCGGAGTTGATGCTCGAGCGGTACGGGATCCTGACCCGCGAGCAGGTCCGCGCCGAAGGCGTGCCCGGTGGGTTCTCGGCGATCTACCCGGAGCTGTCCCAGCTCGAGACGCTCGGGATCGCGCGGCGGGGCTACTTCGTCGAGGGGCTCGGCGGCGCTCAGTTCGCGCTCCCCGGCGCGGTCGAGCGGTTGCGCGGTGTGAGTGCTGAAGAGGAGACCCCGATCGTGTTGGCCGCGGTGGACCCGGCCCAGCCGTACGGCGCGGCGCTGGCATGGCCGGCGAGAACCGAATCGCGGCGGTTGGCCCGCGTTCCGGGCGCATACGTGGTGCTGGCAACCGGTGAGCCGATCGTCTACGTCGAGCGAGGCGGTCGCGCGCTGCAGACGCTCGTCGAGCCGGACGACCCGCGGCTCGAGCCGGCGCTGATCGCGGTCATCGATGCCGTGCGCAGCGGCCGGTTCAAGCGCCTGGCGCTCGAGAAGGTCGACGGCGCACCCGCACTCGACTCGCCGCTCGGCGAGGCGCTGGTCAGGCTTGGGTTCCAGGAAGGGCCGCGGCGGCTGACCCTCAGTGCGTAATGCCTGAGGGCGACACGATTGCCTACGCGGCCAACCGCATACGCCCCGTGCTCGAGGGTCGGGTTCCCGACGCAATCAGGACCCCGCAGCCGCGGCACGCCCTCGACCGCTGGCCGGAGCGGCTGGCAGGCCGGGCCGTGAGCGGAGTCGACACCCACGGGAAGCATCTGTTCCTGCGGTTCGAGGGGGATCTGGTTCTGCACTCGCATCTGGGTATGACCGGCGTGTGGGGCGTGTACGGCCCCGGCCGTCGCTGGGGCCGCTCGGCACGGCGGGCGTGGATCGTGCTCCGCGCCGGCGAGCACGAGGTAGTCGAGTTCGACGGGCCGCTGCTCGAGCTGATGACGGAGGGGCGGACGCGCTTCGATCAGCGGCTGGCCGCGCTCGGCCCCGACGTGCTGGCTCGGGAGTTCGATATCGAGGGGTTTGTGCGAAGGCTGCGTTCCGACGATCAGACGCGCCGGCTTGGCGACGCGTTGCTCGACCAGCGCAACGTCGCCGGGATCGGGAACATCTGGAAGGCCGAGGGGTGCTGGGAGGCCGGCGTCGACCCGTGGCGGCCGCTCGGTACCGTCGAGGACCGCGAGGTCGTGGCGATCGTCGAGGCGATGAGGCCGCGGATGATGCGGTCGGCGCAAGACGGGCCGCGTGCGATCAAGCCCCGGGTCTACGGCCTGTCAGGGCGGCCGTGTCCGCGGTGTGGGGCGCGGATACAAGCGCGGGGGCAGGGCGACGCGAACCGGACGACATACTGGTGCCCGGGATGTCAGAACTGAGACCTTTGCGCCGCGTGGGCCACAAGGGCGCCGACCTGATCGCGCCCGGGAACACGACCGAGAGCTTCGACGCCGCACTCGAGGCCGGCGTCGACATGATCGAGTTCGACGTCCTGCGCGAGGAGCACGGCGACGAGCTGATCCTCGCCCACGACTACCGGGACGCCGCCAGCCGCACCCCGCACACGCTCGAGGAGGGCCTCGCCCATCTCGCCTCGGACGCGTTCGGAGAGGTCGAGCTCGATCTCGACCTCAAACTGCCCGGCTACGAGCTGCGGGTGCTCGATGCCCTGCGCGGCGCCGGCGTGCTCGACCGGGCGCTGATCTCGAGCCAGTACCGCTCGAGCCTCGAACTGCTCCGCGCCGCCGAGCCGGCGGTCAGGCTCGGCTGGTCGGTGCCGAAGGTGAGCAAGGACCCGTTCCGCTCACGGCGGACGGCTGTGGTCGCGCTCGTCGCCGCCCAGGCGCTCCGGCTCGTGCTGCCGGCGCAGGCCGCGCGCGCGATCCGGGCTCGCCGGTGCGATGCGCTGATGGTGCACTGGCGCCTGGTAACGCCCCGGCTCGTGCGGCGCGTGAGCGACGCCGGCGGGGAGCTGTACGTGTGGACGGTCGACGAGCTGCCGCGGCTGCGGCAACTCGAGGCGCTCCGGGTGACGGGGGTGATCACGAACGACCCGCGATTGTTCGCGGAGCTCGCGGTGTGATGGATCATGCCCTCGTTCGTAGTCAGGGTGTGAGCGAGGAGATGTTGACGGCGCCGGCTTCTCAGACCAGAGATGCCTCGTGGGAGCGGTTCGAGTCGCTGTACCGCACGAGCCGGGACGACATCTACGCCTACGTCGTGACTCTGCTCCGCGATCCGGCGGCGGCCGAGGACATCACCGCGCTCGCGTTCGAGCGGGCCTACCGGCGCCGGCGGACCTTCGATCGCCGACGCGGCGATGAGCGGGCGTGGCTGTTCGGTATCGCTCGCAACGCGGCGCTCGACGAGCTCCGCCGGCGCCGACGGGTCGCGGCGCTCGTGACCGACCCCGAGGACGCCGCCGAGCCCGAGGGCGACGACGGCGCCGAGGTCGCGCTCCGGCGCACCGCGGTCGAGAGCGCGCTCGCGAAGCTACCGGCGCGCGAGCGCGAGATCGTCGCCCTGAAGTTCCACGCCGGGATGTCCAATGCCGAGCTCGCCCGCGTGCTCGGAGTCAGCGAATCAAACGCGGGCACCCTGCTGTACCGCACGATGGAGAAGCTCCGGAAGGCCTGTAATGCCACAGCTTGACCAAGACCCGATCGATCCCGAGATCGCCGCCACGCTGGACGCGATCGACGCCACGCTCGCGGGCGAGCCGGTTGACGGCCGGTACGCGGAGATCGCCGAGATCGCGCTGCTGCTGGCTTCCGATAAGCCACAGATCCCGCCGTCGTTCGCGCACTCGCTGGATCAGAAGGTCGAGCGGCGATTCGCGCCGCTCGGCCTCGAGAAGAGGCGGTTCAGGGCGCGGACTCCGCGCACGCACCGCAACTGGTCCCGGATATGGCAGGGCGCTGGCGCAATCGCCGCGGGATTGGCGATGATCGTGGTGATTGTCGTCGTCGCCGGTGGCGGCGGGCACGGATTGTCGTCGGGCGTCGTCCTCGTCGCTCGGCAGCGTCGTCCGCGGCAGCGGGCACCGCGACGTCAGCGTCGAGCAGTGCGGGGTCGGCGACGTCCAGCCATTCGGCGCCGTCGAGGGCTCCCAAGCCGCAGGCCGCGCTGGTTCCGCCCACGAACTCCTCGGCGTTCGGATCCGCCAGCTCCTCATCCAGCGCAGCGGGCTCCGCCGCCGGCGCCCCGACGCTCCAGCCGCCCACGACCGGTCGCAAGGTCGTCCAGGGCGCGCAGGTCAACCTGGCCGCCGCGCCCAACCGGATCGAGGACGTCGCGCAGGAGGTCTACGACGTCATCGGTCAGGAGAACGGGATCGTCCAGGGCTCGTCCGTCACGCAGGGTGGAGTCGGCGGCTACGCCAACTTCCAGTTGAGCGTGCCGAGCGCGTCGCTCGGCCAGACGATGACCCTCCTGTCGTCGCTCAACTACGCGCAGGTCGTGTCGCGCACCGACTCGAGCCAGGACATCACCGGTCAGGTCGGGGGGGCGGGCCGGGCCCTGGCTGACGCGCGTGCGCTCAGGACCTCGCTGCTCAAGCAGCTTGCGGCCGCGACGACGACCGAGCAGATCGACAGCCTCAAGGCTCAGATCCGCGACGCCGAGGCTTCGATCGCCAGCGACCAGGCCACGCTCAACCGGCTAAACCACCAGGTGGATTACAGCCAGGTGGCGGTCTTCGTCAATGCTCGGCCGGTCCCCGCACCGGCTTCTCACGGTGGCGGTGGGTTCACGCTCAGCAAGGCCGTCCACGATGCGGGACACGTCCTCATGGTGGTGGCGGGGGTCGCCCTGATCGCGCTCGCCGCACTCACGCCTATCGCGCTCGTCGCAGCGCTCGTGTGGTGGGTCGGCGCAACTCTCAAGCGGCGCCGGCGCGAGCAGGCGCTCGACTCGGTCTGACGCAAACCCTCGCACGGCTGGGCGTGTGGTATGGATGCCCACCATGGCCCAGCTCAGCGAGGACACGATTGCGCTGCTGCACCGCGTCCCGGTGTTCTCTGCGCTGACGCCCGACGAGCTGGCCCGCGTGGCGCAGGTCGTCGTGCCGCGCAGGTTCGAGGCGGGCGAGATCGTGTTCAAGGAGGGTGACGAGGGAAGCACCTGCTACGTCGTGCGCTCCGGTCGGGCCCGCGCAGTTCGGGAGCACCCGGATGGCCGCTCGATCACGCTCGCGCACTTCGGTCCCGGCGACATCTTCGGCGAGATGGCGATGCTCGACGGAGAGCGGCGCTCGGCGACCGTGGAGTCGATTGAGGGAACGGAGGCGATCGCGATTCTGTCCGCGGACATGCACCGGCTGCTTCGCGAATATCCGGACATCTCGGTCAAGCTGATCGCTGCGCTCGGCCAGCGCCTGCGTGAAACCAACGAGCGGCTGGCACGCCAGTCTTTCCAGACCGTGCAGAGTCGGGTGGCGTCCGTGCTGGCCCAGCTGGTCGAGTCCACGCGGTCGGAGGGCGTTCCGGAGGGCGATGTGGTGATCACCGCGACCCAGGCTGAGCTCGCCCAGCTGGCCGGTTCCTCGCGTGAATCCGCCAGCCGATTCCTGGCGGTATTGGAACGTGCAGGAATAATTAGTCAAGGACGGGGAAGGCTCACCGTTCATGACCCCGGAGCGCTCGGGCGGTACGTGTATTAGCGCGGAAGCTGAAGTCGAGCTGTCGGCGGGGGGCGCCGTGGTCCGCGACGCCGAAGTGATCGTGATCGTCCCAGTCAAGCGGGACGCGAACCGCCGGAGAGTGCTCGGGCTACCGAAGGGCCACCTCGACGAGGGTGAGACCCCCGAGGCCGCGGCCAAGCGCGAGGTGGCCGAGGAGACCGGTGTTACCGCGGAGCTGGTCGACAAGCTCGGTGACGTCGATTACACGTATGAACGCCGCGGCCGGCGCCGGGCCAAGCACGTGGTCTTCTACCTGTTCGAATACCGGTCCGGAAGCCTCGAGGACCATGACCACGAGATCGAGGACGCGCGCTGGATGCCACTCGAGGAGGCCGCCGCGGCGCTCACATACCCCGGTGAGCGGGAAATCGTGCGTCGCGCGTTGTCGCGTTTGTTCCCAGACCGGTAGGCTGGCGCCCGTGCGCGTCCTCAATTTCTACTCGTCGGTGTTCGCCGACCAGCTTCGTCGTGGCCGCAAGACCGCCACCATCCGTCTCGGTGACAAGTCGCACAAGTACCGCAAGAACGACTGCGTGCTCGTGACTATCGGTTATCAGCACTCCCCGCGCGAGAAGATCTTCAACGCGGTGATCGATCAGGTCGAGGTCAAACGGGTTCGTGACCTGTCCCCGCGCGACATCGAGCACGACAATCCCGAGTTCCGCCGCGTGGACGAGATGATCCACTTCCTGGAGCAGATCTACGGCCGCAAGGTGTCGATGGAGGACACCGTGACGGTCGTCCGCTTCTCTCAGATCATCGAGAACCCGCCCGAGATTCGCGAGCGGATGCACGGACTCGGCGCCGCCCGCAACTGAGCGCGCGCCCGGGGCGGGCCAAAAACTAGTTCTTGTGCTTCGCGCGCTGCTTGCGCAGCGCCCTGACCGTGGGCTTGCCCGGGAGCGCGCCGCCGGGGTTGAAGCTCGGCTGGGACGGCTGCGGGGCCGATCTGTGAACCACCACCGGTTGGGAGGAGGTGACCGGGGTGGTCGCGGCCGTCAGGCTCGACGTGGTGGTCGGTGCGGTGTTTGAAGCCGCGGGCCTGGGCTTGTTGGCGGGCTTCTTGGTGGCCTTGTGAGCGGCGGGCTTGTTAGCGGCCTTGTGGGCGGCGGTCGTCGTGGTCGCGGTCGTCGTGCTCGAAGGCGTCGTGGTTGCGGCCGGCGGCGGCGTGGTCGCCGTCGGCGTCACGGGCGGCGCCGGGACGGAGCCCGCGGGCACGGGCACGGCCACCGGCGTGGCCGGCACGGACGCCGACCCACTGTTGCTCGAGCCGCCGAGCAGCGTCAGCGCGAGCAGCAAGAGCAACACCACCGCGAGGACGACGATCACGAAGCGCCGGGTTACGCCGAATGGCGCCCTCCGCGCGCGACCTGACGCCATGCTCGACCGCGGTCCGCGCTGTCCCACGCGCCCGGCGGCACGGCTTTGAAAGCGCCCCGCGGCAATCGCCGCGCGCGCTTTAGTCCGCTCATCTGCCGCCTTCGCGCGGTCGCGAGCCGGTGAGCCGGCGCGCCGGCGCGCGGGTGGCGATGGGTAGACGGCGGGCTCCGCCTGGGGACCGGTCGCCTCCGCCGGTGGCGCTGACGGTGGCGGTGACGGGGGTGACTGTGCGGCAGCCGCGCCGAGCACGCTGCCGATCACGAGGCCGCCGGCCTCCGCCTTGGGGGTGGTGGGCGGGGGTTCCGCTGATGGCGCGGGCGGCTGCGGAGGGGATGCGACGGGCTCGGCTTCGGTGGCGGGCGTCGCCCGAGGCCTCCGCGGGATCTGCGGCGTCTGAGACGGGGGCGACCCGACCGGCGTGGTCGAGATCGTCCTGGGCGCGAACTCGCGCGCTCCGCCCCGAGTGATCAGCGTGGCGTGGCTCTGTGGCCGAGGCGCCGGATCGCGAGGGGGTGGAGCATCCGCGCCCCGCGTCGGGCGCTGCTCCGCCTGGGGTGGTGCCGGCTCCGGCTCGCGCGGACCGGCTCGGCTGGCGCACCGGCGGCGGCTCTCGAGGGCGGGCGATTCTGGCTGGCGCTTGACGGCGGGGGACTCGACGGCGTCGACCGGTTCGGCCCCCCGCTTGCGTGGACGAGGCTTGACCTCGACGGAATCCAGCCCGAACTCGAGCGGCTGGACCCGCGCGTTGCGACGGCGCGGAGGCGGATCCTCGGTGGCGGCCGCGAGATCTGCCAGGGCCTCCCTGAGCTCGCGGGGGGATCGCTGCGGCGCGACCGAGCGGCGCCTCTTCCGCTCCTCAGACATTCGCGGCATGATAACTCCAGGGCGGCTGGCCGCGAAGCACTAAAGCGTCAGCGATCACCATCTCGTGGCATGGCCGAATGGTAGCCTCGGGTCAGTGTGAGAAGCGCTGCCGACAGGGCGACGACAACGACTGTTGCGCTTGTTGCTGCACTCCTGCTGGTGGGCGCCGCGGTCGCCGGATGCGGGAGCGACCGACCCACGACCCGGCCGGTCTCGGCAGTGGCGCCGGCGGTCCCAACCCACCGGTGCGGGACGCTGCCCGGACCGGACGCGACGTTCTCGATTCTCTCCGGCAACGTTGGCTGTGCCGAAGCGAGGCGGGTGTTCACCGACCTGTTCGCCGGACGGGGAACGCCGCAAACTTCCCCCGGTACCAAACAGACCGGCACCGACGTGGACGGGTGGCTGTGCGGGGGCGGCGCCGGGGGGTTTGGTTGCTCCAAGAACGGGTCGACGATCGCCGCCGCCGCATGACCGTGGCATGAACACGAGGCCTCGGCAGCCGCCGTACCGGCCGCGGCGAAGCGGACGGTTCAGTACCAGTGCGGGTTGGTGCTCAGCTCGTGCGCGAGCGCGGCCGCCGGGTCGCCGTACCGGTCGTGGATGTACTGCGCCATTGACACGATCTCCTGCTCGGCCGTCGGGTTGGACTGGGGACAGCTCCCGGGACCGTAGCGGCAGTAGTTCACGGTCTGGAACTGCCCGAGGCCGAAGGCGCCGTCGGAGGCGATCCCGAGATCGCCGCCCGAATCCTCGATCTGCTCTACCCCCAGCCAGTCCTGCACCTGGGCCTCGTCCCACCCGTACTGCTTCGCGATGCGCTCGTAGATCGGCACGTAGGAGGCGATCGCCGGCCAGGGTCCAACTCCCGGGATTGCGCCGATGCCGAGGGCGGCGGCGCCCTGCGGCCCGCCCGTGAGCGCTACCAGATGGACCTTGCCGTTGCCGACCGACGCCTGTTGATTGATCGTGCCCTGCGCCGGCAATGTCGCGCTCGTCGCGCAGCGCGCGTTCGGGCTGACGAACTCGATCTCATCGGGCTGACCCGGAAACCGCGCCAGGGCCCACCGGGCGAGCTGGGTCGGAGTGACGGACGCGGGAAGGCCCTGCACCTCGGCCGCCGCCCCGCACGCGTGCGCCTTGGCCACGGCGTCGGCGGTCGTCGCTCCCTGGCCTGCCGGGTTGTCCGCGCCGGCACCCCAGACGCCGACGAGGTGCAGTCCCAGCGCCTTACCCACAGCGTCGAGGTGTGCCGCCAGGCTGTATTCGCAAGGGTCTCCGGGGTCGAACTTCGTGTCGGGGGCTTCGAAGAAGCCGGCCTGCCCCCCAGGGGCCTTGTAGACCGTGGGGCCGGGCACGCCACTCGGGTCACAGGTCGATGAGGTTTGGGGCTGGGCGATCGACGGGCTTGCCTGCGCGTACGGGTCCACGCTGGCGCGTGCCTGTGCGGTCGCCCCGGCGCCGGGCGACGGGCTTCCCCGGGGCAGCGTCTGGGCCGACTGGACGGTCACCAGCACGTCCGGTTCGCTGGTGTAGATCGGCTGGGGTGAGCACGCTCCGCTCTGAGAGCAGTACTCGACGGAGGTGACGGTCCCCTGGTTTGGCTTCGACGCCCACTGCTCGGCGGTCGCCTGCACCTGGGCAGGGTCGTAGGAGTCCCGCGGCTCGAGCACGCCGTCGATGTTGATCAGCGTGTTCCATTGGGTGTCGACACTCTGCTCAGCTGCCAGTGCGGCCGCGTCAGCAGCGGTCTGGGCATTTGTTGCAACCGAGGTGGAGAACCCGAGCCAGAACACCAGCATCCCCGCCGCGAGCAGGCCGATGATGACCAGGAGGAGCAAGGGCAAGACCTGGCCGTGCTCGTCACTGCCGAGCGACCTGAGGCTTCGGATCCCTGTCCGGTCGTTAGGTTCGTGTGTGAGCGCCATCCACGAGCTCACGGACGAGAGATACCAGATTCCGATCCGGTGGCGCTACGATTCGGGCCCTCGAGTCACCTGAACGCCCAGATAGTCCTCTGGGCTTTCCGGGTAGGCAGGGGAGGCCTTATTCAGGACAGCGGATTTGGGCTTAGCAACTTTCTGGCGCCCGGAGGTTTCTAAATCACACGTCGAGCCTGGCAATGCTCACGCGTGCTCGACTGGCCCGGCAATGCTCGCGCGTGCTCGACTGGCCCGGGAGTCTTCTAAATGTGGGAGTCTTCTCAGGAGCAAGGAATGCTGGGATACCTGATCGTGTCTGAGGCCGGTGCACGGACGTACGCCGGTTGTGAAGCAGCCGCCGCCGCGCGGCGCGAGAAGTCATGGCGGTGATGCGGCGGCAGATGAATCCGCGCCAGCGGCAGGGGCTATTGCTGGTCGTGATCGCGGCCGCGGGGCTGATCGGCGTATTTCTGCTGGTCGCGAGCTACGTCTCGAGCGTCTCCAAGCAGGTCGGTCCCAAGGTGGACGTGCTCACGCTCCTCCGGCCGCTGCCGGCCTACCAGCAGGTCACGAGCGGCGATCTCGGCTTCGTCCAGCTCCCCCAGAAATGGGTACCCGGCACTGCCCTGCGCGACGCCAGTCAGGCCCTTGGCCAGATCAGCCAGGTTCCGCTCCCGACGGGAACCGAACTCGAGCAGGGAATGCTCACCGGCCAGCCAACGCTGCAGCCTGGGGAGCAGGAGTTCGCGCTCCCCGTCGATCCGACGACCGGCGTGGCCAACCAGGTTCAGGCCGGGAGCGTCGTGGACGTCGTCGCGACATTCTCGGGCAGCGGGCAATCCCGGCCCGCCTCCGCTCGCGTCATCGTCTCGGATGTCAGCGTGCTGGTTGCGGCGCAATCGGGCACAAGCTCATCCGGGGCCGGCGTGGTGACGTTGGCGTTGACCCCCCAACAGGTCCAGGAGGTGGCCTACGCCGAGAGCTTTGGCCAGAAGGTCTGGCTCTCGCTCGTCGCGCCCGGCACGACGGGCGCTCAGCCGCAGCTGCCCCCGTACCAACCCGGCCTATGATCCGAACGCTGCTCGCGATCAATGACCACCGCGTCGCCGATCACATTTCGGGCCTGGTGGCGGAGAGCGACGAGCTTGAGACGGCAGCCTGGCTGCGTGACCCTCAGGAGCTGAGAGGCGCGCTGCCGCGTTCCGACATCGACGCGATCGTCATGCACGATCGTCGCGGAGCGCTGTCGCTGATCGAGATCGCGCGCGAGCTGACCGTCGCACATCCGGATGTCGCGCTCGTCCTGATCGTCAACGAGGACTCGCCGGAGGTGCTCCGCAGCGGCATGCAGGCCGGTGCCCGTGATGTGATCGCAGGGCCGGTTGGACTCGAGCAGCTCGAGACGAGCCTGCTGGCCGCCGCCTCTTGGACGCAGGCGCTCCGACGGCGAGCGGGACTCGACAGCGCCGATCTGTTCGGCGTCGGGCGCGTCTTGACCGTGGTGGGGGCAAAGGGCGGCGTCGGCACCTCGACGATCGCGGTTCACCTGGCGCTCGCGGCGCGAGAGCTCGGCGCGACGTCCGTGGCCCTCGTCGAGTACGACCTCCAGGCGGGCGATCTCCGCGCGTTTCTGGACCTCCCGTTCCGCCGCAGCGTGGCTGACCTGGCAACGGTCGCGGACGAGCTCACGACGCGTCACCTGCAGGAGTCGATGTACACCCACGCCAGCGGCATGCGCGTGCTGCTGGCCCCCCAGGAGGGGGAGCACGCCGAGGCGGTCTCCGCGACGGCGGCGCGCAGCATCCTCACTGCGATCCGCACGCGCGAGGACCTGACGATCGTGGACGCGGGCGCCACGTTGAGCGAGGCGAGCGCGATCGCCGTCGAGATGGCCGATACGACTCTGGTCGTGACGACGCCCGACGTGGTGTCGCTCCGAGGGGTGGTACGACTCTGCTCGCTGTGGAACCGGCTCAAGGTCGAGCCGGCCGACGTCGCCGTCCTGCTCAACCGCACCTCGCGCAAGCTCGAGGTGCAACCGGACCTGGCCCGACGCGTCGTGCCCATACCGGTCCTGCAGACGAGCGTCCCAGCCGACTTCTTCGCCCTTGAGTCGGCGGTCAACACAGGGATCCCGGCGACCCTGGGCGCAAGCAAGGCGATGCTCGAGCCGATGGCGTCTGTCCTCGGCGAGGTTTCCGCGCTGCCGGCGGCGGCGAGCGAGGGTCGCGCGCCGGAGCGCTCGAAGAGCATCGCGGCCCGGTTCGCCGGCGAGAGCGGCCAGGCCACGATCGAGATTGTGGGCGTGCTCCCGTTGCTGGCGCTCGCGCTGCTCGTCGTCTGGCAGATCGTGCTGGTGGGGCTGACGTTCGTGTTCGCGGGTCACGCCGCCCGCGCCGGCGCGCGGGCGTTCGCGGTCGGCGACCCGGTGCAACCGGCGGCGCTTCACTCGATTCCGGGTGGCTGGCTCGGCGGTGTACAGGTGGAGCAGCAGGCGCCGAACGCGAACGCGAGCGATCCTCAGGACATCGAGGGATCGGTCAAGGTGTCAATGTGCGTGCCCGTGGTGGTGCCGGGCTTGGGCTGTGCGCTGCGGATCCCCACCACCGCGAACACCGTGCTCGAGGAGGCCGCGCTCGCCAACGAGCGGCCGGATCTCACGATCCTGTCCGGCGGGTCGGCATTCGGTCCCGGCGCACCGCCGGCTGTTGCACCAAGGTTCGTCTCGGGCACGACGGCGACCATCTTCGATCCACCCGGTGGCGGCCCGCCTCAGGCGACGGTCCCGACAGGGCTGCCTCCGTCAGTCCAGCGGATGATCGAGGCCGCCAACGACATCGTCACGTACCCCTACTGCTGGGGCGGCGGGCACGACCCGCCGAACTTCTGGCCGACGTCTGGGTTCAACGGTGATCCAGGCGGAGGCGTCGACAACTGCGGCGGCACCCCCAGGGTCGGCTACGACTGTTCCGGGGCGGTGGAGTGGGTGCTGCACAACGGCATCGGCTACGACAACGGAGGGGCTTCCGGCAGCATCGTGTTACCAGGCTCCGGGTCCGGTCGTTACGTCACGGTCCAAGCGGGCTCGAGCCACGTCCGAATGACGATCGCGGGCCTAGATTTCGAGTCGATCGGCGCCCAGCAGGGGATCGGCCCGACCTGGTATCCGGTCGGCCAGTTGGGGTTCCCCGACGCGTCCTCCACGATCACTCATCCGCCAGGGCTTTGATGCGGCGATCGGGAGCAACCATCAACGTGCTGCTCGCCGTCGGCGTCGCCTTGATTGTCGCCTCGGTTTTCGTGTTCCGTGGAGGGAGTCCCTCCAGCGGGGCCTCCGCCTCACCGCAGTCGGTGGCCGAGACATTCGCCGGCGCCTACATCCGCTACCTCGATGGCCAGATCCCGCTGAGCCAATTGCCGGACGCCGATGCGGGCGTGCTGCGGACCGCGAACGGGGTCATCATCCCGCCTCGGCTCCGCGCCGGGCAGCTGACGCTCGCCCAGCTGACGGTGACCAACGTGTCCGGATCCAAGGCAACCGCGGCGTTTGGCGCTCGTGACCGTGAGCACTCCCTCCCGACGGCGATCACGCTGTCCCGCCGCAGCGGCGCATGGGAGGTGGTCGGATTGGTGGCGCCAGACATGGCGCTGCTCGACTCACGGCCGAAAATCCCTGCGGCTCCCTCCGCGGCGCAGACCGCGGCCTCGACCTTCGTGCTCGCGTACGTCGACTACCGCGAGGGAGTGCGCCACGAGCCTCCGTCAGGCCTGCCGCTGATCGCCGGCCAGATCGCCCGTGGCCAGGATCCGCTTGCGCACATCGCCGCCACGCACAAGCCGCCACAGCTCGACAGCCTCAAGCTAGGCCCGGTGACCAGCGGAACCGTCGCGGCGACCGCGCAACTGAGCGACGGCAACTCGAGCATCACCGTCCTGTTCACGATGCAGAAAGGGGGCGGGCCGTGGATGGCCTCGCAGTTCATCGTGTCGGGTTGATGATGAACCGGCTGCGTTCGCAGTCCGGGCAGTCGATGGTGGAGATGGGCGGGACGCTCGCCTGGCTGCTGATCGCGGCACTGGCCGCCTGGCAGCTCGCGCTTGCCGGCTGGACGGCTGTGTCGGCTGCGAACACGGCCCGGACCGTGGCCCGGCTGTACAGCCGCGAGCAAGACGAGGCCCACGCGAAGCAGGACGGATACAGCTCGCTGAGCAGCGACGGGCTAGGTGCTGGTGCGAGCGTGAGCTTCGACGGCAAGACCTGGTCCGTGACCGCGAAGATCCCGATCGTCTTCCCAGGGATCGCCGGCCTGCCGATCACGCAAACCGCGACCATGCCCGTCACCGGCTGATGAGCCTCCGCGACCGCATCGCCACCGAGCGCGAGCAGAGCGCTAAGGCCACGCTCGACGGCACCGACTACTACCGCCGCCGCCTGCTCGAGGAGGTCAACCTCGCCGAGCTCGCGCAGCTCACCGACGCGCAGCGCCGGGTACGTCTCGAGCGGATCGTCGGGCGCATGGTCACGCGCGAGGGGCCGGTGATGACCACCTCGCAGCGGACCGCCCTAATCCGCCGCGTGATCGACGAGGCGATCGGCCTCGGGGTGCTCGAACCGCTGCTCGCGGACCCCTCGATCACCGAGATCATGGTCAACGGGCCCGGCGATGTGTGGGTCGAGCGCGACGGGCGGATCGAGCCCGCCGATGTCCGCTTCACGAGCGAGGCGCAGCTGTACCAGACGATCGACCGGATCGTCTCCCAGGTCAACCGCCGCGTGGACGAGTCGAGCCCGATGGTTGATGCGCGTCTACCGACCGGCGAGCGCGTCAACGTGATCATCCCGCCGCTGTCGCTTGCCGGCCCCGTGATCACGATCCGTCGCTTCCCGCGCCGTTTCACGCTCTCCCAGCTGGTGGAGATCGGCACGCTCGATGAGCCGACGCGCCGGCTGATGGTGGCGTTCGTGCGCGCTCGGCTCAACATCGTCATCTCGGGCGGCACCGGCGCCGGCAAGACGACGCTGCTTAACGCGCTGTCGGCGGCGATCCTCGAGCGTGAACGGATCGTCACGATCGAGGAGGCCGCCGAGCTCCAGCTCCAGCAGCCGCACGTGATCCCGCTCGAAGCCCGGCCCGCGAATGTCGAGGGCAAGGGCGAGGTGACGATCCGCGACCTGGTTCGCAATAGCCTTCGCATGCGTCCCGACCGGATCATCGTCGGCGAGGTCCGAGGCGTCGAGACGCTCGACATGCTTCAGGCGCTGAACACCGGCCACGAGGGCTCGCTGGTAACGGTCCACGCCAACACCGCCGACGATGCGCTGTACCGGCTCGAAACGCTGGCGACGATGAGCGACCTGCACATCCCTCACGCCGCCCTGCGCGAGTACATCAACTCGGCGATTCACGTGATCGTCCAGATCGATCGCGGCGCCGACGGGCTGAGGCGCGTGTCCGAAGTGGCGGTCGTCGCGTCGAAGCGCGGCGAGCCGTTCCGACTGCAAACCGCGATGCGGTTCGAGACCAAGCCGATCGGGCCCGACCGCGAGGTCACCGGCACTCTGCGCCACTTCGAGCTCCCGCAGCGCATCGCCCACCACATGCTCATGGCCGGAGTCGAGGTGCCGCCGGCGTTCGAACTGGCGGCGAGCGAATCAGCGCCGTCGAGGGACGCGGCATGACATCGCCGGCCGCGATCAGCGGCGTCGGCCCCCCGCTCGTGCTGTTCGTGCTCGCCGCGGCCATCGGGATGTACGGTTTCTGGCTGCTCGTCTCGAGCTCCGCCCGGCGGAGCATGCTGATCGAGCGCGGCGGTGTCGACCCTCGGCGCCGGCCGCGGTTCGACCAGCGCCTGAACGCGCGGCTGATCCGCACACTGCGGGGCGCCGACCTGGCTGCGAGGCTTCACTCCGCGGGCGTCGACCGGACCGCGGCCCAGTTCCTGCTGAGCGTCGTCGGAGCGGCGTTCGCCGCCTTCGTGATCGTCGGCCTGCTGTTCCCGATACTGCTGGCGATCGTAGCGGCCGGCGTCGCGGTCTCAGGCTCGTTCGTTTGGCTGAACCGTAGGCTGGAAAGGCGCAACGAGGAGTTCGTGGGCCAGCTCCCCGAGATCGCGCGGCTGCTGTCGAATGGCGCGTCGGCGGGACTATCGATCCCGACCGCGATGGAGCTGTGCGTGCGGGAGATCGAGTCGCCGGCGAAGGACGAGCTGCAGACCGTCGTGGATGAGCTTACGCTGGGCCGCTCGCTCGACGACTCGCTCGCCGGTCTGCAGCGGCGGCTGCCGTCACGCGAGATCTCGGTCCTGATGACGACGCTGATCATCCAGCAGCGGGCCGGCGGAGACGCGGTCACGGCGCTGCAGGAGCTCTCCCAAACACTCGACATGCGGCGGGAGACGCTGCGCGAGGTACGGACCCTGATGGCCGGGGCCGTGTTCACGTCCTACATCGTTCCGGTGCTAGGGATCGGCGCGCTCGTCCTGCTCGACGGGATCAACTCGCAGACCCTGCATCGGATGACCACCAAGCCGCTCGGGATCGCGGCGCTCGTCGTGGCGGCGGGTCTGTACAGCCTGGGGTGGATCGCGATCCGTCGGACCACGAGGATCGAGTTGTGATCGACCCGGCTCTCGCCGGTCTCGCCAGCGCCTGCTGCTTTGCGGTCGGCATCCGTGGCCTGGTGCTGATGCGCGCGCCGTCCAAGGTCGAACGCCGCGAGCTTGTCGATCATCGCGTCGAGCGCCGTGAGCGCCGAGGACCCACCCGACAGCTGATCGACCTCCTGGGCGCACGGCTCGGTCCTGCTTTGCTCGCGCGGATGGGCCCGCGGATGCGCGACTCGATTGTCAGGCGGCTCGATCTGGCCGGGAGGCCGGCGGGCATCGACCTTGAACGCTATGCCGAGATCAAGGCCGCGATGGTTGCGATCGGAGCCGCGCTGGCGGTCCTGTTCCTCGCGCTTGGCTCGTGGTTCACCGCCCTGCTGTGCCTGGCATTGGGCTGGATCGGAATCGATACGTGGCTGTCCCGGACCGGCAGGCGACGCCAGGCACAGCTCGAACGGGATATCCCGGACTTCATCGACATCCTTGCGATCACGGTCCGCGCCGGCATCGGATATCGCGCCGCGCTTCACCGGGTGGGGACTTCGCTGTCCGGACCCGCTGCCGACGAGGTCCTGGCAACGCTGCGCCAGATGGATCTGGGCGCCACACGCCGGGAAGCGTTCGAGGGGCTGCGGAGCCGAAACCGGAGTCCGACGCTCGACAGCTTCGTCGCCGCGCAACTCCAGGCCGAGGAACTGGGCGTGCCCCTCGCCGACGCACTCGGGAGCATCGCCGCCGACACCCGCCGGGCCGCCGCGCAGGCCGCCCGGACGCGAGCGCAGCGCGCCGCCCCGCGGATCACGCTCGTTGGAGTGGCATTGCTTCTCCCCGCGACGATGTTGCTGATCGGGGTCGGGATGTATATCGGAACCGGCATCTCGGTCTCGCACCTCCTTGGCTGAGCAGCGAGACAACTCCCTGGTCTGGATCGGACGGCTCGTTCGGGTCGTGATCGTATTTCGCGCCCTCGTGTTGCTCGCGACCGTACTGCTCCTTCCCTCGAGCCAGCGCACGCCGGTGACCGCCGTCGCGATGATCCTCGCGGCGATGGTCAGCTACGTCCCGCTGCGGCACTGGGATCGGATCGCCCCCTCGTTGCTGCGTCACCCCGCGTATCTTGCCGGGGAGATCTTGCTCAGCACGCTGATACTCGGGGCCACCGGCGCGCGAAGCTCATTCTTTTACTTCACGGTCGGCACCGCCGCGCTCGCAGGGATCATCTATGGACGGCGCGGGGCGATCCCGTTTTGCCTGCTGCTGGTGTCGATGTACGAACTGGTCGCGCTGGAAGGCGTGCATCCGGTCCACAACGCGCAGACCGTCGTGTTCTTGCCGCTGCTCTATCCAGCAGCAATCATCGCCGGGATTGCGGCGCGTGAGTTGGTGCAGCGGGGCGCGATGGCCGAGGCGCTGCTGGCATTCCGGACCGGCGAGATCGCTGTCCAGAACGAGCGCTTACGGGTGGCGCGTGAGATGCACGACTCGCTCGCCAAGACGGTCGAGGGTCTGAGCATGATGGCGTCGGCCCTACCCGCTCGATGTGAGCGTGACCCGGTGAGCGCGGCCGAGCTGGCGCGCCAACTCTCCGCCGACGCCCGGCAGGCGGCGGTCGAGGCGCGGGCGCTGATGACGGATTTGCGGCCGACTGCCGATCCGGACCTGCCCCTTACCCGGCTCATCGGCACCCGCGTCGACGACTTCGCCGAGAGATCAGGCGTGATGGCGCGCTTTGTCTGTCCGGACGGGACGACGGAAGCGGATGGGCCACCGCCGGAGGCCCATCACGAGATCCTGCGCATTCTCGGCGAGGCGCTGAGGAACGCGGAGCGACACGGCCGCGCCCGGAATGTCACGGTCGCGCTCGAGGCCGATGACGCGGCCTGGTCGCTGTCGATCGCCGACGACGGTTCCGGCCTCCGCGAGCCGCCCGACCTCGAGCATCTCCAAGCCGCCGGTCATTTCGGGATCGCGGGAATGGACGAGCGGGCGCGCTCGATCGGTGGCGTGCTCGAGATCACTCCCAATCCGGCCGGCGGGACGATCGTCGCCGTGACGGTGCCCCGGGCAGATCGCGCGGCGAGGAAGGATCGAGGGCTTCGCGCTGCGCTGCCGCTGCGGTTGAGACGGTGGCGCGGCGTCCACGGGCGGACGAGAGAGCTTGGAGGCCAGCAACCATGATCCGGGTCATGATCGTCGATGACAACCAGGTGATTCGTCGGGGGATCGCCGCCTTGCTCGCAGAGGCGGACGACATCGCCGTGGTCGGCGAGGCGTCGGATGGGCGGGAGGCGCTCCGCGTCGCCGCCGAGACCAACCCGGCGGTGGTGCTGCTGGACGTGCGCATGCCGTTGATGGATGGCGTTGAAGCCGCCGCATCTCTGTCCAAGAGCGCGCGGGTGATGATGCTCACCTACTCGGAGTCCGAGGAGCTCGTCACGGGGGCGATCCGCGCCGGAGCGTCCGGGTACCTCGTCCATGGCCAGTTCGACGGCGACGAGCTGGCAGGCCGGATCCGGCAGCTGGCAGCCGGGGAAACGGTGCTGTCGCCGACGGTCGTCAGGACGGTGTTCGAGGCGCTCAGGAGGACGCCGGGATCTCCCGACGAGGCCGATGGGCCGGCCTCGCTCACGGCGCGCGAACGCGAGATCATGAATCTCATCGCCCAAGGCCTCACCAACGCGGAGATCGCCGAGCGGTTCGTGCTCAGCGAGAAGACGGTAAAGAACCACGTCAACCACATCTACTCGAAGCTCGGCGCCGGCAACCGTGTGCAGGCGACCGCGATCTGGCTCGGCACGGTTCGACGCTGACGGTCCGCGGGGGGGCCCAGGCCGGAGTGGGCCCCCTGGTCCGGCCAAAGATGAGCCCTCAGGCTCTCGCGGCGCGTCGCGGCCCCCTCTACGCTTCCGACCCGAAACGATAGGAAGGAACCCATGCGCGATCCGATACTCCGTGCCACAGCTCGAACCCATGTCGCCCTGACGGCGGCACGCCGGGAGTTCACGGAGCGACTCGCGCGCCTGGGCTGCGCTCTGCGCGTCGAAGACGGTCAGGACATCGTCGAGTACGGAGGCATCCTGGTGCTGGTGGCGGCGATTCTCACCGTCCTCATCACGCAGACCAACATCCCGAGCACGATCGCGTCCGACATCTCGAAGGAGATCAATAACATCTTCTCGACGGGCGGCGGCGGCAGCAGCGCGACGCACACCGGCGGCTGAGTCTGCCGCGCGTCTGCGGCGCGCCGGTTACCCAGGGCCCGAGGCGACAGGCACCGGGCCGATGCGAGTGGCGCCCCCCGGCAGGACCACGGTCTCCGATGACGTCGCGGCCGGCGGAGCCGGGTACATCAGCCACAGCGGGTAGCTGTCGCCCGTCTTGATGGACGGGTTGACCCCGGCAGTCAGGGCCACTCCGTCGGCGTCGCGCAGCGGTATGTACTGCGTGCCCGAGGCCGGATCGGTGAGGTAGATCGCGCTCGCCGTGCCGCCCTGATCCTGGAAGGAGAACTGCTGGCTGGCCGGTACGGGCGGGACCGTCGGCGTTCCCGCGAAATCGGCGCCGCTGCACGTGCCGCTGGACGACCCGCTCGCGCTCTGGCAGGTGATCGTCAGCTCGAGCACCGCGGTGCCGCCGTCGCGGAACAGGTGGTCGGCCGTCACCTGGTAGGTGTCGGGGCTACCGGAGGCATGGGCGGCAGAGAAGGTCGCGCTGAGGGAGCCGCTGCCGGCCGGCTCGGAGGGGGTGGCAGCGGGCAGCGGAGCGGGGGCTACGGGGCGCTTGACCGTGAAGCTGATCGTCACCCGCCGGTTCAGCGCGCGGCCGGCCGGATTGTCGCCGCCGCCGGGAAGCGTGTTCGGCGCCACCGGGTCGGCCGACCCGAACCCTGTCGCCTTGAAGGTGACCGGCGCGCCGGCGGTCAGCGGCTTCAGGGCGCGGACCACGGAGGCGGCCCGTGCCTGCGAGAGCGGGATGTTGACCTGGTCGGTGCCGATCGAGTCCGTGTAACCGTCGATCCGGACGACGCCGACCGCGCGTGTCTTGATCCTCGTTGCGACCTGGGAGATGACTCCCTGCGCGCGGGGGGTGAGCGTGGCCTTATCGAACTGGAACAGGACATCGGCGCTCAGCGCGATCGTGGCTCGGTCGGGGCTCTCGGAATCGCTACCGGAGGTGTTCCCAACGGTCGAGATGAGGTTCTCGACCGGCAGCGTCAGCCCGGCCGTGCTGGTGGTGCCAGGCGGTTGCGCAAACGGCGCGGCCGTCGCGGCGACCACGCTGGAGCCAAGTTGGCTCGGCGAAGGAGCAGGTTCCGAGCTGATCGGGATGCCTGACACGACTGGACCGCCCATCGGGAACACGACGCTCATCGTGCTCACTGACTGAGGTGGCGCCGGGAAGGTGACCCAGGCCACGTGGACGAGCGAGTCGCTGATGCTGAACGGCAGCGACGAGGCGAACGGACGGCCCTGCGCGTCGGTCACCGCCTTGTACTCGCGCCCACCGGAGGGATCGATCAGCATCACCCCGCCGGCGGTGTTGCCGCGTGCCTTGATCGTGTCCGGGGTGTTCTCCTGTTGGAGCGTGTCGAAGGCGAACAGGCTGCCGGCGCCGCATCCGTCGCTCGGCGTGTCACACCGGATCCCGAAGTCGAGCGTCACGAACGACGGTCCATCCCGACGCAGGTCGTAGATAGATACGGTCATCGGCTCAGGACCACTGCCGTCACCCACCTCCTGGACCCTCGCGATCGCGGACCGGGTGGTGGCGGTCGTGGTGGAGTGCGGGGTCGAGGCCGTCTGGGTGGTATGACTCTTGTGAGCGCTGCCACCGCATGCCGCGAGTGCCGCCGAGGCCAGTATCGCTGCGATCGCGCACGCCCATCGAACCCTCGCTCCACCTGGAGATTCGGGCATCCCGCGGGGAGCCGACATAGGCGATCGATGGTAGCGGAGGTACGCGCGGGCGCCCGCAGCGACCCAGTCGCATGGTGCTCAGGGCCCACCGCAAGTTGGGTCCCCCGGGCGGCCCAAGTTGGACCCGGTGGCTCTGGCCGACTCACCGCACCCCGCCTAGTCTGTGCAGCGTCATTCCGGTGCTCTACCAAGAGGAGTTTCGATGTCACACCAGATGTTTCAAATGGCACAGATGGCGTCCCTCACCGTTCGCGCGCGGATCGCCTCGGCGGTTGCCCGGCTGACCCGGGAGGAGCTCGGTCAGGACGTGGTCGAGTACGGCGGTGTCCTCGTGCTGATCGCGGCCATCCTCGCCTTCCTGCTCACGCAGACGAACCTGCCGAGCACGATCGGGACCGACATCTCGAACGTCGTGACGAGCATCTTCCCGGCGGCGGCGAAGGCCAAGCCGTGACCAACATCTTCGCGCTGAAGGGCGAGTAATCGCCACCCGAGCAGTAGCCGAGGACCCCGCGCACCGAGGGGCGGATCGATTCCGCGCCTCGGTGCGCTTCAGTGCGTCCGCGGTCGCCGAGCACGGCGGCGAGATCTTGCTCGCGGTGGGTCTCATGGCGGTCGCCGCCGGCCTGCTGCACGTGCTCCCGAATGCGATCGAGCAGGACACTTGGCTTGCCCTGGTCGACGGTCGGCTCGTCGCTCAGCACGGGATTCCCCACCACGCCACGCTGACCGCGTTCGCCTACGGCCGACCGTGGGTCGACCAGCAGTGGCTGGCCCAGCTGTGGATGTACTGGCTCCACCAGGCCGGTGGGATGGCCCTGCTCGGCGTGGTCAACGTCGGCCTGATCACGTCGGCGATCCTCGCGGCCATCGTGGCCGCGCGGCGGCTCGGAGCGTCCACCGAAAGCGTGATCCGGGTGCTGCCGCTGGCGGCCTTCGGGGTGGTGGCGGCGTTCGAGGTGAGGACCCAGCCGTACGCCTATCCGCTTGCGGTCGCAGTGATGTTCCTGCTCGCGCGGGACAGCCGCAAGCCCTCTCGGGCCGTGTACGTGTGCCTGCCGCTGCTGATCCTGTGGGCCAACGTGCATGGGTCCGCAGTGCTCGGCGCCGGCCTTGTCGTCCTGCGTGGACTGACCTCGCTGTGGGAGCGAAGGCGCGTGCTGGCGCACGAACCGCGCGCGTGGCTGCACGGTCTCGCGCTGATCGCGGCACCGCCACTCTGCTTGCTGGCGACGCCGTATGGCACAGCCGGTATCTCCTACTACCGGGCCACGCTGCTGCAGGGGAATCTGGCCCGCTTCGTGACCGAGTGGCAGCCGGTGACAACGCTGCCGGTGGTCGCGGTCCCGTTCTTCCTGCTGGTCGCGATCACCGTCTGGTCGTTCGGCCGTCACGTCGGCCGGACGACCGTGTTCGAGCGCTGCGCGCTGCTCGTGCTCGCGGCGGGAGCGATCATCGCGCTGCGCAACGTCGTGTGGTTCTCGCTCGCGACGCTCATCGTGCTGCCGGTCTCGATCGACCTCGCCGTGCGCTCGAAGAAGAAGGCCCGCTCCCAGGGTGGCGTCAGAACGCCGCTCAATCTGGCGCTCGTCACCGCGGCGGCCGTGCTGCTGGTGGTCGAGCTCGCCCAGGTGGTTGCAAGTAGTCCGTCCTCACTCGATCCGCTGTATCCGAACGGCGCACTCGCCCAGGTCCGCCGTGCCGTCGACGCCGGGGCGTCGACCGGCGTGTACGCGGACGAGCGGTTCGCCGACTGGCTCCTGTGGCGGCTGCCGCAGTTGCGCGGGCGGGTGGCATACGACGCCAGCTTCGAGCTGCTGAGCTCGACCCAGTTACAGGCGATCGGCGTGTTCAAGTCCGAGTCCGGAGCCGACTGGAGCCGCGTCGCCGGCGGCTATCGCGTGCTCGTACTCGACAGCTCGGCGACTGCGCTGGTCCGGGCGCTTGCGCGGGAGCCGGGTACCCGGCGGCTGTTCCAGAGCGACGGCGTCGTGGTGCTCTTGCGACCGGTCGGACCGTCCACTGTTTCCGCGGGAAGTAGCTAACCGCCCGCGGAGCTATGAGAACGCTTTGACGAGCCGCCGCAGGCGCCAAGCGCAAATGAGACGAGGATCGCCAGCGCCACTGCGAGGTCCGGCGCTGGCCGCCGACTGTCCCGTCGTGGCGGCTCAGCCGCCATTGTGGCGGCTGATCGTCCGGTCCGCCTTCCAGGTTCCGTCCTCCTTGACCAGGCCGTCCGTCTCGGTGAACGTCTTACCGCTGTCGGTCGCGGTATAGGTGACCGTGGCCTGGTTGCCGTGGACCGAAACCGAGTGGAACTTCGGGGCCTGACCGCCGCCGAACGCCTGGGCGAGCTGGGCCTTGGTCACGCCGGCCTTCGTGATCAGCGCCGAGAAGGCGCCGGCGCAGTCGGAGGCGCTCAGGCCGGCTTGTTTGGCGCCTGCGACGACCGTGGCCTCCTGACGCTGCGAGAGCCAGTGGCAAGCGCCGGCGTAGTCCCCCTTCGCCATGGCCGACTCCATCGAGGCGAACACGTGCTCGATCTGCTGGGTGTTGGACGAACCGCCGCCGCTCGAGCCGCCGCACGCGGAGAGTCCGAGGCAAACCAGGCAGACGGCCGTAAGACGGAGGGCGGCGCGCATCCCGCTGGTCATGATCTCAGGGTAGTCCTCGACGTGCGCCGGACGGACCGTTTACTGCTTGAGGCGGAACGAGTCGATCACGGCATTCGCGTCGATGTCGCCGCCGAGCTTGGGCGCGTTGGCCACGACTACGTCGAGGAGGAGGCCGGGCTTGATCAGCACCATCAACCACTTGCGGTGAAACGTGGTGGCGGTGCGATTGGACGGCGAGTCGGGCGCCGTGTAGGTCTCGGTGACGATCCGCGCGGCGCGCGCGCCCGGCACGGTGGTCTTCGCGGCGCTGACCCGCGCGTTCGAGACCGACGTGTTGCTGCGGTCGGCCTCGGCGAGGTTGCTGACCACCTGGTCGAGCGAGAAGGTCAGATGCGGGTTCTCGAGCAGAAGGATCTCGGACTCAGCCCTCGCCGCCGGGTTGCCGCCCTTGGTCACCTCGATGACGGTGGACCCGGGTGGCTGGTTGTCCACCGTTCCCGGCTTGGCCGCGAAGTGCGCGGGAATGGCTACGACGTAGCCTCTCCCGTGGTAGGCGACGTATCCAGGCGGGGCGTGGAACGCGCCCGAGAGAACGCGGAGTTCGAGCCGCTGCCGCCGCAGCCGGCGGCCACGACGCCCGTCGCCAGCAGCGCGCCGGCTAACACGGCCGGGGCCGGCCGCCGGCGGCGAATCATTCGCCGCCGGCGACCCGGGCTGTGGGGGCGCAAGCTCAGCATGTCTGACCGGCGTTCCAGGTGGTCGTGGTCCAGGGACCGCCGTTCTGGCGGACACGAGGCGGGTCGTAGCAGGCGGACGAGCTGCCGTCGCTGAGCTCGGCGCCGCCGCCACCGCCGACGTTGACCTCGCCGCCGTACGTCGAGCTGGACTTCTTCAGGTGGTAGCTCTGGGTGTATTCGGTGCCGTGGGCATTCATGTCGGCGATCAGGACCGGGATCTGGGACGGTGTTTCCCTCGAGGACCTGTTCGAGCGCGGCTTGCGCAGCGGGGTCGTCGCTCAGGTCAAGTGTTCCCTCGAACTTGGAACCCGCGCCCTCGCCGCCGGCGCCCTCGTGGCTCACGCTGAGCAGTGGCTCGGACTTGCCACCCTCGCCGCCCTCTCCCGTGCCGTCACCGGACTCGGGGCTGGTGCCGCCGTGCGCCGAGCCCTCGGGCGCCTGCCCACCGGCTCCGGTGGCCTCCCACACTCCGTCACCCGACGCGGTGACCTCGAGCTCGCGGGGCGTGAAGTCGGGGCCGAAGGTGACGGTCGCGTCGCCGTCCAGCGAGCCGATGCCGCTCGCGTGAGGCCCGAACAGCGCGTCGCCCAGGCTGCCGTCGCCGTCGAGGCTCAAGTGGACGGTTCCCTGCCAGTCACCCTTCAGCGCGCCCGAGTTGATGTGCTCGAGGCCGGCCTGGGCGCTGACCGATGCCTTGATGTCGACGCCCAGCGAGCCCACGTTCGCGCCGGCGCCGGCGCTCGCGCTGCCCTGCGCGCCGCCGCCCACCGCCGTCGCGGTCAGGTAGCGACCGTCGATCGAGTGCTGAGACGGGGCGCCCTTGTCGCCGGTGATGTCATCGAACAGTCCCGCCAGGAAATGGCCGGCCAGCGGCACCGAGGAATTAAGCCCGTCGTTGACGGCCAGGCCGACGCTGTTGCCGCTGGAGATCTGCTTCCAGTATTTGTCCGCGGTGGCCCAGGTCGGGAACGTCCATGTGGTCGAGCCGTTGACATACACGCCGCCGCCGGCCTGCGCCTGGGCCTCGGCGCCGCCCAGCGGCCCGAGCTCGACCTCGGCGCCGACACGCGCCGAGACCCCGAGCGTGCCGGTGTTCACGAGCGAGATCTGCGCGGTGCCGTTGCTGAGATGGGTGAGCGTGACCGTGTAGGAGTGCCCGCCGTCGACGATGATGACCCGGCCGTCGTACCCAACCGTCTTGGTGGCGACGCTCACCGGATACGACGGCGCCGCCGCGCAGGCCCCGGTCTGGAAGATCTCGTCGAGCGCGCAGACGATCCCCCTCTGCACCGTGCCCGCTATGCCGAGCGAGAACAGCATGGTGATGATCGCGGCGATGAGGATGAGCAGGCCGCCGTATTCGATGGCCTCCTGGCCGCGCTCGCCTCGCCAATGCCTGCCGTGATGCCCTGCGTTGGACACACCAGCAGTAAACGTCGGGCGCGCGGGTTGCGAAAGAGCCTGGGGACCTGATCTGGCGGCGCGGCGGGGCCCAAGTCACCTGGGCCCATCGGGCCGGCCGCGCCGGGCGGCTCACGCCGGCGGCGGCGGTGTCACACTCCCGTCACCGTGCCGGATGCGGTGACCGTCATTGGGCTGGGTTGCGAGCTCGATCGCCTGTTCGCGGGTCAGCCTCCCGCGGTGCCGATCCCCGCGCCGCCGGGGCGCGAGGACCTGCGGGACCTGTTCGACGCAATCGGGGGGCCGCTCCGGGGCGGCAGGTCGGAGATCGTAATCGTGGGCGACTGGCTCCCGCCCGAGACGATCGAGCGGGTGCGGACGGTTCGCTCGCTGCTCCAGACCGACCGAGTGGCGATCCACGTCACCGACCTTCCGCCGCTGGCCGCGAGCGTGCTGGCCGCGCTCACCGCGGCACTGGCGCCGCACGCCGTCTCGGCCGGCGCACTGGCCGGCGCAATCGATCAGATCGCCGACGAGCTCGTCGTGCTGGCCTGGGCCGGTAGCGTGGCCGGCTTACGCCATCCCGGCGTGTCGCTGCTCAACCATGCGCGCTCGGCGCTTCCGTGGAGCTCGTTCGCGATTGGTCTGCAGCCAGAGTCGTTCGTTCAGCCGACCTCGGCGGGCGACGAGCTGCCGCTGGCACCACCGCCGTATCCGATCGAGCTGCTCGTGGCGCCCGAGGAGGACGCCGACTTGGACTGGATCGTCGACGTCGTGGCGCCCGCGCTCGGTGGGGTGGGGATCCGGCAGATCCCGCCGACCCTCCATGGCGCCCAGTGGTGGGGTACCACGAAGCTGGCGGAGATGGTGGGGGTGCCCACCAGCATCGAGGCACTCGCCGCGACGACGCTGCCGGGCTCGGTGTCACCCTGCCTGTGGTGCGGCGAGCCGATCGCACCCGGCTTATGCCCGTTCTGCGGCGACGCCGCGGGCGAGCACGGGTCGGCCCGGATGCAGCGCTCGCAGGCGGTCGCCACTGGTACTCTCGCCCCAGCGGCTAAGGAGGACGACGATGGAGACTAGACCTCTGGGGGAAATGCAACAGGCACAGGGCGGGGATGTCGAACCAGGCCGTGGGCCGATGCCTCCTGCGGCCGCTCCGCCTCCGCCACCGGTCGACGAGCCCGCCCCGATCGGAGACCGCGCCCGGGTCGCCGACTCGGTCGCCGAGACCGAGTCGGCGGAGCAGGATGACGGGCTCGACCCGGAGCTGCAGAGCGCGGCACCCCGCGCCACGATGTCCCGCGAGGACGTCTACATGCGACCGATGCGCGCCGGCAAGCCGGTGTCGACCGGCCCGTGGTCGCGCGCGATGACGTGGCTCAAGTACACGCTGAGCAGCGAGCTCCAGCGTCGCGAGTGGCTGGTCGACGAGCGGCTGGCGCAGGTCCCGCCGATGACCCGCCCGAACACGGTCGCGGTGATCTCGCCCAAGGGAGGGGTCGGCAAAACCACGATCTCGTTTGTCCTCGGGAACCTGCTCGCGTCCCAGCTGCGGATGCGCGTGGTGGCGCTCGACGCCAACCCGGACTTCGGCACGCTCGCGTCGCTGGCCCCGGACGACTTTCGCTCGCAGCGCTCGCTTGCCGATCTGCTCGCCGATTCGACGGAGATCGACTCTCCGGCCGAGCTGCACCCGTACGTCGCGCGGCTGCCGACCGGGCTTCACCTGCTCGGCGCACCAGCGCACGCCGAGGTCATGGGTCAGATGACCCCCGGCCTCTACAGCCGGCTGCTCGACTTCCTCGAGAAGTTCTACGAGGTCGTGATTCTCGACCTCGGAACCGGGATCACCGATCCGCTGGCCCAGTTCGCCGTCGACCGGGCGGACCAGACGGTCGTGATCACGACCCCCGAATGGGTGACGGCCGCCGGGGTACTCGGGGCCCTGCGCTATCTCCAGCTCGAGCAGGGGACGCTCGTGCTCAACCAGGCGCCGGGCGGGCGGCACGCCGGCAACCGCGAGGTGGTCAAAGCGAACTTCCGCCGGCACGCGGTCGAGACCAGCGCGACGATTCCCTACGACGACCGTCTGCGCGTGATGCTCGACACCGGGACCTACTCGCTGGACGAGCTCAGGCTCTCGACCCGGGCGCCGGTCAAGGAGCTAGGCGCCGCGATCGCGTTCAAGTTCGTCTGACGGGCGGGCAGCTTGCGCGGAGGGCTCGCCGCTCGGGGTGCCAACGCCAGCCGCCAGGAAGGCATCGGCTCGGCCCGCGGCGGTTTCCACGACGGACCGGGCCTTGAGGCAGGTCCGCATTCGCGCCGCCGGCACGTCGCGATCGACGCGCAGCACCGTTCCGTCCTTGGCCAGCCAGATGAGGTCGAGCGCGAAGCGCATCCCGAACGTATGAACCGACACGGTCCGGATTAGCAGTCCGTGGTCGGGAGGGAGCGAGTCCAGACGGGACAGCCCGCGGCGGCGGGCCTTCCGTGTGCGGGCGTCGATGACCGTCAGCCCGTTTGCGAGGTCGGTGCGCGGCAGACCGGCGAACCGCTCGGTGTGAGAGTCGCTCGGCACCGCGGCCCAGGCTACCCGGAGGTGTGCGTCCGTGCTCGGTGAGCGTCTGTCGGTGTCGCCGCGCGTGGTGGCGCTCGGCGCGTTCACGGTGGCGCTCGCCGCCGGCGTCGCGGTGGCGCAGTCATCGGTCGCGACGAGCGTGCTGCGGGGGCTGATGGTGCTCGCGCTGATCCCGTGTGCCGCGATCGATCTCGAGCGGCGCATCATCCCCAACAAGATCACGGGTCCGGGGGCGGTCGTGGCGCTGGCGGTCGGGCTGGCGCTCGATCCGGGCGGGGAGCTCACACGCGTGCTCTCGTGCCTGGCCGCCGGCGGATTCCTGCTCGCCGCGTCGCTGGCCCGCCCGTCCGGGATGGGGATGGGGGACGTGAAGCTGACCGGGATGATGGGTCTGTACCTCGGGACTGCGGTCGCAGTGGCGCTGTTCGCGGCACTGATCGCAAGCGTCCTCACCGGCGTGGCGATCGCCACTCGCCAGGGAGTACACGCGGCGCGCAAGACCGCGCTGCCGTTCGGCCCCTACCTCGCGTTCGGTGGAGTCCTGGCGGCGTTCGTCGGCGACCCGATCATCCACGCGTATCTCCACCTTCATCACTGATGCGCGCGTTTCCGCGCGGGGATGCCGTCGAGCGCGCGGATCGCCGGCCCGCACGCCGTCGTAGCGCGTTTTTTGGCACTCTCGACCATCGAGTGCCAAGAAAACCCTTGAAACGCTTCGGAGAGAAGCTATATTTGCGCTTGGCACTCTCGTGGGAGGAGTGCCAAGGACTAAAACCGGCTCATTCCCTTCAATCGGAGGTTGCATCACATGAAGCTCAAGCCCCTTGGCGATCGGTTGATCGTGCGGGCGATCGAGGAGGAGGAGACGACCGCCAGTGGCATCGTCCTGCCCGACACCGCGAAGGAGAAGCCCCAGAAGGGCAAGGTTCTTGCGGTCGGCGACGGCAAGGTCAACGAGGACACCGGCAAGCGCACTCCGCTCGACGTCGCCGAAGGCGACGAGGTCCTCTACAGCAAGTACGGCGGAACCGAGATCAAGGTGGACGGCGAGGAGCTCCTCGTCCTCCGCGAGTCTGACGTGCTGGCCAAGGTCCAGTCGTAACCCCGCCCCCCAGGAGAACTGAAACAGATATGGCACACAAGGAACTGAAGTACAACTCGGAGGCCCGCAAGGCCCTCGAGCAGGGCGTCGACGCGGTCGCAAACGCGGTCAAGGTCACGCTCGGCCCGAAGGGCCGGTACGTGGTCCTCGACAAGAAGTTCGGCGCGCCGACGATCACCAATGACGGTGTGACGATCGCGCGGGAGATCGAGGTCGAGGACGTCTTCCAGAATCAGGGCGCACAGCTCGTGCGCGAGGTCGCCACGGCGACCAACGACGTGGCCGGCGACGGCACGACGACAGCGACCGTGCTGGCGCAGTCGATCGTCCGCGAGGGCCTCAAGAACGTCGCGGCCGGCGCGAACCCGCTTGGCCTCAAGCGCGGCATCGAGAAGGCCGTCGAAGACGTCGTCAAGAACATCGAGAAGCAGTCGACCGAGATCTCCGGCAAGGATCAGATCGCCCGCGTGGCGACGATCTCCGCCGGCGACGACGAGATCGGCGATGTGATCGCCGATGCGATCGAGAAGGTCGGCAAGGATGGCGTGGTCAACGTCGAGGAGGGTCAGACGTTCGGCATGGACCTCGAGTTCACCGAGGGCATGCAGTTCGACAAGGGCTACATCTCGCCGTACATGGTCACCGACCAGGACCGGATGGAAGCGACCCTCGAGGACCCCTACATCCTGATCGCCAACCAGAAGATCGGCTCGGTCCGCGATCTGCTGCCCGTGCTCGAGCAGACGATCCAGTCGGGCAAGCCGCTGCTGATCATCGCCGAGGACGTCGAGGGCGAGTCGCTCGCGACGCTCGTGGTCAACAAGCTCCGCGGCACGTTCACCGGCGTTGCGGTCAAGGCGCCGGGCTTCGGCGATCGCCGTAAGCGCATGCTCGAGGACATCGCGATCCTCTCCGGTGGCGAGGTGATCACCGAGGAGATGGGCCTCAAGCTCGAGAACACGCAGATCTCCCAGCTCGGCCGCGCTCGTCGCGTGGTCATCGCCAAGGACACCACGACGATCGTCGATGGCGCCGGCGAGAGTGACGCGATCAAGGGTCGGATCAACCAGATCAAGACCGAGATCGAGAACACCGATTCGGACTTCGACAAGGAGAAGCTCCAGGAGCGTCTCGCGAAGCTGTCCGGCGGCGTTGCGGTGGTCAAGGTCGGCGCTGCCACCGAGACCGAGATGAAGGAGAAGAAGCATCGCGTCGAGGACGCGCTGCAGGCCACGCGGGCCGCGCTCGAGGAGGGCATCGTCCCCGGTGGCGGTGTTGCACTCCTGAGCGCTCAGGGCGCGATCAACCTCGACCTGATCGAGGACGCCGACGAGAAGACCGGCGCGAAGATCGTGCGTCGCGCGCTCGAAGAGCCGATGCGGCAGATCGCCGAGAACGCCGGGCTCGAGGGCTCGGTCGTGGTCAACGACGTCCGCAAGGCCAAGAAGGGCCAGGGCCTGAACGCGGCCAACGGCGAGATCGTCGACCTGGTCAAGGAAGGCATCATCGATCCGGCGATGGTCACGCGCTCGGCGCTTCAGAACGCCGCGTCGATCGCCAAGAACATCCTCACGACCGAGGCGATCGTCGCCGAGGTGCCGGAGAAGGATGGCCACGGCGGCGGTGGCGGTGGCATGCCCGACATGTCGGGGATGATGTAATCCACTGCTGACAAGCAGACGCTTTCGAGGGCCCGGCGATTCGCCGGGCCCTCGGTCTTTCTAGGGCGTGGATAACGCGCCACCGCCACTCGTCTCCGGGGGGGCTTGGCGGACTATCCACGCCTACTGTGGACTGTGGGCCACGACCCGGTCTCACGGGGTCTGGTGGCGCGTCATCCACACAGGTTGGGCGCGCGCCGCGCCGTTATCAGGCCCGGGTAGGCGCCGCCACGAGGCCCCGGTAGACCTCCGCGGTCCGGCGCGCGACCTCGCCCCAGTCGAACCGGAGCACGTGCTCGCGGGCCTCGGCGACCAGGTGCGCCCGCTCGGCGTCGTCGGTCAGGACCCGCTCGAGCACGTTCCGCAACGCGGTGGCGTCCCGCGACGGGAAGCGCAGCCCGACCGTGCCGTCGACGGGCACGACCTCCCGCAGGCCGCCGGTGTCGGCGACCACGCACAGGCACCCCGACGCCATCGCCTCGAGCGCGACCAGGCCGAACGGTTCGTAGATCGAGGGGACGATGCACAGGTCCGACACGCGGTAGAGCGAGTGGAGCATGTCGTCGCCGACCCAGCCCAGGAACGCACCATGCGCCAGCAGGCCGAGCCGGCGGGCCTGGCGCTTGAGTTCGACCTCGGCGGTTCCGGTGCCGGCGACCACGAACCGCAACCCGCCGATCCGGCGAACCAACGGCGCGAGCGCGTCGAGCGCGAGGTGGAAGCCCTTCTCGTACACGAGCCGGCCGACCAGCAGCACGAGCAGCTCATCGGGCGCGGCGTAGCGCGCGCGCAGCGCGGGGAGGTTGGCGTCGACCGGCTCGAGGTCGCGCGGGTCGATCCCGTTCGGGATCGCGGTGATCTTCGACGGCCTGACCCCGAACACGTTGGCGACGTGAACCCGCATGTAGCGCGAGCAGGTGATCACGTGGTCAGCGCCGCGAACCATGGCGCGCTCGGCGGCGTGGATCTGGGACTGCGGGTGGTTCTGGACCCAGCCCTGGTGGCGGCCGTACTCGGTGGCGTGGACGGTGACGAGCCAGCGGCGCTCGATCGCCCGGGCGGCCCGCTCCGCCGCGCCGGCGACGAGCCAGTCGTGCGAGTGGACGAGGTCGAACTCGAACCGTTGGCAGAGCTCGGTGGCAAGCGCGTGCATGTCCGAGTTCATCGCCGCCACCCAGCGCACGAACGCGCTCGCGTCCTTCGGGAACTGAGGTTCCTGGACGCGGTGGACGATCACGCCGTGCTGGTCGGCCTCGGCCGGCAGCCGGCCGCCACCACGTGTGAGCACGTGGACCTCGACGCCGTCGCGGACCAGTTGCTCTGACAGCTTGCGGACGTGGCGGCCGAGGCCGCCCTCGATCACGGGCGGGTATTCCCAGGAGACCAGCAGAACGCGCATCGGGCGGGTGAGGACCCTATCGAGCGTGAGGTCGCCGAGCGCCGCATGGGAGGATTTGTCGTGCGTGAGCGGATCGCAGGGAAACATCACCCCGATCGCCAGGGCGCCCAACCCGATCGACCCGGGCGTGCGGATCGGCCACACCCACCTGCGCACGGCCGACATCGACCGGATCCGCGACTTCTACGTCGGCGTGCTCGGGTTCGACGTGATCGCCGAGGCCCGCGATGTGCCCGGCTGGGGCACGACCGGCGACATCCTGTTCGTGTCCGCCGGCGGCTACCACCACCACCTCGGCTTCAACACGTGGAAGTCGAAGGGCGGCCCGCCCACGCCCGACGGCGTCGCGGGCCTTCACCACGTGGCGATCGCGTACCCGACGCGGAAAGCGCTGGCCGACGCATATCGGCGCCTGCAACAAGTGAACTGGCCGATCCGGCAGCACTCAGACCACGGGACGCACGAGGCGATCTACATCGTCGATCCCGACGGCAACACGCTCGAGCTGATGTGGGATCGGCCGCCCGAACAGTGGCCGCGCGACGTCGAGGGCCACCTCGTGGGCCAGTTCGGCCCCGACCTGGATCTGGACGACCTGCTGCGCGAGCTCGACTGAACCCGCGCGGCACCGCCTAGAGCCGCTCGAACACCGCGATCCCGAGCTCGCCGGCGATGTCCTTCACCGGCGTCCGGGAGATCGAACGAGCGCTCCTCGCTCCGGAGCACGTCGCGCCACTGCCCGCCCGGGCCGTCGATCGTGCCCTCCACCGCGCCGGCGCGGACCGCGACGACCACGAGTAGGTCGCCGCCCCGCAGGAAGGCAACCGCCGCATCTCCCGCTTGCACCGGCTCGTACGAACCCGCGAACGGATCGGGACGGCGGGCACGAAGCCCGAGCAGGCGGAGCGTCACGAACAGCTTCCGCGTCTCGCCGACCGGCGGCGCGCCGCCCATCAGCCGGCGCAGCATCGCCTGGCGCCAGTCGAAGTCGACCGGCCGGCGGTTGTCGGGATCGACGAGCGCCCGGAACGCGAGCTCGTCGCCCTCGTACATGTCGGGCACCCCAGGCGCGGTCAGCTTCAGCACGAGCTGACCGAGCGACGCGCGCTCTCCCACCCTCGCGACCCGCGCCGCGAACGGCTCGAAGTCGGCCAGGAACGCCTCATCGGCATACAGCGAGCGGCAGAACCGCTTGACCGCGTCTTCCCAATCGGCGTTCTCGTCGACCCAGCCCGTGTTCCGCTTGGCCTCGCGGAGCGCCTTCTCCATGTACGCCTCGATCCGGTCCTCGGCGATCGGCCAGGCGCCGACCAGCGTCTGGAACAGGAAGTAGCGCTCGACGTCGTCGGGAGCGCCCCCGTCGCGCCGGGGGTCGGTGATCTCGAACCATCTCCCGACGTGCGCGGCCCACTCGTCGGGCATTGACGACAGCGCATCGATCCGCGCGCGCACGTCGGCCGAGCGCTTGGCGTCGTGGGTCTGGGTCGTCAGCAGGTTGAGCGGGAACCGCTCGGCGCGCTCGAGGCAGCCGGCGTGAAAGCGGTCGGCGCTGATCCCGAACCGGGACGGATCGCCCCCGACGTCGTTGAGCGAGATCAGCCGGCAGTAGCGGTAGAACGCGGTGTCCTCGACGCCCTTGGCCATGATCGCGGGCGTGGTCTGCTGAAAGCGGGTCACGAACCCGGGCGGCGCCTTGCGCTCGAGCAGCAGCATCGCGGCGATCTCCGGGCCCATCCCCGAGGCATCGATCCAGCGCCGGTCCTCGGGATCGACGGTCCCCGCGATCGGATCGACGTAGGTCCGGTACACCGGGAGCGAAGCGAGCGCACGTTCCAGGTCGCCGCGCTCCGGGCGGCGGTCAGCCGGGAGCTCGCGCAGCAGGCGCTCCACGTCCTGTGCGAACGGCCCTCGCACCTGCTCGAGCCTTGCGTCGTCGGCGTACGCCGAGAACGGACGCGGGTCGCCCGACACCTGCTCCCACAGCGCGGTCAGCGCCGGCTCCGCGGCGGGGTCTACGAACAGCGCGCAGGCGTCGTTGAGGAACTCGTAGCCGACCGTGCCGCACACCGGCCAGTCGCGCAACCGCTCGCCGGGGTCGAGGATCTTCTCGATCCATACCCGGTCGACGCCGTGGTCGCGGAGCCGGGCCAGGTAGCCCGCGGGGTCGGCGAGGCCGTCCGGATGGTCGACGCGGAGCCCGTCGATCAGCCCCTCGCGGACGAGCGCGATCACCAGCTCGTGCGTCTCCTCGAACACCGCCGGATCCTCCTGGCGGACCCCCGCGAGCTCGCCGATGTCGAAGAAGCGGCGGTATATGCCGGTCTCAGGCTCGATGTCGAAGAACTTCGCGCGGAGCCCAGGGTCGGCCCAATATCGGTTCTGATCGTCGGCCGCCATGTGGTTCGGCACCACATCGAGGATCACGCCCATGCCGGCGTCGCGCGCGCTCCCAGACAGCGCGCCCAGCTCCTCGGGCCCTCCAAGCTCGCGCGAGAAATGACGCGGGTCGACGACGTCGTAGCCGTGCGTGGACCCGCGGCGCGCCTGCAGCGACGGCGACAGGTACAGGTGCGAGATCCCAAGGTCGCGCAGGTAGGGGACCAGCTCGCGCGCCTCCGCAAACCCGAAGTCGGACGACAGCTGCAGGCGATAGGTCGCCCGCAGCTCGATCGGTGGCGTGGTCACGTGGCCCGCTTCAGCACCACGATCGACCGCGCGATGACCTTGACCTCGGTGCGGGCGCCGTAGCGGGCGCTCCCAGCCTCGGCCGTCGGGTCGGCGGTCGACAGCTCGAGCAGCCACTGCGCGCCGAAGCGCCGGCGCGGGAGCGTGAACACGCGATCCTCGTGCTCGGCGTTGAACAGCAGCACGAACGAGTCGTCCTCGACGTCTTGCCCCTGAGGGCCCGGCGTCGGGATCTCGCGTCCGTTGAGGAACATCCCGAGCACGTGCTCGCCGCTCTGCCAGTCGCGCCGAGTCATCTTGTTCCCGTCGGCGCGGAACCACCACACGTCGGGCAGCCCCGAGCCCATTAGCTCCTGGCCCCGCAGGAAGCTGTTGCGCCGGAACACCTTGTGCTCCCGGCGCAGCCGGATCAGCCGCCGCGTGAACTCGCGGAGCTTGGCCTTCTCCGGGTTCTCGGTCCAGTCGTACCAGGAGATCTCGTTGTCCTGGCACCAGCCGTTGTTGTTGCCCCGCTGGGTCCGTCCGATCTCGTCGCCGCCGAGCAGCATCGGCGTCCCCTGCGAGAGGAGCAGCGTGACCATGTAGTTCCGCTGCTGGCGAAAGCGGACCGCGGTGATGTCCGGGTCGTCGGTCTCGCCCTCGACCCCGTAGTTCCAGGAGCGGTTGTCGTCGGTGCCGTCCTGGTTGTCCTCGAGGTTCGCCTCGTTGTGCTTGTGGTCGTAGGCGACGAGATCGCGCAGGGTGAAGCCGTCGTGCGCGGTGATGAAGTTGATCGAGGCGAACGGGTCGCGCCCGTCGGCCTCGTACAGGTCGGCCGACCCGGACAGGCGCTCGGCGAACGAGCCGTTGGTGGCGAAGCCGCGCCAGTAGTCGCGCATCGTGTCGCGGTACACGCCGTTCCACTCCGACCACAGCACCGGGAAGTTGCCGACCTGGTAGCCGCCCGGGCCGACGTCCCACGGCTCGGCGATCAGCTTGACCTGCGACAGCACCGGGTCCTGGTGGATCACGTCGAAGAACGCCGACAGACGATCGACGTCGAACAGCTCGCGCGCGAGCGCCGAGGCCAGATCGAACCGGAAGCCGTCGACGTGGCACTCGATCACCCAGTAGCGCAGCGAGTCCATGATCAGCCGCAGCACGCTCGGGTGGACCGGGTTCAGCGAGTTGCCGGTCCCGGTGAAGTCCATGTAGTGGCGGGGGTCGTCGGGGACCACCCGGTAGTACGCGAGGTTGTCGACGCCCTTGAACGACAGCATCGGGCCAAGGTGGTTGCCCTCGGCCGTGTGGTTGTAGACGACGTCGAGGATCACCTCGATCCCCGCACGGTGCAGTGCCTTGACCATTCCCTTGAACTCGCGGACCTGCTCGCCGCGGCGGCCGGTGGCGGCGTACTCGGAGTGCGGCGCGAGGTAGCCGATCGTGCTGTAGCCCCAGTAGTTGGTGAGCCCCTTCTCGGCCAGGAACGACTCGTCGGAGATGTGGTGCACGGGAAGGAGCTCGACCGCGGTCACCCCGAGGTGGTGCAGGTACTCGATTGCCGGCTCCGAGGCGAGCCCCGCGTACGTGCCCCGCAGGTCCTCGCGCACGTCGGGGTGTTGCATCGTGAAGCCCTTGACGTGCGTCTCGTAGATCACGGTGTCGGCGAACGGAACCCGCGGCGGGCGATCTCCCTCCCAGATGAACGCGTCGTCGATCACCACCGACTTGGGCATCGCCGCGGCGTCGTCCTCGTCGTCGGGCTCGAGATCGGCGTCCTCGTCTCCGGTGGGGACGTACGGCAGCACGTTCGCGTCGTGAGCCCAGTCGACGACGCCCTCGATCGACTTCGCATACGGATCGATCAGCAGCTTGGCCGGGTTGAAGCGGTGGCCCTCGAGCGGAGCGTACGGACCATGGACGCGAAAGCCGTAGCGCTGTCCAGGCCCGATACCGGGGATGTAGCAGTGCCAATTGAGCGCCGTGCGCTGCGTCATCGGGACGCACGTCTCGTTGCCCTCGTCGTCGAACAGGCACACGTCGACCCCGGTGGCGTGCTCGGAGAACACCGCGAAGTTCGTGCCGCCGCCGTCCCAAGTGGCGCCGAGCGGGAATGGACGGCCGGGCCAGACCCCGTCGTTCAAGCGATCATCGCTCCCGACATCCCCTCGAGCTCGACGTATCCGTCGCCGAGCGTCGCGGGCTCGGCCGCGGTCGCGAGCAGCACCGATGACCCGCCCGGGCACGGCACGCGGCGCGGCTCGGAGGCGAAGTTCATCGCGAGCTCGAACGCGCCCCGGCGAACCCGGAGCCACCGCGCATTCTCGTCGAACTCGATCGCCTCGACGTCGCCGGGAGGCAGGCGACGACGTACGGCCAGCAGCTCGGCATACAGCCGGCTGAGCTCCGGGTCGCGCCGACGCGTCAGCTTCGAGCGCTCGAACGTGGCCCGGTCCTGAGGATCGGGGATCTCTTGTTCCGAGAACTCCGCGAACGACGCGAACTCGTTGCGCCGGCCCTCGCGCGTGGCCTGGGCGATGGTCTCGTCGATGTGGTCGGAGAAGAACTGAAACGGCGCGTCCTCACCATATTCCTCGCCCATGAACAGCATCGGGACGTACGGCGACAGCAGCGTGCAGAACGCGGCCAGCGGGCGGGCCTCCGGGGGCAGGCGGTCGCCGAGGGCGCGATTGCCAACCTGATCGTGGTTCTGGTCGAATACCACGAACTGCTCCGGGGGCACGTCGTCGGCCGGAGCGCCGTACCGGTGGCGACGGAACGCCGAGTAGTTCCCGTCATAGACGTACGGTCGGTGCCAGGCCTTGGCCAGCTTCGCGACCGAGCCAAAGTCCGCGTAGTAGCCGTCGAGCTCGCCGGTGACGAGCGTCCGCACCGCGTGGTGGAAGTCGTCAGCCCACGCCGCGTCGCAGCCCCAACCGCCGATGTCGCGGTCCCGGATCACGCGCGGATCGTTGAGGCCGCTCTCGGCCATCACCAGCGCATCGTCCCGCTCTTGGTGAACGCGCCGCGCCACCGCGGCCACGATGTGCTCGGCGCTCGAGTCGAAGATCGCGTGGATCGCGTCGAGCCGCAGGCCGTCGATTCCGTAGTCGCGGATCCAGCCGACCGCGCTCTGCAAGACCCATTCGCGGACCGGGTCGCAGTCGGCGTCGTCGTAGTTGATCGCGCTGCCCCACGGAGTCGCGTACCTGCCGGTGAAGTACGGTCCGAACGCCTCGAACGCCGGTGTCCCCGACGCGCCGATGTGGTTGTAAACGACGTCGAGGATCACCGCCAGACCGGCTTCGTGGGCCGCGGTGACCAAGCGCGCCAGCCCGAGCGGCCCGCCGTAGGACGATTGCGGCGCGGAGATGTAGACGCCGTCATAGCCCCAACCGTGGTGTCCGGGGTACTCCGCCACCGGCATGATCTCGATCGCCGTGATCCCGAGATCAGCCAACCCCTGCAGATGCTCGATGGCGGCATCGAACGTACCTCCGAGGCTGAAAGTCCCAATATGCATCTCATAGATGACGAGGTCGCGCGTGCGCGGTGGCGATCCCGACGGCGCCGGCTCGGGAAGATCGAGGATGCGGGAGTGGCCGCGGATGCCGGCCGGCTGCCACCGCGAGCAAGGGTCGGGGAGCTCGCGGCCGTCGAGCACGAACCAGTAGTCCTCGCCGGCTTGCGCCTCCGCTAACGCCTCGTAGATGCCATAGCCCGCGTCCTCGAGATTCACGTCCCGCGAGCCGAGCCGGAGCAGGATCGAGCCGGCGTGCGGCGCCCACACCCGGAACTCGACGGTCCCGTCGCCGCGCGGGCGGGCGCCGAGCGGGCGGTCCCAGGGGTAGTCGGTGACGTCGCCGTCGACCGACGCGAACACTGTCGAGTTCACTGGGTTTCGGGCACGAGCCACACCGCAGCCAGGGGCGGCAGGGTAACGAGCGCCGACACAGATTGGTTATGCCAGGGGATCGGCTCGGGCTCGATCGCGCCGAGGTTGCCCACGTCGCCGCCGCCGTAGAACTTGGAGTCGGTGTTCAGCGCCTCCTTCCAGCGGGCCGCCCGCGGCAGGCCGAGCCGGTAACCCTCGCGCGGCACCGGAGACAGATTGGCGGCGAACACGACCACCCGCTCGCGATCCTTCGAGCCGCGCGCGAACGCGAGCACATTGCTGTCGGGGTCGTTGGGCTCAAGCCACCAGAAGCCGGCTGGGTCCGAGTCGACCTCCCACAGCGCCGGCTCGTCCTTGTAGAGGCGGTTCAGATCGCGGACGAGCGCCTGGACGCCGGCGTGGTCGGGTCGCTCGAGCAGGTGCCAGTCGAGCGAGCGCTCGTAGCTCCACTCCTGCTCCTGGGCGAGCTCGGAGCCCATGAACAGGAGCTTCTTGCCCGGGTGCGCCCACATGTAGGCGTACAGCGCTCGGAGGTTCGCGAGCTTCTGCCACTTGTCGGCGCCGGCCATCTTGGAGTACAGCGATCCCTTCCCGTGCACGACCTCGTCGTGGGACAGCGGCAGGATGAAGTTCTCGCTGAACGCATACATCAGGCTGAACGTCAGCTCGTGATGGTGGTAGCGGCGGTAGATCGGGTCCTGCTCGAAATAGCCGAGCGTGTCGTGCATCCAGCCCATGTTCCACTTGAAGCCGAACCCGAGCCCGCCCAGGTACGTGGGACGCGAGACGCCCGGCCACGCCGTCGACTCCTCGGCCGCCGAGATGATCCCCGGCTCGCGGCCGTAGATGACCTCGTTGAACTCCTTCAGGAACGAGACGGCGTCGAGATCCTCGCGGCCGCCGAACTGGTTCGGCACCCACTCGCCCTCGTTCCGGGAGTAGTCGAGGTACAGCATCGACGCCACCGCGTCGACGCGGATGCCGTCGACGTGGTACTCGCGCAGCCAGAAGAGCGCGTTCGAGATCAGGAAGTTGCGGACCTCGTGACGGCCGTAGTTGAACACCAGCGTGCCCCAGTCGGGGTGCTCGCCCCGGCGCGGGTCGGCGTGCTCGTACAGCGCGGTGCCGTCGAACCGGGCGAGCCCGAACTGGTCGCGCGGGAAGTGCGCCGGCACCCAGTCGAGGATTACGCCGACGCCGTGCTGATGGAGACGGTCAACGAACTCGCGGAACTCGTCAGGCGAGCCGTAGAACGGGGTCGGGGCGAAGTAGCCGGTGACCTGGTAGCCCCACGAGCCCGCGAACGGGTGCGCCATCACCGGCATCAGCTCGACGTGGGTGAAGCCCATGTCCTTGACGTACGCGCACAGTTCGTCGGCGAGCTCGAGGTAGGTCAACGACCGGTTCCCCTCGAGCGAATTCAGGCGCCAGGACCCGAGGTGGACCTCGTAGATCGAGACCGGTCGCGCGAGCGGGAGCTGGCTCTGGCGCGCGCGGAGCCACTCGACGTCGTCCTTGCTCCAGGCGTAGTTCGGCTCGAACACGACCGAGGCGGTCTTCGGTGGCACCTCGGTCTCGAGCGCATACGGATCGGCCTTCAGCAGCAGCTGGCCGTCGGGGCCGAGGATCTCGTACTTGTAGCGCGCTCCCGGCCCGACGCCGGGAAGGAACAGCTCCCAGATCCCGGTCGACCCGAGCGAGCGCATCGCGTGCAGGCGCCCGTCCCACGAGTTGAAGTCGCCGACCACGCTGACGGCCCGCGCCGCTGGCGCCCACACCGCGAACGCGGTGCCGATCACGGGCGGGCCGGGGGCGGGTGGGGGGAATCCCATCTCCCGCACGTGCGAGCCGAGCTTGTCGTACAGCTCCTCGTGACGGCCCTCGGCGATGAGGTGCTGGTCGAGCTCGCCGATCGTCGGCAGGAACGCGTACGGATCGTCGATCGTGAACTTGCCGGCGTCTCCGTAGTCGAGCTCGAGCTGGTAGCGGAGCGGCAACTCGGCGTCCTTGATCTCGCCCTCGAACACGCCGCCGGGGTGGATCTGCTTGAGCTCGACGCCGGGCCTGCCGTCGCTCAGCACGGTCACGGCGGTCGCGGCCGGGCGCAACACGCGGACGACGACGCCACCGTCGGACGCATGCGCGCCGAGCACGGAGTGCGGGTTGTGATGCTCGCGCCTGACCAGCGCTTCGAGCTCGCCGGTGGCGACGGTCATGAGCCCTCCAGGATTCGGCCGATGCCCGCAACGGGAATTGGGATCCAGTCGGGGCGGTTGTCGAGCTCGTAGCGGAGCTCGTAGATCGCCTTCTCGAGCTCGTAGATCGACAGCAGGTTGGCGATCACGGCCTCGCCGCCCGGCATCAGGGTCGGATCGACGGCGGCGAAGTAGTGCCCGAGGAACTTCTCGCGCGCCTGCTGCTCGAAGTTCGCGGGGGCCCGGCGGTTACGCAGGAGCTCTACCGCCGAGCTCACATACGCGAACGACCGCAACATGCTGGCCACGTCGCGCAGCGGCGAGCGCTTCTGGCGGCGCTCGGGAAGCGGACGCGCGGGCTCGCCCTCGAAGTCGATGATGACCCAGCCGCCAGGCGTGTGGAGCGTCTGACCGAGGTGATAGTCGCCGTGGGTGCGGATCACGCGGCCGCTGACCCCGATCTGAGCCCTCGCGGCCAGCCGTTCGCGCACGTCCTGCCCGCGCCCGGCGATCGGCGCGAGCCGTTCGTCGTCGGGAAGGCGCAGGAAGATACGCTCGATGTCCTCGTCGATCGTCGCGGTCAGCAGCGATAGCGCCTCCTGGCTCGGCTCCTCGGGTGAGAACGCGGGATCGGTCGCGTCCGAGGCCAGGCACGTGTGCAACTGCGCGGTCACGGTGCCGAGGCTGCCGAGCCGCTCGAGGAACATCTCGGGCGCCGACCAGATCTCGTCGAGCGCGAGCTCCCAGCCGCCGACCGCGTCGGGCAGGAACGTCTGAGCGACGCCGAGCGTCGACTGGAATGCCTGCCCCTCGTAGTCGTACCAGCCGTGCAGCGGCGCGATGTTCGGGAAGCCGCGCCAGGTCAGGAAGCGCAGGACCTCGAGCTCGGGGTTGACCCCGGGCTCGAGCTTGCGGAACACCTTGAGCACGACCGCGTCGTCGAACACGATCGACGTATTCGACTGCTCGACGCCCATCAGGCGGACGTCGCTCGCCTGCCCGAGACCTTCGGCGCCGTCGAACGGATGGAAGCTGAAGTGGCCGACGTCTGTCGTGATCTCGTCGCCGGCCTCGATTCGCCTGAGCAGCTCGAGCGCCTGCGCGGGCTCGGCGAGCGCGTCGTACACGGCCCACCCGTCGGTCTGCGCGATCGACTCGCCGGCACCGTCCACGCCAGGCGGACGTAGGGCGAGCGGCAGTTGGTAGAGCTCGTGTGTGCCGGTGGCGAAGCGGGTTTGCACGAGCGCCAGCAGCAGCAGCGGGTCATCGCGCAGCGTGAGGCTCTCGACGATGTCGATCCCGGCGACGTTCCTGGACTTCGACGCGTACCAGCGTTGGTGCTGTACCCAGTCGCGGAGCTCCTCCTCGTCGAGGGCGCGACGGATCTCCTCCGCAGTGATCTGGACGCCCTTACTCATCGTCCGACTCTTCCTCCTCGACCAGCTGGAACCAGAAGAAGCCACGTGGCCCGAGCGTCAGAAGGTACGGCAGTTGGCCGATCCGCGGGAACCGCGAGCGGCCGAACAGCTCCACGGGATAGCGCCCCTCGTAGGCACTCAGATCGAGCTCGACCGCTTGTGCCGAACGGGCAACGTTGTGAACGCACAGGACCAGATCATCCTCGAAACGGCGCAGGTGCGCGAAGATGCGGGGGTTGGACGGCTCGATCGGCTCGTAGGTTCCGAAGCCGAACACGGGATGCTCCTTGCGCAGCGCGATGAAGCGATGCAGCCAGCGCAGCTGCGAGGTCGCGGTGCGGAGCTGAGCCTCGACGTTGACCGCCTGGAAGCCGTAGACCGGGTCCATCAGCGGTGGCGCGTACAGCTGGGCGAAGTCCGCTCTGCTGAAGCCGCCATTGCGGTCGCCGGTCCACTGCATCGGCGTGCGGACCCCGTCGCGGTCGCCGAGGAACACGTTGTCGCCCATCGCGATCTCGTCGCCGTAGTAGAGCACCGGCGAGCCGGGCAGCGAGAACATGATCGCGTGCATCAGCTGGATCTCGTCGCGGCCGTTGTCGAGCAGCGGCGCGAGGCGCCGGCGGATGCCGACGTTGATCTTCATCCGCGGATCCTTGGCGTACTCGGCGTACATGTAGTCGCGCTCTTCGTCGGTGACCATCTCGAGCGTCAGCTCGTCGTGGTTGCGCAGGAACAGGCCCCACTGGCAGCTCTCGGGGATCATCGGCGTCTGCTCGAGGATCTCGTAGATCGGCACCGCCTCCTCGCGCCGGATCGCCATGAACATCCGCGGCATCACTGGGAAGTGGAAGGCCATCTGGCACTCGTCGCCGTCGCCGAAGTACTGGACGACGTCGGCGGGCCACTGGTTGGCCTCGGCCAGCAGGACGCGGTCGGGGTATTTGGAATCGACTTCCTCTCGGACGCGCTTCAGGTAGGCGTGGGTCTCGGGGAGGTTCTCGCAGATCGTTCCCTCGCGCTCGAACAGGTAGGGCACGGCGTCGAGGCGGAACCCGTCGAGCCCGAGATCGAGCCAGAACCGGAGCACCTCGAGCATCGCCTCCTGGACCTCGGGGTTGTCGTAGTTGAGGTCTGGCTGGTGGGAGAAGAACCGGTGCCAGTAGTAGGCGCCGGCTGTGTCGTCCCAGGTCCAATTGGAGGTCTCGGTGTCGGTGAAGATGATCCGCGCGTCCTCGTAGCGATGGACGGTCTCCGACCACACGTACCAGTCGCGCTTTGGGGAGTCGGCGCTCGAGCGCGACTCCTGGAACCACGGATGGTCGCTCGAGGTGTGGTTCATGACCAGATCGGCGATCACGCGGATCCGCCGGGCGTGCGCGGCCTCGATCAGCTCGTGAACATCGTCGACGTTGCCGTAGTCGGGGTGGACCGAGGAGAAGTCGGCGATGTCGTAGCCGCCGTCTCTGAGTGGTGAGCGGTAGAACGGGAGGAGCCAGATGCAGTCGATGCCGAGCCACTGCAGGTAGTCGAGCTTCTCGGTCAGGCCCCGGAAGTCGCCCGAGCCGTCTCCGTTGGCGTCGAAGAAGCCCCGGATGTGGATCTCGTAGAACACCGCGCGCTTGAACCACAGCGGCTCGGCCTCGAACCACTGACGGGCCTGCGTTTGGGTCTCGGTGCCGTCGCCGTGCTGCGACTGGGGCGCGGGTCGCGGGACGGCGCGGGTCTCGCGGGCGATCAGGTGCGTGAGGGTGGGGGGGCCGACGCTCATCGGTGTCAGATCTCCACCCGGATGACGTGCGCCTGGCGAACGCCGGGTTCGAGCCGAACGAAATTAGGGCCGATCCGCCACTGGTAGTGCTCGTCGGTGAGCATGTCGTGTGCGGTGAAGCTCGGGGGCAGACCGAGGTTGGCAGGCACGATGGCAAGGCCCTCCTGGGCCTGGTGGGGGTCGATGTTGACGACGGTGATCACGGCGTTGCCCCGCGAGCGCTTCGCGTAAGCGATCAGCGCATCGTTCGCCGTGTCGAGGAAGGTGACGTTGGTGAGCTCCTGGAGCGCGACGTTCTCGCGCCGGATGCGGTTCATGCGCTCGATCAGCGGAAGCATCGGGCCGTCGAGCGCGCGGTGCTTGATCTCGTACTTCTCGGAGTCCATGTACTCCTCGGAGCCCTCGCGGACCGGGACGTTCTCGTAATGCTCATAGCCCGAGTAGATCCCATACGTCGGGCTCAGCGTGGCGGCGAGGACCAGGCGCGCCTCGAACGCCGGGCGGCCACCATGCTGGAGGTACTCGTGCAGGATGTCCGGCGTATTCGCGAAGAAGTTCGGGCGGAAATAGTCGCTCTCGTCCGTGAGCGCGAGCTCCGAGACGTACTCGGTGAGCTCCCAGCGCGAGTTCTTCCAGGTGAAGTACGTGTAGGACTGGGTGAAGCCGATCTTCGCGAGCTGGCGCATGACCGACCTTCTCGTGAACGCCTCGGCGAGGAAGATCACGTCCCGGTCGTGCTCGTGGATGTTTTGGATGAGCCATTCCCAGAACGCGAACGGCTTCGTGTGCGGGTTGTCGACGCGGAAGACCTTTACGCCTGCGTTTACCCACTGGAGCGTGATCGTGAGGAAGGCGTCCCACAGGCCCTTCCAGTCCGGCGTGTCCCAGTTGACGTTGTAGATGTCCTGGTAGCGCTTGGGTGGGTTCTCGGCGTACTTGAGCGTGCCGTCGGGGCGGCGGTGGAACCACTCGGGGTGCTCGTGCAGCCACGGGTGGTCGGCCGAGGCCTGGATCGCGAAGTCGAGCGCGATCTCGATGTCGTGGTGTTTGGCGGTTTTCGTGAGGTGTTTGAGGTCCTCGATCGTCCCGAGGTCCTTGTGCACCGCCTCGTGGCCGCCGGTCTCATCGCCTATGGCCCAGGGGGAGCCGGGGTCGTTCGGCCCGGCCGTGAGCGTGTTGTTGGCGCCCTTGCGGTTGGTCAGGCCGATCGGATGGATCGGGGGCAGGTACAGGATGTCGAAGCCGAGCTCGGCGAGCCTGGGGAGTTGTTCTTCGACGCCCTTCAGGCCACCCCAGGAGCGGGGGAACAGCTCGTACCAGCTGCCGAACCGGGCCCGGAGGCGATCGACTTCGAGGTTCAGCGGCTGATCGAGGGTCACGCCCCCGTGGCGGGGCTGGATCCGCTCGACGGTGGCGAACAGCTCGGGGCCGAGCGCGACGTCGTGCTTGGCCGATTCGGGGGTTTTGTCGTTGGCGAGTTCTTTGATTGCGTGTTCGATCAGCGCCTTGTCGGGGGTCTCGGTGGCGGCCTTCTTTGCGGTCTTGAGCAGGAGGACTCCCTCGGACAGCTCGCCGGCGAGGTTGTGCTGCTGCGCGCCGACCTTGCGGTCGAGCTCGTCGCGCCAGGTGCCGAACACGTCGGTCCACGCCTCGATCGTGAACTCCCAGCTGCCCTGGCGGTCGACGTCGAACGCGCCGGCCCAGCGCACGCCACCGAGGTGGGCGTCGATCCGGTGCATCTCGGTCTCGCGGTAATCCGCGTCGCCGGGGCCCTTGTAGCGGACGACCGCGCGGAGCAGGTCGTGGCCGTCGCGGAAGATGTCGGCCTCGACGGTTACGGTGTCCCCGACACACCGTTTGGCCGGGTACCGGCCGCCGTCGACCGCGGGGGTCGGGAACTGGATCACGATCCGCGGCGGGGAGTCGGACTTGCGGTTGGTGCGCCGCGGCGCGGCGCTCGGCTTAGCTTCAGTGGGTGTCGTGGTCATGGGCGGTCCCGGTGGACGGACGAACGGGTCGGGGATGGCGCGGCGGGCGGGACGGGACTAGGGGCGGTCCCGCAAGGCGGGTGCGTCACGTCGAAAATATCCGCCTACGCAATGGGTAAACAACGATCGGTGATAGAGCGGTCGGGTCTAAGAGTGGCTCATACATGATCGAGCTGCCGCGCTCAAGCGGTGTTCAGCTCCATCTAACCTCGCTTCCGGGCGGGCGGCTCGGGCCCGAGGCCTACCGTTTCGTCGATTGGCTGTCCGCCGCGGGGCAGACGTGGTGGCAGGTGCTGCCGCTCGGTCCACCCGATCGCTACCGCTCTCCGTACAAGTCCCGGTCCGCGTTCGCGGCCTGGCCTGGGTTTCTCTCTGATCCTCGCGCTCCGGTCTCTGCTGCTGAGGTTGTTGACGTTTCGTTCTCGTGAGGAGTTCTGGGCGGTTGATTGGGAGCGGTTCTCGGCTCGTGGCGCCTTGGCGGACCAGGTGCGGTTTGCGCGTGAGTGGGATGCTCTGAGGGCCTACGCGCTGGAGCGGGGGGTCCGGATGTTCGGCGACGTCGCGATCTACGTGGCGCCCGGCAGCGCCGACCACCGGGCCCATCCCGAGCTGTTTCGGTCGGGCTTCGTGGCAGGGGCGCCACCGGATGCCTTCTCGGACACCGGACAGCTGTGGGGCAACCCGGTGTACGACTGGCCGGCGCTGCGGCGGCGGCGATACCGCTGGTGGGTCGAGCGGCTGCGGCGGACGCTTTCGCTGTTCGATCTGGCTCGGATCGACCACTTCCGGGGGTTCGTGGCCTACTGGGCCGTGCCATCGGGCGCACGGACGGCGGTCGGCGGGAGTTGGAAGCGGGGACCCGGGCGTGCGCTGTTCTCGGCTTTGGAGGATCAGCTCGGGACGCTTTCGCTGGTCGCCGAGGACCTGGGAGTGATCACGCCGGCGGTCACCGCGCTTCGCGAGTCGCTCGGCCTTCCCGGGATGGTCGTGCTCCAGTTCGGCTTCGACCCGGACGTCGTGGGGAGCCCGCACGCGTTCGAGAACCACGTCGAGGATCGGGTCGTGTACACGGGGACGCACGACCACGACACGGCTGCTGGATGGTACTCGGGGCTTTCCGGGGACCTTCGGTCGTTTGTCGATGCGTCGTTCGCGCGCTACGGAGTGGTCGATCGCCAGCCGTGGTGGTCTTTGATCCGGCTGGCGCTGCAGTCGCCGGCGCGGGTCGCGATGCTGCAGGCCCAGGACGTGCTCGGGCTCGGGAGTTCGGCTCGCATGAACGACCCCGGGCGGGCGGGGGGCAGCTGGCGGTGGCGGATGGAGGCCGGCGCGCTGACGCCGGCGCTGGCCCGGCGGTTGCGGGAGGCGACCGAGGAGGCGGGGCGGCTCGTGGGTCCGGGGGCCTCGGGGCGGTAGGCGCCCGGTTCGCGGCTGTCGCGGGTCGTGGGGTCGCGGGGTCGCGGGGTCGTGGGGTCGCGGGGTCGTGGGGTCGCGGGGTCGTGGGGTGGCGGTCGCGGGCGGCCGGGCGTGGTGGCGGCGAACGTGGCACTCGCAACAGGTGCGTCGCCGAACACCACATTTGCCGCGATGTAGGCGGCTTCCGTGGCGTTCGGCCGCAAATGGAGGCCGAATGCCACGTTTCCGGGGCCGTGTCCTCGGAGTTGCGGGGCGTCGAGCCGCCGGCGAGGGCGACTAATTCGCCACTCGACCCGCTTCGCGCGCCGAATGGCGATTCGGTCGGCCACAGCGCGACGAACGTCGCACTCGGCCAGAGACCGGTGCCGACTGTCGCGTTTGTCGGGCTCCGGCGCGGGTTGCCGGCGCCACGGGGGATCCGGGCTCCGGCTCGGGTTGCCGGCGCCACCGGGGATCCGGGCTCCGGGGGCTGCGAGACCCACCGGCCCGGCTGGGGGCAGCGATGCCACCGGCCCCGCCCCGCCGCGCCCGCGACCCGAATACTGCGCACTTGACGATCGCCTTCCGGCTTAGTGTTGTAAAACCCGTGCCACAGCGGGGGTGAATCGACATTGCCTATCGCGGGAGGGTCGAGTGCGCGGTTAATGGGGTTGCCGGCACCCGGGATCGGGGCTCGGGCTCGCGGGGCGCCACCGGGGATCCGGGCTCGCGGGGCGCTCCGGGGCTCCGGGCTCGGGCTCGCGCGCGCCACCGGGCACCGGGCTCAAGTTGCCGGCGCCACCGCCGATTCCAGTGGAGGATGAGTATTGACGCAGTGGAGAGCCGCATCGGCCAGATCATCGCGATGCAGCAGCAGCTCTCGGATCCTGCCGGCGCCACGGCTTCCTCGAGCACGACCTCGTCAGGGGTCGGGTCCGCGGGCTCGACGCTCGCCACGACCGGATCCTCGCCCACGAGCTTCAGCGACGCGCTGTCCTCGGCGCTCGCCACCGACCCCAGTTCAGCGGTCAACTCGGCCCTCTCGCCAGCCTCGCTGATGGCCTCGGCGATCGGCGACGGAACCGACAGCACCGACTCGTCGTCGCTGACGCCGGCGCTCAGCACGCTGCTGCCGGCGGCGAGCTCGCTCGGGCTCAGCACCGGTTCGACGGTGGCGGGAACTTCCGGCGCGATGCCCCCGCAGGTCGAGGCGATGACCAGCATGGCCAACTCGCTCGTCGGCAAGCCTTACGTCTACGGTGGCGGCCACAGCGGATGGGGAGCGCAGTCGGGCTATGACTGCTCCGGATTCGTGTCCGCGGTGCTCCACGCCGGCGGCTACCTGAGCCAGCCGGTCGACACCACGGCGCTGCCCCAGCAGGCCGGAATGGAGGCGGGGCCGGGTCAGTACGTCACGGTCTACGACCGCGCGCTCCCGGGTCAGAGCGGCCACGTGATCATCGATATCAACGGCCAGTTCTACGAGTCGGGCGGATCCCACGGCACCTGGGGCGGTGGCGGTGGCGTCGAGAAGATCGGCACGCCGTCGGCCTCGTACCTGGCGTCGTTCGGGACTGTGCTCCACCCGGCCGGTCTCTAGGCCGCCCGCGGCGCCGCGCCGCTCCGGGGTACGCGGCCCGCCCGCGCCGGCGAGGCCCACCGCGCCGCGCCGCCCCGCGGCTACGCGGCCCGCCCGCGCCGGCGAGGCCCACCGCCCGCGCCGCGCCACGCCGCCCCGCGGCTACGCGGCCCGCCCGCGACGCCGCGCCGCCAGCGCCACCCAGGCCGCCCGCGCGCTCACCTTCGAGTGCCGGTAGACGTACGTGACGTCGCCCCGCAGCCGCTCCCGTCGCGTCGTCTCGTAGAAGATCATCCGGGACGGGTGGGCGGCGACGGTCATGCCGGCGCCCGCGAGCACGGCCAGCGCTCGCTCGGCGATGTCGATCTGGCCGAATGCCGTGGGGTGGACGTGGTCGGTCATGACCAGGTTGCGGGCGCCCCACGACCGCAGATCGAGCACGGAAGCGCCGACCTCGCCCGCGATCCGCACGATCACGGAATTCAGCTCAGACACCCGATCCACACCTCGCGGGCGGCCCAGATCCAGTGGCGCCGTGACGGTCAGAACCCGCTCACAGCGACCGGTCAGGAACTGCAACGCGGCGCGATAGCCGCCCGAGAAACGCGACGCGTCCCAGTCCGGCGAGCGCACGTCGTTGACCCCGATATACAGGCACCCGACGTCGTAGCGGGCGAGCGGCCGCCCGGGCCCCGCGGTCAACCGCACAAAGGCCGGGATCTGGCGCTCGACTACGTCCGCCACCCGCGCCCCGTCGAACGCGTAGCTCGTGAACGGCAGGGCCAGGCCGCGCGCGACCCACAGCGCCCAGGACTGGAGCGCGACGCCCCATTGCAGCTCTCCGCCGCCGTTCGTAATCGAGTCGCCGAACGCGAGCACTCCCAAGCGGGAGGAGTCGCCCGAGGCGGGGGCCGGGGTGGTCAAGACGCGCGAGAGTAGCGCTTGCCGGATAATCGGCGGCCGTGAGCTACGGCCGGGTGACGATGAACGACGGCCGCGAGGACATCAGGCGCGCGGCAGAGGAACTCGCAGAGCGGCTGCCCGATGCGCTCGCGCCGCTGGCGCGACTCGCCTACAACTACCGCTGGTCCTGGCTGCCGGGCGGCCCGGAGCTGTTCCAGTCGATCGACGCCGAGCGGTTCGCGCTCACGAACCAGAACCCGGTGCGGCTACTGCAGGAGGCGTCGAAAGGCGCCCTTCGGCGCGCCGCCGCCGACGAAGCCCTGCTCGAGCGGGCGAATGCGATCGAGGCTCAGGTCAAGGCCGACCTCGACCGCCCGCCGTACCCGTCGATCGATCCCGCCCGGCCGGTGGCGTTCCTGTGCGCCGAGTACGGGGTCCACGTGTCGCTGCCGGTGTATTCGGGCGGCCTCGGAGCCCTTGCCGGCGACCTCCTGAAGGAGGCGTCGGACTGCGCGGTCCCGCTGATCGCGGTCGGCCTGATGTACCGCAAGGGCTACTTCCGCCAGCGGATCGACGTGGTCGGCTGGCAGCACGAGTATTGGGTCGATACCGATCCGCCGCGGCTGCCGGCCGCGCTCGTGACCGGCGCCGGCGACCGTCCGCTGACGATCGAGGTTCCGATCTACGACGCCGAGGTCACGGCCCAGATCTGGCGGGTCGAGGTCGGCCGGATCCCGCTGTTCCTGCTCGACACCGACCTCCCCGAGAACGGACCGGTCGAGCGATGGATCACCGCGAGGCTGTACGAGTCCGACGAGCACATCCGCGTGGCTCAGTACGTGCTGCTCGGAGCCGGCGGCGTACGGGCGTTGACCGCGCTCGGGTTCGAGCCCGGCGTGATCCACCTGAACGAGGGCCACGCGATGCTCGCGCCGGTGCAGCTCGCCGCTCAGGACCTGCACTCGGGCGAACCGCTGTCCGCCGGACTCGCGGCAGCGCGCGAGCGCACGGTGTTCACGACCCACACGCCGGTCCCCGCGGGCAACGACACCTACCCAACCGAGCAGATGGAGGAGGCGATCGGCCCCCTGATGACCCAGCTCGGGATCGACGCAGCACAGGTGATCGCGCTCGGTCGCACCGATCCTGAGGACGCCAAGGAGGACTTCGGCGTCACGCAGGCGGCGCTGCGGATGAGCCGCGCCGCGAACGGCGTCAGTCGCCGCCACGGCCAGGTGGCGCGCGAGATGTGGCAGCCGCTGTGGCCTGAGGTCGCCGTCGACGACGTGCCGATCGGGTACGTGACCAACGGCGTCCACGTCCCGACCTGGATCGGGACTCCCATCCGCGAGATGCTCGACGGCCACCTCGGGGAGGGATGGCTGGCACGGGCGGGCGAGCCCGACACGTGGGCGACGGTCGAGGGCATTCCCGACCAGGAGTTGTGGGACGCGCGCGCCCAGCAGCGTGCTCACCTCGTCGCCCAGGTCCGCGCCCGCAGCGCCGTCGAGCGGCTGCTCCGAGGCGACGTTCGCGACTACGTCGAGGCGGCGGCCACGGCGTTCGATCCCCAGGCGCTGACAATCGGGTTCGCGCGCCGCGTCGCGACCTACAAGCGGCTCCACCTACTGACCAGCGACCCGGATTGGACACTCGAGTTGCTCGGCGGCGAGCGCCCGGTCCAGGTCGTGCTCGCCGGCAAGGCTCACCCGCGCGACGAAGAGGCCAAGAAGGTGCTCAAGCGGCTGTTCGGGATGAAGGGCGCACAGGTCATCGGCGAGCGCGTGGTGTTCCTCGACGACTACGACCTCGCCACTGCGGCGTGGCTCGTGCGCGGCTGCGACGTGTGGCTGAACGTCCCGCGGCCGCCGCTCGAGGCAAGCGGTACGAGCGGCATGAAGTCGGTGATCAACGGCGGCCTGCAACTGAGCGTGCTCGACGGCTGGTGGGCCGAGGGCTACAACGGCGACAACGGCTGGGCGATCGAGGGCGAGGTCGACGACGACCACGAGGCCCAGGACGAGCGCGACGCCGCCGCGCTGCACAAGCTGCTCGACGAGGAGGTCGTCCCCGCGTTCTACGATCGCAACGCGCAGGGCTTGCCCGAGGCCTGGCTGGCTCGGATCCGAGCGTCGCTGACGACGCTCGGGCCCCGTTTCAGCGCGACGCGGATGCTGTCGGAATACCTTTCCGGCCCATATCGGGGGTCGTGACCCGCGCGGGAAGGTATAACGCAGTGGCGGCGTCGTTAACTTGAATGGTTCTGACCACCGCCACACCACGGAAATATGGCCTCCCCGGCCGACCGCACACAGCCCACGGAAGCTGAGCTCGCCGAGCTCTCGGCGCTCGCTGACGGCACGCTCGATCCGGCGCGGCGCGAGTCCGTACAGGCCCGGATCGCGGCTTCGCCCGAACTGACCGCGCTGTTCGAGCGCGAGCAGCGCGTCGTGCAGGCTCTGCACCAGGCGCGGGCGACCGAGCGCGCTCCCGCGCGGCTCCGGACGCGGATCGAGGCCGCGCGCCCGAGCCGCGCCACCGCGACTCGCCGGCGCTTCGCCTACGGCGGCGCCGTCGCCGTCGCTCTCGCCGCGATCGTGCTCGCGCTGGTGCTGGCGCTGCCCTCGGGCGCGCCCGGCGGACCGTCGGTGTCAGACGCGGCAGCGCTGGCCGCTCGCGGCCCGACACAGACCGCTCCGGTGCCCGATCCGGACAACCCACGGGCGCGGCTCTACCAGGGCGTCGGCGACAACTACCTCTTCCCCAACTGGACGGCGCGGTTCGGATGGAACGCGTCCGGAGCGCGCACCGACACGCTCAACGGGCGGACCGCGGTGACGGTCTACTACGAGCGGGAGGGCATGACGATCGCCTACACGATCGTGCACTCGCCGCCGCTCGGCGAGCCCTCGGGGAAGCAGACCTGGCAGAACGGCACCGAGTTCCGGACGCTCACGGTGAACGGGCGGAAGGTGGTTACCTGGCGCCGCGACGGCGACACGTGCGTGCTGTCCGCGACCGGGGTCACGGCCGCCGACCTGCAGAAGTTGGCGGCGTGGAAGGTCCCGGCGGATCCTGACTGACCAGCTCCGCCGCGACGCGCTGGCGCGCCCGGTGTAGCCGCGTGGTGATCGTCGCCTCGCGCACCTTGAGCGCCTTCGCCGCCTCCCGGTAGGAGAGCCCGACCACGTCGATCGCCACCAGCGCGTCGCGGAAGTCGTCGGGCAGCCGCGAGATCGCGGCGTAGAGCTCCGCTGACTCGAGTCGCGACTCGGCCGCCGGCGCCGTCCGGTCCTCGATCAAGTCGAGGTCGTCCGGCAGCGGCGTCGTTTGGGGGCGGCGAGAAGCCGCCCGCCGCTGGCTGAAGAACGTGTTGCGCAGGACGCGCAGCAGGTAACCGATGTCGTCATCGGAGCGCAGGAAACGGGGACGGCGCAGCACGCTCTCGAACGTCGCCTGCACAAGGTCCTCCGCCTCCTCACGCGAACCACACAGGCTCCAGGCCGCGCGGTAGAGGCGATCAATGTGATCGCCCAGCGCCTCCGGATCGAGCTGACGTTCGGCGTTCATACCGTCGCGGCGTCAGCATACGGACGCTCACAGGTGGTTGCGTTACGTCATCTTGAGATCGGACAGCGGCCGCGGACCCGGCCCGGTGTACTTGGCCGTCGGTCGGACCAGCCGCCCCTCGCGCTTCTGCTCGAGGATGTGGGCCGACCAGCCGGCGGTGCGGGCGCACGTGAACATCGGCGTGAACAGCTCGGGCGGGACATCGGCGAAGTCGAGCACGACCGCCGACCAGAACTCGACGTTCGTCGCGAGCACGCGATCCGGGTAGCGAACCTGCAGCTCGGCCAGCGCGGCTGCCTCGAGCGCCTCGGCGACCTCCACGCGGGGAGCCCCGATCCGCTTGGCGGTGCGGCGGAGAACTCGCGCTCGCGGGTCCTCGGCGCGGTAGACGCGATGGCCGAACCCCATCAGCCGCTCCCCTCGATCGAGCAGATCCTTGACGTAGCGGTCGGCGTCGCCCATCTCGGCGACGTCGTCGAGCATCTTGAGCACGCGCAGCGGCGCGCCACCGTGGAGCGGACCCGACAGCGCGCCGACCGCCGCCGACAGCGCCGCGGCGACGTCCGCGCCGGTCGAGGCGACCACCCGCGCGGTGAAAGTCGAGGCGTTCATCCCGTGCTCGGCGGCCGAGATCCAGTACGCGTCGATCGCCTCGACGTGACGCGGGTCGGCCTCGCCGCGCCACCGGATCAGAAAGCGCTCGGGGATCGACCTCGCCTTGTCGACCTCGCTCTGGGACACCGGCGGCTTGCCGATCCCGCGGGCCGACTGGGCGACGAACGACAGCGCCATGACCGACGCCCGCGCCAGGTTGTCGCGGGCCTCCTCGTCGGAGATGTCGATCAGCTCCCCGAAGCCCCACTGGGGCGCGAGCATCGCCAGCGCCGACTGCACGTCGACGCGAGGGTCGCCCGAGCGGACGCCCAGCGGGAAGGGCGCGGCCGGCGGCAGTCCGGGCAGCAGCTGCGCCATCGACCAAGCAGCCCCCACACCTGCTCGAACGGCACGTTCCCGACGAGTTCCTCGATGTCGACGCCGCGGTAGCGCAGCGCGCCGCCCGGCGCGGTCGGGCTCGGCGATCTCGGTCGCGAAGGCGACCACGCCTTCGAGGCCGGATTGGACTTCGGCAGTGACGCTCATTGGGCGATGTCTCCTGGATCGGGCGCCGGGGCAGGTGCTCGGAAAGCGTAGCCGGATAGCCTTCAGATCAGTGTCACAGGACGCCCGTGTCTGAGCTGCTGCGCCGGTCCGCGCTCGAGCTGGCGGCACTGGTTCGGGCGGGCGAGGTGTCCGCCCGAGAGCTGGTCGAGACCTCGCTGCGCCGGATCGACGAGCTCGAGCCCACGATCAACGCGTTCACGCACATCGCCCATGACTCGGCACTCGCCGACGCGGACGCGATCGGGCCTGGCGACCCCCGTCCGTTCGCCGGGGTTCCGCTCGCGATCAAGGACAACCGGCCGGTGGCGGGGATGCCGCTGACGATGGGCAGCGACCTGTTCGGCGAGTTCATCCCCGGCCACGACGCGTTCCTCGTGCGCCGGCTTCGCGACGCCGGGTTCGTGATCGTCGGCAAGACCTCGATGCCGGAGATGGGCATCCTGCCGACGACCGAGCCGCGCCGGTTCGGCCCGACCCGCAACCCATGGAACACCGACCGCACGCCGGGAGGTTCGAGCGGTGGCGCCGCCGCCGCCGTCGCCGCCGGGATGGTGCCGGTGGCGCACGGTAACGATGGCGGGGGCTCGATCCGGATCCCGGCGTCCTGCTGCGGGCTCGTCGGCCTCAAACCGGCGCGAGGGCGGGTGTCGGTCGGTCCCGACGGCGGGCAGAGCTTCCTCGTCTGCGACGGCGTGCTGACGCGCACGGTCGCGGACACCGCGACCGTGCTCGATGCGCTCGCGGGCGCCGAGCCCGGGGACGCGACCTGGGCGCCGCCGGCGGCCGCGAGCTACGCCGCGCTGACCGCCGTCGATCCCGGGCGTTTGCGGATCGGTCTGGCCATGGCACCGCCGTTCGAGGGCGCCACGATCGACCCGGCCTGCTCGCAGGCCGCCCGCGACGCCGCGGCGCTGCTCGAGTCGCTCGGCCACCACGTCGAGGAGATCACGCCCCCGTGGGCCGGTCTGAACCTGCTTCCGGACTTCACTCGCGCGTTCGGGCCGGCGATCTCGTACACGACCTGGCTCGGGGGGCAACTCGCCGGGCGCGAGCCGGCCGAGACCGACGTCGAGCCGCTCACCTGGGCGCTGTGGGAACGGACGCGTACCCAGGACACGATCGCGTACCTGACCGCCCAGACCCGGCTCGAATCGGCGGCGCGCTCGATCGTGACGTCGCTCGAGCCTTATGACGTCGTGGTGACGCCGGCGCTGGGCGGGCGGCCCGTTCCGATCGGCGAGATCGACGGGCTCGGGGCAGACCCGATGCTCAAGTACCGCCGGTCGGCAACGTTCACGCCGTACACCGCGATCGTCAACGTCACCGGCCAGCCCGCGATCTCGCTGCCGCTTTACTTCGGCGACGATGGCCTGCCAACCGCGGTTCAGCTGATCGGGCCGCCGGCGCGCGAGGAGGTGCTGCTCGCGGTCGCCACCCAGCTCGAGCGCGAGCTGCCGTGGGCCGGCCGAGTGCCGCCGGTATAGGGGCGCGCCGGTGGCGGCCGCGTCGCGAGCTCGCGAGCTCGCGTGCGAGCACGGGGCGGCACGAAGCGTTATTCGTGTGCGGGCAGCCGAGTGCCCACAGTGGGTACCGCCGTCTCGACCGCCACGATCGGCCCGGGCACCGGCTGCACGTCCATTGCTCGCGGCCTCATGGCACCGTCACCAAGTGATAGCTCTGGCCGCCGTCGGTCGTGTAGTAGAGACGTTCGTTGGCCGGCGAGACCGAGCCCACGTACCCGAGCGCGACCCCGTGCGTGTCGTCGGTGAACCCCAGGTAGGACCACGCGACGACGTCCTTGGGTCCGACCGGCGTGTACGTCTGCCCGTCGTCATCGGTCCGGTACAGCTGCTGGTAGCCGACCACCGCGGTCGTGTCGGACGCCGCCCCGAACGTCGCCGAGTTCGGGAGGCTGAGGCCGGCGCTCGGCATCGCGGTGTCGAACTGGGCGCCGGCGTCGGTCGAGCGCCACACGCCGCTCTCGGTGCCGGTAGCGCAATGAGCCCACAGGATCGGTGGTACGGGCTCCTGGTACTGGCAGCCGAGGCCGGCGCCCGGCGACGGGTAGCTCGTGAAGCTGCCCCCGCCGTCGTGCGAAACGAGCACATCGGAGCCGATGCCGTTGCCGACGCCCGACTGGACGAACACGTCGGAGCCCTGGACCCACAGCCCACCGGACACGTCCCCGGCGGCCGACACCGTCGTCCACTCATCGGCGCTCACCGGGGAGCGCATCAGCCGGCTGCCCGCGGCGCCGCTGCTGGTCACGTCGACGGTCGCGTAGGCGACGCCCTCCGAGATCGCGAGGTCGGTGACCGAGCCGCCGACGTCGACCGCCTTCCAGGTGTCTCCGCCGTCGTGGGTCGCGTACAGGTTGGGGCCAAAGGCGAAGCCGTTATCGGCGTCTGCGAACCGGATCTGCGAGTAGCCGGCCTGGTTCGGAGAGCTCGACAGCGTCGCGTGCGGCTCCCCGACCCCGATGAAGTGGCGCCCGCCGTCGGTCGTCCGCAGGATCGACCCGCACGGCGGATGCCCGCCGGCGAACTGGCACGGCGCCGGGGCGAGCAGCCACCACTCGAGCTCGCTGATCGCCGTGAACGACTGGGGGGCGAAGTGCGCAGGAATCGGAGTCGAGATCGGCCCGGGGGTCGTCGCCGGCGTGGTGCCCGACGCGGTGGTCGTGCCTGTGCTCGTCTGCGTGCTCGTGGTCGCCGAATGTGTCGTGCTTGCGGCCGCCGCGGACGCGTCGGTGTCGCCGGTGGTCGAGTGGTGCGCGTTGACCAGCACGATCGCGACGACGGCAGCCACCACCGCAGCGGCCGCGAGGAACGCGAGTGCCTCGTTACGACGCCGCGGCGGCCTCGGGCCGCCGGGGCCGGCGCCCGCGCCGGCACGGCCGAGTCCGCCCCGCCGCGCCCACAGGCGCTGGTGTGCGCCCTTCTCGGTCAACTCGGTCAGCTGTGCCTCGACCCGGTCCAGATAATCGTTCACGTCGATCCCGTCTCCTTCAGCTGCTCCCGCATCCGCGCCAGCCCGCGGCTGACCCGCTTGCGGACGACCATTTCCGAGCACCGGAGCTCGCTGGCGATCTCCGGGTAGGGACGCTCGTCCAGCACCCGCGAGCGCACCGCGAACCGCTCGTCCTCAGGCAGGTTCTCGACCAGCGCCACCAGCCTCCCCGAGCCGCCCTGCGCGACCTCCTCGATCCGGTCGAGGTCCGCGTCGTCGAGCGCCATCGCCTGGAAGCCGAGCCGGTGGCGGGCCCGCGCCTCGACGCGGCCGCGCCGGAAGCTCATCAGCAGCTTGTTCCGGGCGATCCCGATCACCCACGGCGTGGCGGAATCGCCCTGCTCCGAATACCGGCTCGATGACAGCAACACGGCCGCGAACACCTCGGCGGCGAGATCGGCGGCGGTCTCGGGATCGCGGGTCTCGCGGATCAGGAACGCGAGCACAGTGGAGAGGTGGCGGCGGTAGAAGATCCCAAAGGCCGCACCGTCGCGCGCGGCGATCGCCGCCAGCAGCGCGCTGTCGGACCATAGCCGGCGGTTGCGGGGCTGTTCGACCATTCGCCCGTCTATTGCTCGGCACCACCGTCGTGTGACGGGATACGCCCTACCCTATTCCCGCGAAACAGGCAAAGCCCTGCGCACGTAGAATCGCACTCGACTGTCCCCGAACCTCAAGAGGAATAACGAACCCTTATGGCCTACGTCATCGCCGAGCCCTGTATCGGGACGAAGGACAACTCCTGCGTTGAGGTCTGCCCGGTCGACTGCATCCACCCGACGCCCGACGAGCCCGATTACGACGACGTCCCGATGCTCTACATCGACCCCGAGGAGTGCATCGACTGCGACGCGTGCGTCGAAGCGTGCCCGGTGGATGCGTGCTTCGCCGAGGACCAGTTGCCCGACGAGTGGCAGAAGTACGTCAAGCTCAACTCGGACTATTACGCCAATCGCAGCTGATTCTTAGGGGCCGCCTCCGGCGGCGTCCGTGGACCTGGCGACCCCGTCCGGACGGGCCCGCATGGCCCCATGGACGCCGAGCGGAGCGAGGCCCAGTTAGGCCATGGGCAGCGACATGCCGACCGGCTTCGGCGCCGCGGCGGGCGCCGGCGTCTGCATGACCGGCAGCTCGATCGGCGACAGCGCGATCAGGCCGCGCGCGGCGTGGGCGAGGGCCTGCGCCGCGGGGTCGTCGGGATCTGAGACCACGATCGGGACGCCGGCGTCGGACTGCTCGCGCAGCGCCATCGTCAGCGGCACCTTGCCGAGCAACGGCACCTCGAGCTCCTCGGCCAGCAACTGGCCGCCGCCCTCGCCGAACACCTGGTAGCGCTCGCCGTTCGGGGTCACGAAGCCCGACATGTTCTCGATCACGCCGGCGATCTCTAGCTTGAGCTTGGTCGCCATCTCGGCCGAGCGGCGCGCCACCTTCTGCGCGACCGGCTGCGGCGTGGTGACGATCACGAACTTGGCCTGCGGAAGCAGCTGGGCGAGCGTCATCGACACGTCGCCGGTGCCCGGCGGGAGGTCGATCAGCAGGTAGTCGAGCTCGCCCCACTCGACGTCCTCGAGGAACTGCTGGAGCGCCTTGTGGAGCATCGGGCCCCGCCACACGACCGCGGAGTCCTGCTCGACGAAGAACCCGATCGACATCACACGGATGCCGTCGAACGCGCGCAGCGGCACTATCTTGCGCTCGCCGTTGACGTGCGGGCGCTCGGACCCGAGCCCGAGCATGCGCGGCTGCGAGTAGCCCCACACGTCCGCGTCGAGCACGCCGACCTGCTTGCCGTCGGCGACCAGCGCCGCGGCCAGATTGGCGGTCACGCTCGACTTGCCGACGCCACCCTTCCCAGAGCCGATGCAGATCACGTTCTTGACCTGGGCGAGCGCGCCCTCGGGCAGGCTGCCGCGGCCCAGCTTGCGTCCGAGCGCCTGCTTCTCGTTGTCGGACAGGACGTCGAAGCTGATGTTGACGCCGGTGACGCCGTCGAGCTTGCGCACGGCCTCGGCGACGCCGGTCTGGAAGTGCGACCGGATCGGGCAGCCGGCCGTGGTCAGCGAGACCATCACGTCGACCACGCCGTTCTCGTGGACCTCGACCGTGCGGACCATCTCGAGCTCGACGATGTCGCGGCGAAGCTCGGGATCGATCACGGAGCGGAGGGAGTCGAGTATTTGGTCTCTGGTTGGCATGGATTTGATTGTAGGCGGGGCCGCCTGTCCGCCCTCGGACCATGCGTGGCGGGCCATTCGAGCCCCGATCGCCCCGCAGTGGTCTGTGACGCATGCCACACATGCTTCCTGGGCCACAGTCCCGAACGTCGCCATCGAATGGCCCGCTGCGCATGCCGCCCGCGCCCTGGGGCGGTGCCCCGGCGCCGTTCGCCTTGCGTGAGGGTGCACAGCACGACAATCGGCGCGCGCTCCGCGGGCCTTGCCGACTGGTGCACGACAGTCATGCATCAGTCGGCAAGGCCAGACACGCGAACGCGAAATGACGGGCTATGCAGGTTCTGGGCGAGACGGACGGTCCGCCCGCCCAGCTAGTGCGCCCCGTTAAGGACCGACGGGGCGCCACTTCCGTGGCGCCCCGGCGGTTGAGGGAGGAGAGGGTGCTGCATTCGCCGGCGAGGTTATGAGGCCGGCGAACCTATCCCACGAAAGCGCTCTCCTGGGCGCCCCGCGGGGGAAGCTTGGTTATGACCCGATCAGCCCTTGAGCGTTGGCTACGAGCCGCTCGACCCGTGCGCTCACCGCGCCGGACTGCTTCTCGAAATCCCTACGCACTGAGGTTAGCTCACGGTTCACTCGCCGCCGGTTCTGGCGCATGGTCTTCTCGACCAGACTACGGCGCTGGCGCACCTCGCGCTCCATACGCGTGCGCGCACGGCGGACCTGGCGCTCGAAGCGGTTGCGGGCGGTGGCGCCGCGGCGCTCGTAGCGCTTGAGCTCGCGCTCGAAGCTCGTCCGGGTCCCGTACTTCGTGGTGAAACCCTTGACGGTCGAGACGAGGTTGTCGCGCGCCAGGAGGCTCGCGCCGACCGGGACAAGCACGGCACGCTCGGCCAGGACCTGCGCATGCTCGACGCGAGTCCTGGGCTGCGTCGAGGTCGTCGCCCGGGTGGTGCGCCGCGCGCTCGCGGCCGTCCGAGTGGTGCGCGATCCGGCCGTCGCCGGCTTGGCTTTCGTCGTTCGCCTCTTCGTATCCGCGGGCTTCTTCACGCCCGGTGTGCTCGTTGACATTTGGCTACTCCCTACCTATGCGAAATTATCGAACGTGTGTTTGTAAACCATAGCGTAGAGGCCGTTACAGCCGATCACATGAAAAGTTCGTGAACTGGGCCTCCGGTCAACCGTAGTTGACGTCGAGAGCGGCCCCGCCGGCGCCGGTTCAGGCGGCCGCGTCGGAGTCCGAGCGGTGCCGATCCTCGAGCTGCCGTGGAATTTCCCGCGCCAGCCACGCGTCCGGATTCTGGAGCTCCGCCAGCGTCGGCAGCGACTCCGGACTCGACCACAGATGATGCAGCGCGCCGGGGCCTCGCTCGCGGACGATCGCGTCGCAGAAGAACTTGCCCTGCTCGTACTGCTTGAGCTTGAGCTCGAGCCCCAGCAGGCGCGCCACCAGCCGCGATAGCCCCGACTGCGAGTGGCGCCGGCGGTCAAGTGCGGCGCGCAGCTTCGGCAGCGACGGAAGCAGATCGGGCGCGACGGCGTCCATCACGTGCTCGGCGTGACCCTCGATGACGGCCATCACCGCCTGCACGCGATCGAGCGTCTCGCGCTCCGGGGTGGTGGTCACGATCGAGATCAGGTCGCCGTTGCGCAGGTGGCCGAACACGCGCTTGACCTCGTCGATGCCCGGGAACCGCACCTTCCGCGGGGTCTCCAAGCGCACCTCCGCGCTTTTCAGCAGCTCGCGAACCAGGCCGGCGACGTGAGGGTGGAGCCACGGCACGCCGGCGAACTGGACCGCGTGCGTGACCTCGTGCAGCGCCACCCAGGTCATGAACTGCTCCTCGTCGGCGCCGAACGCCTGCACGGCGTGGCCGAGGTTGGGGAGCACGAACAACAGGCGCGGAGGCCGGTCCTCGACCGCCTCGTCGAGCAGCACCAGCTCGTACTGCCCGAGGACGCGCTGGGCCAGGTACCCGAGGACGACGCCGACCTCGGTGCTCAGCACGATGCCCATGCCGATCTCGACCACGGGCTTTATCGGGCCGAGGTTGTCGTTCGCTCGCTGGAGTACGGGATCGAGCAGGAGCCGCATCGACTGGATGTTGGTTGACACCCACTCGCGCCGCCCGATCCCCTCGGGGGGCGGAATCGGCCGGGTCGGCTCGAGCCCGGTATACGCGACGACGCGGATCTCGGACTCGGCTGCGAGCGCGGCCAGGTCGGCGGTCGGCTCACTCGCGTCGCCGGTCCCGGCGACGAACGTGGCGATCCGCTGGGCGATGATCCAGTCGATCACGACGGGATCCTCTCGAGCAGGGCGAGCGTCTCCGAGGTGCGGGCCGCGATCACCGGGGAGCTCGGCTCGGCGGTGAGCGGCGCGCCGAGCGGCTGATCGCAGCCGGGGAAGCTGACCAGGCCGCCGCCCTCGCGCACGATCAGCTGGCCGGCAGCGGAGTCCACGCCCCGGGATCGACGCAGCGACACCATCCCGTCGAAGCGGGCGGCGGCCACCTGGCAGAGCGACGCCGCGATCGTGCCGAGCGCGCGCAGGCGGTACGCGTTCTCGACGAGGCCGTCGATCGATTTGGCCACCCAGCGCGGGTCGGCCGATTCGATCCCCAGCACCTCGAGCCGGCCGTCGCGGCCGCGCCGCTCGGACAGCGTGGGGTCGAGGCGAGCGCCGTCGAGCCAGGCGCCCTGTCCCCGGTATGCCCACCACTGCTCGGATGGGCCAAAGTCGTGCACGAATGCGAACGCGACGTCCGCCATCGTCTCGCCGTCGGCGACCGCGATCGACAGCGCGTGGTGGGAGATGCCGCGCTTGGCGTTCAGCGAGCCGTCGATCGGATCGATGATCACCCGCACACCGGAGTCGCCGTAGTCGACCTCGCCGCGCTCCTCGGACACCGCCAGGAACCGGTAGCCCTCGTCCCGCAGCGCGTCGAGCTGGTCGAGCACAAGCTGCTCGGCAGTCCGGTCGATCTCGAGCGTGCGGTCGCCGCCGCTGCCGCGCGTGCCGGTCTCGAGCGCCCGCTCCTCGGTCGTCGTGACCTCGGCCAGCATCCGCTCTAGGCCCGTCACCGCGCGCCGGCAGACGCCCAGCCAATCTGCGTCGAGTGCCGAGCGGGTAGAGGTCATAGCCGACCCTATGCTGTCAGACGTGGGGCTCACCCTAGACCCGTTGCTTCCCGTTCAGCGCGAGGCTGTCACCTGCGATCGGGAGCCGCTGCTGGTCCTGGGGGCCGCGGGGACGGGCAAGACGCGCACCCTCGAGCACCGCTTCACGTGGTTCGTCGAGCAGGGATGCCGCCCCGAGCGAGTGTTGCTGCTGACCCCGTCGGACGCCCGCGCCGACGCGACGCGGGCGCGGCTCGAGCGGGTGCTCGAGAGCGGGTACGACGAGCTGTTCGTGATCTCTCCGGTCGAGCTGGCGGGGCTGCTCCTGAGCGCGGCTGGGCCGGGCGTCGACCCGCTCGATCCCGTGCTTGGACCCGCCGAGCGGTTTGCGATGCTCCTCGAGCGGATCGGTCAGCTGTCGCTCGAGCGGCACGACTTCGGGGGCAGCGCGAACGCGCTTCTGGCCGGGTTCATCCGCCGGATCGACCGGCTCAAGGCGCACCTGGTCGGGGCCGAGGACTACGCGCGCTGGGCGGAGCGGCTGCCCGAGTCCGACGCGGTGATCGAGCGCGAGTTCGCCGAGGTCTATCGCGTGCACGAGCAGATGCTGGCCGAGGCCGGCGCCCGCGACGCCGGCGACCTGATCCGGGATGCGCTGCGCGTGGTCCGCGAACGGCCGGCCGCGGCTGGCCGGTTCGAGCACGTGTTGGTCGACGACGCGCATGACCTCGACCTGGCGTCGGCGACGTTGAGCCGGGCGGTGGCCGGGCCGCGACTGACCGCCGCCGCCGACCCGTCCGGCCCCGGGTACGGCCTGAGCCGCGACCGGTTCACGCACGTGATCGAGCTCGAGCAGAGCCTGCGCCTCCCGCGCCGGCTGGTTCGCGCGGCGTCGGCCGCGGTCGCGCTGTCGTGCGAGCCGACCGCCGCCGAGGGCGAGATCGTGTTCTGGCGCTGCGCCAACGAGCGCGCCCAGGCCCAGTCTGTGGCGGCCGACATCGAGCGGCTGATCGTCTCGGAGGGCGTGCCGCCGGGGCAGATCGCGGTGCTCGTGCCGGCGATCCCGCGCGAGGGTCAAGCGCTCGCGGTGGCGCTCGAGGAGCGGGCAGTGCCTCATCGGGTCGTCGGTGAGACCGCGTTCTTTCGGCGCGCCGAGATCAGGGACGTGCTCGCGTGGATGCGGCTGCTCGCCGACCCGACCGACGCCCCCGCGGTGGTGCGTGCGCTCGCGCGGCCGCCGGTCGAGTTGCGGTCCGTCGACATCGCCCGCTGCACCCAGATCGCGCGCCGGCGCAAGCTCGACATGGTCGCCGCGCTCGACGCCGCGATGGAGTCGCCGCAGGTGCCGCCCGAGGCGCGGGAGCGGATTCGCGTCTTCCTCAAGCTGTATCGCGCCGGCATGGCGGCGATCGACTCGACTCGGCCGGACCTGTATGTGCACCGGCTGATCGACCGGCTCGGGCTTCGCCGCCAGCAACTGTTCGCCGCGCAGGCCGACGTGGTCCAGCGGCTGCGGGCGCTGGCGCGGTTCGGCGAGCTTGCGTCCTCCTACGCGCGCCGCTCCCCGCAGGCGACTCCGCGCGAGTTCGCCCGCCACATCGCCGCGGTCGCGGACTTCGGGCTGCGCGAGCACGAAGAGCCCGATCTGCTCACCGCGCAGGTGGTCCAGATCGTCGCGCTCGACAGCGCCGGCGCGCTCGAGGCCGAGCACGTGTATGTGCTGGGCCTGCATGCCGGGCTGTCGACGCCTGCGCCCGAGCCGATCGCGCTCGCCGGCTTGGAAATAGGGGAAGGGCCGGCTGGTCCGGAGGGGAACGGGGCGGCGGGTCTGGAAGGGGAAGGCGCGCCGCGTCGCGAACTCGACGGCGCCGATGGCGGCCGCGCTCCGCTGATGCGGCAGGTGCTTTACCAGGCGGTGACTCGGGCGAGCCGGCGCGTGGTGATGGCGTACCCGTGCGCGAACGACCGCAGCGGTGCGCTCACGCCGGCGCCGCTCGTCGACGCGATGCGCCGCGCGGTGGCTGGGACGTGGGAGGACTGCGAGGAGGAGATGTTCGGGCCCGCGGAGACGCTGCACTCGACGTACCGGCTGCTCCGCGACGAGGTGCTCGAGGGGACGATGCGCGCCGGCGGCCGGCTCGGCGAGCTCCGGCTCGACACCGATCTCGATGTCCTGCACGCGGTCGTGCGGTATCTGGAGCTGTTGAAGCTGGCTGCGCTGATCGAACGGCCCGAGGGCCAGTCGCTCGCCGAAGCGGTGCGCGACGTCAACTCGCGGATCCTCCAGGCGGTCACCGCCGAGCAGCGCGAGATCTATACGTCGTCGGCTTTGGATGACTATCTGCTCGACGCCGAGCGCGACGCCCGGCGGCGCGCGCAGGCGGTGGTGGCGCGCGACGACCCGTCGGTCGAGTCGTTCCTGCCCACGCGGGGAAACGGGGTCGTGCTGTCGGCGTCCGACATCGACACGTACCGGACGTGCCCGTTGAAGTACAAGTTCGCCCGGGTGTTCCGGATCCCACAGGAGCCGACGATCAACCAGCGGTTCGGGATCGTGGTTCACCATGTGCTCGAGCGGTTCCACGCCGGCTCGGGCGAGGGTGTTTCAGGCTCGCTGCCCGAGCTGCTCGGGCTGCTCGACGCGAGCTGGCGCCGGGGCGGCTTCGGCGAGTCCGAGCAGGAGCGCCAGCTGCGCGGCAAGGCCGCGGCCGCGCTGACCCGCTACCACACCCGGTTCCAGTCCGAGGAGGCCGAGCCGATGTGGTTCGAGCGGGCGTTCTCGTTCAAGCTCGGGCCGCATCTGCTGCGCGGCCGGGTGGATCGCGTCGATCGCCTGCCGGGCGGTGAATATGAGCTGATCGACTACAAGACCGGCCGCCCGAAGAGCGCGACGCAGCTTGTCGACGACGTCCAGCTGTCGTTGTACGCGGTCGGGGCTCGCGAGGCGTGGAGTCTCGATTCATCCCAGCAGGCCTACTACTACGTGCTCGACGACCAGAAGGTGACCGTGCCGGACGACCGGCAGGACCGGTTTGCGTGGATCGAGGAGGTGGCGATGGAGGTCGCCGACGGGATCCTCTCGCAGGGGTTCGAGCCGACGCCGTCGTTCGCCGCGTGCTCGGTGTGCGACTACCGGCTCGTGTGCCCGGCGGCGGAAGGCTGAGGCGGGGTCAGCCCTGGGCGGTGCCGGGATCCTCGTCCCCGCGCTGGCGCAGGAACCGCTGGAGCTCACGGGCGATCGTGTCCCCCGACGGGAGCGGGCCATGCTCTGAGTCCTCGCTGGCCGCAGCCTGCTCGAGGCGCTCGACGAACGCCTGAACGTCGGGATCGCTCTGGACCGCGAGATTGACCTGGCGGTCGTAGTCGGCGGTCGCGCTCTCGAGATCTGAGGCGTCGACCGCGACCTGCACGAGGCCCTCGAGCTTGCGGACGAGCGCGAGCGCCGCCTTCGGGTTGGGAGCGGCCGCGATGTAGTGCGGGACCGCCGCCCACAGGCTCGCCGAGGGCAGGCCGTTCTCCTGGCAGGCGGCGTGGAGCACGCCGACGATGCCGGTCGGCCCCTCGTAGGAGGAGCGGGTCAGCCCGAGCCGCGTGACGAGCTCGGTGTCGGTGGCCATCCCCGTCACCGAGATCGGGCGCGTGTGGGGGACGTCGGCGAGCAGCGCCCCGAGCGTGACCACGAGCTGCGTGCCGAGCGCTTCGGCAAGCTCGACGATCACCCGGCTGAACGTGCGCCATTTGAGGGACGGCTCGTGCCCGACGAGGAGCACCAGGTCGCGCGTCGCGCGGGGCACGCGCGCCTCGTACAGCTCGACCTCGGGCCACACGATCGTGCGGGCGTGGCCATCGACCATCTTGACCTGAGGGCGGGTGCTCTGGAAGTCGTAGAACTCCTCGGGGTCGATCGTCGCGAACCTCCGGCCGCCGAGCGCGCCCGCGACGAACGTGATCGCGCTCGAGGCCGCGTCGGCGGCGTCGTTCCAGCCCTTGAACGCACAGATCAGCGCTGGGGCTCGCAGCCCGTCGGGGCGATATTCCCATTGCAGCGGCTGCATCCGCCTCACCGTACATCATGGGCAGATGGATTCAGGCGATTCCACGGCAGTGCTGGTCAGCGGCCTACGCCCCGGGCAGCAGGTAAAAGGGGTGTTCGCGTGCTCGCGCAAGGACCGCTTGTTCACCCGCACGGGCACGCCGTACCTCGCTCTGGAGTTGCGCGATCGCAGCGGGGCGATCCAGGCCCGTGCGTTCCAGGACGCGGACGCGCTGGCCGGCCGGTTCGAGCGGGGCGAGCTCGTCCGCGTGTCGGGACGGGTCGAGCGATTCCGCGACCAGCCGGTGCTCGAGGTCGTGGACATCACGCGCGTGGAGGCCGATGCCGAAGGTTCGGGTTCGGAGGGAGATCCGGCGCGGTTCCTACCCACCGCCTACCGGGATCTCGACGAGCTCGACGGGTTCCTCGAGCACCTCGCCGGCGAGGTCCACGACCGCGGCTTTCGCGCGTTCCTCGACGCGCTGGTTTCCGACGCGGGCCTGCGGGCGGAGTGGCGGCGCGCGCCGTGCACGCGCGGCGGCCACCACGCATATCTGGGCGGGCTGCTCGAGCACACCGTGGCCGTGGCCACGCTCGCGTATGAGATCTGCCAGCTCCACCCGCGGCTGAACCAGGATCTGCTGCTGACCGCGGCGATCGTGCACGACCTCGGGCGGACGCGCGAGTTCACCTACGGCGCCGAGATCGGGCTGACCGACGAGGGCCGGCTGCTCGGGCATCTCGTGATCGGCGAGCAGATCGTGTCCTCACGGGCCGGGGCGCTCGACGATCAGCGCCGACTCGCGCTGCTCCACTGCTTGCTGTGTCACCACGGACCGGCGGCGGCGCCCGGCGGCCGCTTCGGCTCGGTCGAGGCGCTCACGCTGTACCGGCTGAACGCGCTCGACGCCGGCGTCAAGGGCGCGTTCGAGCACGGCCTCGGCCTCGAGCCGGGTCCGCGTCCGGCCACGTAGGATCAGCGGCGGCGCGGCACGGGCCTGGTGGCCCATCCAGTCTTCAAAACTGGCAGGGCCGGGCAGCCCCCGGCTTGGAAGGTTCGATTCCTTCGCCGCGTCGTAGCTGGAAATTGGGGGGTTTCGGCTGCTTTGGCTTTCCACGCTGGATGCCGCCGACGCGGCATGGCAACAGAGGACTATGACCCGTGCTGGCCCTTCTTGGCCCAGTGCGAGACCGCTTGGATAAAGCACGTCGCCGCCGGCTTGACTTCGCCGAACGCCGGAGCGGCGAACGGGCCGAGGGGTAGGTGCTGCACACCGCTGGCCGTGTATTAGCCCAAAGTGGCAGCGACCGAGACGAACCGAATCCCACCTTTCAGTGACGACTGCGCGCTGACCCCGCAGTGGACTCAGGGACGGCCCAACGCGATCGCAGTCGGGCGGGCTAACCGAGCTGCTTCTTGGGTCCCGCCGGTGGTTTCTGGGAGACCCATCGAATCCATAAGGAAATGGCGCGACCTCCGAGCCAGGCGATAAGGCTGGCGATCGCGAACAGCAGTCCGACCCGGGCTGGGAGTCCGCCGAGCCCAAGCAGAAAGGCGAGCGCGGGGAGTGCGAACAGGGCGATGCTGAGGAGATGCGCAGGCATCGGTGCCACTCACTCGGAGGACCAGCAACTCTTCACAAACCACCGATCGGCCGGGCGCGCCACCAACTTTACGTTCAGGGCCGGGCTGCTGCTGTGATCGAATTGCGGGGGGTTGGGTTTGATCAGAGGTGTTCTTCCGGCGCTTAGGGCGCAGACCGGTAGGGTGGGGTCGTGGCGATAGGTGAGAAGCCGGATGTCGTGGTGCCGTCCGATCAGGCCCCGTCGTATCAGCTCGAGGTCGAGGACATCGTCGTCGGAGATGGCGATGAGGCGGTTTCGGGACGGGTTGTCGAGGTGCACTATGTCGGCGTCTCATGGAAAACAGGCCAGCAGTTCGACGCTTCGTGGGACCGTGGCAGTACCTTCAAGTTCGGTCTGGGTAAGGGTCAGGTGATCGCTGGCTGGGATCAAGGTGTGGCCGGAATGAGGGTCGGCGGTCGTCGGCGGATCACGATCCCGCCGATGCTCGCGTATGGCAAGCGCGGCGCCGGCCGGGCGATCGGACCGGACGAGACCCTCGTATTCGTCGTCGACCTCATCAGCGTTCGCTGACGCGCGGCGCTCGCGGGCGAACTCCGCCGGGTGCCGACGCCACGCCTGCAGGCCGCCGCCGCAGATTGAAAACCAACACTCGAGCTTGATGCTCGGGCAGCCCCCGGCTTGGAAGGTTCGATTCCTCGGCCGTGTCGTGGCTGAAAATTGGGGGGTTCGGTTATTGGTGCGCGGCACTCAGTCTGTGACGTCGGTGTTATCCCGGCCCTGGTACAAGGATTCAGTGCAGGTCGTTGCGTCACTTCGCGCCTCAGACTCCGATCGGGAGCAGGTCGCCGAACGGCTGCTGCATGCCACGGCGGAGGGCCGGCTCAGCGGGGACGAGCTCGACCAACGGCTTGAAGCGCTTTACACAAGTCGGACCTACGATGAGCTCGACGCGCTTCTCGCCGACCTTCCGATCGACCGCGCTCCGCGCCAGCCGCGTGTCCGGCTCGGACGCTTGATAGCGGCCGCCAGCGCGGTGACGCTGGTTCTGGCGTTGCTTGGCGCGCTCGCCATCATGCGCGTTCGCTCCGCCGTCGCGGTCCTCGGAACGGGACATTCGCGCCACGTGAATTTCCCAGGGCCGCTCGCGGGTCCGCACCAGGGTCTGATCACCGCGGCGTCGCTGGGCGTCGTATTTGTGGTGCTGCTGACATCTGCGGCAGTGCTGTGGGTCGTGATGGGCTCGAGTTCCCGAGCGGCAGCCCTGAACGTCGGGGCCGAGTGGGAGCATCGATCGGCTCATCGGCCGTGAGGATGCCGCTTACGCGGGGTGAGGAGGTGGGCGGGTCCGCGAGGACGTAGATCGACGCAGGCAAAACACCCTCGGCAGTCGAGACGTCAACCGCGACGCGACGATAACCGGCGCCTTCGAATGTGTCCAGTCGGTCCCAATGGTGAAGCAGTGCCTCGGACTCGAAGACGAACACCTCGACCGATGCGCCGTCGGGGTCCAGGATCAACCCCGGGTACCCAAACTTCGCACCCCAGCCGGCTTCGACCAGTGAGCCGCGCACATGGCCGACGAGCCAGCGTCCGGGCACGTCACTGAGCTGGCCGTGGTTCTTACGCCCCGGGGCCAGAGTGCCGTACGTGGCGAGCCGCATCTCGGGCCCGCCTGCGCTGTCGTGAGGAGTCGTCGTCAAGTGGGGCTTAGCCTGGCATATGAGCGCAAGCGGTCCACGACGCTGGACATCGAGAGCGAGACGCGCTACGCATCGTCGAGCTCAGGCACTGCCTCGATCACGCTTACGGCGGACCGGGTGGGGACGACTCGTGTGAGTCGGAAGCCGCCGCGACGCAACAGCTCACCGTATTGCGCTTCGGTTCGCTCCATGCCGCCGGCATTCAATACGAGCATGTACATGTCGAACATCTGGCCGGGGTGCGGGGTGTCGCCGGGCGGGAGGACCATTTCGACAAGCAGCAGTCGCCCATTCGGGCCGATCGCTCTGCGACAGTTGCGCAAGATCGCAATGCTGCGGTCATCGTCCCAGTCGTGGAGGATGTGCGACATGAGGTACGCGTCGGCGTTCTCGGGCAGCGACACGAAGAAGTCGCCGCCGACCACCTCGCAGCGCTCGGCGAGACCGTGGTCCGCGAGCGTCGCGCGGGCGTCATCGATCACGTCCGGGCGATCGAACAACACGCCCTGCACGAGCGGATAGCGGCCCAGCATCGTCGCCAGTAGCGTCCCGATCCCGCCGCCCACGTCGACGAGTCGGCGCACGCTCGAGACGTCATATGCGTCTGCCACCGCGGCCGGCTCGGCGGAGCCGGTGGCGATCATCGCGCGGTTGAAGGCCGCGCTTTCCTGCGGATGTTGTGCGAGAAAGTCGAAGATCGGCATCCCGAAGGCGAGTTGCATCCCATTCTCGCCGCTCGCTACGACCCGCGGGAACTCCGCCACCGCGCGCGTGAACCATGGCGTGTTCATGACCATGTCCCGCGCGCCGCTTGGATCGCCGGTCTGCAGCGCTGAGCCGAGCGGATTGAGCGCGAAGCGACGCGGCGACTCCTCCGTGAACACACCGAGGCTCGAAAGTGACCGCAAGAGTCGATAGAGCGAGGGTTCGTGCAGCCCCGCAGTCTTTGCGAGTTCGGTGCTCGTCTGCGGCCCGTCGGCCAGCAGATCCGCGACACCCCGCTCGGCCACCACATACAACATCCACGCCAGAAAGAGTCCGCTGAGCATCTCGAGTAGTTGGGCCCCCGGTGGGATCGTCGAGGCCTGGCTGCTCTCCTGCGCATATCCGGTCGCCGTCACTTGCGCCACCCCCTTGGGCTATGCGTGTCACGGCCCGCTTGTCAGGACGCGGACACGGGCCACAGCCTACGCCTCCCCACGACGGTAGGCAAGGACCCTACCGATCAGAGACGACGCGTCGCCGCAGCACCGCGGGCAACTCCCCGTTCCGCGTGAATGCGGCCACGCTCGCTGTACGTTCCGTTCTGGGGCAGCGGCGACGTAGCCTTCTGTTCTGCGTTCCGGATCCCCGCTGACCGGGGTGCCGAGTTGGTGGATGTTCGCGGGCGGTCGGTGGGTGCGCTTAGTGCTGCGACGGGGTGACGATCTCGTCGGCGACCCAGCCGGCGACGCCGTCCGGGTAGGGGCTCCTCAGGCTGAGGACGATGTGCGTGAAGCCGGCGCCGACGGCGGCACCGGCGGCGTCCCGTGTGGCGGCGGGGTCCTCGTAGGAGACCGGCACATGGAACGAGCGGATGATCGAGGCGGGCTCGCGCCCGATCTCGGTGCAGTAGCGGTCGAGTAGGGCGCTGCGAGTCGCCGCATCGTCGATGTCGACGCCGGCAATGTTCCAGACGTCGGCGTGCTCGGCGACCACACGCAGTACCCGGGCGGTTCGTCCGGCGATGAGGATCGGTGGGTGTGGCCGCTGGATGGGCTTAGGGTTGCCGAACGCCCCGACGAGGCGGACGTGGCGGCCGTCGAAGTCGAACGGTTCGCTCTCAGTCCACAACCGCTTGATCACGATGCACGCCTCCGCGAGGGCATCGACCGAACCTGCGAAGTCGACGTAGGGCAGGCCGTGGGCGTCGTACTCCCCGCGAGCCTCGGGGACGCTCGTCCGAGAACCGGCGCCGATGCCGAAGTCCAGCCTTCCGTCAGAGACGACGTCGACGGTAGTGGCGATCTTGGCCAGCACGGCCGGCGGGCGGAAGCGGTTGCTGGTGACGAGCAGACCTAGGCGCAGGCGGCTGGTCTGCGCCGCGAGCGCCGAGAGCAGCGTCCATCCCTCGAAGATCGGGCCGAGGCGGTCCCCCGCGATCGGCAGGAGATGATCGAACAACCAGGCGTGCTCGATCTCGGGAACGGTGTCGGCCTCGCGCCACACGCGCAGGACGTCGGCGTAGTCGACCCGCTGGGGCGCGGTCGCGATCCCGAAGCTGACGTGCGCCATCAGCCGCTCTGGCGGGCCTGGGCCTGCACCCTGTCCATCGTCTCCATGATCGAGATCGTCTCATCGAGCGGCATCACCGGGCTCTCAAGGTCCCCGGCGGCCAGTCGACGGGCGACCTCGTCGACCTGATGGCGCAGGCCCCGACCCTCATGTACCGATTCGATGAAGGTCGGGTCGCCGTGCCTCGGTATGAGCGTCATGTCCGTCGGAGCGTAGAAGTCGCCATCGATCTCGATCCTGGCGTCGGTGCCGACGATCGACGCTCTCGTCGGACTTTTCGCGCGCAGGGTGCAGGTGAGCACGGCCTGGGCGCCGCTGTGATAGCCGAACAACATCGATGTCTGCGCGTCAACGCCGGTGAACGCGGGGTCGCTCATCGACACGATCCGATCCGGCGTGCCGAGGACCATCGAGGCAAACGACACCGGATACACGCCGAGGTCGAGCAGGGCGCCGCCGCCCAGTTCGGGTGCAAACAGGCGGAACTCGGGGTCCTCGGCAAACCACTGACCGTGGTCCGCGGTCACGGTAACGATGTCGCCGAGCACGCCCTGCGCGAGCCAGTCCCGGATCACGACGACGTGTGGCAGAAACCGGGTCCACATCGCCTCCATGGCGAACCGCCCGTTCTCCCGCGCGAGCTGAACAATCTCGCGTGCCTCGAGAGCGTTCATCGTGAACGGCTTCTCGACCAACACGTGCTTGAACGCCCGCAGCGCGAGGATCGCGTGGTCACGGTGCATCGGGTGCGGCGTTGCCACGTAGACCACATCGACGTCCGGGTCGGCCACGAGTGACTCGTAGCCGGCATGCCGATTCGCGATGCCAAACTCGTCCGCGAAACGGTCAGCCGATCCCTGGTTTCGCGACCCCACCGCGGTCGCAACGCCGGAATCGCTCAGCTGTAAATCGGTCACGAACGCGCTCGCGATCCCACCCGTACCGAGAATCCCCCAGCGCACTGGGCTGCCTTCCATGCTCCGTCCTTTCGACTCGAATCGGTGAAAGGCTAAATGCCCCCAGCTCCGGGCGTCCACGGGCCGCCCCGAGCGGGGTCGCGCTGTGCGTCGGCAGGATGACCTAAACCCAAGCGGGCCGCGGGGCCGCGGTGTCAAGCGGGCGCGGCGGCAGGTCGTCGTCGACGGCCGAATCCAGCCCCGCAGCGTCATGGGCCGACCCGTCAATCTCGCCGGCCACGCGCGATGGCGGACCGCGAAGCGATCAAGGTGATGGTGCACCCCTAACGGCGTGTTCAATTAGGTGAAGGCGGGGATCGATGTGATCGCGCGCCCCATGATCAGGGTGTGGATCTCGTCGGTTCCCTCGTAAGTGCGGACGGCCTCGAGGTTGTTGGCGTGGCGCATCGGCGTGTAGTCGAGCGTGATTCCGTTTCCACCAAGCAGCGTCCGGGCTTCGCGGCAGATCGCGATTGCCTCGCGCACGTTGTTGAGCTTTCCGAACGAGATCTGCTCGGAGCGCAGGGTGCCGGCATCCTTCAGTCGGCCTGTGTGCACCGCGACGAGCAGGCCCTTCTGGATCTCCAGGACCATGTCCACCAGCTTCTGTTGGGTGAGCTGGAAGCTGGCGATCGGCCGGTCGAACTGGTGTCGGCTCAGGGCGTAGGCGAGCGCTACCTGGTAGGAGTCGCGGGCGGCGCCGAGCGCGCCCCACATGATCCCGTAGCGAGCCTCGTTGAGACAGGCCAGCGGGCCCTTGAGCCCGGTCACGCCGGGCAGGACGCTTTCCTGTCCCAGCCGCACCCCGTTCAGCGTGATATCGCATTGGATCGAGGCGCGCATCCCGAGCTTTGGCTCGATCACGGTCGTGGTGAAACCCGGGGTCGAAGTCGGCACCAGGAACCCGCGGATTCCCTGCTCGGTGTTGGCCCATATGACCGCGATCTCGGCGATCGAGGCAAGGCCGATCCAACGTTTTGCGCCGTTCAGCACCCACTCGTTCCGATCAAGCCGAGCGACCGTCTGCATGCTCGAGGGGTCGCTGCCGGCTTCGGGCTCGGTGAGGCCGAAGCACCCGATCAGCTCGCCGGTTGCCATGCCCGGCAGCCACTGCTCCTTCTGCGCCTCGGATCCGAACTTGTGAATCGCGCTCATCGTCAGCGACCCCTGGACACTCGCGAACGTACGCAGACCCGAGTCGCCGGCTTCCAGCTCCAACATCGCCAGGCCATACTCCACCGCGCTACGCCCGGGGCACCCGTAGCCGTCCAGATGCATTCCGAGCACACCGAGCTCACCCAACTCCCGAGCCAGCTCACGCGGGAAATGCGCGGCTTCATACCAGGCATTGATGTTCGGCCGGATACGCGCATCCACGAACGCCCGGACCCGGTCTCGCAGCTCGAGCTCCTCGGGCTCGAACAAGCTATCCACGTTCAGATAATCGATCGCGATAGGGGCGATCCCGTCACTCGACTTCGCCATCACACAGCTCCTTGATCCGCGATCTCTCCATGCCGGTACCCGCCCGATCGTCCGCTTGACGGCCGCGAGCCAGGCCACCGTGCCCACGGCTCATCCATTGTCCGAATTCGGACCCCGGTCGGTCCGAGCTTGCTTGAACCTCGCCAAAGCTATAGGTTGGGCGTGATTTTGCTGGCCGCGTTCGACGGATCGTGTGCGGCGGGGCCATTTTTGAGACTCGCCTCCGTACGCCGCGCTCGCTCAAACCCACGGGGCCGCTTTCCAAGAGGACCGGGATTCAGGAGGGGCAGTGCTTACGGATGCCTACCCGCGGCTGCGGCCGACGGGCGATCTGGGCAGGAGCTCAGGTCGCGCGCGACCGACACGTCTGCTGACGAACTTCTGGTGTGCAGCGGCTATCACGGCCGTCCTTCTGTCGGCGGTTGGCGCCACCGCGGTATCCGCGTCGGCAAGCGACATGAGCGCCACCGCGGCCAGCGGCGTCTGGCGCTCATTCTCCTATTTGGCTAAGGCGCGCAAGCAGCAGCCAAGGCGCATCTCGCCCGCGTCGGCGTTCATCCTCCCTTCCGGGCAAGCGTGCGTCCGCGGGCGCACGCTCACAGTGGATCTGCGCGATCTGCCGGGCGTCACTTGGCGGACGCTGAACGTGTACATCAACGGCAGGCGGGTCAAAACCGTCAAGCGGGCTGAGCTCATCAAGCCAGTGAAGCTGACGGGCCTTCCCAGCAAAAAATTCACGCTCTCCGTAACCGCAAGGACGACGGACGGGCGCACCGTGACTGCGACGCGTGCGTACAAGCCGTGCGCAGTGAGTGAGGCGCGACCGCCCCACCGTCTGTCCGTGACGTTGGCTGGGAGCGGTTCGGGCAGCGTGGCGGGCTCGGGGATCGCTTGTCCGGGCACATGCTCGCGCACGTTCCCGGCCGGAACGGTAGTCACTCTGATCGCGTCTCCGGCCGCTGGGTCGAGCTTTACCGGCTGGTCGGGCACCGGATGCGCCGGCACTGGCGCTTGCAACGTGACGTTGAGTTCGGACCGCGCGGTCACGGCGAGCTTTGCAGTCAACCCTGCGCCCACGCACACTCTGTCCGTGACGTTAGCGGGTAGTGGTTCCGGCGGCGTGTCGGGCTCGGGGATTGCCTGCCCGGGGACGTGCTCACACACCTTCCCGGCTGGAACTGTGGTGACGCTGACCGCCTCGCCGGCGTCGGGGTCCAGTTTCGTCGGCTGGTCGGGCGGGGGCTGCGGCGGCACCGGAACGTGCATCGTGACACTCAGCGCCGATCAGTCGGTGAGCGCGTCGTTCACCGTGAACGGGTCATCCTCGGTAGCGCCGGGAAGCTACTCGGGGTCGAGTTCGCAGAGCTTCGCGCTCTCGATGTACGTTGCGGCCGATAGCTCGCAGATAGAGGACGTCGTCGTCCCGACCGGGCTTCAGTGCGCGCCGTCGAAGACGTTCGACGATCAGCTCGAGTTTGCGTCGATCCCGATCAACGCCGACGGGTCGTTCACCGGGACGGCTACGCAGGCCGGGGTGCTGTTCGGTGCCGCCGCCCAGTTCACGTACTCGTTCAGTGGTCGGTTTACGGGAACGAGCGTCGCCGGTCAGCTGCGCGAGGACATCACGTTCAACAACGGCACCGCGTTCTCTTGCACCACCAATGCGCTGACCTGGTCGGCGAGCCGCGACACGCAGGGCACGCAGACGGCTTCGCCACCGCCGCCGGGCAGCTACTCGGGGTCGAGCTCGCAGAGCTTCGCGCTCTCGCTGCATGTGTCGGCCGACAGCTCGCAGATCCAAGACGTCGTCGTCCCAACCGGGCTTCAATGCGCGCCGAGCCAGACGTTCGACGACCAGCTCGAGTTCGCGTCGATCCCGATCAACCCCGACGGGTCGTTCAGCGGGACCGCCACCCAGACTGGGGTGCTGTTCAGCGCCACCGCCCATTTCACCTACACGCTGGCCGGGCACTTCCATGGCACGAATGCGTCGGGGGTCGAGCGGGTCAGCGGTCAGCTGCGCGAGGACATCACGTTCAACAATGGCACCGCTTTCTCTTGCACCACCAACGTCGAGACCTGGTTGGCGACTCGCGACACGCAGGGCAGCGAGGTGTCGCCACCGCCGCCGGGCAGCTACTCGGGGTCGAGTTCGCAGAGCTTCGCGCTCTCGCTGCATGTGTCGGCCGATAGCTCGCACATCCAGGACGTCGTCGTCCCGACCGGGCTTCAGTGTTTACCCGGCAAGACGTTTGACGATCAGCTCGAGTTCGCGTCGATCCCGATCAACGCCGACGGGTCGTTCAGCGGGACGGCCACGCAGGCCGGGGTGCTGTTCGGGGCTACCGCCCAGTTCGGCTATACGCTGGCGGGGCACTTCCACGGTACGAATGCGTCCGGGGTGGAGCGGGTCGGCGGTCAGCTGCGCGAGGACATCACGTTCAACAACGGCACCGCTTTCTCTTGTACCACCAACGTCGAGACCTGGTTGGCGACCCGTGACACGCAGGGGAGCGAGGTGTCGCCACCGCCGCCGGGCAGCTACTCGGGGTCGAGTTCGCAGAGCTTCGCGCTCTCGATGTACGTTGCGGCCGATAGCTCGCAGATAGAGGACGTCGTCGTCCCGACCGGGCTTCAGTGCGCGCCGTCGAAGACGTTCGACGATCAGCTCGAGTTCGCGTCGATCCCGATCAACGCCGACGGGTCGTTCAGCGGGACGGCCACGCAGGCCGGGGTGCTGTTGGGGACCACCGCCCAGTTCACCTACACGCTGGCGGGGCACTTCCATGGCACGACCGCGTCGGGGGTCGAGCGGGTCGGCGGTCAGCTGCGCGAGGACATCACGTTCAATGACGGCACCGCCTTCTCGTGCACGACCAACATCGAGACCTGGTCGGCCACTCGTGACACGCAGGGCGCGCAGACGGCTTCGCCACCGCCGCCGGGCAGCTACTCGGGGTCGAGCTCGCAGAGCTTCGCGCTCTCGCTGACCGTCTCGGCCTCCAGCACGCAGATCCAGAACCTGACCGTCCCGACCGGGCTTCAGTGCGTACCCGCCAAGACGTTCGACGATCAGCTCCAGTTCGCGTCGATCGCGATCAACGCTGATGGCTCGTTCAGCGCCACGGCCAGCCAGAGCGGTGTCGTCAGCGGGGAGCCCGCCCAGTTCACCTACACGCTGGCCGGGCACTTCCATGGCACGACCGCCTCGGGGGTCGAGCGGGTCGGCGGTCAGCTGCGCGAGGACATCACGCTCAACAACGGCACCGCGTTCTCGTGCACCACCAATGTCCAGACCTGGTCAGCGACGGGACCGTGAGCCTGCGGCCAGCGTCGGCTGATCGCCGTTCTCGGACGAAGCGCAACGGTTTCCCGGTCCAGCTGAACGACCGGCCCTACTTGGTGGAACGGCATGTCCGACGCTTCGGCGGATGTTGCGCGTGCGTCCCGCGATACGGTGTCGAGGATGAGCGAGCCGCCCGAACCGCGGCCGACGCCGATCCTCGCCTCGGATGCCGAGCGCGAGCGCAGCGTTGCGCTGTTGCGTGACGCGGTCGGCGAGGGCCGGCTGACGCTCGAGGAGTTCAGCGAGCGGGTCGGTCTTGCCCAGGCCGCGCGCACAGACCAGGAGCTGGCCCGCCTGACTGGCGACCTGCCAGGCGACCGGACTGCATCCGCTCAGCCCGTCGCGGCGTCCGAGGAGCACCGGGCCTTCGGCTCGCACCTGATCCGCAGCGGACCGTGGTCGCTGCCGGCACATTCGTCGTGGCGCTCGATCTTCGGGACGATCGACCTCGACCTGCGCCAGGCGCGGCTCGCCGGCCCGGAGATCGCGCTCGAGGTCTACAACCTGTTCGGCACGGTAACGGTGATGGTCCCCGACGGCGTCGAAGTGGTCGTGCGCGGAGGGGGACTGTTTGCCAGTCAGAAGATTCAGTCGCCAGAGCGATCGCCGATCGTCGGCGGACCGAGGCTGACGATCGACATCCGCGGCCCAGGCGGCACGCTGTACGTCCGCACCCGGCCTCCCCCGCCTACGTTGAAGCAGTCGCTCAAGGCGGTCAAGCGCGCGCTCAAGAGCTGAGTCGCGACTAGCTACGATCGGCTCCTGGTGCAACCTAGCCCTGGAGAGCGCGCTGACGATGCCTGACCAAACGCCTGAACCCGGAGTCGTGGCTTGGGAGGACCTTCCGGGCCTGAACGGCCAGCCGGTTGACCGCGACCAGCTCGCCGGCAAGACCGTGCTCGTTGTGAACGTCGCCTCGAAGTGCGGCCTGACACCTCAATATGAAGGACTCGAGCGGCTCCAGCGCACATATAGCGATCGCGGCTTCACGGTGTTGGGCGTCCCGTGTAATCAGTTCGCGGGTCAGGAGCCCGGCACGCCGGACGAGATCGAGGGTTTCTGTCGGACGACCTACGGGACGTCGTTCCCGATGACCGCGAAGTTGGAAGTCAACGGTCGCCGACGCCACCCGCTGTATCAGCGTCTGACCGCGATCCCCGACGCGGATGGGGACGCCGGCGAGATCGAGTGGAACTTCGAGAAGTTTCTCGTCGCACCGTCCGGCGAGGTTTTGGCCCGCTTCCGGCCGACGGTCGCGCCCGACGACGAGCGGATCGTCGAACAGATCGAGCGGGCGCTGCGTTGACCACGACGGTCAAAGCCACTGACGTGCGGATCGGCGATCGGCTGCGCACGCGCACCGGTCTGGAACTCACCGTCACCCGTATCGATCATGGGCTGCTCGGCCGCCCGGACTTCCTGTCGTTCGTGGAGGACTCCGACGAGCAATGGCTAAAGATGCCGGCGCCGCGCGACGGGGAGGTCGAGGTCGTGACCCGCGGGACGCGCTGAGGAGTGCCGACGGTCGGGTGGTCGGGAGCAGCCTGACCTGGACGGTGTTGCCCGAGGCGCTCTTGATGTAGACGGTGTCGCCATCGACGCGGGTGACGTTGCCGGTTGCGAGGCCGCTCGAGGAGCCGATCGAGGTGCGTGGCGCGCCGGACAACATCCGGCAGCCGCGTCGCAGAATCGCAAGAGGCTTGTGGGAACCATGTAGGAATCCGGCGCGTGTACTTACGTTCGTCCTACACACCTACCAGCCCGTTCTCAGGGAGTCACACCGCAACGCCGGGGTTCACCTGCCCGCCGCCGGATTATCGAGTCACCGTCGTGCGGTGAGGCGCGCGCGGACGAACAGAACGTCGTGGTCGGTGTGTACGGCCGGCACCACCCGCGCCGAGGGCGAGCGGAGCGCGACGGATCCGTAGACCTGCTGACTTCCGGGGTCCTGGTGGCCGGACCTGTCGGTGCGGGTCCAGAAGCCGGGCGGGGCGCAGGAGGGGAGACGGTTGACGTCGCCCCCGAAGATCACGGCGCGGGCGGCCCCGCGCCGTGCCAGGAGCGCCCTGAGCTCGCCGCACTGCGGGGCGTTCGCGGCCACCTCATCGGGCTCGGGGGAGGCAAGGTGGGCGGTGCACACGTCGACGCCGATTCGGGTGCTGACACACAGCCACCGGCGCTGCTCGGGGCCGGCTTGGGTTGCGAAAGCCTGGCTATGGCTGCTCTGGATGGCTGCCCTGGTGAGCACTGCGTCACCGAAGAGTCCGCGGTCGCCCGGCTTGATGCAAGGCAAGGGCTTGCCGTAATAGATCACCGTCGAGAAGCGGAGGTGGTAGCCGGTTCGCCGGGCGATCTGCGCGACATCGCCATGGCAGGCCTCGTTGAAGGTGACGGCGTCCGGGCGCGCTCCGCGGATTCGGGCGATTGCCTCCTCGAGCACCGCTGGATATTCCACCTTCTTGGCGTAGCAGGCGGCCAGACCAGACAGGCACAGATTCATCTGCATCAACGTGTAAGTCGCGCCGGCGGACGGCGACGCGGCGGCGGTGGTCTCCAAGGATTGGCCGCAGCCCGACAGGGCGAGGACGAGCCCGCAGGCCACCGCAATGAGGAGGGCCGCAGATCTCCCCGAGCGGTCGGCGCAAGGGCGGACCATGTTCACGACTGTTGGACGGTACATCCGCCAGACCCCGAGTGAGAACCCCCGGGCAACGTGGCGTCTCGAGTCTTCTCGGCAACGAACTCGAGCTTGCGAACCCGTCCTTCCCGCATCCAATCGCTCCAGAGTCGGTGAGCGGTCAGCAGCTCGTCCAGCGCCCCGGATCCGATCCCCGCGGCAATGTTCTCACCGTCGGCGGCAAAGGCGTCGATCAGCGAATCCGCCATCGCACGGTGTGAGCGACTGCAGTCGTCCTGCCAGCGGACAACCAGCCCGACGTGCTCCAACCAGGTGAGCATCTCATCCAGCGGCGTGAGCCAAACCGTATCGGCGTCAGGCATCCTCGCTCGCTCCGCCTCCGTGAGCGGGAGGCCCTCTTCCATGGTGAACGCGAGCCGGCCGCCGATCGGCAACGCCCGGGATATCTCGCGAAGGAGCGCCTGCTTGTCCCGAAACGCGAGCATCGTCTCCAACAGGAGGACGACGTCGAACGGCCCCGGTGGGAGCGGGGGAATCCGGCGGACCTCGAATCGACAGGGAAGGTCGCGGCCGCGTTCGCGCGCGATGTCGATGGCGCCGGCGCTCAAGTCCACCCCCAGATACGAGCAACCCAGCTCCCGAGTGATGAATCGCCCGGGCCCGGCAATTCCGCAGCAGAGGTCGAGCACCGATACGCCACCTTCAATGCCGGCCCTGACCGCCAGGGCCCGGATCTCTCCGGCGCGCATGAACCCCTCCTGCTCCACGAACTCGCCGGGCGCGTATGCCGACACGCGGGCCCGCTGGAGGGCCCCGACGAACGGAGCACGGTCGTCCTGCCTCATGGCTTCCTCGCGACTGAATCGGACGCCCGACGCAACCGCAGTTCGCGTCGGCACTTCGCGTAGCCCTGCGGCACGAGGTCGTTCACGCCGTGGAGGATGCCACCCTCGACTCGGGAAGTCTTGACGTGGAGCGGGCGTCCTTGCGAGGTATGAAGCCAAAGCACGCTGCTGCCGCTCCGTTCGGCGTATGGCGTGACGTCGCGGTCTTCACAGCTCGGCGGCACATCGCAGTAATCACCGCCACGGGAGTCGAGCGGGTGCGTTCGCACCTGCCCACAGCCAAGACGACTGACCCTTCCTGAAAGGCACGCACGATGCGAATGGTTCACACCGCCCCAGTTGCCGCGCTGATCGCCCAGATGCTGCTGATCGCCGGGCTCGCGATCGCCGTCGGCCTCAGTGGCTTCGGCCTCAGCCCTGCCGCTTGGGCGGTCGGCGTCACCTGCGGACTGATCACGAACGCTGGACTCGCGCGTGGGCTCTCGTATGACCGCGCCGACCGGCTCGGGCCGGCCGACTGGGTGACGCTCGCGCGGGCCACGCTCGCCGCCGTCGTCGCGGCGCTTGTGGTGGAGTCGTTCGGCGAGCCCGTGCCGGTCGCCCTGCTCGTGTCTCTTGCGGCGGTCGCGCTCGCGCTCGACGCGGTCGACGGATGGGTGGCACGGCGCACGTGGACCACGGCGACTCTGGGCGCGCGCTTCGATGGCGAGGTCGACGCGTTTCTGATCCTCGTGCTCAGCGTGTATGTCGCCCGCTCGGCGGGTGCTTGGGTGCTGGCGATCGGCCTGGCGCGCTACGCGTTCCTGGTCGCCGAGTGGCCGCTGCCGTGGATGCGCGCGCAGTTGCCGCCGCGCTTCTGGCGAAAGACGGTCGCGGCGGCCGAGGGGGTCCTGCTGACCATCGCGGCATCAAACGTCCTGCCGCGGACTGCGACCCAGGCCGTCCTTGTCGTCGCCCTCGCGTTGCTGGCCGAATCGTTCGGCCGCGACGTGTGGTGGCTGTGGCGCAACCGCAACGCCACGCCGGAGCGATTGGTGGCGGCGGTCGCCGACCGGGCCAGCGATTCCATGGACATCGCCCCTCCGGCCGGCGATCATGGATCGGTCGACCCCCCCGTCCGTCCAGGACGCCCGGGACGCCCGCGCGCGCGAACTGCTCTCGCCGTGGCGCTCACGATCCTCGCCGCTCTGGTCGTCTGGGTCGCCCTCGTTGCTCCCTACCAGCCGAACGATCTCACGCTGAACGCGTTCTTCAGGATCCCGCTCGAGGGCCTGGTACTGATCGCGGTGGCCGCCTTCCTGCCCCGTACCCCTCGACGCATCCTGGCCGTGAGCTGCGGACTGGTGCTCGCGCTGGTGGTCGTCCTGAAGGTCATCAACTACGAGATGTTCACGCTCTACGACCGGCCGTACGACCCGCTCGGAGACACGAGTCAGCTCGGGAACGGGATCGAGACGTTGCGTTCCCTGGTCGGTGGCGCGGAGACGAAGCTGATCGAGATCGGCGCGGTAGTCGGCACCGTCGTACTCGCCGTCGTGCTGGCTCTGGCGATGCTGCGGCTGACCCGGGTTGCGGCTGAGCACCGCCGCTGGGCGCTGCGGGCGGTCACCGGGCTCGCCGCCGTGTGGGCACTCTGCTTCGCGTTCGGCGCTCAGCTCATCTCCCACACGCCGATCGCGTCCACGCTCTCCGCCAGTCTGGTCGTCAACGAGGTCAATGCGCTTCGGGCGGACATCCACGACCGGAGCGTGTTCGCCGCCCAGATCAACCACGACCCGGAACGCAATATCCCCGCCAACCAGCTGCTGACCAGCCTGCGCGGCAAAGACGTCCTGCTCGTGTTCGTCGAGGCCTACGGCCAACAGGCCGTGGAGGGCAGATCGTTCTCGCCGGAGGTCGACGCCGCCCTGGCCGAGGGGAACAAGCGGCTGGCGAGCGCCGGCTTCTCATCTCGCAGCGGGTTCCTCGACTCGGCGACGTACGGCGGCATCAGTTGGCTGGCGCACTCGAGCCTGCAGGCGGGACTGTGGGTCGACAACCAGGACCGCTACAACCAGCTGATATCGGCCAAGCGCTTCACGCTCGCACAGGCGTTCAAGGAGGCCGGGTGGCGGACCGTCGCCGACGATCCATCGAACGACCGCCCGTGGCCACAGGGGAAGGCGTTCTACCACTACGACCAGATCTACAACCGCTATCAGGTTGGCTATCACGGCCCCACCTACACCTATGCGTCGATGCCAGACCAGTACATGTTCTCGGCGCTCCAACGGCTCGAGCTCGGGAAGCCTCACCGCAAGCCGTTGTTCGCAGAGGTGGACACGATCTCGAGTCACATGCCGTGGAACCGCATCCCGCAGGAGATCGGCTGGAATCAGGTCGGGAACGGCTCGATCTACAACAAGATTCCGATGATCCATGAGACCGGCGCGTTCTGGAGCACCCCCTCGCGCGTCCAGGCCGCGTACGGCACGTCGATCGTGTACTCCTTGAACACGCTGACGTCGTTCGTGCAGAAGTACGGCAACAAGAACCTCGTGATGATCGTCCTCGGCGACCACCAGCCGTTGCCGATCGTGAGCGGGACTAACTCCAACCACGACGTGCCGATCTCGATCATCGCCCACGACCCGAACGTGCTCAAGCAGATCGGGAGCTGGGGCTGGAATCCGGGCCTGAAGCCCAATTCGAACGCCCCGGTGTGGCCGATGAACGCGTTCCGCAACAAGTTCCTGGCGGCGTTCGACTCGCATTCCGCAACCGGGTAGCCAGTGGTCGCTCTCCGTGCCGACAAGCGGCTGGCCGGCCTGGACGGCATCCGGGGCCTGGCCGCGCTGTACGTGGTGATCAACCACGTATTCCTGCGTGCGTTCCCCGGCTACCCGGTGGACCATGCCCCGTTCTGGGCCGGCTGGTTCATCTACGGACGCTTCGCGGTCGTCGTATTCATCGTGCTGTCGGGCTTCTCCCTGGCCCTGTCGCCCGCCCGCCACGGATGGCGGCTGGACGGGGTCGGCCGGTTCGCCGAGCGGCGGGTCCGGCGCATCCTGCCGGCGTACTGGGCCGCGCTGGGCTTCAGTCTCGCGGTGGCGTGGCTGATCATCCCTCAGCCGGGCAATGGTGTGCCCGACGCGCAATCCGTCCTCGTCAACGGCCTGCTCGTCCAGAACGTGGTTGGCGCGCACAGCCCCAACGCGGCGTTCTGGTCGATGGCCGTCGAGGCCCAGCTATATATCGCGTTCCCACTGCTGCTGCTGATGGTGCGCCGCTGGAGCGCCGCGGTCATGCTTGCGACCGTCGCGCTAGTGGTGGTGGCGGTCGGGATCGTCGGCCCGCACATCCCGCGCGTGGACACGTTCGTGATCCAGTCTCCGCCCGACCTCGCGGCGCTGTTCGCGGTCGGGGTGGTGGCCGCCGGGATCGTGGGCGCGAGCTCGGCCCGCCGGTCGTGGCCGTGGCCGCGGCTCGCGTTCGCCGCGGTGATCCCCGTGGTGGTGATTGTCTGGTCGCAGGGCTCCGTGTGGACGCTCGACCACCTGTACTGGGTCGACCTCGCGCTGGGCCCGGCGATCGCGTGCCTGTTGGCCGGGCTCGCCACCGGCCGTCCGGCCCGGCTTCTGCGCGCGCTCGACGTCCGCCCGATGCGGAGGCTCGGCTCGTTCTCCTACAGCCTCTACCTCACCCACGCCCCGATCGTCGCGATCGTGTGCGAGCGGATCGTCGCCGGGCGGGTCCCGGAGGGCGTTCCGTTCTTCCTCGTCTCGCTGGCCTTGGTGCTGCCGTTGACGATCGGGTTCGCGTGGGGCTTCTCCGCGGTGTTCGAAACCCGGTTTCGCCGGCGGCGCAGCACCCCGGGGCCGGCGCGGCCGCTCCCCCCTCGGGCACAAGGGGCGCCGGCATGAGCCGGACCCTGTGGCGATGGGGCCGCCTCGTAGGCCCCGCCCTCATGCTCGCCGTCCTGGTATGGCGCCTGGGCACGGGACCGTTTCTCGGCGGCGTGGGCACGATCGACGGCGGGTCGCTGGCGGAGGCGGCCGGCATCGCGGTGCTGACCACCGTGTGCTGCGCGTGGCGGTGGAAGACCGTGGCCCGAGGTCTGGGGATCGACTTGCCGCTGCCGGTCGCGGTGGCCGCGTACTACCGGTCGCTGTTCCTCAACGTCACGCTGCCCGGCGGGATCGTCGGCGACGTCCACCGCGGGGTCAGCCACGGCCGCGACGTGCGCGATATCGGCCGCGCGCTGCGGGCCGTCGCATGGGAGCGTTCCGCCGGGCAGGTCGTGCAGGCCGTCCTCACAGTGGTCATTCTCGTTGCGCTCCCGTCTCCCGTGCGATCGTCGATGCCGCTGGTGGCGCTCGCGGTCGTCGTGGCGCTGTGCGGCGCCGTGCTCGTGGCCAAGGTGCGACCGAACGGCCGCTCCGCCTGGGCGCGGTTGCGGCGCGCCGTGGCGCGCGACGTACGCGACGGGCTGCTCGCCCGCAGGGCGTGGCTGGGCATCGCGCTTGCCTCGGCGCTGATCGTCGCCGGCCACATGATCACGTTCATGCTCGCCGCGCGGACCGCGGGCACCACGGCGCCGTTCTCCCAGTTGCTCCCGATCGCGGTGCTCGCGATGCTGGCCATGGTGCTGCCGAGCGTCGCCGGCTGGGGCCCGCGCGAGGGCGTCACAGCATGGGCGTTCGGCGCGGCGGGCCTCGGCGTGCAACAGGGTGTCGCCACGGCCGTCGTTTACGGTGTCATGGTGCTCGTCGCCAGCCTGCCGGGCGCTGTCGTCCTCGTCGTGGCATGGTTCCGCGGTACCCGGCTTCCGGTGCGCAACGCACCGCCGCTCCGGGAGGGAGCCGCCCATGCCTGACCGTCCGTACATCCTGTTGAGCTGTGGCATGTCGATCGACGGCTATCTCGGCAGCGCGTCGCCGCGGCGGCTCGAGCTTTCCAATCGCGCCGACTTCGACCGCGTCGACGAGGTGCGCGCCTCCTGCGACGCGATCCTGGTGGGGGCGAACACCGTGCGCACCGACAACCCGCGGCTGCTCGTGCGCTCCAAGCACCGCCGCGACGCGCGGACAGCCCGTGGGCTCCCGCCGTCGCCGATCAAGGTGACCATGACCGAGCGGGTGGAGTTGGACCCGTGCGCTGACTTTTTCACCACCGGCGCCACCGAGAAGCTCGTTTACTGCGCGAGTCCGGGCGTGCCCGACGCCCGCTCGCGGCTCGGGAGCGTGGCGACGGTGGTCGACGGTGGCCGGCGGGTCAGGATGCGGCGTCTCACTGAGGACCTCGGCGAGCGCGGCGTGCGGCGGCTGATGGTCGAGGGTGGCGGCAAGGTGCACACCCAGTTCCTCACCGACAACCTGGCCGACGAGCTGCAGCTGGTCGTCGCTCCGTTCTTCGTCGGCGATTCCCGAGCGACACGGTTCGTCAGCGACGGCCGCTTCCCGTGGAACCCCGGCCGGCGCGCGGCGCTCGCCTCGGTCCGCCAGATCGGCGACGTGGTGCTGTTGCGCTATGCGCTCTCGCCGCGGTTCCAGAACGACTGACCGAACCGATCGATGCCGCTCCCACCGCCACCGCCCACCGCGACGATCCGTACCCAGGTGTCGGTGCCCCTGCGGTTCGCCGATGGGTACGCCACCGCCGCCCGAGTGTTCAGCTTCGACGGGCTCGTCGACGGCCAGGAGCATCTCGCGTTCGGCCTTGGCAATCGGGCCGCGCCCGTCACCTCCGCTGGCGGCGCGTCGGTGCCGCTGGTCCGCCCGCACAGCGAGTGCCTCACCGGGGATGTGTTCGGCAGCCAGCGGTGCGATTGCGGGGCGCAGCTGCGCGAAGCCGTCGAGCGGATCGCCGACTCCGGTGGCTTCCTGTTGTACCTCCGCCAAGAGGGGCGGGGCATCGGCCTATACGCCAAGCTCGACGCCTACGCGCTGCAGGACGCGGGCCTCGACACCTATGAGGCGAACCTCGCGCTGGGCCACCGCGAGGACGAACGCAGCTACCTGGTCGCCGCGCAGATGTTGCACGCGCTCGGGGTGTGGCGGCTCGCCCTGCTCAGCAACAATCCGGACAAGGCTCGGCAGCTCCGCCGGTTCGGCGTGACCGTGACCGAGCGGGTACCCACCGGTGTGCACCTGTCGGCCACGAACGCCCGGTATCTCGCGACGAAGGCGCGAAGGGGCGCGCACACGCTGGATCTCCCGCTGTCCGCGGGGTAGTGGCCCGGGGCGACAACTAGCTCGTCCGTCAAGGCAGGACCAGCAGGTCGGCGTGGTCGACTGTGACCGTGAGCTGTCCGGCTCGTGCCTGGGCCAGGCGCCGGCGCCTATAGCCGTCGGTGTCGACGGCGAGCTCGACCTGCTGCTCGCGCGCCGCACCCACCCACCCGGTGAGCCACTCCGCGATCAGGTCCGCGTGCGAGGCGCCGAGTCGCCAGGGACTCGCCCGGACGAGGACCTCGGCGCCGCGTCGGCCGAACTCCTCGCCCGCGAACGCGACCGCATCCGGGCCGAGCAGACGGCCGCGCGCGGTCGCGCGGCGCTGATGGTCATTGAACGCGGCGGCCACTCGGTGGTCCAATGGATCTCCCGGGGTCAGCGAGACACGGCCGACGACGGACAGGGTCAGCAGCACCGGGCATGCCGCGCCGGCACACACGGTGACCATCCCCGCCAACTCGTCCCCGGTCATCATGTCCAGGAGCGCCGAGGCGGTGATGAGGCTCGCGCCCGCGAGATCGCCCGCCTGAAGCCGGGCGATGTCGGAGTGCCTGGTCTCGACGGTGACCGCCGCTCCGTCGGCAGCCGAGCCAGGGGGATCGGCTCTCGCAACCTCCAGCAGGTCTGCGTCCCGGTCGTGCATGACCCAGCGCTGCGGGCCGGGGAGCAGTGGCGCCAACCAGCGGCTCATCGCGCCGGTGCCGCAGCCGAGATCGTGGATCACCCAGCGGCCGGTCGCCGGGGGCGCCCGCCCGAGGTGGTCGACGAGGTCGCGTGCACGCGCTGCCGCGTCAGCAGGCTCGCGCAGCGCGAGCCATTCGGTGCTGACCCGGGGGCCATCGACGATCATCGTGATGCGCCGGCCAGGACGCCTGCGATCACCGTCGCGGTCGTCGACCACCCGGCGAGCGACCCGCGCCGTTCGCGAGCGGCCCGGCGCAACCGCGATCTGAGCTCGGCGTCGCCGAGCCAGGCCCGGAGTGCGTCGCCGAGTGCCGCGGGGTCACCGGGCGGGACCAGCAGCCCCGGCCGGATCCCGTCGGCGCGCGTGACCGAGGGCCTCCGTCACGCCGCCGACGTCGGCCGCGAGCACCGGCACCCCACGGGCCAGCGCCTCGGTGACCACCATGCCGTACGTCTCCGCACGCGAGGCCAGCACCACTAGGTCCGCAGCGGCGTAGCTGCGTTGCAGGGCGGCTCCGGTACGGGGTCCCGCGAGGTGCACGCGATCGTCCAGCCCTGCGTCCACCAAGCGGCGACGGAGGCTCTGTACGAACGCCGGATCGCGGTCCAGGCTGCCCACGCACACGCAGTGCCAGGACAGATCCGAGATCGCCACGAGCGCATCGAGCAGGACATCGTGGCCCTTATCGAAGGTCACCGCCGCGACGCAGAGCAGCGCCTCGCCGGCCGCGCTCGGGGTCGCGAGGTCGGCAGCGTCGACGGCGGGCTCGGCGACGTGAACCCGGTCCGCGGGCAGCCCGTACAGCTCCACCAGCCGGCGTTGTGTCCACGCGCTGGTCGTGACGACGGCGGTAGCGGCCGACAGGACCGCGCGTTCCCGTGTGCGGGCGTCGCCGACCTCGTGATCCGCCGGGCGGTGACCGAGCGGCATGTGCACGAGCACGACCAGGCGCAATCGGCGCGCGTGGGGCACGAGCACCTCGGGGGCCGTCGAGGCGACCAGCCCGTCGAGCAGCACGACCGCACCCTCGGGAATCCGCTCGAGGGCGACGGCGAGAGCGGCGAACGATGCCGCGTCGGGCCGCGGCCAGCACCCAGGCACGGCGTGCTCGTGCACCGACCAGCCGAGCGAGGGGAGCCCGTCGCAGACGCGGCGGTCATAGGTGTTGCCTCCACTCGGCCGGGCCGGATCGTCGATGCCCTCGGGTACGACGACATGCACCGCCGTCACAGCGTCCGCTCGTAGCTCGCCCAGGCGATGTGCGACTCGTGCAGCGTGACGACGAGGCCGTCGAGGCCCCTGGCGCCGTCGCCCAGGTCCCCGGCGTGCACCCGGTCGGCGAGCCGATCCGCGACCACCCGGGCGAGCGCCTCCGTCGAGGTGTTCACGCCCTCGAACGCGGGCTCGTCGTCGAGGTTGCGGTAGGTGAGGTCGGCCAACGCCTCGTGCAGCACCTCGGCCGCCCGACCGATGTCGACAACGATGTTGTCGTCGTCGAGCGCCGCGCGCCGGAACGTGGCGTCGACGACGTATGTGGCGCCGTGGAGGCGCTGCGCGGGCCCGAATACGTCGCCGCGGAAGCTGTGGGCGATCATCATGTGATCGCGGACGGTGACGCTGAACACGATCTAGGCTCCGTCGTAGGTGATGGTGTGGCAGAGGGCGGGCAGGCTCCCGGCGGCGAGCCGGGCCATCACGTCGGGCAGCTCGCAGAAGCTGGACTCCCCGGTGACGAGTGCGTCGAAGGCATCGTCGCGCAGTAGGTCGAGTGCGAGTGCCAACCGGTCGGCCGTCGTCCGGCGGCCGCTGCGGGCCGGGGAGATGGTGCCGACCTGGCTGGCGCGGATGCCGAGGCGACCCGAGTGGAACGTGCCGCCCAGTGACAGCCGAACCTCGGTGTCGCCGTACCAGCTGAGGTCGATGACCGTGCCCTCGGGCGCGAGCAGGTCGAGCGATCGCTGGAGCCCGGCGGACGTCGCGCTCGTGTGCATGACGAGGTCACGACCGGCGCCGGCATCGGCAGGCAGCGCGAAGTCGACTCCGAGTGCGGCCGCGACATCGGCCCGGCCGGGATCGACGTCCACCAGCGTGACCTTCACCGCGGGGAACCGGTAGAGCAGTCGGGCCACGCAGCAGCCGACCATGCCGGCGCCGACGACCGTGACCCGGTCGCCGATCAGCGGTGCGGCGTCCCACAGGGCGTTGACCGCGGTCTCGACCGTGCCCGCGAGAACGGCGCGCGCCGGCGGAATGTCCTCGGGCACGACGGTGACCGCGCCGGCCGGCACCACGTAGGCGGTCTGGTGCGGGTACAGGCAGAAGACCGTGCGGCCGCGCAGCTCCGCCGGTCCCTCCTCGACGACGCCCACGTTGAGGTAGCCGTACTTGACCGGTCCCGGAAAGTCGCCCTCCTGAAACGGCGCCCGCATGGTGGCGTACTGGTCCGGCGGCACCCCGCCCCGGAACACCAACGTCTCCGTGCCTCGGCTCACGCCGGACCGCACGGTGCGTACCACCACCTCGTCCCGCCCCGGCTCGGGTAGCGTGACCGGCCGAATCTCACCGCAGCCCGGCGCGCGCAGCCAGAACGCGTGCGCCTGCACTTCCGGCGATTCCGACACGCCGCACATGCTAATTGGAACGGTCCGGCGCGATGATGTCGCCCGTCGAACGAACAGGAGATCCATGGACGCGAACGGACACGAAGATCGCAGTGAGACGGTCGGATTCGTCGGCCTGGGCCGGATGGGCTGGCCGATGGCGGCGAACCTCGCGCGGGCCGGATATCGGCTCGTCGTCCGGGACGCTGATCGTGACGTGGAGATGCGGTTCGCGAACGAGTTCGGTGCCGTGCCGGCGCGGGACGCGAGCGCGTTCGCGAGCGAGGGCGCGGGCGCGGTGATCACCATGCTGCCGGACGGTCGCGTCGTACAGGACGCGGTGCTGGGCGACGGGATCGCCGACGCTCTTTCCGACGGCGCCGTCGTCGTCGACATGAGCTCGTCGAGCCCTCACGACACTCGCGTGCTCGGCGCCGAGCTCGCGCGGCGATCGATCGCGCTGATCGACGCGCCGGTGTCGGGCGGAGTTCCGCGGGCGACGGACGGGACGCTGGCGATCATGGCCGGCGCCGACGACGAGGCGGCGCTCGAGCGCGTGCTGCCGCTGCTGGGCGTGCTCGGGCGCCGGGTGTTCCGGACCGGCCCGCTCGCGTCGGGCCACGCGATGAAGGCGCTCAACAACTTCTGCGCCGCGGCCGGCTATGCCGCGCTGGCCGAGGCGCTCGTGCTCGGCCGCGAGTTCGGCCTCGCGCCCTCGACGATGGTCGAGATCGTCAACAACTCGACCGGGCGAAGCTTCATCAGCGAAGTGGTGTTCGGAGAGGACGTCATCACCGGTCGCTACCGCACCGGCTTCGCGCTCGGGCTACTGGCGAAGGACGTGACGATCGCCGCCGGGATCGCTGAGGGTTCATCCGCCGACGCGCCGTTATGCGAGCTCGTGCAGCGGCGCTGGGCGGAGGCCGCGGAGGCGCTCGGGTTCGCCGCCGATCACTCGATGGCACACCAGGAGTGGTGGGACGTCGACCTGTCTGACGCCACGCCCCGCGAGGGCTCGGGCGGCTAGTAGGGGGGCTGTGTGGATAGTGCGCCACTTCCCCTGCCAGATCGGGGGCGTGGCGTTTGATCCACTTCTAGTGTGGACCACAGGCCACACCCCTCCGGCGCGGGGAGGAATGGCGCGTCATCCACAAACGCCCGGGAGGCCGCTCGGATCCGCCGCATGGAATCGTCCCGCTGGGCGATCCGGGCGGGGCGGCCGCCCGGATCCGCCGCATGGAATCGTCCCGCTACGCGATCCGGGCGACCTCGGGCGCTGCCGGCGCCGCCGGCCGATCGGGCGGGACGCAGACCATCCCCTCGCTGAACCCAGAGGATCCGATTCCCAAGGCGGCGTTGAACCGGTCGAGGTTGACGAGGGTGAGGAACGCGGTGATCTCGACCAGCTGCTCGTCGCTGAAGTGCTCCTTCATCCGGGCGAACAGCTCGTCGGTGACCTCGACCGGCGTGCGCATCACCGCAACCGCGTAATCGAGCGCGGTCTTCTCGCGCTCGTCGAACAGGTCGCTCTGGCGGTAGCGGGGCAACGCGAGCAGCTCGTCGTCGGAGAACCCCGAGTTGCGGCAGATCTGGGAGCCGAGGTCCACGCAGTACTCGCAACCGATCATCTGCGCGCCCTTCAGCTCGATCAGGTTCTTGATCCGCTCGTCGACGCCGTGGGCCTTGCGCACGGCTCCTTGGAACTTGCCCATGCCGCTCAGCATCTTCGGCTGGTGGGCCCAGACCTCGATCGGCTCGATCCCGCTGCCGTGCGCGGGCTCGCGCCCGGTCAACTTCTTCATGCCGCGGCGCATGAACCGGTAGACGAGCCTGACGATCGGGCTTGCCTGGTCCTGGGGAACGCCTTGAATTCGTGCCATCGCGCACCTCCTGTCGAATCGGGTGTCGCTGTGAGGACCCGCGACGCCGAGGAGACGTGACGAGAGCCGGCCGCGTTGTCGGGCCGAAGCTTGGGTAGTGGGTCTATTGGTGCCGACCGCAACGCACGGTTTTCTGGAATCAGACCGAGAATGGATTGATTCTGAATTGCGGGTATGGTGGGCCCATGACCCCGGCCGCTCCTGTCGATCTGGCCGCCGCGCTGCGGCAGGCCGACTTGCGCGTCACCGCCTCGCGGCTCGCCGTGCTGGCTGAGGTGATGAAAGGCCAGCACCTGACCGCCGACCAGGTCGCGCTGGCCGTGCGCGACCGGGTGGGCACGATCTCGACCCAGGCCGTCTACGACGTGCTGGGCGCGCTGACCCGAGCGGGTCTCGCGCGCAGGATCGAGCCGGCCGGGAGCGCTGCCCGGTACGAAGCACGGGTCGGCGACAACCATCACCACGCGGTGTGCCGCTCGTGCGGCGCGATCGTCGACATCGAATGCGTCGTCGGTGAGCCGCCGTGCGTGCGCCCGGGAGACGCCGGCGGCTTCGTTATCGACGAGGCCGAGGTCACGTTCTGGGGCCTGTGCCCCGGCTGCCAGACGAACGTCCAAACCCACGAGAAGGAGCCCGCTAGATGACCGACAAGCCCCCTCGCACCACAACCGACGGCGGTAGCCCGGCCGCTAGCGATGAATTCTCGTTGACCGTCGGATCGGATGGTCCGATCCTGCTTCAGGATCAGTACCTGATCGAGCAGATGGCCAACTTCAACCGCGAGCGGATTGCCGAGCGTCAGCCTCACGCCAAGGGCTCGGGCGCGTTCGGCCAGTTCGAGACGACCGAGGACGTGAGCGCCTACACCCGGGCCGCCGTGTTCCAGCCTGGAGTCAAGACCGAGATGCTCGCCCGGTTCTCGACCGTCGCCGGCGAGAGCGGCAGCCCCGACACCTGGCGCGACCCGCGCGGCTTCGCGCTGAAGTTCTATACGAGCGAAGGCAACTACGACATGGTCGGCAACAACACGCCGGTCTTCTTCGTCCGCGACCCGATGAAGTTCCAGCATTTCATCCGCAGTCAGAAGCGTCGCGCCGACAACGGACTGCGTGACCACGACATGCAGTGGGACTTCTGGACGCTGTCGCCGGAGTCAAGCCATCAGGTGACGTGGCTAATGGGCGATCGCGGAATCCCCAAGACCTACCGTCACATGAACGGCTACTCGAGCCACACCTACATGTGGGTCAACGCCGGCGGCGACAAGTTCTGGGTCAAGTACCACTTCAAGACCGATCAGGGGATCGAATTCCTGACCCAGGAGGACGCCGACCGCCTGGCCGGCGAGAACCCTGACTACCACCGCCAGGATCTGTTCGAGGCGATCCGCGACGGGGACCTCCCGAGTTGGACGCTCTACATGCAGATCATGCCCTTCGAGGAGGCCAAGACCTACCGGTTCAACCCGTTCGATCTGACCAAGGTGTGGCCACACGGCGACTACCCGCTGATCAAGGTCGGGACGATGACGCTCAACCGCAACGTGACCGACTTCCACACCGAAATGGAGCAGGCCGCGTTCGAGCCGAACAACCTCGTTCCCGGGATCGGGCTGAGCCCGGACAAGATGCTGCTCGCGCGCGGGTTCTCCTACGCCGACGCTCACCGTGCCCGGCTGGGGGTCAACTACAAGCAGATCCCGGTCAACACTCCGCACGCGCCGGTGCACAGCTACAGCAAGGACGGCGTCGGGCGCACGGTGAACGTCACCGATCCCGTCTACGCCCCCAACTCGTACGGGGGCCCGAAGGCCGATCCGTCGCAGACCGACGACGCGGGGCTGTGGGCGGCCGACGGCGACATGGTTCGCACGGCCTACACGCTGCGGGCCGAAGATGACGACTTCGGCCAAGCGGGCACGATGGTGCGCGAGGTGCTCGACGACGACGCCCGCGACCGGCTCATCTCGAACGTCGCCGGACATCTCTTGGACGGCGTCTCCGACCAGGTGATGGCGCGAGCGTTCGAGTACTGGAAGAACATCGATCAGGAGCTCGGCCAGCGCATAGAGCAAGCGGTCGGAGCGACCGTCGGCGCGTAGGAAGTCGTGGGCGGCGGGAGCGCCCGGGCCACGCCTGGGCGCCCGCTCGCCATAGAATCTGCCGAAGAGACGGCGGGCTCTGTGTGAGGAGCGACGAACGACAGTCGCGGTGTGAATGACGCGTGTTGCGATCATCGGCGGTGGCATCGGCGGCCTGACGGCGGCGCGCGCGATGCGTCGGCGCGGTATCGAGGTGGCGATCTACGAAGCCGCCCCCGAGCTGCGCGAGATCGGGGCGGGCGTCGCGCTCGGACCGAACGCCATGAAGGTGCTCAGGTCGCTCGGTCTCGAGGACGAGGTCCGTGCGATCGCCGGGCGGTGGGAGTGGGCGGTCACGCGCAACGGGAAGAACGGCCGGGCCATCTCGCGGACGAGCCGCCAGCAGCAGGCGACGTTGTTCGGCAGCGCGGGCGCGACGGCCCATCGTGCCGACCTGCTCGACGTGCTGGCCGGGTCGCTGCCGAGCGACATCGTCACGCTCGGAGCGCGATGCACCGAGGTAGTGCCGGACGGCGGTGGCGCGGTCGCGAGATTCAAGGACGGCACCGAGGTCGAGGCCGACCTGATCATCGGCGCCGACGGCATCCACTCCGTCGTGCGAGCGTCGCTGTTCGGCCCGGATTCTCCGCGCTTCACCGGCAAGATCTGCTACCGCAGCGTGGTCCCGGTCGATGCCGTGCCCGGCGCACCGCCCGAGCGCGAGAACTCTCAGTGGTTGGGGCCTCACGGCACGATCGTCCTCTATCCCGTCCGGCGCGACGAGCTGATCAACGTCGTCTGCCACTACGACGACGAGGGGTACCGGCACGAGTCGTGGGTGACGGAATGCGACCGCAGCGAGGTACTCGAGCGCTACAGCGGCTGGCACGAGTCGCTGCTGCGGATCTTTTCGGCGGGAGAGGTCTGGTACAAGTGGGCCCTCTACGACCGCGACCCGATCCCGCAATGGACACGCGGTCGGGTTACCGTGCTCGGCGATGCCGCGCACCCGATGCTGCCGTATCTGGGGCAGGGTGCGTGTCAGGCGATCGAGGACGGCTGCGTGCTGGCGGCGGCACTGGCGGCGGAGCCGGATGATCCGGTCGCGGCGCTCGCGCTGTATGAGCGGTCGCGGCGTCCCCGAGCGAGCCAGGTCGTCCTCGCCTCCCGCGAGCGCGGCGTCAGCAACCACCTCGCGTCCCCGCTGGCGGCGCTCCGGCGCGACGTCTCGATCGCGGTCCGTCGGCGCTTCGGCCGTGACCCGGACGGCCGCGGCACCGCCTGGATCCCGGAATACGACGCGAGCTCCCCGAACGTGCTCGCGGCCTGAGGCCGGCGGCCGTCGCTCCGGTCCGCCGCTGGCCGACCAGTGCCCGATGCCGATGCGGTGGCGCGCCGGTGCAGCCGCGCCCCGAGGTCACGCATCGCTACCGTCAGGCGCGAATGGATGTCGAGTCCGCGATCCGAACCAGGCGCACGCACAAGGCGTTCGCCCCCGATCCCTTGCCGCGCGAGCTGGTCGACGAGCTGCTCGAGCTGGGGCGGTGGGCGCCGAACCATCACCTGACGAACCCGTGGCGGTTCCGAGTTCTGGGGCCGGTCGCGCTCGCGGCCCTGAAGGACGCCGCGGGTCCGGAGGCGGCCTCGAAGCTCGACCGCGCCCCGACGCTGGTCGCGACGACGACCGTTCGCTCCGAGGATCCGGTCCAGGATCAGGAGGACCTGTGTGCGACCGCATGTGCGGTCTATGCGGTCCTGCTCGCCGCGCACGGCCGCGGTCTCGCGGGTTACTGGCGGACTCCGGGCGTGCTCAGGTCCCCGCCGGGGCTCGAGGCGCTCGGCATCCCACCGAGCGAGCGGTTCGTCGCGCTGATCCATCTCGGGTGGCCGCGGCAAGAGCGCGAGCCGCCGGACCGCCTCCCGACGGCGGACGTGGTCACTTACCTTCCGTGACCTGACGGCCCTGCCGGGGTCAGAGACGGCGCAGCGCGAACAGCCCGAACCCGAGCGTGTCAGTGCCGCCGGGAAGTGCGCGTCGCTGGCGAATCCGATTGGCGTACGCGAGTGAGTCCGGGCCGCCGTCGCGTTCGGCGTTGCCGGCCAGTGTCTCCTCGTAGTGCGCCCAGTCATCGTCGGTTGCGAGTGACTCATGAATGATCTCGAAGCGCGCCCGCCGGATCGCGCCACGCAGCCCATCCAAATCGGCCAGCTCATCCTCGCTCGCGCCGCCAAGAGCGGCGAGGTACTCCGCCGAGGGAGGACGCTGCCAGAAGCCCTCGCCGAAGAGAATGACGGTGGCCAGGTCCCGCAACACCTCGAGCGCGGCAGGGAACCCGCCGTGCACGTGCGACGAGGCCACATTGATGACCGCGTCAAACGGTCCTTCCACGGTCGACGCGTCGCGGACCTCGAACCGCACCGGGACCTCCGCGGTCTTGCGGCGGGCCTCGGCGATGGCGTCGGCGTCGAGGTCGACGCCGAGACCGTGTGCTCCGGAGTGAGCCAGGAGTACCCGCAGCAGCATCTCACCCGTGCCACAGCCGGTGTCGACGACGAACGGATCGGCCGGTAGCGGCAGCGCAGCAATCGCCGCGTCTACGGCGGCCTCCGACATCGGGTTGGCAAAGGGGAGGCCGGCGTGGGCGATCCTCGACGCACTGGGCACGCGCGAGAGGTTGTCAGATGGTTCGCGCGCGCCCTGTCAACGATGACGCTCGAGCCAGTCCGCGATCAGGCGACTCGAGGCCTGGCTGTCTTGCAAGACTGCGTTGTGGCCCCACGCGTCGGCGACGTGTAATTCGATCGACGTCGATGAATCCGTGAACCGCCGCCATGCCCGCTCTCTGGTCGCCCGGCCCTCGAGTGGTTGCCCACCCGCGATCAGCAATGTCGGGACACCGACGCGCCCGGCGGGAGTGAGGACATCTCGATCGACGAGTGCCAGGACCTGGTCGGCGATCTCCTCGGGCGGTGTGGGCTCGCGGATCGCACCATCGACCTCGACGAACACCTCGCGTACGTAGGCCTCGAGCATTGGGGTCGGTTCGCCACCGATCATCGCCGCCAGTTCGCGGACCGCGGTCTCCCAGTCGGGAAACCTGGGCGCGTTCGCGCGCATCCAGGCGATCAACTGGTCTCGCCCGGACGTGACCGGCATCCCAATCTCGGCCATCGCCGAGGCATCCATGAAACCGCCATCGAGCAGCACAGCCGCGCGGAGTCCGGGCGGCGGGTCGGCGGCCACGCTGACGGCGAGGTACGCGCCGAGCGAGTGACCGACGATCGCCCAGCAGCCGCACTCCTCAGTTACGGCAGCGGCGACCTCGATGAGCCGCTCGGCTGTGTACCCGTCGAGGGCTGCCGAGCGACCGAAACCGGGGGGATCGACGGCCACGGCTCGACCCGGCAGCGACGGCGCCACGTGGGCGAAGTAGGCACCGGTCGAACTCAGACCGGGCCACAGCAGAACCGCCGGCTCGCCAGGGTCGCCCCATTCACGGACCGCCAATCCGGCGACCATCCGCTCGTTCACGCGAGCAGGCTATCCCTTTGATACCGCTGCGGCGGATGTGCAATCACGTCGTTGCGTTTCTGCGCGAACGTCGTGTCGCGGTCGCCATGGTCTCGAGTGATCACCAGGCCGGAGCCCCCGCGGGCCCCGGCCTCGACGTTCGTCGATTTTGCTTCGCGTCACTCCCAGCGGAACACGCGCGCGGCGAGCAGACAGCACCCAACGGCCCAGGCCGCGAGCACGAGCAGCGGCTCGGCGCCCGGGGAGCGCCCGCTGAACGCGTCGTGCACTGCGGTGTACCCGACGCCGGTCGGCAGGATCTTGGAGATCGTGGTGACGACGTGTGAGTGGATCGTCCTGAAGGGGGACCCACAGGCCGGAGAAGAACGCCAGCACGTAGAACATCACCCCGGAGATCGCGGCCGCGACCTGGGGGCTGCTCACTACCGCCGCCACGCACAGCCCGAGGCCGAGCGTCGCCGCGGCCGTGAGGACGAGGGCGAGCAGGAACACCAGGTAGCCGCCGACGCTGCTCGGCAGGGTCAACCCGAACGCGCCGGCGCCGGCGCCGAGGAGGAGCGCGATGCCGAGCGCGGCCATGCCGAGGTTCACGGTCAGCTGCGCAGCCAGCAGCCACAAGGGCGGAACCGGGGTGGTCGACATGCGACGCAGCACTCCCTGCTGCCGGTAGGTCGCGAGCTGCTGGGGCAGTACGACCAACGCGACGGCGGTCAGCACGAACAGCAGCAACGTAGGCACGTAAGTGTCGAAGAAGGAGATCCCGCCGAGCGCAGCGGTGGGCCGGGTGGTCGCCGGAATGCTTCCGAAGATAACGAGCAGCAAGAACGGCATACCGAGGGAAACGATCAGCCCTCGCGGCCGCCGCATGGTGAGCTTGATCTCCGTCGACAGGAGCTTGCCGAAGGCGCGGCGCTGCTGGGGGGTCTGGGGGAAGGCCAGGGTGCTCATCGCTGCGTCTCCGCGTTCGTGGTGGCGTGGGTGGTCTCACCGGTGAGGGTGAGGAATGCGTCCTGGAGGCTCGCCGTCTCGGTTCGGATGTCCTCGGTCTGGACGCCGGAGTCGTGCAGTGCGAGCACGACCGCGGTCACGAGGTCACCGGTGCCCGTCACGACAAGCTCGTCGCCGTGGTGCTCGACCGCGCTGACGCCGGGCAAATGCCGGAACAACTCGTCGGGCACCGGGTCCACGGTCCGGACGCGAATCCGCTTGCCGGCCGAGACGGCTTCCGCGAGCGCGGCCGGTCGGTCGAGCGCGATCACCTGGCCGCGATCGATCAGCGCGATGCGGTCGCAGAGGCGCTCGGCCTCCTCCATCAGGTGGGTGACGAGCACGATCGTGACCCCGCGGTCGCGCACCCGCTCGATCAGTCGCCAGGTGTCGCGGCGGGCCTCAGGGTCAAGGCCGGTGGTCAGCTCGTCGAGCACCGCAATCTCGGGCTGTCCGATCAGCGCCAGCACGATCGAAAGGCGCTGCTTCTGCCCGCCCGACAGGCCCTTGTAGCGCTGGTGTTCAGCCTCTGCGAGGCCGAGCGTGGCGAGCAACTCTCCGCCGTCGGCGGGATCACGGTAGAACGAGGCGTAGAGGTCGACCGCCTCGCGTACCGTAATCACGTCGGGCAGCGCGCTCTGCTGAAGCTGGACACCTACGCGCTCATGCAGCTCGGATCCGTCGCGCCGCGGGTCGAGCCCGAGGACGCTGATCTCGCCCCGATCGGGCGCCCGCAGGCCAGTGATGCACTCGACGGTCGTCGTCTTGCCGGCGCCGTTGCGACCGAGGATCCCGAAGATCTCTCCGGCGTGGACGACAAAGCTGACGTCCTCGATCGCGACTATCTGCCCGTAGGCCTTGTGCAGATGCGCGACCTCGATCACCGGTGCGGCCTTGGGGAAGCCCGAGACCGCTCGGATCGGGGCGGGCTCTGTCTGGGTCATTGCTTGGATGCTCATGGCTGTCGTTGTCCTCCGACGGGGCAGTCGATTCCGCTTCAATAGCGTGATGATATCAGATGTCTGATTGTGATACGATATGAACGTGATATCGGATACGGACAGGGTCGAAAAGGCGCCGGATCCCTCGCTCCCTCCCTCGCGCCAGACGCACGAGCAGCAGCCCGCGCAGGTCGTCTCCGCCCTGCCCTCGGTGATCGCCGTGTTCGGGATCAACGGGTTGGCGATCCTCCTCTACATCCTCAGCGCCACCGACCGGAGCGGATCCGCGGGGATCCTGGCGACCATCCTGATCATCGTCGGAAGCATTGGGTGGGGCGGCTTCTTCACCGTCCAGCCCAACGAGTCGCGCGTGTTGATCCTGTTCGGCCGCTACGTCGGGTCGGTGACCGAGGCCGGCCTGTGGTGGTGCAACCCGTTCGCCAAGCGCCGGAAGGTGTCGCTCCGCGTGCGCAACTTCCAGAGCGAGCGGATCAAGGTCAACGACGCCAGCGGCAATCCGATCGAGATCGCGGCGGTCGTCGTGTGGCGGGTCGTCGATACCGCCAAGGCCGTGTTCGACATCGCGAACTACGAGCAGTTCGTGACCGTGCAGAGCGAGACCTCGTTGCGCCACCTGGCCAGCAAGTACCCCTACGACGACTACAAGCAGGACGCGATCTCCCTACGCGGCAACGCGGACGAGATCCGCACCACCCTGCAGGCCGAGCTTCAGTCCCGCCTCGAGCTGGCGGGCATCGAGATCCTCGAGACGCGGCTGACCCACCTCGCCTACGCGGCCGAGATCGCCGAGGTGATGCTCCGCCGCCAGCAGGCCGAGGCGATCGTCGCCGCACGCAAGACGATGGTCCAGGGCGCCGTCAGCCTGGTGCAGATGGCGCTCGCCCAGCTTGCCGACTCAGACCTCGTCGAGCTCGACCCCGAGCGGAAGGCCACCATGGTCTCGAACCTGATGGTCGTGCTCTCCGGCGACCACACGCCGACCCCCATGATGAACACGGGCAGCCTGAACTCATGAGGGGGGGTTGAGAGTGCCTGACAGCAAGAAGTTCCTTCTCCGGCTCAGCCCCGGCCTGTTCGACGCACTCCGCCGCTGGGCGGACGAGGACCTCCGCAGCATCAACGGTCAGATCGAATATCTCCTCACCGACCAGGCTCGCCGCGCCGGTCGTCTGTCGAGGCAGAGCACCCGTCGGCCCTCTCCCGACGCGTCCGGCGACGAATCCGCAGACCCCGAAGCCAATGGGGCCCCGGCCGGCGCCCGCGACGAGCGCGGCGCTGAAATCGCAGCGTGACGGCGGTTAGGATCGCGCTGTGACCAACGGCGCTCCCGTCTCGTCCATCCCCGACGTCATCGCCCGGATGCAGGCGATCGATGCGACGCTCCCGCGCAACGATGGCGTCGCGATCTTCAACCGGCTGTACCTTCAGGTCACGCTCGCGGTCGACTCGGCGAGCGCCGGGACCGAGTTCGAGAACAAGGACTTCGTCGACCGGCTGGACGTCGTGTTCGCCGGTCTGTACTTCGATGCCGAGGCGACGATCAGCGCGGGCGGGGACTGCCCGGTCGTGTGGCGACCGCTCGTCGAGACTCGCTCGCAGGCGCGCGAGCCGATCCAGTTCGCGCTTGCCGGGATGGCCGCGCACATCAACCACGACCTGCCGATCGCGGTGGTCACGACCTGCCAGGAGCAAGGGCTCGAGCCGGCGGACGACAGCGCGGTCCACCGCGACTACCAGAAGGTCGACGGCCTACTCGCGACCGTCGAGACGCAGGTGGCGGGCTGGTTCGACACCGGGCTGATCGCCGACATCGAGGACGTGACCCCCGAGAAGACCGACGCGGCGATCGCGATGTGGTCGATCGCCGCCGCCCGCGACGTGGCGTGGAATCACGCGGAGGTGCTGTGGGGACTGCGCAACGCCGGGCTGCTCCGCGACGCGTACCTCGACGCTCTGGCCGGCGCGACCGAGCTCGCCGCGCGGGCCATGCTCGTTTAGCCGAACGCGGTCAGTCGCACATCGGGTCGGGGGCGAAGTCCGCGGTCGCCGTGGCGGTGGGCAGCGGCCCCCCGGACGGAATCAGCTGGATGTGGTTGACCTCGGTATTGCCGGGGTTGTCCGAGGGATCGAACGGACGGTAGAGGCCGTACTGCGCGAGCTGCGCCTCGCTGATCTGGGCGGCGCTCGATCGCAGCAGGCTGTTGACGCCGATGTCCTCGGCCTCGCCTCTGGTGTGCGGGTCGTCGGCGAAGCCGCCGACGGCGACGCTGTGCGCGGGCGTGCGGTAGCCGCTGATCCCGTAGACGGTCACGTTCAGCGACAGCGCGAGCGCATTCAGCCGCGCGGTCAGGATCGGAAGCTGGCCTTCGGTCTGGCTCGTACCGGGGTCGGCGACGAAGCCGGGTCCCGACGCGGTCGCGATCGGCTGCGCGTCGGCGACGTTGGTCACGCCACCGCACAGGTTGAGCTGCTTCAACTCGCGCTTGACCTCGGTCAGCGAACGGGCATGGGCGGTGGGGTCGCCGACGATCGGCGTGCCCGGATCAGCGGCGGCAGCGGCCTGAATGCCGGCCGCGGGCTCGACCGCCTGTGGGTGTGCCGACGGCAACGCGGCGCTTGCGGTCGCGGATCCGGTCGTCGTCCCGACCGCCGAACCGCAGCCGGCGACCGCGATCGCCAGCATCGCGACTACGACTATGTACACCGAAAAGCGGGTCATCGAGGCGTCCCCTGCGCACGGCGGCGAGGTCGAATCCGCCACCGGCGCACAGTGTGACAATCGGCCTCATGCGCGCCGGCCTTGAGCGCATGCCTACCCCAGATGGCGTACCCCCGGACGCAGTGGTGGCGCGAGCGGCGGCGCGGGATCGGTCGGGCGATCGCACAACTCGCGGGCCGCACGGTAGGCGAGCATGAGGTCGGGTCCCTCGATGGCGATGTCGGCCAGTTCCGCGACGTGATGGTCGCCGTTGACCGACACGCGCAGGCCAACTTCCCTGAACAGAAACACGTCGGACATGGAATCGCCGTAGGCGATGGCGTGCTGCATCTGGAGGCCATGCTCGGCACAGAAGCGTGCTGCCAGGCGCGGCTTGTCCTGCGGGTTGAGGATCGCCGACTCGTCGAGAGCGCCGTCCGCTGAGCGGGGGAACCGCGAGGCGAACACGGCGTCGAACCCGAACTCGAGGAACTGCTCGGCGAAATAGTCGGGCGACATCGTGATCAGGCAGGCTCGCTCGCCGCGGCGATGAACATCGGCCAGGACCTCGCGGATGTTCGCGAGGAGCGGCGCGCTCGCGAATGCTCGCTGCGCGGCGTCGTTCGGCACGATCCCCCACATCTCGTGAAGCGCCTGCGCGAACTGCCACGCGGTCGCGGCTCCGGTGGCGAACCGGGCCTCGAGCTCGGCCAGCGCGTCACCGCCGCCGAGCGCCGCCGCGAGCAGCACGGGTGCCGAGGTCCGCTGGAGCAGCGTCCCGTCCATGTCGAAGATGTGCGCTCTCATCGAGCGGGCAGCCGCTCGAGCAGGGCGGCCGTCGCCGGAAACAGGTCGCCGGGCGGCGAGGCCGGATCGATCCACGCGAACGAGCCGAACTTGTCAGGCTCAAGCTCTCGGGGCTCGGCGGCGGCGGGGCCGGGCACAAACGCCTCGACTCCGGCCACGACCCACGAGACCTCGTGACCGGGCACGAGCACGGATGCGAAGGTCCGGACCCCGCTCCGGTCGAGCACGATCCCGGTCTCCTCCGCCAGCTCCCTGACCGCGCATTCCTCGACGCACTCGCCGGCCTCGGGCTTCCCGCCAGGGACGGCGAGCGGGGCGCCGGGCTCGGCGCGGCGCTTCCCGACGAGCACGAGCCCATCGGCTCTGTGCACGACCACGCCCACGCCGACGAGGGTCCGAGTTCCGGCCGGGACGGTTCGGGCTGGATCCACGCGGCCATCGTAGCCAGGTGATCCGAGACCGCCTCGGCGCTAAGCGGGTGCGGTGTCGGACGGCATCGGCATCGCACCGATCAGGCCGACGCTCAGCGCGGCGGCTTCGATCGCGCGCTCGGGCCCGCCGACCAGGTACCCGGCCGCCAGGGCGTCGCCGGCGCCGGTCGTGTCGACCACGTCGACCCCGGGGGCCGGATACAGGCCCTCGGGAAACCTCGCACCGCGGGCGCCGAGCTTGATCACCCACGCGGCGTCGAAGTCGGGCACGGCGGCCCGCTCGGCCTCGGTGGCAAACGCGAGATCGGGGCGCAGTGACTCCAGGCGCGCGGCGAACCGCCGCGCGCCGGCGAGCTCGATGTCGTGAGCCGAGGCCAGGTCGACGGTCACCCGGCGAGCCAGCCTCGCGGCCTCGATCGCCGCCTCGGCCATCGGCTCGCGAAGCAGGCAGTAGCCGGACACGTGGAGCACGTCGCACGATCGCAGCCAGGCGGGGTCGAGCTCGGTAGGGTCAAGGAGCGAGGCCACGCCCCGATCCGAGGCCATGGTTCGCTGACCGGCGGCGTCGCGGACCGACACGACCACCCCGCCCCGGCCCTCGACCACCGGACCGCAGATCTCGACGCCGTACCGTGCGAGCGCCGCGGCCGCCAGCTCGCTCGAGGCGTCGCTTCCCCGCTTGCAGATCAGGCGGCTGGTGGCGCCGAGCGCGCTCGCCCACGCGGCCACGTTCGCGGCTTGGCCGCCGGCGGAGAAGCGGATCGTCGCCGGCGTGTCGGCGTCGGGTGCGAGCGGGACGTCAGGTAGAACGATCACGTCGAGGATCAGGTCGCCGATCGTGCAGACCGTCAGCGGCGTGGTCTCCTCACCGGTCGCGCTGCGAGGTTGCATGCCGACATGATCACGGTAGGGTGCTCTGGTGAGGTCCGCGGCGCGCAGAGTCGTGCTCTCCGAGGCGGTCGCCCGCGCACTGCGCGACGGGGATCCGGTCGTCGCACTCGAGTCGACGATCATCACGCACGGGCTGCCCCGTCCTGAGAACCTCGAGGCTGCGCTCGAGTTCGAGCGGACGGTCGCGGGCCGCGGCGCGGTGCCCGCGACCATCGCGATGCTCGACGGAGTCGCGCACGTCGGCCTCGAGCCCGAAGAGCTCGAACGGCTGGTGGCCACCGACGGGGCGCTGAAGCTCAGCGCCAGGGACCTGCCGGTGGCGATGGCGCAGGGAGCGACCGGCGGCACGACCGTCGCGGCCACTGCGCTACTCGCCTCGCGGGCCGGCATCCGCGTGTTCGCGACGGGCGGGATCGGGGGTGTGCACCGCAACGCGGAGGAGACCTTCGACGAGTCGGCCGACCTCGGGATCCTCGGGAGCTGCCCGATCACCGTCGTGTCCGGTGGCGTGAAGTCGATCCTCGACATCGGCGCCACGCTCGAGCGGTTGGAGACCCTGAGCGTCACCGTGCTCGTGTTCGGCACGGACCGCTTCCCGGCGTTCTGGCTCACCGACAGCGGTTATACGGTCGACTTCTCGGTCACCACCCCCGAGGAGATCGCCGAGGTCATGCACGCGGCCGATGAGCTCGGCCGTCCCGGCGGGATCCTGGTGGCGAACCCGCTGCCGGAGGGCGCCCAGCTAGACCCGGAGGTCCACGACCGGCTGCTCGCCGACGCTCTCGAGGCGGCCGACGCGGCGTCCGTGCGGGGCAAGGACATCACCCCGTTCCTGCTCGACTACATCCACGAGCACACCGACCGGACGAGCGTGGCCGTCAACCTCGAGATCGTCCGTGGCAACTGCCGGCTCGGGGCCGACATCGCGCGCTCGTGGTAGGCGTTGCGGCGGAGGGTAGCTCCGACGGAGCGCGATCAGCCTCGGGTCGCGAACGGCTTTCGGTAGAGCACGTGCGGCTCGCCGTGGACGTCGAAGCTCTTCTCGTAGGCCATCCCGAGCTTGGTCATCACGCCCCGCGAGGCCACGTTGTCCTCACGCGTGTAAGCGACGAAGCTGTCCAACCCGAGCGAATCGATCTCCGCGAGCGCATGCTCGCCGAGGCGGGTGGCGATGCCCCGACGCCAGTGCGACCGCGCCACGGTCCAGCCGATCTCGACCTCGCTGGCGCCGTCGACGATGCAGTACTGGGCGAGGCCCCACCCGACGCACGCGTCGTCCTCCCACGCGAGCGACCAGCCGAAGCCGTGCGCGATGCGGTGAGCGACCTTCTTGGTCACGAACTCCTCGCACTCCGCCACCGTGAACGGGCCGCCCGACCGGAACCAGGTGGCGATCTCGGGGTCGCCGAGCAGCGAACGCTGAATCGCCGGACCGTCGCCGGCTAGCAGGTCGCGGATCTCCATCGGCTGTTCATTGTGCCGCGCCCGGGTGCTGAAGCGGCGACAGCGACATCACCCTTGTTGGGTGATGTTCTGTCCGGCCCAGGCCCGATCGTTTGCGCTGACGAGGCGCACGCTAACCAGAGATCGGAGCACACGTGGCCGTATTCGCAACTTCGTACCCCTTCCTGAACATCCTGTGGTCGATGCTCATCTTCTTCGCGTGGGTGATCTTCCTGTGGATCGCGATCACCGTGCTGATCGACGTCTTCCGCCGGCACGACATATCCGGCTGGGGCAAGGCCGGCTGGACCATCTTCGTCGTGATTCTCCCCTGGCTGGGCGTCCTGATCTACCTGATCGTCAACCACACGGGGATGGCCGAGCGCCGTTACAAGGACGCTGCGACCGCGCAGGCTCAGATGGACGATTACGTCCGCGCGACCGCGGGCTCCGGCGGTGCGGCGAGCGAGATCGAGCGGGCCAAGAAGCTACTCGACGACGGCGCCATCAACCAGAGCGAGTTTGACGCGATCAAGGCCAAGGCGCTCGCCTGACCGGCGCGGCGCGGCTGGTGCCGCCACCGGAGCTGATTAGCCCTCGCACTCGCGTTAACGACGCGCCGTTAGCCACTGCTCGAAGGTCGGTCCGCCGAGGATCGCGCCCGGGCCGGGGAGGAGGACGCCGGAGTCGTTGGCCTCGTCGTCGACGGGGTCGCTGACCGCCTCGACCCGCAGGCCGTTGCCGCGATGGCCGACGAGCAGCTTCGCCATCTCGACGAGGCTCTCCTCGCGCGGACCCGCGACCTCGAGGGTCGGCCCGGGCGCCGAGCTCGGGTCGACGGCGAGGTCGGCGAGCGCTTCGGCGACCGTGCGCGCCGCGACCAGCTGCGTGCGCATCGTCGGGACGTGGGCGACGTCGCCCTGGGTGCCCCACTGGACGAGCTGCTCGACGAACTCGTGGAACTGCGCGGCACGGAGGACCCGAGCGGGGATCGGCCCGGACAGGGTCGCGTGCTCGTGCGCGACCTTGGCGACGGCGTATCCGCCCTTTAGCCGGTCGGTGTTGATGATCGAGACGACGATGATCCGCTGCACGCCGGCTCGCTCACCGGCGTTCTGAAGGTTCTTGGCCGCGGTCGTGAAGAACTCGGTGGCCGCCCGCTGCTCGGGCGAGGGGCCGGTGGCGGCATCGACGATCGATTCGACGCCGGCCAGCGCTCCGTCCAGGCCCTCGCCGGTGATGACGTCGATCCCGTGGGCCCGCGAGATCGGGACGGCTTCGTATCCGCGCTCGGCGAGAACGTCGACGACATGATGGCCGACCCGACCCGACGCGCCGGCAACTGCGATCTTCTTGCCCTTAGACATGGTGCTGCCTCCTGTTCACACACTCTGCGTTTCGTGGTTAACCAGTCGACCCCGGGGGGCGCAAAGATGTGACGAGTGGCAGCCCCGACCGCAAGGAGAAAAGCGCATGGAGATCACCCGCAACAGCCTCGAGACCAACGCCGGGCCCAGCGACTGGTTCACCGGTGCGGTCTACCTCGACACGGTGGCGACACCCGCGCCGCCGTCTCGCGTGGCGGCGAACAGCGTCCACTTCACCCCGGGCGCGCGGACCGCTTGGCACACCCATCCGCTCGGGCAGACGCTGTTCGTCACCGAGGGCCTCGGCCGCTGCCAGCGCCGCGGCGGCCCGGTCGAGGTCATCCGGCCCGGCGACCGCGTGTACTTCGAGCCCGGCGAGCATCACTGGCACGGCGCCGCGCCGAACCGGTTCATGACCCACCTCGCGATCCAGGAGGTCGACGAGACAGGTACCCCGGTCTACTGGGGCGAGCACGTCACCGACGAGGAGTACAACGCCGCGCCGGCCTCGGAGGGATGAGATGGCGAAAGTGGTGGTGATCAATCATGTGACGCTCGACGGGGTGATGCAGGCGCCGGCCCGCCCCGACGAGGACACCCGTGACGGCTTCGCGCACGGGGGCTGGGCAATGCCGGGCAACGACCCGATGATGGCCGCCAAGATCGGCGAGCGGATGGGCGATGGCCCGGCGTTCCTGTTCGGCCGGCGTACGTACGAGGACTTCTACGCCGTCTGGCCGAAGCGAACCGACAGCCCGTTCAGCGGTGCGCTCACCAACACTCGCAAGTACGTGGCCTCGCGCACGCTGACCGAACCGCTGCCATGGAGTAACTCGGTCCTGCTGCCCGGCGACGCCGCTGAAGCCGTTGCGGGGCTCAAACAGCACCAGCCGGGCACGCTCACGATCTTCGGCAGCGGCGAGCTGATCGGATCGTTGATGGCGGCCGACTTGATCGACGAGTACCTGCTGATGATCCATCCGCTCGTGCTTGGTTCGGGACGGCGGATGTTCGCTCCCGACCGGCAGGCGCGTCTGCGCCTCCTCGACGCTGTGACAGCGGCGACCGGCGTGGTGATCGCCACCTACGAGGCAGTCGTGGACGCCACGCCACGGCCTTGACGGCGCGCGGGGCTGCGGAGGCTCAGGGCAGGCGTCCGGACCAGCGAGCCGAGCTCGCCGCTCCGAACAGGAGGAACACGACGCCGCCGATCGCGAACACGGCGGTCACGTCGTGCCGGCGCGCCACGCTCCCGAGCCGCCGGCCGAGCCCCTTGTAGATCGAGCTGAGCTCGTCGGCGCTCTCGGCGTTGAACGAGCGGCCACCCGACAGCTGCGCGATCTCCTGCATGAGCTGGGGATCGGGCGGGACGGGCTGGGCGGGTTGGAACGGGTCGGGGCTTGGGAGAACGCCGTTCGGCGTGCCCAGCGCCACGGTGTCGATCGGGATCTTGTCCTGCGCGGCCTCGCGCGCGACCGTGGTCACGTCGATGCCGGCGTTGGCGGCGCCGTCGGAGAGGAGCACGATCGCCGACGGCGGGTGCTTCTTGTCCGCGCCGCGAAGAAGCTGGAGCGCCAGCTGCAGCGCGTCGCCGGTCGCGGTTGCGCCGTTGGCGGTCTGCGCGTTGATGAGCGCGCGCGCGGCATCGTGGTTGGCGACGGGCGGCTGCGCCGCGTCGGGTGCGTCCGAGAAGGCGACCGCACCGACGAGCACGTTGCCCGGAAGTTGGTCGATGAACGTGTTGGCGGCCTTCTCGGCGGCCGCCAGCCGGGTCGGCTGGACGTCCGTCGCGGCCATCGAGCCAGAGTGGTCGGTGACGAGCATCACCGACGCCTGATCGACCGGCGCGCTGTAGCTCACGCGCGGCCTGGCGAGCGCCAGCGCAAGCGTCGCGATCGCGGCCAGCGCGAACGCCGCCGGGAGGTGACGCATCCACGAGCTGCCGCCGGCGGCCGCAAGCCGGAGCGTCGACACCGCCGGGAACCGGACCGCGTAGCGCCGGGCCCGCCGGCGCGCGGCCACCGACGCCGCGATCGCGATCGGGATGACCACGAGCGCTCCCAGCCACAGTGGCGAGGCAAAGCTCATCGGAGGTGGCGGCCGAGCGCCAGCAGCCAGTCGTCGTCGGTGTTGAGCGCGACGTGGTCGACCCGCAGGCGGCGCAGCTCGCGCGCGAACTCCTCACGGCGCTTTCGCTCGAGCTCGGCGAACCGCTCGCGCACGCGGCGCCTCGAGGTGTCGACGTAGATGCGGTCGCCGGTCTCGGGATCGACCAGTGCCAGGTGCCCGACCGCCGGGAGCGTCGACTCGCGCGGATCGGCGATCTCGACCGCGAGCACCGAATGGTGGAAGCGCAGCGACGCCAGCGGGCGCTCCCAGCCGTCCTGATCGCGGAAGTCGCTGATCACCACCACGAGCCCGGGCTGACGCGCCATCCGCCCCACTCGCTGGAGCGCGTCCGCGAGGCCGTCGCCGTGGTGCTGGCCGTCGGGCGCGACGCCCTCGGCGAGCAGCCGTCGCAGCGCGACGATCCCGGGCCGCGCGCCGCGGGGCGGGAGCACGCGGGGCGCCGACGCGCCGAAGGCGACGACGCCGACGCTGCCGGCTCGCCGCACGCCCAGGCGCCCGAATACGAGCGCGACCCCCTCCGCGACGTCCGCCTTCAGCCGGCGCTCGGTGCCGAACGCCATCGACGGCGAGACGTCGAGCACGATCCAGGTCGTGAGCGCGCGCTCGGGGACGTGGAGGCGGACGTGAGCCTGCCCGGTGCGGGCGGTCGCCGCGGGGTCGATGTGGCGGACGTCATCGCCGATCTCGTACGGACGTAACTGCGCGAGCTCGGTGCCGACGCCGACGCCGGCGGCCCGCCGGTCGCCGGGCAGCATCCGCACCACGAGGCGGCTGATCGCGAGGTCGAGCGCCTCGATCAGCGGCTGCGGCAGCGGCCCCGGACCCTGGCGGGCCGCGGGCGGCTCGAGCAGCGTTTCGGTCATCGCGCCCGGACTACCGTCGGCGCCTCGCGCATCAGGTCCTCGACGCCCGGCTCCGGCACCGCGGTCAGCACGCGCTCGAGCAACTGGTCGGCGGTCACGCCGTCACTGAGAGCGTCGTAGGACAGCACGATCCGGTGGCGGAGCACGTCGGCGGCGAGATCGCGCACGTCGTCGGGCACGACGTGGCCGCGGCCGCGGAGCAGCGCGAGCACGCGTGCCGCCTGGACGAGGCCGATCGGCCCGCGCGGGCTGGCGCCGAACTCGATCATCGGGGCGATCTCCTTGAGTCCGTACGCCTCGGGATGACGCGTTGCGTCCGCGAGCGCCACCGCGTACCCAATCGTCTCGCGGTCGACCAGCACGGTTCCGGCCGCGGTCGCGTACCGCCGCAGATCGACGAGCGCGAGGCGCTCCTCGACGTCCGCCGGGGGGCGGAGGCTGCGGCCTACGACCGCCGCTTCCTCGCCCGTGCTCGGGTAGTCGACCACGATCTTCATCAGGAAGCGATCGACCTGCGCCTCGGGCAACGGGTAGGTGCCCTCGGACTCGATCGGGTTCTGCGTCGCCATCACGATGAACGGCAGCGGAACCTCGTACGTCGTGCCGCCGATCGTCACCTGTTGCTCCTGCATGACCTCGAGCAGCGCCGACTGCACCTTGGACGGCGCGCGGTTGATCTCGTCGGCCAGCAGGAAGTTGCAGAACACCGGGCCGAGCTCGGTCTCGAACGCGGCGGTGTCCGGTCGATAGACGCGCGTGCCCACGAGATCGGCCGGGACCAGGTCGGGCGTGAACTGGATCCGGCTGTACGAGCCGCCGAGCACGGACGCCAGCGTCTTGACGGTCAGGGTCTTGGCCAGCCCGGGCACGCCTTCGAGCAGCACGTGCCCGCCGGAGAGCAGGCTGACGAGCAGCCTCTCCAGCATCGCGTCCTGTCCGACGATCACGCGCTTGATCTCGTGAAGAGCCTCCCCCAACGCGGCGCGCGCTTCGCGGCGCTGCTCGGCCGCATTGTCGATGTCAGTCATCTGTTCTCCTTGATAGCCACGATCTAGATAAGCCGTCCGAACCACGCGAGCGACGCGACACTGCCGAGCAGTAACAGCACGAGCCCGCCGCCCGCGAAGGTCGCGGTCTCCTCGTGCTTGACCTTCTTGTGCCCAAGCTCGGCGCCGAGTCGCTTGTAAATCGTGTCGAGCCCCTTCGCGTCGGTGGCGGTGAACGCCTGCCCGTGCGAGACGCGGGCAATCTCGGCGAGCTGGGCCGGGTTCGGTGGCACGGGCACCGTCACCGTCCGGTTGCCGCGTTTCTCCTTGACCGTTCCGTTCGCCGTCCCGAGCTCGACCGTGTAGATCGGAATGTGCGCCGTCGCCGCCTGTTGCGCGGCGGTGATCGGATCCGAGCCCACGTCGGAGGCGCCGTCAGAAATCAGGAGGATGGCGCCGGGCGGTCGCTTGCCGCCCTGTCGCGGAACGCTCTGGAGCGTGTGCAGTGCGGTCCGGATGGCATCGCCGATCGCGGTGCCGCCGGTCACGCGCAGTTGCGCAAGCGCCGAGCGCACCGCATCGTGGTCGGTGGTCGGCGACTGCAGCAGCGACACGGTCGTGTTGAACTGGAGCAGGCCAACGCGCACCGAGCTCGGGACCTTGGCCAGGAAGTCGCTGGCGGCCTTCTCGGCGGCGGCGAGGCGCGACGGCGATACGTCGGTCGCCGCCATCGAGCCGCTCGTGTCGTTGGCGAGCATGATCGAGGCCGTGTTGATCGGAACCGCGAGCGTGCGCTGCGGGCGGGCCGCGGCGACGATCAGGACCGCGAGCGCGAGCGCGAACACGAGCATCGGGACATGGCGGCGCCACCGTGGGCGGCTCGGCGCCACCGACGCACTGAGCGCGGGGACCACGAACGCCGACGCCGCCTTGCCGCGCCGGCGCTGCTGGCCCACGTACCACCAGATCAGCAACGGGATCGCGAGCAGCGCGATCAGGACCGCGGGGTGGAGAAAGCTCATGGGTAACCGGCGGGCCGGGACACCAGCGCGACGTGCTTCGTGTACACCGTCCCGCTCCCCTGGAACCGGATCTGGATCTGGTCGCCGGGGTGCTTGCCGGCGACGGCCGAGATCACGTCGGCCGGCTTGTACACCGGCTTGCCGTTGACCTGAATGATCACGTCGCCGGCCTCCATGCCCGCCCAATATGCGGGGCTTCCGGGGATGACGTTGGTCACCATCACGCCGCCGGACGCGGAGGTCGACACGTCGATGCCGAGCCACGCCTGCGATCCGCTCGCGGCCACTGGCGAGTTCGTGCTCGAGCTCCCGCCGAGCGCCGAGGTCACCGCGTAGGCCGCGCCCGCGCCGAGCAGGATCAGGACCGCGACCAGTCCGACGACGCGAAGCCCGCGCCGGCGGGCGACAAGCGCGGTCCGGAGCCGGTGGAGCAGCGTCGGCCTCCGCGGGCGGCGCGGAGGCGGAGCCAGGCGCTCGGGCTCAGGCTCGGGTTCGGCGGGCGGCCGTGCGCCATTGCGCCCGGCGGCAAGCTCGTCGCGCCGGGCCGAGGACTCCAGCTCCCAATCGCCGGACCAAAGGTGCTGAGGGCCGCTCATCGTGCTATGGGCAAGGTACGGGGTCTTGGTGAGATCTTCTTAAGAACGCTCCTAGTTGATTGTCCGGCACTGACTGGGGTACGGTCAGAAAAACAGTCCACGGATCGATGGGCCGGCGGGCCGTGGAAATACCGTGAGGGATGGGGGAGTCGACATGAACGCGTTCTTAGGCGCGGCAGCTCGTCGTGGGTTCATGCGGGCGGTGGTTGCCACGGTGGTGACGGCGGGCGCGCTGGCCCTGCCGGCGGGGGGGTTTGCGGCCAACGGGTGGTCCGGCCCGACTCCGATCGACAACTCAAACCCGCCCCAGAACGTCTCGTGCCCCACGGCGACGTTCTGCGCCGCGGTCGGCGCCGGAGGCTGGGGGCAGACGTTCAACGGCAGCTCATGGGGAGCGCCGACGAACATCGATCCGAGTGGCCGCACGCTCACCTCGGTTTCGTGTCCGTCGGCGTCGTTCTGCGCCGCGGTCGACCAGGGCGGGAACGCGCTCACGTTCAACGGCAGCACCTGGAGCGCGCCCGTCGCGATCGACCGAGGCGCCCTCACGACCGTCGCGTGCACCTCGGCGTCGTTCTGCGTGGCCGGTGACAACGGCGGCAGCGGGTTCACTTACAACGGGAGTACGTGGTCCGCGCCGATATCGGTGAATAAGGTGTCCAATTCGGAAGACATCGGCGGGATGGCGTGCCCGTCGGCGTCGTTTTGCGTTGCCGTCGGCCAGAACGGAACGTTCGAGACGTCCACCACCGGCGGGACGACGTGGACCGCGCCGCAGACGATCATCGCGGGCGTCAACCTGCAGGCGGTCTCGTGCCCGTCGACGTCGTTTTGCATGACCGTCGACAACGCCGGTAATGCATATACCTACAACGGGAGCAGCTGGAGCCCGGGCACCGCGATCGACACCGTCAACGCCAAGATCGACGGCGGCGAGTTCACCGCGGTGTCGTGTCCGACGTCCTCGTTCTGCGTCGCGATCGACGGCCGGGAGAACGTGGTGATGTTCAACGGTAGCTCGTGGAGTGCACCGCAGAACCTCGAGAGTGCGGTTGAGCATCCGAGCGTGTCGTGCCCGTCGTCGTCGTTCTGCGCCGCGGTGGACGGCGCCGGCAACGCGTTCCTGTTTGGCGCGGCGCCCCCGCCGCCCACGGGTCTGACGGCGCCGGTCCTCGGCAAGACGGCGAACGCCACGCCCGTCTCGGGCGTCGTGTTCGTAAAGCCCCCGCGGGGCAAATCGCTCGACGTGGCCGGCCGTGGGCCCGTCGGCGCCGCGGCCGCCGCCGGCCCCGGATTTGTCCGGCTGACCGCGGCGACGCAAATTCCGGTCGGGTCCGAGATCAACTCACTGCACGGCTCGCTGAAGCTCGTGACCGCCACCGGCAACAAGGGCAAGACCCAGAACGGCACGTTCCGCGGAGCGATCTTCAAGATGACTCAGGCGAGCAGAGGCGCAAGCAAGGGGCTCGTCACCCTCTCGCTGGTCGAGAGCGCGTTCAACGGCGCGCCGACGTACGCCATCTGCAGGGCGAAGGGCAAGGCCGCCGACGCCTCGACTGCCGCGGTCAACAGCAAGGTCCTGCAACTGCTCCACGCCAGCGCGCACGGGAAGTTCCGGACGAGCGGGCGCTACAGCGCGGCGACCGTACGCGGCACGAGCTGGACGATCGCGGACCGTTGCGACGGCACGCTCACGCATGACGTCACCGATAGTGTCAGCGTGACCGACTTCGCCCGCCATAAGACGATCGTGCTGCACCGCGGCCAGAGCTACCTCGCGAAGGCGCCGCCCAGGCGCAAGTGACTGAAGCCCCGATGGTGCTCAGCGGATCGTGAGCATCACGGCGCTGGCCGCCGGCACCCGCACCGTGTAGCCGCCGGCTGACGGGCGCAGCCGGGTGATGCTGCGGGCCCCGGTGAGCCGGCCGGTGGCGGTCTGGGTACCAAAGCTCTGGCCGCCGAGCGTGATTCCACTGCGGGCGTACGCGCTCGGCGCCTCGAGTCGCTCGAGCACCGCATGCCTACCCGCGTGCGGCGGCTTCACGAGCACCCAGCGCGTGTGCTTGAGGCTGTCGTTGATCAGCACGACGCGAACGCTGTGATCCGGAGCGAGCACCGCCCACGAGCGCAGCGGTCCGCTATTCGCGCGCCCGGTCGACAGAAGCCGTGAGCCGGGAGGAGCGGCTTGGACGAACATCAGCATGCCGTAGTACTCGGGCTCGATCGTCCCCACCCAGCGTCCGTGCTCGAAGTGCAGGTCGAACAACTTGCCGGCCGAGCCTCTCCAGGTGTGGATGTTCACGCCGTCGATGCCGGCGCGCGCCAATTGGAACAGCTGGTTCAGCACCCACAGGGCCGACGCTGCCGTGTCACTCACGCCGGCGGCCCCAGCGCACGTGATCGCGTTCATCTCATCGATGCGAAAGGGGATGCCGTGGCTGTGAGCGACGGCGACGTACGGCAGTGCCTCCGTCACCTCGCTCTGTGAGGCGTAGGAGGCAAGCAGCGCGGGGACGGAGGGGTGAGCCAGCTCACCGATGGCCGTGGAGCAGTCGTGGCCTCGGAACGCCGAGCCCTGCGGATCGAGCGCGTAGGAGTGAAACGTCGCGAGGCGCAGCCTCGGGTTTGCCTTGATCAGCTGGCCGAGGCCCGCAATCCACGAGTCGGCGCCGGTCGAGGGCCCCGCCAGCGGGACTGGTGGGAGCGCGCCGGCGATCTTCGTGAACTCCTTCATGTAATCGGCGAGGTTGTAACTCGGCGGCCGCCCAAATCCCTTCTGGCCATCGGGTGTGACGTACCAGGGGATCCCCGAGTACAACTCGGGTTCGTTCCCGATCTCCAAGGCTTCGATGTGCCGCCGCCCGATCCCATCGAGGAGGTGGCGCGCCTCGGTCGCCGCGATCGTGGTGTTGTCGGTCTCGAGGTTGATGCCGAGGATCAGGCGGGCGCCTGCGGACTGCGCGAGCTCCCGGGCGTCCACGAGCCACGCCGGCGTCAGGGCGAGGTCGATCCCACGCGGCTTGCGGATGCCGGGAACGGGCCACCAACTCTTGTCGGCGCTCTCACCCCCGATTCGCACCAGCGCCGCATGGCCCGGCGACAAGTTCCGGATCAGCTGCGCGAGCACCTGGTCCACGCCGTTCCGACCGGGGCGCTCGGCGCTGGACACGACCCCGTACTCGAGCGAGAGGCCGACGAATGCTCCGGGGACCGCGTTGCCGACTGGCGTCGAGGAGATCGTGACGACGTCCGTGTGCGCGAGACCGCCGCCGGGGATCGCACGATCCCCGGCCGCCTGTCCGCCGCCCGATGCGACCAGTGCCACGACCGTCGTGAGCACCAGCGTTGACGCCCGCCGTCGCCGCCAGAGACCCCGCCGCGATTGCGGTAACCGGCACGCCCGCTGCTTCATGGCGCGCACCCTATCCGTTGGACGGCGGCGTCACATCATCTCGGCGGCGCCGACCGGCTCCGCGCCGGCGATCCCGGTCCGCTCCACATCGGCGGGCGCCGAGGCCAGCTCGTGTTCGCGCGCGCGCGCCGGCAGCGCCATCGTGAGCACGAGCAGCAGCGGGATCGTCGCCAGCTCGACCAGCAGGCAATGGCTCATCGCGGTCACGAATCCGTCGTGCCCCAGGGTGCTGAAGAAGATCGTGCCGATGCCCGCGACGCCGATCGCCCCGGCGAGCTGCTGCATCGCATTGAGCACGCCCGAGGCGGAGCCGACCTCGTTGTCGGCGACCGACGCGAGGATGAAGTCGAACAGCGGCGAGACGATCATCCCGAACCCGATTCCAAGCAGGAGCTCAGGTCCCACGATCGCGAGCGAGGTCGTGTCCAGGCCGTGGGCCAGGATCACCTGCCGCAGCCACCAGACGCCGGCGGCGGCGGGCACCGCGGCGATCTGGAGGGTGGCGCGCCCGAGCCGGGGAGCGAGCACCGCGGCGGCCAGCGCGGCGCCCACCGCCGCGCCGGCGGCGAACGGCGCGAGCGACAGGCCGGCGTGGATCGCCGAGAAGTGCATGCCGAACTGCATGAACAGTGTGAGGACCAGCATCGTGCCGAGCATCCCGGCGAAGAACACGACGATCATCGAGATGCCGGCGGTGTAGGAGCGATGGCTGAAGATGCTCGCTTCGACCAGCGGGTCACCACCGCGGCTGCGGACCCGCTTGGTCCACGCCACGAGCGCTGCGAACGAGAGCGCGCTTGCCGCGATCATCAGATACGTCCACGCCGGCCAGCCCGCCTCGCGGCCCTGGATCAGGGGGTAGATGAGCAGCCCCATGCCGGTCGCGGCGAGACCGGTGCCGACCAGGTCCAGCCGCGGCCTGTCCGCCGCGCGGGACTCGGGAATCAGCCGGGCCGCGCCGATCGCGGCGATCAGGCCGAGCGGCAGGTTGACGAAGAAGATCAGCCGCCAGCCGCTTCCGAACAGGTTGGCGTCTACGAGCGCGCCGCCGATGATCGGCCCGAGCACCGCCGACAGGCCGATCACGGGGCCGAAGATCGCGAACGCCGACGCCTGCTCCGCGGGCGCGAACGCATCGCGGACGATCCCGAACCCCTGCGGGAATCAGCAGCGCCGCGGCGCCGCCCTGAGCGAGCCGGCAGGCGATCAGCATCTCCGGCGAGACCGCGAACGCGCAGGCCATCGACGCGAGCACGAATCCGATCGCGCCGACCACGAACAGGCGCTTGCGGCCGTAGATGTCGCCCAACCTGCCGCCGGTGATCAACCCGACCGCGAACGCGAGGGCGTAGCCGCCGATCACCCACTGCAGGCCCGAGGTGCTGCTGTGGAGGTCGGTGCGGATCGTGGGGGCGGCCACGTTGACGATCGTGCTGTCGAGCAGATCCATGCACTCCGCGGCGAGCACGAGCGCGAGGATCGCCCACTTGCGTGGATTGCTGACCCGGGTTGACATCTCAAGCACCTCCTTTGGCGAATAACGTTCCGAACAGTGTTCGTTCAACGAACGGTGTTATACGCTATGCGCGTGAGCGCGTCAAGAGGCAGTCCGAAATCCCGTCCGTCCGCCGCCCCCGAGCCGGCAGGCCTATCGCCGACGGAGGCGGCCGGGGCCGCCAGCGCCGCAATGCCGGCGCCACCGCGCTTCCCGAGGCCCAGCAAACGCCCAACGCGCCGGACCGCCCTGACCGTGGGGGCGATCGTGGCCGCGGCGATCGAGGTCCTCGACGAGGCCGGCGTGGTCGGGCTCTCGATGCGCCGCGTCGCGGATCGGTTAGGGACCGGCGCGGCTTCGCTCTATGCGCACGTGAGCGGTAAGGACGAGCTGCTCGAGCTGGTATTCGACGAGCTCGTCGGCCAGGTGCCGCTCCCGGAGCCCGACCCGCGGATCTGGCGCGACCAGGTGCGCCAGATGGCGCGAGACCTGCGAGCGATCCTGATCGCCCACCGCGACGCCGCGCTCGCCGGGCTTGGACGTATCCCCACGAGTCCGAAGACGCTTGCCGCCGCCGAGACACTCGTCGCCATCCTGCGAGCGGGGGGCCTGTCCGATCGCGCGATCGCGCTCGGCGTCGACCAGCTGACCCTGTACGTGTCGGCGGACGCGTTCGAGACGGGGCTGATGGAGCACGGCCGGATGACCCCCGAGGACGTCGAGCGGTACTTCGAGGACGTCCATGCCTTCTACCGGAGGCTTCCCGCCGATCGCTTCCCCGTGCTGGCCTCGATCGCCGACGATATGACGGGTCCGGACGGGGACGAGCGGTTCGAGTTCGGTCTCGACGTGCTGATCGCCGGCCTCGAGGCCGTCAGCGCCGGTACGGCCTGATGCCCTCGGCGCTCGGTGAAATCAAGGTGCTGGACTTCTCCCGGGTGCTCGCCGGTCCGCTCGCGACGATGATGCTGGCCGACCTGGGGGCAGTGGTCACGAAGGTCGAGCCGCCGGCCGGCGACGACACCCGCCAGTGGGGGCCGCCGCACGACGCGGCCGGCGACGCGACCTACTTCCAGGCGGTCAACCGCAACAAGCAGAGCCTGGTGCTCGACCTCACCGATGCCGCCGATCTGGCGCAGGCCCGGGAATTGGCCGGCGAGGCGGACGTCCTGGTTGAGAACTTCCGCCCCGGGGTCACGGAGCGGTTCGGGCTCGACTACGAGTCGCTGCGGACGGTGAACCCCGGCCTGATCTACTGCTCGATCACGGGCTTCGGCGCCGGCAAGGGGGCCGCGCTCCCCGGCTATGACCTCCTGGTCCAGGCGCTCGGAGGGCTGATGAGCATCACCGGGCCGCGCGACGGCGGGCCCCAGAAGGTCGGAGTTGCGCTGGTCGACGTGCTCGCCGGCCTGTTCTCGACGGTGGGGATCCTCGCCGCGCTCGAGTACCGCGGGCGCAGCGGCGAGGGCCAGCAGGTCGAGGTCGACCTGCTGTCGTCGCTGCTCGCGGGCCTCGTCAACCAGGCGTCGGCCTACACCGTCGCGGGCGTGGTCCCGGAGCGAATGGGGAACGAGCATCCGAGCGTGGCGCCGTATGAGTCGCTGCGGTGCGCCGACGACGAGCTGGTCGTGGCGGTGGGCAACGATCGCCAGTTCGGCGCTTTGTGCGAGGTGCTCGGCGCCCCCGAGCTGGCGCAGGACCCCCGGTTTGAGACAAACAACGCGCGCGTCGCCAATCGCGAGGCGATGCGGGCAGCGCTCGAGGAGAGGCTCGCGACGCGGGCCGCCGGCGAATGGGCGGAGCTGCTCACACCGGCGCGCGTCCCCGCCGGTGTCGTGAACGACATCGGCGCGGCGTTCGAGCTAGCGCGCAGCCTCGGACTCGAGCCGGTCGTGAGCATCGAGCGTGAGGACGGCACGACGGTGGAACTGACCCGTAACCCGATCCGGCTATCGGCGACGCCTCCGAGCTACCGCTCGGCTCCGCCCCGGTTCACCTCGGGCTCGGGGTCCTGAGCAGGCGGGGCCGGCAACCGACGTCGGGATGACCGGGGCACGCGGCGGCGTGATCGGGGTCAGGCGGGAACTGGCGCTGAGCTCGGGCCGGCGCCGGGGATCATTTAGGGGGATTTCGGTTCGGCCCGGGTTGGCCGGCGCGTTCGCCATCGAGCGGGCGGCCAGGGTTTGCCGGCGTGGGGCGCACGGGTTGGCCGGCGGGGTCGCGATCGAGCGGGCGGCCAGGGTTTGCCGGCGTGGGGCGCACAGGTTGGCCGGCGGGGTCGCGATCGAGCGGGCGGCCAGCGGTTTGCCGGCGTCGGGCGCACGGGTTGGCCGGCGGGGTCGCGATCGAGCGGGCGGCGTGTGTGCATGACACGCCATCCGTCTCCCGCGCACGGGGTCGTGGCGCGCTACGCACCCTAGAGGAGCCTGGACCGCCAAACCCCCGGCGTCCGGCGAGGGTGTGGCGCGCTATGCACACGGACCCGCGCGATCGCGCGGCCCGGGCGCTCAGCCGCCGAGCTCTCGGCTCATGCGGACGGCCGGGCCGAACCGTGTCTCCGCCCCACCGGTGACCCTGAATCCGAGCCGCTCATAGAACGGCTGGGCCGGGCCCGCCGTCACGTCCAGACTTCTCGCGCCGGCCGACCTGGCCCGGCCGACCGCGTCCTCGACGAGCGCTCGCCCCACCCCTTGCCGGAGCTCGGCGGGCTCCACGAACAGCCCGTCGAGCTCGTGCGCTTCACCGCTCGACGGGATCACCACCGAAAACCCGACCGGCGCCCCGCCGGCTCTGACCGCGACCCGCACCCACCCGTTGTCGATAAATGCCTGCGGCACCGCGATCGCGTCCGGGTTCGCCGCCAGTTGCTCCCGGTAGTCCTCCCATATGTCCGACGAGCGGCGCTGGAGCGCCTCGAGCGTCGTACCCTCTGTCACCGCGGCGTCCCTGATCTTCAGTGATTCACACATTTTCAGCGCAACTTGGTTTGTTATGAGCGGTTACGACCAACACGGCAGGGTATTCGGACCATTGCAAGCGCGCCATCACAGGAGGAGTCAAGTGCCACGTGCAGTTCGTCGTTTCTCGGTGCTGTCGGGGGTAGCACTCTGTGCGATTCTCGGAGGCCCAATCGCTGTCGCGCAGGCGAGCGATAACACGCTTCGCCAGACGCTCAACAGCTTCGCCCCGAAGATCGTCAAGGACGAGAACGCGGTTCGCAAGGGTCTGAACGGCTACCCCAAGGGCAAGGTCAAGCCGCTCGTGCACGCCCTCAACCACGAGGTGGGGGACCTGCACATGCTGAAGTCGAAGCTTTCCCACGAGCACGCATCGTCGGGCCGGGGCAAGAAGGCGAAGAACGACATCGTGAAGGGGCTCACCCTGATCGCGAAGGCGTACGGCTCGCTGCGCGCCGACGTCCAGGCCGCCCACGGCGGTCCGGTCCCGTCCTCCCAGGTGACCGCCGCACAAAACACCGACAAGAAGGGCCGCTCGAAGCTCCTCGCGGGGCTCCACCTTCTGAGCACCTGATGGCGCCGAGCCCGGGCCGAACGCTGCGGCCCGGGCTCCATCACTCCGACCGCGTGCTAGACATGCCGCTCGATGCGGTTGCGGTTGCGGGCACCTGTCCCCGACGACGCGCCGGCGGTCTCCGCGGTGCTGATCGCGCGCGAGATGACCGACCTCGGCGTCCGCCATCACAAGGCCGAGGATCTGCTCGACGAATGGCGCGCGAGCGACCTCGACCTCGCCGCTGACGCGCGGGTCGTCGAGTCGGCCGACGGCGGCATCGTCGGCTACGCCGTCGTCCGGCCACCCGGTGTACTCGCGGCCGTCGATCCGGACCATGAGGGGCGGGGGATCGGCACGCGCCTGCTCGAGTGGGCGGAGCGGCGCGAGTTGGCGCACGGCCACGCGCGGCACCGTCAGTGGATCGCCGCCGGCAACGGGGGAGCTCGGGAGCTGCTCGGTCGCGCCGGTTACGAGGTGGCGCGCAGCTACTGGGGGATGGGTTGCTCGCTCGAGCGCGTCTGTGCGGTTGCGCGTTCTGCGTCTGACGGAGTGCGGCTTCGGCCTGTCGACGTCGATGGCGACACCGCGCGGCTGCACGCGGTCGACGCGGTCAGCTTCGCCGGCAACCCCGGCTACGTCGCGGAGTCCCTGCGCGAGTTCCGCGAGGAGCATCTCGAAGCCCACGACTTCGACGCCCGTCTGAGCCGGGTCGCCGAAACCGGCGACGGCCGAATCATCGGCTTCCTGCTCGCTCGTCGAGAGCTGCCGGAAGCCATCGGCTATGTCGACGTCCTCGCCGTCGATCCCGACCATCAGGGCCGCGGCGTCGGGACCGCGCTGCTCGTCGACGCGTTCACCGCGTTCGCGGCAGCCGGCCTCCGGGAAGCGCAGCTGGGCGTCGACTCCGACAATCCTCGGGCGCTGAGGGTCTACGAGCGAGCGGGGATGAAGGTCCGATTCCGGTACGACGTCTACGAGCGCCCGGCCGACCCGCCGAGCCGATGGCGGTCCTACCGCGACGTCGACGCCGCCGCGGATCCGGACTCGCTGGCCGGCCAGCTCGACGGGATCGCCGCGGTTCCGTTCCTCGCGGCCGAGAAGCAGCGCTCGCTCGAGCTGCTCGAGCTGGGCGCGGGTGGCGCCGTGCTCGACGTCGGGTGCGGGAACGGCCCGGAGCTCGGGAGCCTGGCTCGGGTCGTCGGAGCCGGCGGGCGTGTGGTCGGGCTCGACCGCAGCGCCGCCTTGCTCCGCGCGGCGCACGCGCGGGGTGTGGACATGGCTGGTGGGGTGGACCTGGTCCAGGGCGATGCGGGTGCGCTGCCGTTCGACGCCGGCGAGTTCGATGCTTGCCGCGCCGACCGGACGCTCCAGCATCTCGCCTCGCCCGAGGCGGCGCTCGGGGAAATGGTCCGCGTCACACGCCCGGGCGGGCGAGTGGTCGTGACCGAGTCGCGGTGGGGTCTCGTGGCTCCGAGCCTCGACCAGGGCGTCACCGATTCGATCCTGGGGTTGATGGCGACCGGCACCGAGCAGGCCGGCTGGGTCGGGTACCGGCTGGCGGTGATGTTCGAGCAGGCCGGCCTGTCGGACGTGCGGTCGGTGACCGGCGACCACACGGTGTGCGAGCCCGAGCACTTCTTCGCCTTCACGCACCTGGACGGCTTGGCCGACGATGCGGCTCGCGCCGGCTTGCTCAGCTCGTCGCAGACGACGGCATGGCTCGAGCGCCTGCGCGATCTACTCGAGCAAGGCGAGGCGTTCGCGATGGTGCTCGTGCTGCACGTCGCCGGTATCAAGCTCGGGTGAAGCCGAACCTATATGTCGCCGCTGCGGCGGAACCAGTAGTAGATCGCGACCGCCGACAGCACGAGGCTGCCGACGCCGTACACCAGGAATATCCAGAACGAGTTGATGTCGTTGACCAACCAGCTGAAGTTCATCCCGAAGAAGCCGGTGATGAATGTCAGCGGCAGGAAGATCGTGGCGACGACCGTCAGCGCCTTCATCGTCTCGTTCTGGCGGACGCTGATCTCGTTCTGCTGATTTGAGATCACCGCCATGTTCGCCTGCAGGATCGTGGCGAGCACGTCACGTAGCGCGAACACTTCCTCGTTGACGAGCTTGAGATGGTCGTTGACGTCCCGGAAGAACTGAGACAGCTCCTCGCTCACCTCGATGTACGTGCCGCGCTCGAGCGCCTCGAGTGGCGCCAGCAGCGGATGGACGGCGCGGTAGAAATCGGTGGCCTCGCGGCGCAGGAGGTAGATCCGCTCGGTGGGCGCGGCCGCTCCGCTGAACACGGTCTTCTCGACCTCCTCGACGTCCTTCTCGAGGCCCTCGATCACCGGTGCGTAGTCATCGACGATCGTGTCGAGGATCGCCCACAGGACCGCCGCCGAGCCCTCCTTGAGCAGTTCGGGCCGCTCCTCGAGCCGTTTTCGCGCGCCGTGGAGGTTGCTCGCCTCGCCCTGGCGGACGGTGATCACGAACCGACGCGAGAGGAACACCGAGACCTCGCCGACGTCCACCATCTCGCGGTCCTCGACGTAACGGGCGGTGCGCAGCACCACGAACAGAACGCTGCCCTCCTCGTAGCGCTCGATCTTCGGGCGCAGGTGGAAGTTCTGAGCGTCCTCGACCGCCAGATCGTGCAGGCCGAATCTGTCCTGCACCTCGTTCAGCTCGTCTTCGTCAGGCTCGAACAGTCCGAGCCACACGAACCCCTGATCCTTCAAGCAGAGCTCGGCGGCTTGCTCCAGCGCCATCGGGGCCTCGTTCTGACGCTGCCCATCCCGGTAAAGCGCACAGTCGACGATCACGTTGACTCCTAAGTTTCGCTCAGCAGGCGTGCAAACCATGAGCCAAGCGGGGCGCCGACGCAAGCCCGGTCCGGCGGAGACCTCGACGACGCGGCCGGTGCCCCGAGGCGGGACAATGACCCGCTCCTACATGACGCCCGCTGCTGAGGACAACAACACCGGGTCCTGGTTTCCAGTCCCCGACGAGGCCGACCTGCCGTCCGGTCTTCAAGGGCTGTTCGCCAAGGCGCGCGAGCGCATCGGGTTCGTCCCGAACGTGTTTCGCGTCTACGCGTTCCGGCCCGAGCGGCTGAGCACGTGGTTCGCCCACTTCCGCCAACTCCACGAGCCAAGTGAAAATTTGAGCGCGGCTGACCGAGAGATGATCGCGGTCGTGGTCAGCTCGGCCAACGGCTGTCTCTACTGCCTGGTCGCCCACGGCGCCGCGCTCCGCGACCAACTCGGCGACCCCGTGCTCGGTGAGCGGATCTCCTACGACTGGCGACGGGCCGGGCTCGATCCGCGCCAGACCGCGATCTGCGCTTACGCCGAGAAGCTGACGCTCCGGCCCCGCGAGGTGACGAGGGGTGACCTGCAGACCCTGCTCGACGTCGGGCTCACGCTCGAGGAGGCGTGGGACGTGGCGGAGATCAGCGCGATGTACAACCTGACCAACCGCATGGCGATGGCGACGAACATGCTGCCCAACGAGGAGTACAGCGGCCAGGCTCGCCCGGACTGAGTCAGCCGGTCGCTTCGGCGCTCAACTCGTGACGAGGGAGCCCGTCGTCTGGCAGGTCGTAGTAGTCGCCGGCCTGGGACACGTACCAGTGGGCGATCACGCGGAGGCCGGTGTCGCCGTCGAGGGTCCCGGCGGCGATGCTGACCGTCGGCCGGCTCGGGGGGTCCCAGAACAGACTCGAGCCGCACTCGGCGCAAAACCCGCGGCGGGCGCCGGCGTCGCTGTCAGGGCTCTGGATCCAACGTAGGCCCCGGTCCTCCAGGAGCACGAGGTCCTCGCGGCGCGCGGCCGTGCTGGCGGAGAAGTGGCCGTGCCAGCGCCGGCACTCGACGCAGTGGCAGATCAGTACGTCGCGGAGCGGCCCGGTGACCTCGTACCGAACCGCGCCGCACAGGCATCGTCCCTTGGCCATCGCTCACCTCCGAGTCGCAATAATCCGCGTGTGGCCTACGACCAGGATCTTGCCGATCGCATCCGCGCGCTGCTTGCGAGGAATCACGACGTCGTCGAGAAGAAGATGTTCGGCGGCCTCGCGTTCCTGATCGGCGGCCACATGTCGGTCAGCGCCAGCGGACAGGGCGGCATGCTCCTGCATTGCGAGCCCGAGGAGACGGCGACGCTCCTGCGCGAGCCCCACGCGGGGCCGTTCGAGATGCGCGGCAACGTCATGAGCGGATGGTTGCGGGTCGAGTCCGAAGGCCTCGAGAGCGACGCCGACCTCGAGCGATGGGTCGCCGTGGGCGTGAACTACGCCCGCAGTCTCCCGCCGAAGTAGGCGTCAGATGCTGGTAACCCGCCGTCCAAGGGAAGGCCTGTGCCTGGTCACCCACCCCGACCACGGACACGTCGCCGGGGAGCTCTGCCGGCGCTGGGGAAACGATCGGTTCGAGCCGCCGGCACACCGTGACGCGCTGCTGATCGCGGCGGCGCACCACGACGACGGCTGGTACGAGCTCGACGGCCGTCCGTCGTTCAACTCCGACGAGGGTCGCCCCGCCCACTTCCTCGAGCTGCCGCTCGAGGTGACCGTACCGCCGTACGGGCGCGGCGTCGACAGCGTCTACGCCCGCGACGCGCATGCCGGCGCGCTCGTCAGCATGCACTGGGGCGGGCTGTATCACACGCGCTGGGGGCTGCACGGTGGCGAGCCGGTGCGGCACCCGCTCGCGGTCGAGGTGGTGGCCGAGCAGGACCACCGCCGGGTCGGCGCGCTGCGCGAGGCGTGGGGCGGGCGCGGACTTCGCAGCGAGTTCGAGCGGCAGACGTGGTACGCGTACGAGTTGCTCCAGGCGTTCGACCTGATGTCGCTGGCGCTCGGCCTCATCGACCTCTCGGTGCCGCACGCGAGCGACGCGGAGCCAGCGCCGGTGCCGAGCACGCTCGCTCGGGTCGAGCAGCCGATCGGACCGCGGTCGATTCCGGACGTCCCGGTTGCCCCCGGCGGGCCGTACGTGGGGCTCGAGTTGCGGGTCAACGAACCAGGCGTCGTGGCGGTCGATCCGTATCCGTTCTCGGAGTCGCGGTTCGAGCTCGAGGTGCCTGTCCGGCATCTCGAAGATCGGCGGTACGAGTCAGCCGACGAGGTCGTGCGCGCCTACCACGCCACACCTGTACACACGATGAGATTCTGCATCGTCACGACGTAGAGACTCACTTGTAGTCAAGCGGTCGTGCGCTTGGAGGCATGTCGGGACGGCCAGGATCGGGGATTATCATCGCTGTCGATGATGGCCGGCGCCGAGACCCTGCTCAGTGCGCGCGTGTCGCGGGCCGAGCTCGTCGCGCGCGAGCTCGAGCGCGAGATCATGGACGAGCGGGAGCCGGGCGAGCGCCTCGGCACCAAGGACGACCTGCGCCGGCGGTTCGGGGTTGCGGTCGCGACCGTGAACGAGGCGGTCCGCCTGCTCGAGATGCGCGGGCTGATCGAAGCCCGCCCCGGACCCGGGGGCGGCGTGTTCGTTGCGCGGCCGGCGGCACGGATCGCTATGAGCCACCTCGTGCTCGGCTTCAAGAGCGGGAGCACGAGCTACGAGGAGTGCCTCGAGGTGCGCGACGCACTCGAGCCCCTGATCGAGAGCCATGCCGCCCGCTACCACCGCGTTAGCGACATCCGGGACCTCAACCGGATCGTCAAGGGAATGCAGGCCGCGGTCGATGACCCAGCCGCGTTCTTCAAGTGCAACTGGGCGTTGCACCGCCGGATCGCCGAGCTGTGCCGCAACGGGCCGCTGCAGAGCATGTACCTGGCGCTGATCGACTTCCTCGAGATGAGCATCGACCAAGCCGAGTTCTCCGGTTTCGACGGCCCGGCGCTGGTTGCCGTGCACCGCGAGCTGGTCGAGGCGATCGACGCCGGCGAGGGTCCGCGGCTCGACGCCGCGATCGATGCCCACCTGCCGACGACTCATCGCGACCGGATGTCGGTCACGCGCGTCGCGCGCGACTGACCGCGCACTGACGGCGCAGGAATGCGTCAACGGCGGACGGGGTAGGCCACTCCGCGACGGCAACGACGGAGGGAGAGAGATGACCGCGCCGATCGACGACGTCAGCGCGCTGCCCGGAAGGAAGCTCACCGACCAGACGGACAATCCGGTCGGCAAGGTGCAGGCGATCTACGCGATGGATGACGGCTACCCGATGTGGGTGGCGGTTGCGATGACAACCGGGCTCATCGGCAGGCGGACCGTGGTCGTCCCGCTCGCGCGGCTCAAGGACGAGGGTGGCCAGCTCAAGGTTCCCTACAGCAAGAAGCGGATCGGCGAGTCGCCGTCGGTTGATGACGGCGACGGGATCTCGGCCGAGTGCGATCGGACGCTACGCGACTACTACGGGATCGACGCCGGCGACCAGGAGATGCGGACCGACAACAAGTCCTACGCCACCGCGGTATCCGAGAATGGCGGCACGGCCGCGCGCGTCGACGATCCCACGCAGCTCGAGACGCCTGACCCCGACACGCGGACCGAGGAGACCGCCGAGCGCCTGAACAACCCGGGCAGCTCGGAAACCCGCGAGGTCACCGCTGCCGACGTCACTCACGACGATCAGGACGTCGAGGACGCCGACTGAACGCTGGCGTCGGCGAGCTCGCGAAGCTCGTCGGGGCTCACGTCGAGGCCCCAGCTCGCGAACGCGTGCCCGAACGGGCGCTGCACGTCGAGGTAGTCCGGCGGCTGGGGATCGAACGTTCCCAGCATCGCGATCCAGTCGAGCACCTCGCCGCCGGCGTTGCCGGCGCGCCAGAGCCGCTCGTCGGTCGCTTCGTTGACGAGGTCGTCGAACGCGGCGTCTCGCAGCAGTTCGAGCACTCGGTCGAGCCAGCTCGGGTCAGACACGCTGGTGTGCGAGTCATCGCCGATCGGGGGTCCGCCGATCTCGAGCGAGAAGCTGCCGCTGCCGGCAACGGCCACCCGCCCGGCGGCCGGCGAGGACTCGACCGCGGCCCGGATCGCCCGACCGAGCGCCTGGCATTGATCCGCGGACGGCAGCGGTCGCAAGAAGGCGTTGATGTACACCGGGATCAGCGGGACGCTGTGGCCGGGCATGAGGAAGTTGAGTGGCGCGATCACGGTGTGGTCGAACTCGAGCTCTCCGAGCATGGCCACGTCGAACTCGGCGCGGACCAGGTGCGCGTAGATCTCCCGCGCGAGCTGAGCGTTGATCGGAAGCTCGCGGTCAGGCTCGGGGTAGTCGCCGGCGCCGCGCGCCGAGTCGGCGACTCCGATCGCGAACACCGGCAGCGTCTCCGAGAACATGTTGTAGTGGTCTGATGTGATGTACAGAAGCGTGTCCGGCCGCATGCGCTCGAACGCGAGCGCGAGCGGGCGGTACATGGTCACAATCTCCCCGGCCAGCGGATGTCCGCCCTGCACCCAAGTGGGAAAGTGGGGATTGTGGGGAATTCCGAACGCGCCGACGATCTCGCCCATGGCCTCACTACCGCTAGCTCAACCGCGATGACCCCTAATCAATACGATGATATCGGCCCCCGGGCCCACCGCGCTGCGCGCTGACTCGCTGCCGAGCCGGCGGACCCTGATCCTGATCCTGGGGGCGCTGTCGGCGTTCGGACCGCTGTCGATGGACATGTATCTCCCGGGGTTGCCGTCGCTCACGCGTGAGCTCGGCGCGTCGGCGTCGGCCGGGCAGCTGACGCTCACCGGGTGCATGCTCGGGATCGCCGCCGGCCAGCTCTTCACCGGTCCACTCAGCGACTCGCTCGGGCGGCGGCGGCCGTTGCTGGCCGGGCTCGTCGGGTACATCGCAGCGTCGCTGGCGTGCGCGGTCGCGCCGTCGATCGGGGTGCTGATCGTGCTGCGGTTCATCCAGGGGACGCTCGGCGGCGCCGGCGTGGTGATCGCGCGCGCGATCGTCCGCGACCTGTATCGCGGCGACGCCGCGGCGCGCGTGTTCGCGCTGCTGATGGCCGTGACCGGGGTCGCGCCGGTGTTCGCGCCGCTGGTCGGCGGGCAGGCGTTGGCGATTACCTCGTGGCGGGGCATCTTCGTCCTGCTCGCTGCGATCGGGGTGCCGCTGCTGATCTCGACGCTGGTATGGCTGCCCGAGACCCTCCCGCCCGAGAGGCGCCACGGCGGCGGCCTCGGGGTCACGCTGCGAACGTTCCGCCGGCTGCTGTCAGACCGCAGCTTCACGCCGCCGGCGACGTCGTTCGCGCTCGCCTGCGCGGCGCTGTTCGCCTACATCGCCGGCGCGTCGTTCGTGCTCGAGGACGTGTTCGGCGTCTCGCCTCAGATGTTCAGCGTGGTGTTCGCGATCAACTCGGCCGGGCTGGTCGCGATGTCGCAGGTGGGCCGCAAGCTTGTCGGACGCGTCGGGGCGCCGGCGCTGCTCCGCGCCGGCGTGTTCGGCGTTGCGTTCGGTTCGATCGGGGTCCTGATCGTGACGATCGCCGACGCCGGGCTTGCGCCGCTCTTGATCTTCCTGTTCGTGATCGTCTCGTTCAACGGCATCGTGTTCCCGAACGCCACCGCCGCCGCGCTGGCCGACCAGGAGGGCGCGCTCGGAAGCGCCTCGGCGCTGCTCGGCATGGGCCAGTTCGGGACGGGCGCGCTGGTGGCCCCGCTGGTCGGCGTGGCCGGGTCGGCGGACGCGCTGCCGATGGCGATCGTCATCGGGGCCTGCGGCGTAAGCGCGCTCGCGGTCAACCTCGTGTTCTCGCCTCGGGCCGTGGCGGCCGCCGGCGAGGCCGCGTGATCGGTGGGGCGGTGGCCGGACCGACTACCGTGGGGTCTCGAACCTTCGGGTCGAATCAGAAGCGAATATCGACAGCGCCGCGGGCAGGGATCGCGGCGCGGGGAGCAACGACAAGTGACAGAGATACGGGCACAGATCAGTTCACGCGCCGAGGTGGCGACAGAAAAGCCGGTGGCGTACATGCGCCAGCTGTGCAAGCACTTCGGACACAAGGTCGACGCGTCGTTCGGCGAGGACAACGGTTACATACAGTTCGAGTTCGGTCGCTGCGACTTGCAGGCGAATGTCCAAACGCTGACCCTGGACGTCAGCGCCGCGGACGCCGAGAGCCACGAGCGGATGGAACGGGTGATCGGCTCGCACCTCGAGCGGTTCGGCCGTCGCGACAATCTCAGCGTCGCCTGGCAGGGGTAACGCCGGCGGGCGGAGCGGGCGCTAGCCGCCGAGCCCGCGCTCGCGGATCTCGCGCTGCGCGGACTGCGACTTGCCGAGGCCGTCGAGCTTCATCGCGCGCAACACCTCGGGCGTCTTGGTGAACTGGATGTCGCGGTAGTCCACGACCTGTAGGTGGTTCCCCCATGGGTCGTCGAAGTCGAGCGATCCCGATCGCTGGACTTCGACGCCTCCGTCTCGGAGCGCGGCGCGGACGCCCTCCTTGTCGTCGACGACGAGCCCGAAGTGCCTGGCCTCATCCGGTGACTGGGAGCGCCCGGCGGCGATCGCGATGAACTGGTCGCCCATGTCGATGAACGCCATCCTCGCACCGGCCCGGCCGCGCAGCTCGAACTCGAAGAACCGCCCGTACCAGGCGAGTGCGTCGTCGACGTCCCCGACCTCGAGGGCGATGTGGTTGATGCCTACGAGGCGCGCCATCGGGTGGGCGCTAGGCGCCGGCTTTCATCTTCTGCCACTCCGCCTTATGCGCGCGCTTGGCCGACTGGTAGTCGAGCAGCGCCTGGGGAGAGTCGACGTCGCCGAGCGTCGGGTGCGCCGGCACGAGGTCGCGCGCGGCCTCGACGCCGAACCGCTTGGCCAGCACCGCTCCCAGGGCCTTGACCTTCATCTCGCCGAATCCCGGCAGCGATGCGAGGTTGGCGCGGAGCGCGGCGGAGTCGGGGGCGTCGGTCCAAACGCGTCCGGCGTCGCCGTCGTAGTTGTCGCGGACGTACGCCGCCAGATCCTGGACGCGGCGGGCCATCGAGCCGGGGAAGCGGTGGATTGCCGGCCGTTCGCGGAAGATCGGGTCGAGGTCGGCGCCGGCGAGGGCGGCCGCGTCGAGCGTTCCGAGGCGTTCGCGAATCACCAGCGGTCCGGCGAACGCCTTCTGCACGGACACCTGTTGGTCGAGCGCGAAGCCGATCAGAAGCGCCATCGGGTCCGACGCGATCAACTCGTTGGCTTCGTCGGAGTCAGTGAAATAGAGGCGATCGGGCATGACCCGATCATAAACGGCCAGGGGCGCCGCCCGGCCATCCGGAGGTTCACCCGAGCGTGCCATGGGTAGGCAATGGGCATGGCTACCGTCACTGGCACACATCCCATCCGTCGCACCGAGGCAACGCGCCTTCCCCGCACGACCGGAGCACTGAGCGGCCTGCTCGTGATCCTGCTCGGGATTTGGGGCGGGCTGGTCCCGTTCATCGGCCCGTACTTCCACTATGCGTTCGGCAGCTTCCAGACGTGGCACTACACGTCCGAGCGGCTGTGGCTGAACATCCTGCCCGGCGCCGTCGCCGTGATCGGCGGTCTGATGCTCCTGCGCAGCTCGAGCCGGACGGGCGGCCTGATCGGCGGCTGGCTGGCGGTGGCCGCCGGCGCCTGGTTCGCGATCGGCCCGACCGTGAGCCTGTTGTGGCACCACGCCGGCAACCCGATCGGCGCGCCGATGGGTGGATATACGCGCCAGGCGATCGAGTGGCTCGGCTACTTCCAAGGGCTCGGGGTTCTGATCGTCGGACTGGCGGCGTTCGCGATGGGCCGCTACTACTCGCGACCGCGTGTCGTCGAGGAGGCGGTTGTCGCGGCCGAGGAGGAAGAGGCGGTTCTCGCCGGCGAACGGCCGGCCTACACGGCTGATGACCGGGCGGTGGCGGCTGACGGGGAGCCGGTTGCCGCCCGCGAGGACCCTGTCATCGCTCACGAGGACCCGGTCACGGCTCGCGAGCACGAGGGTCCTGTGACGGCGCACGAGGAGCGCGTTGCGGCGCGCGACGAGCCCGTCACGGCCCGCGACGAGCCCGAGGTGGCGCCTGCCGAGGAGCCGACCCGGGTCCGCTCCGCGGACCCGGAGACGCTTGCCGGGACCGAGCCGATCGCTGCTCGCGACGAGGCGCCGGTCGCCTCGACACGCGATGAGGAACCAGTTACGACGAGCACCGGCACCGGCACGTATCGCCGACGCCCAGGCCTCAGCCGCTTCCGTCGCCGCGACTAGTCGGCGGGCCAGCCGGGCCGGTGGGGCATTTGGACACCCGCGGCCGTCGATCCTTGTCCCAATGGCCAATGCGGCGAGCAACGCGCTCGCGCAGGATGTGGACCCGTGAGCGCCGACCTGATCGTGTCCTATGACGGCACGCCCAACGACGACGACGCGCTGGCACTGGGCCGGCTGCTGGCGGGCACCGGGGCGGCGCTGGCGCTCGCGTACATCCGTCACTCGCAGGAGTTCGACCCGCGCCGCGAGGAGCTGGCCCAGCACGATGCCGAGCGCCGGCTCGAGCAGGGCGTCGCGTGGCTGGGCGATCCGGAGATCCCGACGCACGTCGTGTTCAGCGGGTCGACCGGCGAGGGTCTCGAGCAGCTGGCCGAGGCTGAGCAGGCGTCGGTGATCGTGTTCGGATCGGACTACCGCACGCCGCCGGGGCGGGCCGAGCCGGGCACGAGCGCGCAAGGACTGCTCGAGGGCGCATCGGTGGCGATCGCGGTGGCGGCGGCTGGCCTGCGGACCCGCGAGGACGCCGGGATCGCGACGATCGCGGTCTCGGCTCCCGACGGCGACGGCGCGGCTCAGCAGACCGCGGACGCGCTCGCCGGCCAGCTCGGGGCGAAGGTGGTGCCGCTCGGCGGCCAGGAAATCGACCTGATCGTGGTCGGCTCACAGCCGAACGCGTCGTCGCGTCGGATCACGCTGAGCGGCTCGACTCGGACGATGCTCAACGCCGCCAGGGGCTCGGTCCTAGTGCTCCCCTCGGGCGTGCCGGTGACGCTGTAGCGGGTCGCGTCCGGGTGGGGCGCGTCGCGAGGGGTGGCCGGTGAGGCACACTTTCGGCGTGGCCGAGGCCCACGCCGAGAGAGAGCATCGTCCAAGGCCGGGCGCGGGGCAGGTCGTGCTCGAGCCCGCGGACCCGACCGCCGAGCCGATCGAAGAGCTCCGGCGCTCGTACCGCTTCAGCGATCCCGTGCTGTCCGAGCTGGCGCTCGAGCCGCTGCTCGACACGCTGCTGATCCGCATTCAGGAGGCGCTCGCGGTCGACACGGTGGCGATCCTGCTGTACGAAGCCAACTCCGATCAGCTCGTCGCTCGCGCCGCCAAGGGCATCGAGGAGGAGGTCGAGCGCGGCGTGCGGATTCCGCTCGGCCGGGGCTTCGCCGGGCGGATCGCCGCCGAGCGCGTGGCGATCTTCATCGCCGACGTCGACCACGCGGACGTGATGAACCCGATCCTGCGCGAGAAGGGCATCGCGTCGCTGCTCGGCGTCCCACTGATCTTCGAGGGCGGGCTGGTTGGCGTGCTCCACGTCGGCTCGCTCACACCGCGGACCTTCGATCCGCGGGACGTTGCAGTGCTGCAGCTGGCCGCGGCAAGGGCGGCTCCGGCGATCGAGCACGCACGGCTGCTCGGGGAGCTCGAGCGCGAGCACGGCGTATCGATGCTGCTCCAACGCAGCCTGTTGCCCAAGCGGCTCGCCGACGTCGTCGGCGTCGCCGTCGCTGCCCGATACCTCCCGGCGCGCGAGGAGGTCGGCGGCGACTGGTACGACGTGATCGAGCTGCCGCGCGGGAAGGTCGGTGTGATGATCGGCGACGTGGTCGGACACGGGATCGCGGCGGCGGCGCTGATGGGCCGCCTCCGCACCGCCCTGCAGTCGTACGCGATCGAGGGCCACGGCCCCGGCCGCACGCTCGAGCTCGTCGACCGGTTCGTGCACTCGCTCAACGAGGCGGCGATGGCGACTGCGGCGTACGCGGTGTTCGACACCTACAACTCGACCCTGCAGTACGCGACCGCAGGCCACCTACCGCCGCTCGTCATCTCTGGCGGCGAGGCGCGCCCGCTTGAGGTGACTCCGGCGCCACCGCTGGGAGCGTTCCCGTACGGCCGCTGCCCCGAGCACGAGCGGTCGCTTGGGAGCGGCGACATGCTGATGCTGTACACCGACGGGCTGGTGGAGCGGCGCGGCATTCCGCTGACCGCCGGGATCGAGGCGCTGGCCGACGCGGTACGCGGCGCGGCCTCCCCGGAGGACGTCTGCACGCGCGCGCTCGCCGGCCTGGTTCCCGTAGAGGGGCTCCGTGATGACGTAGCGATCGTCGCGCTCCAGAGCACCGCCGTTCCTATGGAGCTACACCTGACGCTCCCGGCCGAGCCGAGGGCCCTGTCAAGAGTGCGGCGGATTCTGCGGCGGTGGCTGGCCGAGCGCGGCGCCGACGAGGGGGACGTCGCCGAGATGACGATTGCGGTCAGCGAGGCGTGCGCGAACGCGATCGAGCATGCGTACTCGCCGTCGCCAGCCACCTTCGAGCTCCACGGAACGGCGCAGGAGGGAGAAATCACGATGACCGTGCGCGACAACGGGCACTGGCGGGCGCCGCGGGGCCAGAACCGGGGACGCGGGTTGTCGATTATCGTGGCGGCGATGGATGACGTGCAGATCGACCGTACCGCCGGGGGGACGGAGGTCGTGATGAAACGACGCCTGGGATCGAGATGAGCCTCGCCGACGTTCAGATCACGCTCGTTCCGAGCGCGCTGATCGCGCACGTGACCGGCGAGGTCGACATGTCCAACGCCGAGGAGGTGGGGGCGATCGTGATCCGCGCCACGCCGAACGAGGCCCAGGGCGTGGTGCTCGACCTGTCGGGAGTCGAGTACCTGGACAGCGCCGGGATCTACGTCATCTACGGGATGCGCGCCAGCCTGCAGGCCCGCGGCCAGTCGCTGATCCTCGTGATCCCGCCGACCTCCCCGGTCCACGACTCGCTCCGGCTCGCCGGTGCCGAGCGGCCCGGCGAAGTTGCCGATGCGGTCGAGGACGCGCTGCGCGTGTTCGACGGGCAGCCGCCGCCCGGCGCCTGACCGTCACTCGCCGGCGGGCTCGAACGCGATCTCCTCCCACTCGAGCGTCCGACGGTAGCCGACCTCCGCGTAGATCTTGTTCGACGTCGGGTTGTCGAGGTCCGTGTAGAGCATGCAGCGCCGCGCGCCCCGGGCGAGCGCCAGGCGGCTGGCGGCGGCCACGGCGCTGCCGGCGTAGCCGCGCCCGCGCTGCGCCGGCGGGGTGTACACCGGCCCGATCCGGACGATGCCCGCCACCTCCTGGGTGACCCCGACCATCGAGACCGGCAGCTCGTCGTCCCACACGAACAGACCGTCCCGGCGCAGGCGAGCGTCGACCATCGCCTCGATCTGCGCGGCGCCGGTCAGCCCGGCCTCGACCACGAACTCCCGCATCCAATCGACGAGCAACGCGCGCTCGGACGAGCTCGGGAGCCGCAGCTCGCCTCGGGCCGGCCGCGGCGGGTCCTGGACCTTCTCGAGGATGTGCGCCGCCTCGCGCAGCGTGCGGCGGGCGGCGCCGTGTGTCCTGCGCTCCCATGCCGTCGCGATCGCCTGCGCGGTCTCGGGCACGCTGGTCACCCCGCCAACCTCCGGGTCCGCGTCCAGCCACAACCCGACGAACTCGTCGGCGCCCGACTCGAGCGGCTCGACGCCGCTTAACTCGAGCGGGCTCGCGAGCAGCGGATGCGGCGGCGTGCGCAGCGCGGCGAACACGACCTCGTCGCGGTCGTCGAGGCCGTAGCAGAACACCGCTGAGGAGTCCGGGTAGACGCCGTCGAGCACGTTCAGCAACACCGTCGCGAGCACGTTGCATTCGATCCGCGCGGCGAGGAAGTGCTCGCTGCGCGCAGCGAACTCGCTCGGGTCGCGGGTCAGGATGAACCGCACACCCCCGGTCATCGCCGCGCTAGGGCTCGTTCTCGAACATCTCGGCGCGGATCCGCTCGGTCAGCCGATCCTCGGCCACGGGGGTGGTCGGCTCCGACGGCGGCTCGGGAGTCGGAGCCTGGTCCTGGTTCTGGCTGTCCGCGGAGCGGGCGCGCTTGGCCGCCGCCGCCCGTCGCGACGCGCGGCGGATGATCACGATCGCCAGGCCGGCGGTGACGACCACGAGCGCAATCTGACCGAACGACGGAGAGGAGCTTTGCCGCCGGCTGCGGATGCGCTTCACCATCAACGCAAACCTGATCACCCGCAACCAGTCGCCGATGCTGCCGCGCTGCCGGGAACGGGCCCGCCGCCCGCGGCCCCGTTTCGGCTTCTTCGCCGCGACTCCCGGCACGCGTCTCAGATTGGGCATCCCTCTCCTCCTGTTGCTCGGTCGGCGCTCAGTCGCCAGGGCGAGCCTACATGGGCGCGTCGGGGCTGTGGACCACAGCTTGTGCGGATTGGCACGTATGTTCCGCGGTGTCCGTACCGGGTAGGGCATGGAAATGACCGCTGCGCGATCCACAATGGCCGAGGTCCCCCAACCCACCGAGACGCCGACACCGGCCGTTCCGAGTGCGCCGGTCACGCCGGCGGTGCCCGACCGCGGAACCCCTGCCGCTCCCGAAGAACCATCGACCGTGCCCATGCCAGACGAGCCGGCTGACCCGATCGCGCCAAATCCCGGTCCGGATGAGGCACCCGAGCCGGAACGCGCGCCCGAGCCCAGCCCCGCGCCCGAGCGGACGCCGGAGACCCAGCCCGACCCGGTCTAAGAGGCGATCACCCGCGCCACCTCACTGGCGTGCCGAAGATGGACCAGGTGGCCGGCGGCCTCGATCTCGACCAGCTCGGCCCCGCGGACCTGCCTCGCCAGCCGCCGCGCGGCGCCGATCGGCACCACCCGATCGGAGGTGCCAGCGACGATCGTGGTCGGGACCGAGAGCTGCCCGAGCCGGTGCTCGAGCACCGGGAGCTGGCGGATCAGCGTCCGTTGCTCGGACGCGAACGCCCGCCACGTCGACGGCGCGCGGAGCCCCCGGCCGACGGCTTGGAGGTAGCGGTCGTCGAGCGCGACCGCCTCGCCGATCGCCCGGCGGAGCGAACCGCTCGCGAGCACGAGGCCTCCACTCGCCATCGCCACCGCGCCGACAAGCGAGCCGATCGCAGGCTTCGCGAGCAGGTAGTCCAAGCGTGTGAGCGAGGCCACGTTGGCTGCCGGCGCGACCAGCACCAGGCGCCCGACGCGATCAGGCTCGGTGCACGCGAGCCACGCCGCCACCGCCGCCCCGAGGCTGTGGCCGACCACGGTCGCCCGCGCGACCCCGGCCCGATCGAGAGCCGCGGTCGCTGCGCTCGCGTTGCCGCCGAGATCGGTTACCGCCGAGCGTCCGTCCCAGCCCGGGCGGTCGATCGCGATCGTCATCACGCCGTCGCCGATCGACGCTCGCAGCCGCTCCCAGTCCGCCGCGGCACCCGGCTGGCCGTGTAGCAGCAGAACGGGATCGTTGGACACGGCGGACACCTCCGAGAGGGCATACTAGAGCCGTGACGTCAGCGCTCCTTTCCGACGCGCTCGCGCCGCTTCGCGCAGACCCAGCGCGCGCGGCGATCCTGTTCGACATCGACGGCACGCTCGCGCCAATCGTCGAACACGCCGCCGATGCCCGCGTCCCCGAGAGCACCCGCTCGCTGCTGGCCCAGATCGCCCGCCGGTACAGCGTGGTGGCGTGCGTCAGCGGACGCCGCGCGTCCGAGGCACGAGCGATGGTGGCGATAGGCGCGATCTCCTATCTGGGCTCCCACGGCGCCGAGGTGCTGCGCGCCGGATGGACCGAGCCGGTGGTCGATCCCGGCATCCTCGACTGGACCGAGCGGATCCACGAGTTCGCCAGAGAGGCCGACACCACGGATCTACGCCGGCGCCGGGTGCGGATCGAGGACAAGGGCGTGATCGTCGCCTTCCACTGGCGCGGCGCACCCGACGAGGAGGCGGCCCGGGCGGCCATCGATTCGATCGCAACCAAGGCCGAGGCGGCCGGCCTGCGCACCCACTGGGGGCGCAAGGTGCTCGAGGTCCGCCCGCCGGTGCGGATCGACAAGGGCGCGGGGATCTCGGCGTTCCTGGCCGACACGGGCGTCGACGTCGCGCTATATGTCGGCGACGACGTCACAGACCTCGACGCTTTCCACGCGCTCGTCGCGCTCGCAGAGGAGGGCAAGATCTCCAAGGCGATCAGGGTCGGCGTGCGCTCGGACGACGGACCGTCCGAGATCACCGCCGAAGCCGATGTCGTCGTCGACGGTCCCGCAGGCGTCGCCAAGCTCCTCGCGGTCCTGGCCGCGGACTGAGCGGCGGCGTGCGGTTCTCGGACTTCCTGAAGACCACGGTCCTGATCAGCGCCGGCGCCGCGAGCGCGCTGGCCGCGGTCACGGTGGCGGCGGCGGCCGGCACCAGCGACGACCGGCTCGTGCCGTTCTCGGCAGGCTGGTGGGTGATCGCCAGCGTCATCGGCTTCTGGCTGGGACGCCGGGCCGAGACGTCCTCGCCGATCGCCTCGCTGCTGGCGAGCGCGCGGACGCAGTCGACTCTGCCCGAGCTCAACCCCACGCGCACCGTGCTCAACCGGCTGTGGCCGCTGCTGTTCATGACCCTCGGCGCCGGCGCGCTCGCGTTCCTGGCGCCCCAGGTGCCGGCAGTGGCGACCGGCTTCGGGATCATCTGGTCGCTGGCCTGGCGCCGGCAGGCATCGGCCGTGACCGCGATCGAGGAGCGGGACGGCGCGCGCTTCTACGTCGAGAAGACCTCGCCGTACAAACCGATCCGGCTGATCCGCACGCCGGGCTTCCGCTCTAACCTGTTCGAGTTGAACGGGGCGTCGGGCCACTCCCGGCGCGCCCGCCCGCGCGCGTGATCGCCCCGTCCTTCATCCCCAGCCCCCCGCACAACGGCTTCTACCTCGGGCCGCTGTTCGTCCATGCCTATGGGCTCGCGTACGTGTTCGCGGTCGCAGCGGCGATCTTCGTCACGCGGTGGCGCTGGCGGAAGGTCGGCGGCGATCCGGACCTCGCCTACGAGGCCGCCGCCTGGGGCTTCCCGGCCGGGCTGATCGGCGGCCGGATCTACTTCCTGATCACCACCCCGAGCCAGATCGAGCCGCACAACTTCTGGGGGATCTTCGCGATCTGGAAGGGCGGTCTCGGGATCTGGGGCGGGATCATCGGCGGGGTGATCGGGGGCCTGTACATCGTGCGCAAGCGGCTGACCCACGCCGACGTCCTGCGGTTCATGGATGCGGTCGCGCCGGCGCTGCTGGTGGCGCAGTCGATCGGCCGGATCGGCAACTACTTCAACCAGGAGCTGTTCGGCAAGCCCTCGACGCTCCCGTGGGCGCTGAAAATCTCGCCCGACCACCGCCCGACCGGCTACACGAACTTCGCCACCTTCCAGCCCTCCTTCCTGTACGAGATCATCTGGAACCTGCTGCTGGCCGGCGGCCTGATCTGGCTCGGCAACCACCGCAAGATCAAGGCGCCCGGGCTGTTCGCGCTGTACGTCGCGGGCTACTCCGGCTATCGGATCTTCGAGGAGACGATCCGGATCGACTACTCCGTGCACATACTCGGGATGCGCCTGAACTTCTGGATCGCGACCTTGGGCTTTCTCGCAGGACTGGCGTGGTTCGTGTGGATCCAGAAGCGCGGGAAGACCGAGCCGCTGCCGCTCGACGGGCCGAGCGCGGACGCACGTGTCGTCCGCAGGAAGCCGAGCGGCCCGTACCGCAAGCCGCCGGCGCCCACGTACGGGAAGAAGTCCCCCTCAGGCGCGCGACCGGCGCCGCGCTCGGGCGGCCGGTCGCGTAGCGGCTAACCCTTCGCGGTTCCGCGGGCGTACTGCCTCGATCGCCGACCACGGACCGGTGTTGAGGACCTGGGCCGCGGTCAGCCACGCGCGCCGAGCGGTCGCGATCCCGTAGCGGGCGACCTCGAACCCGGCCACGCGATGAGAGTCGGAGTTGATCACGATCGGCACGCCCGCGGCAGCGGCGGCGCGTGCGCTCGTCTCGTGCAGATCGCGCCGGTCGGGGTTGGAGTTGATCTCGAGCATCGTGCCGGTGCGGACGGCGGCGTCGATCACGCGGTCGAGATCGAACGCGTAGGGCGCGCGCCGCTCGAGCTTGCGGCCCGACAGATGGCCGATCGCGTCGACCAGCGGATGCTCGATCGCGCGCACGATCCGGTCGGTCATCGCATCGGCCGACATCCGGAACGACGAGTGGACCGACGCGATCACCCAGTCGAGCTCGGCGAGCACCTCGTCGGAGTAGTCGGGCGACCCGTCGGGGAGGATGTTGACCTCCGAGCCGGCGAGCAGCTCGATCCCGTCGATGTCAACCGAGCGGATCCGGGCGATCTGCTCGCGCAGCCGGTCCGGCGAGACCTCGTCGCCGAACCCGAAGCTCGCCGAGTGGTCGGTGATCGCCAGGTATTCGTAGCCGTACTCGCGTGCAGCCAGCGCCATCTCCTCGATCGAGGCGGTCCCGTCGGACGCGGTCGTGTGAGAGTGCAAGTCGCCGCGCAGGTCGGAGGTCTCGATCAGCTTCGGGAGGGTGCCCGCGGCGGCGGCCTCGAGCTCGCCCCGGTTCTCGCGCAGCTCGGGCTCGATGTACTCCAGGCCGAGCAGTGCGTACACCTCCTGCTCGGTGGCGCAGCGGTGGGTCTCGCCGGTGGCGTCGTCGAGGACCCCGTACTCGGACACGTGCAGGCCCTTGCGGACAGCCGCGTCGCGGAGCGCCATGTTGTGCTGCTTGGAACCGGTCAGGTGCTGGAGCAGGTTTCCGAACTGGTCGGGCTCGACGATCCTCAGATCGACGCGGACCCCAGTGTGCGTTTGCAGCCGCACGCCGGCTGCGGACGCGGTGCCGGCCTCCTCGACCAGGTCGAGCTCGGCGGCGGCGCGGGCCAGCGCGAGCGGGTCGGTGGCGGTCGCGATCACGTCGAGGTCCTTGACCGTGTCGGTCATCCGGCGGGCCGACCCGGCCAGTTCGACGTCGATCGCCGCCGGGTGCTCTCGCAGCGCCGCGACGAGCGGCTCGCCGACGGCGAGCGCCCGGCTCAGCACGATCCGGGCGGGCCGCTCGCCGGCACCGTCTAATCGCAGGTTGGCGAGGATCGCCTCTTCAGCCTTGGGCCCGAATCCCTTGAGCGCGCGGATCTTCTGCTCCTCGGCGGCGGTCCGCAGCGACTCGAGCGAATCGATCCCGAGCTCGTCGTACAGCCGCCGCGCACGCTTGGGTCCGAGTCCGGGGAGGCGGGTGATCGCGATCAGCCCCGGCGGGAACTTCGCCCGCATCTTGACCAAAGCCGGGATCTCGCCCTCGTCGGCGAGGGCCATGATCTTCTCCTGGATGATCGCGCCAACGCCGACGAGCTCGGTGGCGCGGCCCTCGCGTGCGAGCGCGGTCACGGACACCGGCGCGTCCCGGATCGCCTTGGAGGCGTTGCGGTAGGCGACGGTCCGGTAGATGGCCGCGCCGTCCAGCTCGTACAGGTCGCCGAGCTCGTCGAGAGCGTCGGCGATCTCGGTGTTCGTCGGGTCCGACATCGCTACCTCGTAGGCTAGTGACCGCCCTCGCAACACGGTCGACCGCTAGCGGCGAGAACCCGCTATACTTTCTGAAGTAACCCCGCACAGACACCAAGGAGCCGCAATGGCAGGCACCGTCTCAGAAGTCACAGACAACAATTTCCAGGCCGAGGTCATCGAGTCCGACGTCCCCGTCCTCGTCGACTTCTGGGCGCCATGGTGTGGACCGTGTCGGATGGTCGCGCCGGTGGTCGAGGAGATCGCGCAGGAGCGCGCCGATCAGCTGAAGGTCGTCAAGCTCAACATCGACGAGAATCAGAACACGGCGATCCAGTTCAACGTGATGTCGATCCCGACGCTGATCCTGTTCCGCAACGGGCAGCCGGCGAAGACCGTGATCGGCGCCTATCCGAAGCGCAAGCTCGAGGCTGAGCTCGAGCCGGCACTCGCCTAAGAGGCCAACGCCACAGCGATGCGCAGTTCGCGCCCGTCGATGTTGACGGGCGCAGCCGAGCCGTCCAGTGACTCGTAGCTGACCTGTACCGCCAGCGTCTCGCCGGCGATGTAGGTCTCGTGGGCGCGGGCGGCCGCGACAAGCGAGCCGTCACCGTCAAGGGTGAGCTGGATTCGATCGGTCACCTCGAGCCCGGCGTCCTGGCGCGCCCGCTGAACCGCGCGGACGATCTCGCGGGCCCAGCCTTCGACCTGCAGCTCCTCGTCGATCTCGAGCTCGAGCGCGACCGCGTGCGAGCCCTCGCGCTCGACCTGGTAGCCCTCGAGCGGCTTCATCGAGACTTGCAGATCGTCGGTCGTGAGCTCGTGATCCTGGCCGTTGATCGAGATCGCGATGTGGCCGCCGTCGCGCAGGGTTGCGGCGGCGTGGGCCGCGTCGAGCCCGGCGATTGCCGCCGCCGCCAGCGGCATGTGCTTGCCGAACCGCGGGCCGAGCGTGCGGTAGTTCGGCTTGAGCTCGACCTCGCCCAGCTCGTCGGCCTCGGACACGAACCGGAGCTCCCTGACGTTCAGCTCCTCGCGGACGATCTCGGACATCCGCTCGATCGCCTCGCGCTCTGATCCGGTGGCGACGACGACCGCCGCGCGTAGCGGCCGGCGGACCGCGAGCTTGGCCTGAGCGCGGGCCGCCAGCCCGAGGCGGACGGTCTCGCGTGCGACGGCCATCGCGTGCTCGAGGTCCAGATCGCGCACGGCCGCGCTCGGGAAGTCGCACAAGTGAACGCTTGGCTCCGTGCCGTCGAGGTTGTCGTAGATCTCGTCGGCGACGAACGGGCAGAACGGCGCCAGCAGCTTGGCGGTCCCCAGCAGGCACGTGCGCAGCGTCGCGAACGCGGTCTCATCGCCGTCCCAGAACCGCCGGCGCGAGCGACGCACGTACCAGTTGGAGATCTCGTCGACGAACGTCTGGATCGCGCGGCCGGCGGTGGTGGCGTCGAAGTGGTCCAAACGATCGCGTACGACCTCGATCGTGTCCTCGAGCCGCGACACCGCCCAGCGGTCGAGCTCGGTCGCGTCGGCGGCGACGGGCTGCGGTGTGCGGTCGATTCCGTTCGCGTTCGCGTACAGGACGTAGAAGCTGTACGTGTTCCACAGCTGGAGCAGGAACTGTCTGAGTGCCTCGCCGATCGCGTCGAGCGACAGCCGGTACCCGTCCCACGGCTGCTTGGAGGTGAACAGGTACCAGCGCAGCGCGTCGGCGCCGAAGCGATCGATGACCTCGTTCGGCGCGATCGTGTTGCCGAGCGACTTCGACATCTTGCGGCCGTCTCCGTCGAGGATCAGCCCGAGGCAGACCACGTTGCGATATGACGAACGGTCGAACAGGAGCGTTGAGACCGCGATCAGCGAGTAGAACCAGCCGCGGGTCTGGTCGAGCGCCTCGCAGATGAAGTCGGCCGGGAAGTGCTCCTCGAACTGCTCGGTGCCCTCGTGCGGCGAGTGGTACTGGGCGAACGGCATCGAGCCCGAGTCGAACCACACGTCGATCACCTCGGGCACGCGCTGCATGCTGTCCCCGCATTCCGGGCACGCGAACGTGGCCTCGTCCACGAACGGGCGATGAGGATCGGTGAGCTCGGTCCCGGCGAGATCGTTGAGCTCGGCCAGCGATCCGATCGCGCGGGCGTGCCCGGCCTGGCAGCGCCACACCGGGAGGGGCGTTCCCCAGTACCGCTCCCGCGACAGCGCCCAGTCGACGTTGTGCTCGAGCCAGTTGCCGAAGCGTCCGTGCTTGACGTGCTCGGGCGCCCAGTTCACGGTCTCGTTGGCGGCCAGCAGCCGGTCCTTGACCTGGCTGGTGGCGATGTACCACGACGGCTTGGCGTAGTAGAGCAACGGTGTGCCGCAGCGCCAGCAGTGCGGATAGGAGTGCTCGATGCTCTCGGCCCTCAGCAGGCGGCCCCTCGAGCGGAGGTCCTCGATCAGGTCGGGATCGGCCTCCTTGACGTTTCGCCCGGCGTAGGGCCCGATCCGCCCGTCGTAGGTGCCGTCGAGCCTCACCGGGTTGATCACGTTCAGGCCGTATTGCTCGCCGAGGCGGAAGTCGTCCTCGCCGAAGGCGATCGCGGTGTGCACGAGGCCGGTGCCGTCGTTGGCGGTGACGAAGTCGGCGAGCAGAACCGTGTGGCCGCGCGGGCCGTAGTCGCTTCCGGGGATGAACGTGAACGGGGGCTCGTAGGCGACGCCGTCGAGCTCGCGGCCGGGGAAACGGTTGAGGACGTGCGCGCGCGCTCGTTCGCCGAGGACTCGTTCTGTGAGCGCCTCAGCGACGATGTAGACGTCGTTCTCGTGCTTCACGCGGACGTAGGTCAGGTCCGGGTCGACCGCGACCGCCGCGTTCGAGACCAGCGTCCACGGCGTGGTCGTCCACACGAGCAGCTGATCGCCACGCTGCGCGGCTTCGTTGCCGGTGGTGACCGGGAGGCTCACGTATACGGACGGGTCGATCACATCCCGGTAGACGTCGGGCTGCCCGAGCTCGTGACTCGACAACGTCACCTGGTCGCGCGGGCAGTACGGGACGACCTTGAGCTTCTCGTACAGCAGGCCCCGGTCGTGGATCGTCTTGAGCGCCCACCAGACGGATTCGACGTACTTGGGATCGAGCGTCTTGTAGGCGTCGTCGAGGTCGATCCAGAATCCGATCCGCTCGGTCATCGCGTTCCAGTCCTCGACGTGACTGAGGACCTTCTCGCGGCAGCGCGCGTTGAACTCCGCGACCCCGAACTGCTCGATGTCGTCCTTGGAGGTGAAGCCGAGCTCGGCCTCCAGAGCCAGCTCCACCGGGAGGCCGTGACAGTCCCACCCGCCCTTGCGCTCGACGAAGAACCCGCACATCGTGCGGTAGCGCGGGAAGATGTCCTTGAACGCGCGAGAGAGGACGTGGTGGATGCCGGGGGGACCGTTGGCGGTCGGCGGTCCCTCGTAGAAGCCCCAGCGCGGGGCATCGGCCCGCCGCCTGACCGACTCGGCGAACACGTCGCGTTCGCGCCAGCGCTCGAGCACGCGCTCTTCGAGCTCGGGAAACGAGACGCGGGGGTCGACTGGGCGGTGCGCCACGGGCATGGGCGCGTGATTCTAGGAAGCCGGCGTCCGGAGGGCGGCCCCTGGGGGATCTTGCTCAGCGGGCGGTGATCGCGGGGAGCGCGCCCGCGGACGTCGAGGACCGGCTCGGGCCCGCGTCCTCGAGCCGCGCGAGCAGCTGGTCGCGCGCCCCGAGGGGCGCGTGAGCGAGCCGGCGGACCGTGCTCGCGCCGGTGTCGGGCACCGCCCCGCGGAAATCGAAGACCTCGGCGTGATGCGCGACGGAGCGAACCGAGTACACGAGCCGCCCGAGCGCGTCGAGGGTGATGCTGCGCCCGGCAAGCACGACCGCTCTCGGATCGAGCGCGGGCAACGCCCGGGCGAGACGGCCCGGTGTGATCGCGGTCGACAGCGACAGGGTGCGGACGCCCGCGCGCCTGAGCATCAACTCGAGTGACTGCGCGTACAGCGCGTCGAGCTCGAGCGGCGCGGACGCGTCGAGCACCAGTACGCCCGCGGCGCGCGTCGCCGGCGGTGCCAGCCGCTTGAGCGCGGACAGCCACCCGGTGGCGAAGCGCCACCCGAACTCGTACTCGGGCGTGTTGCCGACCGCAGCCTCGTCGGCGTGGGCGACGACGGCTTCGAGCAGCACCTCCTCGACCGTCCGCTCGACCGAGCGGAGCGCCAGGCTCTCCTCGAGCAGGCCGTTCGCCTTCTCCTCGTCGAACGTGGCGAACGCGGCCGCCAGCCGCGAGCCGGAGGAGGGGCCCTCGCCGCGCTGCCGGGCCAGCGCGATCGCCGAGGAGACGTTGTGGGTCTCGGCGAGCGTGGCCCGGAGCGACTCGATCTCGATCAGCGCGTACTGCCGATGACCGCCGGGGGTTCGCCGGGGGCGCGGGAACCCGTAGCGGCGCTCCCAGCTGCGCAGGGTGTTGGGGCTGACGCCGAGCATGACCGCCGCGGCGTTGGTGCGGATTCCGTTCATCACACTGATTTATCGAGGTACGTCGCGCGCACTGCAAGTGCCGCAAGGAGCCGTGCAATCTTGCGCAAAATATGATCGTACGCTGGGGTTTTCATAACGCTGTCGGCGTTCTGACCCCGGTGCGCGCGTGGAGCGCGGGGGCGTTATTCGAGCACGAGCAGCGCCGCTCGCGGCGGGCCGCAGCCGGCGATGCGCGCGGTGAGGCGGATTCCGAACGTGTTCGCCGGCCGGACGACCGTGGTGCGGATCGGGCCGTCGCCGCGCGCGGCCCACGCGACCGCGACGGACAGGCCCTCGCCGCCGTCTTCCTCGGCGTCGGCGGGCATCAGCAGCTGGGTGATGTGGCGGTTGACCGCGTCGGGCTCGCTGGTGGCGAGCATCCGCTCGGCGCCGGCCGAGACTGCGCAGACCGCGAGCGCCCGGTCGAGCACGAGGAACGCGTCGCCTGCGTTCGGAGCGATGTCCGCGGCCGGCCTCGAGGATCAGGCCCAGGCCGCATGAGCCGCACACGCGCGAGCCGGGGCTGGCCATCGCGCCCGACATCGCGTTGCCGTCGCGCGGAGCGAACGGGCGAGTCCCGCAGTGGCTGCAGAAGGGGACGCTCGGAGCGGTTGGGACGGCCTCGGGCGGGGCGACCAGCCGGAGGGCGGGACGGCCGTTGCCTGATGTCCGGTCGAGCATCGTGGTTCTCGGCGGGTGCCTAGCGGATGCCCCGCGCAGCCCGGATCTGCGCGCGCGCCTCGGCGGCGGCGGCGGAAGCCGACAGGGTGGTCGCGATCTGGTCGGACTCGAGCACGTCGAGCAGCGTGCGCTGGGCGTCGCCCGCGCCCGACGGCAGGACGGTGGTTCCGGTGCTGCGGGCCCGGGGGCGCTCGGCGCCGCGGCGGTAGATCGCGAGCGGCATCGCGCCGACCGCGAGCCTGATCGCGTACGCCCAGCGGGCGACCGTGTCGTCGTCGAGGTGCCCGCCGGCGACGACGACGAGGTTCGGCCTGTGCACATTGGCGGCATCGCCGATTCCGGCCACGCCGCGGGCGGACAGGCTCAGGACCTTGATCCCGGCGCGCACGCAGAACAGCTCGAGCGCCCGGATGTACGGGGCGTCGCGGTCGAGCTCGTCGCGCGAGGCGTCGCCGACGACGATCGAAACCTGGCGCACCGGTGGCGGGGTCAACCGGAGTGCGCGCCGGAGCCAGTCGGTGGCCCAGTGAGCGGCGAACGCCCAGGCGGCGGACTCGACCGAGTACCGGCGCGAGATCTCGTCGAGCGTCGGGAGCAGGACCTCCTCGACCGAGCGCTCCACCGACCGCAGCGCGAGCGCCGCCTCGATCGCGCTGTCCGCCCGCTCCCGGTCGTAGGAGGCGAGCGCGCCTACGAGCGAGTTCGCGTCGGCCGCCAGGCCCTCGCGGGCCCGGGAGATGGCCGAGGAGATCGAGAGGCCCTCCTGGAGGGCATCCCTGAGCGCCGCGACCTCGCCGTGCGTGAAAAGTCTGTGTTTACCCGGCGATCGCTGCGGTTTGGGGAACCCAAACCGACGCTCCCAAGCCCGCAACGTATTCGGGCTGACGTTCAGGAGCGCTGCTGCTTCGCTCGTTTTGAGATAGCGCATGCGCAGTTAAAGGAACGTAGATGTTGCTATTTCGCCCTAGGCATTGCCCTCGTGAACACCCCGACATAGAATTGCACAAGTTTTCGCCCGAAGTGCCACCTAAACCTCCAGTTTCTGGGGGTTCGGGTGCGTGCTTGGAAAGCGATGGCCGGCCTGCGGACTTGGGAGGAACATATGGCTTTCCGCGGCAACTGACCGCCTGGTCAGAAACGATTGGCTGCGGGCACGCCGCAAAACTGGCGTTCCTGGCTGCAAAGCGCTACCTTGCGTCCGTGAGCGATGACCGTCGTCTGCGGTCGCCTGCTCGGCGTGCCGTTGCGCTGGGCGTAGCATGCGCTTGCCTGGCCGGATGCGTCGTGTGGGCGGTGCTGGTGGCACCGAGCGACCAGCTGAACGGGCTGTCGGCGGTCCTCGCAGTGGCTGCGGTGGCTGCGGGGGTCGGAGTCGCTCATGTGCGTTCCAGCGGATCGACGTTCTCAGCATCTTTCCTCGTCTACATCCTGGCCGGAGCGTTCCTGGGCCCCGCCTCGGGATTCGTCGCGGCCGTCATCACTGAGGTTATCGCGAGCGCGATACGGCGGACGAGGTATCAGGCCTTCGTGTTCAACGCGCTCGCGGCCGGTCTCACAGCGTTGCTCGCGGGGACTCTCGTTCGCGCGCTAGTGCCGCACGACCACTCCACGACGTTCTACTTGGTTCTGGCCCGCTCGCGCCGGCGATGCTCGCGCTGACGTGGGTGATCATCGCCCCGTTCTACATCGCGTACGACGGCTACACCCAGGCGTGGAACCCGCGGACGCTCCTGGATTATCTGCCCAGCTCGCTGATCACGGTGGCGCTGACGGTCGCCGGGGCGGCGATCTACGTCGAGCTCGGCCTGGGCGGGATCGCGTTCGCGCTCGCCGCGGTGCTCGCGTTCTCGTACATGGCGCATCTGCTCGACGATTCCGCGCCAGCGCGCCGAGCAGTACGTATCGTTGTCCTGGGGGGTCCTCGCGGGGTTGTTGCGCGCTTTGGACACCCGCGATGGGCGCGCCGCGCGCCACGCGGCCGCGGTGGCGCGGTTCGCCAGCGACATGGCTGAGGCCGTCGGCATGAGCGAGCACGACCAAGAGCTCGCTCACACCGCCGGCCTGCTGCACGACATCGGCAACTTCGCGCTGTCTGATCGCGTCGCCGAGCGCGGCCGGACGCTGACGGAGGAGGACTGGGTGGCGATCCAGCAGCATCCTGAGCTCGGCGCGGACATGCTCCAGGACCTCGGCATGTATGGGCCGATCGCCGAGATCGTGCTCACCCACCACGAGCGGATCGATGGCCGGGGCTATCCACGAGGGTTGCCCGGGGAGGAGATCCCCGCAATCGCCAAGATCATCGCGGTGGCCGAGGTTTACGACACGCTGACGGCCGCCGACACCTACCGGACGCGGATGAGCTCGTTCGAGGCGCTGCGGGAGCTCCGGCGGGTTGCCGGGTCGCAGCTCGACGCGGACTACGTCGAGGTGCTGTCCGGGCTGCTGAGCGGCGAAGGCGTGGACTACCGGCACGCGGACGCGGCGAATTTCGACTCCGAGCTCGATATGGAGCGGCGGATCAAGCAGGCGCGGGCCGGCTGAGCCCGGTGGCGCCAGGCGGCGGGGCCCCGGGTTCGTGTGGGGCCCGGGTCGGGGTGACCCTGCAGAACCTGCACGACCTGACATTCGAGCCGTGCGCATCCGGCCTTGTCAGGTCAGGCATGTGGGGCATGCGTCCCATGACGAGGCTGGCCTCGGGCGGCCGAAATGTCATGTTACGCAGGTCGATCGGGGGTCGGGACAACTAGACCCTGGTCGGCCTTGCACGGGTGGGGTGCGGATGTTTGCGTGGCGTTCCGCTGTCGCCACGCCGGTGCAGCCCGGCCGGCGCGCGACGCGGTCGCTACGTCAGTCGATTAGCTGACCAGGCGTTCCTGCGGCTGGCTCTGACCAGCACGACGCTGCTGGAGCGTCTCCAGGAATTGCTCGATTTGCTCGACGCTGAACCGGCGTTGCCCTCCGGGCGTCCGGTACGACTCGAGGTAGCCCATGTCGGCCCAGCGGCGAATCGTGCCCAGGGAAACCCCAAGCGCGTTTGCGGCCTGCGACGTGGACAAACCGAGCGGGCTGTTCCTCATTTGGTCCATACCTGCATTTCAGATGCAATTACGAACATTGCGGCGGGTTGTGCAGCAATTGCACAACCTTCGGTCTAAAGCGCGAGGACAAGCAGCCGGTGACGCCGGAATTCTTGCGGCTGCGACGATGTGACCCTGCCAGGCACATGCGACTAAGGCTGTATCACCATCACGATGGTGCGCGGATAGCGTACCGCGAAACGGGCACCGGTCCAGCACTTGCCCTACTGCATTCGTTAGGGCTCTCTCATCGGGAGTGGGAGCCCGTTGTGCAGGAGCTGTCCTCCCGTTTCCGCGTGGTGCTGCCAGACCTCCCGTTGCATGGAGATTCCGAGGATCGTCCCCGCCATCCGTACACGCCCGACTGGTTCGCCGATGTGATTGCGGGCTTCTGTCGCGAGGTCGGGGGCCCGCGACCGCTGCTCGCCGGCCACGACTTCGGCGCCGAGCTCGCGCTCAGGGCGGTCACCACGGGCCGTCTGCACCCCGCGAGGCTGGCGCTGATGCCCAACCGCCTGCACCGTCGCGACGAGTTCGCCGGCAAGCGCGCCGCGTGGCGGGTCGTGTGCCGGGCCGCGGCGCTACCGGTGTTCGATCGCACGCTCGCGCGCGGCGCCACGTTCGTGTTCCGGCCCTCGATCGGCGAGCGCCTGTCGGCGCAGCGCAACCCCGCCGCGCGCGACCTCGTTCGCCACGCGTTCGCCGACGTCGCCGGGAACGGCAACCGCGCCCGGTCGTGGGCGAAGTTCGCGCGGCGCTGGCCGGCCGAGGCGCAGCGCGAGCTGCTCGACGCCTACCCGCGGATCGACGTTCCCGTGCTGCTGCTGTGGGCCGACCAGGACCCGGTCCATCCGCTGATCGGCGCCTACCAGGCGCTCGACCTGCTGCCGAACTGCCAGCTGCGGACGCTGCCGGGGACAGGGTTCCTGATGGCGTACGACGACCCGGTCGGGGTGGCGCGGGAGCTGATCTCGTTCTTCGGGTGACGCGGTGGCGGGGGCGTGGCCGGCGGGGAGCCGTTCAGCCCCGGCGGCGCGCCGTCGAGGCCCGCTCGCGCAGTTCTGGCTCGATGACCACGCGCCGGCGCCGGCGCGGGTGCCCGTCGATCGCCGAGAGCACCATGCCGACCGCCACCTCGACCAGCCGCTCGGAGTCCCAGGAGAAGCTGGTCAGCGGTGGCGCGAGCAGGATCGACACCGGGTGGTCGTCGTAGCCGATCACCGACAGGTCGTCCGGGATCCGCAGCTCGAGCTCGCGCGCGGCGGCGTATACGCCGTAGGCGATCGAGTCCGAGAAGCAGAACGCGGCGCTCGGCCGGCGCTCGGCGGTCAGCACGGTGCGGGCGACTTCGGTCGCCTCGTGAAGCTCGTATGGAGTGCTGACGACGCTGACGTCAAGTCCGAGCCGGTCGGCCTCGGAGCCGACGTACACCTCGGCCGGGCGATCGTTCGTCGGCGAGCCGGGCGGGCGCAGTACGGCGATCCGCCGGTGGCCGAGCGCGTGCAGATGCTCGAGCGCGCACCGCACCCCGGACCGGTTGTCGAACAGCACCTCGCCGGCGGCCCCGCGGCCGGGCAGGGCGTCGCCGATCGAGACGATCGCGAGCGATTCCGCGAGTTCTGACCAGAACTCGTCCGAGGGGTCGACCGGCGAGAGGATCAGCCCGTCCACCTTCTGGTCGCGGAGTTGGGTGGCGAGCGCGCGCTGGCGGACGGGATCGCCGCCGGCGTCGAGGATCAGTGCGTAGTGATCGTGGGCCAGCAGCGCGCGGCCCGCCTCGGCGACCAGCCGCTGCTGCCACAGGTCCTCGAGCGAGGGGCCGAGGATCCCGACCATGCCGGTGCGGCCGCTGGCCAGCGCGCGGGCGATCGGGTTGGCCTCGTAGCCGAGGTCGTCGGCGACCTTGCGGACCCGCTCCTGGGTCTCCTCGGAGACCTGGATCCCTCGCAGTGCGTAAGAAACCGCGGCGGGTGAGACCCCTGCGGCGTCGGCAACCTCGCGAATCGTGACGCGCTTTGCCCCGGGGCTCACGCCGCAAGCGTAGACGGCTTGGACGGCCGCCTCTGGCACCTGAGTTCGCGCTGACTGCATACCTTGCCTCAGCACGATGGTTGACAAAATTCTCCTTAACCGTTTCACTGAATCGATTCAATGAACCGGTTCAGTAAATCCGGGGATCGCGACGCCCCCGCTCCGCCGGCAGTCGTCGACGTCCATCAGCACCTGTGGCCCGAGTCGCTGATCGAGGCGCTCCGGTCTCGCAGCGCGCCACCGCGAATGCGCGGATGGACGCTCGAGCTCGCCGGCGAGCCCGACTACGAGGTCGACCCGCGGGCGCATGATCCGGGCGAGCGCGCAGAACAGGTGCGACAAGACGGGCTCGACCTCGCGCTCGTGTCGTTGTCGAGCCCGCTCGGGATCGAGTCACTCGCCCCCGAGGAGGCGGAAGAGCTGCTCGACGCCTACCACGAGGGCGCGCTCGGCCTGCCCGAGCCGTTCGGCGCGTGGGCGGCGGCGTGTGTGACCGACGTGGACCCCGGCGCGCTGGGCCAGGAGCTCGAGCGCGGCTTCGTCGGCCTCCAGTTGCCGGCGACCGCGCTGATCGACCGCGCCGGTTACGACAACGCGCGTCCGCTGCTCGAGGTACTCGAGGAGACCGGGCGCCCGCTGTTGGTCCACCCGGGCCCCGCGGCGACCGCGGCGACCGCGGCGACCGCGGCGCAAGACGATGCCCCGGCGTGGTGGCCGGCGATGGTCCCCTACGTCCAGCAGATGCACGCGTCCTGGTTCGCGTTCGGAGTGCACGGCCGGCCGCGCCACCCTCGACTGCGGGTGTGCTTCGCGATGCTGGCGGGACTGGCGCCGCTCCACAGCGAACGGTTCGCCGCCCGCTCCGGCGACCGCTCCGTGGTCGACCCGGACGTGTTCCTCGAGATCTCCTCGTACGGCACCCGGGCGGTCGACGCCGTCGTACGGGTGCTCGGCATCGACGTAGTCGTGAATGGAACTGACCGGCCCTACTCGGAGCCCGCGGTGCTCGATCTCGGGCCCGCGGCACTGCATGCGATCCGCACCGCGAACGCGTTGCGTCTGCTTTACCCCAAGGAGGTGTTCAACGATGTGGCCATTGCTTCCCCCGCGTAACCTCGACCGCGCTGAGTTACAGGCGCTTGTCGATGCGCTGGCGGACGAGCCCGATCGGTGGCGGGAGCACGTCGTGTTCCAAGGCGAGCAGCGGCACTACGTCGAACTGCACCGGGACGAGTACGTCGACGTGTGGCTGCTGTGCTGGACGCGAGAGGACGACACGGGGTGGCACGACCACGACATCTCCTCGGGCGCGGTCCGCGTGGTCCGAGGTGCGGTGCGCGAATCGAATCCGCGGATCGGTGGCGAGCCGGCGGTCCGCGTGGTCACGCAAGGGGGGTCGTTCTCGTTCGGCCCCGAGCACATCCACCGGCTCGCGGGCGAGGACGCTCAGGCGGTCTCGATCCACGCCTACTCACCGCCGCTGTGGCGGCTCGGGCAGTACTCGATCGACGACGACGGCGTGATGCGCCGGGCGTCGGTCAGCTACGCGGACGAGCTCCGTCCGCTCGAGGGGAGCCTGGCTTCGTGAGGCGCACCACGATCTCCTCGAACGCCTGATCCGCGAGCGCCCGCAACTCCGCCGCAGTGAGCAGCTGGACCGGGTGCGGGATGAAGATCATCCGGTAGTCGGGCATCCCGAGCAGGCGCGCCTGCTCGAGCGCCTCGTCGACGAACGGCTCGGTCGCGACCGCGGCAGTGGCGACGCCGCGTCGCTCGAGCTCAACCATGTCGCGCACACTGCACGACGTGCAGGACCCTCAATCGGCGAGGCCCTCGACCGCGAGGTCGCCGCGGTCGGCGATCCGCCGGACGATCTCGGGGCCGGCGGGCTTGGAGAAGATCTCCTTGACGACACGGAAGGTCTGGGCGCCCCGGGCGTGGAGCAGCTCCTCGATCCGGTCGAGGAACTCATCGCCGCGCCGCTTGGTGATGTCGAGCAGCGCGACCCGGGCCCCGCTCAGGGTCTCCGGGCGGGGCGCGAGCGGCTCGGCTACTCGCCGGCGCTCGTCGAATGGGCTCACATACTCCATCGCACCTCCTTTGAGATCGCTTCGGCATTCATCCCGAGGCACGGTCCGAACACCGCCGAGTAGCGCCCGGCCTCACCGCCGGCGACGACGATCACGATGTCGTCGGGGGTCGACCACTTGCGGATCGGTTCGTCGTCCGCGGCCGTACCGACAAACGGCGTCGTCTCGCCCCAGCGCAATTCACGCGCAGGCCGCGAGACCGCGTTGAACATCTCCTCGCGAACGCGCTGCTTGCTCCAGCCCCACTGCGCAAAAGAGTGCGCGTGCTCGGGGCAGATCACGAACAGCGACATCCCGCCGAGCGGCCACCAGTTCGGGCTCCAGGTCGACGCCGCCGCCCAGCCGAGCACGCGCGCGAGCTCCTCGGGGCCGGTGCTGCGGTGGTCGGAGATCGACAACGGCGCATCCGCGCCGATGACCGTGACGATCGACGACGGACCGGGAGAAACCGCGCTCGACGTGGAGTGGCTCCCACGGGCTCACCTCCTCGTCCTCGGCGAAGCACAGCCCGATCTTGCCCGGGTTGCCGAGGGTCGAGCGGTCGAGACGGCCCGGGAACCCGCCCCCGGTCAGGCTGACGACGAGGCGCAAGGCGCGCCCGATCGTCATGTTGGCCCGCCAGCCTGGGCCGAGCGCGCCGACCGAGCCGTTCAGCCCGATCGCCTCCCGCACCGGTCCGTTGACGACCACTACCTGTCCCGCGGGCTGGGTGGTCACCGCCTGGCCGCCGACGTTGAACGCCGGTTCCAAAACCGCCTCCACGGCGGCGACGAGCACCCGGAAGTACTCGGGCCGGCATCCCGCGAGCACGGCGCACGCCGCGACGCGCTCCAAAGTCACCCGAGCCATCGCCGGCGCCATCTCGCCGAGCAGCTCCGACGGATCGCGGCGGCCCAGCATCGCGTTCACGCGGTCGGAAGTCGGCGGGATCACGGGAAGCCCGTCGGTCCAGCCGCGCTCGAACATCTCCTCGAGCTCGTCGTCGCCGGCGCCGTCGAGCAGCCTGAGCGCCTCAGGGTCGTAGGTGTTCTTGGCCGCGCATCCCGGCTTGCGCAGCGGCGGCTCATCGGTCACCGACACCGACAGCAACTCCTCGAGGCCATCGGAGTCCCATCCCACCACGCGCCCGGTCTCGCGTCCGGATCGATCGACGAGCACCGCCGTGGGCAGGCTCTGGAGCGAGTACGCCCGCGACACGTCGTACGGCGCCGGCTCGGACAGGACCACGCCGGCGAAGCCCGTGCGCCGGGCAACTCTTGCGGCAACTTCGAGCGGATCTTCGAAGACCGCGGCCACGCCCACGCCGGCCGCAGTCAGCTCGGACGCGAGCGGCGCCAGGCGCTTCAGGGTCAGCACGCACGTCGGGCACTCCTCGGACACGAACAGCAGCAGCGCCGGGCCGCGCTCGTGGAGGTCGGCCAGGCGAACCGGATCACCCGCCACCGACGGCAGCGAGAACTCGGGGGCGGCGGTGAGGGCGGTCATGCTGGGGTGGGGGCGGGCGCGTGGCGGTGGCCGGCGACGATCTCTCCGCCCTGAACGACCATCCAGATCCGCTCCGGGTCGCACAGCACGCGGACGTCCGCGATCGGGTCGCCGTCGACCACGAGCAGGTCGGCGACCGCCCCGGCGGTGACCGTGCCGACATCCGAGAGGCCGAGCGCGAGAGCCGATCCGCGAGTGGCGGCGGCGATCCCCTCGAGTGCCGACAGTCCGCCGGAGACCATGCGCGCCAGCTCGATTGCGTTCTCGCCGGGCGGCCCGCTGTCGTGCCCCATCGCGAGCGTGACGCCCGCGGCCCGGGCGGCCATCAACGTCGTGTACGCCTCCTCGCGCTGGCGCTTGGCCTGCTCGACGAGCGCCGGTGGGAAGTCGTCGGTGAAGCGCTCGGCGAGGTCGTGGAACGTGCTCAGCGTCGGCACGAGCACGATGCCGCGCTCGGCCATCTCGGCGAGCAGCACAGGCTCGCGATGGAGCGACAGGCCATGCTCGATCGTGTCGACGCCCTCGCGGACGGCGAGACGAGCGCCCCCGAGCCCCTCGACGTGGGCGGCCACGCGGACACCGAGCCGGTGGGCCTCGTCGACGATCGCGGCCAACTCGTCGCGCGTCATCTGCGCCGGTTCGGGGTCCTCGACCAGGACCGAGCGCGCGCCCGTCGCCATCAGCTTGATGTAGTCGGCGCCGCGGCGCAGCTGCTCGCGCACCGCCTTGCGCATCTCGTCGGCGCCGTCGGCCTCCCGATACATCGTCGTGAAGATCGCGCCCCCGGGGGCAGTGGCGGAGAGGATCCGCCCGCACGACAGGATGCGCGGACCCTCGACGATCCCGAGCCGCACGGCCTCCCGCAAAGCGATCGCCTCGTCGTCATAGCTGCCGACGTCGCGGACGGAGGTCACTCCCGCCGCCAGCAGGACCCGTGCCGTCTTGGCGAGGATGAAGTAGCCGAGCTCACGGGCGCGCGGAAGCTCGCCGTGGAGCGCCGGCGACGGGCCGAACCCGGGGCTCCGGAACACGTCGCTCGAGAGATGGGCGTGCGCGTCGATCAGCCCCGGCATGACCGTGCGGCCCTGAAGATCAAACGCCGCCTCGGAAACGGGCGCACCGGGCTCGAGCGCTGCGTCAACCGAGACGATTCGCCCGTCCTGCACCCTCACCGCCGCGCGCTCGATCGCAGCGCGCCCGGTGCCGTCGATCACTCGTGCGTTGGTCAGGAGCATCGGTCATTCACCGTACAGCGGGAACCATGCCGGGGCGTCCGGGACGAGGCGGCCGGACGCGACCAGTCCGCGGGCGCGCTCGACGTCGGCCGCGAGCGCGCGATCCTCGACGACCGGGGGCACGACCTCGCTCACCAAGGAAACCGCCCGCTCGAGCGGCGCCGGCAGTGGCGCGCCGGCAATAAACCGGGCCTGGCGCAAGGCGACGAGCTCGTGAGCGAGCGCGAGCTCGAGGGCGGCGAGGACGCCGTCGAGCTGCTGTGCGGCCAGCATCGTGTGGGCCTGGAAGTCCTCCTGACCCGTCGAGGCGTCCAGAGCGTGGATGCCGGCGGGCGCTGCGAGCGTTCGCGCCTGTGCGACCAGCCCGATCACCTGCTTGTGGAGGATCACGACCCCGGACTGACGCCCTGGATCGGAGGTGAGTTGATCGGGTAGGCCGGAGAAGCGGCTGTCGAGCAGGCGGTGAAGCCGCTTCTCGAGCAGGTTCAGGACGTGGGTGAACGCGACCGCGACCGAGTCCAGGAGCAGCGTGACCGACGCAGCGTGGAAGTTGCCGGTCGAGTACATGCCCGCGGACTCGTCGCCCTGGGCGGGCAGGAACACCGGGCTGTCGGTGACTGCGCGCAACTCGCGTGCGAGCTGGTCGCGCAGGTGGCCGAGCATGTCCGCGGCCGCGCCATGGACCTGCGGGATCACTCGCAGCGAGACCGGTGCCTGGCGCGTCTGCTGAAGGAGCGCGCCGCCCGACAGCAGTTCGCTCAGACGGCGATGCACGACCGCCTGGCCGTGATCGCCCTTCAACGCGCCGACCCGCGGTACATAAGGCCGCGCGGACGCGCCAGTGACGGCGATGGTCAGCGCGCCCGTGAGCGTCGCGTGCTCGAGCAGCGCCTGCGCTCGCAGCGCCAGCGGAACGGCGAGCGCCGGCGCGAGCGGAGCGCCGTTGATCAGCGCGATCCCCTCCTTGGCGCCGAGTTCGTACGGCGCGATCCCGCGCCCGGCCAAGACATCGCCGGCGCCAACCGCCCGCCCGTCGACGCGTACCAACCCATCGCCGACGAACGTCCCGAACAGATGAGCGAGTGGGACGATCTCGCCGGCGGCGCCGCTGACGGCGGCGGGTACGACCGGGTACCAGCTGTCGTTCAGCCGCTCGGCGATGAACCGGCACAGCCCTGGGGTGACGCCCGCGTGGCCGCTGAGGAATCCGGTCAGCCGCAGCAGCATCGCGCCGCGAATGACGGGCTCGGATAGCCCGGGGCCGGTGCCGGCGGCACGGCCGGCCAGGATCGACCGCTGAAACGCGGCCTGATCGACGGCCTCGACGGGCCGGTTGGCGAGGTAGCCGAGCCCGGTGCTGACGCCGTAGGCGCTTGCCCCCGAATCGAGATAGGCCGTCAGCGCGCCCCGCCCGTTCTCGACCGCACGCAACAGCGCGGGCGCGATCGCGACCGGTTCGCCGGACACAGCGATCTGGCAGTACGTGGCCAGGTCGAGCTGGTCGTGACGGTCGAGCACGATCGCGGTCATGCCGCCCACCCTAGAGGGATCGGCACAGGTTCCTAAAGCTCCGTTAACTTGACACCACCGGAGCGGTGTGAAAGAAACGTATTTGGTCCATCGGTTGAACGCCCGTTCTACCGGCGGACCAACAGAGGAGGGAGTTGCAAGCCGCTGTCGGTTATCGGAGGGCACCCGGTCCCCGCCCAGGATCACCCGGGATCTCGGCGGTTCTCGACGTGCTCGATGTGCTGGACCGCGAGGGGCCGTCGACGCTGGCACAGCTCGCCCGCCAGACCGGGATCGCGAAGAGCACGCTGCATCGCGTGTGCTCGATGATGTTCGAGCGCGGCTGGGTCACGCGCGACTCCGCCACCGGCCACATCGGGCTCGGCCCGCGCGTCGCGTGGCTCGCGCATTCGGCGCCGGAGTCGCCACTTGCCGCCGGATTTCACGGCGTCGCGCGTCGCCTCGTGGCACGGCACAACGAGACCACCTGCCTTACCGTCCTCGACGGGCGCGAGAGTGTGTTCATCGCCAAGCAGGAGACAACACACCAGGTCCGTCTGGTGACCGCCGTGGGCAACCGGCTCCCGGCGTTCGCAGCGGCGTCCGGCCGCGTGATGCTCGCGGACCTTCCCGAGGAGGAGGTCGCGGCCCTGTACGACGGCTGCGAGCTCGCGACACCGACCGGCCGGCGGCTCGCGGGGCTCGACGAGCTGTTCGGGATCCTTCGCCGGGCGCGCCGGCGCGGGTATGCCGAGAACGTCGACGAGACCTCGCTCGGCCTGCACTGCCTGGCCGCGCCGGTGGGTCCGCCCGGACGGGTCGCGGCCGCGATCACGTTCTGCGTGCCGACAGGGCGGATGAGCGCGACCCGCAAGCGCGAGATGCTGCCGGACCTGCTCCGGGCGGCGCGCGAGATCGTGTCGTGGCATGGCGCGAATGGGGCGCCCATTGGGCCTACCCCGAGTCCTTCCCACGCTTCCCAGGCGTTCCGGGCTTTCCAGGCTTCACAACTTTTTCAACAAAATCAATCAAGTAAGTTAGCAACGACAACGACAGGCGCACCTGACCCGACGTCCCGGGGACGGCGCCGGCTCGATTCCAACAGAAAGGTGGCTCCATGAGTCGCAGAGACAGCGAGCTGGACCGGCTTCGCAGCGGGCGCACCGAGCTCGAGAATCACTACATCGACGAGCTCGCCTCCGGAAACCTGAGCCGGCGAGACTTCATCCGGCGCGGCACCGTGATCGGCATGTCGGCTCCGTTGCTGGGCGCGATCGTCGCGGCTTGCGGTGGCTCTTCGTCCTCCGGGACCTCGTCGTCAGGAGCCTCGAGCACGTCGAGCGCGCCGGCGACCAAGGGCGGGACGCTGCGGATCGCGTCGGTGACCCCGGCCGCCGCGGTCAACCCGCTGACGGTCTCCGACGCGGGCGGTCTGACGATGCTCAACCAGACCGGCGAGTTCCTGATCTTCGACTCGAACCTCAAGCTGATGCTTCAGCCGATGCTCGCGCTGAGCTGGTTGCCGAACACGGACGGGAGCGTGTGGACGTTCAAACTGCGCCCGAACGTCACCTTCCACAACGGCCAACCGATGACCGCCGACGACGTCGTCTACACCTTCCAGCAGCTGTCCGATCCGAAGAACGCCTCGAACGCACTTTCCGTGTTCGCCGGCTCCTTGGTTCCGAGCGGGGTGAAGGCCGTCGACCCGATGACCGTGCAGTTCACCCTCGAGGCGCCGAACGGCAACTTCCCCTATGCCGTGTCGTCCGACAACTACAACGCGATCATCGTCCCCAAGGGAACCGACTTCGCCAAGTGGCAGAGCACGTTCGTGGGCACCGGCGCGTTCAAACTCGGCAGCTACACCACGAACGTCGGCGCCACCTTCGTGCCGAATCCGAACTACTGGGGCACGAAGCCGCTGCTGTCCAGCACCAGCTTCAAGTTCTTCTCGAGCCAGCCGCCGATGATCCTCGCGCTCCAGGGCAACGACGTCGACGTGATCGCGCAGTTCACGCCGGCCGGCGCGGCCGCCATCCTCAACAGCCCGTCGTACAAGATCATCAAGCTCAAGTCGGCCAACCACCGCGAGCTGTCGATGCGCAACGACGTCGCGCCGTTCACCGATCCGCGCGTGCGCCAGGCGGTGGGGTACACCCTCGACCGTCCGGGGGCGGTGGCGGCGCTGTTGAGCGGCGACGGCACCGTCGCCAACGACTACCCGTTCGGCCCGAGGTATCCCGTCGACCGACACGTCCGTGCCTCAGCGCACCCAGGACATCAACAAGGCCAAGCAGCTGCTGGCCGCGGCCGGTCACCCGGACGGCTTCTCGACGACGCTGAAGACCGAGCAGTACCAGGAGATTCCGCAGCTCGCGCAGGTGATCGTCGCCGACGCGGCCAAGGCGGGGATCAAGATCACTCCCACCGTCGAGACCCAGACCCTTTACTACGGCAAGGCCACGTTCGGCAACTCCGACTGGCTGGACGGCACGATGAGCCTCGTCGACTACGGTGACCGCGGCTCGCCGAACGTGTACCTGTCGGCGCCGCTGCCTGTCAGCGGGGACGTGGAACGCGGCGCACTTCAAGAACAAGCAGTACGACGGCCTCGTGAAGCAGTTCGTGGCGGCGCTTGACCTCCAGACGCAGAAGATGCTCGCCGGGAAGATCGAGAACCTGCTGCTGGCCGAGACGCCGATCGTCTATCCGTACTGGATCGATGGCCTGACCGCGTCGACTCCCAACGTCGGCGGTCTCAACCCGACATCGATCGCGCAGCTCTACCTGAACACGGCGTACAAGTCGGCATAGGGTCCAGGCGGACATGGTCAGGTTCATCCTCAAGCGGCTCGGCCTCGCGCTGATCACGCTGTGGATCCTGAGCGTGATCGTGTTCGTCCTCGGTCAGGTCCTCCCGAGCGATCCCGGGCGTTCGATCCTCGGACCGTTGGCGGCGCCGAGCGCCGTCCACGCGCTGGACCACCAACTCGGCGTGGACAAGCCGCTGCTGACCCAGTATTGGCACTGGATCAGCAACTTCCCCGGAACCTCCTACCAGTACCAGACGGCGATCGGGCCAATCCTCACGAGCGCGCTCGGCCGCTCGTTGAAGCTCGCGATCTTCGCGTTCATCATCGTCGTGCCGGTCGGGATCATCGGCGGCGTTTGGTCGGCGCTGAAGGTCGGCAAGCCGCTCGATCGGACGATCGGCATCGTCGGGCAGTCGATGCTGACCGTGCCCGAGTTCGTGTCCGGCATCGTCCTGATCGTGGTGTTCGCGGTCGAGCTCGGGTGGTTGCCGGTCACCGCCACGGCCCCGACCGGCTCGGGGTTCTTCACCCAGTTGAAATACCTGATCCTGCCCGTGATCCCGCTCGTGATGGTGCTGTTCGGGTACATCGCGCGGATGGCGCGCGTCGGCACGATCGAGGCGCTCGAGTCGGACTATGCCCGCACCGCGACGCTCAAGGGCCTGCCGCGCGGCGTGATGATCCGTAGACACGTGCTTCGCAACTCGCTCCTGCCGACGATCACGGTGATCGCCACGCAGACGGGTTACCTGGTCGGCGGCCTCGTCGTGGTCGAGACGCTGTTCCGCTACAACGGGATCGGCGAGCTCACGTACAACGCCGCCACCCAGCACGACATTCCGATGCTCGAGGCCTGTGTGCTGACGATCGGCGTCATCTACATGATCGTGACGCTGGTGGCTGATATCTCATTCTCGCTGCTCAATCCGCGCATTCGGCTGAGAGCCGCCGAATGAGCATCATCGACGTCCCGGTCGAGGACGCCGGCGCGGTCCAGGCGGCGGGGGCCGACGTCGGTCGAGAGGTCTTCCGCGAACTGCTGCGGTCGCCGGTTTTCATCATCGGCGCGACCGTGCTGTTGATCTGGATCGTGTGCGCGATCTTCGGCTCGGCGATCGCGCCGCACAGCCCGTACACGCAGAACCTGGAGGGGATCAACAAGGCGCCGTCGGGCGCGCATTGGTTCGGGACCGACCAGCTCGGGCGCGACATGTTCTCGCGGGTCATCGTGGGCTCACGCGACATCCTGATCATCGCGCCGCTCGCGACGCTGCTCGGGACCGTTCTCGGCACGGTGATCGGACTGCTGATGGGCTACTTCCGCGGGCTGGTCGACGACGTGTTCGGCCGGTTCGTGGAGGCCTTTCTGGCGCTGCCGGTCGTCGTCACCGGCGTGATCGCGCTGTCCACGCTCGGCCGCTCGAACCTCGTGCTGATCCTCGTGATCGGGTTCCTGTTCACGCCGCTGATCGCGCGCACCGTCCGCGCCGCGGTCCTGCTCGAGCGCGAGCTCGACTACGTCGGCGCGGCGCGCCTGCGGGGCGAGCGCGCCCCCTACATCATGTTCGTCGAGATCCTCCCGAACGTGTTCGCGCCGATCATGGTCGAGTTCACGGTCAGGCTGGCCTACGCGATCTTCGCGATCCTCACGCTGACGTTCCTGACGCTCGGCGTCCAGCCGCCGTCGCCCGACTGGGCGCTCGACATCTACTCCAACTACGGCGTGGTACCAGCCGGCTATTGGTGGGAGGTGCTGTTCGACGCGCTCGCGATCGCGACGCTTGTGGTGTCGATCTCTCTGATCTCAGACTCGGTCCAGGCGGCGTTCGAACGATGAGCACGGTCGACGAAACGGTCAGGCCGGACGACAGGCTTCCACAGGCCGACGCGCTCGACGTCGAGAACCTGGAGATCGCCTATCGCGTGCGCGGGAAGGCGCTGGCCGTCGTCCGCGACGTCTCGTTCCGCGTCGGGCGGGGCGAGTCCTACGGGCTCGTCGGCGAGTCGGGCTGCGGCAAGTCGACGATCGCGCTCGGGATCGTCCGCTACCTGGCGCGCAACGGAAACGTCAGCGGCGGCAAGGTCGAGATCGACGGCCGCGACGTGCTCGCGATGAACGCCGGCGAGCTGCGCAAGCTTCGTCAGACAACGGTCTCGATGGTCTATCAGGAGCCGGGCCGGGCGCTGAACCCGACGATCAAGGTCGGGCGTCAGGTCGCCGAGGTGTTCGAGCTCGCCGGCGCCGAGAAGGCGCAGGCCCGCGATCGCGCCCAAGAGATGCTCGAGAAGGTGAGGATCTCCAACCCGGCCGGCGTGATGAACCGTTATCCCCACCAGCTCTCGGGCGGCATGCTCCAGCGTGTGGTGATCGCGATGGCGCTGGGAGCCGAGCCCTCGCTTCTGATCCTCGACGAGCCGACCACCGCGCTCGATGCGACCGTCGAATCGGAAGTCCTCGACCTGATCTCCGCGCTCAGAACCGAGTTCGGCACATCGTTCCTGTTCATCAGCCACAACCTCGGCGTCATCGCGAAGATGTGCGACCGGGTCGGCGTGCTGTACGCCGGCGAGCTGGTCGAGGAAGGGCGGGCGCGCGAGGTGTTCAACAACCCTCGCCATCCGTACACCGTCGGACTTCTGCGCTGCATCCCGCGCCGCGACACGCTCAAGGCGCGCCACGCGCTCGACACGATTCCGGGGTCGCTGCCGCCGCCTGGCATCGCGCCCGACGGCTGCATCTTCGCCGACCGCTGCGGTCTGGTAGAGGAGCGTTGTCGCACGGAGGACCCGCCCCTGTACGACGCAGGCCCCAACCGGCGCTCGCGCTGCCACTTCCACGAACGCGCCCAGACGCTTCCACGCGTGGTCCCGCCTGAACGCGAGGCGGTTCCCGGCGAACGGCCGGACCATGGTGGCGTGCTGATCAAGGCGGCCGACGTGTCGAAGACCTTCCATATGGAGGGCGAGACGATCTACGGGCTCGTCGACGTGTCCGTGGAGCTACGCGCCGGCGAGACCCTGGGGCTCGTCGGCGAGTCGGGAAGCGGCAAGACCACTCTGGCGCGGGCGCTCCTCGGCCTGACCGCTCCCGACAAGGGGTCGGAGATCACGCTGGACGGCGAGGCTCTCTCCGAGACTGCGGGGGGCCGGACGCGCGCGCAGGAGAAGGCGCTCCAGATCGTGTTCCAGAACCCGGATTCAGCGCTGAACCGCCGGCACTCGGTCCAGCGCCTCATCTCAAGGTCGCTGTCACGGCTCGGCGGCTATCACGGCGAGGCCCTGGTGGCGAGGCTGAAGAAGCTGATCGCGGATGTTCGGCTGTCCGAGCGTCACCTGTCGATGCGCCCGGCGCAGCTGTCTGGTGGCCTCAAGCAGCGCGTGGCGATCGCGCGCGCATTCGCGGGCGATCCGCGGATCGTGGTCTGCGACGAGCCGACCTCGGCGCTCGACGTGTCGGTCCAGGCGGCGATCCTGAACCTGCTCACCGACCTCCAGCAGCGCGAGGACGTCTCGTACCTGTTCATCAGCCACGATCTCGGCGTCGTGCGCTACCTGGCGGACCGGATCGCGGTGCTCTACCTCGGCCGGATCATGGAGATCGGGCCTGCCGATCAGGTCTTCAATCCGCCGCATCACCCGTACACCGAGGCGCTGCTGTCCGCTGTCCCGACGCTCGACGACGCGGACGGTGAACGGATCCGCCTGGAGGGCGAGATTCCCAGCCCCGCCGACCCGCCGACCGGCTGCGTCTTCCACACGCGCTGCCCGCGCTTCCTGGGCGACATCTGTGTGAACACCGAGCCTCCGCTGGCCGAGACCGAGCCCGGTCATGCAATCCGCTGCCATATCCCGCTCGACGAGCTCAGGCAGCTTCAGAGCAAGGAGGTCTCGGTTGCGGGCGCAGACGACTGAGGTTGGCCCCGCCGCCGGAACCGGCGCCCGAACCGGCGCCCGAGCCCGCGCGCGAGGTCTCGGGCGTGATCGAGATGCGGGCCGCGGTCCTCCGCGAGCCGGGTCGTCCGGTGTTGACCGAGACCGTGGTGCTGGCGCCGCCCCGCCGCGGCGAGGTGCTGGTGCGGGTCGTGGCCGCGGGGGTGTGTCATTCCGACGTGCATCTCGCCGACGGGCATCTCGGCCAGGGCCGGTGGCCGATGGTGCTCGGCCACGAGGGAGCGGGCGTGGTCGTAGCGGTCGGCGAGGACGTCGTCGACGTCGTCGTGGGCGATCACGTGGCGTTCTGCTTCGTTCCGTCGTGCGGGGCGTGCCGAGCCTGCCGATCGGGGCGGCGGACTCTGTGCGAGACCGCCGGGCGCAACGGCGTCGCCGGAATGCTGTTGGACGGAACCTCGCGGCTCCGGGGTCTCGACGGGACCGTTCTCCAGCACGGTCTGATGGTCGCCTGCTTCGCGCAGTACGCCGTGGTGCCCGTTGCCGGCGCCGTGCCGCTGCCCCCGGCGATTCCGCTGTGGCAGGCCGCGCTGCTCGGCTGCGGGGTGGTGACGGGGATCGGAGCGGTCAATCGCGCGGGCATCCGCGTCGGTGCCAGCGTCTGTGTGATCGGGTGCGGTGGCGTCGGCCTGCAGGTGATCGCCGGAGCGCGGCTGGCCGGCGCCGGGACGATCGTCGCGGTCGACACCGACGAGAGCAAGCTCGAGCTCGCGGTTCGCCGCGGTGCCACGCATGCCGTGCTCGCGGGTGCCGGCGGCGCCGACGTCGTGCACGAGGTCCTGTCGATCTCCGGCGGCGGAGTCGAGCACGCGTTCGAGGTCGTCGGGCGCGCCGCCACGATGCGGCAGGCCTGGGACGTGCTCCGGCCCGGCGGAACGGCGACGGTGGTCGGCCTGGCGCCGAAAGGCGTCGAGGTGAGCCTCCCGGCGATCGAGTTCCTGAGCGAGAAGACGATCACCGGGAGCTACTACGGCTCCTCAGACGTCCACGCTGCGCTCAGCCAGCTCGTCCAGCTCGTGGTCGACGGCCGGCTTGACGTCGGCGACGTCGTCTCGTACCTGATCGGGCTCGACGACGTCGAGGCAGCGCTCGAACGGCTGCGCCGCGGCCAGGGAGCGCGGTCGGTGATCGTCATCGACGAGGAACTGGCGGGGGTCGGATCGTGAGCTACGAGCATCTCGACGGGCGGGTCGGCGAAGGGTGGGGTGGCCGCCCGGGGCCGAACGGCTGCCACATCAACGTCGTGCTCGGCGCGCGCGGGACGCCGACCGCCGCGGCCCTGCTCGGGACGTTCACCACGCCGGCGCCCGGCCACACCCCGATCCTCGTCGTGGTCGGCGAGGCCCAGGACCGCTACGAGCCGGTGTGGCCGCCGACGATCATGATCAACAAGGCGACCGCCACCGAGGATCTCCACCAGACGATCACCTGGGGCGCCGGGCAGCTGGGGATCGCCCAGGGAGTGCTCGACGCGGTCGCCGACGGGCTGCTCGAGCCGACCGGGGATCTGCTCGTGTTCGTGTGCGTGTGGATCGACCCGGGCGCGTCGGACGAGACAACCGTACGAGCGGCGGCACGGCAGGCCACGCGCCGCGCGATCGGCGTCGCGGTCGAGGGCCGCGATCCCGACGCCGCGCGCGCGCTCGTGGAGCGCCGCGATGAAGTGACGAGCCCGTTCTACGGGGGCTCCTAGTTGCGGATCACGGCGATCCGGACCCAGCGGCTCCGTCTGCCGCTGGACCCGCCGTTCTACGCCGCCTGGGACCCCGATCCCCGACGGTGGTTTGAGGCCACGATCGTGCGCGTCGAGACCGACGAGGGTCTGGTCGGCATCGGCAGCGGGGACACGATGGCCGGCTTTGATGATTTTGTTTCGTTGTTCGTGGGCCGGGACCCGGTCGCCATCGGGCGACATGCACGGGCGCTGGAGACGATCTCGTTTCACGCCGGGCGCTACTGGCCGCTCGAGGCGGCGCTGTGGGACCTGCTCGGCCAGGCGTGCGGCGTGCCCGTGGCGTCGTTGCTTGGGGGGGCGCTGACCGAGATCCCGGCCTACGCCTCGTGGGGCGAGCTGCGCCCGCCGGACCAGCGTGCAGAGGACGCCCTCGCGCTACTCGAGGAGGGCTTCGGAGCGGTCAAGATCCGGATCGCGCCCGACCGGGCCGACGAGGGGATCGGCGTTGTCGCGGCGGTTCGCGACGCGGTCGGCGACCGCCTCGAGATGATGGTCGACCTCAACCAGTGGTGGCGGATGGCCGGCGACATCGACCCGCGGCTCGGGCCGGCCGGCGCTCGCGACACGATCGAGCGGCTGCGCTCGTACGGCGTCCTGTGGGTGGAGGAGCCGCTCCCGGGTGAGGACCTCGCGGGCATGCGCCTGCTCCGGGAGCAGACCGGGGTGCGGATCGCCGGCGGCGAAATGGCGCGGACGTTCGAGGAGCTCCGCCTCGCGCTCGACGCCGACGCGCTCGACGTCTACCAACCCGATGTCGTGCTCGCGCTCGGGATCTCGGGCGCGCGCACGCTGGCCGAGCTCGCGCTGCGGCGAAACCGGTGGTTCACCCCGCACACCTGGACGAACGGGATCGGCGTGCTCGCGAACCTGCACGTGTGCGCCGGGGTCGGCGGCGGGCCGTTCCTCGAGTTCCCCTACGACCCACCGGGGTGGACGCCGGCGCGGCGCGACTTCATGCTCGCCGAGCCGGTGGTGATCGACTCGCGAGGAATGGTCCGAGTACCCGACGCGCCCGGGCTTGGAGTGCGGCTCGACGAGGAGGCGGTCGCGTTCTATGCGCGGGAGGACCCGGCGGTGAGCGTGTTCGGGGCGGCCGAGTGAGGCGAGTCGGCTTCATCGGGCTCGGAAACATGGGCGGCCCGATGTGCGGGCATCTCGTCGCGGCCGGCTTCGAGGTCACCGCGTTCGATCTCAATCCCGACGCGCTGGCGCGCCTACACGACGCGGGTGCGCGGGCCGCCGGCTCGGTGGCGGAGTGCGCGCAGGGGGCCGAGGCGCTGATCACGATGCTCCCGGCGCCGCCCCAGGTCGAGCAGGTGCTGCTCGGGCCGGGGGGAGCGATTGCCGCGCTCGAGCCCGGCTCGGTCGCGATCGACATGAGCACCAGCTCGACGGCCGTGGGCGGGCGGGTGGTGGCGGCGGCAGGCGAGCGCGGCATCGAAGTGCTCGACGCTCCGGTCGCGGGCCAGTCGATCGGGGCCCAAGCCGGGACACTCGCGATCTACGTGGGCGGCTCGGAGGCCGTGTTCGAGCGGGCGCGGCCGCTGCTCGAGGCGATGGGGGACCCAGACCGGATCTTCCATCTCGGACCCAGCGGCGCCGGGTACACGGTCAAGCTGCTGCTCAATCTGCTGTGGTTCATCCAGTCGGTGGCGGTGGGCGAGGCGCTGACGGTCGGCGTCCGCGCCGGCGTGCCGCTCGAGCGGCTCCACGCCGCGCTCGTCGCCTCGCCGGCGAACTCGGTTTTCCTCGAGCGCGACGTGCGGATGGTGCTCGACGACGGTGACTACGACGACGCGTTCCCGATGCGGCTCGTCACCAAGGACCTCGGACTCGCGGTGGAGTTGGCGCGCGACACCGGCGTGCCGGTCGAGCTCACCGCGCTCGTCGAGCAGATCCACCGCCGTGCCCGCGTGCTCTACGGCGACGACGCCGGCGAGATCAGCGCCGTCCGCCTGTACGAGGACCTCGCCGGCGTCAGCCTGCGGCTGGGGCGAACGTGAGCATCGCGGCGCTCGCCGCCGGCAGCCGGATCAGGTACCGGCCGTGGACCGGCGACACCTTCACCGTCCGGACCTGTCCGGCCAGCTTGCCGGTCGATGTCGGCGTCGCGAAACTCTGACCGGCGAGCGTGACTCCGGTGGTCGCCGCTACGTTCGGCGCAAGCAGGCGCTCGAGCACCGCGCGCCCGGCCTTGCCCGGTGGGCGGACGGTGACCAAGTGGCCGGAGGTGAGGCCGTCGTTGATCAGCACGACGTGGATCAGCCCAGTCGGGGTGATCGTCGCTCGCGAACGGACATCTGCGCTCAAGGTCTCAGACGTGCCGAGCAGGCGGGCGCCCGGCGGAGCCGCCTGCTCGAACATCTCGAGGCCGTAGTACTCGGGGTTCACGCTCCCGACCCATTTCCGGTGCACGAAGTGGAACGCGAACGGCGCGTACACGGCCTGGGGCAGCGTGTGGATGTTGACGCCGTCGACACCGGACCTCGCCATCGCGAACAGCGAATCGAGCACCCACAGCGCCGACGCGAAGGTGTCGCTGACCCCGGTCTGTCCCTTGCAGGCGACCGAGTTGAGCTCGTCGACCCGGAACGCGGCGCCGTGGCGGTGCGCGACCGCGATGGCCTCCGCGACTCCGTCGAGCAGATGGCGAGAGGACTCGAGCGTCAGCAGATTCGGAATCGACGGGTAGCGGGGGTCGCCCGGCACCGAGAAGCACGCGAGCAGCGGATAGCGGTGGTAGGTGACGACCTTCAGGCGAGGCTCGGCGTCGAACAGTTGCCCGAGGTGAGATAGCCATGACTTCGCGCTGGTGGCCGGTCCGGCGACCGCAAAGCCGGGGAAGTGCCTGGCGAGCTTGGCCACCTCGTGGGTGTAATCGGAGAAGTCATACGTCGACGGTCGCCCGTAAATCGGGACTGTCGGACCGAAGTACCAGGGGAACACCTTGTACAGCTCCGGCTCGTTGCCGAACTCGAGCGCTTCGATGTAGCGCGAGCCGATGCCTGTCTTGTAGGCGCGCACCTCGGCTGCGGCTTCGGCGTGGCTGTCGAGCTTGAGGTTGACGCCGACGATCAGCCTGGCGCCGGTGTCGATCGCCAGCGCCCGGGTGACGGCGAGCCAGTTCTTGGTCAGCGTGTACGTGACCCCCGGGGACTGCGGCACGTTGGGCAGGGGCCACCACGAGTTGTCGGTGCTGTTGCCGCCGATCCGGAGCACCGGCGCCTGTCCGGGCGTGAGGTTGCGGATCAGCTGTACGAACACCGGGTCGATCGAGTGAGGATTGGTTCCCGCGTATTCCTTCACCGCCCGGAACTCGAACGAGAAACCGAGGAACCCTGACGGGACCGGGCGGCTCACCCTGGCCTTGCTGACCCGCACAGTCACGTGCACGGGATCGGGAGGCGGGGCTGGAGGAGGCGCGGGCGGAGGAACCGCGCTGATCGACGCCACTGGCCCGGTGGCGGACGCGGGCATGGGGCCAACAAGCAGCGCCACAAGAGCCCCACCCGCCGCTACGACCAAGAGGGCTCTCCGCAAGACGCGCACCCGGCCGGAACTATCTCACGGCGGGAGGCGACCGGCGTCGCTGGGTTCGGCGCGGCTACTCCCGATGCGTCAGACCCAGACCGCCCACAGCGCGGGCGGCTTTCGGAACACGAGCCCCTCGATCCGGGATGGCCGGCTCGGGTCGAGCCGCAGCGATGGCAGGCGGCGGAGCAGCGTCGCGAGGGCGGTGCGGGCCTCCAGGCGGGCAAGATGGACGCCAAGGCACACGTGCGGGCCGTGGGCGAAGGCCAGGTGGCTCCGCGGCTCAGCAGAGCGGTCGAGATCGAGGCGATCGGGGTCGGAGAACACCGCCGGATCGCGGTTGGCGGCGCTGATCGAGACGCGAACGAGGTCACCGCGCGCGATCTGCGCGCCGCCGAGCCCGGCATCGGCGGTGGCGTACCGGTCGACGACCGCCGCCGCCGGCTCGAGCCGTAGCGACTCCTCGATCACCGCGTCGAGTCGTCCGGGATCGCGCCGGACGGCGGCGAGCGCGTCCGGCCACTCGAGCAGGTAGAGGACCGCGTTGGCGATCATTCCCTCGGTCGTCTCGACCCCGCCGAACAGCAGGACGCCGGCGTTGGAGACGACCTGCCCGGTGTCGAGGGTGGCCCGGGACGCCGCGGCCGCGAGCAGCGAGGCTTCGGGATCGCCGGCGATCGCCGCCTCGAGGCGATCGCGCAGCGCCGAAAACGCTTCGAGGCCCACGGAAGGCGGATCGGCGCCGGCCGTGATCTCGGTCACCGCCGTGACGATCCCGTCGTACCAGTCGAGCATCGAGCCGACCTCGGCCTGCTCGAGACCGAGCGCGCGGGCCATGATCGACGCGGCGAGCGGCCCGGCGAACGAGCGCCGCAGCTCGGCGCAGCCGGTCGCGACGAAGCCGTCGATCAGCCGGTCGGCCTCGGTCTCCGCGGCCTGCGCGAACCGCTCGCGCGACGGCGCGCGGCTTGAACGGCGCGGCGAACGGCGTGCGGTGGCGCGCGTGGGCCTTGCCGTCGAGGCTCAGCATGCTCGGGCCGACGACGCGCGCGGTCGAGAACCGTGGGTCGTCGACCGTGTAGGTGGACGAGTCGCGCATGACGCCGACGGCGAGGTCGTATCGGGTCACGAGCCAGCCGCCGAGCGCCGGCAGCCACGAGACCGGCTCGTGCTCCCGGAGCCGGGCCAGCGCCGGATGCGGGTCGTGCTCGAGCTGCTCCAGGGTTACAGCCGCGCCGAGGGGAAAGGCGCGGCTCACCGCTCCGAGATTCGCCACGCCGCGTCGGGGCGGACGTACGCGGGCTCGCCGCCGACGAACACCGCCGCGACCGGGTTGCGGCCGAGGCGATAGGCGATGTGCTCGCTCGGGCAGTCGAGCAGCACGAGATCGGCTCGCTTGTCGAGCTCGATCGAGCCGAGGTCGTCGGAGAGGCCGAGAACCCACGCGGCGTTGAGTGTGATCGCGAGCAGCGCCTCGCGGGTGCTGATGCCGTAGCGCCGGACGGCGAGGCCGACGATCAGCGGCAGCGAGAAGATCGGCGAGGTCCCGGGGTTGCCGTCGGTGGCGAGCACCACGATGGCCCCGGCGTCGATCAGGTCGCGGGCCGGTGCACACGCCTCCGCGCCCATGACCTCGGCGCCGGGGAGCAGCACCGCGGCGCACTGCGCGCGCGAGAGCGGGCCGATGTCGTCGGCGTCGATCCGCGACAGGTGGTCGACGGAACGGGCGCCGTGCTCGAGCGCGACCGGCACCGAGCGCATCGTCGACAGCTGCTCGACGTGAGCGCGGAGGGGGACCCCAGCGGCGGTGGCGAGCTGACCCATCCGGTCCAGCTGCTCGAGGCCGAACGCGATCGACTCGACGAAGATGTCGAGCGCGCCCGCGTGCTCGAGCGCCTCGGGCAGCATCGCCTGGACCTCGTCCATCCACGAATCCGGGGTGTAGCCGTCGGGGACCGCGTGGGCGAGCAGCGCCGTCCGGGTCGTGACCTGCGAGACGATCTCGTCGAGCTCGTGCGCAAGCTCGAGCGCGCGGAGCTCGCCCGCGGTCGAGAGGCCGTACCCGGACTTGCACTCGAACGTGGTCGTCCCCGACCGCAGCATCTCGCCCGCGAGCTCCTGTGCCTGGGCGAGCACGGTTTCGTCAGGGGTTTCTCGGAGGGCGCGAGCGGAGGACCTAATGCCGCCGCCGGCGCGGGCGATCTCCTCGTAGGGGACGCCCGTCACCTTCTGCTCGTACTCCTGCGCGCGCCACCCCGCGAACGGGAGATGGGTGTGGCAGTCGACGAACCCGGGGAGCAGCGCGCAGCCGCTGGCATCGACGCGGATGTTCGCGTCGGGATCGGGTTCGAGCGACGCGATGCGGCCGTGCTCGACGGTGATACCGCCGGGCTCGAGCGTCATCTCGCCGGCGCGGTCGCTTCTCAGATACTGCAAGTCCGGCTCCGGGGGCAGGAGCACCTGGGCGGCGTTCGTCGAAGGCGATCATTCCGACGCGGGCTCGAGCATCGGGATCCGCAGGCCGTGTGAGCGGGCCGCCGACACCGCGAGGTCGTAGCCGGCGTCGACGTGGCGGACGATGCCCATGCCGGGGTCGGCCTTGAGCGTCCGCTCGAGCCGGCGCGCGGCGAGCTCGGTCCCGTCGGCGACGCACACCTGGCCGGCGTGGATCGACTTGCCCATGCCGACGCCGCCGCCGTGATGGATCGAGACCCAGCTGGCGCCGGTCGCGGTGTTGATCAGCGCGTTCAGGAGCGGCCAGTCGGCAACCGCGTCCGAGCCGTCCTCCATCGCCTCGGTCTCGCGCTGCGGCGAGGCGACCGACCCGGCGTCGAGGTGGTCGCGCCCGATCACGATCGGCGCCTTGACCTCGCCCGAGGCGACCATCTCGTTGAAGCGCAGGCCGGCGAGATGGCGCTCGCCGTAGCCGAGCCAGCAGATACGCGCCGGCAGGCCCTGGAACTTCACGCGCTCGGACGCGAGCTTGATCCAGCGCGCGATGTGCTCCTGATCCCCGAACAGGTCGAGGATCGCGCGATCGGTGGCGTGGATGTCCGCCGGATCTCCCGACAGCGCGACCCAGCGGAACGGGCCCTTGCCCTCGCAGAACAGCGGCCGCACGTACGCCGGGACGAAACCGGGATAGCTGAAGGCGTCCTTGTCGCCGTTCTCGAACGCCAGCCCACGCAGCGCGTTGCCGTAGTCGAACGCTTCGGACCCGGCGGCGGCGAGGTCGCGGATCGCCGCCACGTGCGTGACCGCGCTCTCGCCGACCCGCCGCAGGTATTCGTCGGGATCGCGGTCTCGCAGGACGTCCGCCTGCTCCAACGTCAGTCCCGCGGGGATGTAGCCGTTCAGAGGATCGTGGGCCGAGGTCTGGTCGGTGATGACGTCGACCTCGACGCCCCGCCGGACGAGCTCGGGCACTACCTCGGCGGCGTTGCCGGCGAGGCCGATCGACAGCGCGCGGCGCTCGCGCCGGGCCGCGTCGAGCCGCTGCAAGGCGTCATCGAGGTCGGCGGCGCGCTCGTCGAGATAGCCGGTCTGGATCCGCCGCTCGATCCGCTGGAGGTCGACCTCGACGCACAGCGCGGTGCCGCCGAGCATCGTGATCGAGAGCGGCTGGGCGCCGCCCATGCCCCCGAGCCCGGCCGTCACCACGAGCCGCCCGGCCAGCGTCCCGTCGAACCGCTTGCGTGCAGCGGCCGCGAACGTCTCGTAGGTCCCCTGCAGGATTCCCTGTGAGCCGATGTAGATCCACGACCCGGCGGTCATCTGGCCGTACATCATCAGCCCGGCCGCGTCTAGCCTGCGGAACTCGTCCCAGTTCGCCCAGTCGGGGACCAGGTTCGAGTTGGCCAAGAGCACCCGGGGGGCGGCCTCGTGGGTCTCGAACACCGCCACCGGCTTGCCCGACTGCACCAGCAGCGTCTCCTCGTCGCCGAGCCGCTGGAGCTCGCGCACGATCGCGTGGTAGCTCGGCCAGTTGCGCGCGGCCTTGCCGATCCCGCCGTAGACGACGAGCTCGGAGGGATTCTCGGCGACGTCGGGATGCAGGTTGTTCTCGAGCATGCGCAGGGCTGCTTCCTGGTGCCAGCCTTTGCAGCGCAACCCGGATGTAGACGCAGCGCCCGTCATCTCGCAAGAATGAAGCATCTTTTCATCAGACGGCAACCGGCGCCTCGCGGGCTCGACGCGCCGCTCCCACCGACGCAATCACCACCAACCCCATTCCCAGCAACGTCCGGGCGCTCAGGCTCTGACCCAGCACGATGAAGCCGGCCAGCGCGGCCATCGCCGGCTCGATGCTCATGAGCACGCCGAACACCGACGGGCGGATACGCCGGAGGGCCTCGATCTCGAACGAGTACGGAATCGCCGAGGACAGCAGGCCGATGGCGGCCCCGAGCGCGAGCGAGCGCGGCTCGAGCAGCGCCGAGCCGCCCTGGGCCACCCCGAACGGCAGGATCACGACCGAGGCGACGCACATCGCGAGCGCGAGCCCGCTCCCGCCTTCGAACGCCTGTCCCACCCGCGCGTTCACGATGATGTACGTGCCCCAGAGCGCGCCGGCCAGGAGCGCGAAGCCGACGCCGAGGGCGTTCAGGTGGCTGGCGTCGCCCTGGGTCAGCGCGATGATCCCGGCCGCCGCGATCCCGACCCACACGAGGTCGATCGGCCGCCGCGACCCGGCGACGGCGACGGTCAATGGCCCGACGAACTCGAGCGTGACCGCGATCCCAAGCGGGATCCGGTGCAAGGCGCTGTAGAAGCTCAGGTTCATGCACCCGAGCACGAGGCCGAACACACAAGCGAGCGCGAGCTGATAACGCGTGTAGCCCCGCAGCTTGGGTCGCCACAGCGCCAGCAGGATCACCGTGCCGAATACCAGGCGCAGCCACACCGCGCCTGCCGGTCCGATCTTGGCGAACAGCGTGGCCGCGATCGCCGAGCCGAACTGGACCGACGCGATCGCGCCGACCACGAGCGCGCCCGACGGCGCGCGCGTCAGCAGCCCGGGTGGGGGCGAGATCGTCGCGGTGTTTCCGGCGGCCACGGGGGTCGATGCTAACCGTGTCGGCGATCGTGATCGACGGCGCGACGCTGGCTCCCGAGGCCGTCGCCGCGGTGGCGCGTCGCGGTGCGCCGGTCGAGCTCACCCCCGCGGCCCGCTCGCGCAACGCGGACGCGCACCGGGCGGTCGGGGCGCTGCTCGACCGCGGCGGGGCGCTGTACGGAGCGACGACCGGCGTCGGCGCGCTCCGCGATCGCGTGATCGGCGACTCCGATCGCGAGCGCTTCCAGTGGAACCTCTTGCGCAGCCACGCCGTCAGCGCGGGACGGCCGCTCGCCCCTGAGCTGGTTCGCGCCGGCATGGTCGTCCGCGCCAACCAGCTCGGCGCCGGCGGCGCGGGGGTCGTCCCGGCCCTGCTCGACGCGCTGATCGCGGCTCTCAACGCCGGGATCACGCCGTTCACCCGCGAGTTCGGCTCGCTCGGCACCGGCGACCTGCCCGGGCTGTGCGACATCGCGCTCGCGCTGCTCGGGGAGGGGCTGGTCTGGCAGGACGGCGAGCTCGTCGATGCACCCGGGCCCGCGGAGCCGATCACGCTCGGCCGACGCGACGCACTCGGCTTCATCAGCTCGAACGCGATGACCGCCGGTCATGCCGCGCTGCTGACCGTCGACGCACGGGCGCTCCTCGGGCGCTGGCTCGAAGTGGCGGCGCTGTCGTTCGAGGCGCTTGACGCCGATCCGGTCGTGCTCGACGCCCGGGTGCAGGCGGCGCGCGGCGCCCGCGGGCAGTCGGCGGTCGCCGCACGGATGCGCGAGCTGCTGGCCGGTGCGCCGTTCGACCCCCACGCACCCGACCGGCTCGTCCAGGATCCGTATCCGTTCCGCGTGCTGCCGCAGGTGGACGGGGTCGCCAGCGACGCGCTCGGTGCGCTCGAGGGAGTGGTCTCGCGCGAGCTCAACGCGCGCCCGGAGAATGCGCTGATCGACGAAGGCCGTGCGCTCCCGACCGGCAACTTCCATGCCGCCGAACTTGGGGCCGCGCTCGACGCGGTGCGGGCGGCGTTCGCGCACTCGGCCTCGCTGATCGCCGGCCGCGTGAGCGCGATGCTCGATCCGAGGATGAGCGGGCTCGAGCCGTTCCTGGCGGCGGAGCCGGGGCCGGATTCGGGCGTGATGATGCTCGAGTACACCGCCCACGCGGCCGCAGCCGAAGTGCGCTCGCTGGCGGCGCCGATGGCGGTCCAGAGCGTGTGGGCGTCGCTCGGAGTCGAGTCGCACGCGAGCCTCGCTGCGACCTCGGCAGCGAGGACCGCCGAGACGCTCCACGCGATGGGTGTGCTCGTCGCCACCGAGCTGGTTGTCGCGGTCCGCGCCCTGCGCGCGGGCGGCCGGGCGCCCGCCGGCGCGGGCGTACGGGCCCTGTTCGCGGCTGCCGCCGATGTGCTTCCGGCCGGCGCCGAGGACCGGGCATTCGGGCGCGACGTCGAGGCCGCCCGAAATATGCTCGGATTTTCCGAACGGCATGAAAGCCCGTGGCTGAAGCCACCGTTGTCTCCCTCGTGGCTGCGATCCTCGGCGCCGCCGTTCCCTGCTTCTCGTCCAGGCGAGGGTCGCGTAGCCGAGCCCTGACAGGAGTCGCGGTCGCGGCGCTCACGTTTGCGTGGCTCTTCGTCCTCGTCCCCAGTGCCGCGCCGGCACTCGCGGCGACCGCCGGCCCGCTGAAGCGGGTCGAGGTGATCATCCAGCTCAGGCCGGGCGTAAACGCTGCTCGCGCGCGTGCCCTCGTTCGTTCGCTGGGGGGACGGCCGGGCGTGGATCTTCCCATCATCAACGGCCTGTCCGCGCGCCTTCCGGCGGCGGCCGCAGGGCCGCTCGCCGCGAGTCCGCTGGTCCGCGTCGTGTCTCCGAACGCGCCAATCCGGGACACGACGTTGAACAACCCGACCCCGTGGACACTCGCCACGTCGTTCGATCGGACGACCGGCGCCTCGCGGCTCTGGAGTCGCAGCACCGGTGCGGGCGTGGGCGTTGCCGTGATCGACACAGGCGTCGACGGCGACGGCCCGGACTTCCAGACCTCGCAGGGGAGCTCGACGTCGCGAGTAATCGCCTCGGCGGTGGTCGACCCGAACGCGACGACGGCCGATGACACATACGGTCACGGCACCGCAGTGGCGGGGCTGGTGGCCGGCAACGGGTGGTACCGCGATTCCGGCGATCCCTTGTACGGCCAGTATGCCGGGACCGCGCCCGACGCCAACCTGATCTCGATCAAGGTCTCCGACGATTCCGGCGACGCGACGACGCTTGACGCGATCTACGGGCTCCAGTTCGCGGTCGACCACAAGTCCGCGTACAACATCCGCGTCGTCAACCTGTCATTCAGGTCGATGTCGGCGCAGTCCTACACGACCGATCCGCTCGACGCCGCCGTCGAGCAAGCCTGGCTTCACGGGATCACGGTCGTGGCCGCCGCGGGGAACCTGGGGTCCGCGCCGGACGCGGTTTCATACGCCCCCGCCAACGATCCGTATGTGATCACCGTGGGGGCGACCGACAGCCAGGGCACCGCATCGCCTTCGGACGACGTCGAGGCCAGCTGGTCGAGCAGCGGCGTCACGCAGGATGGGATCTCCAAGCCCGATGTGCTCGCGCCGGGCGCGCACATAGTCACGACTCTGGCAACGGGAAGCTGGTTCGCGGGTGCCTGCCCGACCTGCGTGATCGGGGGCTCCTACTTCCAGCTCAGCGGCACATCGCTGGCCGCGCCGATCGTCGCCGGCATCGCAGCTGACCTGCTGGCTGCGCATCCGAGATGGACACCGGCGATGGTCAAGGGCGCGATCGTCAACACCGCCACCCCCATTTCCGGCGGGGAGGACGAGGTAAACGCGATGGGGGCCTACTGGGCAGGGGGCTCTCAACTCGCATCCGACCATGGGCTGACACCCAACAACCTGATCGATCCCGACACGAACTCGATCGACTACGACGCGGCCAGCTGGAGCGCGGCTAGCTGGAGCACCGCAGCCGATCCGTTGGCGGCCAGCTGGAGCGCGGCGAGCTGGAGCTGTGTCGGCTGCTCGTCGAGCGACGGGGATGACATCAACCCGACGGCCGCAAGCTGGAGCGACGTCGGTTGGGCCAGCACCTGGGGGTAGGGATGAGCGTGACCAGCGGCATCACGAACTCGGGTCGATATTCCAGCTTGCGCACGCTGCCGGCGCGCATGGTGCGGTCCCGTCCCTACCGCATGCCCTCCGGGCAGGCGGCGATCTGGGCCCTGAGCGCCGCGACGATCACGATCGCAGCCGTCCTGCTCAGGGCCGGTGTCGGGGACGTGCCGCCGATCATCTCCTCGGTCTCCATGCCGTTCTGGGCGCTGGTGATCGCTTTTGCCGTTGCCGAGCGCTTCGCGGTCCACGTTCACTTCCGTCGCAGCGCGCACTCCATGTCGCTCGCGGAGATCCCGTTCGTGTTCGCGCTTGTGTTCGCCGGCGGACTGCCGGCGGTCCTGGCCGGCGCGATCGGGCGGATTCTCGTGCTCGCGCTCCACAGGAAGCTGCCGGTGATCCGGCTCGCGTTCAACTTCGGCGTCTTCCTCCTTGGTAACTGCATCGCGGTGCTCGTGTTCCACGCGGTTGCCGGCGCCTCGACCGAGATCACTCCGATCGTCTGGGCAGCAGCGATCCTGGCCACCGTCGCTAACTCGTTGACGGCAGTCCTGCTGATCAGCGCCGCTGTGTCCGTGTCCGAAGGTCAGCTCGGCATCCGTCAGGTGGCGCGATCGCTCCGTACCGACCTCGCCGTCGTCGTGGCGAACACCAGCGTCGGCCTGTGCGCGGCGACGATCGTCTACGAGGACTGGAAGACCGCGGTCCTGATGGCGATCCCGGTCGCGGGAACGTTCATCAGCTTCAGGGCTTACGTCTCCGAGCGCCAGCGCCACCAGCGAGTGGAGTTTCTCTACCGGGCTGCGCGGGCGCTGTCCCGCTCATCCGAGATCGGGCCGGCGCTCGAGGCGTTGCTGGTTGAGGCGCTCGACGCGTTTCGGGCGGAGGTAGCGGAGATCGTCTTCTTCTCGCCGGACGGCGGTGACGCATTGCGCACGACGGTGCGAGCCAATGGCGCCACCGCCGCCCTGGTAGGCGTCGAACCGACGATCGCGGCGCATTTCCGCTCGCTGATCGAGGGGTTCGAGACCGGAGCCTGCGCCGTGGCGGACATAACGGACGAGCGCCTCGCCGAGTACTTGAGCGCGCGTGAGCTGGGCGACGGGATGCTCGCGGTCTTGAAAGGCGAGCGCAGCCTCGTCGGAGCGATCGTGATCGGCAATCCATCGGGCGTCGTCGACCGCTTCTGCCCGGACGACGTCAAGCTGCTCGAGACGCTCGCCAATAACACGAGCGTCGTGCTCGAGAACGATCGCCTCGGCCAGACCGTGTGGCGACTGAAGGAGTTGCAGCGCGAGCTCGAGCACCAGGCGTCGCACGACCCGCTCACCGACCTCGCCAATCGGTCGCTGTTCGTGCAGCGGGTGGGCGAGTCGCTACGGAGCGGCGGTGCGGTGTCGGTGATCTTCATCGACATCGACGACTTCAAGACCGTCAACGACAGCCTCGGCCACGCCGCCGGCGACGAGCTCCTGATCGCGATCGCCCGGCGGCTGCACGACTGTGTTCGTCCGTCCGACATCGTCGCGCGGCTCGGAGGCGACGAGTTCGCGATCGTGCTCGACCGGCCGGACTCGCAAGCGGAGGCGATCGAGGTGACGGAACGGCTCAACCGCCACCTCGCCGAGCGGTTCTCGATCGGCGCCCAGCAGGTCTCGGTGCACGCAAGCGCCGGTATCGCGACGGGGGACGGCGCACAGGTGAGCCCGGAGGAGCTGATCCGGAACGCCGACGTGGCGATGTATCGCGCCAAGCACGAGGGCAAGCTCCGCTACGAGCTGTTCGAGTCGGGAATGGAGGTCCCGGTGAAGAATCGCCACCGTCTCAAGGTGCGGCTGCGAGACGCCGTCCGAGATGACGCGTTCGTGGTCCGTTACCAGCCGATCGTCGAGCTCGGGAGCGGTCGAGTAACGGCCTGCGAGGCGCTCGTGCGATGGCCGGACGGTCCTCGCGGCTGCACAACGCCCTCGTCGTTCATCCCGCTTGCCGAGGAGATCGGAGCGGTTGTCCCGATCGGACGCTCCGTGTTGCGGCGCGCGTGCCGCGACGCCCAGGCATGGGGCTCAGCCGACGGCGCTCCCGCGCTCATCCACGTGAACGTCTCACCGGTCGAGCTGCGCCAGCCCGAGTTCGTATCCAGCGTCGGAGCGGCGCTCGAGGACAGCGGACTCGAGCCCGACCGGCTCGTTCTGGAGATCACCGAGGGCGTCATGCTGCGCGATCCCGACAGCAGCATCGCCACCCTGCGCGAGCTGCGCTCCCTCGGTGTGCACCTGGCGCTCGACGACTTCGGTACCGGATACTCGTCGCTCTGCCATCTCCGCTCGCTTCCGATCGATTGGCTGAAGATCGGGATGCCGTTCATGGACAGCCTCGAGCAGGGCGGCGCGGACCGGGCTTTCCTTCGGATGGTCCTGGACCTTGCGGCCAACCTGGAGTTGCGTGTCGTGGCGGAGGAAATCGAGTCCGCTGGGCAGCTCGCGTCGCTGCGCGAGCTCGGCTGCGACTTCGGTCAAGGCTTCTATCTCGGTTCTCCGACGTCGCTGCAAATGCTCGAGTTCGCACCCCAATGCATAGCCACGCGTTAGTAGCCTGCGTCCTGTTGGCCCTGTCGGGGCTGCTGGAACCGCTTGAATGCCGAGTCCGTGCATTCGTCTGCCGGGCACGGTGGGCGCCCGCCGCCGTCGAGCCCCCTTCGGATGCCTTGCGCGATCAGGCTTCGGCGATCCCGATGTCGCTCAACGCGATCGAGCTCGCCCTGATCGCCGAACACAGTCTCGAGATGGCCCGCGCCAACCAAGCCATCGCCGACGACGTACGGACGCCGCCCGAGACACGTCGAAACGCGGCCGATGTGGCGGCGGCCTGGCGACAACGTGCAGAGCTGTTTATGGTGGAGGCACGGCGCCAGAGCGCATACAGGATCGTCCCCGCTGTACGGCCGATTCGCGCCAGTGGATCGGTCTACACCGGGCCTGATCGGCGGAGGCAAATGCGCCGGACGCGCCCCCGCCGAACCGATCTGAGCGCCACCGGCGACGGTCGTGGTGACCGGCGGGCGCGACCCGAGCGTCGCCGCCTCGACCGACGGTGTCCTGAGACCGTACCGCGGTAGTCTCAGCCGAAGGCGCTCGGGTGCTCGGACGCGAGCGGCGTGTGATTTGGCGAGCTTCGAAAGGACAGACATGGGCGTGCAGCAACAGGAGCAGCTGTGGGGCGGGGAGACCACCAAGGCGGTGGCGAACTTCCCGGTCTCGGGCGAGCACATCCCGGTGCCTGTGGTGCGCTGGCTCGGGCGGATCAAGAGCGCCGCCGCGCATGTGAACGCCGAGCTCGGGCTGCTCGACGAGGACAAGGCGTCGCGGATCGCCGCCGCCGGCGACCGGATCGCCGAGGGCGAGTTCGACGACCAGTTCCCGATCGACGTGTTCCAGACGGGCTCCGGGACCTCGTCGAACATGAACGCGAACGAGGTGATCGCGACGCTCGCGGGCGAGGGTGTGCATGCGAACGACGACGTGAACATGGGCCAGTCCTCAAACGACGTGTTCCCGTCCGCCGTCCACCTGGCTGCGCTCGACACCGCGACCAACGACCTGCTGCCCGTGCTCGAGCAGCTCGAGGCCTCATTCGCGGCCAAGGCCGATGAATTCAAGGACATCGTGAAGTCCGGGCGCACCCACCTGATGGACGCGGTGCCGGTGACGCTCGGGCAGGAGTTCTCGGGCTACGCGGCGCAGGTCCGGCTCGGCGCGCGGCGGATCTCGAATGCGCTGCCGCAGGTCGGCCAGATCCCGCTCGGCGGGACCGCGACCGGGACCGGGCTGAACACCCATCCGGAGTTTGCCACCCGCGTGCGCGCTCGGCTCATCGACGCCACCGGGCTCGAGATCCGCGCGCCCGAGGACCCGTTCGAGGCCCAGGGCAATCGGGACGCGCTCGTCGAGCTCTCAGGCGCGCTCAAGGTGGTCGCGGTGTCGCTCACGAAGATCGCGAACGATCTCGCCTGGCTCGGGTCTGGCCCGCGCGCGGGGATCGGCGAGATCTTCCTCCCCGAGCTCCAGAAGGGCTCCTCGATCATGCCGGGCAAGGTCAACCCGGTGATCCCCGAGGTCGTGCTCCAGGTGTCCGCGCAGGTGATCGGCAACGACACCGCGATCACGATCGCCGGCTCGCAGGGCAACTTCGAGCTGAACGTCCGCGTGCCGCTGATCGCCCGCAACCTGCTCGACTCGATCCGGCTGCTGACGAACACGTGCCGGATCCTGGCCGAGAAGTGCGTCGACGGGATCCAGGCCAACCGGGAGGGCTGCCTCCGGTCCGCCGAGATGACGCTCGCGGCCGCGACCGCGCTCAACCCGTACATCGGCTACGACAAGGGCGCGGAGATCGTCAAGACCGCGTCGCAGTCGGGCCGGACCCTGCGGGAGGTCGCGCTCGAGCTCGGCGTCGACGAGGAGACCTACGAGAAGGCGATGGACCTGCGCAAGATGGCGCAGGGGAACCTTTAGCGGTCCGGGGCGCTCACAACGGCAGGGTGCGCGGGAGGCCGAAGCGCGCCAGGTGCCCGCTGCCCCCGAACCGGGTGAGGTGTGAGATCCGATCGCCTTCGAGCGTCAGCACGATCACGCCGACGGCGCGGACGACCGGCGCGTGGGCGTCGCCGACGTAATGCCCGAACGCGGGCTGTCCGTTGGCGCGCGTGGCCACGAGCCGGTCGTTGCGGTCGCCCCGGGCAACGAACGCCTGCGCGAAGAACTCGGCGATCGCGGCGAGGCCCTGGTACTCGAACGGCTCGGGCGGCATCGTCACCCATGCGTCGTCGGTCAGCAGCGCGAGCATCTGCTCGACGGTGCCGTTCTGAAACGCGTCCGCGAACCGTCTCACGAGCTCGCGCTCGGACGAGGAGCGCGGTAGCGGGGCGCGGTCGCGGCTCGGTGGGGCTTGGGCGTCGAGCGTCGCCCGTGCTCGTTGCAGGGCGCTGTTGACCGAGGTCTCGGTCGTGTCGAGCATCGAGGCGACCTCAGCTGCCCGGAAACCGAGCACGTCCCGGAGTACGAGCGCCGCCCGCTGGCGCGGCGGGAGGCGCTGGAGCGCGGTCACGAACGCGAGCGCCACCGTCTCGTGCGCCTCGTAGCGGGCGTCCGGGCCGGGGGCGGCGTCCGGCAACCCCTCGAGCAGCGCGTCCGGGTACGGCTCGAGCCACAGCACCTCGCCGTAGCGGGTCGGCTCGGGCGGCTCGAACGACAGCTCTCGCAGTTCCTGGGGGCGGCGCGCGCCGTCGCGGAGCGTGTTCAGGCACCGGTTGGTCGCGATCGTGTAGAGCCACGAGCGCAGCGAGGATCGCTCTTCGAAGCCGTCAAGTCCGCGCCAGGCCGCCAACAGCGTCTCCTGAATCGCGTCCTCGGCGTCCTGCACCGAGCCGAGGATCCGGTAGCAATGGACCTGTAGCTCCCGCCGGTGGGGATCGGTGAGCTCGCGAAAAGCCTGCTCGTCGCCGGCGCGCGCCCGGGTCAGAGCGCTCGTGGTCATGGCCGGATCGTGTCATGGGGCATCACCGTTTGTGACACCACCGGGGCCCGAAATTCATCGGTCAATTTGCGCACGCGGCCGGGTCTCAACCAACGAGACCGGAACCGACCGTGAGGAGGACAAGATGCGCAGAGGGCCAGTCTGGGTTTTGATCGTGGCGTCGGTGGCGTCGCTGATGGTGGCGCTCGACGCGCTTGTAGTGACGACCGCGCTGCCGACGATCCGCGTGGATCTCGGCGCCTCGATCGAACAGCTCGAGTGGACGGTGAACGCGTACACGCTGAGCTTCGCGGTGCTGTTGATGACCGGAGCCGCGCTCGGCGACCGGTTCGGCCGCCGTCGGCTGTTCGCCGCCGGGCTGGGGTTGTTCTCGCTCGCGTCAGCCGCATGCGCGCTCGCGCCGAGTGTCGGCCTGCTGATCGCCGCGCGCGCCGTCCAGGGCGCCGGCGCGGCGCTCGTGATGCCGCTCGGGCTGACGCTGCTGACCGCGGCGTACCCCGTGGAGCGGCGGGCGCGCGCGCTCGGGATCTTCAGCGGGATCACCGGACTCGCGGTGCTCGGCGGTCCGGTCGTTGGTGGCGCGATCACGCAGGGAATCGCCTGGCAGTGGATCTTCTGGATCAACGTCCCGATCGGACTGTTGACGATTCCCGTCGTGCTCCGGCGCGTCGAGGAGAGCTACGGCCCGCGCAGCGCCCCCGACATCGCCGGCCTGGCGCTGATCACCGGCGCCGCGCTCGGGCTCGTGTGGGGGCTCGTGCGCGGTAACTCGGCCGGCTGGGGGAGCGTCGAGGTGATCGCGGCGCTGGCCGTGGGCGTGCTGCTCGCGGTGGCGTTCGTGCTGTGGGAGCGGCGGGCGGCCGAGCCGATGCTGCCGCTGGGCCTGTTCGCGTCGCGTCCGTTCTCATCGGGCAATGCGGCGATCTTCTTCCTGAGCACGGCGCTGTACGGCGCGGTGTTCTTCATGGCGCAGTTCCTCCAGACCGTCCAGCACCACGGCCCGCTCGACGCCGGCATCCGGCTGCTGCCGTGGACCGCGACCCTGTTCATCATCGCGCCGATCACCGGGGCCAGGATCCGCCGGATCGGCGAGCGCCCGTTCGCGGTCGCCGGCCTGACGCTCCAGGCCGTTGGCATCGGCTGGATCGCGCTGATTGCCAGTCCGGATGTCGCCTACTGGCGGCTCGTGCCGCCGCTGATGATCGCCGGCGCCGGCGTCTCGATGGCGCTGCCCGCGATCCAGAGCGCGGTCATGAGCTCGGTGCCGCCGGAGAGCATCGGCAAGGCGTCGGGCACGTTCAACACGCTGCGCCAGCTCGGCGGCGCGTTCGGGATCGCGATCCTGGTCGCGGTGTTCAGCGGCGAGGGCAGCTACGCGTCGGCGCAGCTGTTCTCCGACGGGTTCACCGCGGCGCTCGGGGCCTCTGCGGCGCTGTCGCTGCTCGGGGCGCTGGCGAGCGTCGGCCTGCCGCGGCCTCAGGTGGCGACGGTCTCGGCGCCGAGCGTCTCGGAGATCGCGACGTCGATCGAGTAGTCGATCGGGACGACGATCACCGATGGCGTGTCCTTGGCGAGCGCATCGGCCAGCCGGCGCGGGAACTCGTCCGCGTTCGAGCACCGCCACGCCGGCAGGCCGAACGACTCCGCGAGTTTGACGAAGTCGGGGTTCCCGAAGTCGACGCCGAAGTGGCGGCCGAACTTCTTGTCCTGCTTCCACACGATCGAGCCGAACTGAGCGTTCTCCCAGATCACGTTGACCACCGCCGTGCCGAGGCGGCGGGCGGTCTCGAGCTCCTGGCAGTTCATGAGGAAGCCGCCGTCGCCGCTGACCGCGACGACCTTGCGATCTGGGTGCACGAGCTTGGCCCCGATCGCGATCGGGAGCGCGAAGCCCATGCCGGCGAGGCCGTTGGCGATCAGGACGGTGCCGGGCTCGTGGGCGGGGAACATCCGGCCGATCCACAGCTTGTGGAGGCCGACGTCCGAGACCAGGATGTCGTCGCGCCCGAGCGCCTGGCGGATGTCCCACAGCACCCGGGGCGGCCGCATCGGGAAGTGGTCGTCGTCGCGGGCCTCGTTGAGCGCGCCCATCACGACTTCATGGAGGCGGCTGGTGCCGGCCGTGGTCTGGCTCCGCGAGCAGTCGGCCGCGAGCCGCGCGAGCACGTGGGCGATGTCCCCGATCAGCTCGACGTCGGGGACGAAGTTCTGGTCGATCTCGGCGGCGGTCGAGTCGATCACGATGATCTGCTTGTCCCGGCCCGGGTTCCAGTGCTTGGGGGAGTGCTCGACCAGGTCGTAGCCGATCGCGATCACCAGGTCTGCGTCCTCGAACCCCGCCATCTCGTAGTCGCGGGCCTGGAGGCCGACCGTGCCCAGCGCCTTCGGATCCTCGTAGTCGACCAGGCCCTTGGCCATGAACGTCTCGGCGACGGGGATCCCGGTGTTGTGGATGAACGACCTGAGCGCGCGGGCGGCGTGGCCGCGGACCGCGCCGTTGCCGGCGAGCGCGAGCGGGTTGCGGGCCGCGTCGATCATCTCGGCGGCGCGCTGGAGGTCCCGGCCGCCGGGCTCGGGCTGCACCGGGGCGTGGCGGGGGAGCGGCGAGGCGTCCAACGGGCGCTGCATCACGTCCTCGGGAAGCTCGAGATGCGTCGCGCCCGGCTTCTCGGATTCGGCCACCGCGAACGCCTTGCGCACGACCTCGGGAATGATCTCCGGGCTCGCAACGCGGGCGTTCCACTTAACGATCGGGCGCATGATGCCGATGAGATCTATGTACTGGTGCGATTCCTTGTGCATGCGCTCGATGTCGGACTGCCCGGTCAGAGCGACGAGAGGAGCGCGATCCAGGAAGGCGTCGGCCACTGCGGTGACCAGGTTCGTCGCTCCTGGGCCGAGGGTCCCCAGACAGACGCCCGCCCGGCCCGTCAGCCGGCCGTAGGCGTCGGCCATATATGCCCCGCCCTGCTCGTGGCGGACGGGGACGAACTGGATCGAGGAGTCCGACAGCGACTCGTTCAGGTCGAGCGTTTCCTCGCCAGGGATCCCGAACACATACCGAACCCCCTCCGCCTCCAGGCACTCGACAAAAACTTCAGAAGCTTTGCGCTCGCTCATATCTAGACCCTATATAACGAAATCAACATGGACACACGCCGCAACGCGGCTCCGTGTTATGTGTCCTCTCCATAAGAATGCGCGCGGCAGTGGGCCTGACGATGGCGGCGACGCTGGCCCTTGCCGGTCCGGCGCTGGCCGCGCGTGCCCCTGCCAAGCATTCCCACGCTGCCAAGCGCTCCCACGCGGCCGCCCCAGCCCCGGGTGGTCCGGCGCCCACCCTGTACATCAGCGGGGGCGGGTACGGCCATGGGATCGGGATGAGCCAGTACGGCGCCTACGGCTATGCGCTGCACGGCTGGACCTATCAGCAGATCCTCAGCCACTACTACACGGGCACCGCGCTCGGCACGACGAACCCTGCGCAGACCGTTCGGGTCCTGCTGGGGAGCGGGTCGGCGGCGTTCGCGGGGGCTACTGAGGTCGGTGGCAAGCGGTTGAACGCGAATTTGACCTACGACGTCGTGCCGTTGGCGAACGGGTCCTTGAAAATCGTCAACCAGTCTTCGGGCAAGGCGGTCGGGACGTTCCCGGCGCCCCTGACCGCTGTTGGGCCGGGCCCGCTGAGCCTCGCCGGCCTGGGTTCGTATCGCGGCTCGCTCGAGTTCCGCGCGAATGGCTCGGGCGGCGTCTACACCGTCAACGCTGTGGGCCTCGACGACTATGTGCGCGGCGTGATCGCGGCCGAGATGCCATCGACGTGGTCGGCTCAGGCGCTCGACGCCCAGGCGATCGCGGCGCGGACGTACGCGATCACGACCGACGTCGCCGGAGGGTTCTACAACCTGTATCCGGACACGCGCTCGCAGATGTATAAGGGCGTGGCTGCCGAGACGGCGGCGACGGATGCGGCGGTGGCCGCCACCGCCGGGCCAGATCGTCACGTTTGACGGGGCGCCAGCGGTGACCTACTTCTTCGCAAGCTCGGGCGGCTATACCGAGAACGTCGAGGACGCGTGGCCCGGCGCCACCGCCGATCCGTGGCTGCGCGGCGTGCCCGATCCGTACGACGGCGCCGGCGGCGACCCCTATCACCACTGGACCCGCCAGCTCACCCTGGCCGCGGCCGCCAAGCAGCTCGGCAAGCTCGTCAAGGGCAAGCTCATCGGGATCCGCGTCACCCAGCACGGCGCGTCGCCGCGGATCATGTCGGCGAGCGTGATCGGGACCCGCGGGACCACGACCGTCACCGGCGGCCAGCTCGAGGGCACCTTCGGCTTGCTCAGCACCTGGGCCCAGTTCACGACGATCTCGGCGGCGTCTTCGCCGACTCCGGCCGCGGGGTCCGGCGGTGCGAAGGGCGACCTTGCGGTGATCGCGCAGATGAAGCGCGTGTTCGGCCAGCTTGCCAACGCGTCGCAGACCCTGCACGGGACGATCTTCCCCGCCGGCAAGGGCGCGCTCGCGACCGTCGAGGTCCGCGCCGGCAAGCACTGGCGGCGGAGCGGGGTGGTCCGGGTCGGGTCCGGCAGCCGTTATTCGGTCCGCCTGGCGGTGGCGGGGGTTTATCGGGTCGTGTACCGAGGCCTCGCGGGGCCGTCGGTCAACGTGCGGTAGTTCTCGGCTTCGGTCGGCGCGGCGGGGCGTGGTCGGCTTCGGTCGGCTTCGCTCGGCTCCGGTCGGCTCCGGAGGCCCGGGTGGGTCGCTAGGCTCGGGCGTCGAATGCCCGGCCCGCTGATCGCCGTCGACGCGCCCTACGTGCTGTACCGGTCGTTCTTCGCGCTTCCGGACACGATCCTCGGGCTCGACGGCCGTGCGGTCAACGCGCTGCTCGGCTCGGTCAACCTGCTGCTTCGGGCTGCCGCCGACTTCAGTCCGCGGGCGATCGTCATGTGCTTCGGCGCCGAGGCGGCTCCGTATCGGGTCGAGCTCTTTCCGGCGTATCACGCGGACCGGCCGCCGGTGCCCGAGGCGCTCGATTGGCAGTTTTCGCGGGCGCCCGAGTTGTTCTCGGCGTTCGGCTGGCAGGTCGAGTCCTCGCCGAACGTCGAGGCCGACGACCTGCTTGGGTCGCTGGCCGCCGTCGAGGCGGATGCCGGCGGGCGGGCGCTGATCGTCACCGGCGACCGCGACATGTACCAGTGCGTTTCTGATGCGGTGTCGGTGCTGTTCTTGAAATCCGGGATCACAGGCTTTACGGAGGTTGACCCGGCCGAGGTCGAGCGCCGCTACGGCGTCGGGCCGGAGCTCGTCCCCGATTTCATCGCGCTGCGGGGCGATCCGTCGGACGGGCTGCCCGGGGCGCCGGGGATCGGGCCGAAGACGGCCGCGACTCTTTTGGAGCGGTACGGGTCGCTCGAGGGCGCCATTGGGGGTGCGGACGGCGAGCGTCCGAAGGTGGCGGCGGCGTTGAAGGATTCGGCTGCTGAGTTGCGCGCATTCCGGGATATCGCGACGCTGCGGGCGGTGGCGGTTGACCGGCCGGCGGATCGGGCGACTGATCTCGACGGTGGCGCCGTCGCGGCGCGGGGGCTGGGGTTGCGGCGGCTGGCGGAACGGCTCGAGGCCGCGGACTCCGTTGCGGACTTGTAACGTCGCGGACTTGTCGCGTCGCGTGTCTCGCGTGTCTCGCGTGTCTCGCGTGTCGCGTGTCCGCGTGTTCGCGTGTCGCGGGTCGCGGGTCGCGGGTCGCGGGTTGGGGCGGTCGCGGGCGGCGGCGGCGCGGGCTTGGGTGGCGACTTTCTCGCCACTCGGCGCACCCGCGGGCGGTGAACGGTGGTTCAGTCGGCTCTGGCACGAACAACGTGCCACTCGGCCTGGGAGGCGTGGCGAGTGGCGCGTTTCTCGGCCTGGCTCGGGAGGCCGGGCTACGGAGTGAAGCGGACCGTCAATCACGTCGCCGTCGGCGACGGGCGCCGGCGTCGCGGACTTATGGCTGCCGGGGGGCGGTCAACGTGGCGGACTCACCCCCTTCCGGGGGGCGGTCAACGTGGCACTCGGCGTGGACGCGGTGGCGAATGCCACGTTGGCCGTCAGGAGCGCGGCGAAAGTGGCGCTCGGCCCGGGCGGGTCGCCGAACGCCACGTTGGCCGCCAGTCGCTGAGGCGCCGCGATCAGGGGGTGAATTTGACCGTGATCACGTCGCCGTCGGCGACGAGGTAGTCGCGGCCCTCGAGGCGGAGCGTGCCCCGGTCGCGGGCGCCGGCGTACCCGCCGGCGCCGACGAGCTCGTCCCAGCTCACGACCTCGGCCCGGACGAAGCCGCGCTGGATGTCCGAATGGATCATCCCCGCCGCGTGCCACACCGACAGCCCCTGGCGGAGGTGCCAGGACTGGGCCGGCTTGTCCTCGCCGGCGGTGAAGAACGCGATCAGGTGCAGCAGCGAGAATGCGCCCCGGACGACGGTCTCGAGGCCGGAGTGCGCGACGCCGAGCTCCTCGCGCATCGTCGCCGCGTCGTCGGGGTCGAGCTCGGCCAGCTCGGCGTCGAGGCGCGCCGAGATCGCGACCGCCTCGGCCCCCTCAGCGCGCGCGTGCTCGAGGATTGCCGGCGGGACCTCGCCTGAGCCCTCGTCGACGTTGGCGACGAACAGGACGGGCTTGGCGGTCAGCGGCGAGAGCAGTGTCATCGCGTCGGGGGCGTCGGCCGGTGGCGGCACGGTCCTCGCCGGCCGACCCGCCTGGAGCGCCTCGACCAGCTGCGCGAGCCAGGCGGCCTCGGCGATCGCGCGCCGGTCGCCGCTCTTGGCGGTCTTCGACACGCGCTCGAGGCGCCGCTCGGCCTGCTCGAGGTCGGCGTAGATGAGCTCGGTCTCGATCGTGTCGATGTCCGCGAGCGGGTCGACCCGTCCCTCGGGGTGGACGACGTTCGGGTCGTTGTGGACCCGGACCACGTGCACGATCGCGTCGGTCTCGCGGATGTTCGCCAGGAACTGGTTGCCGAGGCCCTCGCCGCGGTGGGCGCCGGCGACGAGCCCGGCGATGTCGTGGAAGGCGATCGTGTCGGGCACGACCTTCGACGCCTTGACCGTCTGCGCCACCTCGTCGAGGCGCTCATCGGCCACGGGCACGACCGCCACGTTCGGCTCGATCGTCGTGAACGGATAGTTCGCGGCCTCCGCGGCCACGCCGGTCAGCGCGCTGAACAGCGACGACTTGCCGGCGTTCGGCATCCCGACGATCCCGACCTTCATGGTCGTAGGGCCGTGTTGGTCCGGGGCTGCAGGCGGGCCATTGCCACCAGTTCGGCGTTGTTCCGCGGCGATGGCACGGGCCGGGGAATGTACGCGTCAACGTCGCGACAGAGTCTCGTCGCATTGAAATGGCTGCATCTGACGCCAATCCGGTCCGAACGGTTGCAGGGCGGCCTAACTCCCCGGCTTTTTGTTAAGGCTGGTTTCAAGAGCTGTCGATCGGGATAGTGAAGTTTTGAGAACCTCCGCAGTCGATCCGGCGGTTCTGGAGGTTCCGTGGCAGATCGAGGAGTGGGTCGGATGGTGGCAGTCAGTTTGGCCAAGGCGGAGCCCGCAAGGGCTATCGGGAGGTTCCGCGTGAGGGTTTGCTCCCTGCTGCTCGCGAGCCTCATCGCGATCGTCGCGGGTCCGATCTGGACCGCATCCGCCGGCATCGTTCCCTCGTCAGTATCGAGCCCGGTCGCGCCGGTGGCCCAGGCCGTAGCTCCGGTGGCGAAGTCGGTGGCTCCCGTGGCGCAGGTGGCCCAGGTGGCGGCTCCGGTGGCGAAGGCTGTAGCACCGGTGGCGCAGTCGGTCGTCCCGGTGGCGCAGGCGGTTGCTCCGGTGGCGAAGGCTGTAGCACCGGTGGCGCAGTCGGTCATCCCGGTGGCGCAGGCGGTTGCTCCGGTGGCGAAGGTTGTGGCGCCGGTGGCGCAGGCGGTTGCTCCGGTGGCGAAGGTTGTGGCGCCGGTGGCGCAGGCGGTTGCTCCGGTGGCGCAGGTTGTGGCGCCGGTGGCGAAGGTTGTGGCGCCGGTGGCGCAGGCGGTGGCGCCGGTGGCGAAGGTTGTGGCGCCGGTGGCGCAGGCGGTTGCTCCGGTGGCGAAGGTTGTGGCGCCGGTGGCGCAGGCGGTTGCTCCGGTGGCGAAGGTTGTGGCGCCGGTGGCGCAGGCGGTTGCTCCGGTGGCGAAGGTTGTGGCGCCGGTGGCGCAGGCGGTTGCTCCGGTGGCGAAGGTTGTGGCGCCGGTGGCGCAGGCGGTTGCTCCGGTGGCGAAGGTTGTGGCGCCGGTGGTCCAGGCGGTCGCTCCCGTGACGCAGGCGGTGGCTCCCATCGTGCAGTCCGCGGCTCCGGTCGTGCAGGCGGTCGCGCCGGCGATCGGGGCGCCGGAGACCCGTACCACGACGCTCGCCGGCACGTCGAGCGCCCCGGCGGGAACCCGCGCCGGCGGTGGCGCGAGTGGCGCCGCTGTCCCCCGGACGGCTCAGGTTGTACCGGCGCCGAGCGCGTCGTCGCCGGAGGCCACGACGACTTCTCCGCGGAGCGCGAGCGCCCCGGCAACCAGCACGGTGGCGCCGGAAGCGAGCGGAGCCGAGACGCCTCCGACGGCGGCGACCCCGTCGCCCACGGTGTCTCGGCGCCAGGCGGAGGGCGGAGACGGCGCGCGCCGGCTGGCGCCGATCAAGAGTGGCGTGAACGGGTTGTCGGCGACGGAGCCTGCGGCGCGCGGAGCAGCGACGTCGCTGGCCGGGGTCCGCGACGGCGCTGCGGCCCGACGCGGGCTCGAGGGCATGGCGGCGTCGGCCGACCGCGAGCCCGGCCCGGCAGCCTCCGGCCCCTGTGATGGTTCCGTTCGGAGCAGGGTTTGGAAACGGCGGCGATGGCGCCACCGGTGGCGGTGCCAGCGGGTTCTCCGGCGCCGCAGAGCTTTACTCGCAGACGGTCGGCTACGTGCCGAGCGCAACGGTTGCCGTGCAGGCGTTTGCGCAGTCGCACGCGCCTGAGCCGTTCCTGCTCTTGCTAGAGCGACCTGGCTGAGACCGGCGTCGGTCCCCAGGTAGGCGCAGCCGGGCGCGAGTCCGGGTGCATCACTGTCTAGCAACAGGAGAACGAACTCATGTCACGCTCAAGTTGGGCGTCGGCTGAGACCCGGTGGCGTTGTGCATCGGTACATGGCGCTGGGAAGCGACGGCGGTTCGAGGTTCGCATGGTCCTCGAACGGCGGTTCTCGCCCGGTGCGGTCTCGGCCACGAAATACACACTGATATTGCTCGCGGCGGGCGTGCTGCTCATGGCCGCGGAGCCGGCTCGCGCTCTGGCGGCGTCGGTGCATGAGACGCGTGCGTCGACACAGGCGCATCCCGCCGACACGGTGGTGGTGCTGGCACGCGGAAGCGGCTACGGCGGCGGGACGGATGCGACGCGTGTCCGCTCGCTCCAGCGCCGCCTGGACAGCGCGGGCTTCACGCCGGGGCCGATCGACGGGCTATTCGGTCCGAGGACCCAGGACGCGGTGGAGCTGTTCCAGCGCGCGCATGGTCTGCGTGTCGACGGCATCGCCGGCCCGGTCACGTTGTTGGCCCTGCGCACGCCATCGTCCGTGCTGTTTCCGGGAGCCGGTTACGCAGGCGTCGGCTCCAAACAGGTGCGCGGACTACAGCGGCGGCTGCGCCGCGACGGGTTCAGCCCAGGACCGATCGATGGTCGCTACGGACCGCTGACCGAGCGCGCAGTGAGCCGCCTTCAGTCAGCGAACGGTCTGCAGGTGGACGGGATCGCCGGCCGTCAGACGTTCGGCGAGCTGAAGCGCATCGCTGCTGGGCAGCGACCCGCCCCGCGTCCACGCTCGACGGCGCCCTCGAGTCCCCGACGGACGCTTCACCCGAGTCCGTCGCATCCGGCCACGCCGCAACCCAATCGGCCGGCGAGGACAGGTCAGAGTTCCCACGGCCGGACTAGCCAGCCGGGTGGGACCTCATGGCCAGTCGCGCTTATGGTGCTCGGGTTGGTCTGCCTTGCGGCGCTCATGTGCGGCGTGTGGCTGGTCCCGCGTCGTCGACGGGCATCGCGGGCTGCGGCAGTGGCGCCTTTTGGCGTGGAAACCGCTGGCACCGGAATGCGCGAGCTCGCAAGCGGCTCGGCAGAACAGGGGTACGTGGCGGCGGCGGAGCTGGCTTACGGCGGTGCCGATCAGAAGCAAGATCCAGCAGACGCGTGCAACCTTGGCGTGTTACTCGAGCGTCGAGGCGACCTCGCGGGTGCCGAGGCGGCGTACCGCCGGGCGGATGCCTGGGGCAGTGCCGACGGCGCCTTCAACCTGGCTGGATTGCTGTTGGAGCGGGGCGACTGGGAGGGGGCAATCGCCGCCTATCGCCGCGCCGACGAGAGGGGGGATGCGGCGGCGGCGGCGACCCTCGGGCTGGTGTTCTTAGAGCAGGGCGAGGAGGACGCGGCGCTCGATGCCTACAGCCGAGCCGACGAGCGAGGTGATGCCGGGGCCGCGGTCAACCTTGGTGTGCTGCTCGAGCACCGAGGGGATCCGGCGGGCGCCCAGGCGGCGTACGGCCGGGCGGATGCGCGGGGCAGCGCCGACGGCGCGTTCAACCTGGGCGCGCTGTTCGAGCAACGCGGTGATCTCGCAAACGCCGCCACCGCCTATCACCGGGCCGACGAGCGCGGTGATGCTGGAGCGGCAGCCAAGCTCGGGATGCTGCTCGAGCGGGTGCACGACTATCGCGGGGCCCTGAAGGCATACGAGCGGGCTCAGAGATCCGACCGGCCGGAGATCGCCGAGGCCGCTCGGTCGCGGGGGCAAGCGCTGGCATTCGGATTGAGCGTGGCTGAGAAAGGTCAGCGATGAACCGTCCACCGAACCGACCGCCGCTGGCAGCCGTCTTGAAGCTGCCCTATCCGCGGGCGGACGCGGATGCCGGCGTGCGAGTGCTCATCGCAGACGCCGACGGTCTCGCTCGGGGAATGATGCGGTTCGCGCTGGCCAACAGCGATCGGATCGCGGTGGTGCATGCCGCCGCGAACAGCCGTGAGGCGCTCGAGCTGGCCCGCTACTTCCGTCCCGGTGTCGCGATAGTCGACACCGTCTTACCGCCGAGAGGGGGGCTCGAGCTGGTCCGCATGCTCCTGCTCGCGGTCCCCGGCATCCGGGTGCTGACCTTGTCGGTCAACGGTGATCGAACTGCGATCGCCGCCCTGCGCGCGGGCGCAGTCGGCCATATCGCCAAGGACATCGATCCAGAGGCACTAGCGGAGCTCGTCGCCCGCGCGGCGAACGGCGAGGTGATCGTCTCACAACGGCTGATGCCCGCTCTGCTGGACGCGCTGCGAGAGCTTCCCGACTCCGGGTGGAGACCGCTCCGCAGCCGATTGACGACGCGCGAATGGGAGATCGTCGAATTGCTCGGCGAGGGCGCAACGACCCAACGGATCGCCGATCAGCTGGTGCTCTCGCCGATGACGGTGTACAGCCATACCAAGAGCGTTCTGCGGAAGCTCGGCGTCAACTCACGCGGGGACGCCGTAATCGCGGCGGCACGACTACGGCGAGAGGAGGCTTTGACTCGACCCCGGAGCTAGCGCGGCTGGCGATGGGTAGAAAAATCCCCATCTCGGTCTGAGACATCTCCTCAGTTCGTGCCCGAGCGACACGTCACACTCGACGTCTCGCAGAAAGGGGCTGCGCGAGAGCCAGATGGCGTTCCGCGTGACGCAGGCTGTTGGGGGCCGAAGGGGGCGCGAAGCTCGGGTGGGGGCAGGCACGGCACGGCCTGCCCCCACCAAGCGGCATTCCGGCCGATCACCCGGGTCCGGCCGCGCCGACCCCGGAGGCAGCCGAGGCCGGCCACAAATCCGCCACGGTGGTGCCGAGCAACGCCCCGGCAACCACGTCGCTGGGGTAGTGCACGCCCAGGTACGGGCGGCTGACCGCGAACGCGCCGGCGGCGAGGTAGAGCAACCACGCCGGCGCGAGGCGGCGGTACGCCCGGGCGGCGGCGAACGAGGTCGTGGCGTGGGCGCTCGGGAAGGACAGACGCGTCACCACCGGCGTAAGGGGCGGCAAGCCGTCGAGATCGGGGCGGCCCCGGCGGACGGCGAACTTGATCGCCTGGTTGACGCCATAGGAAGCAGCGACGATCAGCACGCCGCGGAGCCAGGCGTGCCGGCGGGCCGAGCGCTCGGAACCGACCGACGCGAGCGCACCCGCCAGGCCGAGCCCAAGCCAGCAAGCCGCGTGCTCGCCGGTGCGTGAATACGCCGCGACGGCGCGCTCGAGGCCCGGGGTGTGGCCATGGGTGCGCGCGAACACCAGCGTCGCCCTGTCGATATCGGTCAGCGCCACGCCCGGGACTGTACGGAGCGAGCGCTAACCGGTCTGCCAGCGGATCGGGAGCCCGTGGTCGTCGCAGACGGCGAGCGTGACCTCGGGCGCGCTGATGGGGTCGCAGACCGTCAACTGCATCCGCGCGTGCCGGTCCCGGGCAGGCTCCATGCTCAGCCGGACGGCTCCGGGCCGCCCCTCGAGCGCCCGCTCGATCGCGGCCCACTCCTCGGGCGCGACGTACTGGCGCATGACCGAATGCCACACCACGGTCAGCTCGCCGTCACCGGCGGTGGCGAGGGCGTCGGGCAGCCACTCCGAGGCGCTCCGTGCCGCGATCGGAATCGGGTCCTCCGCGGCAACCGACAGGGCCGCGCGCATGCGATCGATCCGGTGCAGCTCGTCGGGCCAGATGTACGAGAGCAGCGTGAGCTGGTCATCGCCATGGGTCGGGTCGAGCGGCGACAGATCGCATCCCGCCCGCGTCACGATGCGAATCGCCGACGCCGTGGCCTCCAGGTCGATCGGCGGCGGCGGCGTCCATGGCTCGACGAACCGGAGTGGCGATGCCGGGTCGCCCAGCTCGCGGCCGCCCACGGCGTAGCAGTAGCGATCGGCGATGAGGTTCAGGCCGGCGCTCGCGCCGATCTCGAGCAGTCGGATCGGGCGTCGGTGGCGGTTGGTCAGCCACAACAGACCTGCGAACAGGACGGCCGAGCGGCCGGGCTCGTTCGTCTGGACCGTGCGGTCAAGGCGTGCCCGGACGTGGTCGAATTGCTCCTCCATCACCGCCTCGGCGACCGGCCAGACGTCGTCGACCGGCCGATCACCGCCCGCGCTCGGGTAGAACGCGGCGAGGGTGGGCGCGTGACCGGCGAGGACCAGGTAGTGCAGCGCACCCACCAGGCGCAGCTGCGGAACCGATCCCGGTGGGGTGGAGATCCCGGCGAACAATCGCGCCACGACGCCGCCCGCGTCGACGTCGTCGGCGGCGGCCCGCATCAGGCGGATGTAGAGCGGCGACCGCTTTGATCGCACGAGGGCGTCGGCATGCCGGCGAAAGCGCGCGGAGAGCTCTACGGGCCCGGCCTCGGCGTCGCCGCCACCGTCGTAGGGAAGCTGTGGTGTGTGGCTCACCGTGGTTAGTGTCCCGGACGTGCCTCCTCGTATCACCGTCGTCGGCTCGGCCAACATCGACCACGTCGCCCGCTGCGAACGTCTCCCCCGCCCGGGGGAGACGCTGACCGACGCCGTGTTCGAGCGCGTCCCCGGCGGAAAGGGCGCCAACCAGGCAGTCGCGGCGGCGCGGCTCGGCGCCCGGGTCAGGTTCGTCGGGCGGATCGGCCGCGACGACCTCGTGCTGCGCTCGCTTGAGCACGAAGGCATCGACACGAGCGCGGTGGCGCGCGACGACGGCGAGACCGGCGTCGCGCTGATTCTCGTGGACGCGAGCGGCGAGAACGTGATCGTGGTGGCCCCGGGCGCCAACCGGCGGCTGGCCCCCGAGGAGGTCGAGGTGGGCGAGGCCGACGCGGTCATCTGCCAGCTCGAGATTCCGCTCGAGGTGGTAGCGGCGGCCGCTGCGCAGGCCCGCTTCTTCTGCCTGAACGCCGCGCCGGCGCGCGGTCCAGTCGAGCTCGAGCCCGATCTGCTCGTCGTCAACCGTTACGAGTACGAGCAGGTCGCGCCGTCGGCGGGCCTGATCGCGCTGACGCTCGGGGCGGAGGGCGCGGTGCTGCTCGAGGGCGGCCAGGAGATCGCACGCGCGACCCCGCCGGCCGTCGACGCGGTCGACGGCACGGCGGCCGGCGACGCGTTCTGCGCCGCGCTCGTGGTGTCGCTGCTCGAGGGCCGAGAACGCGGGCCGGCACTCGAGCGGGCGTGTGTCGCCGGCGCGATCGCGGCCTCGCGGGCGGGCGCGCAGCCGTCGCTGCCGACCGCGGCCGAGGTCGACGCGCTGCTGCGTTGACGCTTGCCGTGGCGGTCATGAGAGAACATTTATTGTCGTTGTCGTCCCCGCTCCTGGCGATTTAGACTCCTCTCCTGATGGACCGGGAGTCAGCGTCGGGGGACGCGGCTGGGTCGTGGTTGGGCGCGTTCGACGACGAAGTGCGGATGACGCGCCCCCGTCGGCGCGCGTTGCTCGCGATCGGCCTGGGCGAGTTCGTCGACGCCTACGACTTGATTGTGATCAGTGGAGCGTTGCTCGTGCTGAAGCCGCATTTCGGGCTCAGTACGGGGGAGGTGGGCTGGTTGAGCGCGGCGGCGTTCTTCGGGTCCGCGGTGGGTGCACTGTTCTTCGGCGACTTGGCGGATCGAATCGGTCGCCGACGGGTGTTCGTGTTGAACCTGGTGGCGTTCGTGGGGCTGGCGCTGGTGTCGGCGGTGGTCACCGAGGTGTGGATGCTGTTCGTGGTCCGGGTGTTGATCGGGGTGGCGATCGGTGCGGATATCGCGGCCAGCATTTCGTTCCTGGCGGAGTTATCGCCGCGGGGGTCTCGGGGTGGGTGGACGGGGGCGATGCCGCAGATCACCTGGTCGTTGGGTGCGATGTGCTCGGTGTTGGTCGCTGCCGGGTTGTATGAGTTGGTGGGGACGGAGTCGTGGCGGTTGATGTTCGCGGCGGGTGCGCTGCCGGCGCTCGCGGTCCTGCTGTTGCGGCGCGGGTTGCCGGACTCGCCCCGGTGGCTGCTGTCGCAGGGACGCGTCGAGGACGCGGCGGGTGTGTTCGAGCAGTTTGGGATGAGCGTCAGGGATCGCCCGCGCTTGGTGACCGCAAAGGTGGCCCCGGTCGCTGGGCCTGGTTTGAGAGCGCGGGTTCGGGCGTGGTTTGCGCCGTACACGAGGCTGTTCACCGGGAACGGGCGGTCGGCGGTGGTGTTCGCGATCTTGATGATCGGGCTTATCCCGCTGAACGGGATCGGGCAGAGCGTGCTCGGCCCGTACGTGCTCAAGCAGTTCGGGCATTTGAGTGCGGTCGGCTCGCTGTTGGGTGGGGCGGTGATCTGGATCGGTGCGCTGGCGGGCTCGTACCTGGCGTGGAGGACGCTCGACCGGATCGGGCGGATCACGTCGATCGTGGCCGCGCTGATCGGGTTCGTGGTTGTGTACCTGCTGATGGTCACGGTTGCGCTCCGGACCGCGTGGCTCGTCCCGCTGTTCTGCCTGCTCGGGGTGGTCACATGGTGGGGCGCGGCGGCGTGCTGGCCGCTGCCGTCTGAGCTGGCGCCAACCGCGGTGCGGGGGCGGGCGCAGGGGCTCGGGAGCGGGCTGCAGCGGTTCAGCATCGGGGTCAACGTGCTGCTGGTTCCGCACATGCTCGCGTGGGTCGGGTTCCGTGCCACGGTGCTCGTGGCCGCCGGGATCTCGGTCCTGTTCATTCCCCTCGCACTGTGGGGCCGGCGGTTCGAGCCGTCGAGAAAATCGCTTGAGGTTGCGAGCGGGGATCAGCTCCTCGCGGTCCCGATCGTCGGGCCTCCGGATCCCGGCGTGGCCGCCGGGGTGGTTGTCAACCCTTAGAACGGCGCGAGCTCGGGTGCGGTCGCCCGCGCCGGGCGCCCGGCTTGGCGCGATCGGTGCTTGGCGGGTCCGGACTCGCGCTGAGGTGGCTGAGCGTCTCGTCGGCGACTTGGCTCATCGCGAGCGCGATCGCGCCGAGGACCTCGGCTTTGGCGCCGAGTTCGCCGAGCACCACGGGGTAGTGGCCCGACGCGGGCGAGATCCACCGCTCGAGCGACGCTTCGATGCTGCCGAGCAGCGGCTGGCCGGCGGGGGCGAGCTCGCCCCCGATGATCACGATCTCGGGGTCGAGCAGGCCGCACATGGCGGCGACGATGCGCCCGACGGCTTGGCCGGCGTCGGCGATCAGCCTTCCCGCGCCCGGGTCGCGGTCGTGAGACAGGCTGATCAGCTCATCGACGGTCATCTCTGGCCCGTGAATCTGCCGCAGCGCGGCGGTCAGCGCAGCTCCGCCGGCGACCGTGGCCAGACAACCTCGGTTGCCGCAGCGGCACACCTGCCCGTCCGGGTCAACAACGATGTGACCGAGCTCACCCGCCGCGCCCGCCCGCCCGAGGTAGATCCGCCCGTCCACGATCACGCCCCCGCCGATCCCCTCGGACAGCATCACGTAGAACAGGTTCCGCTTGCCGCGCCCGGCTCCGAACGTCGCCTCGGCCAGCGCCCCGAGGTTCGCGTCGTTGCCGAGATGCACCGGCATGCCGAGGCGCTCTGAGAGGACCTCGGCCACGTTGATCTTCGCCCACGCCGGGAAGATCACCCCCGAGGCGAACTGGGGCGAGTCGGTTCTGACCGGGGCCGACACCGCGACGCCGACGCCGATCACCCGATCCCACTCGAGCCCGGCCTCGGCGAGCAGGTCGGAGACCAGTTGCTCAGCCGCCGCCAGCGCTTCGTCGGCGTGATGGGCGACCTCGAGTCGGCCGGAGCGTCCATCGAGCAGCAACTCGCCGGCGCGGTCGGCGATCGCGACCCGGACCACTTCGCGCCCGAAATCGATCCCGACGAAGCCGCCCGACGACGGCTCCAGGCTCAACAGCGTGGCCGGCCGCCCGCCCGCGGGCGATGGCGCCGGCCGCGCCGAGTCGGTCCGCTCGACCACGATTCCATCCTCGAGCAATTCCGCCACGAGGCTCGACACGGTCGTGCGAGACAACCCGGTCGCCCGCACGATGTCCGCCTGGCTCGCGGCGCCTCGCTGTTGGAGGACCGCCAGCGCACGCGCCCGGTTCCGAGCGCGCAGCGATTCCAGAGAACCTGGTGCCTCCCGTGCCATCGCCATAACTATATCAAGGCTCCGGAACTATCAGCCCTCAACAGATTCCATGTTTGTCCTTGACACGAAGGAACAACCGGCGTAGGTTTTGTCCCGAGATCGGATAAACCTGGATGTAAAGCACGATGCTTTACCACTCCTTCTGGAGAAACATCCGGGGGCACTGCAACCATCGCAGCCGGGGAGGTAGATCCCTGTGTACAGCCTGGACATCGCGCGTCTACGCGCATCGAAGCCTGCCGAAAGCCGGCGAAGGAATCGGATTGGGACGAGTCGTACGGAGTTGAGAACCGCCGGGTCTCGAGTTGTCCGTCAGGTGCTTCTTCTGTTCGGGGCTGGGGTGGTGGCGGCGGCGGCCGCTCAGTCCGCCGCCGCCGCCGGCTGGTCGATCGAGCCGGTCCCGAAGCCCCCAAACTCGGGCGACACCGAGCTCAGCGGGGTGTCGTGCACATCCACGCGCGCCTGCGTCGCTGTCGGCTGGCGGGACGTACCGGCTACGAACGACCCAGTCCCGTTGGTGGAGCGTTGGAACGGCTCGACGTGGTCGACCGAGCACACTCCGATGTCCACCACGGCCGGCTGGTCGGGTTCGCTCTCCGCTGTGTCGTGCGCTTCAAGCAGAGCGTGCGTCGCCGTCGGCTTGTCGTATGGCGACAACTCAAGCTCGGGTCCGTTTGCGGAGCGGTGGGACGGCTCGTCCTGGTCGATCGAGCGGATCCCTCAGCTTGGAGACGCGGAAGCGCTCGACGGCGTGTCGTGCGCGTCGAGCACCGATTGCACCGCTGTCGGCTACGGGAAATCATCGGTCGCGGCGCATTGGAACGGCACCCGCTGGTCCGCTCAGAGCATTCATTTCGGCGACCCGGACGGAAGGCCAAATGCGCTCACGAGCGTGTCCTGCACGCCGAGCAGCTGCGCCGCGGTCGGCTGGGACAACGTCGGCCTGTGCGGAGGAGACGTCGACAACTTCTACAGCGTCCCCGTACTTGGACTCTGGACCGACCGGAGCTGGTCGCTGCGGCGGCATCCAAATGTCGTGTGCTCGAACAGCAGCGACCCCGCCGGGGGGTACACCGTGGACGGGGTCTCGTGCACGTCGCCAGGAGCGTGCACCGCGGTCGGCACCGCCGTCTACCGGTGGGAAGGACATCGCTGGTCGATCCAACCGGGGCCAACCGGCGCCGACGGACTGAATGGAGTGTCCTGCACATCGTCGAATGCCTGCACGGCGGTCGGGTCCCGGATCTACGCCTGGAACGGTCTCGACTGGTCGAGCGTGCGGATCCCCCTCCCTGCACAGGCCACAGCTCCCGAGCTGGCCGGTGTCTCATGCCTATCACGCTCTTCGTGCGTGGCGGTCGGGAGCTACCTCGACCGTGCCCTCAACGGCTTCATGTTGGTCGAATCAATCGGTATCGGGGCGACGCCGGCGAAGCCAGCGCGGCGAGCCAACGCGTGTGCGGAGGGATGAACATGGCGACCTCAGCTGACACCAACACCGCTCCAGCCGCCCGCTCCGGGATCGGCTACTACGCCGGGCTCGACGGTATCCGGGCCCTCGCGATCGCCGCAGTCCTCCTGTACCACGGTGGCGTGGTCTGGGCGGCGGGCGGCTTCCTCGGGGTCGAGGCCTTCTTCGTGCTGTCGGGATTTCTGATCACCTCGTTGCTGATCGCCGAGTGGCGTCGCTCGGGAACGGTCGCGCTCCGGGCATTCTGGGCCAGGCGCGCGCGGCGACTCCTCCCGGCCTTGTTCTGCCTGGTCGTGGTCGTGGGGCTCTATGAGGCGCTCGCGTCGACCGACGGCTTGGTCCCCGGCCTCAAGGGCGACGGAATCGCGACCCTCTTCTATTACGGCAACTGGCACGAGATCGCCACCGGCTCCAACTACTTCGCCGCGACCGGTCCGGTGTCGCCGCTCCAGCACACGTGGTCACTCGCGATCGAAGAGCAGTTCTACATCCTCTGGCCCGTGTCGCTGATGGCCGTGATCTGGCTCACCCACCGCGTTCTGCGCCGGACCGGACCGACCGACCGGCGCATGATGGGGATGCTGCTGGCGATGAGCGTGACCCTCGCGCTCGCGTCGGCGGTCGAGGCGATGATCCTGTTCCACGGCGGCGCCGGCGCGAACCGGGTGTACTACGGAACCGACACGACGAGCTGTCGGCCTGCTCACGGGCGCGTCGCTCGCGTTCGCGCTCGCGCTCCTCCGTCGTCCCGACTCGAGCGAGCGAACCACGTCCGGGGCACTCGGATCGGGCGCGCTCGGCTGGTGCGCCCTGCTCGCGCTCTCCGCGGTGCTCGTGATGATGCATTACGCGGGCGGGACATCGCCATGGCTCTACCCGTTCGGGATGGTCGGGCTCGACCTCGCGGTCGCGGTCATCATCGCCGCGGTCGTGCTCCGTCCCGGCTCCGCCGTCGGCCGGATCTTCTCGGTCGCGCCGGCGCGCCGGTTGGGACAGATCTCCTACGGCGTCTACCTCTGGCACTTCCCGCTGTTCCTGTGGCTCACCGCCGCCTCGACGGGCGTCGGCGGCGCTCGGTTGCTGGGTCTGCGGCTGTCGGTCACGTTGCTGGTCAGCACCGTCTCGTTCGTCCTGATCGAGCAGCCGGTGCGCCGGCGGAAGCTGCCGAACTGGCTTGTCGCCGGGCTCGCGCCGGCGGCCATGGGAACGGCATGCGCGGCGTTGTTTGCGGCGGCGGCAGCAGCGGCGCCACCGGTGGCGACACCGCCGCTCCCGAAGCCACCTCCGGCCCTGAAGGGCCATCAGGCATGCCGCGTCAGCCTCACCGACACCAAGCAGTACGGGGTCTCGCCGCTGTCGCCGGCCCTCGCGGCCGTCCAGCAGCCGAACTGGCTGGTGGCCGGCAAGCTCAGCTGGGGCTCACGCAGCCGCGTCACGTTCCACACCTGCCCGCCGAAGAAGGTGATGCTGATCGGCGACTCGCTCGCGTTCTCGCTCGGCCTCGGTCAGATGATCGAGGAGCACAACTATGGAGTCGAGGTGGCGAACGCCGCGATTCTCGGTTGCGCGTTCCACACCGGAGGCGAGCTCAACGTGTCCGGGACGTGGGAGTCGCCGCCGACGGGATGCCCCGGTGCGCTCAGCCAGTGGCGGCGCGACGAGCGTGCGTTCAGACCGCAGGCGGTGATCGTCGAGCTCGGGTACCGGGATGAGTTCGACTGGAGCTCGCACGGGAAGGTGACGCATCTGGGTCAACCGGCGTTCGACGCCGGAGTCGAGGCCCAGATCGAGCGCTACATACAGGTTCTGGGGGCTGGCCACACGCCGATCCTGTTCCTGTCGGTCCCGTTCGCGAACCCACGGCCGCAGCCCGACGGATCGCCTTCGCCGGCCGGGTCTCCGGCGCGGCACGCACTGATCAATTCCCTGCTGCGGACGGCCGCCGCCGGCGACCCGACGGAGGTGCGGGTGTTGAACATCGATCACGTGGTCTCCCCTGGGCACCAGTACCAGCGCGAGGTGAACGGCAAGCTCTGCCGGTTCGACGGCATCCACTTCGCGATCTACTGCAGCGAGTTGGTCGCGCCGGATGTGCTGAGCGCCGTGCGCGGAATGATCCCGTCGCCGATCCCTTCGATCCGCCGATGACGCGTTTGTCCTGGCAATCCATGCGGCGCCGGCGGATCGGCCTGTGGGGCGCAGCCATGGTGGGGGCCACCCTGTTTGTGTTGGTGGCCCTCACCGATACGCCAGACTCGAGGGCGGCCACGAGCTTGAGCGGGCGGCCTGCCAACGCCGGGCTGACCACGACCCAGCTCGCGACGGATCTCGCCGCCGGGGCGATGATGAGGCACGTGCCCGGAGACGTCGAGCCCCCGCTGGCGGCAGCCGGGGCCGCGGAGCCGATCATCGTCAAGAACGGCTGCCATCTGTCGCGCACCGGCCTCAGGAGCAAGCCGTGCGTCTATGGCGACACGACCTCGACCACGACCGTGGTGCTGTTCGGCGATTCGCACGCCGCCTACTGGTTCCCGGCCGTAGATCTGATCAGCCGGCAACAGCACTGGCGTCTCGTGGACCTGACGAAGGACGGCTGCCCGGCGGCCGAGGTCAACATCGCGGCGTGGTTCCGCCACGGGGGGCCATACCCCGAATGCACGGACTGGCGCACCAGCGCGATGGCTCAGATCGTCGCGCTGCACCCTGCGCTGGTGATCGTGTCCGAAGCGCGGTACCTCGAGGTGCCCGAGGCGAGGCCGCTCGCCGGTGTGCCCACCGGCCACGGAAGCGCGTGGCTCGACGGGCTGGCCGCGACGTTCGGGTTCCTGAATCGCTCGGCGGCACACGTCGTGTTCATTTCGGATGTCCCCACGCCCGAGAAATCGCCTCCGGACTGCGTCTCCAGGCATGTGGCCAATGTCCGGGCGTGCGACACGACGTCTAAGCGCGGCCATCCGGCTGTCGGACGTGAAGAGCGACGAGCGTGAGCTCGCCCGGCGCGAGCACGTCGACTGGGTCGACCCAACGTCGTGGTTCTGCTCCTCGACGACGTGCCCGGTGATCGTCGGCAACCTGCTCGTCTACCGCGACATCGCCCACATGGAGCCCGCTTGGTCGCGTTTCATCTCGCCTGTTCTCGCCGACGCGATCGTGCCGATCATGCAGGGCGCGTCGCCGCCGGCGGGCTGAGGACCTCGAGCGGGGCGGGGCGCGTATAGGAGGCCATGAAGGTGACCGTGGCGGTGGTGGCGCTTGCGGTTGCGCTGATGGGTTGTGGTGCGCATCGGCACGACCGGCCGAACGCCGCCGGCGGACTGCGGCTCACCGCCGACGTCCCGGCGCCAGTCCTCGTGACCTGCGGCGAGGCGGCGCAGGCCACCCGGATCCGGGTCGTTTGCCCGTCGCTTGTGCCCGCGGGCGGGGTGGTGGACCACGGTCCCCAGATCACCGCTCGCGACGTCTACACGATGTCGTTCAACAACGGACAGGTGCCCGGGCACATCCATTGGGAGGTCGGCGCCGGCACGCTCGAGGGCGTTGCCACCGCGGAGTTCGACGAGCGCGACTGGGATGCGCCGGCGCCCAAGCAGCCGGCCCGGCTGATCGGCGCGCGGCGGTGCGCCGGCCTACTGGTCATGCTCTACCGCTTCCCGCAGTCGGACGGGCAGCTTGAGGGGCACGACGTCGCGCTCGCCACCGTCGGCCCGATCACCTACTTCGCGTCGATCCACGGCTACAGCCACGACGACGCCGACGTCGACATGCTGCTCGCGATCCTCCGATCAGCCCGGGGCGATCACGTGATCCGGGTCGGGCCGGCGGTCGGCGCCTGCCGCGCTGTAGTCCTGAAATAGCGCGTCGCGGGCCTCGGTGGCGGCCCTGACGCCCTCGCTCGTCGCCTTGTCGATGAACGCGTGGGCATCGGGGGTGTTGCGCATCAGCCCGTCGAGGATCGGCCCGAGCGTCTGGGTAGCGCGCAGGCCCATGTTCTCGTACGCCTGGTTGACGACGAGCTTCATCGCGGCGAGTTGGGACAGCGGCAGGCTGGCGAGCTGTTCGGCCTGCCGCGCGACCGCGTCCTCGAGCTCGGCGAACGGCACCGCCGCGTTGATCAGCTCGATGTCGGCGGCCTCGCGCCCGGACAGCGGCTTGCCGGTCAGCGCGTGCTCCTTGGCCTTGGTCAAGCCCAGCCGGTAGAGCCACATGCCCGACAGGTAGCAGCCCCAGATCCGCGAGTACGGCGTCCCGATCTGGGCGTCCTCGGAGGCGATGATCAGGTCGGCGCACAAGGCCATGTCGCTGCCGCCGCCGACGCACCAGCCGTGCACCTGGGCGATCACCGGCTTGTGCGTACGCCAGATGCTCATGAACTGCTGGGTGGGGCCGTACGGCGACGCGGCCAGCGCGAAGTCCTTGCCCGGGTCCCACCGCCCGTCGGTGGTGAGCGAGTCGTCCCAGTGGTGAAAGCCGCCGCCGAAGTCGTAGCCGGCGCAGAACGACCGGCCGGCGCCGCGGAGCACGATGACCTTGACGTCGGGGTCGAGCGTCGCGTCGCGTACCGCGGCCTCGAACTCGTCGGGCATCGGCGGGACGATCGTGTTGAGCCGGTCGGGGCGGTTCAGCGTGATCGTCGCGATCGGCCCGTCGGTGCCGTACAGCAGGGTCTCGAAGGCCAAGTGCGCGAGGCTATCGTATCCTGGCCGAAACCGACGCGGTGCTCTTCGTGATCGACGAGCACGTACAGCACGCGGCTGAGGTCCAACGCCACCGTGTTGTCCTCGGCGACCAGCTCGTGCCAGCCCATCGATCCCAGCGCCTTACGCAGCTCCGCGAGCGCGTCGGGCTGGACCCGTGCCGAGAGGACCTGTCCGCCGTCAAAACCGATGCTGATCTTCTGGGGTTTCTCGTCTGCCATATCAGTGGGCCGGTTGAACGATCTCGGTGAGAACGCCGCCGGTCGAAGAAGGATGGAGAAAGGCTACAAGGGAGCCGCGGATCCCGGTGCGCGGGTGCTCGTCGATCAGGCGCACGCCGGCGGCGCTGAGCGCCCCGAGCGTCTCCTGCACCGACTCCACGCGGTAGGCGACGTGATGAAGGCCGGGGCCGCGGCGGGCCAAGAACTTCCCCACGGCGGTGTCCGGTCCCAGCGGCTCGAGCAGCTCGATGTGGCCGTCGCCGACGTCGAGCAGCGCCGCGTCAACGCCCTGCTCCTCCACGGTCTCGCGGTGGACGAGCGGCATCCCGAGCGCATCCCGGTAGATCGCCAGCGCGGCGTCGATCGAGTCGACGGCGACGCCGACGTGGTCGACGGCGGACAGCACCGCGCGGAGGTTAGCGGCGGAAAGGCTTGACCGCGGTAGCGGCGGCGATCGACAGCTCGCCGATCCGCGACGGCGCGGCGCGAGGGACGTGGCCCATGATGCGGTCGATATCGGGCCGCTCGAGCACCTCGTTGGCGAGCAGCGTCGCCGCGAGCTCGTCGAGCTGGACCCGGTGGGTGTCGACGATCGCCTGGGCCGCCCGGTAGGCCTCGTCGGCCAGCTCGCGGACCTCGGCGTCGTGGACGCGGCGGGTGGCCTCGGCGGCGCCCTCGTCGATCGCGCGCAGCGAGCTCGAGCCCGTGCCCATCGCGTATTCGTGGACCATCGAGTGGGCGATGCCGGCGACCCGCTTGAGGTCGTCCGAGGCCCCGGTGGTGATCGAGCCGAACACGAGCTGCTCCGCGGCCCGGCCGCCCAGCAGCATCGTCATGAAGTCGATCAGCTCCTCGCGGGTCTTCAGGTAGCGGTCCTCCTCGGGGAGGTTCAGTGTGTAGCCGAGCGCCTTGCCGCGCGGAACGATCGAGATGCGGTGGACGCGGTCGACCGACGGCAGCAGCTCGCCGCACAGGGCGTGGCCGGCCTCGTGGTAGGCGACGACGCGCTTCTCGTGGTCGGTCAGCGTGCGGCGCGACTGCATGCCGGCGACGACGCGCTCGAGCGCGGCGTCGAAGTCCTTCATCTCGACACGGTCGGCGCGGCGCCGGCCCGCGAAGATCGCGGCCTCGTTGCAGATGTTCGCGAGGTCGGCACCGGTCAGCCCGGAGGTCTGGCGGGCGAGCAGATTCAGGTCGACGCCGTCGCCGAGCGGCTTGTTACGGGAATGGACGTGGAGGATGCGCTCGCGGCCGACGACGTCGGGCGGCGAGACGAAGATCTGCCGGTCGAAGCGACCGGGACGGAGCAGCGCCGGGTCGAGCTTCTCGAGCAGGTTGGACGCGGCGATCACGACCACGTCCTTGCGGGAGGTGAAGCCGTCCATCTCGACCAGCAGCTGGTTCAGGGTCTGGTCGCGTTCACCGGAGACGTCGAAGCCGCGGTGGCCGCCGACCGCGTCGAGCTCGTCGATGAACACGATCGCGGGCGCCTTCTTGCGCGCGGATTTGAACAGGTTGCGGATCCGGGCGGCGCCGACGCCGACGAACGTCTCGACGAACGAGGCCGCCGACTGGGCGAAGAACGTGGCGCCCGATTCGTGCGCGACGGCCTTGGCCAGCAACGTCTTGCCGGTGCCCGGCGGCCCGTGGAGCAGGATGCCCTTCGGAACCTTCGCGCCGAGATCGCGGAAGCGCGCGGGGTCGCGCAGGTAGTCGACGACCTCGCGCAGCTCCTCCTTGGCCTCCTCGGCGCCGGCGATGTCGGCCCAGGCGATCGGCGGAGCGGAGTCGGGCTTGATTTCGGCCGGGCGCGTGCGCGGCATGAACCGCATGAGCGCGAACACCCCGATGACCAGCGCGCCCATGAACACGATCGGGAGCCAGGCCTGGAGGAACGAGGTCACGTCCGGGTACCCCATGAACGTGCTCGGGGCGTGGAAGACGGGTGTGAACAGGTGCTGAATGGCGGGGGGAGCCGGGTGGACTGGTCGGGTAGCCCCGTCGATGATGCTCGCAACCTGGATCATGGGGCAATAACGCTCATCGGCACGGGCCGGGGATCACTCAACCCTCTCCAGGCGAGGATTCGGCGAATAGCGCCTTCCCACCTTCGCGCACGGCCGTCCGTCGACGCGAACGACGTCGGCGGTGAAGTCGTTGTCGCCCCGGATCAGCGACGAGCCGACCCCGTAGGCGTCGACGGGGACGCCCGCGGCCTCGAACTCGCGAATGCGCTCGACGGTGAACCCGCCGCTGGCGACGATCCGCACGTGCGGGTAGCCGGCGTCGTCGAGCGCGCTCCGGACCTTCTCGACCAGCCGCGGGGTCACCCCGGTGGGCTTGAAGCCGCCCATCTCCTCGAACAGCGAGCGGTCGACGAGGTCCTCGGCTGGTGTCCAGGCGCACGCCCCACAGCTTGGCCCGAGCGCTTGCGCGACCTCGATCGCCGTCCGGCACCGAGTCGTTCTCCCAGTCCACCAGCACGGTGATGTTCATCTCGCCCTGATAGCGGTTGGCGAACACCGTCGCGGCCTTGACCGTGTCGCCCCCATAGGCGGCGATCAGCCCGTGCGGGACCGTGCCGATTCCCCGTGCCGCCCCACCACGAGGCCTGCGCGTCGGTGGAGACGCCGATCGCGCCCGCGACGTGCGCGCTCCAGCCGTCGCCGGTCTGGACGAGCCAGTGATCGTGGCGCGCCGGGAAGTAGAAGATCTGCTTGCCGCGGGCGGCCTCGACGACCTGGAGGACGTTGCGCATGATCAGCGAGCGGCGCGCCAGCGACCCGAGGTACACGGTCTCGAGGTGGGCGAACAGGCTGTAGTCGCCCTCGATCGTCATCACGGTCTCGCGGGGGGCGATCTGATCCCCCTCGCGGAGCGCGTGCACCTCGAGCTCGTTCCAGCCGGGGATCCACTCACCGTCCTGCTCGTGGCCCGAGCACAGCTTGAGCACGGCGATCGCCTCGTCGATGCCGCCGAGCACCGAGTCGCGCTTCTGGAACACCTGCATGACGACGTGGGGGTGATGGTCCTCGGCCTCGAGCAGCTCCTTGGTGTAGACGAAGTACTGGTCGGAGTAGTAACCGTGCCTGATCCGCTCGACCGGCAGCCGGAAGATCGCGGGGTCGAGCCGGGTCGAGAGCTGCGTCGCCATGAGCGAAGTCTAATTGCGAGCCTGGGGTCGCCAATCGATGTCCGAACTCTTGCGTTTCAGTGCACAACCGGTTGCGCTGTGTGCAGCCCGGAGTAACGATTTCTCTGGCCGGTCAACGAGGGGAGGACAAGATGCTCGGGCGAATCCGTGCTCGTTATGCGTGGGCCCTCTGCGTGCTCGCGCTCACTGCTTCCGGTGCGCTGGTGGTGATCCTCGGCTCTGCCGGGGGCGCGGCGGGGGCGCAGAAACAGCAGCTGGTCACAGACTCGGCGAAACTCGCCGCGACGAGTCCGCGGCCGATCATCGAACCGACGCTGTCGAGCTGTGGTGCGATCGCGGGTCTTACTGACCTCGCGGCAAATCCTCAGTACCCGACGTCGATCATCTCGGCGACGGACAAGCAGCCCGCGGGCAGCCCCGAGTACTGCGACGTGACCGGAATGATCGCGCCGCAAACGCACTTCGAGCTCGAGTTGCCGGAGAGCACGTGGCAGGGTCGGTACCTGCAGAACGGCTGCGGTGGCTACTGCGGCAGCGTGAACGCCCAGACCTTCCCATCGTGCGATGCGCAGCTCGGTGGCGACTTCGCGATGGCGACCGACGACGAGGGCCACACCACGGCGGGCGGTCTCGGCGGCGCCGGGTTGTTCGCCTTCAACGACCAGAAGCTGCGTGACGAGTACGGCTACGAGTCAGAGCAGGCGCTTTACGTGGTGGCTCGGGAGATCATCAAGGACTACTACGGCGTCCATCCGAGCGAGTCGTACTACGACGGGTGCTCGGATGGTGGCCGCGAGGCGATGGAAATGGCCGAGCGTTATCCCGACGACTACAACGGGATCATCGCCGGCGCGCCGGAGATCATCGCCGGTCCGCTGAACGCCGAATTCCAGACCTGGCAGTACCGCGTCAACACCGACGCGAGCGGCAATGCGATCCTGACCGCGGCGCAGCTGCCGGTCCTGCATCAGACGGTGATCGATCAGTGCCAGGGCGACGACGGCGTTGCCGGCGACGGGATCATCACCGACCCGCGGAGCTGTCACCCGGACCTGACCAAGGTTGAGTGCGGCACGATCGCGCCGCCCTGCCTGACCGCAGCGCAGATCCAGGTCGCGGAGAAGATCTACCAGGGTCCCACCGATCCTCAGGGCCGCCGTCTCTACCCGGGCGGTCTGCCATACGGGTCAGAGCTGTCCTGGGCGTTCTTCGTGGTTCCGCTGGCGCCCGGGCCCAATACGAACGCGCTCGTGTACTCGGGCCTGTCGCAGCCGTACCTGCGCTACCAGCTGTTACGGCCCGGACAGCTCGGGCCTGACCCGAGCCAGTGGCAGTTCAACGACGCCGGGTTCCGCTCGATGTTCCCAGCGGCCAACACGTTCGACGCGATGGACACGAACCTGACCGCGTTCCGCAGGCACGGCGGCAAGCTCCTGATCTGGCAGGGTTGGGCCGACCAGGCGATCCCGCCGTCCGGAACCGTCGACTACTACGACACGCTCACCCAGCGCATGGGCGGGCTGACGTCGACGGAGCAGTTCGCACGGATGTTCTTGTTCCCAACGGTGGCGCACTGCGGTGGCGGCTACGCCAGCAGCAGCTTCGACCTGGTGTACCCGATGGTGCAATGGGTCGAGCAGAACCAGGCGCCGACCGAGATCGACGCAACGGACACGATCGCCGGATCGGCCGTGACGCGGCCTGTGTATCCGTATCCGGAGATCCCGAAGTACGACGGCAACGGAGCAAATCCGAATCTGGCGACAAGCTTCCACCCGGTGCAGTCGCCGGACGCTTCCCAGTACACGGATTGGATCGGCAACTACCTCTTCTACCAGCCGATCGGTGGCGGCGGCAGCGGCCGCGGAGATCAGGGGTACACCCGCCGCGGTTGACCCCGTCTAATGCAACGCGACTGAGGTTTCCGTTCACTGTGAGCGGAAAGCTCAGTCGCATCGGGCGTCTAGCCCAGGAGGTCGCGGGCAAGATCGCTGTAGCAGGCGGCCGCGAACCCGAGGTCGCGGACGTCGATCCGCTCGTTCGCGCTGTGGACGAGCGGCGCGGTCTCGAGCAGGGTCATGTGGCGCTGGGGGAAGAAGCCGTACGCGACGCACTCGGGGAACTCCTCGCGGAACCAGCGCGAGTCAGAGAAGCCGGGCAGGATCACCGGCACGGTTTCGGAGCCGGGGTCGTTGGCCCGGACCCAGCGGTCGATAGCGTCCATCAGCGGGCTCTGCACCGGCGAGGCGTTCCCGGTGACCATCTCGGTGAACTCGATCTCGAGCTTGCCGGCCTCGTCGCCGAGGACGTCCGCGATCCGCCGACGGGCGGCGTCCTCGCCAAGGCCCGGGGGCACACGGCAGTCGATCTTCAGGTACGCCTGCGACGGGATCACGTTGATCTTGTCGGAGGCATGGGCCATGGTCGGGGCCAGCGTCACGCCGAGCATTGGCTCGACGATCGTCAGTAGCTTTGGTTCGACGGCCGCGATTCGCTCGAGCGCCCGCGCCGGGTCGTCGGGGTCTTCGCCGATCGCTGTCAGCAGCGCCGCCGGGGCCTCGGTGAGCTCGAACGTGGGCTTGGCGTCGGCGATCCGCTGGAGGGCGGGGGCCAGCTTCAGCAACGCGTTCTCGCCGGTTCTGGGCAGCGAGGCGTGGCCGGCGACACCGCGCGCGATCAGCTTGAAGCGAAAGATCCCCTTCTCGGCGCAGCACACGCCGTAGCGGCGGGTGCCCCCGAACTCGAACACGTCGCCGGCGCCCTCGTTGAGGAGCATGTCGCAGCGGGTGCGGTCGGGATGGGCGCTCGTGAGCCATCGCGCGCCGACGTCGCCGCCGGTCTCCTCGTCGGCGACGAAAACGAGCTTCAGGCAGCCATTCGCTGGTCGCCAGCCGCCGCGGGCGAGGTTCGCGGCCGCGACCGCCTCCGCGGCCACCTGCGACTTCATGTCGAGCGCGCCGCGACCCCACAAGAAGCCGTCGGCGACGTCGCCGGACCAGGGATCGTGGGTCCACTCGAAGGGGTCGGCGAGGACAGTGTCGACGTGGCCGAGGTACACCATCGTGGGGCCGCCGCCGTTGTCCGCGGCGAGGTCCGCGACGAGGTTGGGGCGGTCCTCGTCGTCGGCCAGAAGCTCGGTCTCCAGGCCGGCGTCCTTCAGGTATCCGGCGAGGAACTCGATCGCGGCGCGCTCGTTGCCCGGAGGGTTGACCGTGTTGAAGCGGACGAGCTCCTGGAGGACGTTGGTCGTCTCGCGCTCGAGGTCATTCGCGGCCATGCAGGGCGTGAGCGTAGCGGCATCATGCGTAGGATCCGTTGATGATGCCTGCCGCTTCCGAGGACCTGGCGCTGGCGCTCGAGCTCGCCGACGTGGCCGACTCGATCACGCTCGCCCGGTATCGCGCCGCTGATCTCGTGGTCGAGACCAAGCCCGACCTGACGCCGGTGACCGAGGCGGATACGGCTGTGGAGCGCGCGCTACGGGCCCGGCTCGGGGAGGTGCGCCCGGAAGACGCGATCGTGGGCGAGGAGTACGGGGCGTCCGAGGGGCCCGATGGAGGTCGCCGGTGGATCGTGGACCCGATCGACGGGACCAAGAACTACGTGCGCGGGATCCCGGTGTGGGCGACGCTGCTGGCGTTGCAGACCGGCGATCAGGCAACGATCGGTGTGGTCTCCGCGCCGGCGCTCGGGCGGCGATGGTGGGCTTCGGCGGGCGCCGGCGCGTTCATGAGCGACGCGCTCCTCGACGAGCCGCGGCGGCTACAGGTTTCAGGGGTGCGCGCGCTCGAGGACGCCCAACTGTGCATCTCGGGGTTCGACGGCTGGGGGGATGGGGCCGGGGTCGACAAGCTGCTGTCGCTCGCGCGGCGGTGCTGGCGAACGCGCGGCTTCGGCGACTTCTGGACCTACATGCTGGTGGCGGAGGGCGTGGCCGAGATCGGTTGTGAGGCGATTGTGTCGCTGTGGGACCTGGCGGCGCCGCAGATGATCGTCGAGGAGGCCGGCGGCACGTTCACCGATCTCGGCGGTGTGCGCACGGCCGACGGTGGCGACGCGCTCGCGACGAACGGGCTGCTGCACGAGCAGGCACTCGCGATCGTCGGGCGCTCGGGCTGAGGTCGCGGGCCGTCAGGCCGGGAGCGTCCGCGCGAGGAAATTGCGCGTGATCTGCCAGGCCCGGGCGGCGGCCTCGGGCTGGTGGAACATCGGGGCGTCGTGATTGTCGAACGCATGGCCGGCGTCCGGCTGGATGTGGCACTCCATGCCGTCGGTGGAGGCCGCGCACGCCGCCACACGCTCGGCATGCTCGAGCGGGATGTACTGGTCCTGGCCGCCGTAGTGGAACAGGACGGGGCAGCGGATCTTGTCGATCTGGTCGAGCAGTCCGGCGATCCCAGACCCGTAGTAACAGACCGCGACATCGGGATCGGCCTCGATCGCGACCTCGAACGCCAGCGTGCCGCCGAGGCAGAAGCCGAGCACGCCGGCTTTGCCGCCGGTCACCTCGGGAAGCTCACGCAGGGTAGCGAGCGCATCGATCGAGTCCTTGACGGCGAGGCCATGGTCGAGCTTCTGCGCCGTCTGGAAGGCCTGGCCCATGCCCGCCTCGGTGTGATCGATCGCGATCCCGGCCTCGATCCGCCAGTACAGGTCCGGGGCGAGCGCGACGTAGCCGATGCCGGCCAGTCGCTCGGCCGCCTCCTTGATGTAGCCGCCGACGCCGAAGATCTCCTGAAGCACGACGATCCCGGGGCCCGAACCCGACTCGGGCAGCACGACGTGCGCGTCGAACGCACCGTCGGGTGTGCTCAGGCTTTCAACTCGAGATGGGCCTGCCACGGCGGCAAGCCTATCCAGCGGCCGGCGTGCGCAGCTCCATCCGGTAGTGGGGTCCGATCCGCGGCGTCTCGAACTCGTCCGAGGTCGCGACGAAGCCGGCCCGTTCGTACAGCGAGCGCGCCGGGGTTCTCGCGTTGCACCACAGGCGCGTTGCACCGTTGTCGATCGCGTGCTGCACGAGCGCTTGCAGCACCTTGGTTCCGGCCCCTCGGCCACGCGCGTGCGCCGCGGTCGCCATACCGCGGATCCGCCAATCGCCGGGCTCGCCCTCAGGCCCGACCAGACCGACCGCGACCAGCTCGTCGGCCTCGAATACGCCGAACGCGACCGCGCTCCCGGGCTCGGTCGTCGCGAGCTCGTCGACGGTCATGTAGGGGCGCAGGACGTCGCGGCGAAGGGCCCGCGTCTGCGCGAGGGGTATCGATCGGAGGTCGCGCTGCTGCACTACCGACAGCGTAGGCGGAGCCCGATTGGGGTGCGCGGTCATGCCGGGGGGTACCTTGAAGTTAGGAGAGTGTTGTATTGGCCGGCGAACTTCACCCAGCGACGGACCGTGACGAGCCCACTGCGGCTTGGGAGCCACCGACCGACTCGCACGTCGAACCGGGTTTTGGTGACGTCGACATCCCGGAGATCCCGACCGCGGGGCCGACCGGCCCGCTCACGCGACGCAACCTCGCGTTTGGGGCGCTGTTCATCACCGCGGCGCTGGTCGGGCTGTATTTCCTGGTCCCGAAGCTCACCGGGCTGAACCAGACGTGGGGCCGCCTCGAGCGCGGCGATCCGTTGTGGCTGGCGCTTGCGGCGGCCCTCGAGATGCTCTCGATCCTCGGCTACGCCGTGCTGTTCCGGACGGTGTTCGCGCGCGGGGTGTCCCGGCTCAGCTGGCGAGCCAGCATCGAGATCCCGCTCGCCGGGATCGCGGCGATCCGGTTGCTGGCCGCGGCAGGGGCGGGCGGCGTCGCGGTCACGGTGTGGGCACTGCGCCGGGCCGGCATGTCTCCGCGGGTGATCGCCTGCCGGATCGCGGCCAACTACTCGATCCAGTACTCGTTGTATCTGCTCGCGCTCGTCGTGTGTGGGCTGGGGCTGTGGAGCGGCGCCTTCCCCGGCGGCGGTCCAGCTGCACTGACGCTTCTGCCGGCGATTTTGAGCGCGGTGGCGCTCGTCCTCGGGGCGGCGATGGGGCTGGTACCGGGCGATTTCGAGCGGCGGCTCGAGCATCTCTCGCACCGCTCGGGGCGGGTCGGGCGGCTCGCGACCAGGTTCGCGACGCTCCCTGCGACCCTCGGCTCCGGCGTCCGGACCGCGCTCGGGCTGATCCGGAATCGCCATTGGGGCCTGCTCGGGGCGGTGGCCTACTGGGGCTTCGACATCGCCTGCCTCGGGGCGTCGTTCAAGGCGTTCGGCACGGCGGTGCCGGTCGCGGTGCTCGTGATGGGGTACTTCCTCGGCACGCTGGGCAGCCTGCTCCCGCTTCCCGGCGGGATCGGCGGCGTCGAGGGGGGAATGATCGGAGCGTTCGCGGCGTTCGGCCAGCCCGCCGGGCGTGCCGTCATCGCGGTGCTGGCGTACCGCGCGATCTCGTTCTGGCTGCCGACGCTGCCTGGCATCGGGGGCTACGTGACGCTGCGGTCTACGGTTCGGGGGTGGCGCATGGCCGACGAACAGATACGCGAGGGGCTGAGCGAGGACTGACGCGTTGACCTCGAGCCGCCCTCAGGAGCGAGGCGTGCTCGCCCGTGTCACACGTGCCCTGTGGCGGGCGAGCCGCTGGGCCGGACGCCTGCTCCGGGGCGAGGTCGTCAAGCGCGTCGGCGGTCCGGCACGCGCCAGGGTCGTCCTCCTGTTTGGCGCGGTGCTGGCGCTGAACGGCGCGGACACCGCGACGGTCGGCGCGGTGGCGCCGCAGCTGGAGCAGGCGCTGCACATCGGCAACACCAAGATCGGGCTGCTTGGTGTCGGTGTCGCTGCTCGTAGGAGCGGTGTTCACGATCCCGGTCGGACTACTCGTCGACCGCTACAAGCGCATGCCGATCCTCGCCGGGAGCATCGTGCTGTGGAGCATCGCGTCGCTGCTGAGCGCGTTCACCAGCACCTACGAGGGGCTGCTCCTGACTCGCCTCGCCCTCGGGGCGGTGGCGGCCTCCGCCGGCCCGGCGATCGCGTCGCTGACCGGCGACTACTTCCCGGCACGCGAGCGGGGCCAGATCTACGCCTACGTCCTCGGTGGAGAGATCGCCGGGACCGCGGTCGGCTTCATCGTCTCGAGCAGTGTGGCAAGCCTGATTGACTGGCGTGCGGCATTCGTGCTGCTGGCTATTCCGGGCTTCTTTCTGGCGCGTGAACTGTGGCGGACCGTCCCGGAACCTCTACGAGGCGGTCAGAGTCGCCTGGAGCCGGGGGTGCTCGATCTGCACGAAGCGGCCGCGCAGGCTGCCTCCAGCCAGGCAACCGAGCCGGAGCAAGCCGGCGAGGGCACGCCGGTCGAGGACGACCTGGCGCGTCAGGCGGCCGAGAAAAGAGGCGTCGAGCCCAACCCCGACCGCGTGCTCACCGAAGATCCGGCGGCGATGTCGCTGAATCGCGCTGTCAGGTACATCCTGTCGGTTCCGACCAACATGCACCTGATCATCAGCTCGTCGCTCGGCTACTTCTACTTCTCGGGACTGACGACCTTTGCGCTGCTGTTCGTCCGCGGTCACTATCACGTCAACCAGGCGACGGCGGAGGTGGTGCTGGCGGCGCTGGTCGGGGGAGCGATGATCGGCACTCTGGCCAGCGGCCGGATCACGGACACGATGGTGCGCCGCGGGTTCATCGAGGCACGGGTCTGGGTCCCGGCGCTGTGCTATCTCGGCGCCGCGGCGCTGCTCATCCCTGGCCTGCTCGGCAGCAACCTGACGCCTGCGTTGTGGTTCGACGTTGCCGGCGCTTCGCTTCTGTCGGCGGCTAACCCACCGCTCGATGCCGCGCGGCTCGACATCATGCCGGCCCTGTTGTGGGGCCGCGCAGAGAGCGTCCGGACGTTCCTGCGCTCGCTCGCCCAGGCGCTGGCCCCGCTCGTGTTCGGCGGGCTCTCCCAGTTGATCGCGGGCATCGTGCCGGCACAGGCCCCGATCGGCACGCACGCCGGTGGCGTATCGCCGAGTGAGGCCCGGGGACTCGAGATCAGCTTCCTGATCCTGCTCGTGACGCTCTTCGCCGCCGGTTTGTTCCTGGCCCGGGCGCGCTTCACCTACGCCGAGGACGTCGCGACCGCCGCCGCTTCGTCCGAGGGGAATACAGGTGGTCAGCCGCCGAGGCCGCCGAATATGGCGAACGAGCCGCGCGTCGGCTCGTCGTCGTAGGTCTGGCGCAGACTCGCCTCGGCGGTCACCGTGCTGCCTTCAGGGGCCTCGCCGCGCAGGCGCTCGGCGAGCGCGTTCGCGCTGTCCTCGTCGGCCGCCCCGACCAGCAGGTACTTCCACCGCCGCACGGTCGGGATCCCCTCGTCGTGCAGGCGCCGGTCGAGCTTGACCGTGTCGTGATGGGACGGACACTCGATCCGGACTTCGTACTCGGGGTAGCCACGGATGGCGGAGTTCTCGCGCTCGGTCTCGATCAGCGCCTGGTGCTCGGCGAGGCGCTGGGCGTCGTTCTCCGGAAGTGGCTTGTCCGGGTCCTCCCAATCTTCCGCGGTGGGATGCCAGTGCTTGAGCTCGATCTCGATGTCCCAGCCGTGCTCGGCCGCGACCGCCCGGATCTTGTTCTCGGCCGCCTCGGCCTGCGCTCGATCGCCCGCGTATACGAACACGTTCGGAGGATCTGCGGACACGACCAGGCGCTGGCCGAACTCCTCCTCGAGATCGTCGCCGAGCTTCCCGGCGTCGAGTCGCTCGGTGAGCGCATGCGCCCTCCCGTCCTCGAACAGGCCAACCTGCAGTCTCCAGTCGTCACCCATGGTGCGCAGTCTATGTCAGGCCGGGTTGGCGGCTGGTCGATCGGAGGCGGCGGTCGCTGACCCGTGCACGAGCGGGACGAGCGGCGTCCGGTCGGTGCCGAGCAGCGCCACCAGCGACGGCGGCGTGATCACGGTCGCGGTCGCGGTTGCGCCGTCCGGGCGGTTGATACGGGCCGTGTACCCCGCCGGAGACCAGCGGAGCAGCTCCGAGCCGAGCAGCAGGTGGGGCTCGCCCTGGTGGAGCACGAACGTGCCGTCGGGGAGCGCGCCGAACTCCGCTTGGTGGAACCGCCGCTGCTTCGTACGTGGATCGCGCCGCTCGCGGTCGAGCTGCTCGTCGATCGCGTCGGCGCCGAGCTGGCCGGGGTGCAGCTCGGCCCACATCGTGGTGAGCTGCTGGTAGTCCGCGTAGCGGCACTCCCCGCACGGGCGGTGGCCGGCCGCGAGCGCGGTCGCCTCGTCGAGGAAGAACAACTCGGTGAAACGGCCGGGCATCATCTTCGGGTCCCGCCGGCGACCGTTGAACTCCAGCCGGCACGCGATCCATCTTCTGGTCGGGTAACGGTCGCCGATCCTTCCGGCCGCGTCGTGCAGGCAGCCTCGATTGGCGTAGACGAGTCCTCGCTCGGGCGTGGCGATCAGCTCACCCAGCGGCGTGACGCGGTTCTGGAGCGGCATCGGTTGGAGGGTAGAACGGCGGCCGTCGCATACTTGTGACATGGAGCGCTTGTTCGGCGAGGACGAGGCGCCGGCGCACAGCCGTTCGGCGACGGTGCCCGGCGCGCCTCTGGCGACGCGAATGCGACCGCACACGCTCGACGAGTTCGTCGGCCAGGACCGGCTGCTGGCACCCGGATCGTCGCTACGCCGCGCGATCGAGGAGGGCAACCCCCATTCGATGATCCTGCACGGGCCGCCCGGAAGTGGCAAGACGACGCTGGCCCGCCTGATCGCCGAGGCATCCGACGCCGCCTTCGAGGAGGAGAGCGCGGTCCAGGCGGGCCGGGCCGAGGTGCGCGGCGTGATCGAGCGGGCGCGCGAGCGGCTGGCCTCCGGTGGCCGGCGCACGATCTTCTTCCTCGACGAGATCCACCGCTTCAACAAGGCCCAGCAGGATGCGCTGCTGCCGGCGGTCGAGGACGGGATCGTGACGCTGATCGGGGCGACGACCGAGAACCCGTATTTCGAGGTGAACTCGGCGCTGCTGTCGCGCACTCGCATCTACGAACTCGAGCCACTGTCGCTGGCGCACGTGCGTGTGCTGCTCGACCGGGCGGTCGAGCGTGGCGAGTGCGGGCCGGTCTCGCGGGTCGACCCGGCCGCGCTCGAGTTCCTCGCCTTGCGCGCCGGCGGCGATGCCCGCACCGCACTGAACGCGCTCGAGCTGGCGTGCCAGACGGCGGGTCCGGACGGGACCGTCGACCTCGCGCACGCCGAGGATGCGCTCCAGCGCCGCGCGCTGCTGTACGACCGCCAAGCCGATCGCCACTACGACACGATCTCGGCGTGGATCAAGGCGACCCGGGGATCGGACCCGGACGCCTCGCTGTACTACCTCGCGGTCATGCTCGAGGGTGGCGAGGACCCGCGGTTCATCGTCCGCCGGATGGTCGTGCTCGCGTCCGAGGACATCGGCAACGCCGACCCGCTGGCGCTGTCGGTCGCGACCGCGGCGGCGGCGGCCGTCGAGCACGTCGGCTTGCCCGAGTGCCAGTTCGCGCTCGCGCAGGCGGCGATCTATCTGTCGCTCGCGCCTAAGTCCGACGCGGCGAAACGGGGTGTGATCGCCTCCCGGGAGTTCATTCGCGAGCGTGGTGCCGAAGCTCCGCCGCCGTGGCTGCGCTCATCCACGCGGAGCGACAAGGGGTACGACAACCCGCACCACCGTCCCGGTCATTACTCGCCGCAGGAGCTGATGCCGGACTCGGCGATCGGGCAGCGGTTCTACGCGCCCGACGACGCGGAGGCGGCGCTGCGGGCGCGGCTCGAGGAGATTCGCCGCGCTCGCGGCCGGGCCTGACCGGGGCTCGACGCAGGGCGCGGACGCTAGTCTCGACCCCATGGACACCGCTATAGCCACCAGCCCACTCGAGTCGTTCAACCCCGCCACCGGAGAGCCGATCGGCTCGGTTCAGACCACCGCGCCCGAGGACGTGCAGGGCGTCGTCGACGCCGTCGCCGCCGCGCAGCCGGCGTGGGGGCGGCTAACGCTCGCCGAGCGTGGCCAACACCTCGAGCGGGCGGCGCAGGTGCTGCTCGAAGAGGCCGACGAGATCCGAGACCTGATCGTCCGCGAGCAGGGAAAACCTCGCAACGAGGCGTTCTCGATGGAGATCCTGCCGACGATCGACGCGCTCAACTGGATCGCGAAGGCCGGCGCCGAGATCCTCGCCGACGAGAAGGTCCCGATGCCGCAGCTGTTCCTGAAGACCAAGCGGTCGACGTTCATGTACGAGCCGCTCGGCGTGATCGGGGTCATCTCGCCGTGGAACTACCCGTGGAGCATCCCGTTCGGAGAGGTCGCGCTGGCGCTGATGGCCGGCAACGGCGTCGTGCTCAAGCCCGCGTCGCTGACGCCGCTGCTCGGCGAGCGGATCGCCGCGGTGTTTGCCCGGGCCGGAGTTCCCGACGGTCTCGTGCGCGTCGTGCACGGTCCAGGGACCGGCGCGGCGCTGGCCGAGTCGAGTGTCGCCAAGGTGTTCTTCACGGGCTCGGTCGAGACCGGACGCGGTGTGGGCGAGGCCTGTGCCCGGCGCCTGAAGGGCTGCGTACTCGAGCTCGGAGGCAAGGACCCGATGATCGTTCTGGAAGATGCTCATCTGGAGCACGCGGTGTCCGGCGCGCTGTGGGGCGGGTTCGCGAATGCGGGCCAGACGTGCTCGGGGATCGAGCGCGTGTACGTCGTGCGGGGCGTAGCCGATCGGTTCATCTCCGAGGTCGTGGCGGGGGCGAAGCGGCTCCGCGTCGGCGACCCGACGAGCTGGGACACCGAGATCGGGCCGATGGTCTCCCGCGAGCAACTCGAGATCGTCCGCGAGCTCGTCGACGACGCCGTCGCCGCGGGGGCTTTGCTGCACTGCGGCGGGCCGGTCGAGGCGCCCGCAGGGCTCGACGGCGCCTTCTACGCGCCGGCGGTGCTGACCGGCGTCACGCACGAGATGCGGATCATGCGCGAGGAGATCTTCGGTCCGGTGCTCCCGATCATCGTCGTGGATTCGGAGGCCGAGGCGGTGGCGCTCGCCAACGACTCGGAGTTCGGGCTGGGCGCGTCGGTATGGACCTCCGATCGCGCCCGGGGCGAGCGGATTGCGGGAGATTTGCAATCCGGCATGGTCTGGATCAACGACCACATGTTCAGCCACGGCGCCTGCCAGTGCGCGTGGGGCGGCGTCAAGGACTCGGGCCTCGGCCGCACCCACTCGAAGTTCGGGCTGTACGAGTGCGTGAACGTCAAGCTGCGCGTGTGGGAGGGATCGGCGATGCGCGATCCGTGGTGGCACCCGTACGACGAGACGCTCGGGCGCGCGCTGCGCGAGAGCGCGACGATCCTCTACGGCAAGTCGTCCGCGCGGACGGCGGCGGTGCGCGACGGTCTCGGGCCGCTGATGAAGGTCGGCGCGCGGCTCGCGCGGGACGCCGTCAAGCGGTAGGGCGCGGCCCCCGGGATTCCGCCGTGTGCATGACGCGCCACGCTCGCGCGTTGCGTGGCGGTCTGGTGCGCTATGCACACCATATGATCCTGACACGCCAAATCCCCTGGATTCGCGAGGGTTTGGCGTGTCATGCACACGGTTTGCGTGGCGGCCGGTGGCGGGGCGCTGTTTGAGCGGGAGCAGCGACGACGTTGGCGGCTCCGCCTGTGGATTACACGCCACTCGTGCCCCGGACAGTGGAGCGGGGCGCACGATCCACAATAGAGGTGGATAAAACGCCAACGCCCGGAATTCCGCGGAGGTGTGGCGCGTCATCCACACGCAGGACGCGCTCTGGGGCGGGTGCGGACGTCGCGCCGGGAAAGCGAACGTCGGGTCCGGTCGGCGACAACCCGGTAGCTGAGCGGACCACGCCGGCAGGCGGTCGAGCGCCCCTCGATACCCTTTGAAGCGATGCCTGCCCAGGCCTATACCGGCAAGGAGTGCGTCTGCCAGCTCCGCAAGGGCACGTGTGACCAGTCGTGCGTGCAGGGAATGCTCGAGACGCCGTTCTACATCGCGTGCCTGCGCCTCACCGGCCGGCGGTGCGTGGTCGTCGGCGGTGGCGACGTCGGCCTGGAGAAGGTCGAGGGGCTGCTCGCGTGCGACGCCGACGTGACGCTGATCGCCCCTGAAGCCCATCCGGATTTGACGCAGTTGGCGCTCGAGGACTCGATCCGGTGGCATCAGCGCGGATACGCGTCCGGTGACCTGGACGGCGCTCTGATCGCGATCGCCGCGACCGACGACACCGACCTGAACATCCGTGTGTTCGAGGACGCCGAGGCGCGGGCGATGCTCGTCAACGTCGTCGACGTGCCGCCGCTGTGCAACTTCATCCTGCCCGCGATTGTGCGCACCGGGCCGCTCGCGGTGGCGATCTCGACCGCCGGCGCCTCGCCGGCGCTGGCCAAGCGGATGAAGCGGGAGATCGGAGAGCTGTTCGGTGAGCCGTACGCGTTGCTCGCGATCCTGCTCAACGACGCCCGCGGCTGGGCCAAGGCGACACTCCCGACCTACCAGGACCGCAAGGTGTTCTTCGAGTCGATCGTCAACGGCGACCCCGACCCGATCGACCTGCTGCGGGCCGGCGACGTCGAGGCGGTTCGCGACCTGATCGCCGACGCGCAGCGCATGGTCGCGCCCGCGGCGCGGTGAGCGACCTCACGCACCTGGACGCGGCGGGCAGGGCCCGGATGGTCGATGTCGGCGACAAGCCGGCGACCGAGCGGCGCGCGGTGGCGCGGGCCGTGGTGCGCGTGTCGCGCAAGACCGCGGAAGCGGTCATTGCCGGCGATGCGCCCAAGGGCGACGTGCTCGGGGTGGCGCGGATTGCGGGGATCCAGGCCGCCAAGCGGACCGCCGAGTTGATCCCGCTGTGCCATCCGCTGCCGCTGTCGTTCGCGGGGGTCGAGGGGTCGGTGGATGCGGAAGCGGGCACGATCACGCTCACCGCCGAGGCGCGGACGACCGGGCCGACCGGCGTCGAGATGGAGGCGATGACCGCCGCCTCGGTGGCAGCGCTGACCGTCTACGACATGATCAAGGGGATCGAGCGCGGCGCCGAGATCGGCGAGGTCGTGCTGCTCGAGAAGTCCGGCGGCCGCTCCGGCCACTGGACCCGCGGCGCCGTCAGCTAATCGCCCCCGTCGCTCACGCAGGCGTCGTATATCCGCCGAACGGCATGGCCGAGAACTCGGTCCGGTCGAGCGAGCGGCCAATACACCAAGCATGGAAACCCCGATCTGGGTGCTCCGGCGTGCCCAGAATCGCGCCGGGGCCGTGCTACTGCCGATGCTGCTGCTGGTGTGCAGCGCCGTTCTGCTCGCCCTCCCGGGCGCGAGCGCGCGGGCCGCATCGCTGAACCTCAGGCAGCCGCTCTCCGCCGGGGTCGCGCACACCCGGCCGGGGATTCCGTCGGCGGCGGCAAGCCCGCAGGCCGTCGCGGGCGAGCTCGCGCAGGTGACCGGGCTGACGCCGTCGCAGGTGGCCGCGGCGAACGTGTGCCCGACGCCGAGCCCCGGGACGGCGCAGTGCCTGGCCCAGGCGGTCGTATTGCGCTCGACCCACGCGCGGGTCCATCCGCACGTCCACGCCCGGGCAACGTTCACCCAGGTCTTCCCCCGTCACCGCTCGGGCCAGGCCGGCGCGAGCGGCGCCACGACGGGCACCCCGGCGACGGGCGCGACGGCGCCGCCGACCGCGAGCACGCCCGCGTACCTGCAGCAGGCATACGACCTCACCTACCTCTCGCAGACCGCCGGAGGATCGGACACCGTCGCGATCGTCGACGCCTACGACGATCCGAACGCCGAGTCCGATCTCGCGCACTTCCGCAGCAATTACGGACTGCCGGCGTGCACGACCGGGAACGGGTGCTTCAAGAAGGTCAACGAGAGCGGGCAGGCGACACCGCTGCCGTCGGGCGATCTCGGATGGGAGGAAGAGGAGAGCCTCGACCTTGACGCGGTCTCGTCGCTGTGCCCGAACTGTCACATCATCCTGGTCGAGGCCAACAGCAACTTCAACTCCGACCTGTACGCGGCCATCGCCACCGCCGAGAGCCTCGGCGCCAACCAGATCTCGAACAGCTGGGGCGGGACGAGCTCCGTGCCGTTCGGCGCGAGCTCGTACCCGGGACAGACCGTGATCGCGTCCACCGGCGACCACGGCTATCCCGGCGCCGGGCTCGACAACTACCCGGCGGCGATGCCGGGTGTCACCGCGGCCGGCGGGACCAGCCTGTCGGCCGCCACCACGAGCACGAGCCTGCGTGGCTACGGCGAATCCGCGTGGTCGCTCAGCGGTGGCTGGGGCGGCGCCTCGGGCTGCGATCTGAACGTGCCCAAGCCGTCGTATCAGGCCGACACCGGATGCTCGGGACGCTCGTGGTCGGACCTGTCCGCCGACGCCGATCCGTACACCGGCCTGACCATCTATGACTCGGGCAACGGCGGCTGGATCCAGATGGGCGGGACCAGCCTCTCGAGTCCACTGATCGCCGCGTACGAGGCGGTCACCGCAGTCAACGGCACGAGCCCGCAGTGGGCCTACGGCGACAGCGCGATGCTGAACGATCCCGTCACCGGCTCGACCGGCAGCTGCGCCGCCGCGATCGCCTACATCTGCAACGCCGGCACAGGCTACGACGGCCCCACCGGCGTCGGGTCGATCTCGGGCGCGGTCGCCAACGGCGCGCCCGGCGTCGGCGGCCCCGCCGTCGGCACCGGCTACAACAACACCTACGCGCTGACCGTCGGCGCGACCGTTGCGAGCCTGACGGGCGGCGTGTACCCCAACGGGCTCGATACCACGTACTCCTGGCAGTACGGCACGACCACCGCCTACGGGCAGCAGACCCCCGCCACCGACGTCGGCGCGGGCCGGCCCCCGGTCGCCGCCCCGGCCAACCTGACCGGCCTGACCGCGAGCACGGTCTACCACTACCGGCTCGTCGCGCAGAACAGCGCCGGGACCACGTACGGCTACGACTACACCTTCACGAGCGCGTCCGCCGGATCGATCCCGCCCGCCAACACCGCACCGCCGGTCATCAGCGGCACCGCTCAGCAGGGCCAGACGCTCACCACGTCGAGCGGGACCTGGAACCCGACGCCGACCTCGTACGCCTACCAGTGGCAGCGCTCGGCCGACGGCGGCAGCACCTGGGCGACAATCGCCGGCGCGACCAGCTCGAGCTACACCCCGGTGACCGCCGACGTCGGCGATCAGCTGCAGGCCGCCGTTACCGCCGGCAATCAGTTCGGCTCGGCCACGGTGGTCGCCACCGCGGTCGGGCCGGTCACCTCGGGCGCGCCGCGGAACACGGTGGCGCCGAGGATCAGCGGCACCCCCGAGCAGGGACAGGTCCTGACCGTCAACTCGACCTGGAACCCCGCCGGCACCTCGTACGCCTACCAGTGGCAGCGCTCGCCCGACGGGACCACCTGGGCGAACATCGCCGGCGCTACCAACTCGAGCTACGCGCTCGCTCCCGCCGACGAGAGCGGCAGTGTCCGCGCGGTTGTGACCGCCACCAACGCCTACGGCCAGGTGACGGCGACGAGCCCGGCGGTCGGACCCGTGCAGTCGAACCCACCGGTCAACACGGTCGCGCCGACCGTGACCGGGACCACGCAGCGGACCTACACGCTGACCGCGACACAGGGCACGTGGAGCGGCCCGAACAACACGTACTCCTACCAGTGGCAGCGATCAGCCGACGGCACGAACTGGACCAACATCGCGGGCGCGACCAACGCGCAGTACGTGCTCGGGACCGCCGACGAGGGCGACGTGGTCCGCATGCTCGTGAGCGCCTCGAATCTCGACGGCATCGTCACCGCGGCCAGCCCACCGACGCTGCTGATCTCGCCATATCCGGCGGCCAACATCGTCGCCCCGACGATCAGCGGCACGCCGACGCGCACGTACACGCTGACCGCGACGCAGGGCACGTGGACGGGCCCGGACAACCAGTACAGCTACCGGTGGCAGCGCGACTTCGGCGAAGGTTTCGTCAACATCGTCGGCGCCACCGGCTCGAGCTACACGCTCGGGCTCGCCGACGAGGGGGCGGTCGTTCGCGTGGTCGTTTCCGCCGCGAACCCGGACGGGACGATCGTGCAGGCGAGCCAGCCGACCACGACGGTGCAGGCGGCGGTGCCGGTCAACCAGACCCTGCCGTTGGTCGTCGGCACGGCGCAGCGGAGCTCGACGCTGACGGCGACCGTCGGTACCTGGGCCGGGATGGGGAACACGTACGGCTACCAGTGGCAGCGGTCCTCAGACGGCAACACGTGGACGTCGGTGACCGGCGCCAACGTCTCGACCTACACGGTCGGCGTTGGCGACGAGGGCGAGCAGCTGCGCGTGCTGATCACCGCCACCAACGCCGACGGCACTGCCGCCATCGCCAGCGCGGCGACCCAGGCGATCCCGAGCTCGCCGCCGGTCAACACGGTGGCGCCCACGATTTCCGGCGCGGCACAGCGCGGCGCAACGCTCACCTCCATCCAGGGCACGTGGACGGGTATCGGGAACGCCTACAGCCAGCAGTGGCAGCGCTCGTCCGACGGCACGACGTGGACGAACATCACCGGTGCGACCGGCGCCGCTTACACGCTGGCGATCGCCGATGAGGGCGACGAGGTGCGGCTGAACGTCACTGCCACCAATCCCGACGGCACGGTCTCAGTCGCGACGCAGCCCACCAACACAGTCCAGTCGGCTGCGCCGGTCAACACCGCCGTACCGACTCTGACCGGCACCGCCCAGCGCGGGTCCGTGCTGACCGCGAGCGTGGGAACGTGGAACGGGCTCGCCAACAATTACGCCTACCAGTGGCAGCGGTCTTCGGACGGCACGACGTGGACCAGCATCACGGGCGCGACCGGTGCCTCGTACACCGTCGGAGTCGCCGACGAGCAAGCGACCGTACGGGTGCTCGTCGCCGCGACCAATGCGGACGGGACGGCGAGCGCGGCCAGCGCCGCGACCACGACGATCCCCACCGCCCTGCCGGTCAACACGACCGCGCCGGCGATCTCGGGCACCGTTCAGCGCGGCTCGACGCTGACCGCGACGCAGGGCGCATGGAACGGGATCGCGAACAGCTACGCCGACCAGTGGCAGCGGTCGACCGACGGCACGACGTGGACGAACATCGCCCTCGCAACCGGCACGAGCTACATACTCACGACCGCCGACGAGCTCGCGACCGTGCGGGTGCTCGTCACCGCCACCAATGCGGACGGGACGACGAGCGCGGCCAGCGCCGCGACCGCGGCCGTACCGACCTCGCCGCCGGTGAGCACGGCCGCGCCGACGATCTCCGGGACGGCGCAGCGCGGCTCGGCGCTGAGCTCAACCAAGGGGTCGTGGAACGGGATCGGGAACGGCTACGCGTACCAGTGGCAGCGGTCGAGCGACGGTACGAACTGGACGAACATCGCCGGCGCGACCAACGCGAGCTACACGCTTGCGGTCGCCGACGAGGGCGACGCGGTCCGCCTCGATGTGATCGCCACGAACGCCGACGGCACCGCGACGGCGTCGAGCAGTCAGACCGCGACGGTGAGCGCGACTCCGCCGGTCAACACAGCCGTCCCGACCATTTCCGGCGCCGCGCAGCGATCCGTCGTGCTCACCTCCACGCAGGGCACGTGGAGCGGCATCGGCAACGCGTACAGCTACCAGTGGCAGCACGACACGGGCTCGGGCTTCACGGACATCGCCGGCGCGACCGGCCAGACGTACACGCTCGGCGTCGGCGACGAGGGCACCACGATTCGCCTCGAGGTCACCGCGAGCAACGCTGACGCCACCGTCACCGCGACCACGGCCCCCACCGCGACGGTCACCGCGGCCCCGCCGGCGAACACGGTGGCGCCGACGATCTCGGGCACGGCGACCCGCTCGTCCGGGCTGACCTCGACCCTGGGCACCTGGACCGGAATCGGCAACAGCTACGCCTACCAGTGGCAGCGCTCGCCCGACGGCAGCAGCTGGAGCAACATCCTCGGCGCTACGAGTGCGAACTACACGCTCGCCGTGGCCGACGAGGGCGATCAGGTGCGCCTGAACGTCAAGGTGTCGAACCCGGACGGCACGGTCAGCGCTCCGAGCGCCCCGACCGCGGTCGTCAACGGCGCCCCGCCGGTCAACACGACAGCGCCGACGGTCTCCGGCACGGCGCAGCGCGGGTCGACGCTGACCGCGACCCAGGGGACGTGGGTCGGCGTCGGCAACAGCTACGCCTACCAGTGGCAGCGCTCGCCGGACGGCAGCAGCTGGAGCAACGTCCTCGGCGCGACCGCCCCTGACGTACACGCTCGCGGTCGCGGACGAGAACGACTCGCTCCGGGTGGAGGTCAGCGCGAGCAACGCCGACGGAACGGTCAGCGCGGGGAGCGCGCATACCGGGCTCGTCGCATCCGCGCCGCCCGTGAACAGCTCCGCCCCGACGGTCAGCGGTACCGCGGCGCGCGCCTCGATCCTGACCGCCACCCAGGGGAGCTGGACCGGCGTCGGCAACAGCTACGGCTACCAGTGGCAGAGCTCGACCGACGGTGGCAGCACCTGGTCGAACGTCGCCGGCGCGACCGGCGCCACCTACACCCTCGGCGTCGCCGACGAGGGCGCCCAGCTGCGCGTACTCGTCGCCGCCACCAACTCGGACGGGTCGGCAAGCGTCGCCAGCGTCGCGAGCCAGACCGTGACGAGCGCGCCCCCGGTGAACACGGCCGCGCCGGCTCTGACCGGCACCGCGCAGAGGACGGCGGCGCTGAGCGCGAGTCAGGGCACGTGGGGCGGCGTCGGCAACACGTACGCCTACCAGTGGCAGCGTTCGACCGACAACGGATCCTCATGGACGAACATCGCCGGCGCAACCGCGAACAGCTATGTCCTGGTTGCGGCCGACGAGAACGCGAATGTCCGCGTGCTCGTCACCGCCACCAACCCGGACGGCAGCGCGAGCTCGCCGAGCCCGGCGACGAGCGCTGTGCAGCCGGCGGCGCCGGTCAACACCGGCGCCCCGAGCGTCAGCGGGTCGGCACGCGTCAGCGCGACGCTGAACGCCGGCAACGGCACGTGGACCCCGAGCGGGGCGACGTTCACGTACGACTGGCAGCGGGGCGACCCGATCAACGGCTTCCAGGACATCGCGGGCGCGACGGGATCGACGTACACACTCGCGACGGCCGACGTCGGCGAGACCGTTCGCGTCAAGGTCACGGCCACGAACGTCGATGGCGCCACGAGCGCCACCAGCGCCGCGACCGGCACGGTCGCCCAGCCGCCGCAGAACCTGACCGCGCCGGCGGCGCCGAGCGGCACGCTGATGGACAGCTACACGCTGTCGCCCGATAGCGGCACCTGGGACACCCCGGGGGCGACGTTCAGCTACGCGTGGCTGCGGTGCCCGACGAGCGCGACCAGCGTCACCGCGAGCTGCACGCAGGTCGGAACCGCCGCGACGTACACGCTGAGCACCGCCGACATCGGCCATCCGATGGCGGTCGCCGTGACCGCGACCTCGACCGGGGGTGTGTCGGCGCCGGCGAACAGCGCGCTGACCGCGGCCGTCACCGGACGCCCGCTGACGAACACCGCGCCGCCGAGCATCAACGGCGATCCGCAGCCGCCGAACACGCTGACCGCGAACGCGGGCAGCTGGAGCGTGCCGCTCACCGGAGTCAGCTACACGTGGCAGCGGTGCGACGCCGACGGCGTCTCTAACTGCACCCAGGTCGGCACGGGAACCTCGTACCCCCTCGGCGCCGCCGATGACGGCCACACGATCATCCTCACCGTGACCGCGACCTCGCCGGGCCGGAGCGCGACCGCGCAGAGCACGGCGCTCACGATCCAGGCCCAACCCCTCCCGCAGCCGTCGGTCGCGCCGACGGTCACCGGGACGGTGCAGCGCGGGAGCACGCTGACCGCCAACCCCGGCGTGTGGACGAACAACCCGTCGTCGATCACCGACCAGTGGGAGCGCTGCGACGGCCTCGGCCAGAACTGCCAGCCCGTCGCCGGCGCCACCGGAACCACGTACCTGCTCGCGAAGAGTGACGAGACGTTCACGATGACCGTGCGGGTGACCGCGACGAACACGTCCGGAAGCAGCTCCGCGACCGCTCAGCCCACCGTCCCGGTGGCGCCGCTGCTGCCGGTCAACACCCACGTTCCGGTGCTCGCGGGCGTCGTCCAGCAGGGCAACGCGGTCGGTGTGACCGCCACCGCGTGGGTCGCGACCTCCGACACCACCTACGCCACGACCTGGGAGCGGTGCGCCGCGGACGGCACCGGGTGCCAGCCGATCGCCGGTGCCACCGGTGGCACCTACACCCCGGTCGCCGCTGACGTCGGCCACGGACTCGTCGCGGTCGTCACCGCGACCAACTCCGACGGTTCGGTTTCGGCCGTATCGCGCGGCCAGGTCGTGGTGATCGCGCCGCCGCGGTGGAAGACGCTCCCGACGATCTCGGCGAACAGCGCGCAGGTCGGCGTGTCGGTCTCGATCACCGCCGGCGTGTGGACCGGCCCGGCGGTGGCGACCGACAACGTCGAGATCATGCGGTGCACGAACGTGTGCACCCCGGTCCAGCAGGGCCTCAGCTACACGATCACGAGCGCGGACATCGGGGCGGTCCTCCGCATCCGCGAGACGGCGGCGAACGCGGGCGGCAGCACCGTGGTGTGGTCGCCCGCATACGTCGGGCCGGTGATGTCGGCGTCGTCGGCGTCCGCGGTCCTGCAGACCACCCCGCTGGTCCTTCGTAACGCTCAGGGTGTCGCGCTCGCAGTCGCTCAGATCTCGAGCGGTGCGAGCTCGGGCCTGGCCCACGCGAGCGGTGACGTGCTCCGGGCGCACGCGGCGCGAGTCGCGACGCGCGTGGTGAAGCTGAGCCGGGCGCGCGGCGTCCGCGGCCAGCTGATCGCGTGGGTGTGCCCGGTGAGCGCCAAGCGCGGCGAGGCGCCGCTGCCGTGCACGCGGAAGGTGACGCTGACCAGCACCGCGCAGCTGAAGCTGCCGGCGTGGCTCACCGGCAGGGTCCGCGTGGTCGTGATCCGGAAGGGCAAGCGGCGCTAGCAAGCTAAGCGAGCAGCTGCGCGACCGCGCCCGGCGTGCGTGCGCCCTCGCGGAACGCTCGCTCGGCGTCGAGCTCGGCGGCGCCGCCCGCGCCCCCGATGACGATATGGGGCCGTCCGGCCCCGGCGAGCGACCGGGCGAGCGCGGTCACAGGCTCCTGGCCGGCGGCGATCACGACGGTGTCCGCCTCGACGCGGCGTTCGGCGCCGTCGGCGTCGCGGATGACGACGGCACCGGGCTCGATCCGCTCGTAACCGACCCCGGTCAGGATCTCGACGCCGGCCATCCGCAGCTCCTGGACGACCGCCCATCGCGTCGACGGACCGATCCGCTCGCCGACTCGGGTGCCCCGGCGCATGAGCGTCACCTTCGGGGCCGGGGACGCGGGCGCGGGGGTGGCGGTGGCCACCCGCGACCCGGGCGGGGGGTCGATGCCATACGACGCATAGAAGTCGACGTCGCGGTGGCTGACCAGGTGTGCGATGTCGACGCCGATGCCGCCGGCGCCGATGATCGCGACGCGCTCGCCCCAGGAGCCGCCCTGCAGGAGCTCGGCGTAGCTGATGACGTGCGGAAGCTCCGCGCCCGGCAGGTCGATCGGCCGGGGGACGACCCCGGTGGCGACGACCACGCCGTCGAACCCGGCGAGCTCGGACGCCTCGCGCACGGGGGTCCCGACCCGCACGGTCACTCCCAGTCGCGCCAGTTCGTGCTCGAAGTAGGTGATCGTCGAAGCGAAGTCCTCCTTGCCCGGGATCCGGCACGCCATCCGGAACTGACCGCCGAGCCGGTCGGAAGCCTCGAACAGCGTGACCGCGTGGCCGGCGGCGGCGAGCGCGCGGGCGGCCTCCAAGCCGGCGGGGCCGCCGCCGACGACCGCGACCGGCGCGAGCGATCCCGGCTCCGCGCCGGACAAGCCGAGCTCGAGCTCGTAGCCGGCACGCGGGTTGACCACGCACGACACGCGGCGATCGAAGATCGAGCGATCGATGCATGCCTGGTTGCAGGCGATGCACACGTTGACCGCGCGACCGCGGGCCGCATCCGACCGCGCCTTCGCGACGATCTCCGGGTCGGCCAGGAACGGCCGGGCCATCGACACGAAGTCCGCGTCTCCGGCCGCAAGGGCCGCCTCGGCGAGCGCGACCGTGTTGATCCGGTTCGAGGCGATCACCGGCACCTCGACCGCGTCCCTCACCGCCCGCGCCCATGGACGCCACGCGCCGTGGGGGACCAGCGCCTGGACGGTGGGGACCCGAGCCTCGTGCCAGCCCATGCCCACGTTGATCGCGTCGACCGCGCCACCGGAGGCGAGCGCACGTGCGAGCTCGACCGTTTCGGTCAGCGTGCCGCCGGCCTCGACGAAGCTGGCCCCGGACATCCGGAAGACGACCCCTTGGCCCGGACCGCCGGCCGCGCGGACCGCGGCCGCAACCTCACGGGCGAATCGCGTCCTCCCCTCAAAGGATCCGCCCCATTCGTCGTCGCGAAGGTTCGTCGCCGGCGCCAGGAACTGATCGACGAGATAGCCCTCGGAGCCCATGATCTCGACGCCGTCGAACCCGAGCTCGCGCGCGCGCCGGGCCCCGCGTGCGAAGTCCTCGATCGTCTCGAGCACCTCCTCGCCCGACAGCTCCCGGGGCTCGCACCGGCTGTAGCGCGAGTACAACGGCGACGGCGCCACCGGCGTCAGCCCGAACGACGCCTCGTAGGCATACCGGCCGGCGTGGAACAGCTGAAGCAACACAAGGCTCCCGGCGTCGTGGATCGCGGCCGCGACCCCCGAAAGCTTCGAAGCATCCGCGTCCTCGTTGACGAAGCTGTAGTTGCGTCCGCCCGCGCCGACCCGGCTGACCGCCGACCCGCCGGTGACGATCAGCGCCGCGCCGCCGCGGGCCCGCTCGGCGTAGAACGCCGCGAGCGCCGCCCCGCCGTCGTCGAGTCCCTCGAGCCCGAGGTGCATCGACCCCATCACGATCCGGTGGGGCAGCGACAGCGGGCCGATCGCGCCCGCCCGCCACACGTAGTCGAACACGCGGCGTCGTTGTTAGCGGAGCGCCTCGAGACAGCGCGTCGAGCGCCGAGGCGCCGGCGGCGCCGGGCATGTCCGAGTGGAACGGTGGCGCGATCGACGTCAGGCCGCCGTCGACGATCAGCGACGTCCCGGTCACGTACTCCGCCCCCGGAGACAGGAGGAACAGCACGCACTCGGCGACCTCGGCGGCGGTGCCCATCCGCTTCTTGGGGATCTTCGGGAGCACCGTGTCGAGCGACGGGACCCGCCCGGTCGAGTAGAAGTAGCTCGAGGAGTCGGTCTCGATGATCCCGCCATTGACCGCGTTGACGTTGACGCCAAGCGGCGCGAGCTCGACCGCCATGTACCGCGCCCACGCCTCGAGCGCGGCCTTGGCCGACCCGAGGTTCGCGTAGGTCGGGAACGTGCGGATGCTGCCGTAGCTAGACAGGACGACGACCCGGCCGCCGTCGGGCATCAGCCGGACCGCGCGCTGGGTCCCGACGACGAACGCGCGAACGTTGAGGTTGAACGTGCGCTCGAGGTGGTGGGGCTTGAGGTCCATGAAGTGATGGAAGTTGCTGGCCGACGCGTTCGAGACGAAGAAGTCCAGGCGTCCGAACCGCTCCTGCACCTGGTAGAACATCGCCTCGATCTCCTCGAGGCTCTCGAGGTCGGCGCGGATCGCCAGTCCGGTGGCGCCCAGCCGCTCGATCTCGGCCACCGTGTCGCGGGCGGCCTCCTCGTTCTGCTTGTAGTTGATGACCGGTGTGGCGCCTCGGGCGGCCAGCCGCAGCGCGAGTGCCCGGCCGATCCCGCGCGAGGAGCCGGTGATCAGCGCGACCTTGCCCTCGAACCCGCGGCGGGGATCGGGGAGCAGCGAATCGGTATCAGCGGCCGAGGGGCTCATCGGCGAAGCAGGTCCCTGGCGATCGTGGTCTTCTGAATCTCGGCGGTGCCCTCCTCGAACCGCTGCGCGCGGGCGTCGCGGTACACGCGCTCGATCGGGCTCGTCGACCAGTACCCGAGCCCGCCGTGGACCTGGAGCGCGGCGTCGGTCACGCGCTGGAGCATCTCGCTCGCGAACAGCTTCGCCATCGCCGCCTCCATAGGTGCGTGCCCGGTCTGCTCCCAGGTCGCCGCGGCGTGCCACACGAGCCGGCGGCCGGCCTCGACGTCGGTTGCCATCTCCGCGAGCTTGAACGCGATCGCCTGGCGCTCGGCGATCTTCTTGCCGAACGTCTCGCGCTGCTGGGCATAGTCGAGCGCGAGATCGAGCGCGCGCTGGGCGAGGCCGACGCACGTCGTCGCCAGCGAGATCCGGCTCGGTCCGAGGAAGCCGCTGAGAGCGATCTCGACTCCCTGGCCCTCCTCGCCGAAGCGGTCGGCGATCGGCACCGGCGCGCGATCGAACACGATGTGGCCGTGGTCGGTGCCGCGGACGCCCATCGTCTCGGCCATCTCGCGTGCGTCGACGCCCTCGCCGCGCGTCGGGACCATCAGCGCGACGGTTCCGTCGGTGCCGCGGGTGCCCTCGACGCGGGCGAACGTCATCAGGTAGTCGGCGATCGTCCCGAACGTGATCAGGTGCTTCTCGCCGCTCAGGTAGTACACGTCGCCTTCCCGCACGACGCTGCATCGGATATCGGCGCCGCTGCCGGCGCCGGGCTCGGTCAGCGTGAACGCGACCTTGATGTCGCCCGCGACCGCGGGCTTGATGAACCGCTCGCGCTGGTCATCGTTGGCGTGGGAGTCCATCGGCCGCCAGATGCCGTTGGCGACGTGGACGATCATCCGCAGCGATGCGTGCGACATCGAGAAGATCTCGAGCAGCTCGAGGTAGCGCGTGAACTGGATGCCGGCGCCGCCGTACTCGGGCGGCGATGCCAGCCGCAGGTAGCCACGGTCGCGGAGCTCGTCCCACAGCTCGAGTGGCACGCGATGCTCGCGTTCGATCAGCTCGGACCACCGCTCGCCCTCGTCCTCGACGTACCGGCGCACGTCGGCGCGCAGCGTTTCGAAATCTGTGGTCGGGGCCGTGGTCAAGTCGTCACCTCAGTGCGGTCACCAGATCGCGTGCCTGCGCTCGCAGCACGAACTTCTGGATCTTGCCCGACGGCGTCCGGGGGAGGGACTCGACCAGCTCCAGTCGCTCGGGCCAGTAGGTCTTGGAGACCCGGCAGGAGTCTAGGTACTCGAGCATCGCCTCGAAGTCCAGGTCCGCGCCGTCGTCGAGCACCGCGAACGCGCAGGCGCGCTCACCGAGACGCTCGTCGGGCATCGCGACGATCGCGACATCGCGCACCGCGGCGTGGGCGTGGAGGAGTTGCTCGATCTCGGCGACCGGCACCTTCTCGCCCCCGCGGTTGATCACGTCCTTGACGCGGCCGGTGATCCGGACGTAGCCGTGGGCATCGATCCGGGCCAGGTCGCCGGTGCGATACCAGCCGTCGGGGGTGACGGCCTCGGCGGTCAGCTCCGGGCGGTTCAGGTAGCCGACGAACAGGCAGTCGCTGTGGACCTCGAAGTTGCCCTCGACGCCTGCGGCCAGCGGCCGGCCCTCGTCATCGACGATCCGCAGGCGCGTTCCGTCGAGCGCTCGCCCGTCGGTCCCCCAGGCGCGTTCGGGCGGATCGCCGGGGGCGAACGCGCAGCCCAGGCAGCTCTCGGTCGTGCCCCACGCTCCGCCGACCTCGGCCCCGAGCACCTCGCGGGACCGCCGCGCGAGCTCGCGGGGAATCGAGGCGCCGGTGGCCACGAACGTGCGCAACCGGCCCGGGCGCTCGCCTCGCTCCTCAGCCACCCGGGTCAGGTCGGCCAAGAATGGCGTGGCCGCCTGCACGAACGTCACCCCGAACCGCCGCATCGCGTCGAGCCCGACCTCGGCGTCCCATACCTCCTGGAGCACCTGCGGCACGCCGAGCCGGATCGCGATCCACATCCCGTACAGGAAGCCGGTCTGGTGGGCGAGCGGCGAGGGGATGTAGACCACGTCGCCGCCGGTGAGCCCGAAGTGGTCGATCTGATGGTCGGCGGCGCGCATCAGCGTGTCGTGGCGGTGGAGCGCGCCCTTGGGTTCGCCCGACGTGCCCGAGGTGAACAGCAGCTGCGCGATCTGATCCGGGCCGGGGAGTGGGGCGTCCAGCGGCGCAGCGTCGCCCGCGGGCACGGGCCCGTCGAGCACCACGACGTGCTCGAGCGCCGCCAGATCCGACCGCACCGCGTCCGCCATCGCGGCGTAGTCGCGGCCGCGGAACACGCTGGGCACGAACAGCACGCGGGCGCGACTCTCCCGGAGCATGAACGACAGCTCGCGCTCGCGGAAGATCGGCATCAGGGGCTCGCAGATCGCGCCGAGGCGGAGCGTCGCCAGCGCGATCGTCACGAATTCGATCCGGTTCGGCAGCTGGAAGGCGACGGTGTCGCCATTGCCCAACCCGAGGGAGGCGAGCGTGACGGCGACCCGGTCGACCTCGTCCGCCAGCCCGCTCCACGTGAGCTCGCGGACCTCCCCGTCCGCGCGCACTTCTATCACCGCGAGCGCGTCCGGCCGCTCACGGGCGTGCCGCTGCAGGTCGTCGAGAATCATGGCCGTCACCCGACGGACGGCACGCGAGCGGAGCCCGACACGGCCGCGGGTACGCCGAGCGCGTTCATGTGGTCCAGGAACTCCGGATACGAGATCCGGTACGCGTGGGGATAGGAGAGCTCGGTGACGCCAGTGGCAATCGATCCGGCCACGGTCAGCGACATCAGCACGCGGTGGTCGTTGAAAGACGACAGGTTCGCCCCGTGCAATCGCTCGACGCCCTCGAACGTCATGTCGTTGCCATCGAACTCGACCCTGGCGCCCATCTTGCGGAGCTGGAGCATCGAGGCGACGCGGTCGGACTCCTTCAGGCGCACGTGGGCGACGTGGCCGAGCGCGCTCTTCCCGCGGGCCCGGCTCGCGAGTACCGACAGGATCGGGACCATGTCGGGGGTGTCGCGGCAGTCGAGCGGGCCGCCCTCGGGGGGCGTGCCGTCATGGTCCATCGAGATCGAATGCCCGTCCTCCGAGAACCGGAACGGCACGCCCGCCGCCATCAGCGAGTCGAGCACCGACGCCTCGGGATGCCCGGCGATCGGCGTCGAGCTGTGGAACGTGACCTTGGAGGGGTTGAGCGTGCAGGCCGCGAGCCCGAACACGGCAGAGCCGAGGTCCGGCGGGAGCACGACGTCGGTCGGCTTCGACCGCTGGCCCGGGGCGACGTAGAACTCGCGCCAGTCCTCGCGTGCGGTGACCTCGAGGCCGAACTGGCGCATCATGTCGATCGTCAGCTCGAGGTAGGGCCGCTCGTTGAGCTCGCCCCGGATCTCGATGACCGTCGGCTCTTGCGCGTACGGCGCGAGCATCAGCAGCCCCGAGATCCATTGGGACAGCGTCCCGTCGATCCGGATCCGTCCGCCGCGGGGGGCGCCGGGGTACACGGTGACCGGGAGGTGCTGGCCCTCGTACTCGAGCCGCACACCCATCCGCTTCAGCGCCCGGAGCAGCGGTCCGATCGGGCGGCGGCGGAAGTAGCGCTGGCCGACGAATCGGACAGGGCGGTCGCCGAGCGCGGCCAGCCCGAGCAGGAAGTACAGGGTCGTACCTGAGCTGCCCACCGAAATCTCGTCGCTGACCGGCGAGAACTGCCCGCCGGTGACGCGCCACCCGGTGCCGGCGTTCTCAATCTTCGTCCCGAGGGCACGGAGCGCTTGCACCGTGAACGTCACGTGCCGGGCCGAGGTGCGCTCGACGATCGTGCTCTGGCCAGGGGCGAGCGCCGCGAGCATCAGCGCACGGTGAGCGTGGTATTTCGATGGCGGGATCGCCAGCTCCCCCACGAGCGGAGCCTGGGCCTTCGCTACCAGCAGGCGCACCGGCGGCAGGATAACGGCGCCTTCACACGACTCGGCCGCCGCGGGAAATAGTCCCACCGTTTGGGGGGTCGACCGGCCTTGACCGCGGACCCCGGCGGCGGCGGGCCGGTTGCGGCGGGGGCGCGTCAGTCAGCAGGTGATCGACGCGCCCGCTCCTAGGACTCAGCCCACCTTTTTGAAGCTGCCAGCTGTCAGCACGCCGCGCCGGCCGATGCAGGCCGCGTTCTTGTCGCTGACCAGCGTGAACTTGAGCGACTTGCCGCTCACCTTGAACTTGTAGACGCCGGTCCCGGGGCACTTCGCGGGGCCACCGGTGTCCTTGAGGTTGATCTTGTTGCCCTTGATCGTGTAGTTCCCGTGGACGACCGCGTGGCCGTTGTCCGAGACGTGGTAGACGCCGTTGGCGGCCTTGAACGTCCATGTGCCGTTGAGCTCGCCCTGGAGCGCGCTCGAGTGGATCGTCTCCTTCCACGTGCCGGCCAGATGCACGGCGGCAACGGCCACCGAGCACAACGTGAGCGCGGCCACGAACACGACCGCGGTTAAGAGTCGCTTCACCGACCCCCCCTTTCTGCTCCCCTCACGGAGCGATAGACCGCGCGCGACCGTATCCGGGGTGGCGTTGCGATTGTGTTAGTCGCCGGACCCGGGCCCTCGAGCGGCGCGAGACCCTACCCTGTCGGCAATGAAGACCGCGATCATCACGATTTCGACGTCGGTCGCCGCCGGCCGCGCCGAGGACCGCTCCGGCCAGGCGCTGGTCAAGCTCGCGGAAGCCGCGGGGGCGGAGATCGTCGCCACTGAGGTGGTCGCCGACGATCGCAAGGCGATCGAGAAGGCGCTGCGCAAGCACACCCGGGCCGGGACCGCGCTGATCTTCACGACCGGTGGCACCGGCTTCACCCACGACGACGTGACCCCCGAGGCGACCCGGGCGGTGATCGAGCGCGACGCCCCGGGGTTTGCCGAGGCGATGCGCGCGGAGGCGCTCAAGCACACTCCGATGGGGATCCTGTCGCGCGGGGTGTCGGGAATCGCGGGCCGCACCCTGATCGTCAACTTCCCGGGCAACCCGAAGGCGATCGGCGAGCTGTTCCCGGTCATCGGCCCGACGCTCGGGCACGTGGTGGCGACGCTGCAGCACGAGGGTGGACCCACCCCCGGCCATTGAGCTGCGCGGTCTGTACCGCCACTTCGGCGAGCGGACCGTGCTCCGGGACCTGTCGGTGCAGGTGCCCGCGGGATCGACGCTGGCCGTGCTGGGCCGGAACGGCGTCGGCAAGTCGACGCTGCTCCGGATCCTCGCCACCCTGCTGCGCCCGCACGCCGGCGAGGTCCTGGTGTTCGGCGAGGCCCTGCCGCGGCGGGCGTTCGCGGTCCGAGGGCAGCTGGGCCTGCTCTCCCACGACCCGCTCCTGTACCGCGATCTGAGTGGTCGCGAGAACCTCACCTATCACGCGCGGCTGCACGGGGTCGGCTCTGAGCGGATCGAGCAGCTGCTCGACGCGGTCGGCATGCGGCCGCGCGCCGAGGAGCCGGTGCGCCAGCTGTCGCGGGGGATGGTGCAGCGCCTGGCGGTGTGCCGGGCCGTGCTCCACAACCCGCGACTGCTGCTCCTCGACGAGCCGCTGGCCAACCTCGATCCGGCCGCCACGGAGCTGGTGGCGCCGCTGATCGGGCGCGACGCCGGGGTGACGCGGGTTTTGACCAGTCACGACCCGCAGGCTGCGCTCGCCGAGGCGGATCTCGTGCTCGGGCTCGACGCCGGGCGGGAGGCGTTCCTGACGACCCCGGACAAGGTTGAGCCGGCGGCCGTGCAGCGGCTGTACGCATGAGCTGCCTGGCGATGACGGCGAGAGCGCGTTGAGAACGGTTCTGACCGTGCTGCGCAAGGACCTGCTGCTCGAGCTGCGGGGCTTCGAGACGCTCCCGGCGATGGTCCTGTTCGCGATCGTGACGTTCGTGATCTTCCACTTCGGGCTGAACCAGGACACGATCGACGGGCAGCTCGCCGCCGGCGTCCTGACCGTCACGCTGCTGTTCGCGGCGATGCTCGGGATCAATCGGCTGTTCGTCGCCGAGCGCGAGCAGGGCGGCTTCGACGCGTTCCTGCTGGCGCCCGTCGACCGTTCGGCGCTGCTCGTCGCCAAGGCGACGGCGCTGTTCCTGTTCCTGGTGGTGCTCGAGGTGATCGCGGTTCCGGCGTTCGGACTGTTGCTGCTGGGCCCGTCGCTCGGACCGCCGCTGCTCGGTCTGATCGCGCTGCTGATGCTCGGGAACATCGCGCTGGCGGTGATCGGGACGCTCGTGTCCGCGATCGCCGTGCAGACGCGGGCGCGGGACCTGATCGGCCCGATCATCGGCCTGCCGCTCCTGCTCCCGGCACTGATCGGGATGGCCCGCGGGGCGGGGCCGCTGCTCGCGACCCATGGCGCAACCTGGCCGCCGGGGAGGTGGGTGGCGATCCTCGCTCTTTATGATGTGGTGTTCGCCCTCCTGTCCTACGCTGTTTTCGATTTCTTGCTGGAGGACTGACGCTTTGACGACATACGGCCGCGGGCTTCGTGGCCTTTCCCTGGGCGCCGCCGCGACGGTCACCGTGGCGCTTGCGCTGGTGTTCTTCTACGCGCCGCTCGACGCCAATCAGGGCTTCATCCAGAAGATCTTCTACATCCACGTGCCGATGGCGATCACCGCGCTGTGCGGATTCGTGTTCGGCGGGGTGCTGGGCGCGATGTACCTGCGGACGGGCGACAGCAAGTGGGACATCCGCTCCTACGTCGCGATCCACATGGCGCTGATCTTCGGGATCGGGACGCTGCTCACCGGCACGATCTGGGCCAAGGCGTCGTGGGGCCACTGGTGGGTATGGAGCGACCCCACGCTGACCTCGTTCCTGATCGTGATGCTGCTGTTCGCGACCTACCAGCCGCTCCGGTTCTCGATCGAGGATCGCGAGCGCCAGTCGCGCTACGCGAGCGTGTTCGCGGTCGTCGCCGGCGCGTTCGTCCCGCTCAACTTCATCGCCGTGCGAGCTGCCCAGCAGTACGTCCACCCGCGCGTGCTGACGCTGACCGGCGGGAACCTGCCGGGGTCGATGCGGCTGACCTTCCTGGTGGCGCTGATCGGGGTGGCGCTGCTTTACGTGACGCTGTGGAAGTACGAGATGGCGGCCAAGAGCACCCGCATGCAGGTGCGCGCGCTGCGGCGCACGCTGCTGGGCGAGGACGCGGTCGCGCCGATGAAGAGGAGCGCCGCGCCGTCATGAGCCTGATCTTCGGGGTCGCGCCCGCGCTGCCCCTTCACACCGCGGGCAAGTACGTGGCGGGCGCCTACATCGTGTTCCTGGCGATGGTGCTCGTATACGTGGCGATCATGGCCACGCGGCTGTCCCGGACCGAGCGCGAGCTGACCGAGCTGCGGCGCGACATCGAGGCGCAGCGAGCGGAGGCTCGCGAGACGGGGCGGGAGCGAGAGACGGTCGCGTGAGCGAGCTTCTCGCGATCGGCGTCTCGTACAAGACCGCGCCCGTCGAGGTGCGCGAGCGCGTGGCGCTGCCCGACGCGCGGGCCGCGGAGTTCGTGCGCGACCTGCGCGGCACCGGCGAGGTGCAGGAGGCGGTCGCGATCTCGACCTGCAATCGGACCGAGCTGTATGTGGTCGTCGGCAACCCGGTCGAGGCCGAGAGCCGCGCGCTCGGGATGCTCGCGAGCCAGGCAGGCATCCGGCCGACTGAGCTGGCCCCGGCGATCTATTCGCTTCGCAACTGCGATGCCGCCCGCCACCTGTACCGCGTGACCGCCGGCCTGGACTCGATGATCATCGGCGAGGCGGAGATCCAGGGCCAGATCAAGCGCTCCTACGAGGCCGCGATCACCGGCGAGAGCGCCGGCCCGCTCACCAACCACCTGTTCAAGGCGGCGCTCGCCACCGGCAAGCGCGTCCGCCACGAGACCGCGATCGGTGAGCGCCAGCTGAGCCTGCCCGCGGTGGCGGTCGCGCTCGCGCGCGAGCAGCTCGGCGACCTGCACGGCCGCGTGGTCGTGATCGTCGGGACCGGCGAGACCGGCGAGCTGGCCGCCCGGGCGCTGGCCGACAGCGGCGCGCTGCCCGTGTTCGTCGCCAGCCGGCGGCGGGATCGCGCGATCTCGCTGGCTCGGCGCTACGGCGGGGAGAGTGCGAGCTTCGACGAGCTCCCGGCGGCGCTCGAGCGCGCCGACATGCTGGTCGCCGCGACCGCCTCGCCGCATCTGCTGCTCGAGGCCGCGGAGCTGGCCGAGGTGATGGGGTTGCGTCGCCGGCGCCCGCTGCTCTTGATCGATCTCGCGGTCCCGCGCGACATCGACGCCGCCTGCGGCGAGATCGACGGTGTGTCGCTGTACGACATCGACGACCTGCAGGCGGTGATCGCCCGCAATCGCAAAGTGCGCCAGGTCGAGGCGCGCAAGGCCGAGGGCATCGTCGAGGAGGAGATCCAGCACTTCGCCACCTGGCTCGGGTCGCTCGAGGTGCTGCCGACGCTGGCGGCGCTACGGGTCCACGCCACCCAGATCGCCGAGCAGGTGGTGGCCGAGAACGCCGGCAAGTGGGAGCAGCTGTCGCCGCGCGATGCCGAGCGCGTGGACGCGATGGCCCGCGCGATCGTAAATCGCATGTTGCACGCGCCCACGGCACGGCTCAAGGAGCTCCAGGACGACCGTGTTCACGCCCGGATGGCGATGATCCGGGACCTGTTCGGGCTCGAGGTCGAGAGCGGCGCTCCGTCGCGGGAGACGGTTCCCGACCTCTCTGAGAGACGACAGCTCCGCCAGCGACGGCGTTGATCCGGGTCGGTACGCGTGGGAGCGCGCTGGCGCTCGCGCAGGCGGCTTGGGTGGCGGACCGCCTCGGTGTCGGTTACGAGCTCGTCACTCTGGATGCTCCTGGACCCGCGGGGGATAAGTCGCGGTGGGTCTCCGAGCTCGAGCGTGCCCTGCTCGCCGGCGAAATCGATCTAGCGGTGCACTCCGCCAAGGACGTACCCGCGGAGCTTGCTCCCGGCCTCGAACTGGTCGCGATCCCGCCGCGCGAGGATTCGCGGGACGCGATCTGCGGCGCCCCGTCGATCGCTGCGCTGTCCCCGGGCGCGCGGGTGGGAACGAGCTCTTTGCGCCGCGCCGCGCAGATCCGCGCGGCGCGCCAGGACCTCGACGTGGTGGAGGTGCGTGGCAACGTCGACACGCGGTTGCGCAAGCTCGCCGAAGGTCAGATCGATGCGCTTGTGCTCGCGTTCGCGGGATTGGTGCGCCTGGGGCGGCTGGACGTGGTCGATGGCGTCCTCGACGAGTTCGTCCCGGCCGCCGGACAGGGCGCGCTCGCCGTGGAGGCGCGTCCCGGCCGGCTGCCGGTCTCGGGGCTCATCGACGAGGAGGCCACAGCATGCGTGACCGCTGAACGTGAGTTGACGCGGGCACTGGGCGCTTCTTGCAACACGCCGGTCGGCGCGCATGCCCGAGTGGTCGCGGGCGGCGAACTCGAGCTGAGCGCGTGGGTCGGCCGCCCCGACGGTTCGGCGTGGATCGCCGACCGGCTGCGTGGCGCGGGCGACGGGCTCGGCGGTCGGGTTGCTGATCGACTGCTCGCCGCGGGGGCGGCGGAGTTGCTGTCGTGACCGTGTACCTGGTCGGGGCGGGCCCGGGCGATCCGGGGTTGATGACCGCCCGGTCGCTCGAGCTGATCGCCGCCGCCGACGTGATCGTCTACGACCGGCTGATCCCGGCGTCTGCCTTGGAGGGGGCGCGGCCCGGCGCGACGCTGATCTACGCGGGCAAGGAGGCCGGCGGGCCTTCGATGCCCCAGGACGAAATCTCACGTCTGCTGGTGGCGCACGGCTCCTCTGCGGCGGTCGTTGTGCGCTTGAAGGGGGGCGATCCGTTCGTGTTCGGTCGCGGTGGCGAAGAGGCCGAGGCCCTCGTTGCGGCCGGGATTGGGTTCGAGGTCGTGCCGGGTGTCACCGCCGGCGTCGCCGCGCCCGCGTACGCCGGGATTCCGGTCACCCACCGGGACGCGGCCAGCGCGGTCGCGTTCGTCACCGGGCACGAGGACCCTTCGAAGCCGTCGTCGGCCTTGGATTGGGGCGCGCTGGCGGCGTTCCCGGGGACGCTCGTGTTCTACATGGGCGTCCGCCAGTTGCCCGCGATCGCAGCGCAATTGATCGCTCATGGTCGCGCGGAGTCGGAGCTTGTCGCGGTCGTCGAACGCGGGACGCTGCCCTCGCAAAGGGTCGTGAGCGGGACCTTGGCGACGATCGCCTCCGTCGTCGCCGACGCGGGTGTTCGCGCGCCGGCGCTGGTGATCGTCGGCGCCGTTGCGGGGTTGCGCGAGGGTCTGCGGTGGTTCGAGTCGCGGCCGCTGGCCGGGTTGAGCGTTGCGGTGACGCGGGCTCGAGCGCAGTCGAGCGTGCTGGCGGGTCGGCTGTCGGATCTCGGGGCGGACGTGGTCCAGGCGCCGGCGATCCGGATCGTCCCGCTCGACGGGCCGGCGCTGTCGGTGGCCGGCTACGACCTCGTGTGCGTGACCAGCCCGAACGGGTCGCGCCTGCTTTTTGAACGGCTTGCGGCGGGTGGCCTCGATGCGCGCGCGTTGGCGGGAGCGCGGGTCGCGGCCATCGGTCCGGGAACGGCTGCGGCACTGCGTGCTCATGGCGTGATCGCCGATGTGGTTCCCGAGCGTTTCGTCGCCGAGGGCCTGGTGGAGGCGCTCGAGGGGGTTTCGGTAAAGCGTGCGCTGGTGGCCCGGGCGGCCGAGGCCCGCGACGTGCTCCCCGACGCCTTGCGGGAGCGCGGCGCCGAAGTCGACGTGGTCGCGTTGTACGAGACCGTTGCCGAGCCGCTGGATCAGGCCGCGCTGGAGGCGGTCGCCGGCGCAGACTACGTCACGTTCACCTCGTCCTCGACGGTCCGGTTCTTGTTTTCGTCCGCGGGCGATCTCGCCTCGCGCCTCCGGGGGCGGCTGGTCAGCATTGGACCGGTCACCAGCGAGACGCTCCGCGAGCATGGGCTCGAGCCCGACGTGGAGGCGACTCGTCACGACATCGACGGGTTGGTCGAAGCGCTGGTCGCGGATGCGTCGCGGGCGCGGGCGGCGTCGTGAGCACCCCGGTCATCACGTTTCTTTCGGACTACGGGCTCGAGGACGACTTCGTCGGCGTATGCCACGCGGTCATCGCCGGGCTGTGCCCGGAGGCGCGGGTGATCGACCTTGTCCACTGGGTGCCTAGGGGAGACGTGCGGGCGGGGGCGCTGATGCTGCGTGGCGCGCTGCCGTTTATTCCGGTGGGCGTGCACCTCGCGGTCGTGGATCCGGGTGTCGGCAGCCCACGCCGAGGGGTCGCGTTGCGGCTGGCGGACGGGCGGCTGCTGGTCGGCCCCGACAACGGGCTGCTGGCGCCGGCGGCGGCTCGCGCCGGCGGCGTGGTCGAGGCCGTCGACCTCGGGGCCTCGCCGTTCGCGCTCTCGCCGATATCGGCGACGTTCCACGGGCGTGACGTGTTCGCCCCCGTGGCCGCGCGGTTGGCCGGTGGGGCCGCGATCGGCGACGCCGGCACGCCGGTCGATACGGGCTCGCTGGTGGCGCTCGAGCTGCCCCGCGCGCGGGTGGTTGATGGGGTCCTGGTGGCGCACGTGCTCTACGTCGATCGGTTCGGGAACGTCCAGCTCGACGTCGAGGAGCCTTCTTGCTTTGGCGTGGGCCGCGTTTACGAGGTCTCGGCGGGGTCGGGGCGTGCGGAGTTCGTTCGTTTTGCCAGGACGTTCGCGGACGCGGGCGCCGAGCGAGCTGCTGCTTTACGAGGACGCCGATCGGCGGCTGGCGGTCGCGGTGAACCAGGGCGACGCGGCGGCGCGCCTCGAGCTCGCCGTCGACGACGAGCTCCGGATCCGGTTGGAATGACCGTGGCCGGGGTGCTCGGCCATCCGAGGCTCCACTTCCGGGTGACCGACTCGACGAACGCCCGCGCGCGTGAGCTCGCGACCCGAGGCGCCCCGCACGGGACGGTCGTGACCGCGGCCGAGCAGTCCGCGGGCCGCGGGCGTCAGGGTCGGACGTGGAGCGCGCCGGCCGGTCGGGCGTTGCTGTGCTCGGTCGTGATCCGGGACCCGCCGCGGCTGCTGCCGCTGGTGGCGGGGGTCGCGGTGGCCGAGCGCGTCGGGCCGGAGGCGCGGATCAAGTGGCCGAACGACGTGCTCGTCGGCGGTCTGAAGGTCGCCGGCATCCTCGTCGAGGCTCGTCCGCAGGAGGGCTGGGCGGTCGTCGGGATCGGCGTGAACGTGGCGGTGGCGCGCGAGTCGCTGCCCCCCGAGGTCCGCGACCGCGCCGGCACGCTCGGCCTCGAACCGAGCGCAATCGAGCCGTGGCTCGGGGCGCTGCTGGGATCGCTCGAGGTCTGGTTGCGCGCCGGCTCTGAGCGTGTCCTCGACGCGGTCCGGGGCCGCGACGCGCTGTTCGGCCAGAAGGTCCGCTGGGCCGGGGGGGCGGGGGTCGGCGCTGGCATCGACGGCGACGGCCGTCTTGTCGTGTGGACCGACGCCGGAGAGGTGGCGCTCGACGCCGGCGAGGTGCACCTCGGTGGCGGGTAAGCGTGCGGGGCGCGGCCCGCGAACATGTAGAACCCCCGAAAGTCCGCGCCCACCGTCCACTTCCGCGAGATAAGCATCGGGGACATGCTTATGATCCGCTAGCCCGCGTGCCACCGGGGGGAAAGCGGCCCTTATGCAGGGTATTTAGGCCGCAGCCTCGGCGTCGCGAGGCTCGTCGTCCTCGTCGGCGGCGGAATCGACGTCGTCGTCGTCGTCCAGGTCGTCGTCATCGTCGTCGTCTGGGGCGTCGTCGTCATCGTCGTCGTCGTCGTCGTCCGGGGCGTCGTCGTCATCGTCATCGTCAGCGTCGTCGTCGTCCGAGTCGTCGTCATCTGCGCGGTCGTCCTCGTCCTCGTCGTCCCTCCGGGCGTCGACGTCGAGCTCATCGTCGTCGTCGTCGACCTCCACCTCGACGTCGATCTCGACGATCTCATCGCTTGCGGTCCCAGGTTCGTCGCCGTTCTGCGCCGCGGTGGCCACGACCGCCCGCTGTGTGCGCGGTCCCGTCCCAGCTGCGGTGGCCGGCGTCTTGCGCTTGCGCCGGCTCTTGCCACGCCGGCCCTTGGGGAAGTTGCGAAGCAACTCGCGGGCGAGCGCCGCGGGCTTGCGGGCCATCCGCGTCCGTGCCCCCCGGAGCGCCTCCTCGGCCTCGGGAGTGTGGGCCAGCGCTGCCGCCAGCAATGCGGCCGACAGCCGGCGGTCCTCCTTGCGGGCCGCGTGAACCAGCCGGCGGGCGTTGCGGGCGTGGGCGGCGCCGCTCGAGTTGACGAGCAGGCCGAGCAGCCGCTTGGTCTCCGGCCAGCGCTGCACCGCGTACTCCTCGTGGACCTCGCGGGTGTACTCGGCCATCCGCCAGATCCATGCGTTCGCCTGGTCGCGGCGGCCGATCCGGCGCTCGGCGAGCGCCTGGAGCATGATCTTGACGCCCTCGCGGCGCTCGTCGCGCGGCCAGCCGGCCATGATGTCGATCGCGGTGTCGAACGCCTCGGCATCTCTCGAGGACGCGATCTCCTGGAGCGCCCGCAGGCGCAGCTGCGAGTTGCGGTTGCGCTGGACCGCGGTCAACAGGAAGCGCCGCTTGAGCTCTCCGCCGCGGTCGAAGTGGAGCATCGCCTTGGCCCGGCGCCAGCCGTTGGGGGCGACGCGGGCGCCCGCGAGTGCCGCCCAGACGTGCTGCTCGCCGTAGTCGAGGTGCTCGACGGCGATCCGCCACAGCTCGCGCTCGAATACCTGCGCGCGCCGCTCGGGATCAGGGGTCACCGGCAACACGCGGCGCTCGACCCGGACCCGGCGGCCCCGACCGCGCCGCACCGGGCCGACCACGATCGCGCCGCCCCGGTAGACGTCGCGATCGAGCAGCGAATGCAACGTGACGACCGGGTCGTCGTGCTTGGTCGCCGGATGCACGAAGTCGATCACGATCCCGGCTTCCTTGCCCGGGTGGCGCCGGGTGACTCGTCCGACGCGCTGCTGGTAGATCCGCTTGGATGCGGTCGGGGCGAGGTGCATGCAGATCGTCGCCCGCGGGCTGTTCCAGCCCTCGGCCAGCAGCTGCGCGTTGACGAGCACGTCGATCTTGCCGGACTCGTAGTCGGCCAGGATCCGCGCGAGCTGGCGCTTGGGCGTCTCGCCGGACACCCCCTTGGCCTTCATCCCCATGTCCTGGAAGGCCTTGGCGACGTTGTAGGCGTGGCGGACGCCGGCCGCGTACACGACGCCGGGAACGTTGTTGAAGCGGGTCTTGTACAGGTCGGCGATCGCCATGTTGAACGGCGTCTGGTCGAGCAGTTCGGCCAGCATCTCCTGGTCGAACTCGATGTCCACCTCGCCGCGGCGCAGCGGCACCTTGGCGATCGTGCGAACCCCGGGGCCGGGCGGGATCCGGATGCACCGCAACGGCGCGATCACCCCCCGCCGGGCGGCCTGGGCGAGGTCGAACCGCGAGGTCTGGGTCGGGAACAGATCGGTGACGTGCCGGGCGATCAGCGCGCCGGTGGCGGTCATGCCGATGAAGATCGGCCCCTCCCAGGCGCGGATCGCACCGGAGGTCTTCTCGCCGAGCGCGGTGTGGGCCTCGTCGCAGATCACGATCGTGTAGGCGTCGGAGATCTTGCCGGCGTTGCGGACGAACCACTGGTAGGTCTCGACCGTCACGGGGCCGTTGGCGGCGTCCTTGCCCTTCAGCAGAGGACCGGTGATCCGGTCCCGGTAGCCGCGATCGCGGAGCTCGCCGTTGAACTGGTCGACGAGGTTGCGGCGGTGGGTGAGGATCAGCACGCCGCCGGTGCGCGAGGCCTCGACGAAGCCGAGCGCGGCGACGGTCTTGCCGGCGCCGGTCGCGTGCTCGAACCAGAAGCGTTTGTCTGCATTCGGATCCTCGGGGCGCTCGTCGAGCTGGACGTCGTCATCGAGCTCGTCGGCCTCGTCCTGCCAGTCCAGGGGCTCCTCGTCCTCGGCGTCGCCGTCCTCCTCGAGATCGGCTTCCTCTTCACCGGGGATCGTCAACGAGGTGAGCTCAACCGGGGGCGGGGGCGGGGGCGGCGCCGCCCCGTTGCTGTTGCCGTTGCCGTTGCGCTGGGCCTCGGCCAGCAGCGCGGTCAGCGTTCCCGACAGCGCGTCGACCTGGTGGGCCGAGAGCACGGTGCCATCGACGAGCTGCGGCTCCTCCTCGGACAGCAACCGCTCGAGCCCGAGCAGCAGCGAGTAGTGCCGCCGCCACTCGATCGACGGCTTGTCCGCCCCCGCGTCGATCTCGGTCAGCGCGGCGTCGAGCGCGCGCCGTCGCGCAGACCCGGGCGCGAGGGCGTCTTCGAGCGACTCGCCCTCGTATACGAACCGTTCACGTGTGAACAGTTCTGCCCGCGCAATCGCGGCAGGATCAGGAAAGGGGGTGGAATCACCCATACAAATCGAAAGGTTGCGTTTCGGGAAATGCGAGCCGCGGAGGTACTGCGTGGCGACTCAGGCGGTCTCGCTAGAGGCCGTGCACGGCGAGGACTTACCCTCAGAAGCGGATGCCCCCTCGTCGCACCCGGCTTGGAGGAATGGCCTCGCTATTAAAGCAGGTTGCTTCGCCTGAGCGTCCACCCCGCAGCCCCTGCGCCCTTCCGGGCTTGATTCCAGGGCCGTCGGCGGTCGGGCGCGAGGGCTGCTGGGCGGACGTCTCAGCCTCGCGCCCAGCTGTCGTGCGCCGCCGCGAGGAGGGCTGAGGGACGGGCGTCTCGGCCTCGCTCACGGCTCCGGCGAGCGGCGACCTGGCTAAGGGGGCCGGACGTCTCAGCCTCGCTCACAGCTTGGTCGAGGGTCCAACCGTGCGGTCAGGACGGGGTATCTGGCCCCATGGACGCTGAGCGGAGCGAGGCCCATACCCGGCGGGCTGGCGAGGGCGGCTGGCTCGTGTGGCAAGCTGTGGGTGATGACCGGCACGGCGGTGACCGAGATCCGGCGGGCGAAGACCCGCGAGGAGCTTGAGGCGGCGCTGGCGCTCCGCCACGCGGTGTTTTGCGTCGAGCAGGGAGTGCCGGAGCGGGACGAACTCGACGGTCGCGACCACGAGGGGATCCATCTCGTGGCGGTCCGTGAGGGCGAGCTGCTCGCCACGTGCCGGATCGTGCTGGTCGGCAGCACGGCGCAGTTCAGCCGGCTCGCGGTCCGGATGTCGGCGCGGCGGCAGGGGATCGCGACCGCGCTGCTCGAGGCGGCGGACGTCGAGGCGCGGGCCGGTGGCGCGCGACGGCTCGTCCTCCACGCCCAGACGTACGCGCGCGAGCTGTACGAGACCGCCGGATACCGCGCCCGCGGACGCCTGTTCTGGGAGGCCGGAATCGAGCACGTCGCGATGGAGAAACTGCTTGATTGACGGCCTCGGGGGCGTCGCCGACGGGTACGGGCCCACTGATGCCTGAGATCCGGATCGACCCGCTGACGGGGCTGAGGGCGATCGTGGCCGGCGACCGCGCGCAGCGGCCCGGAGGCGGGTTGAGCGCCACGCCGCCGCCGGCGCTCGACCCCGACACCGACCCGTTCGCGGACGGCCATGAGGACCAGACCCCGCCCGAGGTCTACGCGGTTCGCCCGGGCGGAGGGGCGCCGGACACGCCGGGCTGGACGGTCCGCGTGGTCCCGAACCTGTATCCGGCGCTGAGCGAAGACTCGAGCGAGCCCGAGCCGGAGGCCAAGCCCGACCTGTTCTGGGCGGGACCGGCGCACGGCGCCCATGAGGTGATCGTCAACGCGCCCGACACCGTCTGCTCGATGTCGGATCTGACCGCCGAGCAGGTGGTGGCGGCGACGGACGTCTGGCGCGAGCGGATGCGGAGCCACACCGAGGCCTCGTACGTCCACCTGATCGTCAACGAGCGGCGGGAGGCCGGCGCTTCGCTCCCGCACACCCACGCGCAGCTGTACGCGCTCGACTTCGTCCCGGCGGCGATCGCGCGCGAGCGGGAGCGGTTCGGCGCGTACGCGACCCGGACGATGGGCGGCAACCTGCTCGCCGACCTCGTCCAGGAGGAGGTCCGCCGGCGCGAGCGGATCGTGGCGATCGACGACGAGGTGGTGCTGATGGCGCCGTACGGCGCCCGCGTCCCGTTCCAGCTGCTGATCGCCCCTCGGACCCCCCGGTCGAAGTTCGAGGACGACGGCCCGACCGGCGCCAGGATGCTCCACGATGCGCTCGGGCGCCTGGCGCGGCGGCTCGGCGCGAGCCCACCGCTGAACCTGTGGGTGCGGACCGCCCCGCGAGGCGCCGACCACTTCTGCTGGCGGATCGACATCCTGCCGCGTCTCGTGCACCTCGCCGGGCTCGAGCTCGGGGCCGGAGTGCACCTGAACATCGTTCCGCCCGAACAGGCCGCCGCCGAGCTCCGCGATTAGCGCATGAGGGCGCTGGTCCAGCGCGTGAGCCGCGCCTCGGTCTCGGTCGACGGTCGGCTCGTGTCGCAGATCGGGCCGGGGCTGCTGGTGCTGCTCGGCGTCACCCACGAGGACACCGAGCGCGAGTCGGACTGGCTCGCGGACAAGGTCAGGGCGCTGCGGATCTTCGGCGACGCCGACGGGCGGATGAACGAGCCGCTCGGGGACCGCGAGGTGCTGTGTGTGAGCCAGTTCACGCTGTACGGGGACGCCCGGCGCGGAAACCGCCCGAGCTATGTCGCGGCCGCGCCGCCCGAGAGCGCCGAGCCGCTGTACGAGCGGTTCTGCGACCGGCTCGGGGCCCGGCGCGGGGTGTTCGGGGCGATGATGGCCGTCGAGCTGACAACGACGGGCCGGTGACGTTGATGGTCGAGAGCCCGGTTGCTAAGGAAGCAGCTCGAGCGCCTCGCGGTGGCGCGGTTTGACGGCGGCGAAATGGCGGCGGTCGAGCGTGATCACGACGCCGGCTCCGATCCGCTCGGCAAGGGCGATCACGCTGGCGTCCGTGCCTCCGAGTGGGAAGTCGGCGTAGGTCTCGACGAGCTCGCCGATGCGGTCGAAGTCATCCGCCGTGGGACCTTCGACGTCAAAGGCGGCGAGGCTGCGCAGGAAGGCCGCCTCGGCCCGCGCTCCGAGCCGGCGGCCGATGAAATAGGTCGCCTCGGCTACGACCAGCGCCGGTATGACCAGGCGGAGGTCGGCTCGCGAAAGGGTCGCACGACATCGCTCGTGGTCTGCGTCGTCCGAGTCGGCCGTCGCGTAGAGCGGGCCCGCGTCAACGACCGCGAGCATCGGGAGCCCACTCGCGCTCGAGGAGATCCTCCATGTCGCGCGCGGTGGTTCCGTGGCCGCTGCGCCCGAGAGCGGCGAATGGGAGGTCGCGTCGCTCGCCTTCGCGACCGAACCCGAGATAGTCGCTCAGAGCGTCGCGCGCGATCGCCGATGCGGGGAGTGACCGCCGGCGCGCCTCACGGTCGAGGGCGTCGGCAAGCTCGTCCGGAAGCGAGATAGTGGTGCGGCGCATACGTGCATACTAGCATCACACCTGAGCGCGACGGGCCTCAGGAGACCTGGATCGTGCCGACGATCCGGCCGAAATTGCCGGCGAGGTCGGTGGCGGCGAGGCGGATCGTGTACGTGCCCTTGTGCTTGAGCGGCGGCACCGTGAACGAGCGGGTGCCGTACCCGAAGCTCGCGCTGGTCGAGTACAGCGTGTTGCCGCCCGGGCCGACGACCACGATCCCGACGCGGGAGACCTTCGAGAGCCGGAACGAGATCGACGACGTCTTGCCCTTGCGGACGTTCTGGGTGAGCAGCTGGAGCGCCGGCGGCGTCGTCAGGTAGGCGGTGAAGTGCTGGGCGGTGGTGCAGTAGACCGGCGCCTGCGTCCGGGTGCACAGCTGCTGGAGGAAGCCGGTCACGAGCTCGTGGTAGCTGAGCGTGTCCTCGACCCCGGGCTGGTACAGCGACCAGGCGCCGGTGTCGAACTGAGGCACCTCCGCCTGCGCCTCGGCGTTGCCGGCCGCGAACAGCTGCTGGGCCAGCGGGTCGTGGCTGACCTGCGCGTAGTCGTAGAGGCCGATCAGCGACTGCAGAAATGCGTTGATGATCGAGGTCCCCGGGGTGAACGTGTACTGCACGTAGCGCGCGCCGAGCGGTGTGGCGACCCGCACCCCGACGGGCGGCGGTGCGGTGAAGATCGGCAGCGCCTCGTGCGCGAGCTGCAGGTAGCTGGCGTTGTGGGAGGCCAGATAGGCGCGAGTCAGCGCCTCGATCCCGGTTCCCTGCGACATCGCGCTCGTCCACGGCGGCTGTCCACCGTCGAACTGGAAGTAGTACTCCCACACCAGCGCGCCGGCGCGGTTGACCGCGAGCGGGATCATCTGCGCCAGCAGGGCCTCCATCTGGGCGTAGTCGCTCGGTCCGGCGGTGTACATCCCGTCGGCCTTGCCGAACGTGGCCAGCACCTGGAGCTCGATCCCCTGCCCGCCGTAGTACTCCCATACGAGGTCGGAGTCCGAGAATTCGACGTACTGGCCCGAGCTGAGCAGCGGTCCTGTCGTCCACCATTCGCGGTTGCGGTCGAGCGTCTGGAACAGCACCGGCAGCCGGCCGGGCGTGAGCTTGCCGGCGGCGGCGATGTTGTGGAGGTTCACGGTGATCGCCTCGAGCTCCCGCAGCCGGGTGCCGCGCAGCCGGCGTTCGGCGGCCAGCGACGCGTTCCAGTCCGAGCTGTAGGAGCTGTACTCCGCGGCCGTGATCCCCCCCGAGTTGCGCAGGCGCTTGAGCTCCGAGGCGACGGTCTTCTGCGGCGGCTTCTTGGCCTTCGCGGCGCGGGCAGGCGGCGCGGATGCCGACGCGGTAATGGCCCCGACCGAGGCGGGGGCCGGCGTCGGCGCGGCGGCCGGGATGAACGGATCCTGACGGGCGGTGACGTGTCCGCCCGGACCCATCACGAGGACTGGCGCGGCCTCAGCGCCGGCGGGGATCGCAAGCGCGAGCGCAGCGAGGAGCGGCGCGGCGGCTGCGCGCACGATGCCTCGTTGGAAACAGGTCACGCGTCTTTAACCAGCGCGGCGGCCCGATGTTTCGGCCGCTCGATCTGGCAGGAACCGGTCTCGGCGAGCGCCTCGCAATAAACCTGCCAGGTCGCTCCTGCCGCGTCCTGCCAGGTCCAGGCCGGCGGCGGGGGCGCGGGACGGACCGCGGACTCGGCCGCGGCGACCAGGCCGTCGAGATCGTCGACTGGGCTGAGCGACGCACGCCCGTCGAGGACCTCTCGGAGTGCCGGCACGTCGCAGGCGGCGACGGGGGTCCCGCAGGCGAGCGCCTCGACCGGAGGCAGGCCGAAGCCCTCGTCGTCGCTGGGGAACACGAGCGCGTGGGCGCCGGTGTAGATCGCCGCGAGTTCGTCGTCGCTGACCGCGCCGGTCAGCGTGACACCGGGAAGCTCGTGCGCCCATTGTGCGGTTGGCCCGACCAGTACCAGCGGCATTGTGCGGGCGGCGCGGGTCAGCGCGGCCACCCGCTTACGCGGATCCGGAGTCTGCATGGCGCCGACCCAGACCAGATAGCGCTCGGGGAGCGAGAACCGGTTGCGGACCGCCGACACCTCCTCCGCGGACCGGGCGTAAAGCGCCGGCGCCGGGGCCTCGGGGATCACCGCGATCCGCTCGCGCTGAACCTCGAGCACGTTCTCGACGTCTTCGGCGACCGCGTACGTCGGGACGATCACGCGGGTGGCCCGCTGGACCGCGAGGTAGCGGAGCTTGAACCGCAGCCGCGAGCGCAGGTACTGGCCGTGGCGCTTCAGCGGGGCGATGTCGTGCACGGTCACGACCATCGGCACCGGGCAGCGCAACATCGCGCCGTCGATCCAGGGCGAGTGGTACACCTCGCAGCGGCGGGGCTCGTGGGTCTCGACGACCTCGCACTGTCCGCTGTCCTGCAGTGCTTGGAGCAGGCAGCGGGCGTAGCGGCCCACTCCGTGGGTGCTCTTCGTGGGGCGGCTGTCGAAAGCGACTTTCACGGTTCGTCCGGATGACGAACGATAGTCCGGCCTGCGGACTCTAACCGCGATCGGGGCCGGATGTCGACTACCGCGAGCGCGGTATTCGGAAATATCGAACTCCCGGCTGTGAGGACCGGTGATCGCCGCGATACGGTCGGGCGATCAGGGACTACTACGAGGACTTGTGGCAGCGCCTCCCGGCCGACCTCGAGCCGCCTTCGTTTCAGCGGCGGCGGGGATTTCTGCTGGCCGAGGTGCGTCCGGGCGACCGCGCGCTCGACGTCGGGTGCGGGGCGGGCGATTTCACGGCTGTGCTCGCGGAGGCTGGGGCGCGAGCGGTCGGGGTCGAGGTCGCGCAGGCGGCGGTCGAGCGGGCGCGCGCCCGGCACCCGGCGCTCGACTTTCGGCTGGTCCCGATCGACGGTCCGCTTCCGCTCGAGGACTCCTCGTTCGACCTGGTCTGGGCGAGCGAGGTGATCGAGCACGTGGACGACACCGCGCGCTGGCTGTCGGAGGTCAGACGGGTGCTCGCGCCCGGGGGGCGGTTGCTCGTGACGACGCCCTCGCATGGCCGTCTGAGGGTCGCGCTGGGCGGGGTCGAGCGGTTCTCGGAGCCGCTCGGAGACCATTTGCATCTGTATACGAGGGACTCGCTCCGCTCCCTGCTGGACGAGTTCGGGTTCGGCGAGATTCGAGTCCGTGCGGTGGAGGGACCGCCGCTGCTCAGGCGAATACTGCTGGCCCGCGCGGTGCGCTAGGGCGAAGCTCGTGGTCCTCCCCTTGCGGGGGCGGCCACTAGGACTGCTGCGAGACCGCGCGCTGCGCCTGGGCGATCTGCTGGCCGATCGAGGCCGAACTGAGATCGAGCTGCCGGGCGGTCTGGAGCTCGAGCAGCGCGACGGTCGCCTGGTGCTGCTGAAGATCGAATGCTCCGAGCGCCTGCCAGGTCTCGGGGTTCGAGGGCTGGAGCGAGGCCGCCTTGACGAGCTCCTGGCGCGCGGAGGTCAGATTGCCGCGCGCGACGTCGATCGCCGACAGCTCGTAGAGCGGATCGACCGAGACCGGGTCGCTGGCGGCGGCGCTCTGGGCGTCGGCAAGCGCGGCTGCCGAGTCCTGACGCTGCATCGCCGTGATCGCGGCGTCGAACTGGTTGGCCGAGTGCAGCGGCTGCCAGACGAACCAGCCCGCGACGAGCGTGGCCGCGACGATGCCGATCACGGCGGCCGCCGCGCCCGGGGAGGTCGTCAGGCGCCGGCGCCGCCGCGCGCGCCCGACTGGCTCGGCGATCGGTCCGCGTCCGGCGAGCCAGCCGGCGCACACGAGCGCCGGCACGGTCACGCCGGGGATGAACCAGGTCCAGTCGATCAGCGAGGAGACGCCGAAGATCACGACCACGGTGAGCATCGTGATGAGGCCGATCCGCTCGGCGGCTTGCGCCGATGCCTGGGCCTGCGCATGAGTAGTGGCGCGAGCGCCCGGCGGGGCGGCGGCGAGGGCGGGGGCGGTGAGTCGGTGGCGATGGCCAGGGCCGAGCCCCGGGGGGCCGTCGCGCCGTTTGGGCCGCCGTTTGGGCTGCCGGTGTGGCCGCCGGTGTGGACGCCGGTGTCGACGCCGGTGGTGTGGTCGCCGCCGGGGTCCGGGCGGTCCGTGCGCCCCCAGCGCTTGAAGCCGAGCGTCTGCGCCACCGCGCGCCCCCAGGCGGCGAGCAGCCCGAGGCTGATTGCGACCCCGATCAGCCCGAAGTCGGCGAACGTCTCGATCAGGTAGCTGTGGGCGTGGGCGACGGCGAGCGTGCTTGTGCTGTAGCGGGTCCGGGCGATGTCGAAGCCGACGGCGCCGGTCCCAGCGAGCAGCGCGTGCTCGCCGACCTTCAGGCCCTCACTCCAGTACAGCGGCCGGCTGTTGCCGAGCTCCGCGATCCGCCCCGGGTTGTTGCCGACGTGGCTGCTCGGGCTGGTCACCTCGTTCCACACGTGCGAGATCTCGCCGGTCAGGCCACGCGAGGACGCGGCGACCCCGACGAGCCCCAACACCGGGACCATCGCGACGAGCACCAGCAGCACCACTCCGATCCGCCGGCGCACGGGCGACGCCAGCGTGACCCGCTCGGAGCCGTATGCGGCCGCCACGCCGGCGAGCAGCATGAGCGCCAACATCAGCAGCAGCACGAGGCCGAACGTGTGGCCGGCGCTGGTCCGCGCGGTGAGCGTCGCGCCGTCGTGCGTGATCGCGTGGTGGGCGAGCGCCCAGCCCGACGCGAGTGCGGCGCCAACCGCCCCGAGCGCCAGTAACAGCGCCGCCCGCAACCGCAGCGGCACGAGTACGAACCAGCAGCCGAGACCGATCACTGCGGCGATCAGCGCTCCACGCGAGTAGGACAGCATCAGCACCGTCGCGAGCACTGCGATCGCGGGAACGCTCACCGCCCGGAGCGCGCGTCCCGCGTCCGGGCGGGCGCCGGCCCAAAGGCATGCCGGCAGGCCGAGCGCAGCCATCAACCCCGTCGCGTTCCAGTACGAGAAGGGCACGCGCAAGCGCCCAAGCGTGTCGCCGGCGTTCAGCGTGGCCGGGAACACCTTCGCGAGCAGCGCGTAGCCGCAGACCACGACGGCGACCGTGCCGACGGCGCCGACGACCGCCGGCCACCGGGCCGGCACGAGCCGAGCCAGCGCAATCGCCGCGCCGAACGCGGCCAGATATGCGAGCGTGCGGTTGGCCTCCACCCAGGAGTCGGCCGGCTGGACCGACCACGCGATCGATGCGTAGGTCAGTGCCGCCAGAACGGCGAACAGGAGCAGGGCGAGCGCGCCCCACGGGCGTCCACGGGCGCCGAGCACGACCACCGCCAGAGCGCACGCGGCGCCCACCACCGTTAGCGTGATCTCGACCCAGGTGTTCTGGGCGAGATCGGTTCCTCCGGTCGCCACGAACACGATCAACGCGAAGCCCGCGGCGAGCGCGGCCCCGAAGACCGCGTCAGCGGTTAAGCCCGCGCGGCGAGCGCGGCTCCGCGATGCCGTCCCGGCCGGCTCGGGCGTGGCGCGGCTGGGCGCCGAAGCGAGAGTCGACACGCGGCGAGCGTAGCAATGCCCCCACTCGGCGGGCGATCCGCCGGGTTCGGACATTAAAGAGTCCTAACCGTTGCCGGCGCCACGGAGGCCCTGCAAACCCTGGGATATCGTTGGCTCGATGCTCGACGGCGCAAAGGTCGCGGTCCAGGTCGTGAATTACCGAACGCGTCGATATCTAGAACGGTGCGTGGAGACGGTGGTTTCGGATTTGGCGGGCAGCGGGCTCGAGTACGAAATCAACCTGCTCGACAATGCGTCCGGCGAGGACCTCGATGACCTCGCCGAGCGGATCCCCGGTTGCCGGGCGTTCACGGCTCCGTTCAACCGTGGCTTCGGCGCCGGCCATAACTTCCTGGCGGGCGTGACCGACGCCCCATACCTGCTGATCCTCAATCCCGACGTCGAGTTCCTGTTTCCAGATACGGTCCGGCGCCTGCTGCTCCCGGTGGCGAGCGTCGACCGCGTCAAGGTTGCCGGGGCCAAGCTGCTCTCGAGCGACGGGCGGGCGCAGCCGTACGACCACGGCCGGCTGCACGGGGTCAGGGCGGAGATAGCAATCAAGGGCGGGCACAGCTACTGGCGGGAGACCGACACTCGCCAGGAGGTGGCTTGGGTGTCGGGTGCCGCGATGCTGGTCGAGCGCGCGGCGTTCCTCGCGCTCGGAGGGTTCGACGAGCAGTTGTTCCTGTACAAGGAGGACGAAGACCTCGGCCTCCGGATGCGCCGAGCGGGGTGGCAGGTGATCTACGAGCCCGCCGCGGTGCTCCGGCATCAGGGGTCGGTGGTGGCCGACCAGCATCGGGATCTCGCTGTGGCGTTGGACTACTTCTTCGCCAAGCACTTCGAGGGCCGCCGTTCCCGCGCCGCGTTCGCGGCCGTGCACCAGTGGCTGGCCTATCTCCGCTTGTGACGCTCGCGCTGGAGACGATGGGACGCCCGATACGTGAGCTTGAGCGCGCCGAACAGCGGCGCGGCAAGCCGGGGATGAGTGGCGAGCGCCAGGAGTGGCCGGTGAACGTCTGGCGGGAGCTCCCCGCCAGGCCCGACGAGCCGCATCGCGTCTTCGCCGAGCCGGCCCTCCGCGACCGTGCCGGCTAGCGCAAACGGACTCGCGGTCCCCGCCGCGTCGGCCGTGGCCTCGTAGAGCTCAACGAGCTCCGCCGCGGTGGCGTCCCAGGTCAGCGGTTCGGCGGCCGCGAGGATCGCACCGACGTTGCGCTCGCGCGCGCCGTCATCGCGTATCAGTGCAAGCGCTCGGTTCGCGCTCCGCTCCGCGTCCCACGGGACGATCCCGGCGTCGCCGTCAGGCAGCACTTCGCTGAGCGCGCCCCCGGGCGCCCACATGCAGGGCGCGCCGTGCGCGGCCGCCTCGAACGGAACGAGCCCGAACCCCTCGATCACCGACGGGTACAGGACGAGCGCCGATCGTTCGAACAGCCACGTCTTCTCGGCCTCGCTGACCGCACCGACATCGAGCACCGCGCCGGCCAGACCGGGGTGCGCGGCGAGCAGCGCCGCTTCGCGCTCGCGAGAGGACCCGTGGGCGACCTTGGGGCCGGCCAGCACGAGCATCCCCTCCCACCCTTGGGAAGACCGCAGGCGCTCGAGCATCCGCAACGCGAACACCCTGTTCTTGTGGTGGAAATCGGTGCCCAGGCAAAGGATCGTCTGAAGCCCGGGCGCCAGCCGCTCCGCGCCCGCCGGAGCGCGCGGCCGCTCGTCCGCGGGCGCCACGCGATGGTCGGCGCCCAGCCTGACAACGGTGGCGCGGGCGGGATCGACCAGGTCTTCGCCGATCGCGTCGCTGCGGGCGTGGCTGGAGAAGAACGCCACCCGGTCGGCGCTCGCCAGCGCGAGCGCGGTCAGTTGCCGGTACCCGTACCAGGCGTCGAGGTCCGGAAAGTAGGAGGGATTGTGGTAGCCGATCAGGTCCTGCTGGGTCAGGATCAGCCGGTCGCCGAGCGCTCTCAGGAACATCAGATCGCCGGCGTTGCTCAGCTGAAAGGGGCGATGGACTACGTCCGCGCGCCGGTTGCCTGCAGTCGAGGCGTGCCGATAGGTGACGAGCGAGACGAGCCGCTCAGACTCGAGGCGCTCGACCGCGTACTCGCTCGGTTCATTGGGCACGATCACGGTCAGGCGCACCTTCCCGGTCCGAGCGAGTCCGGCCGCGACCTCGAGAGCGTGCACGTGCGTCCCGGTCGTCGGGCCTTCCAGGATGCGGGCATCGATCACCGCCGAGAGGCCGGCGATCGTGCGGCGGATCTTGCCGACGGCGCGGGCCACCGGCCGAGAGTCCCAGCCCGCCGGGACCGGCGGATCCGCGACCGGACGCCGATCGACGACGAGTACGTCGTCGGCGAGCACGTGGGAGAGCCCGGCCTGGGCGCACTGCCGCGAGAGCTCGGCGAGGCTGAGGCCGCCGGCGGTGCGCTCGCCGATCAGCTCGAGCGCGCTGCGGCGAACGTATACACCAGGCCCGCGGGCGGCGTACAGGCGAGGACGGAGCCGGAGCGATCGGGTGCGCGCCACCGCGGCGTCGCCATCGAAGCCGGTCGAGGGATCCACGTTCACCTCGCGCTGCGTCAGGGCCGAAGCCGTCGCCACATTGCCATCGGATACGGCCGCGTCGCGCAGTCCGTCGAGCCAATCGGCGGCAACGACGCAGCCGGCCTGCACCAGCACGATGTCCCCATGCGCAGGAGCGTCCCGCTGGCGGTCGCCCGCGGAGCCTCCGAGTATGCGGACCTCCACCTCGGGCGGTGTGTGAGCCGTGACGCTCTCGAGCGTGAGGCTAACCAGCTCCTCGTCGAGGTCGCCGGCCACGATGCACACGGTCACGCTCGACTCCGCGGGAGTCATCCCGGTCTCCGGGCGATCAGCATCAGCGTATGCCCGAACGGCGCGGCCCGCGGCCTCGAGCCGAGCGCGTCGAGCGGCGCGAGCGCGCGCTGCAGCCACGGCGCCAGCCGCCGCCACGTGAACGTCACAGCGTGGAGCTCCGGCGCGAGACCCGCCGCCCGGGCTTCTGACTCGAGCCTGCGGGGCGATAGCGGAATGTCGTCCGGGGTGCCGTGGATCGCGGTCCCGGCGCCGGCGCGGTTGGCGATCGCGAGGCCGAGGCCGACCGGATGCCACAGCCCCGGCTCGACCGCGATCATCGCGCCGCCTGGCCGCAGCAGCCGCGCCGCCTCGGTGAAACAGGGGGCGAGCGGACCCTGATAGGCGATGTGGTGGAGCACCAGCCGGTACAGGATCACGTCGAAGGAGGCCGGCGCGAACGTGAGCCTCCCGGCGTGGCCGAGGTGGGCCTCGTCGGCGCGGCCGGTGCTGGCGACGCCAGCGACCCGCTCCGGGTTGGAGTCGACGGCGACCAGGCGGAATGCCGGCGCCGGGAACAGGTGGCGGCCGGGATGCCAGCCGCCTCCGACCGACAGCACGTCGCCGTGGGCGATCCCAAGCCGTCGCGCGAGGAGCCGCTGCTCCCTGCGCATCACCTGCCGGTAATGGACCTCCAAGGTCGACGCCCGGCTGAGGCGGTCGAGCACGTTCTCCGGGTTGTGCGGAGCGGCGCGAGGCTGTTCGGAGGCGATCACGTCGAGGTACCGTCGCGCTGGGCCAGAAACGCGAACTGCCCGCAGAACAGCAGTTTCGTGGCATTGAGCGTTCGGACGTCGGCCCGCAGGGCGCGTCCGCTGAGGTTCAGCGCGCGATTGAACGGCGATTCTCGGCCCCACCACCGGTGGAAGCAACGATGGCCGCCCGCCACGCGCCACGCGATCAGCGTGAAGCCGTCGATACCGGGCCGTAACTCGACCGGGCGAAGCCCGGCCTGCTCGAGGAGGCCTACCAATCCCACGGGGGTGTAGTTCCACATGCTCAGCGAGTGATACGCCTCCAGCTGGGACGTTGAGCCCGCAAACCAGCCTCCGGGCGCGAGCACCCGGCGCACCTCGGCGAGCAGCGGCTCGGGATGGCGCACATGCTCGAGCACCTGCTTGCAGTACACGAGCTCGAAGCCACCGTCGGCGAACGGCATCGAGACCCCGTCGAAGGTCTCGAACCGCGCGTCTTTGCGAGTGCGGAACCGTGACTCCGGAGAGTCCGGGACGTCGATCCCCACCCACTCGACGTGCGGATCGCGGGCGCGGAACAGGTCGACCGAGTCGCCGGTGCCGCAGCCGAGGTCGAGCACGCGCCACGGCCGTTCATCTCGGCGGCCGATCTCGCGTTCGATGTAGCGATCGGCGAGCGTTTGGCGGGCGTGATCGTGCGGCACGGCGTCGCCGAGCAGGTCTTTGAGGTCGCGGCCGGGCAGCCTCACCAGCGGTGGCTTTCAGGGCTTCTCGCCGGTGCCTCGGTGCTCGGCGAGCTGGCGCGCGAATGAGGCAACGAAACGGGGGTTGTAGCGCAGGTAGCGCCGCCACAACCGTCGCGGTTCGTGGGCGAGCCGGTAGGCCCATTCGAGCCCGGCCCGCTGAAGCCAGGGCGGCGCCTGGGGCACCAGGCCGGCATGGAAGTCGAACGCGGCGCCGACGCCGATCAGCACGGGGGAGTCCAGGAGCGGGCGCAGCGCCGCCATCCACTTCTCCTGCTTGGGAACGCCGATGCCGACCCACACGACGTCGGCCTGGGCGTCGTTGATCTCCGAGACGATCGCGGCCTGCTCCTCGACGCTCAACGGCCGGTGTGGAGGCGAGTAGCCGCCGACGATGCTGATTCCGGGGTATCGCCGGCGCAGGTTCAGCGCGAGTTGCGTGAGCGCGCCCGGGTCCCGCCCCCCGTACAGGTAGAACCGCATGCCGTTCGACGCAGCCCGCGAGCACGCGCGCGCCATCAACTCGGGGCCGTACACGCGGTCGGTCAGTGAGTGACCGAGCGCGTTCAGCGCCCACACGAGCGGCTGGCCGTCGGGAACGTTCAGCGAGGAGGCCATCAGCGCCGCCCGCAGCTCGGGGTCCTCGCGCGAGGCCATCACGGTATGCACGTTGCATACGCAGACGTAACCCTGCTCGCGCTGGGCGGCCATCATGTCGATCCAGTCGAGCGTCTGCTCGTAGTCGATCAGGCCGAGTGGTACGCCCAGGACCTCGTCGGTCGGGGTGCTGGGGATCGCGCTCGGTAAGGGCTGAACGGGCGTATCGGGACGCATGCTTGTTCTACTGGTTAGCCGTTTGGCTGAAATCGGAATCGGTCGCGGGTATCAGAGCGGAAACGAGGTCGGGCTGCGCAGGTTGCGTACTTTCGCTTGGAGGCGGTCGAATAAATCGGCGCAGACGCGAACGCCGGACACGACTTCGCGTCCAACTTATGTCCAAGGTCCTTGACGATGGCCGTGTTAGCAGCGCTATGCTAGGCATCGACACGGAAGTCATACGGGCCCGCGAGCATCGCCCCCTTTCTCGCGGGTCTTCGGACGGCCCCCAGCCCTACCAGGGTCGTCCTTCGGTCGGGCCCGTACCGCCTTTGCGGTGCGGGCCCGCCATGCTTCGGTGCGGTTGGCGCTCGTGGCGCGTGACCGGCCACTAAGCTAGCCGCCGTCATGAACTGCATCGTGACCGGCGGTGCCGGCTTCATCGGCTCCCACGTCGTGGATGCGCTGGTCGCCCGCGGCGACCACGTGACGGTGATCGACAATCTTTCGACCGGAAAGCGGTCGAACCTCGAGGGCGCGGTCTTACGGGGCGCCGAGTTGGTCGTCGCCGACGTGCGGGATTCCGGCGCAATGGCCGAGATCTTCGTTTCGGCGCGCCCGGAGGTCGTGTTCCACCTGGCCGCGCAGATCGACGTGCGCCATTCCGTCGAGCGGCCCGCGGATGACGCCACCGTCAACGTGCTCGGGACGATCGGGGTGCTCGAGGCGGCCCGGGTGGTCGGCGCAAGGCGGGTCGTCAACACCTCGACCGGCGGCGGGCTGTACGGGAACGCAGAGGTCTGGCCGACCGCCGAGGACCACCCGATCCGGCCGCTCGCACCCTATGGCCAGGGCAAGTACGCGGCCGAGGGCTATTGCGAGCTGTACACGCGCCTGCACGGCCTCGCCACGGTCTCGCTCCGCTACGGCAACGTCTACGGGCCGCGTCAGGACGTGCACGGGGAGGCCGGCGTGGTCGCGATCTTCTGCGGTGCGCTGATCGACGGGCGCCGGCCGACCGTGTACGGAGACGGACGGCAGACGCGCGATTGGGTCGACGTGAGCGACGTGGCGCGGGCGAACCTGATGGCCGCCGAGAGCGACGTGACCGGGCCGTTCAACATCGGGCGCGGCGAGGAAACGTCCGTTCTCGACCTGATCGACGCTTTGAACGACGTTTCGGATCGCGGTCCGCTCGCGGAGCCCGAGTTCGCTCCCGAGCGGCCGGGCGAAGTCAGCCGCAGCTGCCTCGACGTGAGCCGGGCGCGGGCGGAACTGGGCTGGACCGCGGAGGTCGGGCTGCGCGACGGGCTCCGGCGGATCCTGGGCGAGCTTTAGGGCGGTTAGAGGTTCTCGGCGACGCGCGGAGCCTCGCGCGTAAATACCCACCAGCCGAGCGCGAAGATGCCGGGGATCAGCGCGAGCGCCAGGGCCACCGGCCAGACTGCGTGGGCCGCGCCGGTCGCCGTCGGATAGCCGCTCGGGTCGATGAACGCGTGGCCCATCTGCGCGAGCAGCGTGGCGATGGGGTTGATCATCGCGATCTTCTCGAAGCCCGACGGGAGCTTGTGGCTCACGTAGGCAGTGGCGGGATAGATCACCGGGGAGCCGTAGAACCAAATCTGAAGGAAGACCTCCCAGATCGGCTGCACGTCCCGGAAGCGCACGTAGAGCGCGGACAGCAGCATCGCTATCCCGGTCGCCAGCACCACGAACAACAGGACGATCGGGATCATTTCGAGCCACAGGATGGTTGGCGTCACTCCGCTGGCGAACGCGAATACGAACACCGCGATGAAGTTCATGCCGAGGTTGAACGTCGCCGTCAACGACACCGACAGCGGCACCACCATCCGCGGAAAGCGGATCTTCCGCAGCATCGCCTCGCGCGACACCAGGCACGTAACGGAGGCCATGGTCGCCTCGGCAATGAAATTCCAGAGCACGATCCCGGTCAGGAGATAGGCGCCGTAATAGGGGCCTTTGGCTATGTGGGCGATCTTGACGAAGAACACGTACAACACGCCGAAGAAGAGCAGCGGCCGCATCAGCGACCAGACGTAGCCGAGGACCGACCCGTAGTAGCGGAGCTTGAACTCCGTCCGGGCCAGGGTCGTGGTGAGCTCGACGAACCGGCGAGCCTCTCCGCCGAGCGCTGAGGGGCCGTAGGACTCCGCGGCTGAGGCGCTCATCCGAACCTCGCGCTACGCGTGCCGGATCTCGAAGGTGTGCGGCAGGTCGGTCAGCCCGCCGCCCGGACGGTTCGCGAGAACAATGATCGAGTTCGTGATGTGAGCGTCGAACACGTCAGCGCCAAGGCCGGCGCGCGCGACAGTGGCAAACAGGCGGTAGCGTCCCGGCGCGAGGCAGTTCTCGAAGCGCAACCCGACCTGCGCGGTCGTCCCTGCCTCGAAGCGCCCGGTTACGACGTCGGAGGTATGTGTGCTCGCCACGAACACGTAGTGCCCGCCCTCGCTCTGGAGGCTGACCGAGAAGATCGGATCCTCGACTGAGTTCAGGAACTTGACGTCCATCCGCACGCAGCAGATCTCTCCCTGGAGGGAAGAGGTGGTGAGCTCGCCATCAGGCGATTCGAACCAGGCGTTCAGTACCTGAGCGACCGTCGGTGTGTCGACGACGTCGGCGGAGGAGTCTTCGGCGCGCTGCCGCCTGACCGTCGCGAAGCTGATCTGGTTGTAATGGCGTGCGACTGAGACGGGCTCGCCGATCTCGATCATCCGCCCGCCGTCGAGCAACATGGCGCGATCGCAGAAGCGCTCGACGGAGCCCATGTCGTGGGTGACGAACAGAATCGTGCGCCCCTCGGCCCGCAGCCTCGTGAACTCGTCGAAGCATTTCTGCTGGAACGCCGCATCTCCGACCGCGAGCACCTCGTCGATGAGCAGGATGTCGGCGTCGACCTGAATCGCGGTCGCAAAGGCGAGCCGGACGTGCATACCCGAGGAGTAGTTCTTGAGCTTGAGGTCGACGAACTCCGCTAGCTCCGCGAACGCGAGGATGTCGTCGAAGCGTTCGACGGCCTCCTTGCGGGACAGCCCGAGCATGATCGCATTGATGATCACGTTGTCTCGGGCGGTCAGATCGGGATTGAATCCGACGCCCAGCTCGATGAACGGGGACAGCCGGCCCCTAACGGCAAGCTCCCCGTTGTCGACGTTGTAGATCCCGGCGAGGCATTTGAGGAGCGTGCTTTTTCCGCTCCCGTTGCGACCCGACGATTCCGAAGAATTCACCGGCGGCGATCTCGACGCTGACGTCGTCGACGGCCCGCAGGACGTCGTAGCTCCGGGCACGCCGAGGGTGAAGCGCTCGCTCCTTGAGCGTGCTGTAGTTCTGGTGCGGCAGGCGGAACGTCTTACTGACGTGCTTGACGGAAATTGCCGGCCGCGGCGGTCCAGAGAGAGGCGCGCGGTCCGCTTGACCCTTCTCGCTCAGGATCGCGCTCACGTCGGAGACGGTAGCAACGGAGCCCCTCGGAGGCAGATGCTACTTTTGCGCCGCCTTGAACGTCTGCACGATCATCGCCAAGAACTACGTTGCCCATGCCCGCGTCCTGGCGAGATCGCTGGCGGCGCACGATCCAGACAGCCGTCTGTGGACGCTGATCATCGACGATTTCGCGGGCTACCTCGATCCCGCGGATGAGCCGTTCGAGATTCTCACCCCGGCCGCCATCGACTGCGAGCCGTTCACGCACATGGCCTTGCGCTACTCGGTGCTCGAGCTCTCGACGGCGGTGAAGCCGTGGCTGATGCGCCACCTGCTCGACGAGACCGGCAGTCCGGTGACCTACCTCGACCCGGACATAAAGATCTATGGCTCGCTCCGCCGGCTCGACGATCTGGCGGCCGAGCACGGCGTCGCCCTGATCCCGCACAACAACAAACCGATCCCGCCCGACGGCCGGTCCCCGAGTCAAGTGGACATCATGATCGCCGGCGTCTACAACCTCGGCTACGTCTCTCTGGGGCCCAGGCCCGAGGTGCGCAAGCTGATCGATTGGTGGGCGGACCGATTGCGTCGCGACTGTCGCGTGGATCCGGTGTGGGGATACTTCGTAGACCAGCGCTGGTTCGATCTCGCCCCCGGCCTCCTCACCGACCTGGCAATCGTGCGCGACCCCGAGTACAACGTCGCTTACTGGAACCTCCACAGCCGCAGGCTCGAAGCCGCCGGCGACCAGTACTTGGTAGACGACCGGCCGCTTGGCTTCTTCCACTTCAGTGGCTTCGACCCCGACCATCCGCTGGTCCTCAGCCGGTACCAGGACCGGGTCGACGTCCTGGCCGATCCCGTTCTCGAGCGGCTCCTTGGCGAGTACGCGACGGAGGTGAACAACGAGGGGCACTCCGTCAGCCGGAAATGGCCGTACAGCTACGGCGCGCTCGGAGACGGCACTCGGCTCGACGACACGGTGCGCACTATGTACGGCGATTTTGCGGACGAGCTGGGTGGCGAGCTGGAGTCGCCGTTCACGCTCGACGGCGCACGGGCGTTCGAGGCGTGGGTGAACGAACAGGCCCCGGGGGCGCCCCTCGGCATCAGCCGTGTGCTCGCCCGGGTGTACCGTGAGCGACCTGACCTCCGCGCCTTGTACCCGGATCTCGACGGGCCGGGCAGGGCGGGTCTCCTCCGTTGGGCCGAAGAGTACGGTAGGCGGGAGATACCCCTGCTCTCGCCGATGACTCACGCCAACGGCTCCGCAAACACGGCGACCCCAGCTGTGCCCGCCCAGGAACGAGGACTCACGCCGGCGCCGGCCGAGCGGTCATTGAAGCCTCTCAGCCAGGCCGCATTCGGAGTGAACGTCGTCGGGTACTTCCGCTCGGAGGCGGGGACCGGCGAGGCCGCGCGGCAGGTGGTCGGCGCGCTCGACGCCCAGCAGGTGCCGGTGTTGCCGATTCATGGGCAGACGATCCCCCTCAGCCGGCAAGGGCACGGCTATACGACCGCGACGACCGAGGATGCCGCGTTCCCGCTGAATCTGATCTGCATGAACGCCGACGCACTGCCGGAGTTCGCGCGTCAGGCCGGAGAGGAGTTCTTCGCCGGCCGCTACTCGATCGGCCTCTGGTTCTGGGAGATCGCCGAATTCCCCGAGCGCTGGTGGAACGCGTTCTCGCTCGTCGAGGAGGTGTGGGCTCCGACCGCCCACATCGCCGCGGCGCTCGAGCCGCACGCAACCGTCCCCGTCACGACCGTGCGCATCCCGGTCCAGCCGCCCGCCCTCGAGGCGCCCTCCCGGACCGCGCTCGGTGTGCCCGAGGACAAGTTCGTGTTCCTGGTCAGCTTCGATTATCTGAGCGTGTTCAAGCGTAAGAACCCGCTCGCGGCGATCGACGCCTTCACCCGCGCGTTCGCACCGGGCGAGGGAGCCGGTCTGCTCGTCAAGTGCATCAACCAGGAGCACGATCCGGACTCGCACGCCCGGCTCCGTGCCGCCGCGGCGGGTCATCCGGACATCGAGGTGATCGACCGGTATCTCTCTCCGGCCGACAACAGCGGTCTGATCGCGGTCTGCGACTCCTACGTTTCGCTCCATCGGGCCGAGGGATTCGGGCTGGTGCCGGCCGAGGCTATGTGCCTGGGCAAGCCGGTGATCGCCACCCGCTACTCGGGCAACCTCGATTTCATGACTCCGTCGAACAGCCTCCTGGTCGACTACCGCATGGTGCAGATCGGCCCCGGTGCCGACCCGTATCCCGAAGACGCGGAGTGGGCGGATCCCGACCCGCAACACGCGGCGACGTTGATGCGAGCGCTGTTCGACGACCGCGAGGGCGCGCGGCGGCTGGGGGCGACCGCCGCCTCCGACATTCGTCGCACCCACTCGCCGAGCGCTGCCGGCGAGATCATGCGCCGCCGTCTGGAGTCGATCCGCGCCACCGGGCGTGCCCGCGCCGGCATCGATCCGGCACGAAGACGTCCCGCGCTTGCGTCGCTGCCAATACGGATCAGGCAGGGGCCGGTGGCCGCGGCGCGCCCAGGGCGCGCTCAGGCCCTCCGTGACCTCGCGCGGAACACGGTTCTGCGAGTCATGCGTCCGTATACGGCCTACCAGCAGTCCGTCGACACGATGGTCGTGGACGCCCTCGACGACCTCAGCGCCGGGATCGCGGACCAGCGCCGCGAGAGCGCCGAGGAGCGAGCGGGCCTGATCACGGACCTCCGCGGATACGACCAGCTGGCCGCGGTGCTCGAACGCCAGGGCCGCAGCATCGAGGCGCTCGAGCGCAGGCTCGACGCGCTCGAGCGCGAGCGGAATCGAGCCGGCTAGCGTCGTGCCCGTGAACACCCGCTGGGCGAGAATCCGCGCCTTGATGGGCGGAGGTTCGACGGCGTCACCGCCGGCGCTTCCCTTCCCACCTCCCGAGATGCGAGCGCTGGTCGGTCCGACCGACGAGGCTTCGTTCGACAACCCGGGCGGCGGGCTGGTGTATCCCTACCTCCCCGCGGAGCAGTACCGGCGCGTATTCGACTTCGGCTGCGGGTGCGGCCGCGTGGCGCGCCAGCTCATCCAGCAGTCGCCGCGACCCGAGCAGTATCTCGGCGTCGACCTTCACCGGGGGATGATCGAATGGGCACGGACGAACCAGGCGCCGGCGGCACACGGGTTCGAGTTCAGACACCACAACGTCCACAACGACTCGTTCACCCCGCAGGAAGGCCTTCCGGATGTGGCGCCGCTCCCGGCCGAGGAGTCCTCCTTCACCCTGGTCAACGCAATCTCGGTCTTCACCCACCTGACCGAGCCGCAGGCGGTCTTCTACCTCCACGACGCGGCGCGCATCCTGGCGCCGGATGGAGTCCTGCATGCGAGCTTCTTCCTGATTGACAAGTCGGAGTTCCCGATGATGATGGAACACACCAACGCTCTCTACGTGAGCTACGTGCATCCATTTGCGGCGGTGCTCGACGACCGGGGCTGGATTCGCGACATCGCTGCCGAAGCGGGTCTCACACTCGTGAACGTGATCCCGCCCGTCGTTCGTAACCATCAGTGGTTCTTGATCTTCGCCCACAGCCGACCGGGGATCGAGGTGGCGGCTTTTCCTGAGGACACGGCTCCTATCGGCAAAGTTGCAACCCCGCCGATGCCGACGGACGCTCACCTGATCGGGCTGTCGGGAGCGACCGAGAGTTGATAATCATCTGAGGCAGCGATGCGGATCTGCACGATAGTCGCGCGCAACTACCTGCCTCAAGCACGTGTGCTCGCGCGCTCATATGCTCAGTACAACCGTGGTGAACCTTGCTCGGTGCTTCTGATCGACGATCCCGACGGGACCGTCGACGCCGCCGGCGAGCCATTCGAGATCGTCAGACCCGATCAGATCGGACTCGATCGCTTCGAGGGGATGGCGGCGATGTACGACGTAACCGAGCTCGCCACGGCGGTGAAACCTTGGCTGCTCAGTCACTTGCTCGAACGCGATGGGATGCCCGTGGCATATCTGGATCCCGACATCCGCTTCTTCGACGAAATCGACGAGATTGCGCGCCTGGCAGCCGCCGAGGGAGTGGTACTGACACCTCACGTCGCGTTCCGTCCCATCCCGAGCGACGATCTCAAGCCGTCAGAGATCGACTTGCTCGCGTCCGGTACCTATAACCTCGGCTTCATCGCGCTCGCGCCGGGCGAGGGCGCGGAGCGCCTGATCGACTGGTGGTCGGAGCGACTGCGGTTCGATTGCGTGATCGACCACGCCATGGGGGTGTTCGTCGATCAACGTTGGTTCGACCTGATCACCTCGGTCGTCCCGAGGTTCGACGTCATACGCGACCCAGGGGTGAACGTCGCGTACTGGAACCTTCACGAGCGCGCAGTCGAGCGGCATGGCGATCGGTACACGGTCAACGGGCAACCGCTTCGTTTCTTTCACTTCAGCGGCTTCGATCCGGCGCGGCCGTTCGCGCTCTCGAAGCATCAGACCCGGCTGAGGCTTCCGGACGCGCCGGTGATCGCGGAACTGTGCGCCGATTACGCCGCCGTGCTCGGCGGGGAAGACATCGACCGAGGCGGACCATGGATCTACGAAAAGCTCGCCGACGGGACGGTTCTCACTCCTGAACTGCGCAAGTTGTACCGAGACGGTGAGCGCGAGGGGGCATTTCGGCTTCCACCGTTCAGCAGGGCCGGTACCGATGAGTTCATCGCGTGGTGTAGGAGCCCGTCGGATACGGGGCGCCAGCATGGCGTCAGCCGGCTCTCTCTCGAGGTGTACGACGGGCGTCCCGATCTGAGACAGGCGTTCCCGGATCTCGACGGGGACGACGGCCCTCGCTTTCAGCGGTGGATCCTCGATCATCGCTCGGACGCTGCCGATCTCGGACTCCCGCCGGAATGGCTCCCATCGAGTCCCGGTGCGGAGGCGGAACCGCCGGCCGGTGACAGCGCGGGCCCATGGGGGGTCAACGTGGCGGGTTATCTGCGCTCGGTCCTCGGCGTCGGTGAAGCCGCACGCACGGTGATCACAGCCCTCGACGCTCGCGGCATCCCTCTGATGCCGGTCCACGGCAGCTATGTCCCCACCAGCCGACAGGGGCAGGCTTACACCTTCCTCGACACGGCGCTTGCCCCGTTCCCGGTCAACCTCATCTGTGTCAACGCCGACCAGCTTCCGGCTTTCCTCAGCGATGCGGGACCGGAATTCTCGGCTGGGCGCTACACGATCGGCCTCTGGTGGTGGGAGGTCAGCTCGTTCCCGGAGCGGTCATTCGGTGCCCTCGACCTCGTCGACGAGGTGTGGGTCGGTAGCGAGCACGTTGCGCAGGCTCTGCGGCCGGTGAGCAAGGTCGCGATCGTAAATGTCCGGATACCGGTGACGATGCCATCGGTCGCCCCTCTGCCGCGAGCCCAACTCGGGCTCCCACCCGGGTTCCTGTTCCTGTTCATGTTCGATTTTCACAGTGTGATCGAACGCAAGAACCCGCTGGCGGTGATCGATGCGTTTCGGACGGCATTCGCGCCGGGAAGCGGGGCATCGCTGGTCATCAAGTGCATCAACGGTGCGAGCAAGCCCGACGACTACGACCGACTGCTGCTCGCCGCGCAGGGGCATCCCGATGTTCACATCATCGACCGGTACGTCTCGGCTCAGGAGAAGAACGCGATGCTCGAGGCGTGCGACTGCTATGTGTCGCTCCACCGCTCCGAAGGCTTCGGTCTCACGATGGCTGAGGCGATGTACCTCGGGAAGCCGGTGATCGCCACCGGTTACTCGGGGAACCTCGATTTCATGACCGGCGAGAACGGCTACCTCGTCGATTACACCCTGCGGCCGATCGGCGAGGGGAAGTTCCCGTATCCGCCGGATGGTGAATGGGCAGACCCCGACCCCGAGCACGCGGCCCGCCTTATGCGGGAGGTCGGGGACGATCCGCGAGCGGCCGAGCGGCGGGGTCGGCGCGCCGCGGCCGACATCCGGCGCACGCACTCGCCCGAGGCCGCCGGGGAGACCATGGAGCGGCGTCTCGCGTACGTCCGGATGCATCTCGAAGCGGGCCGGCCGGTGAGGCACTCGGCCGGCGCCTCATATGGGTCGGCGGGGTTGACAGCAGGGCGCGAGCTGATCGCGCAGGACCCGGTTCCCCAGTCGGTCCAGGGGAGCTCCGCACGGCGACTCGCGTATCGCGTCGCGTCGCGGCTGATGCGTCCGGTGGTCGCGCACCAGCGCCGGGTCGATGAGCGGCTCGTGAGTGAGATGACTCGCCAACAAGAGGCGCAGATCGCGGCCCGCCGCGAGGCCGGCGCGCAGACCGCGCTGGTTCTCGGCGAGCTGCGCCGGGTTGACTCCACGCTCAGGACGCTGCCCGAGCTGGCGCAGCGGATAACGACGATCGAGGCAGGGACCCAGGCCATTCCATACATGGCGGGCCAGCCCTTCGGCCTGTCTCATCAGCCGGGGGCGGGCGTCGTCATCGGGTACGCGCACCAGAATGGGCCAGGCCAGGTCGATGAGTACCGTGCGTTCGAAGACGTGTTCCGCGGCTCCGAGGAGTTCATTCGCGAACGCCAGCGACGGTATCTGCCGATCATCGGCCGGCGGCAGCCCGTACTCGACATCGGCTGCGGACGCGGTGAGCTGCTCGACCTCCTGCGTGACGCCGGCCTGTCATACGTCGGCGTCGACACCGACGCGGGCATGATCTCCCGATGCCGCGAGAAGGGCCACGCCGAGGTGTTTGAGAGCGACGGTCTGGCGTATCTCGAGCAGCTGGCTGACACGAGCCTTGGCGTCATCTTCGCCGCTCAGGTGATCGAGCACATGACCGAAGAGCAGCTCCGTCTGCTGCTCGCGCTCGCGACCCGCAAACTGACGGCCGACGGGATCTTGATCCTCGAGACCGTCAATCCCCACTCGCCGCGCGCGTTGAAGACGTTCTGGGTCGATCTGAGCCATCAGCAGCCGATCTTCCCGGAGGTCGCGCTCGAGCTGTGCCGCGAGGCCGGATTCGGGTCGGCTTTCATCTTTCATCCGAACGGATCCGGCGATGTCGAGCGGGACCGGTTCGTGGAAGGGGAGTTCGCGGTGGTCGCCAGCCCGGGCGAGGGCTCGGGCGTCCCGGCGCCCGCGTCGGTCGCTCACTGAGCGCCCGAGCAGGGCGTCGCCGAGACGGTCATGCTCGTCAGGCGCACGCCCCGTGGGGGCAGCGGGTTCGAATACGGCTCGGACGGCAGGGGCGGGGGCTGAGCCACGAAGTAGACCTGTGCATCTGCCTCGCGCGCGGTGGGAGTGCCGAGCGCCGGTACGCAGATGTGTACGACTCCGGGCTGGCGCACGGTAACCAGACCGGGCTGTTTGAGGACGTGGACGGGGACGGTCGTGCGCAGTACCAACGAGATAAATGCTCGACCACCCGCCGGCGTCCCCACGACCACGAAGTGCAGCGGCCGGTTCGGGTTGAGCCAGGCGGTGCCCGTCGGATCTTCTCGCACCGCGGCGACGGATATTCCACCGGTCAAGGTGACATCGAGGTTGCGGATGCGCTTCTCGAGCGCGATCGGGCCGTACCGAGCGACGACCTCACGGTCGGTGGAGATACTGCCCAGACGCGTGAGCACATAGGTGTAATCGGGTCGGAACGAGGGACCGAGAGGTTCCGTCCCGCCCAGATACGCGAGGCCGCTGTCGTCGTCCCGATCGGTCGCGATCGAGAGCTTCCCGTGCGTTCGCTCGTCCACCAGGTTGTAGACCATCGGCAACTCCATCGGGGGCGCGGGTCCCTGACCGAAGCCTTCGAGGTCGACCGGCCCCGCGCCGTTGGGGAGGGCTGCGATCGCCTGCCGGTCCTGCCGGTCGAGCAGGTATGACCCATCGGCCAGCCGCTGCCGCTCGACGATTCCCTCGTGGCCGATGACGACGACGATTACAGCGGCGACCGCCCCGGCGAGAACGAAACGCCCTGGGAAGCGGAGCGTCGCAAGCGCCGCTACACCGATCCCGAGGGCGGGGGCGGCGAGTGCGCCGATCGGGATCAGGTTGCGCTGGACGCAGTAGCTGCAACCGCGGCTGGACCCCGTGTAGTAGGCGAGCAGTGCCGCGCCGGCCGCAACGACCAGCATCATCGCGACTTCGCGGTGCCGGCGCGCGGCGAACAGGATCACGGCGATCAACAGGAGCGGCACCACCGCGCCGAGCAGCAATTGGCCGCCGGTCGCGTTGTTGAGGTTGACCAGGTTGTAGAACTCGCGGGTCTGCAGGACCCACCCGGGAAGCACGTTGAACGGAAGCACGTACGCGGGCAGGCCGACGAGCGAAAAGGTCCCGTTCAGAAGACTGAGCCAGTAGTGCACGTTGCGAGCGAAGGCCACGGGTGTGAACGCGGCTGCGAGTGCGACCACCCCGGCGATCTGCATGACGGCCACCGCCACCTCTCGACGGCTGGGCAGACCGCGCATTAGCCGCCGGATCACGAGGACGGCGATAGCGGCCACGGCGGCCAGCACGACCGGCGGCAGGAACAGGGGGTACAGGGTCTGCAGTCCGGCGATGGTCAGAGCGAACAGCGCCAGGGTCGCGGGTCGACGGCAGCGCAACGCCTCCCATCCGAGTGCGACCACCGGTGCCAGCACGGCGCAGCCCGTGATCGCGGCCTCGCTGCCATCCATGAGCAGTTCGGCGTAGAGGGGTCCGGCGAATATGCAGGCGCCGAGGACGGCTGCCCAGGTGGACCCGCGTCTCACGCTCCGTACGACGGCATAAACCCCCAACGCGCCGGCGAGCAGGACGACGATCAAGAACGGGCTCTGAGTATCGGTCGAACCCAGCCCCAGCAGGCCGTTCATGTTGGCCTCGAGGGCGGAGACGTCGAGCTGCTGGAAGCTCTGTGCGTATCCCGACCAGTAGGCGCGGCTCAGGTCGGGCCAGGGTGGCCGATTTCGGTCGGCCCGCCGGATCGACTGATGTTCCTCACCGTTGATCTCGGACACGTATCCCGCGGTGTCCGCGATCGTGTAACCGCCGTCGGGGCCGACCGTGTGCCGTACCGCCAATGGGTAGTCGAAAGATCCCAGGACCACGATGGCAATGACGGCAAGCTGTGCCACGGCGCGGCCTCCGGGCCAGCGTGGCCACGCTCGCCTGCGCCAGGCCAGCATCCCCAGGGACGCCAGCGCCACCACGACCACGAACCATCCCGTATAGCGGGCGGGGAAGAAGTAGATGAGCGTGACGGTCAGGCACACTCCCACGCACAGGCCGAGCACCGGGGCCATCGCGACGCGAGCGGCTCCGTCATAGCGCTCGGACAGGAACGCCGCGGGACCAGCGCCGAGCGCCGCCAGGAGCGCGAAGAACAGCAGCTCACGGGATATGAGGTCGAGCGAGACGTTCATGGATGGCGCTGCGACGCGAGGTCAGGGCCGCGACGCCAGCGGGCGGACTGTAGCTGCACGTCCCCCCGCGCGTTGCTCGGATGGCTCGCATTCTTGCAGGCGGCGTCAGCCAGTACGCTGCCCCGCGTGCCCATCCTGACCCCGGCTCGGATCGAGACCGCCAAGGCGCGGTTCCAGCTGCGCGAGGGCGGTGATGCGTTGAAATCTGGCCGCTCGCGCTTCGGCAGGAGCGGGCTGATGGCCCGTGCCGCGATCCTCCGGGCGACAAAGCACCTCGCCGTTCGGCAGGGGCTCGTGGACGAGCGGCTGCTCGCCGGGCTCGAGGCGGTTGCGATCGAGACCGCGGTGTCGCATCGGGCCGCCAGCTCCTTCCCTGAACCGTTGCCGATCGATTCGGTCCGAAGTGTGACCACCGACGTCGGTGACCTGTACCTACACGTCCAGGACCGGGTGATGACGACGTTCATCGAGGCGACCGGTGCGTGGGAACCCAACGAGTCGGCGTTCCTGAGGCGAATGCTCAGGCCCGGCTCGACGTTCGTCGACGTCGGCGCCAACATCGGCTATTTCTCGGTCCTCGGTTCCACCACGGTCGGTCCAGCCGGGCGCGTCTACTCGGTTGAGCCGGAGCAGCGAAACCTAGCGCTGCTGAAGGCGAACCTCTGGCGCAACAGCTGCGCCAACGCGGTTGTCGTCCCGATCGCCGCCTTCCGGGAAGTCGGCTATCTCCCGTTGCGCTTCAACGAGGAGAACCGTGGAGACCATCAGGTCGGCTGGGATCACGACGCGAGCGTGTTGGTACCCTGCGGCCGGCTCGACGATGTCCTTGCCGAAATCCGGGTCGACATGGTCAAGGTCGACACGCAGGGCGTCGACCACGAGGTGATCGCCGGGATGACCGGATTGATCGATGCCAACCCCTCGCTGACGATCATGTGCGAGTTCTGGCTGCAGGGGATGAGTGAGCGAGGCGTAGATCCGCATCAGGTCGCGGCCGGCTATCAGCGATTGGGGTTCGAGCTCGGTTTGCTCGCGGATGGCGGATCGGTTCAAGGTGCGTCGCCCGAGGAGATCGTGGCGGCGGCGGGAGCTGAGGACTCGGGGTTTGTGAACCTCGTCTTGCGAAAGCACTAAGCTGCCGCGGGTGTCGGGTTCCGAGCACGCCGCGGCGTACTTTGCCGTCGCCGCATCGCTTGCGCAGGCGGTGGATCCGGAGCAGGTGGACGCGATGGCACGTGGCCTGGCGGAGGTGCGCGCCCGAGGCGGACGCTTGTTCATTCTCGGCGTCGGAGGCGGAGCGGGCCATGCATCGCACGCGGTCAACGACTTCCGCAAGCTGTGCGGCTTCGAGAGCTACGCGGCCACTGACAACGTGTCCGAGCTGACCGCCCGGATCAATGACGATGGATGGGAGAGCTCGTTCAGCGGTTGGCTCGAGGTCTCCCGGCTGTCCGAGCGCGATGCGCTCCTGGTGTTCTCCGTCGGCGGCGGGTCGCGCGAGCACGGTGTGTCGGTCAATCTCGTGAACGCGCTCGAGCGCGGCCAGGAGCTCGGGTGCGCCATCTTCGGCGTGGTCGGGTCGCCCGGCGGCACGCTGGCGCAGCTCGCGGATGTGGCGATCCTGATCGACCCGCCGTCCGACCTGCGCACGCCCTTGGTCGAGTCATTCCAGGCGGTTGTGTGGCACGCGCTCGTCTCTCACCCCGACCTCGCGGCACGGGCGGGGCATTGGGAGACGATCGGCGCGCAGTGAGGTGCGCGGGGCCCGCCCGGGCCCTCGGCCTCGGTTACTCGAAAGCCGCCGTGTGGGTGGGGACCGAGCAGATCAGCGGCTGCTCGTAGGACAGCGTCTTCCACTCGGCGTCGCCGGGCTCTGCCACGACCATGGCTCGGGCCGGCAAGGGATCGGGCCAGCTGAGCACGGTCCTCGGTTCAAGCCCGCACGAGCGGCACCAATCCGTCAGCGCGGCCACATTGGGCGCGAACCAGTTGCTGCTGTCCCCCGCCAACTCGTCGGTGCGGAAGAAACGTGCCAACGGCAGATCGCGAGCGTCGCCAAGCTCGTGATCGGACACCGCGGTCTCGATCGAGACGGTTCCACGAGCCAGCCGACGGACGTTGTCGAGTGCCAGCAGCGGATGTCGCAGGTGATAGAGCACACCCCAGAACAGCACCACGTCGAACTGCTCACCGAGAAGCTCGGGCAGCTCGTAGATCGAGGCCTGGACGTGGTCCACGCTCGAGCCGAGCGCGCGCTTCAGGGTGGCGAAGCCGAACCAGTTCTCGTCCGCGATATCGACGGCCACGACGCGGCGCGCGCCGCGTCGCTCACACTCGAACGCGGCGCCGCCGTTGGTCGTGCCGATATCGAGCACGGTGGCGCCGTCGAGTCGTTCGGGAACCGCCGCCGTGTTCATCAACCCCGAAACGTCGCTGGACCCCGGCGTGTACACGCCGCCGGCAAGCTCGAATCGCTGATGCCAGACGAAGTCGGTTCGAGCCGCGAGCTCTCTGGCGAGCACGGGCGTGAGCGGTCTCGGGCTCGCCACAGGGTCGATGCGGCGGAGACTACCGCCCTCGGAGCCGCTCGACTCGTCCGCCGCGAGGTCGGTATACGGCCGGTGCTCGGGATCGACCGGATGGCGATAGCCCCGCATGAAGTAGTTCGGCTGATGCCGGCGCGCGGCCTCGTGCGGCGGCGGCAGGGCGCCGGCCGCGAGCTCGGAGCGAACGAAGAACGCGTTGACCGCGGCCAGATCGGTGTGGACGAGCGAGTATCCCTTGCGGTCAGCCAGAGAACAGAGCGCCTCCAGCGATGCGCCGAAGTAGTCGGTGCCATCCCACGCTCCAGGGTGGCCGCGTGGCTGAACGAGCCAGCGTCCCGGCGGCAGGGCGGCGTTGTATTCGATCACCATCACGCGCGGCCGGTAGGACTCGAGCGCCGCCCAGATCCAGTAGTCCTGACCGTCGACGTCGATCGAGAGCACGTCCGGATCGGGCGGAACGCCGGCCGCGGCGAACAGATCCTCGACGTTGTCGGGGGTCACGGCAGCGTTCACCGTCCGCACCCGTTCGGCCTGCGCGTACTTGCGAGCCAGCTCCGAGTAAGCCGCGTCATCGGGCTCGATGAACACCCCCTCCCAGCCGAGGACATCGGCCAGGAACACGCAGTTACCCTCGCGGCCGGTTTCGATCCCGAATTCGACGAAGCAGCCGGCTCCGATTCCGACCCTGGCCAGGATCTCAGCGATCACCCCGTCTTCGCCGTGCTGGCTGAAGCACCGCAGCTCGAATTCGGTCAGCGGTCCGGCGACCGTGGACTGCGGCCGCGTTCGGTAGCGGCGGCGGAGCTCCGCGATTGAGAGATAAATGCTGCGGTCGGTCTCCATGCGGCTCAGCCAGCCGGGACTGTAGCTCGATCCACCGGGCGGGCGTCACCGATCCGCGGAGCCGGTCGCGGGGCTTCGAGCACCAGCGTGTAGCCTCCGGACGCATGTCCGGCCGCCGGTCCGCGCTGATCACTGGAATCACTGGCCAGGATGGGTCCTACCTCGCCGAGCTGCTGCTCGAGAACGGATACGACGTTCACGGGCTGGTTCGCCGCTCCTCGACCGAGCGGTTCGAGCGCATCGAGCATCTTCGCGACCGGGTCACGTTGCATCAGGCGGACCTGCTGGACCAGCGCTCGCTCGTCGACGCGTTGCGCGCGGCCAAGCCGGCCGAGATCTACAACCTCGCCGCGATGTCGTTCGTCGCGGTCTCGTGGATTCAGCCGACGCTCACCGCCGAGTTCACGGGGGTCGGGGTGACCCGGATGCTGGAGGCGATGCGCGAGATCTCGCCCGAGGCGCGTTTCTACCAGGCGTCGTCCAGCGAGATGTTCGGCAAGGTTCGCCAAGTCCCGCAGAACGAACTGACACCCTTCTATCCGCGCTCGCCCTACGGAGTGGCGAAGGTCTACGGTCACTTCATCACCGTCAACTACCGCGAGTCGTATGACCTCCATGCCAGTAGCGGCATCCTGTTCAATCACGAAAGTCCACGCCGCGGTCTCGAGTTCGTCACGCGCAAGATCACCTGGCACGCGGCCGCGATCAGGCTCGGGCTGAAGGACACGATCTCGCTCGGCAACATCGACGCGGAGCGTGATTGGGGCTATGCCAAGGACTACGTGGAGGCCATGTGGCTGATGCTCCAGCGTGACGCGCCGGGGGACTATGTCGTCGCTACCGGAGCCGCTCACTCCGTGCGGGAGTGTCTCGAGATCGCATTCGACCAGGCCGGCGTCGAGATCGATGACCATGTCGTGATCGACCCCTCGCTGCAACGACCGGCGGAGGTCGATCACCTCATCGGCGATTTCACCAAGGCGAGGCGAGAGCTCGGGTGGGAGCCGCGTACCAGCTTTGAGGAGTTGATCAGGCTGATGGTCGACGCCGACTATGAGTTGCTGAGCCGCGGTGGAACCAGAACGGAGGCGCAGCTCGGCCGGTCTCGTTCCGAGCCTCGGCCGTCCACCCGGCTGCGCTGAGCGTGGAGTCCGGGAGGCAGTCGCGCCGGGCGCTGGTGACTGGCGTCAGCGGTCAGGACGGCTCGTTCCTCGCGGAGCTCCTGCTCGAACACGGCTACGAGGTGACCGGCCTGGTCCGGTCGTCGTCGCTCGGGTCCTCCGAGTACCTGCGCGACCGGATCGAGCTGGTCCGCGGCGATCTGCTCGATCCCGGCAGCCTGACGGCGGCGCTGGTCGAAGTACGCCCGGACGAGCTGTATCACCTGGCCGCGCCCTCGTTCGTGCCCGACTCATGGCGTGACCCGACGCGGACGCTCGCCGCGATCGCGGGCTCGACCGCGACCGTGCTGGCCGCCGTGCGGGACCACGCTCGCGAAACGCGCGTCTTCGTCTCGGCTTCGAGCGCGATGTTCGGGGCGGCGTCGGAGAGCCCTCAACGCGAGGAAACCGCTTGTCGGCCGGAGACGCCGTACGCGAGCGCGAAGCTCATCGCCCACCAGCTCGTCGGGCAGCTGCGTGAGCACGACCGGCTGTTCGCCTGCTCGGGGATCCTCTATAACCATGAGTCCGAGCGCCGGCCCGAACGGTTCGTGACCCGCAAGATCACGCGCGCGGCGGCTGCGATCAAGTTGGGTTTGGAACGGGAGGTCGTGCTGGGCGACCTGACCGCGATCCGCGACTGGTCGTTCGCGGGCGACGTCGTCAGGGGCGCTTGGCTGATGCTCCAGCAGGAGCAGCCGGGGGACTACATCCTGTCCAGCGGTGCCGGGCACACCGTGGCCGAGTTCGCGGAGATCGCGTTCGCGCACGTTGGACTGAACGCGGTCGAGTACATAAGGGTGGAGCGCTCGCTGACGCGCGCCGCGGAGGCGACGGCGCCGATCGGCGATCCTCGCCGGGCGCGCCGGGTCCTCGGCTGGCGGCCGACGCTGAGCTTCGAGCGGCTGGTCCACCGCATGGTCGATGCCGACCTGAAGAGGCTCAGACAGCCCAGCCGATTGGATGCCGGCTGAGTCGGACTTTCCGGTCCGCGAGCGCGGCCACCGGACCCGCCGGGATCAGATCGGTCATACGGTTTCGCCGGCGGACCTTCAGGTTCTTCAGCACCTTGAACTTGAGAATCTCGTCGAAGCCGTCATGGGCCGAGATGGATTCGGGCCGGAACGCGCATTTGCCGAACGCGTACTCGAGCGTGCGGGGCTCGAAGAACGAGACGTGGATCTCCGGAACGATGTAGGGCCAGCGCAGCAGGCGCGAGGCGAACGGCTCCGCGTTGCCGGTGGTGAGAAACAGCAATCCCCCGCTTCGAATGAGCTTCCGGATCGTGCGAAGCTCGACCAGGGGATCGAGCGTGTGCTCGATCACCTCGATCGCCGTGACCACGTCGAAGCTCGCCGCCTGAGTCGCCAGCTCGTCGCTCGACACGATCGGAATGCCCAGCTTGCGGGCCTCGGTCGCGATCGATCCCTCCTCGAATCCGCAGGCACGAGCGCCCGTCCGCTCGTTGACATAGCGGACGAGGCCTCCATTGCCACAGCCGAAGTCGAGCCAACGCACGCCGTCCAGCCCTCCCAGCATGCGCTCGACCAACCGCGTGACTCCGTGCCACTCGTACTGGCGGATCGTCCGGTCGGGCTCCGCCAGTTCGAAGTGGTAGTCGACCAGCGGATCGGCCCCCTGCCCGGCGTAGTAGCGATCGTCGTAGATGCGCTCGAAGTCCGTCCAGGGATCAGCGATGAAGGCGAAACCGCACACATCACAACGACGCACCTCGTAGTCGCGGCGGCTGTAGTCGCCGCGCACCGGACCGACTCGCCGGGTCGCGGCGCCGCAGATACGGCACGGAGCCGTGCTCTGTGAGTCGGCGACGTCCGTCAAGCGCGCGATGCTACTCAGTTATCTACCCTGTTCGCGTGGCGTCGAGCGAACATCTCAACGGGGTCGCTGACCGCGGGGCGGAGCCGTTCGCCTCCTACGTGGAAACCGACGCCTCCGTCAACTGGTCCGAGGAGCTCGAGGCGGTCCATGCGGAGGCGTCGCGCACCCATTTCCTCGATCGGTGGACCCGGCGGGCGATAATTGACGGCATCGAGCCGCTCGACGCCGCCAACACCGTCGCCGATCTCGGGTGCTCGACCGGGTTCCTGCTCGAGGATCTCCGGGACGCGCATCCCGACGCGGTCCTGATCGGCGTCGACATGATCGCCGCTGGGCTGCGGAAGGCCCACGACGCGGTGCCCGACGCGCGCCTGCTGCAGGCCGACGTGTGCTCACTCCCGATCGATGACTCGAGCCTCGACGCCGTCGTGAGCGCCAATCTGCTCGAGCACGTGCCCGACGATCGCAAAGCGCTGGCCGAGATCGCCCGAGTCCTGAAGCCGGGCCGGCCGGCGGCGCTGGTGGTTCCGGCGGGACCGCGGACATTCGATTACTACGACCGCTTCCTCGGCCACGAGCGCCGGTACGCGCGGGGTGAGCTGGCTGCTAAGTGTCGGGAGGCAGGGCTCGAGCCACGGGAGGACCGGTACCTCGCGTCGCTCCTTTATCCGGCTTTCTGGCTCGTCAAGCAGCGCAACCGGTGGCGGTACGACCACCTGCGCGGCGACGCGCTCGAACGAAGGGTCACGCAGGACATCGCCTGGACGCGCGACTCGCGCCTGGGTGAGCACACGTGGCAGGTGGAGGATCGGATGGCGCGTGCCGGCGTTCGGCTCCCGTTCGGAATCCGCTCGTTCGTTGTGGCATGGCGGGTTTCGTGATGCACACGATCAGCATCGTGATTCCTGCCTACCGTGAGGAGGCGAACATCGAGCCCGTCTACGAACGGCTGGCAGGGGTGTTCGAGCCGCTCCCTGTGGATTGGGAGCTGATCTTCTCGGTCGACCCCGGCCCCGACCGGACGGAGGAGCTGATCCTCGACCTGCGCAAGCGGGATCCGCGGGTCAAGATGCTGCGCTTCTCGCGTCGCTTCGGGCAGCCGATGGCGACGCTGGCCGGCCTCGAAGCGGCTAGCGGCGACGCGGCGGTCGTGATCGATTGCGACCTTCAAGACCCGCCCGAGCTCATCCCGGCGATGATCGAGCGCTGGGAGGCTGGGTTCGACGTCGTCTACGCGCAGCGGCGCACCCGGGCCGGCGAGACGGTGCCCAAGCGGATCGTCGCGTGGGCCGGCTACAAGGTGATCAACCGGATCGCGGAGGTCGATATCCCTCCCAACACCGGGGACTTCAGGTTGATGAGCCGGCGCGTGATCAACAACGTCGTGTCGCTCAAGGAGGGACATGGATTCCTGCGCGGGCTTGTCGGCTTCGTCGGCTTCCGGCAGACGAGCATCCCGTACGACCGCTCTCCGCGAGTTGGCGGGACCAGCAAGTACAACCAGTTGCTCGGCTCGCTCCTGATCGGGCTGAACGGGGTGGTCGGGTTCTCGCGCTATCCGCTGCAGCTGATCTCGCTGTTCGGAATCGCCTTCTCGGGCCTGGCGTTCCTGGTCGCCGTCGCCTACCTGGCGCTCAAGATCGCCGGGGTGGCCTTTCCGATCGGCAACCCGACGATCGTGATCGTGGTCACTTTCTTCAGCGGGATTCAACTCCTGTCGCTCGGCGTGATGGGCGAGTACGTCGGCCGCATCTATGACGAGACACGCCAGCGCCCGAAGTACATCGTGGAGTCGCGGTTCGGGTTCGGCGAGAACGAGGACAACCCGGAGCGGGCGGGAGAAATAGTCGAGTCGCGCTATGGCTTTGACGACTCAAGCTGATCTTCGCCGGTCGCGGGCGGAGCTGGGGCGCCAGGGATTCCGGTTCGCGTTGACCGGCGGGTTCGTGGCGCTCGTGTACGTCGGAACCACCACCCTGCTGGCTGAGGTGATCGGGCTCGACTTCGAGGCCTCGCTGGCGATCGGCTTCATCGTGGCCATAACCACCCACTTCACCCTGCAGCGGCTATTCGTCTGGAAGCACTCGTCAGCATTCGCGCTGCCGCTGCATCACCAGCTCGTCCGCTACCTGGCAATGGCCGGAATTCAGTACGGGATCACCGCGGCCGTGACTGCGACCGTGCCCCGCGGCCTCGGCGTCGACCCCGAGCTCGTCTACTTGCCTGTGGTCGCAGTTCTGACGCTTGCGAACTTCGTCGTCTTCCGCTCGCGGGTCTTTCATCCCGCGATCGACTAGGTGGCAGGGCAACGGCCGGGGCCGGCGGCGCTTAGGCCGGTCCGACGGGTCCCCAGCTAGCCTTCGCCGTCGTGTTGGTGGTGATCGACTAAGTGAAGTTCGCGCGCCGAGCCGTGTTTGTCTCAGGTGCCGCGCCGGCGACGGCGACGGCCTCCGACCCGCGCAGAGCACGTTCACGGCGACGCTGGGACGCGCATGTCAGCGGTTACGACGTGGCGCTCGTTGGCGTACTCCTACTCGTGCTCGCGTTCTACATGTGGACGGCGGCCAGCACCTTCCCGTTCAGCTTCCCGTCGTCCTCGCAGGACATCTACAACTTGCTCACGACCGCGTTCCTGCACGGTCATACGTTCCTGCCGATTCCGGTGCCAGCGGGACTGCTGCATCTCGCAGACCCGTACAACCCGGCGCTGAACGCGCCCTACAACGGCGCCTATCACGACCTGGTGCTTTACCACGGGCACTTCTACTCCCAGTGGGGGCCGACGCCTGTCCTGACGCTCTTCGCGCTCTTCCGGATCACCGGACACGTGATGTCGGAAAGCTTTGCCGTGGCGCTATACGCCTGGATCGGCCTGGTCTGCTCGGTCCTCCTCCTGCGCGCGCTTCTCAGGCGCCTCGTGCCGAGCACTCCGCCGTGGGTCCTGCTTGTGTCGACCGTGGGTCTGGCGCTGACCAACACGTTGCCGTTCCTCCTGCGCCGCCCGCTCCAGTACGAGGTGGCGATCGCGTGTGGGTTCTGCTTCGTGATGGCCGGCCTGTGGTTGATGGTCACCGCCGTGCTCGGCCCCGAGCTGCGACGCTGGCGGATGATCGTCGGCAGTTTGTGCCTCGGTCTGGCCATCGGCGGGCGGCCGACGTTGGCTGTCGGCGGGGCCGTCGCCGTCGCGGCCGTCCTCTGGGAACTGAAGCGTCGCAACGGCACCTTTCGCGTTCGCGCAAGCCGCGAAACCCTCGAGCTCGTCACCTACGCGCTCGGCCCGTTCGTCCTGTGTGTACTGCTGCTGGCTTGGTACAACCACGTGCGCTTCGGGGGATTCGCCAACTTCGGCGAGCGGTATGAGCTGGCGGGCATCGACCAAACGAAGGTGCGCTTCTACAGCCTCGCCTACATTCCGCCGGGCCTGTTCACGTATCTGCTGCTTCCGGCGCGCTACGCGCTGACGTTTCCGCACGCGTTCCTCCAGACCGCAGCGAACGACCCGTTCAAGCTTCCCCAAGGCTACGCGGGCGCAAGTCCGCAACTGGGCGCGGAGCCGACCGGCGGTGTCTTCACGACGATGCCGATCACGCTGCTGCTGCTGGCGATCCCCGTTATGTGGCTGCGGCGCCGCCGCGGCGAGCTTCGCCCGCTGGTGGCCGCGACCGGGCTCGCGATCCTGGGCCTGGCCGTCGTAACGCTGGTGTCGTGGGCGCTGTTCGGCACCACCGAGCGATACGAGGTCGACTTTGTGTCGTTACTGTTGCTCCCGGCCTTTCTCGTTTGGGCGATGCTGCTAGCGCGGGCGCGCCCCAAGACCGCCACTCGGCGGATGTGGGCCGTCGCCGGCGTCATCCTGACGCTCATCGGCGCCGCCGTCGGTACCGCGATCAGCTTCACCGGGTACTACGACTACTTGAAGATCGAGCACCCGGCGATCTTCAACACGCTCGAGGACGTGGCCTCTCCGTTCGCCACGGTGGCGACGATGATCGGCGGCAAGCCCCAAATCGCACGTATTGACGATGGCCCGTTGCCCGTCACCACGGCGACCGGAAACATCGGGTTCAGCGAGGACCATGCCAATTCCTCGCTGGGCAGCGTCCCGATGTCCCTGACCGTGCTCTCCCCAGGTAGCCGACACACTGCGCTGTTCGTCACCGTGACGCCAGGCCCGGGTGCACCGCCGCTGCCGTCAGTCGCAGTCAGGGTGTCGTCGCAGGGACAGCCGGCGATCGTGCCGCTGATCAGCAAGAGAGCGCGGCTGCCCGTGTCACTTCACTGGGGCCTTAACCGGATCCGTCTCACACTCGCCGAGACACCGACCTCCGCCCAGGAAGTCCTCCTCAGCGATATCTCGTTCAGCCCTTAGTCAGGCCGGACGCGTGCCGCGAACAGCGTCCCGGCCGACATTGCCCGCACGTTTCTGAGTAGACGGGACTCGATCCAGGCGGCTACGTTGGCCGCCCTGAAGGTCACCGCGACCGCGCGCCCGACGATCGACATCGGGCGCGCTGCGGTGCTCTCGCCGTGATAGGGGCTGTGCGTCCAGAACGCGCGCCGCACGGGGCCGATCGTCAGGGCCGCGCACAGCGCCGCGTCCATGAGCTGCCCGAGGAAGTGGTAGAGGTAGCGACGCTCGTCGACGATGAACCGGGCCGCAAGCATCCGCTCAACCTCATCGTGCGTGAACGAATTGATGTGGTCCTTGGTGCGCACGTACAGGTCGTTGCCGAGGAACGCCCGGAACACGCCGAACCAGCTGATCGGCTCGCCTTCGATCGGGACGAACGCCAGCATACTGCCGTTCGGTCGGAGGATGCGTGCGATCTCGCCCAGCGTCGTCTCGGGGTGGTCGACATGCTCGAGCACGTCGACCAGGAGCGCGACGTCGACCGACGAGTCGTCGTACGGGAGCATCCCGCTGGTGCGGTCGAGCGCCGTGAACGTGAAGTCCCCGTTGATGTTCGTGGGCTCTTTGACGTCGCAGCCCAGAAGCGTCACGCCGCGGCGATGTTCGTGGATGGTCCTCAGCATCTTGCCGCCGCCGCACCCGACATCGAGGACGATCGAGCCCTCGGGGACCCGGCCCACGACGAACGCGGCCTTGCGGCCCGGGAGGTCGCGCGCGGTGACGTCGACGACCTCGCTGGCGAAGTGGAAGTCGTCGGTCACGTCCGACCTCGACGGCCGAAGCGACACTTGAAGAACATCAGGAAGGAGGGAAAGAACTCGCTCACGAAGTTGATCTTCTTGCCCTCGTCGAAGCCGCGCGCGACGTAGTTGACCGGCACTTCCATCGGGCTGTAGCCGTTCTTCACGAGCATGCACGCCAGCTCGATGTCGAAGCTGAAGCCCGTCGCGGCGAACTCGACGCCCTCGATGCACTCGTGGCGGAAGACCTTGAACATCGTGTTCACGTCGGTCACCCGCTGCTGGTAGAGCACGTTGAAGGTGCGCGCGAACAGGAGTTGGGCGACGTTCATGAGGAACGCTTTCACGCGAGAGCGCGCGAAGCGGCGTACCTTCCAGTCGTCGAGCCCGAGAGATCGCGAGCCGAGCACGAAGCTGGTGCGCCGCTGGACGATCGGTTCCAGAAGCGCGTCGTAGTCGTCGAGGTCGTACTCGAAGTCGGCGTCCTGGATCAGCACGATGGTCCCGGTCGCGGCGGTCAAGCCGCGACGGACCGCGGCGCCTTTGCCGCGTGGCCGGTCCTCGTAGATGATCCGCAGCCCGGGGCGCCCCTCGAAGGTCTCCACGATCTCGCGCGTTCCGTCGGTGCTGTTGCTCTCGACGAGGATGACCTCGTGCGGGATCACGAATTGCCTGGCCAGTAGCTCGTCGAGCACGGCACGCAGGTAGGCGGCCTCGTTGAACACGGGCACGACAACCGACAGGCGCTCGCTCGCCTCGGAGTTGTCGGCGCGCTCGAAGATCGATACGTAGGTCCCCGTCGGCACGCGCACGCTGGCGGCGCCGAGGCCGAGGCGCCGGGCGACACCGGCTACCGCGGTGCCCGGAAGGGCAAGGTCGAGCGCGCGCGTCACCGCGTAAGACGTGTTCAGGCCCGATTGCGCGACGAAGCGCAGGCCGGTCCGTTCGAGCATGCTGCGCAGGTTCTCCGAGTTGAAGTAGACGACCTTCCAGTGGAAGAAGCTGCGCCAGTTGTGCCGCAGGACGCGTCCCGGGAGCGAGGCGGCATTGCTGTAGACGACGACGAGCAAGGCCTGGCTCGGTAGGCGCGCCGCCAGTTCGGCGGCCACGTCCGAGGCACGCGGGCACGCCTCGAGCAGCTGGTTGAGCACGACCAGCTCGACGTCCTCGTCGATGTGCGCGACGATCGGGGAGATGTCGGCCTCGTGGACGAGTCGGAGCGTTTGCTCGCGCGTGAGCCGCACCGCGTCGACGCGCACCGACGACGCGGTGCTCACATCGTCGGCCATCCGACCGGCGATGAGCACGCGTGCGGGCGCCCGGCCGCGGTGGGCTCGATGCGCCTCGGTCGCGTAGCGGAGCACGTCGTCGAGCTCCTTGCGCACGTGCTCGCGGTCCTCGATCGTTGCGTCGCCACCGGCCGACGGAATGTCGAAGTAGCCGCGTACCTCGCGCGCCGGCGGGTTGACGTAGACGACGTCGCAGCTCCGGCACTGCACGAAGCGCGTCCCCCGCTCGTGGAACAGGTAGCGTTCGGCATCGGCGCCGCACGCCGGGCAGCTGGTGAAGCGGGCGTTGGCGCGCGAGCGCACGACCGCCTCGGTGGGGACGAACTCAAACCGGCGGCCGAGCTGATCGGTGGGCTGAGCGGACATCAGCGATTCGCGGCGGCCGCGAGCGGGACCCCGTCGACGGCCAGCGAGAGGGTTGCCAGCATCGGGCGAGGATAGCGTCGGCGCCGGGCGCACGGGCTGGTAGCTTCACGGCCCATGCTCGCGGCCAAGCAGGCCTGCCCGATCTGCGGCGGCGACACCGGTGATTTGGCCACGATCCGGTCCGACTTCAGCGGCTTCGATTTCTCGTTCCTGCGCTGCGAGGCATGTGGCCTGGTGTTCGTCGCCAACCCCCGCGCCGACTTCGCCGCGCTTTACGACGCCGCGTATTACCGCGGCGACGGAGCGGACTCGTTCGTCAATTACCTCGAGGAGATGGGCAACCCGAACACGATCCGCGCGTACGAGTGGCGCGGTATCACGCGGGCCGTGGAGAGCCTGTGCCCGACCAAGGCCGTCAGGTGGCTCGATTTCGGATGCGGCCTCGGGGGCCTCGTCCGCTACGCGCGCGCTCACGGTTTTGCCAACGTCTACGGCTACGACCAGGGATGGGGCGCCGACTGGGCCCGCGAGCACGGGATCCCGCTGCTCGACGACGCGCAGGTTCGCGACCAAGCGGGCAGCTTCGATGTGGTGACAGCCATCGAGGTCGTCGAGCACATCCCCGGTCCAATCGAGACGATGCGTCAGATCGCCGCTCTGCTGAAGCCCGGAGGCGTCTTCTTTCTGACAACCGGGAACGCCGCCGTCCACCGAGACTCGTTCACCAAGTGGGCGTACGTGCATCCTGACATCCACGTCGCGTACTTCGAGCCGCGCACGCTCAGCGAGGCCTACCGACGCGCCGGCTTGGAGCCCGTGGCCGCCGGCTTCTTGCCGGGGCACGAGGACATCATCCGCTACAAGATCCTGAGGACGCTGCGCGGGACGTCGCGCAACCGCTTCGAGCGCCTCGTTCCTTGGCGGATCGCCAGCCGGGTGGTCGACCGGCGCTACAAGCTCAGCGAGCAGCCGCTCGCGCGCAAGCCAGCTCGCTAATCTGGCGGCGATGAGCCGACTGAGACCCGCGCCGGCCACGCGCTATATCCATCCGAAGGCCGCCGCCCTCCTGGAGCACGAGGGCGATCACGATGCCGACCTCGAGCTGTCAGGCGAGAGCGCCCCGAACTATCTCTCATGGGTTGCGGAGCTATGCCGTGCCCGTCTCGGCCACCGCGTCCTCGAGGTTGGCGCCGGCCTCGGGGCGATCACCGCTCGGTATGAGCAGGGGCGTGAGGTCGTCGCCAGCGACGTGTCTGCGCCCTGCGTGGAGGCGTTGCACGAGCGCTTCGCCGACCATCCGAACGTGCGCGTCGAGGACCGCGACCTGCGTACGCTGGAGCTCGACGCCCGCTTCGACTCGGTGCTCATGGTCAACGTGCTCGAGCACATCGCTGACGACGTCGAGGCGGTGCGGGCGCTCAGCCGGGTGCTCGTTCGCGGCGGGAACATCGTCGTCTACGTCCCCGCCCTCAATGCGTTGTATGGGGCGCTCGACCAGAAGATCGGCCACTATCGCCGCTACTCGGTCTGGCGGCTGCGCGAGGTCTTCCGAGAGGCGGGACTGGAACCGCAAGAACTGCGCTGGGTCAACTTCGTCGCGATCCCGGCCTGGGCCGCGTTCGGGCGCGGCGACGTCAACGATCCCCAGCGGAGCAGCAAGCTCCTGTCGCTGTGGGATCGCACGGCGGTCCCGGCTTCGCGCTTCATGGAGGGGCACGTGCGAACCCCGGTCGGGTTGAACGTTCTCGGCGTTGGCCGACGGCTTGGCTGAGCCGCTGGGATGGATTTCCAGGCGCGCCGAATCCTGGTGACAGGCGGTTCGCTCGGGATCGGTCTCGAGGTGAGCCGCAAGCTCGCGAGCCGAGGCGGTCGCGTGGTCGTGGCGGCGAGGGGAATCGAGGCGATCGAAGCTGCCCTTGACACCCTCGAGGGCGGCGGCCATGAGGGGATCTCGCTCGACGTCGCCGATCCTCGAGCCTGGGAGGAGGCCGCGGTTCGGATCGACGCAGGCGGCGACCTCCACGGCCTCGCGACCGCCGCAGGGATCCTCGGGCCGATCGGATCGTTGGAACAGCTGCCGGCGGCAGCCCTGATCGAGACGATCGGTGTGAACCTGGTCGGGACGATGCTCGCGCTGCAGTTCGCGCTGCCCCGTTTGCGCGCGAGGGGTGGACGCGCAGTGACGTTCTCGGGCGGGGGTGGAACGTCCCCGCTGCCACGCTACGACGCCTACGCGGCATCCAAGGCCGCGGTCATCCGGCTAACGGAGAACCTGGCGGCAGGCGGGGAGATCGAGATCAATTCGGTCGCGCCGGGATTCGTCGCGACGCGCATGCACGACGGGACGGTGCAAGCCGGTCCCGAGGCCGCCGGTCAAATCTATTATCAGCGGACTCGCGAGCAACTGGACGGAGGCGGCTTCCCGGCGTCGGAGGCCGCCGAGCTGGTGGCGTTCTTGCTCGGCCCGGGCGCGGCCGGCATCACCGGCCGGCTGATCAGCGCCCAGTGGGATCCGTGGCGAGAGGACGAGTTCCGGGAACGTCTGCGCAGCGACTCGGACTTGGCGAAGCTGCGACGAATCGACGAACAGTTCTTCACTCGGACCTCGCAGTAGGACCGGATCGCTGGTGGATCGACCCCGAGGACCGCTGAGCCGCGAACGCCCCGCCGTGTTCGTTGACCGGGACGGCGTGGTCAACGAGCTGGTTCCTGACCCGATCAGCGGCCGGCCCGAATCGCCGCTGCGAGTCGATGACGTCCGGCTGCTACCGGGGGCTGCGGCAGCCCTGCGGGGCCTCACCGCCGGCGGCTGGGCGCTGGTGGGCGTCTCCAATCAGCCGAGCGCCGCCAAGGGCCTGATGTCGCTCGCCGAGCTGCAGGCAATCCAGGCTCGGGTCCTGGAGCTGTTGGCCGCCGAAGGCGCGCGCTTCGACGATTTCCAACTCTGCCTCCACCATCCCGAGGGCGTGGTTCCGGAGCTGACCGGTGAATGCGCTTGCCGCAAGCCCGCGCCAGGCATGCTGCTCGCCGCCGCGGCGGACGCGCGCCTCGACCTGGGACGCTCGTGGATGGTCGGCGACACTGACGGGGATGTGCAGGCCGGGCGCGCGGCCGGGTGCCGGACGATCCTCGTGGAACACCCGCACAGCGCCCACAAGCGAACAGCGGAGCTACATCCTGACGCCGTCGCGAACGATTTGACGGCCGCCGCGAGCATTATTCTGGGCACGAAGGGAGTACATTGAGCCGGGTGATAGACGACTTCAACGTCAAGATCTTCGCCGACGGTGCCGATCTGGATGCGATCCTCGGTTTGGCTGCCGACAAGCGGATTGCCGGGTTCACCACCAACCCTACGCTGATGTGGAAGGCCGGCCTGACGGACTATGAGGAGTTCGCCAAACGCCTGCTGGAGCGGATCGTCAGACACCCGATCTCGTTCGAGGTGTTCGCCGACGACGCGGATGAGATGCGCCGCCAGGCGCTCATGATCGCCAAGTGGGGCGACAACGTCTACGTCAAGATCCCGGTCTCGACGACCGGAGGCGAGTCGATGGCGCCGCTCGTGCGAGAGCTGTCGGAGAGCGGCGTGAAGGTCAACGTCACGGCCGTGTTCACCACCGCCCAGGTAGAACTGCTCACCGAGGCGGTCAAGGTCGGTGCCCCGTCGTACATTTCGGTGTTCGCGGGACGGATTGCGGACGCGGGCATCGATCCGGTGCCGCTGATGGCGCGCGCCGTCGACATCATGGTGGCAGCGCCGCGCTCCGAGCTGATCTGGGCCTCTCCTCGGGAGATACTGAACGTTGTCCAGGCTGATCAGGTCGGGTGTCACATCATCACCGTCACTCACGACCTGCTCAAGAAGCTTGACCTGCTGGGCAAGGATCTCGACCAGTACTCGCTGGAGACCGTGCAGATGTTCCGCCGCGACGCGCTCGCCGCCGGCTTCTCTCTGTAACCGAATGGATCGTGCCTGCGTTACCGGCGGGGCCGGATTCATCGGCTCCACGCTCGCCGAGCGCTTGCGTTCGGCCGGCGCCGAGGTCGTGATCGTCGACGACTTCCGCACGGGTCGCCATGAGTTCGTCGTCAACCTGTTGGAGGATCCGGGGGTCACCCTTCACGAAGGCGACGTGCTCGACGAACAGCTTCTGCGGCGAGCGTTCGAAGGCTGTGACTGGGTATTCCACCTGCAGGCTAACGCGGACGTTCGTCACGGGCTCGAGCGCCCGCGCCAGGATCTGCAGCAGAACACGATCGCCACCGCGACGGTGCTCGAGGCGATGCGGGCGCAGGACGTGACGCGAATCGCGTTCTCCTCGACCGGCTCGGTGTATGGCGAGCCCGAGGTCTTCCCGACTCCGGAGGACGCGCCGTTCCCCGTGCAGACTTCGCTGTACGCCGCCTCGAAGCTCGCCGGCGAGGGCATGATCAGCGCCTACGCCCACGGCTTCGGCTTCACTGGGGTTGTCCTGCGGTTCGTTTCGATCCTGGGCGAGCGCTACACCCACGGACATGTGTACGACTTCTACTGCGCGCTCAAGCGCGATCCGCAACACCTGCGTGTGCTGGGCGACGGTCGTCAGGAGAAGTCCTACCTCTACGTCGGGGACTGCATCGCCGGAATCCTCGCGGCGGCCGAGGCGCACGAGTCCCGGCCGGGAGAGGTGGGCGTGTACAACCTGGGCCGCAACGAGACCGTGGTCGTCGACGATTCGGTGGCGTTGATCACGGAGCAGATGGGCGTCTCACCGGAGATCGAGCACACCGGAGGCCGGCGCGGGTGGGCCGGCGACAGCCCGCTGATCCAGCTCGATTCCTCACGCATCCGATCCCTGGGTTGGACTCCAACGCTCACGATCCGGGAATCGATCGTACGGACGTTGGAATGGTTCGACGCCAACCCGTACGCATGGGAGAACGCGATTTCTTCTGATGCGGGAGCCACATGAGTGTCATCTTCAGCCGGGCTCCGCTTCGCATCTCCCTCGGTGGCGGGGGGACCGACCTGCCGTCCTACTACCGCGAGCACGGGGGGTTCCTGGTCGCCGGCGCGATCGACAAGTACATCTACATGCTGATGCACACGGTATTTCAGCGCCGCTATCGCATGAAGTACTCGGAGACCGAGGACGTCCAGGAGATCGCCGATATCCAGCATCCGATCCTGCGCGAGACGCTCGCGCGCCACTGGCGCGGGAATCCGGTCGAGATCGCATCGGTCGCCGACGTGCCGTCCGGGACCGGGATGGGATCTTCCGGCGCGTTCACCGTCGCCCTGATCAGGGGGCTGGCCCACGCCCGGCGCACCTCGATCACCCAGTCCGCACTGGCCGAATCGGCGGCCGAGATCGAGATCGACATCCTCCACGAGCCGTGCGGCAAGCAGGATCCCTACGTCGCTGCGCACGGCGGGATCTGCGCGTACACGTTCAACCAGGACGGGACGGTCACCGTCGAGCCGCTCGAGCTCTCGCCGCAGACGCTGCGCGCTCTGCGCGAGCAGATGCTGCTCTTCTACACGGGCGAGGCCCGTGACGCCTCGGCCGTCCTCGCCGACCAGGACAGCCGGACCAAGACGGGCGATGACGAGATGCTCCAGAACATGCATCGGACCAAGGAGATGGGACTCCAGAGCCGTGACCTGCTCGTCGCCGGTGATCTGTTCGCCTACGCCGAGCTGATGCACGAGCACTGGCTCAACAAGCGCAAGCGCTCCCCGGGGATGGCGACGAGCCGCATCGACGAGCTCTACACGCTGGCGCGTCGCAGCGGCGTGATCGGCGGCAAGCTGGTGGGGGCAGGCGGTGGCGGGTTCCTGCTCGTTTATGCTCGCAATCCCGCGGACACGCGTCAGGCGATGGCCGCCGCGGGCGCCACCGAGCTCCCGTTCGACTTCGAGTTCGTGGGAGCTCAGTCGAGCGAGTACGCGTGAGCGCCTCCGCCGGCAGCGGTCCTGACCGGCCCGGGCTGACCGTCGCGATCGCCGGATGCGGGCTGATCGGACGCGAGCGCGCACAGGCGCTGGGGCCGGCCGACCGAGTCGTCGGCGCAACCGACCCCGTAACCGCGCGGGCCGCCGAGCTCGTGGCCGAGCACGGCGGACGCGTCTGCGCCGACGTCGACAAGCTCCTGGCCCTTCGGGCCGACGTCGTGGTCGTCGCCGCCACGCACGACCAACTGACGCCACTTGTGCAGCGGGCACTGGAGGCCGGCAGCCACGTCCTGGTCGAGAAGCCGGCGGCGCTCGGGACCGCCCAGGTAGAGTCGTTGCTTCAGGCCGCCGAGCAGGCAGGGCGGCGCGTCAAGGTCGGCTTCAACCATCGCTTTCACCCCGCGCTGCGCGACCTGGCCGCCGAGGTTCACTCCGGCGTCCACGGAACGCTGATGCATCTGCGCGGCCGGTACGGCCACGGTGGCCGGCTCGGCTACGACCGGGAATGGCGCGCGCAGCCAGAGCGGTCGGGAGGCGGCGAGCTGATCGACCAGGGCATGCATCTGCTCGATCTCACGCATTGGCTCGCCGGCCCGCTGCCGCTGCACTCGGCGCTGCTTCGCACCCACTTCTGGGACATACCGGTGGAAGACAACGCGGCGCTGATGCTCGGGGAGCCGCACGGTCGCACGGCGCCCTGGGCGATGTTGCACGTGACCTGGACCGAGTGGAAGAACCTGTTCTCGCTCGAGGTCTACTGCACCACCGCCAAGCTCCAGGTCGGTGGTCTCGTCCGCTCGTACGGTCCGCAGACGCTGCGCATCTACCGCATGAGCCCTGAGATGGGTCCGCCTGAGCTCGAGGAGCGGACCTACGGGACCGACGATCTCTCGTGGTCGGCGGAATGGGAGCACTTCGCGGCGGCGCTCAGATCCGGCGCCCGGATGCTTGGCGACCTCGACGATGCCCACTACGCGTGGACGCAGATCGAGGCCGCCTACGCGTCCTCTCCCGACTACGCCGAGGTGAGAGCCGGAGTGGGCGCCTGATGGTCGCAGAGCCGTGCCGCACCCCACGTGATTGATGGCGGACGCGCTCCCACCGATCTGCGTGCTGGCCGGCGGCCTCGGGACGCGTCTGGGCGAAACCGTCCGCGACACCCCCAAGCCGCTGCTGAACGTCGCCGGCGAGCCGTTCCTGATCCATCAGCTACGGCTGCTCGCGCGTCACGGAGCCGCTCGGGTCGTGCTCTGCGTTGGGTATCTCGGCGAGCTCATCGAGCAGCGGATCGGGTCGTCGCAGTTCGGCATCGACATCGGCTACAGCTACGACAGGCCTACCCCGATTGGAACTCTCGGTGCCGTCCGGAAGGCAGCGCCGGCGCTCGGTGACCGGTTCCTCGTCCTTTACGGCGACACGTACCTGCGACTCGATTACCGAGCGGTGGTGGCCGGCTGGGAGGAAAGCGGGCTTCCCGCGCTGATGACGGTGCTGCGCAACGAGGGCCAGTGGGATGTCTCCAACGTGTACTTCGACGGGACGCGGGTCACGAGCTACGACAAGCGGGCTCCGGTTCCGGAGATGAGCTGGATCGACTTTGGCCTGGGAGGACTCCGGGCGCAAACGCTCGAGCTGCTGCCGGACACCTCCGACGACCTCGCCGACCTCTACCACGAGCTGGCCCGGCGTGGCGAGCTGTTCGGCTTCGAGGCCACCGAGCGGTTCTTCGAGATCGGGACCCCGGAGTCGTTGGCCGAGACCGGCGCGTTTCTGGCCGCGCTTCCGCGGCCAGACGAAGATCGCCAGTGACCGCGCCGGTATTGTCAAGGCAACCGTTGGCTGATCGTCGTATGCACGCGACCGTCTCGCCGTCACCCCGATCCAGTACCGCGGCGTCGCGTACGTCACCCTCGCTTCCATGACGCTGATCGTGCTCAGTGGCGCGCGGCGGTGCGGCTAAACGACTCGGGGCTCGGGTGCGCGAACTGGCCGAGTGCGGGGGGACGCCGCTGCCGCCGCTGAGCTCGCATGCGCTGATCGAGTTCGGCAACCGGGCGGTGTCGAGCGTCGTGGGCGTGATTACCGTGGTCGCGGCGCTGCTCGCCTTGACGCGCCGACCGTTTCGGCGTGATCTGTTCTGGCTGGCGCTGCTGCCGCTCGGCGTCGTGGCACAGGCGGTGCTCGGCGGGTTGACGGTCCTGAACCACCTGGCGCCGGGGTTGTGATGGCGCACTTCAGCCTGTCGCTGCTGATTCTGGTGGCTGCGTTTGCGCTGGCGTGGCGGAGCACGTTCGGCCCGGGCACGCGGCCCCGGTCGCCGGACCGGTTTGGGGTGTGGTCGGTGCGAGCACTGTTTCCGCTCGGGGCGCTGACGATCTCCGCCGGCACGGCCGCAACCGCCGCCGGTCTCCACTCGGGCGGTTTCACCGGTCAGGTGGTCCATCGCCTGCACTTCAAGGGCGCGGACACGCTGATGTGGACGATCCAACAGCATGCGACGATCGCCGCGATCTTCGGCGTGGCGGTCATCGGCGTCTGGTTCATGCATCGCCGCCGCGGCGCCTCGTCCGAAGAGCTCGAGCCGTTGACCTGGATGGCAGCACCACGCGTTGGAGCGTGGTGGCGTCTGGCGCGCATCGGCACGCCTGGAGCTGGTGGTGAAGGAGCCGCCGGTTGATCCTGTTGCCGATATCGATCACCGAGTCCCAGTGTTCTGGGTGAGCAGCCGGCCGATCCCGAAGTCGCGAGTGTCGTTGACGGTCGTCTCGGTCCGGAGCGCACGCGCCCCTCCCTGAAGTACTGCTTGACCTCCAAGGCGCGGTAGTGGATCCGGATCGCAGGCTCCACACCGACGTTGAAGACCTCGGTCTGAGACCGTCCCGGGGTTCGAAGGCTGACGCGCCGCCCGAACACGATCGCGACCTGGTCGGGACGTCGGAGCGTGAGCTGGTCGGGCAGCGTGCGCCCAAACCAGGCCCGCCCCGCGGCGGCCGGTCGGACACCCGCGTGTCGGAGATCTCAAGCTGACGGAACGCGAGCTCGTAGCGGCACCCGCGCGCTAGGTCGGGTGAAGCGCGACGGTCCCCAGCCCACACAGGTCGCAACGCAGGCGAAGGGCGATTTGCTGCGCCATCGCTAGGCTCGGCGGCACCGTCGCGGCATCTTTACGCAGGAGATCAGTGCCCGGCGCTCGAACCCCTCGCCCACGTCCCCCCCGGCGATCCGGTCAGGCCGCGCATCAGCCGGAAGTGCGTCGGACGCCGCCCGCAGGCGTTCGCCGCTTGCGCTGGCGCCGTGATCCAGCGACCGCTCGCAGCGCCACATGACGTCGCGCCAATCCCGTTCCGACACACACGGAGCCAAACCCGCGCGCGGGCCACACGGACCGCAGAACGAACTCATGGCCCCCGGGCTTGCGCATAAGCGCGACTGAGCGCGCGCCATCAGTGGAGCGTGATCGCCACCTGACGGCTGTAGACGGTGTATCCAGCCGGGAGCAGCGAGTCGGCGCTCGGATAGGTGTACGTGAGCCGCACCGACCCGCTGCCGGGGAACTCGAGGCGCACATCGAAGTAGCAGTTGCTGGTCGAGCCCACGGATACCTGCTGGACTGTTGTGAACGTTTGGCTCTGACCGGCTGCAAACTGGATATCGGCGATCTGCGTCAGGCCCGTGTCGAGGAAGCCGTAGGTCGCGGGTCTGATGCACCCCCATACCTCGAGGCTGTCGCCTAGCTTGGTCGAAGTGACAGGGAGATACAGCGGTAGCCGCCATGCCGCATATGTCGCCTTGGGGATTCCTTGCTCCCAGCCGAGCAAGCCGCTGGACCACGCCGTGTAGGCAGGCGAGTACGGCGGCGGGTCAGTCAGGAGGTACTGGTCGAAGCTCATAATTCGCGGGTTCTTCCACGAGAGGTACTCGGCCCAGTTGAGGTAGTACGCGGCGGTCGTGGGCGGCGGATACTTTGCAGGCGCCGACCCCATTTCGTGGATCGTCGAGACGTTCGGAGGATCGGTGATGTAGCCGAACTCCGTGTCATATATCGGGAGCCGGGTCCTCGATCCGTATATCCGCTGGACGCGATCGAGCGCGCTCACAAGCCGTCCGACCTCCGCTAAGGAGGAGTAGTTCGGATCGCGCTGCGCCTCCCGGTTCGGGGGATACCAGCGCATCCACATGTGATCGGCTACCCCTGACGCGTGGAACAGAGCAGGGTTCTGGGCGCGGAAGCGTTTCGATCCCGCGGCGGTAGTCGGGCACCCGCGAATCGACGCGGCCGCGCCCCGTAGCTCGCGATAAGTCGAGTCGACGCAGTACAGTGCTCGCAGAAACACAAGCGGCTTCATCCCCTGGAACACGCCCCAGTGCTTGCTTCCGCGTGGCGCTAGCTCCCCGATAAGGAACGTGTCCTCGCCGTGTCCGGTCTGCTTCAGGCCGGCCCAGGCGGCCTCCAACAGGTTGCGGTAGAGGTGACTGCTGTTCTCGGCCGAGAGATCGCCAGGCACCCCTTGTGGAGAGAGGAAAGCGCCCAGGTTGGGCTCGCTCCATACCGACCAGAAGTTCACGCGGGGGAGGGGGGTCGAGGCGCCGGCCGGTGTATACCTCCCGTCGTACCGCGCTCCGACCGCATGTGCAAACGCTTCGAACGCGCTTGGGGATGGCTCCCATCCTGCATGTGAGCTCGGACGCCGAGGCTGGCCAGGCCCCTCGGCCCACCTAGGCCCACCACCGGCTAGGTCGAGATACACCTGCATCCCGTCAGCGTGCGCGTCCCTGTCGATCTCGTCATAGATGGCCCAGTTGGCAGGCGGGTACGCGGCCGCGTTGGCCGGATGAAAGCCGCGAGGTTGCCTTCTCGAGTTCGGATTGGGAGCGATCGCATCCCACGAAACCGTCACTTTCACAACCTGAGCTCCGAGCAACCGGAGGTTGGCGAGCGTACCGCCAGGGTTGCTCTGCAGCTGGTTGTCGTCCTGCAGGATCGATATCTGGTTTGAGGACGCCGACGCCCGCGGTGCTACCGCGCTCAGCGACAACGCGGCGCAAGAGCTTGCGACGCTGATTGCGACCAGAATCCGTCTTAGTTGCATCTCTGACCCAGCACACTTGACGCCAAAAGAAGTTGCGGTGCCCCACGAGCCCGGATGCTCCGCCTTCACGGCTCGGGCGACAAGTCTACATTCGAGCAGGTCGGCTACGGCTCCCGCCTCGACGAGCTCCGAGTCGTGTGCTGCGCTGCCCGCTCCCCCATCTCGACGAGCGGGCAGCGCTGCGCCCGTCGGCCGCTCGCGAGGTGATTCATCCCGACCATCGCACCTACTACGGGCCGCGGACGCTGCGAGCCGCGAGCCCGAGCCAATGGTGTCGCGCCACGCGCCTGTCGGCACCACCGGCGGGTTGGGCTATCACGGCTCGTACGGGCCGCGGACAGAATGTTGGAGGGACCGGTAGGGAAGGGCTAATCGCCGTCGCCTGAGCACAGCGACCCCGTTTCAGGACCTGTCCATCGGTGGCGAGCGTGGTGTCGGTTAGAGAGCTGCTCTCCGGAGCTTCGCGGGACGGAGACGGGTCTGAGTCGTAGACTCGTGGGACTTGCGCGACCGCCTCGCCGTCACCCCGATCCAGTTCCGCCGCGTCGCCTACGTCACGCTGGCGTCGCTGACGCTGATCGTCCTCACCGGCGCCGCCGTGCGCCTGACCGACTCGGGGCTCGGGTGTGAGAACTGGCCGAAATGCGGGGGAACTCCGCTCCCGCCGCTCAGCACGCACGCGCTGATCGAGTTCGGCAACCGGGCCGTCTCCGGCGTGGTCGGGGTGATCACGGTGATCGCCGCGGTGCTGGCGTTCACGCGGCGCCCGTTCCGCAGGGACCTCGCGACGCTGGCGCTGCTGCTGCCGCTCGGAGTGTTGGCGCAGGCGGTGCTCGGGGGGTTCACGGTCCTCAACCACCTCGCGCCGGGCTTCGTGATGGCGCACTTCAGTCTCTCGCTGCTGATCTTGGTGGCGGCGTTCGCGCTGGCCTGGCGAAGCACTTATGAGCCCGGGACGCGCCCTCGGTCCGCGGACCGGCTCGCGGTGTGGTCGGTTCGAGGGCTGTTTCCGCTCGGGGCGCTGACGATCTTCGCCGGCACGGCCGCCACCGCCGCCGGGCCCCACTCTGGCGGCTTCACGGGCCAGGTGGTCCATCGCCTGCACTTCAAGGGCGCCGACACGCTGGACTGGACGATTCACCAGCACGCGACGATCGCCGCGATCTTCGGCGTGGCCGTGATCGGGGTCTGGTTCCTGTATCGGCGCCGCGGCGCCTCGGCGCAGGAACTGGAACCGCTGACCGTACTTGGCGTGCTTCTGGCGGCCCAGGGGCTCGTCGGAAGCGTCCAGTACGAGCTCAAGCTGCCCAGCGAGATGGTGTGGGTCCACGTCTCACTGGCGACGGTCACGTGGCTGACCTTGCTGTGGGTCGTGGCGGCGGCCGGACGGCTCGCGCCGGGCGCGGTCGGGCTCCCGTCCGGCGACCGCACGGCCGCAACCCGCGAGTTCGAGCTCGTCGGTCCTATCGATTAGCCCGGCGGCGGCGCTACGATCGACGGGGATCGAATGTCCGCGCAGCGCAGCACGACACAGCCTCCGGCGGCGGGTGGGCGCAACGCCGACGCCTCGCTCGTCATCCTCGTCGTCGACGACGAGTCCGATCTGCGCGAGATGTTGACGCGCTCGTTCTCGCGCGAGGGGCACCGGGTGATGGCGGTCGGCGACGGCCGCGCGGCGATCGACCGCGCCAGTACCGACCACTTCGACATCATTCTGCTCGACGTCGCACTTGGCCCGGGCCCCGACGGATACGAGGTGTGCCGCACGTTGCGCGCGCGCCGCAACGTGGTCCCGATCATCATGCTGACCGCGCTCGATTCCGAGGCCGATGCCGTGCTCGGCCTCGAGGCCGGGGCTGATGACTATGTGACTAAGCCCTTCGGCCTGGCCGAATTGCGCAGCCGGATTCGGGCCGTGCTCCGTCGCGCCGGGACGCGCGCGATGGGCGACGAGGTGCTGGTGGTCGGTCCGATCGTGCTCGATCGCGCCCAGCGCGAGGTGATGATGGACGGCCGCCCGATACGGCTGACGTTCTCCGAGTTCGAGCTGCTCGATGCGCTGATGGCCGATCCGGGCCGGCTGCTGAACCGTCAGGAGCTGCTGCGGGCGATCTGGGGCGACAGCGCCTACCGCGATCCGCGCGCGATCGACGTCCACATCAGGCACCTGCGCGAGAAGCTCGAGCCCGAGGCCGACAAGCCCCGGTTCATCCTGACCGTCCGAGGCGCCGGGTACCGACTTCGGGGGCCGTAGCGGATGTGGGCGCGATTCCAGGGCGCCCTCGGTTTACGAGGACGGATCATCGGGGCGGTCCTGATCGCCTCCGTAGCCACGCTGATCGTGGCGGCCCTGGCGCTGCTTGGTCCACTCGAGGCGTCGTTGCGCAACGCCGAGAAGACCACGCTGAAGCAGGAGTTCGCCGGTAACAGGGGCACTGCCGTGTTCGAGACCCCCGGGTCGGATCCGGGCAAGGTGAGCTACACGTATCTGGTGCCGCCGCTGCCGTCGGCTCGCTCCCAGGGCACAGGGGGCGCGTCGATCGCCCCCAACTCCGCGACGGCCGCACGCGAGGAAAAGGGACTCTACCGGGAGGGCGTGCGCGTGCGCGACCACCTGGTCAAGGCGGTGCAGGGACTCCAGTCGTCAACGGGCGCGGCCGAGGTCGCCTTGTTCGGCTCTCCGGACGTGTCTGGACTGAACTCGCATCCGGTCGTCGTTGCCCCCAACCTCGACATCGTCAGGCAGGACCCGCGCGACGACGTTGCGACGGCGTTTCGCACTCAACGCCGCGTGTACACGGTCGGCTCGATCGGCGGCACCGAGGTCGTCCGTGAGGCGATCCCGTTCACCACCCCCGGCCTGAGCCCGGGCCATCCCGAGCACTGGGTGCTCGCCGTCCGCAAGCCGCTCGATACGTTGAGCGATGCCGTGACCACGGTCCGCCGGGCGTTCGTGTACGCCGCCCTCGCCGGCCTCGCGCTCACTTTGTTGCTCGGGATTCCGCTGTCGGCCACGATTGTCCGGCGCCTCGGCCGGCTTCGGCACGCCGCGCTCGAGCTCGCTGCCAACGGCCCCCCGGTCGACGTTCCCGCCGACCGGCGCCGTGACGAGGTGGGCGACCTGGCCCGCGCGTTCGCTCAGATGCAGCAGCGGCTCCAGCAGCAGGAGGAGGCGCGCCGGGCGTTCGTCTCGACCGCTTCGCACGAGCTCCGCACCCCGCTGGCCTCGCTCGACGGAATGCTCGAGCTGCTCGATGACGACCTCGGCAGCGGCGAGGTCGACATCGATGACGCCCGCTCGCTGCTCGACCGAGCCCGCGCACAGGCGCGGCGGTTGTCGCGGCTGGCCGCGGACCTGCTGGACCTGAGCCGGCTCGACGCGCAGGTCCAGCTCCGCTCGGAGCCCGTCGAGCTCGGCGAGCTGAGCCGCGCCGTCCTCGCCGAGTTCGAGCTCGGGACCGAGGAGCGCGGGATCGTGTCGACGCTCGATGACGCGGGCGGCCAGGTCTGGGCGCTGGGCGACCCGGGCGGGATCGCGCGGATCGTCCGGATTCTGCTCGACAACGCGGTCCGGGTCAGCCCCCAGGGCGGCGAGGTCACCGTCGAGTTGCGCAACGGCACGCATGCCTCTCTGACGGTCCGGGACGAGGGTCCCGGAGTGATGGACGAGGAGAGCGAGATGATCTTCGAGCGGTTCCAGCGCGGCCGCGCGACCGGTGGCAGCGCCGGTTTCGGACTCGGGCTGGCGATCGGGCGTGAGCTGGCCGAGCGGATGGGCGGCGAGCTCGTGCTGGAGCGCGTGGCGACGCCGGGGGCGAAGTTCACGCTGCGGCTGCCGGTGGCGCAGGCGCAGCAGGAAGAGCCGGTCGCGGTCGCTTAAGAGCGGCTGAGCGAGCCCCAGACTCGGCGCTTGCCAAGATCCATTCATGGACGAACGACTCATGAGCGCGATGCTGGAGCTCGACGACCGCCACTGGTGGTATCGAGGGCGACGCCGGATCATCCGCACCGAGCTCGACCGGCTCCCGTTGCCGGCCGGTGCGCGCGTGCTCGACGCGGGGTGCGGCTCGGGGCGGACGCTCGAGGAGCTCGCTCCGTACGGCGAGGTCCACGGCATCGAGCTCGATCCTGGCGCTGCCGAGTTCGCCCGGTCCCGGGGGCGTGGCGAGGTCCAGATCGGCAGGCTCGAGGAACTCCCGTGGGAGGACGACTCGTTCGACCTGATCACGTGCCTGGACGTGATCGAGCACACCCCCGATGACCGCGTGACGCTCCGCGAGCTCCGGCGAGTGAGCCGGCCGGGCGGCTTCCTGCTCGTGACCGTGCCCGCCTACCAGGGGTTGTGGTCGACGCACGACGTGGCCAACCATCACTACCGCCGCTACTCGCGGTCACGGCTGCGGGCGGCGGCACGCGACGCGGGATGGCGGGTGGTCCGGCTGACCTCGTTCAACGGGTTGCTGCTGGCGCCGGCCGCCGCGGTGCGGCTCGCCGAACGCCGCCGGCTGCGCGAGCCGAACTCGGACTACAAGCCGGAGCTGACGCTCGGACCTGACTGGCTCAACACGCTGCTCGAACAGCCCCTGCGGATCGAGGCACGATGGCTGGCTCAGGGCCGTACGATCCCGGCGGGGCTGTCGCTGCTGGCCGTGCTCGTGAACCCAGGCGGGGTCGCCTGAGGTCCGGTGCGATGTGATGGGGGGTATCGCGGCGATCGTCGGTTCTCTTGCCGCGATCCTTGGGGTGTCGAACAGCCTCGGCTACCTGCTCCCGGCGATCATCGGGCTCGAGTCGTTGGGGATCCCGTCGCCCGGGGAAACCGCGCTGGTGGCGGCGGCGATCCTGGCCAGCCAGGGCAAGCTCGAGATCTGGCTGGTGATCTTGATCGGGGTGTGCTCGGCGATCGTCGGGGACAACATCGGCTATCTGCTCGGGCGCCGTTACGGCCGCGACGTGTTCACCGCGCCCGGGCCGTTCATGCACCAGCGCATCCGCGCGATCCGCTCGGGCGACGGATTCTTCGACCGCCACGGTCCAAAGGCGGTGTTCCTGGGGCGGTGGATCGCGCTCGTCCGGTTTGCCACCGCGTGGCTGGCCGGGATCAACCACATGCGCTTCAAGCTGTTCTTCTTCTGGAACGCGCTCGGCGGTATCACCTGGGGCCTGACGTACGGGCTCGTCGGCTACTTCGGCGGGCAGGCGGCGGCGAACGTCCTCGCCGAGGCCGGGATCATCGGCCTCGTCGTGCTGCTGATCGGCCCGGTCGTGATCTACCTGTTCATCAAACGGCGCGAGCGCCGCTCGCTCGAGCGGCACTCGGATTAGCTGGAGCTAGGACTTGTCGGGCTGTGTCTTGAGGTCGAGCGCGCAGGAGTTGATGCAGTAGCGAAGCCCGGTCGGCGCGGGGCCGTCGTTGAACACGTGGCCGAGGTGTCCTCCGCAGTTCTTGCAGAGCACCTCGGTGCGTCGCATGAACAGGCTGCGGTCCTCGCGCGTCTCGACGTTCTCGGCGACGGCGGGCTCGTAGAAGCTCGGCCAGCCGGTGCCCGAATCGAACTTCGTGTCCGAGCTGAACAGCTCGGCGCCGCAGCCGGCGCAGGTGTAGGTGCCGTCGTCCTTGACGTGGACGTACTCGCCCGTAAACGGACGCTCGGTCCCGTGGTCACGGAGGATGTGGTATTGCTCGGGCGACAGCCGCTCGCGCCACTCCTGATCGGTCAGCGCCACGGGCCGCGAGGTGTCGGTCTCATGTTTGGTAGCCATGTGACCAACGGTAGCGCGGCGGGGGCCTGCGATACGGTGAACGCGAGATGAAATTCGGCGTGGCGATCTTCCCGACGCGTGACGCCCAGCCGCCCGGTGAGATCGCCCGGATGGCCGAGGATCGCGGGTTCGAGTGCCTGCTGTTCCCCGAGCACACTCACATCCCGGCCGGGCGCGAGAGCGCGTGGCCGGGCGGTGACCCGCTCCCGGGCTACTACGCCAAGACCTACGACCCGTTCGTCGCGCTGTCGGCGGCCGCCGCCGCGACCGAGCGGCTGCTGATCGGGACCGGGATCTGCCTGGTGATCGAGCGCGACCCGATCATCACCGCCAAGGAGGTGGCGTCGATTGACGTCCTGTCCGGGGGCCGGTTCCTGTTCGGCGTCGGCGCCGGTTGGAACGTCGAGGAGATGGGCAACCACGGCACCGACGCGTCGCAGCGGTTCGGAGTGATGCGGGAGCGGATCGAGGCGATGAAGGCGATCTGGACCGAGGACGAGGCGAGCTACTCGGGCAAGTACGTCAGCTTCGAACGGATCTGGTGCTGGCCGAAGCCGGTGCAGAAGCCGCATCCCCCCGTGATGGTCGGCGGCAACGGGCCGCGGGTACTCGATCGCGTGCTCGCCTACGGCGACGAGTGGATGCCCAACCGGATGTCCGACGAGGACCTGGCGGCGCGGATCGCGGAACTCGGTGCCCGGGCATCGGAGATTGGTCGCGATCGGATACCGGTCACGGTTGTCGGCTTCCCTCCGGATGCCGCGCGACTCGAAGGGCTGGCCCGGATCGGCGTCGACCGGGTCGTGTTCTGGCTCCCGCCGGAGAGCGCGGATGCGGTCAACTCGGGGTTCGACCGCTATGTCGCGGCGGTCGTAGGAGCTTCGGGGATCGCCGAGGTAGCTGCGCGCAGCCCGCGGGTCGGGGTCGAGCATCTCCATTACCAAGGTGGACCAGGCGAAGTCGGTCGCGCCCATCCCATGGCCGGAGTAAGGGTCGTAGTACTCGCGCAGCCCTTCCGCGAGCACCGCGGCCATGATCCGGTTTGCGAGCGTGTCGGCGTGCTCGCGGTAGCCGAGCCGGGTGAGGCCGAGCCACACGAGCCAGGCCGCGTTGACCCAGGTCGGGCCGCGCCAGTAGCGGCGGATCCACAGCCAGTGGTCGTCACGGAGCGAGAAGCTGGGCTCGGTGGGGGGCACGGACGGCGGCGGCACGGGGAGCCAGTAGCGGGTGGCGTCGAGCAGGTGCTCCTCGACGAGGCGGCGGCCGATCTCCTCGGGCAGATCCGGCAGCGCCAGCGGGGCGAGCGCGGCCCACGTGAGTATCGGCTTGCGCTTGGGCTCCGGGCGCGCCAGTGGCTCGAACAGCCCCGTCGCCTGGTTGTACATCCGCTCGACGATCGTCGGGGTCACCGAGGGTCGGCCGAGCGCCATCAACGACAGGCAGTGCAGGACGTTGGTCGCCACCTCACAGCACACCGGGCCGCCGGCGCCGGCGATCCGCGACAGGTCATAACCGAGCCGGCGGTTGCGCCACACGAGCAGGACGAACCCGAGCCGGTCGTGGGCGCGCCGGCCCCAGATCGCGTCGAACTGAGGCGACGCGTCGAGGCCCGACTCATCGGGCTGGACGATCCAGATCAGCCCGTCGCCGTCGAGGTCGCGGTGGGCGCACAGCCAGTCGTGGTGACGCACGATCCCGGGGACGGCTGACGGGTCGCCGACCGCGATCCGCCACGCCCACGCGAGCACCGGCGGCTGGATGCTCGCGGTCATCGCCGCGTCCGGCGAGGTCACGTTGTAGGTGTACCGGCGCCGGCCGGTAAGTGGCGTGTTCCAAAAGATCGTGTGGCCGATGAAGCCGTCCTCGCGCTCCGCCGCCAGCAGCGACTCGAGCTCACGGCGCGAATGGGACGGGTCGAAATGCCGCCATGTGATCGCGGTGAAGCACGAGTCCCAGTACCACTGCCAGGGGTAGTGGGCCGGGCTCGGGCACGTGTAAGCGAACGGCACGCGATCGGTGGCGCGGACCCCTTCCCGCCAGTTCTGGCGCAGCGTGGTCTCGCACATCCTCCGGATCGTCGCCGTGTCGCTCTCGCTCAGCACGCGGCCGCAGATCCTCGCAGCCGACACTCAGCCCGGCGTTACCGTCCGAGTGAACCGCTGCTCGCGCCGGTACTGAACCCGCCCGAGTCCCTTAGGCTCCCGGGAGTGGAGATCGACGCCGCGGTCACCGAGCGCAAGGGAGCTCCGTTCGAGATCAAGCGTCTCGAGTTGGGCGAGCTTCACGCCGACGAGGTCCTGGTCCGCGTGGTCGCGTGTGGGATCTGCCACACGGACCTGATCATTCGCGACCAGTGGTACCCGGTTCCGCTGCCGGCGGTCCTCGGGCATGAAGGCGCCGGGGTCGTCGAGGCGGTCGGCGCCGCGGTCACCAAGGTGCGGCCGGGCGATCACGTGGCGATGAGCTACGGCTCGTGCGGGGCGTGCCCCAAGTGCCAGGCCGGCGAGCCGTGGGTGTGCCACGACTTCTTCGGTCGCAACTTCGGCGCTTGCCGGCCCGACGGGTCGACCGCGCTCGTCGCCGACGGTCGGCCGATCCACTCGCACTTCTTCGGCCAGTCGAGCTTCGCGACCCACTCGGTCGCGACCGAGCGCAACGTGGTGCGGCTCGATCCGGACGTGCCGCTCGAGATCGTCGCCCCGTTCGGGTGCGGGATCCAGACCGGCGCCGGCGCGGTCCTGCGCGCGTTCCGACCCGAGGTCGGCTCGAGCATCGCGATCTTCGGGACCGGCACCGTCGGACTCGCCGCGGCGATGGCGGCCCGCGTCGCGGGATGCACGACGATCATCGGCATCGACGTGCGGCCCTCCCGGCTCGAGCTGGCTTCGGAGGTCGGCGCCACGCACGTGATCGATGCGGGATCGGTGGATCCGGTCGAGGCGGTGCGGGCCGCCACCGGCGGCGTCGGCGCCGACTTCAGCATCGAGGCCACCGGCATCCCGTCGGTCCTTCAGCAGGCGGTTTACTGCACCGGCCCCGGAGGCGTCTGCGGGCTGATCGGGGCGCCGCCGTTCGGCACCGAGGTCTCGCTCGACGTCAACCTGATGCTGGCGATGGGGCGGACACTGCGCGGGATCGTCGAGGGCCAGAGCATCCCCGACGTGTTCCTTCCTCGCCTGATCGACCTGTGGCGACAGGGCCGGTTCCCGATCGACCGGATCATGACCCACTACTCGTTCGCGGACATCGATGCGGCCGCCCGGGACGCGGAGGCGGGCGAGGTCGTCAAGCCGGTGCTGCGGATGGAGACATGACCGCTGGGCTGACCCCGCGCTGACCCCGCGCTCGCCGGATTCATAACTCCGCCCCGGGGACTCATAACTCGGCGCTGCGCGGATTTGCTTCGCTTGCGGGGATTTTGCAGGATTTGTTGCAGAGGCAGGATCTGGTGTCGCGCTGGCGTTGCGGCTTGCTAGGTTGCTGCCGGGTTCCATCCAGGGGGCTCTGCACCAGAGGACGGGGCGCCCGATGCCCGGGCGTCGCTTGAGCTTGCCGTTCCCGAACCTATCCGCATGCCCTTCGCACACGAACGCCTCCGAGCCGCCGGAATTGTCACGTTCATGGTCGTCGCCGTGGTCATGCTCGGCACGGGCCTGACGAGCAGCAGCTCGGGAGATCTCCAGAGCCAGATCGCGGCGTCGAAGTCGGCGGCCGCGTCGCTCAGCTCCCAGATCGCGGCCGACAGCGCGCTGATCCAGCGAACGGCCCACGGACTTGCGGATGCAAACCGGCGCCTGGGAACGCTGCAGCTGCGACTGACCGCTCGCGAGGAGCAGCTCCGCAGCGTGCAGAACCAGCTGCTGGCCGCGCGCAACCGCCTGGTCGACCTCGAGAACCAGCTGCAGCGGGCGACGAGCGCGCTCGCCGCGAACCTGGTCGCCAACTACGAGCAGGCGCAACCCAACCTGGTCACGGTGATCCTCGAGGCGCACGGCTTCACCGAGCTGGTCGAGCGAGTGAACTTCATGCACCGGATCGCCGCGCAGAACGCGCGCACCGTGGCATGGACGCGCGCGACCCGCTCCGCCGTGTCTCGTCAGGCGAGCATGCTCGCCTCGCTCGAGCAGCGCGACCGGACCCTGACCAAGCAGGTCCTCGGGCAGCGCAACAGCGTCGCGGCGCTCCAGGCGGCCCTCTACCGCCGGCAGATCTCAGAGCTCGGCTCCCGCGGCCGCAACACCGCAAAGCTGCATGCGCTCAACGGCCGCCTGGCCTCGCTCGAGAAGAAAGCCGCCGCGGAGGCCGCGAAGGCCGCCGCCACCGGCAACGCGAGCGTGGGCGGGATCGCGGTCGACACCGGCGGCATGGTTCAGGCGCCTCCGGGCGCGCCCGCCGCGGTGGCGCAGGTAATCGCCGCCGGCAACGCGATCGCGACGCTCCCGTACATCTACGGTGGCGGTCACGCGTCCTTCCACGCCGACGGCTATGACTGCTCGGGCTCGGTCAGCTATGCACTCGCGGCGGCCGGCCTCGTCAGCTCCCCGATGGTTTCCGGCGATTTCGAGAACTGGGGCGACCCCGGCCCGGGCAAGTGGATCACGATCTACGCCAACGCCGGCCACGTATGGATGGACGTCGCCGGGTGGCGGTTCGACACTGTCGCGCTTGCCGAGGGCGGGACGCGCTGGTCGCGCGGTGGCGGCGAGTTCTCAGGGTTCGTCGTCCGGCATCCGCCCGGGCTGTAGGCGCTGATTTCGGGCCTCCGCGCCGGGTTTGAGCGTCCGCCTGTCCGATTGCAGACCTCAAGGTTCGGGGGGTCCCGGGCCGATGAAGGCTGTCGATGAGACGACTCGCAACCATCCTGTGCGTGCTGGCCGGCGCGCTGCTACTGCCCGCCGGGGCGCTTGCCACCGCGCCGGCGACCCCCATCGTTCCGAGTACCGGCTCGAGCGCGACCGTCCAGGGTCATGCGTCCGGCACCGTGATCTCGGTGGCCAGGGGCTCGTTCGCGATCGAGGCCTCCGGCGGACGGACCTCGGTCGTGGGCGCGCTGACCGACGCCGCGAACCTCGTCACTGAGGGCGACTTCCCCTACGTGTACGGCGGCGGCCACGCCCAGGCCGGCATCGCCAGCATCGGCATCAAGGGCCCTGGTTACAACGGCCGGCGGATCGGGTTCGACTGCTCAGGCTCGGTGGCCGCGGTACTCGCCGCCGCCGGCGTGTGGCAGCCGACGAGCGGCGTGCCCAACGATGCGGGCATCATCGCCGAGCTTCTCCAGCAGCACCTGATCGCCCGCGGCGCCGGTCACGGCGCCACCGAGGTCACGCTGTACGACGACCCGGGCGTGCACATCTTCATGGACATCGACGGGCGCTTCTTCGGTACCTCGGACGGCGGTGGCGGCGGGAACGCGGCCGGCGGCGCGGGCTGGCTCGACGACGGCGCCCCCGACGCCCACGGTCACGTTTACAAGCGCTACCACCTGCTTCTGCCCGAGCTCACGCAGCGCACCACGTTCACGCGCATCCTCACCTTCCAGATGGGCTCGAACCGGGGCATCGTCCACGGCCTCGAGCTCGGCAGCGACGTGCAGGTCGGCTACACGCAGACGCCGACCGGGCGGATGACCGCGCAGGGCGTCAAGTAGCCGGTTTTCGGCTCCTCAGCGGTCGCTGAGCGCAGCCCCGCAAGATGCCGACATCGGCGCCTGGGTGAACAGCTTGAAGTAGTCGTTGGACGTTTTCGTCGGGTCGATCCTCCAGCTGATGCCGAGGCCGCTCAGCTCGCGCTCGAGCTGGGGGAGGCATGCGGCGTACGGCGCGAGCTCATTTCGCACGCTCGCGAGCTGGGCCTCGCTCGGCATGCTCTGCAGCAGCCAGCTGACGTGCCGGACCGACTTCTGGGCGGAGCTCGCCCGCGCGGCGACGGTGCGGACGTGTTGGCGCTCGCTGGCGGCTCCGTGCTCGTCCGCGGCGACTCGCTGCTGCAGGCTGTCGAGTTCCGCCTGTAGCGCCGCGACGCCGCCGCTGCGAACGCGAGGCCTTGACGAACCCCTCGGCCCCGAACGCAGCCGCGACGAGCGCGACGATCAGAACGATCCCGGTCGCGAACCGGAGCTTGCCGTGCGCCCGGCGCAGGCGCGCCCGTCGAACCTCGGCCGCCCGGCGCTCCTGTGAACGAACGCGGCGCGACTGCATGCGCCGAGACCGTCGCCCAACGGTGGCGTCGTCAGCGACGACGTGCGTGATCTGCTGCGTGTCCATTCATCCTCTTTCCCGTCCCTGGTATCCCCGCAAATAACGTGGCGGCTGCCGACGGCCTTGTGCCGAGCGTGGACCAGGCGGTCAAGGCCTCTGAACGGTGCAGGGGAGACTGTGCGGCGCGTCAACTACCCGCGGGCGCAGGCGAGGGGGCGGCGGGGGCGCTCCAGGGCCGACCGGGCTCGCCCTCGAACCAATACGCCCCCGCGCGCAGCCGTTCGATCAGGTCTTGCGGGCGCACGTCGGTGCGCGCGCTGATCGCGCTCGGGCTGATGTTCGGCACGCGGACGTTCCAGCGCGACTCGTCGCCTGATCCGTCGATCTGCTCGTCGGTCCGGCGCGCCCCTGGCCGGGCGCGCCGGCGGCGTAGCCTGCACGACATGGCAACCGTGATTCCCGTCGAAGACCTGAGGCGAAGCCCGACCGCAGCCCTGTTCGAGGGCCGCGACGAAGCGCCGGTCTCGATCTTCATAACCCAGTACGAGCGCGGCCAAGGGCCGGCCCTGCACCTGCACCCCTACGCCGAGGTGTTCGTCGTCCGGACGGGCACCGCCGTGTTCACCGCCGGCGAGGAGGAACTGACCGTCGCCGAAGGCCACATCGTGATCGTCCCGGCACAGACGCCCCACGGCTTCAAGAATCCGAGCGACGACACGCTCCGCGTGGTCAGCGTCCACCCGAGCCCGACCGTCCAGCAGACCAACTTGTGAGGGCGTTCTGCGCCGAGCGACCCGGCGGTCCGTGCCGACCCGGCTCGAGGGTTACGCCTCGTAGAGCTCGATCCGGTCGCCGACGAACTCATGCACGTAGCCGCAGTTCGTGCAGATCAGCCCCGTCGCCGTTTGGTTGGCCCAGGCAAAGTCGAACAGCTCGGCCGCCGTCGAGTTGAGCTTCACGGGGCGGTCGATGAACTCGCCGGCGCCGCAGATCACACACGCGACGTCACGGCCGTCGACCTGCGCGACCACAGGCTTACGCTTGAACATCGGCACCCTCCCGGCTCGCTTGATGTGACCGCCGAGAGTTTAGGGCAAGGACTCGCAGGCCTGACCGTCGTGATCGCCGTCAAGGCCCGCCACGTCGTTGGAGGCTGAGCCGCCGTGCGCTGTGAACCACTGCTGCGCGGCGTCGTGGGTGGAGAAATCAGAGCAGTTCACCTCAGACACCGGCTTGTTCGGACCGCCCGGCTTGGAGGATGGAGCGGGCGGGGCGGGAGCCGACGCTGGCTTCGTCGGGGCTGGCGCGGGGGCTGGGGCGCTCTGAGAGGAGGCGCCGCCGTGGCTATGGGCCCAGCCCAGCCAGTCGGTGGCGATGATGTGCTGTGCCTGCGCGAGCGGCATCTGCCCGTCGCAGCACCATGCGGTGAAGAGCGTTTTCGACCGAGTCCTTCGGGTTCGGCGAGGCGCCCGACTCGGGCCACAGGTTGCGCGGATCATTGACGGCGCCACCCAGTTCGAGCGAGACCAGATGGTCGTACTCGAAGTCGCTCGGCGGGCGGTCCGCGTAGCCATATGCGGCCATGCTCGCCAGCTTCTCGGGCTCGGTGATGGACTCCGACGGGCGGATCGTCTTGGTGTAGCCGGGCACGCAGATCGTCTGGTTGATCGTCGCCTGGGTGACCGCCGGGTTCAGCGCCCCCGGGGTGCAGTGGGGGTCGGGCACCACGAGCGTGCCGTGGCCGGTGGCGTGGCAGGTGCCGGGCGCCGGCTGGGGTTGCACCTGGTGGCCAGACGTGGTCGAGATGGGCAGGCCGCTGGGGGAGCTCGGCCGCGGCCTCGGCTGGCGTGCGAGCTTCGGTGGGCTTGCGCGTTTCGGGCCTGTGATGGCGTGTGGTCGTGTGGGTGCTGGCCGCCGCCGCGGCCTGGGCCTCAGTGCTCTGTGGCGTCGCGGCGGACTGGCTGCCGGCGCCGCAGCCGGCGAGGGCGGCGGCGAGCGCGAGGGCGATCAGTGGGTAGCGGCGGATGCGGAGCATGACGTCAACGTGGGGGGACTCGGGCAGCGTGCACAGTCTGCGCTTACCGGCGGTTCAAGAGGTTCGACGCCGTGCGCCGCATGCGCTCGGACGCGCTCGCCTCGGTCGTTGAATCGGCGCTCATGCCGGCGGTCTTGAGGCCCCTGGTACCCCTGGATTAGATTGCCGGTCCTCTCCCGGTCCACTGTGCGTGACTCGACGGCGATCGGGCGCCACTGTCTTACCCGCCTCGCCGAAGTAGTCGGGGCCACGCCTAAGCGTGGCCCCGGACAGCCGGATGTGTGTGGGCCACCCCGTCGAGCGTCTCCGCCTCGCTACGTAACTACCCGCAGCCGGTGTTGAACCCGCAGCTCGAGCACGTGTAGCAGCTGCCGGTGCGCTGCATCATGCCTCCGCACTGCTGGCACGCCGGCCCGAGGTCGAGCCCCTTGCGCAGGACCGGGATGACCGGTGGCGTGTCGGTCAGCGCGGACGTCGGCGCGACCGGTGCGCTCGCGGCGTGCCCGCCGTTGCCGCCGTTCCCGTTGCCCTCGCGCTTGCGCTCGACCGGCCCAGCGACGTCGCCGAGGTGCGAGCTCGCGGCCTCCTGCGCGGCCTGTCGCGCCCTGACCGCGGGGGTGAGGATCCCGAGCTCCTCCTGGAGGTCGGCATCGAGGAACCGCGACGCGAGCCAGCGCATGATGTAGTCGGGCATCGACTTCGCGAACGGGATCTCGGGGTTGTACGTCATGCCCTCGGGCTCGAAGCGCATGTAGCTGAACTTGCGCACGAGCGTCTCGAGCGGTACCCCGTATTGCAACGCGATCGAGATCGCCGTCGCGAACGAGTTCATCATCCCGCGCAGGGTCGAACCCTCCTTGCCGATGTCGGTCAGGAAGATCTCGCCCACGCTCCCGTCCTCGTACATGCCGGCTGTGATGTATCCCTCGTGCCCGCCGATCGAGAACTTGTGCGTGATCGACTGGCGCTCGCGCGGCATCTTCTTGCGCTTCGGGGCCTTCGCGATCGCCTCGACGACGGCCTGCTGGATCTCGGCTTCCTTCGACGCCGGCGCGTCCTTCTGCGCCTCGGTCCGGAGCGCCTGGGCGGTCTTCGACCCGTCGCGGTAGATCGCGAGCGCCTTGATGCCCAGCCTCCACGCCTCGTGGTAGGCCTCGGCCACGTCCTCGACCGTGGCCGTCTCGGGCATGTTCACCGTCTTCGAGATCGCGCCGCTGATGAACGGCTGCGCGGCGCCCATCATCTTCAGGTGGCCCATGTGCGAGATCGCCCGCTCGCCGACCGCCACGTCGAACACCGGAAGGTGCTCCTCGGCCAGGCCCGGCGCTCCGACGATCGTTCCGTGCTCGTTCACGTACGCGAGGATCTGCTCTATCTGCTCATCGCCGTAGCCGAGCGTCTGCAGCGCCAGCGGCACCGTCCGGTTGACGATCGTCATCTGACCGCCGCCGACGAGCTCCTTGAACTTGACCAGCGAGAAGTCCGGCTCGATGCCGGTCGTGTCGCAATCCATCAGGAAGCTGATCGTCCCCGTCGGGGCGAGCACGGTCGCCTGGGCGTTGCGGTAGCCGTGCTCGTCTCCGACAGCGACCGCCTCCTCCCACGCGGCGCGGGCCCGTTCGAGCAGGGCGACGTCGGCGCACGCGACGTCGGGGATCGCGTAGGACGCGTCGCGGTGCATCCGCATCACGGCGTTGTGCGGCTCGCGGTTCTCGGCGTAGCGCTCGTACGTACCCATCGCGGCTGCGGTTCGCGCCGAGCCGAGATACGCGCGACCGGTCATCAGCGCCGTGATCGCCGCGGCCGTTCCGCGCCCGGCGTCGGAGTCGTAGGGCATGCCGTTGGACATCAGGTACGCGCCGAGGTTGGCGTAGCCCATCCCGAGCTGCCGGAACGCGCGTGCGTTGGCTCCGATCTGCTCGGTCGGATAGCTCGACGGCGAGACGACGATCTCCTGGGCCAGGAACATCACGTCGACCGCGTGCTCGAACGAGTCGGTGTCGAACGTCCCGTCGGCGCGGCGGAACTTCATGAGGTTCAGCGACGCCAGGTTGCAGGCGGAGTCGTCGACGTGCATGTACTCGCTGCACGGGTTGGACGCGTTGATCCGACCCGAGTTCGGGGACGTGTGCCACTGGTTGATCGTCGTGTCGAATTGGAGGCCCGGGTCGGCGCAGCGCCACGCCGCCTCAGCAATCTCGCGCATCAGCTGCCGTGCCGCGATCGGTTCGCCGATCGGCGTCCCGCTCACGCGGCCGATGAGTTCCCAATCCTCGTCGTTCTCGACCGCCTGCATGAACCGCTCGGTCACGCGGACCGAGTTGTTCGCGTTCTGGTACTGGATCGAGAAGAACCCCTCGCCGTCGATCGACATGTCGAAGCCGGCGTCGCGCAGGGCCGCGGCCTTCTCCTCTTCCTTGGCCTTGCACCAGATGAACTCGCGGATGTCGGGGTGATCGATGTCGAGCACGACCATCTTGGCCGCCCGCCGGGTCTTGCCGCCGGACTTGATCGTGCCCGCCCAGGCATCGGCGCCGCGCATGAAGCTGACCGGCCCGGACGCGGTGCCGCCCTTGGCCAGCGACTCCATCGAGCCGCGGATCCGCGACAGGTTGATGCCCGAGCCCGACCCGCCACGGAAGATCATCCCCTCCCTGGTGTTCCAGTCGAGGATCGATTCCATCGTGTCCTCGACGCTCAAGATGAAGCACGCCGAGCATTGCGGGCTCTCTTCGAAGCCGACGTTGAACCACACCGGCGAATTGAACGCCGCCATCTGGTGGAGCAGGATGTGCGTCAACTCCGCTTCGAACGTGGTGGCGTCGTCCTCGGTGGCGAAGTAGCCGCGCTCGCGTCCCCAGCCCGCGATCGTCCCGGCCACGCGCCCGATCATCTGCCGGACCGAGTTCTCACGCGCGGGCGAGCCGAGCTGCCCACGGAAATATTTCTGGGCGACGATGTTGGTCGCGTTCTGGGACCAAGTCTTCGGGAACTCGACGTCGCGCTGCTCGAAGGCGACCTTGTCGCCGTGGCCGATGCGCGCGTCCCGCAGCTCCCACTCGACAGCGTCGAACGGGTGCTCGCCAGGCACAGTGAAGAAGCGCCTGACCGAGAGGCCCTCGCCCGTCCGTACCCCATCTTCGAGTTGGGTCTGCGGGATTTGATCCATACCGATACTGCTCCTCTCGTTTTCCGCGATTTCCCCTGCTCTTGCGCGGCTTTTCGTCAGCCGAGCGGGCAGTCAATGAAAGCGGAGACCCCGGACGGAAAAACCTGGTCGCTGAGTTCTCTCCGGAGTCCCCATTTTACTAGGTCGAGGGCGCGTCCCCAGTCCTACGGAGGGCTTGCGGGGTCCTGCTCCGGACCGGCCTTTCTGGTTACATGCCGGCGCACATGAGCTCGGGCGATCGACGGGTCAGGGGGTCTCGATGAAGCTGCTGGTCACAGGGGGCGCCGGCTATATCGGGTCGATCGTCTCGCGCCAGCTACTGAGCGCCGGCCACGAGGTCACGGCGCTCGACAACCTCGAGCAGGGCCATCGTGAGGCCGTCCCGCCAGGCGCCTCGCTCGTCGTCGGGGACCTGAGGGACCGCCAGGAAATCGACAATGCGCTCAGCGCCGGCTTCGACGGCGTGCTGCACTTCGCTGCCCTTGCGCTCGTCGCCGAGTCCGTCAGCCATCCCGAGCGCTACTACCGGACCAATGTCCTGGGAACGCTGAATCTGCTCGAGGCGATGGCCGCCGCCGGCGTCCCGCGCCTGGTGTTCTCCTCGACGTGTGCGGTGTATGGACAGCCCGACGAGGTCCCGATCGCCGAGACCGCCCCGCCTCGGCCCGTCAACGCCTACGGGGCGTCGAAGCTGGCGGTCGACCTGATGATTCGGGACTTCTGCACCGCCACCGGGCTGGGCGCCGTCAGCCTGCGGTACTTCAACGTCGCCGGCGCCAGCGGCGACCTTGGCGAGGACCACGACCCCGAGACGCATCTGATCCCCAACGTGCTGCGCGCGGCGCTCGGCGTCCTGCCCGCCGTCGAGCTGTACGGAACCGACTACCCGACGCCCGACGGCACTGCGGTCCGCGACTACATCCACATCGAGGATCTCGCGACGGCTCACCTGCTGGCGCTCGACGCCGCGCGCGCGTCCGAGCACCGTGTGTTCAACCTCGGGAACGGGAACGGGTTCTCGGTCCGGGAGGTGATCGCCGCGGTCGGCGCCGTCACGGGGCTCGAGATCCCGGTTCGGGAGGCGCCGCGACGCCCCGGGGACCCGCCGATGCTCGTCGCCGCCAGCGACCGGATCCGTTCAGAGCTCGGCTGGGAGGCGCGCAAGCCGGGGATCGAGGAGATGGTCGCGGACGCCTGGGCATTCGCCCAGGCGCATCCGAACGGCTACTCAGAGTAGGTCGGCGAGCTCTTCGAGCGCCGCGGCGAGGACCCCGGCGGGCGGCTGCGAGGCATCGATCCTCCGGATCCGGTCCGGGTCCTGGGAGGCGAGCTCGAGGTAGGCAGAGGCCGTCCTGTCGAAGAAGTCGTTGTCCTCGCGCTCGAGCCGGTCGGGGCGCCGGGCGCGCGAGCGCGAGCGGCTGCGGCCGAGATCGGGGTCGACCATCAGCAGGAGCGTGCGATCCGGGCGCGCGGTCCGGATCGCGAACTCGTTGATCGCCCGGACCGCGTCGATCCCGAGCTCCCGGCCTCCTCCCTGGTAGGCCAGCGAGGAGTCGATGAACCGGTCGAGCAGGACCCATTTCCCGTCGCGCAGGAGCGGCTCGAGTTCCTCCTCGACGAGCTGGGCGCGGGCCGCGGCGTATAGCAGCGCCTCGGTCCGCGCGCTCACGTGGAGGTCGGGGTCGATGACCAGCTCACGGATCCGTTCGGCCGCAGGGACGCCGCCGGGCTCACGGAGCAAGAGCGCGTCGTGTCCCCGGGCCTTGAGCGCGTCGAGCAGCTCCGCGGCGAGCGTCGTCTTGCCCGCCCCGTCGATGCCTTCGATCGTGATCAGCCGGCCGCGGTTCATCTTCGTCGCTCGCGACCCTACCGGGCACTACGATCGAGGCATGCTTGCAGAGCTCGAACGCCATCCCCACGCCCGAGCCGTCCTCACTCCGGCGCTGGCGCCCGGCGGCCGCGCGTCCCACGCCTACCTGTTCTACGGACCGGGAGGCGCGGGCAAGCGGTCCGCGGCCCGCGCGATCGCGGCCGAGTTGCTGGCCGCTGGCTCGCCCGACCCCGCGGGCGCGCGGGCGAGGGTTGCGTCGGGCGCCCACCCGGATCTGACCTGGGTGGCGCCGAGCGGCGCGCACGAGATCCTGGTCAGCGACATCGACGTCCCCGTCGTGTCGGCGGCGAGCAAGACCCCGTTCGAGGCGAGTTGCCGCGTGTTCGTGATCGAGCGCGTGGACGAGCTGGGCGACGAAGCCGCCAACCGGATGCTGAAGACGCTCGAGGAGCCGGCGTCGTTCGTTCACCTGATCCTGCTGTCGGACCGGCTCGCCGAGGTCCTGCCGACGATCACCTCGCGTTGCCAGCTGGTCCGCTTCGATGCGCCGTCGGTGCACGAGACCGCGGCCGTGCTCCAGGCTCAGGGGGAGGGGGCGGAGACCGCGCTGGCCTGCGCGCGGCTCGCGCTCGGCGACGGCGAGCAGGCGCGAGAGCTGACCGGAGCCGATGGGCAGGCCCTGCGGGCGGCGGCCGAGCGCTATGCGCGCACGGCCGTGTCGGGCGAGATGGCGCGCGTCGCGCCATGGTCGGACGTGCTCGCGGCCGTACGCTCGCGCGGCGAAGCGGTTCGCGCGGAACTCGAGTCCCGCGCGCGCGAGGAGATCGAGCTGTACCCGCGCAAGGAGCGCAAGCGGATCGAGACCGAGTGGAGCGAGCGGATCCGGCGGGCTCGCCGCCGGGTCGAGACCGGGGCGCTCGACCTCGCCCTCCAGGTAGTCGCGCTCTGGTACGCCGACCTCGCCTGCCTCGCTTGGGGAGGCCGCGATCTGGTTAGGAACGTCGATCGCATTGCCGATCTGGAGGCCGATTCTGGGCCCGACCCGCAACGTCTGCGCGCGGCGGTCGAGGCTGTGGAGGACACGCGCTTGCGTTTTCAGCTAAACGTATCTGAGGAGCTTGCATGCGAATCGCTCGCGTATCGCTTGGAGCGGCTGCTCGCGGCATGACGCAGCGGGAGGATGTGGCGACCCCGCGCGCCGGCGAGGCCGGATCGCGCCCCGACGGGCGGCGCGCAAGCCGTGTCTACCTGCGCACACCCGCGGCGTCCGATCGGAACGAGTTCGTCACGTTGATGCGCGCCAGCCGCGCCTTCCACCGGCCATGGGCGACGGCGCCGACCGACGACGAGGCTTTCGACGCCTACCTGCTCGACTCGCGTCGCGCGGACTTCGAGGCGATGCTGGTCTGCCGGCGCGAGGACAGGGCGATTCTCGGGTTCTTCAACCTCTCCCACATCACCCGGGGCTCGCTCCAGAGCGCCTATCTCGGCTACGCCGCCGCCAGCAAGTACGCGGGCCAGGGCTACATGCGCGAGGGGCTCGAGCTCGTCATCCGCGAAGCCTTCCTGAACCTCCGCCTGCACCGCATCGAGGCCAACATCCAGCCCGGAAATCAGGCGTCGATCGCCCTGGCTCGCGGCGCCGGCTTCCAGCGAGAGGGCTTCTCGCCCCGGTACCTGAAGATCGGCGGCCGCTGGCGTGACCACGAGCGCTGGGCCGTCTTAGCCGAGGACTGGCGTGAGCGCCAGGCCCGCCTCGGCCTCCCCGGCGAGCTCTGATCGGACCGGTGGGAATCACGGCGGCGCGGGTACACTCGCACCGACACGCGCCGACGTAGCTCAGCTGGTAGAGCACTTCACTCGTAATGAAGGGGTCCCCGGTTCGAGTCCGGGCGTCGGCTTTCGCGAATCGCCTGGAACTTCGTGGGTTTTCGTCCGGCGGCGCTTGTCTGTTCGTTTGGCGCGCCGCCGTATGGAAGCCATTTGGAAGCCAGAAAGCGAAGCCCCCCCGCCCCTGAGTACGGAGCGGAGGCGCGGGTCGACCTGCTGATCGTCTCGGCTGCCGCTATCCCGAGCCGTCGTCCGCCTCGCTCTGGAGGGCGACGCGAAGGGCGCGGGCGTACTCGGCGGTCATGCGTGAGCACCGCATGTGCCGGCGGCGGCGTCGGCGATCTCATGGATGTAGACGACGCGGGTGACCGTGGCGTCGCGGTGTCCGAGCAGGAAGGCGACTTCGTCAACGCTCTCGCCGGCGAGCAGAGCGCGCGACGCGATGGTGTGGCGGAACGAGTGCATCGAGGGCACAGCGCCGGCGGGTACTCGGTCCCCTCATGGAGGACTGGGAAGGTCGGCTGCCTGTGGTCGTCGGTTGCGCGCTGCTGTGCCTTGAGCAGCGCGCGGGCGACATTCCGCTGGGACAGCGGACGGCCCGAGCACGTCGCGAACACAAATGCCTCAGGGCTCACGTCCCGCGAAGCGAGCTTGTGCGCACGAGGACTAGCGCAAGCTCTCATGGGATCGGCACAGTCCGAGCCGAGCCGTCGGTCTTGGTCGGCCGCCGAATGCCCTTCCGGTCGACCTGCCAGGCAAACGTGATCTCCGCGTCGTCGAGATCATCCAGACCGATGTTCGCCCAGGTTAGCCCGCAGAGCTCGGACACGCGGGCTCCCGTCAGCGCGGCGACGGTGAACAGCGTGCGATAGGGCTCGGTGGCGGCGGCGAGCGTCTGCTCGATTTGCTCGGGCGTGAAGATCGGCCGGCGGTAGATGATCCTCTCCACCTTGACGCGGCGGGGCTCGTTCTCGGGGGCGCTCATGACAGGGGCCTCAGGACGGCTGTGGCCGCGCGACGCCACTCGTCCAGTTCATCGCGGCGGAAGAACAGCTTGCACCCAGGTCCGTCCTGGTGCGTGGGAATGGCTCGCTGCGCGGCGAGCTTGCGCAGGGTGTCGCGGTGGATGCCGAGGTACCCAGCCGCGCCGCGCGCATCGAGCCACTCGGCCGCGTGATCGCTTCTATTCGCCTCGGCGCGTTCCACCAGGCGATCCACGACCAGGTCAGCGAGGTGGCCCAGTATCTGATCGAGCAGCGCCGGGCCTGAGCCGCCGGCCGTGGCCGCTGTGGGAACCGGAGTCCGGTCGAAGATGGGGAGCCGGCTGCCCTCTGGTCGCCGCTCCGAAGTGGCGTACGCTTGCATCGTCGGGACCTCCTCAATAGGTCTCGGCCAGGCCCCGGGGTGTTGCACCACCGCGGGGCTGCTTTATTTGGTTACGTAGGGAAGGTACAGGGCGTATCGGATGGAAAGGTTCCGTTCGTACGGTTCCGCCGCTGACGGATGTACGGTGATCGTGTGGGACGAAGAGTCGACGTCGACGACCTCATCGACACGCAGACCGTGGCCAAGATCCTCGGCCTCGCGCACCGAAACACGGTGAGCGAGTACCAGGCGCGATACCAGGACATGCCCCGTCCCGTAGTCGACTTAGCCGGTGGGCGGCTCAAGCTCTGGCTCCGCCCTGACATGGAGCGGTGGGCTGCCAATCATCACCAACGGTCTGCCGGCCGTGGGCGTCCTCGGCTCTCGGCTGCGAAGCCCTGACCACTCGCCCCTAGTCGGAGACGCACTCTCAGAGATCGGATCGTTGATCGAGCGAGCCCCGTCCGCCCGCTGTCATCTGGCCGCGCTTATCGACGGCAAGGATGCCGTCGATAAGCGCGGGCGCTCGCGTCGCGCCGATCACCAAAGGAGGTCGCAATTACGACGGTGCGCGACGCGAATAAAGCCCAGCCGGAAGAGGGCCTCGATCACGCCCTCCGACAGCACATGGCGAGTTCCGATCCCCTAATTGAGTCCGGCGCGGTCGCTCCTGCCGTTGCCGCTCCGCGCTCTCGGCCGGAGATCCACTCTGACCGCACAGCGCATCGCATACCGTCCCGCAGCAAGCGAACGTCAAGATGGGCGCAGCACAGCTTGCCGCCGAAGCGGAGAGTCCTGCCGTCGCAAGGCACTCGACCGCGGGCCAGCGCGGTGGCGCCTCCTCCGTGCCCAAGCTCGCCGGGCTCAAGCGCCGCCGCCTCCACGGAAACGACCGTTGGCCCTGAGCCCAGCGCGGCTCTGCGCTCTGCCTGCCACAGCGCGGATGGGGGGGACGACTGCCAATGTCCTCGGCGATCTGTCCGCACCGTTGGCGAACATCTGTTCGTGCGCCTGGGTCCGTCTTCAAATCGTCGTCGCTGCTCACTACGCTTGAGCACGCGCAGCGGGCTCCCTACCGCCAGGCGCGTCCGCTGACCCATGCCAGAGCCCTACGACGTCTACTTTTCGGTCGACATCGAGACTGACGGACCGATCCCGGGTCCGTATTCGATGCTGTCATTCGGGATGGCCGTCGCTGGCTCGCTCCGCGATGGCACCTTTCGGCGCGCGCAGCCCGCGCCAAGCACTTTCTACAGGGAGCTGCGGCCGATTTCCGAGGCATTCGACGCCGAAACGCTCGATGTGTCCGGACTCGATCGTGAAGTCCTTCAGCGGACGGGCTCCGACCCTGCGCTCGCGATGACCGAGGCGGCAGACTGGGTCCGCGAGACCGCAGGCGCAGGGACGCCAGTGTTGGTCGCATACCCCCTCGCGTACGACTGGGCATTCCTCTACTGGTACTTCGTGTCTTTCTCAAGGACCGGGTCGCCTTTCGGATATTCCAGCGCGTTTGACATGAAGACAGCATTCGCGTTGCGCTCGGCTCGACCGCTGTCGCTCTCCGGTGCGTCTCGTCTGCCGGCTGAGCTTCGATCGAGTCGGGGACACAGGCACCACGCACTTGAAGATGCACTCGAGCAGGCGGAGATCTTCGCAAACATCATTGAATGGGATCCGGCCACGCATGACTATTCGGCTCCCTGACGAACTAGCGCGACGAGAGGCGGACACGAAGCGCCGCCTACGTCAATTGGCCGGTTCTCTTAACGCTTTCGATCTCACTGATGAACGCCACCCATGGGTCACGATTTACGCTACCGGTTCAGTCGGGCGTTTCGAGGCGGGTCCTTATTCGGATCTTGACGTCTTCATTGTTGACGCAAGCCGAGGGGATACCTACGGCGAGCCGACTCTCGGGAATCTCGATCGGCACGAGCTAGTTGCCGACATCATTAGAGCCGCGCGAGGCGCCGAGTTTCCACCATTCTCGCGAGACGGGGAGTTCCTGCAGGTACACCGCTTGGATGATCTCATCAAGCAGCTAGGGAAGCCGGACGACGATCACCTGAACGTCTTTACGGCGCGGATGCTTTTGTTGCTCGAGAGTCACTGTCTGGTTTGTCGAGCTGCGTACGACCGATGCGTTCAGACAGTGATCGACCGCTATTGGGCAGAAGACAGTGAAGAGCACGATTTCCGCCCGACGATTCTCATAAATGACATCGTCCGGTACTGGAAGACGCTCTGTCTGTCATATGAGGGGTGGCGTAATAAGCTTGGGCGGCCGTTGAACGCCGAGGAACGGATCGACCTTCTCAAGCTCAAATTCAACCGTCTGTGGCTTTGCTTCGTCGGGTTGAACTATCTGTTGCTTGGAGATGAGACGCTGACGTTCAGTCGCGAGCACGTTGCTGAGATGGTCGAGCTTTCTCCGGCGCAACGGATGCTTGAGATATCCCGACGGGCTGGCGAACCCTCAGTGGACAGTGCGCATCGGGTAGCCGAGCTGGTGACCGACATTTTGGATCAGTACAATTGGTGGCTCACAAGGACCGCCACGACAAAGGAAGAGATCTTGACCTGGGTCGGGGATGACGCAGCATACCGAGATGCTTCAGCGAGAGCACGCGCGTTTGGAGACGGCATGTGGCGCTTGGCGATTCTCCTCGGTGATCGCGTGGACTTGACTAGGTACTTGCTCGTTTGACTCTCGAGAAAACGGAGACTAATGTCCACTGACATAAATATGCACGACAACAGTGATGCCGCCATCCTGAATGGCTTAGAGAACGTCTATCACAGGATCCAGCTTGCGAGCGAGGCAAAGGTTACTCCTGAACGCTCAGGACTGTTGAATGCGCTGAGAATCATGCTTGAGCCAAGTCTCAGAGCAGCTCGTCTTCTAGTTGATCAGGACGAGAAGATCTATAGTGGTGACGCTGCTGGGTAGATAGATCCGAGCCCATGATGGAGAAGCAGGTGAATTGGCTTGAGGTCATGCAACGGGCTCGCCAGGGGCGGCGGTCGAATCCTGCGCCATGCGCAAGCCTCTCGCGGCCGGATCGAATCCAGTGGGGAACCGGGTGCCCTCGTCGTAGACGGCATCCGCAAGGACTGCCTGGTTGAAGCCCTTGACCCCGCTCAGATCTGCTCCCTTAAGGTTTGCGCGTCGAAGGTCAGTTCGCCAGAGGTTGACACCGCTGAAATTTCCCGAGCGCAGAGAGAAATCGCGTAGATCAAACTCGGTGAGATTCCAACCAAAGTCTTCGGGTCCTTCTGGGTCATTCGCGACGCGCCGGCGGCCGATGACGCGCAGTGCGGCCGCAGCATCCGGTGGGGGAGCGATGGCGTTCGTCGGATCGGGCGCCGAGAGCTGAACGCCGGAGAGAGCCCGGCGCTCGCGTAGAAAAGCGACGAGCGTCTCGAGTACAGCCCGCTGCTCAAGGGGCGCATCACGCATAACCCGCTCTAACGCATAGACGCCCCCAACTCGGGTCTGTATCTCGACATGACCGAGCTGATCTACCCCTTTGCTGAATCGATCGCTAATGTGGCCAGCGCGATTCAGCCGCAGTGTGCGCGCCGTCAAGTAAGCACCAGCGAGAACGACGAGGCCCGCCAAGAGCTGAAGCACGGATCCTCGCGCGTCGGTAAACGCGGTTGCCCGTTCCGCGTCGCCACGGAACGAATCTCCTGCGAGGAGAACGCCCGGCAGCCATAGGTACGCCGCGACCGCAACGACTCCATATGCAAATGCTGCATAGCCGGCAAACGCAAGGGCGCCCCACTCCCGTAGCTCCCGCCTAAACCTGTGAATCACTCGTAAATTCCAATGGACCACGCCTCGAAAAGCTAGCGTGAGCAGGGGACGTCGATGTCTCGCACGGACCGGGTAGAGCGCGTCGGCGTCAGTCCGGTGCAGGGTCCCGACCTGCGGCACCTGGCCCGGCCACGGCTCCGGACCGCTCGGCTCGTGCTCGGGCAGCGCGATGTCGGGGAAATCGACGCCCGGCACCAACCCAATTCCGCTCCATGAGGCAACGTCTATCCATCGACCCGGTTGCTGACCAGGCGCTTGCGGGTCGAGTGGATGCAGGACGCGTGTGTAGGCCTCGAAGCCGCTCGGGACGACCGATGTGACCACACCGGAGTCAAACGGCGAGAGGCGGCCGCCGATCCAGGCCGCTTCGTCAACCTTAACGCTCTGCTGGACACCCGATTTAGCCACGGGTCGCTTATCCATGGGCTGACGCCGGCGTCCGCCGACTGGGCCAACCCGGGAGACATCCAAATCCTTGCCTACATGGGAGGAGAACTCCGCGCTGCTCGAACGACCAGCCGGCACGTTGTCGGACGAAAAGCCGAGACCGATCGCTAGCAAGTTACACAAATTCGGTCGGTGGAACCGCTGGCCGGCTCGGGTGGTCTTGGGCGTTCGGCGGTCGGATCGTCGTTGCGGACGTGCCAATTCGGTCGGGGTCGCTCCAACCCGCGGCGGGTTGCCCCAGGCCAGTTCCCTAGCCGGGCCATGAACTCGGCGACCTTCGGGGCGTCGGGGTACGGGACGTCACCGAGTGGGCGGAGCGCTACCGCGCTCGGATCACAACCGCGACCGGGACAGCTACGCCGATACAGCTGCGGGGTTCGGTGGCCGGCGCCTCTTCCGGAACGACGTCGTGCACCACCGAGGCATCGCCAGCGAGAACAACTCCGAGCGCTGCGAAGTCTTGAGTCACTGGTTCGCTCCCGGCTCGGAGAGTCTTACGGGATCTCGCGGACCATGATCAGACTGGTGCCGCCGCTCGCTCCGGTCTGGCGCCCCGCGGTGATCACCACGCGTGCGCCGGTCGGCAGACCGGCGAACTCTTTCGCGGTTACCAGAGCCGATTCGACGAGGTCGTCCACGGTTGCGCCGACGGGCATCGTTCGCGGATAGACGCCCCACTCGAGAGTCAACTGATCGGCAATTGCCTGGTCGTGAGGGAGGGCGATGATCGGTCGTCGGCCGCGGTACTTCGCACAAGCTCGAGGCGACCCGCCAAGCGTGGTCGGGACGATCAGCGCCACCGCGTCGATGTCGTCGGCCAGCTCTACCGCGGCATGCATCACGGCTGCCGCGGGCGTGTCTTCGTGCACTGATCGGGCGCCGTGAATGTCTGGGAACTCCTCGCCTGCCTCGGCCAGCTGCGACATCGCCCGGACCGCGTCGACCGGATATTCGCCAACGCTGGTCTCGGCCGAAAGCATCACCGCCGAGGTTCCGTCGATCACGGCGTTGGCGACGTCAGTCGCTTCCGCGCGGGTGGGCTCCGGGGAATGGATCATCGACTCGAGCATCTGCGTCGCGGTGATCACCACCTTGCCCGCCTGCGTCGCGCGACGGATCGTCTCCTTTTGCATGAGCGGCACTCGCGCGACGCCGGCCTCCACGCCATAGTCGCCCCGGGCGACCATCACGCCGTCAGCGACAGCGACAATCTCGTCCAAGTTCTCGTACGCCTCGACCTTCTCGATCTTCGCGATCACCCGGCCATGCCAGTCATGCGCGGCCAGTCGCGCCTGAAGCTCCTCGATATCGGCCGCCGAGCGGACGAACGACAGCGCGATGAAGTCCGCTCCAAGCTCGGCGGCCAGCGCCAGATCAGCCTCGTCCTTATCGGTGATCGCCGGCAGCTCGGGCCGGGCGTAAGTGACGTTGATCCCTTTGCGCGGCGCCAGCTCACCGACCGACACGGCCCTCGCGACGACCTCGCCGGGGCCGACCGAGTCGACCGCCAGGCGCGGAACGCCGTCACCGATCACGATCTCCGACCGCTCGGTAACGAGCCGCGGAAAGTCCGGGAAATCCACACGAACGCGACCGTTGCCCGCAGCCGCCTCGAGGCCGGTGAAGACGACCTTCTCGCCCGGCCGCAGCATTCTCGTCGGCGTTTCGGCCGACAGCCGCAGCTTCGGCCCCTGCAGATCAAACAGCAGCCCGACCGATCGTCCCGCGCGCTTCGCCGCGTCTCGCACCTCGCCCGCCCGCCGGCGCAGCTCATCGGGCGTGCCGTGCGAGCAGTTCAGCCGCGCGCAATCCATCCCGGCAGCGATCAGTGCGTCCACCATCCCGGCCGGATCCGTTGCCGGCCCAAGCGTCGCAACGATCTTCGTGCGCCTGAGGACCATCGTGTAGCCGATGCTAGTCCCATCGCGCTCGCTTCACCCATACCCGACTTCCACCCGCACCCCGTGCCACCGGGTCGCGCTGAAGGCAGAGAGCAAGCGGCGGAAGCGGACAGTGCGAGTCGCCTCTGGCTCCTGTCAGGGGCCGACGTCGTCAGCCCCCCGGCGCGTCGCGCGTGCCATGCCCCGAACGGACGCGCTGGGCTCCCCCGCCGCCCCGGCGTCTGCTTGGCGCAAAGAGCGAGCGGCGGGCTGGAGCACGCGCCCCGCCACTGGACGGACCGGGCTGACGATCGCTTCTCGCGCAAAGCACACCAGCCCGCGCGGAGCCTGACGCCGTCTGCTGGCCCGTTGGCTCAGACGCTGAGCGTGCCCTCGGCCACGACCAGTCCTGAGCCGCTCACGCGAACCCTCTGTCCGGATACCGTGACCTGGATCCTGCTGGGCCGTCCGAGTAGGTGGCCTTGCTCGACGACGGCGGTGATGCCACCGGGCACCTTGCCTGAGGCTACGAGCAGGGCGACGAGTGGTCCTGCCGCGGTTCCGGTTGCCGGGTCTTCGACGATACCCATCGTCGGGTTGAAGAATCGCGTGTATGCGACCGCGTCGGCTGCATCGACCGGGTCTAGGCCGTAGAGGTAACAGCCTTCGCCGCCCACCGTTGCAAGTACCGCCCTCAGCCTTGCGCCATCAGGTGTTGCTCTGTCGACCGCATCCCGGTCGCGGAGAGGAACCAACAGATGCGCCGCCCCGGTCGACACGACTTGCGCGGGCTCACTCGTTGTGAGGTCATCCTGGTCTAGGCCGAGTGCTCCAGCGAGTTCGGCGCGATCAGTTACCGATTCACCGAAATGCGGCGCCAATTGGTCCATCGAGACGGTGACAGGGCGTCCAGGCTCGCGGATGATCTGGACCGGCAGCACCTCTCCCGCGATCTCCTGCGCGAGGTCAGGCCCTTGGTCGGAGAGTCGGCCGGACGCTTCGAGCCATAGCCATGCGCCCAAAGCGTTGTGGCCCGCGCCGCCAACCTCTGCCCCGGCCGGGGTGAAGGAGCGCAGTCGGCAGTTTGCTGTCGAGCGGGTTGGACGGACCAGGAAGGTCGTCTCTGATTGGTTGAACTCCCGCGCGATCGCTCGCATCTCGGACTCGTCGAGGCGGTCGGCATCCGGCACCAGCGACAGCGGGTTTCCCGTCAGCGGTCGCGTCGCGAACACATCCACGAAATAGAAGGACACTCGCCCGGGCATCGCCGATCAGTCTCTCACTGGAAGCCCGCGGGAGGGTAGTGGCGCTTGCGCAGGCGGCTTCGGGCGCCATGAGATCGGTCGCAGCCAGTGGTGCGCGATCGGTAGCAGTCGATCGTCGACAGCGTCGCTGACGCCTCGGGGCGGAGTCGGCGTTACCCCCTGGTGTCCGGAACGGCATCCCTCGCCCCGCCGTCTGCGCCAACCCGGCTGCTGCTGCGACGGGACCAGCAGGCTCGCGGGTCCGCCAATGCCTACGGGCCCAATTCCGAGCGCGAGCACCGTTGCTGGCTGTACTGCCCTTTCCATGCCGAGGGGCAAGGTTCTAGACGTCCCGGGGCGAAGCGAACGTGCGGCGCGAGCGAGCGAACCCGAGTTCCTGCATGATTACCGCGCTGCATTCGTCTGACACCCGCGCGTCACGCTCACCCGATCCCAGGAAGTCAATGCCTGTCTTTATGACGCGGCTGTTCATCCTCGAGCTGCGCTGCAACAATCAGCGCGGTGTTATGGACCGTGATCGCGCGTCGGCTGGGACCGCTCATGGTGGTCGCCGCCAGCTGTCTGACGGTGACGATCGGGACCTCTGGAGCACAGACGCTCACGACCGTGAACGATCCGGCCGGAGGCGTCGGCGGGCTTGCGCCGCCGCAGGTGGCGCTGATCGGCCGCCGTATGTTGCAGACGCTGGCGCCGACCGGCACGCCGACCGTGACGGTTTTCGCGACGACCTGGGGTCGCGCCGAAACGATTCTGCTGGGCGGCCGGCGCTCTGAGGCGGATCGCAAGCCTGTCGAGCTGATCACGGTGCGCGGTCGGCGGCGGCGGCGAGGCCGGCCCGTCGGCCGCGTGCTGTTGGGCGTGACGATCTGGATCCCGAACGGCGCGAGATCAGAGAGCGGCGTCCTGCGACGCGTGGCGAAGCAGCTTGCCGGGCTCGGGCGCGGCACGACCTACGACCTCACCCTCCAACAGCCGGCGTCGGCCGTGGTGGCCGTCCGCCCGCTGAGGGGAATCGGCCCGATCTCGCTCGGCGAGTCGCGCGCGGCATTGCAACACACGCTGGGTCCGTGGCTGCTGGGCTCGGGCGGGGACGACGAGTACGCGCTCGGCGCCACCGAGCTCGATGTCGGTGTCGAGGACCGCCAGGTCCAGGAGCTCGTTTCCCACGACGCCAACGCCCTGCTCGATGGCGTGCCGCTTCGCGTCGGCTACCGAACGCTCGCCGAGCACCTGCACGGCTGGAGCTCAGTCCGATGCGCTGACCAGGGGCGGATGCTCGAGCTCCGCGGGCCGGGCGGGCGAGTCACCGACCTGCTGTTCAAGGGCAACCGGTTCACCGCGGTCAACGTCGGCCTGCGTGGCGCCGGCGGCTGCCCGCCGTGGCCACCGTCGTTCCTCACCTCTCCGGTCGGACAGCTGTGAACGAGATCACGATCACCTGGATGCATACAGGCGAGAGGTGAGTTCTACCGCTTCGTGGAACCTGGCGGCGAAGGATCTATAACGGACGAAGCGACGGGCCGGTTGGCGAGAGCCTGGGCTCAGGAGTTGGCGCGGCGTGACACTGCTCGGTCACGCACCGGACCTCCAATAACGCCGAGAGCCACGCCGGCACGCAGTGCGCGTGGGCCGGAGGTGCCTGCACCCGCAGGTCCAGGTAGTCGGATCCGTCGATGCGTGATCGATATTCAGCCTCGGTCACGCGGCAGCGTCGCCGATGAAGCAGGACAAGTGTGCGCAGTAGCGCGGTCGGGCTGTCGGCGTCGAGCTCGAGCGTAAGCGTGAGCTCGACCTGGCCGTGAGCGGATCGGGGCGGTGGCTGAGGTGGCGGTGCGGTGGGCATGGGTTTCTTCGATTGAGGCCTGAGAAACCGAGCGACGCACGTCTGCCAGCTCGGTTCCTGAGAACCGGTCTGACCCGCAGGCTCGAAACCGAGCGCGGGTCTAGCTGGTAATGACGGCGACGATGGACGTCGACAGACCACGAACGGCGGCGGCGCTGAGCGACGATCGCATCATTGAGACGCGAAGCTTACAGCCGAGACACTGCCGCGTCACGCCGATGGGCGCCGCGCCGGCCTGGCTACTGCAGCGGTTGGCGAAGGGCGGCGCCGTGACCGGCTCCGACGTCCGCTTCGGGCTCGGTCCGTCGCTTCCCGTCTTAGGCCCGATGGAGAAGCGAGTGTGGTGGCTACCGATACGAACAAGCGAGCAGACCAGGGTCTGTACGGGCGCGACGTGCAGACGCGGCGATCAGGCTACTGCGGTGGCTAATCAAGGCCTCGCGGGTCTACTTCAGAGGAGTTCGTTCGGTTAACGACAATCGCTCGAACAACAGAACCAACTTCTGAGGTTGACGGCATCACGGTCCTCTGCGTTCATGCCTACGCACTTCCTTAGACACTCCCCCGAGTTCGTTGGTGCCACGTCCGGATGGATACGTCACGGAGGCGGGGGTCGGTTCAGCCGGGCGAGCCGGGGTAGACCCGAGACGGGAGGTTGTCGATTGTCGACGGGTCCGAGGGGACGGACCAAAAAGGAGAGTGAGCCCATGACCTGGGTGCTGCTGGCAGTTGTCGTAGTGCTGTTAGTGATTATCGGAGTTCTCGTTGCACGTCAGCAACGGTCGCGGAGATTGAAGGATGAGTTTGGGCCGGAGTACCGCCGTGTCGTGGCGGAGCGCGGCGACCAGCGCGCCGCCGAGAAGGAGTTGGCCGATCGCCGTCAGCGAGTCGGTGAGTTCGAGATCCGGCAGCTCGATCCCGCCGCCCGCGAGAAGTATCTGGCGCAATGGACGGCGGCTCAGCGCTACTTCGTGGATGAGCCCGTGGGTGCCGTTGGCCAGGCCCATGAGCTCGTGCAGCGAGTGATGCACGACCGCGGTTATCCGATCGATGAGGACTTCGAGCAGCGGACGGCCGACATATCGGTGGAGCATCCGGTGGTAGTCGAGAATTATCGAGCGGCCCACGGGATCTCGATAGAGGCTCAGAACGGACAGGCCAGCACCGAGCAGTTGCGTCAGGCGATGGTCCACTTCCGAACACTGTTCGACGACCTGCTCGGACCCGGTGACGTCAGGGAGGCAGACGAGGCCTCTGCCACCGAGCGAGCGCACAACAACGGTGGGGGCGCAGTTCCACAGCAAACGACGCCGAGGGGATGACCGATGGAACGCAATACAGAAACGCTCAGCACTCGCGACCTGGCCTCGCCAAGCGAGCAGGGGGGTGGCGTCACGACGTCGGACGGCGACGTGCGTGATCCAGCCACGCCTGAAGGTCAGCCCGAGGTGTACGACCAAGCGGCGCCTGCCGCCGAGGGGACACGTCTCCCCGCCGACGAGCAGACACCGCCCCCGGGCGAGGCTCGGACCGGGGTCTCCGCCGGGGAACGGAGCGTTGCGGCGGACCGGCCGGGTGCCGGCCTGGACCCAGAGAGCGGCGCCCCCGGCCTTACCGCCGAGGACAGGCCGGCGAACGTAACGCAAGCGGTCGCGACGCAGGATCAGGGCACCGAGGTACAGCCCCATTCGACCCCCGCGGCGGCGTCGGATTCGAACGGCGGATCGCTGCTTTCGGCCGATATGGACGCGACGTTCCAACAAAGGTGGAAGGAGATCCAGACCCGGTTCGTCGACGAGCCTCGAGGGGCGGTCGAAGACGCCGATAGCTTGGTGGCGACCCTCATGCAGCAACTCGCAGAGGGTTTCGCCAAGGAACGGGAACGGCTCGAAGCACAATGGGGCCGTGGCGAGGACATCTCCACCGAGGATCTGCGGGTTGCCCTGCAGCGCTATCGGACCTTCTTCCAGCGCCTACTTTCGACCTGACAATCAAAGCCGGCTCGGCCCTCGAGGCCCCGCGGACCCGCGGAGCCTCGAGCGTCGACGCCCAACAAAGAACGGGTGACACTGGTCCACGCCAAAGCCGCCGAGCCGCCGAGCGGTGGCTCAATTCGGGCGGTGGAGGTAACCATCAGACCCGGCAGTTACGGAAATGAGTCCGCCCGATGTTCACCGTCGAATGACAGGCGTGAAATGCTGCTAGCGATCTATCTCAACGACCATCTCGGCGGCGCGACGGCCGGCCGTGAGCTGGCAGGCCGTGCCGCTCACAACAATCGTGCTTCGAGCTATGGTTCGTTCTTAGCGGATCTCGCCGATCAAATTGACACGGACCGTCGGTCGCTTCTGGAGATCATGCGTGTGCTGAACGTAAGGGTCGACCGAATCAAGATCCTCGCGGGTTGGGGTGCCGAAAAGGTCGGGAGGCTGAAGTTCAACGGTCGGCTCCGAGGTTATTCGCCGCTGAGCAGGATCGTCGAGCTCGAGGCGCTCAGTCTTGGCGTGCACGGCAAGCTCGCGCTGTGGCGGACGCTGCGGGAACTTGATCTCGCCGAGCTCAGCTCGGCGCCCGTGCCGCTCACGGATCTGATCGGCCGCGCCGAGCAGCAGCTCGCGGGATTGGAGTCCCATCGTCTCCAAGCGGTCGCAGAGGCACTCTCGTGAAGTCGACGGCGAGGCGCCAAGCCGACCTCCGGCGGCGGCGCACAGGACGTTGCGGGCGGGGCAGCGAATAGCTGACGATGTATCTGCTGCGTGTGCTGCGCCAGACCGCCGCCGAGGTGCGTGATGTCGTCCGCGCCGGCACGCCGACCCATGCCCGCCTTCGTGACCGGCTCGTCGCCATCGCTCTGGCGACGGTCGGGTTTGACATTGTCTGCGCGGTCCTGGGGTTCCTGTTCGAGCATGATCAGAAGCAGACCCAGATCAAGAGTCTCGGGAGCGCGCTGTTTTGGACCACGACGCAGATGCTGACCGTCTCCTCCAGTCTCCAGAACCCGATCTCATTCTCGGGGCGGGTCCTTGACGTCGTGATGGAGATCTATGCGATCACGGTGATTGGTTCGATGGCGGGCGCGCTCGGCGCGTTCTTGGTCAAGCGCGGGGAGGAGCTCGACGCGGCGGCCAAGGCCGCCTGACGCTAGATTCGGCGCCCGGAGGAGGCCCCCGGTTGCGCTGACTACGGCTCGGTTCCTTGCGCCTCGATCCATTCGTCAACCCGCTTCCACCAGTCGTAGATCCAAGCGACCTGAGCTTCGGGCTCAGTTGGGTGCTCGGTAGCGGGCGAGAGCCACATGTGAGTGTTGAACGTCTTTCCGAGCGGCGTCTGGTGCCAGATTTCGCGCGGAAACGCGGCAAGGCCCAGACCCGAGTGGGCGCCGAAGATGACATCGGCTCCGGGGTTGCCTCGTAACGCGGCCAGTGCTCCGGTGGGCCGAGGCGGGAGCACGTGTGACATGTGCTCGGCTTGGGCGGCCTCGCGCCGTCGGCCAGTGCGCCACAGCTTGCGAATCGCCCGACGGCGACGCTCGGCAGTGAAGTTGCCTCCCTCTGGGAACAACAGCAGAACGCCTCGACTGCGGAGCTCGGCGGCAACGTTCTCTATTTGCTGTTCGCAATCTTCGGGATCGGAAGTGTCAAGAACCGCGTGGGGTAGGCGATGCCCGATCAGATCTAGGCATGGATCGATCACGATGCTCTGCTTGAACACCACGCTCGGGAAGCGATCAAAACGAGTGAGGAGGCGATCGATCAGGAGGATGGTGTCTCCCGGACCGGCATGGCGGCTGAAAAACAACAGCGGCCTGTCGGACTCCAGGGCGCGCGTTGCCTCGGTGGGCTCCTGCGCCGGCGAGTCGATTTCGAGCAACGCCGACCAACGGGTGGCAAAGCCATGGACGAACCAGCGCAGAAGCCGGTAATGCAAGCGCTGGAATGGCTCCGTGCCCATCAACAGGCCACCGCAGCTCGCGAGCCATAGCGCCGCGCAGGCGATCAGCGTCGCGAGCTCCAGCGCGAAGTAGGCCACCACCAGGCGCGCGAAAATCAGTGGTTGCGGACGCCCCGTCACGGCAGACACGAGCGCCGCAACCGCGAGCAGGACCGGCGAAAGCGTGAGGCAAACGATGGACATCACCAGCCACAACGTGACCGTGATGGGACGCCGGACGGCCGCTGGCGGCATCACTGTTCCTGCAGGTAGCGCAGCGACGCGTCGTAGGAGGAATCGATCTGCTGCTGGACGCCGCGGGCGATGCGCCTAACGCGCAGCTGTCCCGAGAGGTCGTTATAGGCAGGTGCTGCCGAACCCCCTGTCGGAAGGACGTGCAGCCGGACCCCGTCGGGAAGCGAAACCAGATCGCTCGCAAACCGATGACGCCGCGCCACCTCAAAGGCCACCAGTCCGACCTCCCAGGGCCACCGGGGAGGCTGAAGGGGCTTCTCCAACCTACCGACCTGCAGGACGTAGATCGTCCTCGCCCCGAGGACCACGGCCCGAGCCACCGGGATGGAGTTAACGATCCCGCCATCGATGAAGTGCTCATCCCCGATCGGCACGGGCGGAAGGATGCCCGGCACCGCGCACGAGGCCAGAACAACATCGGCTAGAACCCCTTCGACGAACCAGTGCTCCGCGGCCCGCTCAATCGAAGCCGCGACGCACTGGAACGGAACCTTTAGCTGTTCCACGCGCTCAACGGGAAGGGCATCCGCAAGACGTTCCCGGGCCTCCGCGAGCGACTGCAGATGGGTACCGGTCCGAGCGAGCGTGGTAACCCTGCGCAGGAGGGCACCGGCGGACACGCCTGCGATATTTGAATCGTCCCACAGCTGACCGATGCGCCGGACGCCCTCGACGGTCGGGTCGGCGGCAAACATGGCGCCGTTGATCGCACCGATCGAGGTGCCAAGGATTACGTCGGGTTCGATCGAGCTCTCGGCCAGCGCACGCAGCATGCCGACCTCGTGTGCTCCCAAGATCCCGCCTCCCCCGAGCACGAAGGCGATCTCATACGGACCCCGGTCGTTTCTCATATCAGGTTCCTACCCGGTGGCCAGTTCACCGGTCAGACAGGCGGACGAATATGCATCAAGCCCTGCGAAATGAGCGGGAGGATTAGCGATAGCGCCGCTGACGATACGGGGTTGGACCCGCCGTTCCGCTCAGCGCCAACGGGTTGTGCGAGCGGGGCAGAGCGCCCGACGGAGCAGGATTATGCAGCTCGGGGCTGGTCCGAGAAGGCTTGGATATGCCGGGCCTGGTTGAACCGATCGAATGATTGCGGCATGGTGTGGCCGGGCCAGCGGTACTCGACGCGGCCTTTCGTCGGGAGATATGCCGCGGTGTAGAGCGTGCCCATTCCACTCGTGTAACCGGTGTTGTAGAGCGGCGGCTCGAGGAAGGCGTCGGCGAAGCGCGCGCGGGTGACCTGGTCACTGGCCAGCAGCGCGAGTAGGTGCTGTTCGCGTTCGACGGTGCGAACGGCGTGCGCGTACTCGGGCCAGTCGATGGTGCCCTGATGATTGGTCGTCGCGGGCGTGCCCGCGAACCGGGGGGCGCGATCCGGCGCGAGATAGGCCGTCACGTGCTCTCCATTGCTGTCGAGGATCGAGAGGTTCTGGGCCGCGTGGATCGGAAGCCGCTGAAGCGTCTGCCGGGCCTGTGCCACGGTCTGGCAGGTTTCGAGCAGGTACCGCACGACCAGCGGGATCGCGAATCCATCGCCCACCGCACGCCGGCCACCGAACGTCAGCGAGACCACGAGCCCCGCGTCGTTCATGCCGTCCAACAGCCCCCACAGGCAGTCACTCATCCCGATGATCTGTTGGCCGGCCCAGTCGGTCTTGATGATGATGCCCTCGAGCCGGTCGGCCGGATAATCGTAGTTACGCACGAGCATCGGCTCGCCGCGCGTCCATACGCCCTGGGAGCAGCCGACGATGAACGCCGGCGGTCGGTACAGCGAGAGACAGCGCGCCGCGATCTCGTCGCCCTCAGCGAGTTCGACCAGCCGCTCGTACGTCTCGACGAGCTCGGGCATGTGCTGATGTAGTCGTTTGCGGCAGGTCGCCAGATCCGGGCGGGCGTCGTTCCCGTCGCGTAGGTACCAGGCCCGGTATGCCGGCCACATCTCCCGGAAGTTCGCTTGCCAGCGCTCGCCCGGGCTGCGCTCCTCGTAGGACTCGAAGCAGATTCTCTCAGTCGAGACGCCGTCCACTGCGGCGGTGGAGAGCGCGCGTCCGCCGTGAATCGGCAGGAGCGGAAGCGTGTCCTTGATCGCGTCCCACGTTGGCTTCCAGTAGCGATCGATCGCCTCGTTCGCGGCTGGCGGCAACCCCAGCGATTTCACCCAATCAGGGAGATCGCGCTGCGTGAATGCGGGTTGCTCGATTGAGTTGGCGTCTTCAGGCATAAGCCTCACGTGCGATCAGGCCGCGGAATGATTGTGTCTACAGGCGCGACGGCTCTGCACCGCCCGGCCGACATCCTAGCACCATCCACGGAGATGGTGGTAGGATGGCGAGGAGATGGAACTGAATGCGACGGGTTCGAGAGGCAAGGCTGATCGCGACAAGAGCGAGAAGATCACGATCAACATCGGGCTGGTCGATCTAGGTGAGATTGACCTCCTTGTGGACGAGGGCTTCTTCGCGAATCGCACGGACTTCATCCGCACCGCGATCAGGCGGCAGCTCGAAAGCCGGTCGAGCGCTGTGGACCGGACCGTGGCCCGGCGCGAGTTGACCCTCGGCAGCCAGTACTACAGCCGTCGCGATCTCGAGGAGATCCGAGTATCGGGTGGCACGGTGGCAGTTGCGCGTCCTCGGGTTGTTGACCATTGCGGACGACGTCTCGCCCGAGCTCGCGCTGGCGACGATTGACGCGGTTGAGGTTCTCGGGGCGTTTCGGGCGCCGGAGGCGGTGAAGGCCGCGCTCGCGTCGCGTACCACCTAGCCGATGCCGCACTCTGCGGCTCCGCACGTGCGATCGCGCTGGCCGGTCGGGTCCGAACCGATCTATTTGATTGTGACCAACCACGAGTCTGAAGGGCATGGATGAGCGACAGTTGGGATACGACGATGGGCAAGGCGCTCCGGCTCACGCGCGCGGGGCAGTTGGCGGAGGCCACGTCGGTGTTGCAGCACGGTCTGGCGGGCAAAGCTGGCGGACCGCAACCCGGAGCGACCGGCGCGGAGGATCTGGCCGACCGCGTCAATGCCAAGCGGTCTCGCCGACCACACCTCGCTGTCACCGAGTTATCCGGACCCAGAGCGGCGGCTCGCTCTCGTGCAGAGAGGCCCGCTCGCGCTGACTCCGGCGGTGAGAGCCGTCGCCGGCGCCACACCGAAACCGCCGGGACGCGCAGCTACGACCTCTACGTTCCCGCCGGCTATTGCGGCGATCCCGTCCCTCTCGTCGTCATGCTCCACGGCGGCACACAGAACGCGATCGACTTCGCGGCCGGCACGCGCATGAACGAGCTGGCCGACCGCCACACCTTATTGGTCGCCTACCCGGAGCAGTCCAGAGCGGCTAGCCACGGCCGCTACTGGAACTGGTTCTCACCGACCGACCAGCGCACCGGCTCCGGCGAGCCAGCGATCATCGCCGGCATCACCCGTCAAGTCATGCGCGACCTGGCGGTCGATCCGGCTCGGGTCTACATCGCCGGGCTGTCCGCCGGCGGCGCGATGGCCGCGGTCATGGCTGCGACCTACCCCGACCTCTATGCCGCGGTGGGCGTGCACTCGGGCCTCGGCTACCGTGCCGCGCACGACGTCGGATCCGCCTTCGCGGCCATGCGAACCGGGGGAACACCGACCGCAACCGGGACGGTGCCGCTGATCGTCATCCACGGCGATAAAGACACGATCGTGGCTCCTGCAAACGCCGAGAAGCTCATCGGCTGCCGGCTCGCCGCCGGGGACATCGCAAGCCAGCACGGTCCGGTAGTCGCACGCGCCGACGGCGGCCGGCCGTACACCCGCACGATCTACAACAACAACGACGGTGTCGCCGTCGCTGAGTCCTTGATCGTCCACGGTGGCGGGCACGCGTGGTATGGCGGCAATCCCGCCGGGTCCTACACCGATCCGGAGGGCCCCGACGCCTCGGCCGAGATGATCCGATTCTTCCTCCTTCACGAGGCGGCCTGCGACCGAAGCTGACATATCACCGGACCCGGAACCACGATCCGCTGCGAACCGTCGCAATCAGGGCACCGACGCTCCCGAAGGCACCGTTCCCGATCTCACACGCCCGCCCGCGACGTCAGTCGCGCTGGATCGCCTCGAGTCCGCCGCGCAGGAACTCGAGCACCTCGTCGAGGATCGCCATGCTCTGCTCGTGGGTGACCGGCTCGCCGCCTGACTCCGCTTCGAAGAACCGGTCGCGGACGGACATGAAGGCGGCCGTCATCGAGGCCGCGATCAGGAGCGGACGAATGTCGTCGGGCTCGGTGCCGAGATCCCGCGCGATCGATTCGGCGAGCATCGGCTCGAGCTCGACGTGGCGCGCGCGCATCTTCATCTGGAGCGCGGGATTGGCCCTGATGACGTTCTTGCGGAGCTTCGCCTCCTCGTCCGGAGACTCCATGCACCCGAGGAAGTCGCGGATCGCGTCGACGGTCGTCGCGCCCGCCGGCCGCTCGTCGAGCCTCCGCTTCAGCTCGCCCAGGAACATGCTCTCGGCGGAGAACAGGATGTCCTCCTTGCTCTCGAAGTAGGCGAAGATCGTCCGGGGCGCGACGTCCGCCGCCTCGGCGATCTCGGCGAGCGTGGTCTCGTCGTAGCCGCGCTCGGCGAACAGCCGCAACGCGGCGCCGGCGATCGTGTCGCGGGTCTGCTGCTTCTTGCGCTCGCGCAGGCCCAGCTTCGGAGGAGTGGTGTCGAGCGAGCTCATCGACGCCAAGGTTATCAGTAAACCTTCACAGATGGAAATTTTGCAATGAGTGTTGACTTTCTGTTGCAGGCGGTATACAAATGCATCGCTTGCAAAATTGCTACCCATGAAGTTGGAGCAGAATATGGTCAACATCGCTCGCTGGACAATGAGGCACCGACGCACGGTCGTGGTGGCCTGGATCGTTGCCGCGGTTGGGATCTTCGCGGTCTCGAATTCGGTCGGAAACAAGACGGCGAGCAGCTTCACGCTCCCGGGGACGAACTCGCAGCAGGCCGTGGATCTGCTGCACAGCCACTTTCCCGCCCAGGCGGGGGACGCCGACCAGATCGTGTTCCACGCCAAGACCGGCAAGCTCACGGATTCGGCCGATCGCACGGCGATCGCGGCGACGCTGAAGCGCGTCGGCGGCCTCCCCCACGTCACGAGCGTGGTCAGCCCATATGCCGCGGGCCAGAACGCGATCTCCGGCTGACGGGAAGATCGCGTTCGCCACGGTGAACTTCGACGAGACCGCCAACGCGCTCCCCAAGGCAGCGGTCGACAAAGTGATCACCACGGCCGAGTCGGCGCGCTCGGCGACGCTCGATGTCCAGCTCGGCGGTCAGGCGATCGAGCAGGCGCAGCAGGCATCACTTGGATTCGCGACGGTCGTCGGGATCGCGGCCGCGATCTTGATCCTCCTGATCAGCTTCGGGTCGTTCACTGCCATGGGCCTTCCGATCGCGACCGCGCTCTTCGGCCTGGGCGCCGGGATTGGGGTGATCAACCTCGCGAGCCACGTGATCGACATGCCGAGCTTCGCCACCGAGCTGGCGCTGATGATCGGGCTCGGCGTCGGCGTCGACTACGCGCTGTTCATCGTCACGCGCTTCCGCGAGAACTACCGAGGGAACGGCGGCGACGTGGAGCAGGCCGTCGAGGCGGCGCTCAACACCTCCGGCCGCGCCGTTCTGTTTGCCGGCGCCACCGTCGTGATCGCGCTGCTTGGGATGTTCGCGCTCGGCGTAAGCCTGCTCAACGGCGCCGCGGTGGCCGCTGCGATGGGTGTGGTGCTCGTACTCGCGGCCTCGCTCACCCTGCTGCCCGCGTTCCTCAGCCTGATCGGACGGCGGGTCGGCGAGGTCGGAAGACGTCGGGAGGTCCGCGGAGCCGACGGAGCGAGGCCCGGGTTCTGGCTCCGGTGGGTGGAGCGGGTCCAGCGGCGCCCGGCCGTTACCGCGATCGCCGCCACCGCGATCATGTTGGCCCTTGCCGCGCCCGCGCTCGGGCTCCGGCTCGCGTCCAGCGACGCCGGCAACGACCCGGCAAACCAGACGACCCGCCAGGCGTTCGATCTCCTCGCCAAGGGATTCGGCCCCGGCTTCAACGGCCCACTTCAGATGGCGGTGGCGCTCCCGCAGGCGAACGACTCCGCTGCGGTCGACGAGCTGACGCACGCGTTGCGCACCACCCCCGGCATCGTGTCCGTCGCACCTCCGCGGCTCAACGCCACGGGGACGACGGCCGCGGTCGTGGCCTATCCGACGACGTCGCCGCAGAGTGCCCAGACATCCAGCCTGGTGACGCGGCTCCGCAACGAGGTGATCCCACCGATCGAGCGCAGCACCGGAGCCCGCGTGTACGTCGGTGGCGCCACGGCGGCGCAGGTCGATTTCTCCCACGTCCTCGCAGCGAAGCTCCCGCTGTTCATCGGAGTCGTGGTCGCGCTGGCGGCGCTGCTGCTGCTCGTGGTCTTCCGGTCGCTCGTGATCCCCGTACAGGCCGCGTTGATGAACCTGCTCTCGATCGGGGCCTCGCTCGGGATCATCCAGGCGGTGTTCGAACGGGGCTGGCTCGGCGGCCAGCCCGGCCCGATCGACGCGTTCATCCCCGTCCTCACGTTCGCGATCGTGTTCGGCCTGTCGATGGACTACGAGGTCTTCCTCGTCTCGCGCGTGCACGAGGAATGGCAGGCCCGGCGTGACGCCAGTGCGGCCGTCCGCGAAGGCCTTGCCCACACCGGCCGGGTGATCACGGCCGCGGCCGCGGTGATGGTCGCCGTGTTCGGCGCGTTTGCGATCAGCGGAGACCGGGTGCTCGAGATGTTCGGACTTGCGATGGCGAGCGCCGTCTTGCTGGATGCGCTCGTGGTCAGGATGCTCCTGCTGCCCGCCGTCCTTCAGCTCCTCGGCCGGACCACCTGGGCGCTGCCGCGCTGGCTCGACGGACGGCTCCCCCGCGTCGCGATCGAGGCCGAGCCGAGCCCGAAGCCGCGTCCGGCGCTCGAGCCCGCGCTGGAGGCGGGGTCATGACCGACCAGCGGACCCTTGATCGACTGATCGCCCACCTGCGCGGTCAGGTCGCGGAACTGCGGCGCCTCGAAGTGAGAGGGTGCCGCATCCGAGGACCTCGCCGAGCGCAAGCGCCTGATCCTGCGCCTCCAGGAGCGCCTCGCCTACGTCGTTCGGGATCTCGTCAAGCCCGTGACCCGCGAGGCGTACCATTGATTACTCAAGCAAGTTCGGCACGACAGATGAAGGCATCGGAGACACCCTGATGAACGCCCTACGAATGACGATCAGACAAATCCGCTGCGGCTGGTCCGTCCAACTGACCGACGGCCGGGAGCTGGCACGGTTCCTGGGGCCTGCCGCTAAATGGCGCGCGACGCGCTATCTGCGACGCGCCGCCGAGGCGCTGGAGAACAGCGGCGCGAGGCAGAGCGCCCCAGCCGGCGCGCTTTGACCCGTCCGCGGGGCTGCCGGCGGGACGCCATCCCGCGTTTGCGGCGCAGCGGATGCGGCGGCGTGGCCTAGCCGATCCGCTCGTCGATCCGAACGTGGACGGTTTCGCCGGCCCCCTTGCCGATCGACTTCCGCAGCGCCGCCTTGACCGGCAGTCTGTGCGTGCCGTCGCCCTGCGCCATCAGCGCGCCGGTGAACGGCTCGCCATCGATGGCGCCTCGGATCTTCACCAGCCCGCGGGTACCAAACAGCTCGGGCACATCGTCCATGACCACGCACGTCCATGCACCTGGGTTGTCACCCTTCTGAAGTTGGGCGTTGAACTCTCTCAACATGACCCATCAGACTCTCGCACGCGGCGAAACTCATCGCCGAGCCGGCTGGTCACGACGCTCTCGCTTTACCGTCCGACGCGCACGTCGACCCTCGACTCGGAGGCAGCGCGCCGAAGCGTGGATCCGGCTCACCTCGGCCGTTAGTGCTCGTAGCGCGTCTCGAGCATGATGCACCCCTCGGCGCTTTCCCACGGGCCGTGGAGCATGCCGGGCGGCCGACACGCGTAGTAGCCGGCGCTGAACGTCTGGTTGAGTCTGAGGTCGTGCAGCGAACCGGATAGGACTAGCACCTCCTCGAAGTACTCGTGCGCGACCGGCCCGGCGGCTGACGTGCTCAGACCGGGATCCCAGCGCAAAAGTCGCGTGAGGCTCCCCGTGTCTGCATCTTCGGCGAGTACCCGCTGTGAAACCCCGACTTCACCGTCCACGTCGCGCCACGGAAGCGTCTCGGTGTCAAAGAACTCGAGCTCGGGTTTGGCCATCCGAGTAGTTCAGCACACTCGCACCTCAGCATCCGGCCGAGCCGGCGAGCGCGCGGCTGGACGATCGGCATGCCGCCGCGGTACGCTGCGGCGAGGAATTCTGGCGACCTTCAACGTTGGGGACAGTGGTCGACCGCGGAGTCGATGCCGTAGCTGGATCTGAGTCGGCGCTCGACGCGCCGCACGCGGTCACGGTGCCCGGGGCGTCCGGGCCGCACCTCGATGTGCTGTCCCTTCAGCGGACCGTCGGCAATGCCGCGGTGGCGCGGCTCGCCCGGGCCGGGCGCCTACCCGGGGTGGGGCCCGGCCGGCGACGGGGAATGGCGCCGCGCACGCTCGCGCGATTCATCGGGGTCGAGCACGAGCAACTCGGCAACGAGGCGACGGGCTCGCAACGGGTCAGCATCGGCGGCGGAGTCACCCTCACGTGGGGCCAGATCATCGCCCTGGCCGGCGACCAGATCGGAAGCATCGACGAGCTGCTGGCCTACGGCAGCCGCGACCCGGCCAGGCGCACCCGCCTGCGGGCCGCATTCGACAAGGATGAGCTCAAATCGGTGCCCCCGGAGCTGACCGAGGCCGCGACACCCGCCGACGTCAAGGCCCAGGATTCGGAGTACCTCGACCTTGTGATGCACAACATCACCCACTTCCCCGATGCGGGCAAGGCGATCGGCGAGTGGTCGCGGCACCACGACACAGCTCTCGACAAAGCGATCGAAGCGGGCGTCCACGGTGGCACAGCCGATCTCGCGTATGCGTGGGAGGCGTTCGGCGAGCACTTCCTGACCGACTGCTTCTCCGGCGGTCACATCCGCACGCCGCGCTCGACCATGCTCGACTGGTACCGCACCTGCTTCGCGGCACGCGCGCTCGAGGGGCTGAAGGCGACGATCGTCGAGCGGCTCACCAGCCAGGTCAGCGTGAACTCCCAGGCGCTCGCAGCGACTCTGATCCTCGCCTCGTTCGTGCCCGCCGTGGACGCCGAGCTGCGCGAAAAGCTGGCGCTGGCCGGCGCGGGCGCCGTCAGCGGTTCGATCCACGACCTCGAAGGCGAGCGGGGCGTGTGGGTACGGAGCGCCGCCCACCCAACTGCCTGGAAGGCGTATGGCGACGGAAAGCTCAACTACACCCCGGGCCCGAAAGACGACCCGAACGAGCATCCGGAGGTCAACAAGCAGGAGGCCGAGAAGGCGATCCGGCGCGCCAAGTGGGACGTCGACCGGGCGTTCGAGCTCGGCCGCAAGATGGCGGCCCAATGGGGTCCGGTCAGCCTCGCGGAGTGGCTGGCCAAGACGGCGCTGCCGCAGGATCAGGTCGTTCGCCCCTACCAGCAGGTGCTCGACTTCGTCCCGCAGCCGCTGCCGGTCGGGCCCGGTCGCAACGTGGCGCTCGAGGAGTGGCGCTGGGGAAGCATCACGGCCAGCCTGCGTCCGGAGATCGACAAGTGGATCCGCGTCCATGCGGGGCCCACTCTGGACACGTTGCCGGGAAAGGTGCCCGAGACGTTGGTCATCCCCGACTACCCGTTGCCGATGCTGATCCACCCACGGGCGCTGGTGCAGCAGTTGGTGGACCAGATCAAGCGCGACCCCACGAAGACGCTCGGCGACATCATCAAGTGGCCGGCGATGCCCTCGCTGGCATCTCCGGGTAATCCGGCAGTGGCGCCGGGAGGCAATTGCGCCGTCCCGCCGGTGCCCCCGCCGCCGCCCGCACCCGATCCGACTCACCACGTGGTCACGCTGCCCGACGAGGTGCTCCACTTCCAGTTCGACAGCGCGGCGGTCGACCCGGCCGACGAGGCGAGCGTGATCGCCGAGCTGGAGAAGGAGATGGGTCCGGGCCTCGCCAAGGCCGACCTCTCCCAGCCGGTCCAGGTGCGCGGCTTCACCGACGCGATCGGCACCGGCGCCTACAACCTCGGCCTGTCCCAGCGGCGCGCCGACGCCGTCAGCGGGATCCTCGAGAAACACTACCCGGGCCTGAAGGGACACATCGACGCGCACGGGCTCGGGGCGACCCATTTCGTCGCTCCGAACCGGCGCAACGGCCACGACGACCCCGAGGGGCGACGCAAGAACCGTCGCGTCGAGGTCGAGTTCCACGTGGACGTGGTCGACAACAAGCCGTCGCCGTGACCTTGCTCACGGTGCACGAACACCCAGACCAGCCGCTCTTCCCCCGAACCGGCACCGCGCGGAGCACTTGCGATAACGATGCAGGGTGCTGGCACGCGAGCGGCCAGCACCCGGCCTAGTGCCTCAGTCGGGTGCCACGCAGCCACCGCGGTTGGCCATGCGGGTGGTCGGGGCGCACTCCCCCCGGATCAGCTCGCGGCGCAGAGCCAGGCGCGCTCGATGATGCAGCCCGTGGATCGAGGACTCGGTGCGGCCCATGCGATCGGCGATCTCTCCCGGGGATAGGCCGACCAGATGGCGCAGCACGACGACCTCGCGGTGCTCCTCGGTCAGCGTCTCGAGCGCCTGCTCGAGTCCCCACCGGCGGTCGTGGCTCAAGTCATCAGCCGCACGCGAGCTCTCGATGACCTCTTCGCAGGGCACCGGACGACGCTGACGCAGCGAATCAAGGGCCACGTTGCGCGCCACCTTGAGGATCCACGCGGTGAACGGAACCTGGCGAGGCTCGTATTTGTGGATCGCCGAGATCAGCTTTATGAACACGGTCTGGGTGACGTCCTCGGCCTCGTGCGCATCGCGCAGGATGCTCAGTACGTAGCCGTAGACGTTGTCCTTGTAGCGGAGGTAGAGGAAGCGGATGGCATCCTTGTCGCCCGACTTCGCCCGCGTCACCGCCTGTGCGATCGCGGGATCCCGGTCGTTCTTCTCCCCGGCCGGGCAGGCGCGAAAGCCATGCGACACCGCCATCTCGCTGTCGTGAGAACGTCCATGGCCTCTCGCAGCCGTACGTACAGCACTTGTCTTACTCATTCGGTTGTTCCTCTGCTGGCACAATCCGCTGGGCCGCACCGCCCGGTGGATCTGGGTTCAGGAACGCCTCAAAAGGCGTCTGTGGTTGAAACCCCGACCGAGTCGATACGCCGGCACTGCCGTCGTGCGTGGCGGTTGGGCCACCTGCCGGCGCGCTGCCCGCAGAGGTCCGCCAGACGGTCTGCCGTCTCGGGGTGCCAATGGCCCCGAGCGGTCTGAAGACCGTCTCGAACACCTGTCCATGTATCGGCAGCTTTGCTCAAGTGGCTCCGATGAGTTGTGTAAGAACTCCACGATCCCTCGTCCGTTACTCGGACGTGCCGGACCTCGGCCTTCGCGCTCCGATCCGTCGCAGAACCTAGATCGCGAACACGCGACGATGCACGACTCCAGGGCTAGTCACACGTTGCCGTCGTCAAACGGCGGGATCTCGCCGGCGAGCAGACGCTCGTGCTCGGCATCCCAGTCGATTGGTGCGACGAGCAGCGCCTTGAGCGTCGCGAACTCCTCGTCGAGGACAAGAATGTCGTCTCGCAGCTGCTCGCGGGCGTCGTCGTCAAGGTCGACGGCGCACGCCTCGACTTGGTGCACAACGTCCGCGATCGCGGCGCGCGACTGGGTCAGCAGCAAACGGAGCCGCGGAAGCAGGTTGCTGGCCTCCAACTCTGTCCCGGGTACCAGCGGGTCTACGTCGGGCGACGGTTGGTCTGCTGTCCCACCAGTCTCGATGGGCTGGTATCCGCGCGAGCCGCAAATGCCCCATCGGTCGCGCAGGTAGCCCTCGAATGTCTGGTGGGTGCCACGGTAGAGCCAGGCGGCGTTGATGTCGGCGAACGCGTTCCCGACTTCGGCGTCGGCGTCGAGAGCACGTTGCACAATCGCTTCTAGCCGCTTTAGGTGCTCGACCTCGGCGCTGCTTAGGATGTTGTCGGGGTTGGGGCTTCTCATCGAAGGCGATCTCTCGTTTGGGCCATGCGGCGGGTCGTTCGGGCGACGCCGGGGCGATTGGTGTTGCTGCAGTACGTATCGCCCGTGCGGCAAATTGGTTACCGCTCGAACACGCGACTTACTTAACTCATAAGCGCGGCAGCCGGCCGAACTCGCGCGGGCATGGGCGGCAGCTTCGTCGTGCTAGCTGCGTAGGAACGCCAGTACCGCGAGGACGCGCCGATGGTCCTCTGGCGCGGGCGGCAGGTTGAGTTTGGTGAAGATGCTGCTCACGTGCTTCTCAACCGCGCGCCCTGAGATCACGAGTGCATCGGCGATCGCCTGGTTGCTGCGTCCCTCGGCCATCAGGCCCAGCACGTCGTGCTCGCGTGGGCTCAGTTGTTCGAGCGGCGCGTGGACCCGCCGGTGCCCGAGCATGTGTGAGACGACCTCGGGATCGAGCGCTGAGCCGCCCTCGGCTACTCTCCGGACGGCCTCGGCGAAGCGGTCGCCGTCCC